>NZ_LGCN01000052.1 GCF_001279005.1 Streptomyces caelestis
GAGGCGTTTGTCGCCGGGGCGGTCCTCGCGGACGACCACCGCGGCCTGCGCCACCGACGGGTGGACGACCAACGCCGACTCGATCTCACCCGGCTCGATCCGGAAGCCGCGCAGCTTCACCTGCTGGTCGGCCCGGCCCTCGAAGACGACCTCACCGTGCTCGTTCCACCGCGCCAGATCACCCGTGCGGTACATCCGCTCACCGGCCGGACCGAAGGGATCGGCCACGAACCGCTCGGAGGACAGTCCCGGCCGCCCGACGTACCCCCGGGCCAGATGACTGCCCGCGACGTACAGCTCACCCACCACACCCGGCACCACCGGACGCAGCCCCTCGTCCAGCACATACATCCGGGTATTGGCCATCGGCACCCCCAGGTGCAGCCGCTCCACCACCCGCTCACCCGGCCCGAAGACCTGATAACTGCAGAACACCGTGGACTCCGTGGGCCCGTAGGCGTGCACCACGGTCGTCCCCGGACACTCCTCCAGCACCCGCCGCAACGCCGGCGCCGACAACACATCACCCCCCGTCCAGATCTCCTCCAGACCCGCCAACGCGCCCACCGCCTCCGACGCCATCGCGTCGAACAACGCCGTCGTGAAATACACCGCGGTG
>NZ_LGCN01000053.1 GCF_001279005.1 Streptomyces caelestis
GGCCCGCGCACACCGCGTCGAACGCCTCCGCGAACACCGGGAAACGACCGTACAGCTCACGCCCCATACCCAACCGCTGCGACCCCTGACCCGAGAACAGGAAGGCGGTGCGGCCCTGTTCGGTCGTGCCGACGATCGCAGCCGAGTCGCTCTCCCCCACGCACACCGCGGCCAGGCCGCGCACGGCGGAGTCACGGTCGTTCGCGAGGACCACGGCGCGGTGGTCGAAGACGGAGCGCTGCGTGGCCAGGGAGCAGCCGAGGTCCACGGCACGCAGGTCCGGGGCCGCTTCGACGCGGGCCAGGAGGCGTGCGGCCTGGGCGTGCAGGGCGGCTTCGGTCTTGCCGGAGAGGACCCACGGCACCGCGCCGGGTGCGAGGGAGGCGAGTCCTCCGGTTTCGGCGCCCTCATCCGCCTCGATGTCGGCGTTCGACTCTTCGAGGATGACGTGCGCGTTGGTGCCGCTGATGCCGAACGAGGACACACCCGCACGGCGCGGCCCCGAACCCTGCGCCCACTGCACCGGCTCGGTCAGC
Organism: Streptomyces caelestis; assembly: GCF_001279005.1. Classification (GTDB taxonomy): domain Bacteria; phylum Actinomycetota; class Actinomycetes; order Streptomycetales; family Streptomycetaceae; genus Streptomyces; species Streptomyces heliomycini. The sequence continues at coordinate 537 of NZ_LGCN01000053.1, forward strand.
AGCTCCACCGCACCCGCCGACCAGTCCACGTGCGACGACGGCGCATCCACATGCAGGGTGCGCGGCAGCACACCCAGCACACCGTGCCGCATCGCCATCACCATCTTGATCACACCGGCCACACCCGCCGCCGCCTGCGTATGACCCAGGTTCGACTTCACCGACCCCAGCCACAACGGCCGGTCCCCCGGCCGGTCCTGACCATAGGCGGCGATCAGCGCCTGCGCCTCGATCGGGTCACCCAGCGTCGTCCCCGTACCGTGCGCCTCCACCACATCCACATCACCGGCCGACAACCCGCCACTGGCCAGCGCCTGCCGGATCACCCGCTGCTGCGACGGACCGTTCGGCGCCGTCAACCCGTTCGACGCACCGTCCTGGTTCACCGCACTGCCCCGCACCACCGCCAGCACCCGATGACCATGGCGCCGCGCATCCGACAACCGCTCCAGCACCAGCACACCCACACCCTCGGACCAGCCG
>NZ_LGCN01000054.1 GCF_001279005.1 Streptomyces caelestis
CCAGATCACCCGGCCGCACCCCCCTGCCCGACAGATACCGGGCCAGCCGGTTCGACCACACCTCCAACTCGCCGTACGTCACCTCCTGATCCTCGAAGACGAGTGCCGGGGCCTCCGGTGAGCGGGCCGCCTGACCGGCGAACAAGCCGTCCAGGCCGAGTCGGGGAGCCGGGGTCGCGGGCCCGGACCATCGGGCGAGGCGGGTGTGCTCGTCCTCGGTGAGGAGGGGCAGGGTGGAGACCGGCTGGTCGGGGGCGGAGACGGCGGCGGTGAGGAGGCGTACCAGGCGACCGGCGACGGCCTCGGCGGTGGCGGGTCCGTAGAGGTCGGTGGCGTACTCGACGGTGATGTCGAGCCCGCCCGGGCCGCCGTCGGCCGCCCGGCGCTCACCGAACGCGAAGGTCAGGTCGAACTTGGCGACGCGGGTCTCGGGGGTGACGAATCGCGCTGCAAGGCCGCCGAGTTCAGGTTCGCTCACCGTCGTGTCGCCGACGGTGAGCATGACCTGGAACAGCGGATGCCGGGACGCCGAACGCTCGGGATTGAGCACCTCGACGAGCCGGTCGAACGGAAGGTCCTGA
>NZ_LGCN01000055.1 GCF_001279005.1 Streptomyces caelestis
TCAGGACCTTCCGTTCGACCGGCTCGTCGAGGTGCTCAATCCCGAGCGTTCGGCGTCCCGGCATCCGCTGTTCCAGGTCATGCTCACCGTCGGCGACACCGCCGCCGACGCCCCGGATCTGGCGGGCCTCGAAGCGGCCTTCCTCGACCCGGAGCTGAGGATCGCGAAGTTCGACCTGACCTTCGCGTTCGGTGAGCGCCGGGCGGCCGACGGCGGCCCGGGCGGGCTCGACATCACCGTCGAGTACGCCACCGACCTGTACGAGCCGAGGACGGTCGGACTCCTGCTGGAGCGCACCCTGCTCCTGCTGGAGTCGGCCGCGGCCGATCCCGACACCACCGTCGGCTCGATCCCGCTGCTCGCCCCCGAGGAGCGGGATCTGCTGGACACGTGGTCCGGGCCCGTCACCCGGGCCCCCGAACTCGGCCTGGACGGCCTCTTCGCACTGCAGGCGGCACGTTCCCCGAGGTCGACCGCCTTGATCTTCGAGGATCAGGAGGTGACGTACGGCGAGTTGGAGGTGTGGTCGAACCGGCTGGCCCGGTATCTGTCGGGCAGGGGGGTGCGGCCGGGTGATCTGG
>NZ_LGCN01000056.1 GCF_001279005.1 Streptomyces caelestis
TCCGCTTCTTTTTCCGCAGGTGCCGTCCGATGATGTGGTTGACCCGCATCAGCCGGGTCACACGCTTGCGGTTGATCCGCCGTCCCCTCGCGCGCAGCCGGCATGGACGCGTGGGGCGCCATGGGCGCCATCGCGCGCGGCGGGGATGGCGCGGATCTCGCTCACGGTCCGCTTCTCCTCGGCCTGGCGCCCGGCGCGGGCCTGCCCGGTGGCCAGATGGCGGTTACTGAGCTTGTCGGCGTGATGTCGTCAGGGTGAGTCCGGTTGCTGCGAGGCATCCGTCGATGGTTTCGCTGCGGTACTGGAGTTCGCGGAGGGTACGGCGCAGGACGTGCATCAGGTGGTCGGGGTCGGTGAAGGCGGTGTTGTTCTGGCCCGCGCGTCGGACCAGTGACCAGATGCCTTCGACCGGGTTCAGGTCGGGTGCGTAAGGCGGTAACTGGTAGGCGGTGATCCAGTCGCGGGTGTCGATAAAGGCCCGCAGCCGGGCGTCCAGCAGTCGCGGGTGTCGATAAAGGCCCGCAGCCGGGCGTCCAGGTGCACGTTGAGGCTGTCCCAGACGAGCACGAGCGGGGCGCCGAGTTGCTGGTGGGCCGCGGTCAGCAGGTCGCGGTAGTCGGTCCAGGTGAAGCTGCGCCGGCCACCGCGCCTGTGGTCGACGTGCCGCTTGGGCCGGAAGACCAGGCGTGAGCGCTCGCCCTGCTTGTAACAGGCCAGGGCGGCAATCGAGAACCGGTGCCGGGAACGTCCCCTGACTCGGATCACGGGCGTGTGCCCGCGCCTGGCCCAGGTCCGGGAGGTGGGCGGCGTCATCGAGAAGCCGGCTTCGTCCTCGAAAACGATCCAGCCGCCGAGCGCCGCCGCGGCCCTTTTACCCGAGGCCAGGTCTCCTTCACCCAGCCGGCGACCGCGTCCTCGTCACGCTCGATCGCCCGTCGGGCCGGAACCTGATGGCTCCACCCGTGACGCCGGAGCATCCGCGCGATGGCCGAGAGCGTGAGAGTCCGGTGGAACCGGCGCCCGATCAGCGTCTTGATCCTGGCCAGGGTCCAGGCCTG
>NZ_LGCN01000057.1 GCF_001279005.1 Streptomyces caelestis
CACGGTCGCCGAGGCACTGTCCTACGCCGAGCCGCTGCTGCCCGTCGTCTCCAACGTGACCGGACGCATCGCCGCGCCCGGTGAACTCACCACCCCCGCCTACTGGGTGACCCACGTCCGCGAGGCCGTGCGCTTCGCCGACGGAGTCCAGGCACTGCGTGCCGCCGGAGTGGGTCGCTGCGTCGAGGTCGGTCCCGAAGCGGTGCTGACCGGCATGGCCCGTACCTGCCTCGACGACACCGACGTCCTGCTGGTGCCGGTCGCCCGCAAGGGCCGCAACGAGGCCGACGCCCTGCTCACCGCCCTCGGTCGCCTGCACAGCGACGGTGCTCCCGTCGACTGGGCCGCGTACTTCGCCGGCACCGGCGCGCGGACCGTCGACCTGCCGACCTACGCCTTCCAGCGGCAGCGCTACTGGCTGCACGCCACGGACGGCGCCACCACGATTTCCGCCGGCGCCGGTCTGGAGGCGTCCGATCACCCGTTGCTGGGTGCGGTGGTGGCGCTGCCGGACTCGGGTGGTGTGGTGCTGACGGGCAGGCTGTCGGTGGAGGCGGTCGTCCTGGGCCGCACCCTGCTGCCCGGCGCCGTGCTGGTGGAACTCGCCCTGACGGCGGGCGAGGCCGTGGGCTGTACGGCGCTGGACGAACTGGCCCTGGCGACACCGCTGGTGCTGCCCGAAAGGGGCGGTGTCCAGGTACGTGTGGTGGTCGGCCCGGAGAACGGCGGACGCCGTACGGTCGCCGTCTACTCGCGCTCCGAGGACGCCTCGCAGGACTGGTCCACCCATGCCTCCGGGTTCCTGGTGGAGGGTGTGGTGTCGGCGGGGTTCGATCTGGTGCAGTGGCCTCCGGTGGGTGCCGAGGTGGTGCCGGTGGAGGGCGCGTACGAGGTCTTCCGGGAGCGTGGTTACGGCTACGGTCCGGTGTTCCGGGGGTTGCGTGCGGCGTGGCGTCGGGGTGAGGAGTTGTTCGCCGAGGTCGCT
>NZ_LGCN01000058.1 GCF_001279005.1 Streptomyces caelestis
CCTGCGTGAGGTGGTGTGGGGTGAGGACGCGGAGGCGCTGAACCGGACCGCCTACGCCCAGGCCGGACTGTTCGCGGTCGAGGTGGCGCTGTACCGCCTGCTCGACGCCTGGGGCGTACGGCCCGACTACGTGGCCGGGCACTCGATCGGCGAAATAGCGGCCGCGCACATCGCGGGCGTCGTCTCCCTCGCGGACGCCTGCGCGCTGGTGGCTGCTCGTGGCCGGTTGATGCAGGCGCTGCCGGCCGGTGGCGCGATGGTCGCGGTGGAGGCGGCGGAGGCGGAGGTGCTGCCGCATCTGACCGGCGAGGTGTCGCTCGCGGCGGTCAACGGCCCGTCCTCGGTGGTGATCTCGGGTGCCGAGGCCGCGGTCGAGGCGGTGGCCGGGGTGTTCCGTGAGCTGGGGCGTCGTACGTCCCGGCTGCGGGTGTCGCACGCCTTTCACTCGCCGTTGATGGAGCCGATGCTGGAGGAGTTCCGCACGGTCGCCGAGGCACTGTCCTACGCCGAGCCGCTGCTGCCCGTCGTCTCCAACGTGACCGGACGCATCG
>NZ_LGCN01000059.1 GCF_001279005.1 Streptomyces caelestis
CTCGTCCCGGCCCAGACCCTCCAACCGCTGCACCAGACCGGCCGCCGCCACCGAACCACCGGCAACCGACCGCCGCGCCCGCACCCGCACCAGACCACGCAGGAGAGCGGGCACCTCTTCCTCGGCACGGAGGGCTGCCAGGTCGAGACGCACGGGCAGGACGACGGGTTCGTCGCCGGCCAGCGCGGCGTCCATGAGCTCGGTGCCGAGTGCGGGGGGCAGCGGAGGCATACCGGAGCGGGCGATGCGGCGGTGGTCGGTCTCCGACAGCGTCTGGGTCATGCCCGCGTCCTGCGACCACGGACCCCACACCAGCGACACCGCCGGCAGCCCCGACGCACGCCGACGACGCACCAGACCGTCCAGGAACGCGTTCCCCGCCGCATAAGCCGACTGACCCGCGCTGCCGAACGTCCCCGCCACCGACGAGAAGACCACGAAGGCGGTGAGGTCAAGGTCCTTGATCGCCTCGTCCAGGTGCCAGGCCGCGTCCACCTTCGGACGCAGCACACCCGCCAGCCGCTCCCCCGTCAGCGACTCCACCACACCGA
>NZ_LGCN01000060.1 GCF_001279005.1 Streptomyces caelestis
AGCGACCTCGGCGAACAACTCCTCACCCCGACGCCACGCCGCACGCAACCCCCGGAACACCGGACCGTAGCCGTAACCACGCTCCCGGAAGACCTCGTAGGCACCCTCCACCGGCACCACCTCGGCACCCACCGGAGGCCACTGCACCAGATCGAACCCCGCCGACACCACACCCTCCACCAGGAACCCGGAGGCATGAGTCGTCCACGAGGCGTCCTCGGCGCCTTCCGGGCGGGAGTAGACGGCGACCGTGCGGTGGTCGGCATCCTGGGGCCCCACCACGACGCGGACCTGAACGGCGCCCTGCTCGGGCAGCACCAGCGGTGCGGCCAAAGTCAGTTCGTCCAGCGTCGCGCAGCCCACGGCCTCGCCGGCCGTCAGGGCGAGTTCCACCAGCCCCGTGCCGGGCAGCAGGGTGCGGCCCAGGACGACGTGATCGGCCAGCCACGGCTGCGCCTCCACCGACAGCCTGCCCGTCAGCACCACACCACCCGAGTCCGGCAGCGCCACCACCGCACCCAGCAACGGGTGATCGGACGCCTCCAGACCGCACCGCACCCAGCAACGGGTGATCGGACGCCTCCAGACCGGCTGCGCGGGCGTCGGCCGCTTCGGGGGCCGTGCTGTTCTCCGGCCAGTAGCGCTGCCGCTGGAAGGCGTAGGTCGGCAGGTCGACGGTCCGCGCGCCGGTGCCGTCGAAGTACGCGGCCCAGTCCACCCGGGCCCCGGCCACGTGCAGCCGTCCGAGTGCGGTGAGGGCCGTGGTCTCCTCGTCGCGGTCCTTGCGCAGGAGCGGGATCAGGTGAGCCTCGTCGCCGGCGCTTTCGCGGGCCATGCCGCTGAGCACACCGTCCGGCCCCAGCTCCACGAACCGGGTGACGCCCTCCTCCACTAGGGCACGGATCCCGTCGTCGAAGCGCACGGCCTCACGGACATGGGTCACCCAGTAAGCGGGGGTGGTGAGTTCACCGGGCGCGGCGATGCGTCCGGTCACGT
>NZ_LGCN01000061.1 GCF_001279005.1 Streptomyces caelestis
GGCGTCGACACCCTCGGACACCAGCCGCCACAGGTCCTCCGGCGACGACACCCCGCCCGGATAACGGCACGCCATCCCCACGATCACCACCGGATCGTCCGCCACCGACGGCAACGACCCCACCGGCACCACCGCGGCCGGCTCCACCACACCGAACAACTCGTCCAGCAGATAACCCACCAGGGCGTTCGCCGTCGGATAGTCGAACACCACCGTCGCCGGCAGCCGCAGCCCCGTCGCCTTGCCCAGCCGGTTGCGCAGCTCCACCGCCGTCAGCGAGTCGAAGCCCAGGTCCTGGAACGCACGCCCCGGATCCACCGTCTGCGCACCCGCATGCCCCAGCACCACCGCGATCTGACCACGCACCAGATCCAGCAGCACCTCACGCCGCTCGTCCCGGCCCAGACCCTCCAACCGCTGCACCAGACCGGCCGCCGCCACCGAACCACCGGCAACCGACCGCCGCGCCCGCACCCGCACCAGACCACGCGCGCCCGCACCCGCACCAGACCACGGAGCATGGGGTGGATGTCGCCCTGTTCCCGTAGGGCGGGGAGGTCGAGGCGCACGGGCAGGACGAGGGGTTCACCGGTGTCGAGTGCCGCGTCGAAGAGGACCGCGCCCTGCTCGGGGGTGAGTTCCGGCATGCCGGCGCGGGCGATGCGGTGTACGTCGGTGTCGGAGAGGGTGCCGATCATGCCGGCGTCCTGGGTCCACGGGCCCCATGCGAGGGACGTGCCGGGCAGGCCGAGCGAGCGGCGGTGCCGGGCCAGGGCGTCGAGGAACGTGTTGCCCGCCGCGTAGTTGGCCTGGCCGGGGCCGCCGAGGATGCCCGACATGGAGGAGAAGAGTACGAAGGCGGTGAGGTCGAGGTCCTTGGTCGCCTCGTGCAGGTGCCAGGCCGCGTCCACCTTCGGACGCAGCACACCCGCCAGCCGCTCCCCCGTCAGC
>NZ_LGCN01000062.1 GCF_001279005.1 Streptomyces caelestis
AAACGCCCGGTTACATTCCGAACCCGGAAGCTAAGCCTTACAGCGCCGATGGTACTGCAGGGGGGACCCTGTGGGAGAGTAGGACGCCGCCGAACAATTCTTCAAAAGGGTTGGACCCAGAACTTCGGTTCTGGGTCCAACCCTTTTTTGTTCTGCGTCACTTGACGTTCACGTTGCGCAACGAGCATCCACCCCATGAGTACTGCTGCACTGCTCAGGGCCGCCGGTGTCGGAGTGGGTGACGAGGTCGTCGTACCGGCCTTCGGGAACGTGGAAGTCGCCGCAGCCGTGACGATGGCAGGTGCGCTGCCGGTGTTCGCCGACATAGATCCGGCGACGTACTGTCTGGAGCCGGCCGCGGTGGAGGCGGCCGTGACTTCGCGGACGGCAGCCGTCGTTGTCGTACACCGCTTCGGAATGCCCGCCGACATGGGGCGGTTGCACGCGCTCGGCCGCCGGCACGGGCTGCTGGTGCTGGAGCACGGAGAATCCGAGGCGCCGTACGACGAGATGGCTCGGCGGAGGGAGCGGGCGGCGTTCCTCGACGCCAAGTTGAGGGGCGTGCGGACGCCCGAGGGCGGAGCCGGGCACACCTATCAGCAGTACGTCGTGCGGGTGCCGGGGAACGGCCGGCCCGACCGGGACGCCTTCGCACGCGCCATACGGGGCAAGGGCGTTGAGTGCCGTGTGCCGGTGAAGACCCCCGTGCACCGGACGCCCGAGTTCCGGCGGTGCGTGTCCCTGCCCGAGACCGAGCGGGCCGCCGACGAGACGCTCGCGCTTCCCGTGGACGCGTCGCTGACCAAACGGGACATGCAGCGGATCGCGGCGGCGTGCAATGCGCTGGGCGGGCTGCTCCAGCCGGTCGGCTGAGCGGCGGTTGGGAGCACGGCCCCGTTCGGGGTATGATCTATTCCGTTGCCGAGGGGGAAACCCCACAGAAGGCAACAGGCCCCTATAGCTCAGTCGGTAGAGCGTCTCCATGGTAAGGAGAAGGTCAACGGTTCGATTCCGTTTGGGGGCTCGGACAGAAAGGCCCCGCCCATTCGGGCGGGGCCTTTCTCATGTCCTGCGGGAGGGTGCCGACTAGTCCGTGTGCAGGCCCGGTACGCGCATGGCGAGAATCGCCATGTCATCGGACGGGGGCTCGGAGGCGAAGCGTTCCACGGCGCGCATGATGCGGGCCGCGACCGCGCCGGCCGTCAGACCGGTGCAGGTGGTCAGGACGTCGGCGAGGCCGTCGTCGCCCAGCATGCGGGGGCCTTCGCGGCGTTCGGTGACACCGTCGGTGACGCAGAGGAGGACGTCACCGGGATCGAGGGTGACCGTCTCCTCGTACAGCTCCAGGTCCTCGATGACGCCGAGGAGGGGCTGCGGCTCCGCCGCCGGTTCGACCGTGCCGTCCTGGCGCAGGCGGAGCGGGAGGGGGTGGCCGGCGCAGACCACCTTCAGTTCCGCGCTGCCGTCGTCCTGCGGACGCATCTCGCCGTAGAGGAGGGTCAGGAAGCGGCTGCGGGCGCCCTCGTCGAGGATCGCGGAGTTGAGGCGCTCCAGGACCGCCGGGCCGCTGAGGCCCTCGCGGGCCAGCAGCCGGAGCGCGTGCCGGGCGAGACCGGTCACGGCCGCCGCGTTGGGGCCGGTGCCGCAGACGTCGCCGATGGCGAAACCGTACGCGCCGTCGCTGATCGGGAAGAGGTCGTAGAAGTCGCCGCCGACCTCGTTGCCCTCGCCGGCCGCGCGGTAGATGACCTCGACCTCGACGCCGTCGATCGTCGGCAGCTCCGGCGGCAGGAGGCTGCGCTGGAGGGACTGGCTGATGGCCGTGCGCTCCGAGTAGAGGCGGGCGTTGTCCAGGGCCAGGGCGGCCCGTCGGGAGAGGTCCTCGGCGAGCTCCAGGATCTCCTGGCGGAAGTGCTCGTCGGTCGGCTTGCCGAGCGTCAGCATGCCGATGACCCGGTTGCGGGCGACCAGGGGGAGGACCACCGTCTCGCCGCCGACCGCGGAGGCCGTCGCGAGGGTCGGACCGATGCCCGTGGTGATCTGGCGGGTCGGGCCGCCGCTGAGGCCGAGGCTGCGCATGGAGGTGCGCAGGGCCGCCCGGTGGGCGACCTCCGCGGGCGCGGACCAGACGCGGGCGCCGGGGGTGGGGACCGGGTCGGGCGGGGCGATCTTCGACAGCAGGGACTTGATGCCGTCGATCAGCTCCTCGTCCTCGTGCAGCACGTAGGAGAGGTACGGCTCGGAGGCCTGGTCGGCGATCGTGTAGACGGCACACCAGGTGGCGAGGGTCGGCACGGTCATCTGGGCCATCAGGGCCAGGGTCTGGTCCCGGTCCAGGGTGCCGGCCAGCAGGTCGGAGGCCTCGACGAGGAAGCTGAGCGAGCCGCGGCGCAGGCGCTCCAGTTCGCCCAGGCGGGCCGACTCGACGGCGAGCGCGATGCGGTCCGCCGCGAACTGCAGGCGCAGCGCCTCCTCGTTGGAGTATCTGCCGGGTGCCTCGGCGGCGACGCCGAGGGAGCCGGTGAGGCGGCCCTCGACCTTCAACGGGACGGTGACGACCGAGCGCATACCGGTGCCGTTGAGGAGGGGGACGGCGCCGGGGACGGCGGTGAGATCCTCGTGGACGGCCGGCATGCGGGCGGAGCCGTAGCGGCCGGGGCCCGCCTCGACGGGGACGCGGGCGAAGCGCTGGCGGGCCGAGGGCAGGCCGGTGGAGGCGCGGACCTCCAGTTCCGTCTCGTCGTCGGTGGCCAGGAGCAGGAAGGCGGAGTCGCCGTCGAGCATGTCGCGGGCGCGTTCCACCGTGCGCTGGAGCAGGCCGTCGAGGTCGTCCGGGGCCGGGGAGCCGATGAACACCTCGAAGGGGTCGGTGCTCTGGCCCTCGGAGGTGCCGGACTTGTCGGGTGCGGGGCCGCGCAGCGGGGTCTGCAGAACCGCCCGTTCGTGGTCCCGCACCAGGAGACAGACCGTTGACGGCTCGCCGTCGGTGTCCCGGACCCGCAGATGGGAGGCGTACACGGGGATCACTCGGCCGTGGGAGCCCCTGATGCCGTAACTGCCCTCCCAGCGGGAGAGCCGGAGTGCGTCGGCGATGCCGGTGCTGGTGCCGGGAGTGTGCGGCCAGGCCGCGATGTCGGTCAGCGGCTTGCCGGTGACCTGCTCGGCGGAGTAGCCGAAGAGTTCCTCGGCGTCCTCGTTCCAGGCGGTGACGGAGCCGGCCCGGTCGATCTGGACGACGGCGACGCGGACCCGGGTGTCGGCGAGCGGGAGGAGGTGGGCCGGCAGGGAGGGGCCGGCGGTGCGGGTGCCGACCGGGCGCTCGGGAAGGTCGAGCCGGAACCAGACGGTCTTGTGGGTGGGGGTGTAGTCCACGCCCCAGTGGCCGGCCAGGGCCGCGCACAGCTGGAGCCCGCGGCCGCCCTCGCGGTCGGGACTGCCCATGCTGATGGCGGAGCCCTGGAGCGGGATCTCCCGTTCCGGATACCGGTCGGCCACCTCGACCCGTACGCCTTCGTCGCTGCGCAGGCAGAGGAGGTCGGCGGAGGTGCCGGCGTGGACCACGGCGTTGGTCACCAGTTCGCTGGTGAGGACCACGGCGTCGTCGACGATGTCGCCGAATCCCCAGCCCTGCAGGGTGTCGCGGACGAAGGAGCGGGCGCTCGCGACCGATCGCCCCACGGGCTCGAAGCTGGCGGCCGCGCGCGCGGTGATCACAGAACTCCTCGACCGGTTCTCGACGGGCATGGCTCCCTGGCCGACCGGCTCGTGCCGCTGCTGCGGCACGCCGTCAGTCGGCCGTGGGTCCGGGGGCTGCTCCCCCGGGATCAGTCCGGTGGTCATGTGTGCGGCCGCCCTCCGATGCCCGCTCGTTCCCGTGCCACCGCCCAGGCCGGGCGGACCGGCGTGGCTGGACAGCCGGATGCAAGGTTACTTACCTTCGCGGTCCGAGCGAATGCCGGTCTGCGGTGTTTCCGTCCGGAGGTGTTCTCCGTCCGGTGGGCGTGCGGGCGGTGTGCGAAGCTGCCGGACTGTTGTGGCCTGGTTCCACGGGGGTGAAACACTGGGCAGGCTTGTGGTGAAGGTCCGGGCAGGCCGTGTGCCTTCCGCGCCGGGTGGGCAGCAGCCCCTTGGCGGTGCCTCGGAACGTCGGGCAGGACATCGCAGTAGTACGGGAAAGCACAGGAAGACCGGGAACGCCTCTGGCGGTGTGCCCGGGCACAGCGGTAACGGTCGACCCCTGCGGGAGGGACACAGTGGAGTCTGGCGCAGCGACGCGGGGCACGAAGACGACGCGCGCGAAAGGCGGACAGTCCCTGAGTAAGCCGGGAAGGGCGCGGGGCGGGACCACGACGGTGGACACGGCGGCCCTGAACCGGCTGATGACGGCGCTGGTGGCGATGCGGGACGGTAACTTCCGCAAGCGGCTCACGGTGTCCGGCGACGGCGTGATGGCGGAGATCGCGGCGGTCTTCAACGAGGTGGCCGACCGCAATCTCCACCTGACGGGTGAGCTGGCACGGGTGCGCCGCACGGTGGGGCGCGAGGGAAAGCTCACGGAGCGGTTGGAGACCGGGGCCTGTGAGGGTTCCTGGGTGACCGCGATCGACAACTCGAACGCGCTGGTGGACGACTTGGTGCGGCCCGTGTCCGAGGTGAGCCGGGTGCTGTCGGCGGTGGCCGAGGGGGACCTGTCGCCGCGCATGGAGCTGCGGACGCAGGCGGCGCCGGAAGGGGCGGGGCATCCGCTGCGGGGCGAGTTCCTCAAGGTCGCGCGGACGGTGAACAACCTGGTCGACCAGTTGTCGACGTTCACCGACGAGGTCACGCGTGTGGCCAGCGAGGTGGGGACCGAGGGCAAGCTGGGCGGTCAGGCCCAGGTGCGCGGCATGTCCGGTTCGTGGAAGGACCTGACGGACTCCGTCAACACGATGGCGGAGCGGCTGACGGCGCAGGTGCGCGACATCGCGCTGGTGACGACGGCCGTCGCGCGCGGTGACCTGTCGCGCAAGGTCACCGTGCACGTCGAGGGCGAGATGCTGGAGCTGAAGAACACCGTCAACACGATGGTGGACCAGCTCTCCGCGTTCTCCTCCGAGGTGACGCGCGTCGCGCGCGAGGTGGGCACCGAGGGCGCCCTGGGCGGTCAGGCGCAGGTGCCCGGGGTGGACGGCGTCTGGAAGGAGCTCACCGACTCCGTCAACACCATGGCCGGGAACCTCACCGCGCAGGTGCGTGGGATCGCCGAGGTGACGACCGCGGTCGCCAACGGTGATCTGTCGCGGAAGGTGACGGTGCCGGCGCGCGGCGAGGTCGCGCAGCTCGCCGAGACGATCAACCAGATGACCGAGACGCTGCGGATCTTCGCGGACGAGGTCACGCGGGTCGCCAACGAGGTCGGGGCCGAGGGGCGGCTGGGGGGTCAGGCGAACGTGCCGGGGGCGGCGGGGACGTGGAAGGACCTGACGGACTCCGTCAACACGGTGTTCCGGAACCTGACCACCCAGGTGCGGGACATCGCGGCGGTGACGACGGCGGTCGCCAACGGCGACCTGTCGCAGAAGGTCACGGTGGACGTGGCCGGGGAGATGCTGGAGCTGAAGAACACCGTCAACACGATGGTGGACCAGCTGTCCTCCTTCGGTGCCGAGGTCACGCGCGTGGCGCGCGAGATCGGCGTCGAGGGCGAGCTGGGGGGTCAGGCGCAGGTGCCGGGGGCGGCGGGGACGTGGAAGGACCTGACGGACTCCGTCAACACGGCGTTCCGCAACCTCACCGGGCAGGTGAGGAACATCGCCCAGGTGACGACGGCGGTCGCCAACGGCGACCTGTCGCAGAAGGTCACGGTGGACGTCTCCGGCGAGATGCTCCAGCTGAAGAACACCGTGAACACGATGGTGGACCAGTTGTCGAGCTTCGCCGACCAGGTCACGCGGATGGCCCGGGACGTGGGCACGGAGGGGCGGCTGGGCGGTCAGGCGCGCGTGGACGGCGTGTCGGGCACCTGGAAGGAACTCACCGACTCCGTCAACTCCATGGCGTCGAATCTGACCGGGCAGGTGCGCAACATCGCCCAGGTCACGACGGCCGTCGCGCGCGGTGACCTGTCGCAGAAGATCGACGTCGACGCGCGCGGGGAGATCCTCGAGCTGAAGAACACCATCAACACGATGGTGGACCAGTTGTCGAGCTTCGCCGACCAGGTGACGCGGGTGGCCCGCGAGGTGGGCACGGAGGGCCGGCTGGGCGGTCAGGCGCAGGTGCCCGGGGTCGCCGGTGTGTGGCGGGACCTGACGGACTCCGTGAACGGCATGGCGTCGAATCTGACCGGGCAGGTGCGCAACATCGCGCAGGTGGCGACGGCGGTGGCGCGCGGTGACCTGTCGCAGAAGATCACCGTGGACGCGCGCGGGGAGATCCTGGAGCTCAAGAACACGCTGAACACGATGGTGGACCAGCTGTCGTCGTTCGCCGAGGAGGTCACGCGGGTGGCCCGCGAGGTGGGCACCGAGGGCATCCTCGGCGGCCAGGCCGAGGTGCAGGGTGTCTCCGGCACCTGGAAGGACCTCACGCAGTCGGTGAACGGCATGGCGAACAACCTGACCCTCCAGGTGCGCAACATCGCCGAGGTCACCACCGCGGTCGCCAAGGGCGACCTGTCGAAGAAGATCACCGTCGACGCCAAGGGCGAGATCCTGGAGCTGGTGACGACCGTCAACACGATGGTGGACCAGCTGTCGTCGTTCGCCGAGCAGGTGACCCGGGTGGCCCGCGAGGTGGGCACCGAGGGCATCCTCGGCGGCCAGGCGAACGTGCCGGGCGTCACGGGCATCTGGAAGGACCTGAGCGACAACGTCAACCTGATGGCCAAGAACCTGACCACGCAGGTGCGGAACATCTCGCAGGTCTCCGCCGCCGTGGCCAACGGCGACCTGACGCGGCAGGTCAGCATCGAGGCGCGCGGTGAGGTGGCGCAGCTCGCCGACACCATCAACATCATGGTGAAGACGCTGAGCGCGTTCGCCGAGCAGGTCACCAAGGTGGCCCGCGAGGTGGGCACGGACGGCATCCTCGGCGGGCAGGCGCACGTGCCGGGCGTGGCGGGGACGTGGAAGGACCTCACCGAGTCGGTGAACCAGATGGCGTCGAATCTGACCGGTCAGGTCCGCAACATCGCCATGGTGACGACGGCCATCGCCAAGGGCGACCTGACGAAGAAGATCGACATCGACGCGCGCGGGGAGATCCTCGAGCTGAAGACCACCATCAACACGATGGTGGACCAGCTGTCGTCGTTCGCCGAGGAGGTCACGCGCGTCGCTCGCGAGGTGGGCACCGAGGGGCAGCTGGGCGGCCAGGCACGCGTGCGTGACGTCGACGGCACCTGGCGGGACCTGACCGAGTCCGTGAACGAGATGGCCGGGAACCTGACCCGGCAGGTGCGTGCCATCGCGCGCGTGGCGACCGCGGTGACCCGCGGCGACCTGAACCTGAAGATCGACGTGGACGCGTCCGGGGAGATCCAGGAGCTCCAGGACTACATCAACAAGATGATCGCCAACCTGCGCGACACCACGATCGCCAACAAGGAGCAGGACTGGCTCAAGGGCAATCTCGCCCGCATCTCGGCGCTGATGCAGGGGCGCCGCGACCTGGAGGACGTGGCGTCGCTGATCATGAGCGAGCTGACGCCGGTGGTGTCCGCGCAGCACGGTGCGTTCTTCCTCGCGATGCCGCTGGTCGACGGCGAGGACCTGAACGCCGCGGACGACGACCAGTTCGAGCTGCGCATGCTCGGCTCGTACGGCTACTCCATGGGCTCCATGCCGACGTCGTTCCGGCCCGGTGAGGGGCTCATCGGGACGGCCGCCACGGAGAAGCGCACGATCCTCGTGCAGGACGTGCCCAGCGGCTACCTGAAGATCTCCTCGGGGCTCGGGGAGGCCCCGCCGGCGCAGGTGATCGTGCTGCCGGTGCTGTTCGAGGGGAAGGTGCTCGGCGTCATCGAGCTGGCCTCGTTCACGCCGTTCACGCACATCCAGAAGGACTTCCTCAACCAGATCGCCGAGATGATCGCGACGAGCGTCAACACCATCTCGGTCAACACCAGGACCGAGCGGCTGCTCTCGCAGTCCCAGGAACTGACCGAGCAGCTGCGCGAGCGGTCCGCGGAGTTGGAGCAGCGGCAGAAGGCGCTCCAGGCGTCCAACGCCGAGCTGGAGGAGAAGGCCGAGCTGCTGGCCCGGCAGAACCGCGACATCGAGGTGAAGAACACCGAGATCGAGGAGGCGCGGCAGGTCCTGGAGGAGCGCGCCGAGCAGCTCGCGGTCTCCATGCGCTACAAGAGCGAGTTCCTGGCCAACATGTCGCACGAGTTGCGTACGCCGCTCAACTCGCTGCTGATCCTGGCGAAGTTGCTCGCCGACAACGCGGAGGGGAACCTCTCCCCGAAGCAGGTCGAGTTCGCCGAGACCATCCACGGCGCCGGGTCCGACCTGCTGCAGCTCATCAACGACATCCTCGACCTGTCGAAGGTCGAGGCGGGCAAGATGGACGTCTCCCCGACACGCATCGCGCTGGTCCAGCTCGTGGACTACGTGGAGGCCACCTTCCGGCCGTTGACCGCGGAGAAGGGCCTGGACCTGTCCGTACGGGTGTCGCCGGAGCTGCCGGCCACGCTGCACACCGACGAGCAGCGGCTGCTCCAGGTGCTGCGCAACCTGCTGTCCAACGCGGTGAAGTTCACCGACTCCGGGTCGGTCGAGCTGGTCATCCGGCCCGCCCGGGACGACGTCCCGCAGGCCATCCGGGAGCAGTTGCTGGAGGCCGGCTCGCTGACCGACCCGGACGCGGACCTGATCGCGTTCTCGGTGAGCGACACGGGCATCGGCATCGCGGCCGGCAAGATGCGGGTGATCTTCGAGGCGTTCAAGCAGGCCGACGGCACCACCAGCCGCAAGTACGGCGGTACGGGGCTGGGGCTGTCCATCTCGCGGGAGATCGCGCAGCTGCTCGGCGGCGAGATCCACGCGCAGAGCGAGCCGGGCCGCGGCTCGACGTTCACGCTGTACCTGCCGCTGCACCCGAGCGAGCTGCCGCCGAACGGCTACCAGCAGCCCATGCCCGCGCTGGAGGCCGGTGACCTGGTGGCGTCGGCCGAGCTGCCCCCGGCGGAGGCCGGGACGCCGGCGGAGGTGAAGTCGTACCAGGACACCCGGAACGGTCCGGCCGCGCTGTTCCGGCGTCGCCGCAGGATCACGCTGGAACCGCGGCCCGCTTTGGAGCCCGAGCAGTGGTCGGGCGTGGAGCAGCAGGAGCCGGCTCCCCGGCCGTCGGGCCGCGGCATCCACTTCGGCGGGCAGAAGGTGCTGATCGTCGACGACGACATCCGCAACGTCTTCGCGCTCACCAGCGTCCTGGAGCAGCACGGCCTGTCCGTGCTGTACGCGGAGAACGGCCGCGAGGGCATCGAGGTGCTGGAGCAGCACGACGACGTGGCGGTCGTGCTGATGGACATCATGATGCCCGAGATGGACGGGTACGCCACGACCACGGCGATCCGCCGGATGCCGCAGTTCGCCGGGCTCCCGATCATCGCGCTCACCGCGAAGGCGATGAAGGGCGACCGCGAGAAGGCGATCGAGTCGGGCGCCTCCGACTACGTCACCAAGCCGGTCGACCCCGATCACCTGCTGTCGGTGATGGAGCAGTGGATGCGGGGGGAGTGAGACCGGCGTCCGGAGGGGGCGCGAACGTGACGGGAAGCTTCGGTGTCCGCCCGTTGTCGCTGACGTGGTGTGCGCGAAGTCGTGTAGAAGCGTGGGAATCGGGGAACCTTCTGGTCTCCCGCCGCGTTTCTGCTACGTGCACAGTGACATCACGGTGACAGGGTGTGGTGACGGGCGGGGTGCGGCTACGATGACCGGCACAAGGACGGGCGGCGCAAGGGAGTCGTCCCCTGGGGCGGTACCCACGGGTACATCCCCAGGTCCTGAGGACAGGGGAGGCCCCAAGCCGGGGCGAGGAGGGCGGGCCATGGTGCAGAAGGCCAAGATCCTCCTGGTCGATGACCGGCCGGAGAATCTGCTCGCGCTGGAGGCGATCCTCTCGGCGCTCGATCAGACGCTGGTGCGGGCATCGTCCGGGGAAGAAGCGCTCAAGGCACTGCTCACGGACGACTTCGCGGTCATCCTGCTGGACGTCCAGATGCCGGGCATGGACGGTTTCGAGACCGCCGCGCACATCAAGCGGCGGGAGCGGACCCGGGACATCCCGATCATCTTCCTCACCGCGATCAACCACGGTCCGCACCACACCTTCCGCGGGTACGCGGCGGGTGCGGTCGATTACATCTCCAAGCCGTTCGACCCGTGGGTGCTGCGGGCGAAGGTCTCGGTCTTCGTCGAGCTGTACATGAAGAACTGTCAGCTGCGGGAGCAGGCGGCGCTGCTGAGGCTCCAGCTGGAGGGCGGCGAGAAGGACACGGCCGAGTCCAAGGAGCCGGCGGGGCTGCTCGCCGAGCTCTCGGCGCGGCTCGCGGCCGTCGAGGAGCAGGCCGAGGCGCTCACCAAGCAGCTCAACGACGAGTCGACCGACGCGGCCGCGGTGGCCACGGCCGCTCATCTGGAGCGCAAGCTCACGGGGTTGCGGCGGGCGCTGGACGCCCTGGAGCCCGGAACCGGGAGCGCGTCGTCGGTGCCGTCGCCGAACTGACCCCGGGGGAAAGGGCATTGCCCGCACACCCGACGCGCCGTGGGCGCGAGACCGGGTCACCTGCGCGTCAACGTCACGCCTCGACGAGAGCGACACGAACGGGTGAAGCGCCCGGCACACGTGTCCCCAACCCTCTCCACCGGTAACCTCACACCCATGGCCTCACGTCCCTCCGCTGCCAAGAAGCCGCCCGCGAAGAAGGCGCCCGCTTCCGCGAAGGCCCCGGCGAAGAGGGCCGCTGCCAAGAAGGCTCCGGCGAAGAGGGCTCCCGCCAGGAAGGCCGCGGCGAGGAAGCCCGCGCCCGCACCGGCCGCCCCGAATCCGACCAGCGGCGTCTACCGGCTCCTGCGCGCCCTGTGGCTGGGCCTCGCGCACGCCGTCGGCGCCGTCTTCCGCGGTGTGGGGCAGGGCGCCAAGAACCTCGACCCCGCGCACCGCAAGGACGGCGTGGCGCTGCTGCTGCTCGCCGTCGCCCTGATCGTCGCCGCCGGCACCTGGGCCGATCTGAAAGGCCCCGTCGGCGACCTCGTGGAGATCCTGGTCGCCGGAGCCTTCGGCCGGCTCGACCTGCTGGTGCCGGTCCTGGTCGCGGTCGTCGCCGTACGGTTCATCCGGCACCCGGAGAAGCCGGAGGCCAACGGGCGGATCGTGATCGGTCTGTCCGCGCTCGTCATCGGCGTGCTCGGGCAGATCCACATCGGCTGCGGCTCGCCCGCGCGCAGCGACGGCATGCAGGCCATAAGGGACGCCGGCGGCCTCATCGGCTGGGGTGCGGCCACACCGCTGTCGTCGACCATGACCGACGTCCTCGCCGTGCCGCTGCTGGTGCTGCTCACGGTCTTCGGACTGCTGGTCGTCACCGCCACCCCGGTGAACGCCATTCCGCAGCGCCTGCGCCGGCTCGGTGTGCGGCTCGGGCTCGTCCACGAAGCCGAGCCGGAGGAGTTCGGCGAGGACGACGAGCGCTACGAGCAGCAGTGGCGCGAGTCGCTGCCCGCGAGCCGCCGTGGCCGGCGGCCGGCGCCCGAGGAGTACGACCCGGACGGCGCGGAGCAGGAGGCGCTGTCCCGGCGCCGGGGCCGGTCCCGCAGGCCCGCGGTGCCGCGGCCCTCCATGGACCGGCCCATGGACGCCGTGGACGTGGCCGCCGCCGCGGCCGCCGCGCTGGACGGAGCCGTGCTGCACGGGATGCCGCCCTCGCCGGTCGTCGCCGACCTGACCCAGGGCGTGAGCACCGGCGACCGCGAACCGACCACACCGACGCCGGTCCCGGCCGCCCGCCCGCAGCAGCAGAAGCCGAAGGCGGACAAGCCGCAGGACGGGCCGCAGCGGGACAAGCCGCCGGCCGGCGTCCTGGACATGACCAAGGAGCCGCCCCGCGAACCCCGCGACCTGCCCGCCCGCGCGGAGCAGCTCCGGCTCTCCGGCGACATCACCTACTCGCTGCCCTCCCTCGACCTGCTCGAGCGCGGCGGCCCCGGCAAGGCGCGCAGCGCCGCCAACGACGTCATCGTCGACGCGCTGCGGAAGGTCTTCACGGAGTTCAAGGTGGACGCCGCCGTCACCGGCTTCACCCGCGGTCCGACGGTCACCCGCTACGTGGTGGAACTCGGCCCGGCCGTGAAGGTCGAGCGGGTGACCGCGCTGACCAAGAACATCGCGTACGCCGTCGCCAGCCCGGACGTGCGGATCATCAGCCCGATCCCCGGCAAGTCCGCGGTGGGCATCGAGATCCCGAACACCGACCGGGAGATGGTCAACCTCGGCGACGTCCTGCGGCTCGCGGAGTCCGCCGAGGACGACGACCCGATGCTGGTCGCCTTCGGCAAGGACGTCGAGGGCGGCTACGTCATGGACTCGCTGGCGAAGATGCCGCACATGCTGGTCGCCGGCGCCACCGGCTCCGGAAAGTCGTCCTGCATCAACTGCCTGATCACCTCGATCATGATGCGGGCGACCCCGGAGGACGTCCGGATGATCCTGGTCGACCCCAAGCGGGTGGAGCTGACGGCGTACGAGGGCATCCCGCACCTGATCACGCCGATCATCACCAACCCCAAGCGGGCCGCCGAGGCGCTGCAGTGGGTCGTACGCGAGATGGACCTGCGCTACGACGACCTCGCGGCCTACGGCTACCGGCACATCGACGACTTCAACCGCGCGGTGCGCGAGGGCAAGGCCAAGCCGCCCGAGGGCAGCGAGCGGGAACTCCAGCCGTACCCCTACCTGCTGGTGATCGTCGACGAGCTGGCCGATCTGATGATGGTCGCCCCGCGCGACGTCGAGGACGCCATCGTGCGGATCACGCAGCTGGCGCGGGCGGCCGGCATCCACCTGGTGCTCGCCACGCAGCGGCCCTCGGTCGACGTCGTCACCGGTCTGATCAAGGCGAACGTGCCGTCCCGGCTGGCGTTCGCCACCTCCTCGCTCGCGGACTCGCGGGTCATCCTCGACCAGCCCGGCGCCGAGAAGCTGATCGGCAAGGGCGACGGGCTGTTCCTGCCGATGGGCGCGAACAAACCGACGCGTCTGCAGGGCGCGTTCGTGACCGAGGAGGAGGTCGCGGCCGTCGTCCGGCACTGCAAGGAGCAGATGGCGCCCGTCTTCCGGGACGACGTCACCGTCGGGAGCAAGCAGAAGAAGGAGATCGACGAGGACATCGGCGACGACCTGGACCTGCTGTGCCAGGCGGCCGAGCTGGTCGTCTCCACCCAGTTCGGTTCGACGTCCATGCTCCAGCGCAAGCTGCGCGTCGGCTTCGCCAAGGCGGGCCGGCTGATGGACCTCATGGAGTCGAGGAACATCGTCGGACCGAGCGAGGGTTCGAAGGCTCGTGACGTTCTCGTGAAACCCGATGAACTGGATGGCGTGCTCGCGCTGATCCGGGGGGAGTCTGAAGGGTAGGCGAACCGGAGGCGGTCGTCGCCTCCGGTCACCCGGGTGTTCGATCGTGACCCACCCGTGAGCGATCATTGGGCAACCGTTTCCCGTCGGTGTACGTCAAGGTGAGGGAAACGACGAACTGCAGTCCCATCATCGGAGTGTCGGGCCATTCCGATGGCGTACAAAGTGCTACCGCCCGCTTGCCCCACCCTCTCGTACCCCTCCTAGACTGAACCTCCAGCACAGGCGGCTACACGCTCGAAAGGCGCCCCCGTGTCCATCGGCAACTCCCCTGAAGACGAGCGTCCGTTCGAAGACGTTTCCGAGGAAGACCGCCCTTCCGTCCCCGTCGGCCGAGCGCTGCAGCAGGCGCGCATCGCCGCCGGGCTCACCGTCGACGACGTCAGTACCGCCACCCGGGTCCGGATCGCCATCGTGCACGCCATCGAGGCGGACGACTTCGCCCCCTGCGGCGGCGACGTCTACGCGCGCGGGCACATCCGGACCCTGGCCAGGGCCGTGGACCTCGACCCGGCGCCGCTGATCGCCCAGTACGAGGCCGAGCACGGCGGCGGCCGTCCGGCCCCGACCCCGGCCGCCCCGCTGTTCGAAGCGGAACGCATCCGTCCGGAGCGGCGCGGACCCAACTGGACCGCGGCCATGGTCGCCGCGATCGTCGTCGTGATCGGCTTCGTCGGGTTCACGATGGTCAAGGGCGACGACGGCGGCAAGGCGAACGTCGCCGACGGCGCCGAGCCCACCGAGCCGGCCTCGCCCACCCCCAGGTCCGAGAAGCCCGTCGCGCCCGAGCCGGAACCGTCGGACAGCGCCATCGCCGCCGCGCCGCAGGACAAGGTGACGGTCCAGGTCAGCGCCGCCGACGGGCGCAGCTGGATCTCCGCCAAGGACCACAACGGACGGCTGCTGTTCGACGGACTGCTCAAGCAGGGCGAATCCAAGACCTTCCAGGACAGCACCAAGGTCAACCTGGTCCTCGGCGACGCCGGTGCGATCGACCTGTTCGTGAACGGCAAGAAGATCGAGGACGACTGGCAGCCGGGCGCCGTCGAGCGCCTGACCTACACCAAGGGCGACCCGCAGGCCGGATGATCCGGCGCAAAGGGTGCTTCGACGACGGGGTTGGCCATGATCGGCCAACCCCGTCGACGTGGGGCGTCAGCGGGACGAAGTAGTCTTGAGCCCATGCCTGAACGCCGTACCGTCGCACTGGTCACCCTTGGCTGCGCCCGTAACGAGGTGGACTCGGAGGAGCTCGCAGGCCGCTTGGAGGCGGACGGCTGGCAGCTCGTGGAGGACGCCGAGGAAGCGGACGTCGCCGTCGTCAACACCTGTGGCTTCGTCGAGGCCGCCAAGAAGGACTCCGTCGACGCCCTCCTGGAGGCCAACGACCTCAAGGGACACGGGAGAACCCAGGCCGTCGTGGCGGTGGGCTGCATGGCCGAGCGGTACGGGAAGGAACTCGCCGAGGCCCTTCCCGAGGCCGACGGCGTGCTCGGCTTCGACGACTACGCCGACATCTCCGATCGCCTCCAGACCATCCTGAACGGCGGCATCCACGCCTCCCACACCCCGCGCGACCGGCGCAAGCTGCTGCCGATCAGCCCGGCCGAGCGGCAGGACTCCGCCACCGCCGTCGCCCTTCCGGGACACGGACCGGTGGACCTGCCGGAGGGCCTCGCCCCGGCCTCCGGCCCCCGTGCACCGCTGCGCCGCCGACTGGACGGCTCCCCGGTCGCCTCGGTGAAGCTCGCCTCCGGCTGCGACCGGCGCTGCTCCTTCTGCGCCATCCCGTCCTTCCGCGGCTCCTTCATCTCGCGCCGCCCCAGCGACGTGCTGAACGAGACCCGCTGGCTGGCCGAACAGGGCGTGAAGGAGATCATGCTGGTCTCCGAGAACAACACCTCCTACGGCAAGGACCTCGGCGACATCCGCCTGCTGGAGTCCCTGCTGCCCGAGCTGGCCGAGGTCGACGGTCTCGAGCGGGTGCGCGTCAGCTACCTCCAGCCGGCCGAGATGCGGCCCGGCCTGATCGACGTGCTGACCTCCACCCCGAAGGTCGCCCCGTACTTCGACCTGTCCTTCCAGCACTCCGCGCCCGACGTGCTGCGGGCGATGCGCCGCTTCGGCGACACCGACCGGTTCCTGGAGCTGCTCGACACCATCCGGAGCAAGGCGCCCCAGGCCGGTGTGCGCTCCAACTTCATCGTCGGCTTCCCCGGCGAGTCCGCGGCCGACCTCGCCGAGCTGGAGCGGTTCCTGAACCACGCGCGGCTGGACGCCGTCGGCGTCTTCGGCTACTCCGACGAGGAGGGCACCGAGGCGGCGACCTACGACCGCAAGCTGGACGAGGAGGTCGTCGCCGAGCGGCTGGCCCGGGTCTCCCGGCTGGCCGAGGAACTGGTCTCGCAGCGTGCCGAGGAGCGGGTCGGCGAGACCGTGCACGTGCTGGTGGAGTCCGTCGACGAGGCGGAGGGCGTGTACGGCCGGGCGGCCCACCAGGCCCCCGAGACGGACGGCCAGGTGCTGCTCACGAGCGGCGAGGGTCTGGGCGTCGGCCGTATGGTCGAGGCGAAGGTGGTCGGCACGGAAGGTGTCGATCTGGTGGCCGAGCCGCTGTTCCAGGGTTCGCCCGCGTGCAATGAGGAGGCGGGCAGATGACGGGTGTCCCGGCATCGGCGGCGGGAGGCCCCTCCGGCACGAGGAGGGTGGCGGGCGCCGTGCCCGGAGGCATGTCGGCGTCCGGCCGCGTGGTCGCGCGGGAGGCACGGGGCACGGCTCCGGGACCCTCCGGCGGCGGCCCGGCCCGGCGCGACGCGTCCGGCGGCGTCCGGGCGCACGGTGACGCGGCGGCGCCGGCCACCGCACCGCGTGACGGCGTCGACGCCGAGGACGGTGCGAAGCCCGCGCGCGGCGCGAAGATCGCGGCGGCTGCCGTCAACCAGGCCAGCGTCTGGAACATCGCCAATCTGCTGACCATGCTCCGGCTGCTCCTGGTGCCGGCGTTCGTCGTGCTGATGCTCGCCGAAGGCGGTGACGACCCGGCGTGGCGGTCGTTCGCCTGGGCGGCCTTCGCCATCGCCATGATCACCGACCTGTTCGACGGTCATCTGGCGCGCACGTACAACCTCGTCACCGACTTCGGGAAGATCGCCGACCCCATCGCCGACAAGGCGATCATGGGAGCGGCGCTGATCTGTCTCTCCTCGCTGGGCGATCTCCCGTGGTGGGTGACCGGAGTCATCCTCGGCCGGGAACTCGGGATCACCCTGCTGCGTTTCCTGGTCATCCGGTACGGGGTGATCCCGGCCAGCCGGGGCGGCAAGCTCAAGACCCTCACCCAGGGCATCGCCGTCGGTATGTACGTACTGGCGCTGACGGGGTGGCTGGCCACACTGCGGTGGTGGGTGATGGCCGCGGCGGTCGTGCTGACCGTGGCGACCGGACTCGACTACGTGAAACAGGCCATTGTGCTGCGCAGGCGGGGAATCGCCGAGCGCCAGGCGGCGTTGGAGGAGACGGAAGCGTGAGTTCCGAGGCCGTCGACGTGGTGCGACTACTCACCGTGAGCGGTGGGACGCTCGCCGTCGCCGAGTCGCTGACCGGTGGCCTGGTGGCGGCGGAGATCACTTCGGTTCCCGGGGCGTCCAAGGTCTTCCGGGGCTCGGTGACGGCGTACGCCACCGAGCTCAAGCAGCGGCTGCTCGGTGTGGACGCCACCCTGCTGGCGGAGCGCGGAGCGGTGGATCCGCAGGTGGCGGCCCAGATGGCGGCCGGCGTCCGCGAGGCGCTGGGCGCCGACTGGGGCGTCGCCACCACCGGCGTCGCCGGGCCGGACCCCCAGGACGGCCAGACCGTCGGCACGGTCTTCGTGGCCGTGGACGGCCCTTCGAGGACGGGAACGGGTTCCGCCCGCGGCGGAAAAGTGGAGCATCTGCGGTTGAACGGCGACCGCGCGGAAATTCGTATGGAGAGTGTACGGAGCGTACTCGCGCTGCTTCTGGCGGAGCTTGCGGGCGAACAGACCGGGAATGAGCGGGCACAGGATACGGAACGGAACGGGGGGTTTTGATGTTTGCAGCCCTGAGTGAACACGACATCGCTCCCCGCACGGCCGCGGCGCAAGGCGGTACGGTGGGGCGAGAAGGATGCGGCTACGCGGTCCGAGGAGGGAGCCACCGATGATTCTGCTCCGTCGCCTGCTGGGTGACGTGCTGCGTCGGCAGCGCCAACGCCAGGGCCGTACTCTGCGCGAAGTCTCCTCGTCCGCCCGAGTCTCACTCGGCTATCTCTCCGAGGTGGAGCGGGGGCAGAAGGAGGCTTCCTCCGAGCTGCTCTCCGCCATCTGCGACGCGCTGGACGTACGGATGTCCGAGCTCATGCGGGAAGTGAGCGACGAGCTCGCTCTCGCCGAACTGGCCCAGTCTGCTGCAGCGACCCCCAGCGAGTCCGTACCCACGCCGGTTCGTCCGATGCTGGGTTCCGTTTCGGTGACCGGTGTGCCACCGGAACGGGTCACCATCAAGGCGCCCGCCGAGGCGGTGGACGTCGTCGCCGCGTGAGCGTGGCGCTCCGCGCACGCGCGGTGTGAAGGTGTGAGATGCCCCGGTAGGGGCCCTTCCGGGAGATCCGGAGGGGTGCCGCCGGGGTTTTCGCGTGTGCGGGGCCTTCTCCTGTGCGTTTGCCGGTGCGGCGCACGGCGGTCATCGTGGAGGGACGAGGCGGGGGGCCAGCCACGGAGGTGCGGATGTACGTCGTGAAGAGCCCGTTGTCCGACGAGAACCTGAAGACCGTGTCCGAGGCGCTGCAGGGCGCCCTGGTCGATCTGGTGGATCTCGCCCTGGTGGCCAAGCAGATCCACTGGAACGTGGTCGGGCCACGCTTCCGCTCCGTGCACCTCCAGCTCGACGAGGTCGTGGCCCTGGCACGCACGCACTCCGACACCGTGGCGGAGCGCGCCGCGGCGCTGGGGGTGTCGCCCGACGGGCGGGCCGCGACGGTGGCCGTCGGCAGCGGCATCGGGGTGACGCCCGAAGGCTGGGTCGACGACACGGCCGCGGTGGGCGCGCTCGTGGAGGCACTGGGCGCGGTGATCACCCGTATGCGGGAGCGGGTCACGGCGACCGACCAACCGGACCCGGTGAGCCAGGACATCCTGATCACGATCACCGCGGACCTGGAGAAGCAGCACTGGATGTTCCAGGCCGAGAACGGGTGACGTGGCCTTCGGGGGCCGTGGTGCCCTCGTACGGCGGACCGGAGGCCCGGATGCGCCCGTGTGCCCTTGGCGCGCCCTGTGCGCGGGGGCGAGCGGTCTCATAGCGTCGGCCCGGGGGTGGGAGCCGTGACGACCGGGCGGGTGCTGCGCCGGGGGGCCGTTCTGGGGTTCGGGGCGTTGTGGTGGTGGGCGGCGGCACGGCTGCTGCTGGCGCCCGACGCCGGAGTGGTGGAAGGGGCGGTCGCGGCCGGCGGGTGGGGGCTCAGCCTGCTGCCGGTGCGCTGCGTGCCCAAGGCGCGGGCGGAGGGAGCACTCGCGGCGGGGCGGTGGCGACGGGCCTGGAGTTCGGCCCGCCGGGGCCGTGTGCGATCAGCGGGCGGTTCGGGGGAGGCCGCCGGATGACCGGGCGGGGGCCGGGCCCGGCTGGCAGGTGGGGCACCAGTACGTGGGGCGTTCGCGGGAGCCGTCGCCCTGGTCGGCGAGGCGGACGGGGGTGCGGCAGCGCAGGCAGGGGCGGCGGGCACGGCCGTACACGAACAGGTCCTGGCCGCGGCGGCCCGTGGTGTTGCGGACCGGGCGCTCGCGGTTGGACTCCAGCAGCTTCCTGGCGAGCTCCGGCAGCTTCACGGACCGGTCGGCGGGCAGCTCCCCCACGGGGAGCCAGGGGGTGACGCCGAGGAGGAAGCAGAGCTCGCTCTTGAAGATGTTGCCGATGCCGGCGAGGTTGCGCTGGTCCAGCAGGGCCTCCCCGAGGGGGCGGGCCGGGTCCTTCAGGAGGTTGGCCAGCGCCAGGCCGGGGTCCCAGTCCGGGCCGAGGAGGTCGGGGCCGAGATGGCCGACCGCGCGGTCCTCGTCGCTGGTGCGCATCAGTTCCAGGACGGGGAGCCGGTAGCCGACGACCGTGCGGTCGGCGGTGCCGAGGACGGCGCGGATCTGGTGGGCGGGGCCGCCGTTCCAGCGCTGTCCCGGCGCGTACACCCGCCAGGAGCCGTCCATCCGCAGGTGCGAGTGCAGCGTCAGGCCGCCTTCGACGCGGGTCAGAAGGTGCTTGCCGCGCGGGGTGACGTCCAGCACGGTGCGGCCGGTGAGGTCGGCCGTGGCGAACCTCGGCACCCGGAGGTCGCTGCGGGTCAGCACCTTGCCGGCCAGGGCGTCGTGCAGTCGCCGTGCGGCCTGCCAGACCGTGTCTCCTTCGGGCATGCGTCAAGGGTGACACGTCGGGCGTCCGGAACGCTCGGACGGGCGGGGGCCGGCGAACGCGTCAGGCGCGCAGACGCAGGCCTCTGGGCGTGGCGACGAAGCCGACGGTCTCCAGGAGGGCGCCCAGGGGGGACGTCAGCGCCGAGGCGCCGTTGACGCGCTCCACCGTGACCGTGCCGAGGGAGCCCGCGCGGGCGGCCGTGGCGAGGGCCTCGGCGGCGGCCGGGAGGCGCGGGTCGTCGGCGGATTCGCCGTCGGGGCCGGCGGGCCAGGCCAGCAACGTCTTGCCGCCGCGCTCCATGTAGAGCGTCAGCTCGCCGTCCACCAGCACCACCAGCGAGCCCGCCTTGCGACCTGGTTTGTGTCCGGCCCCGGTCGGCGGCTCGGGCCAGCCCAGGGCGGCACCGTAGGCGTTCGCCGGGTCGGCGGCGGCCAGCACCACGGCGCGTGCGGCACGGTCCGCACCGGTACGGCGGCCGGCGAAGGGGTCGTACGCGGGACGCCCGCCGCTTTGCCGGGGCGCGGGGGACTGCGGGGCCAGGTCGCGCGGGGAGACGTAGTCGCCCGGTGAGGGACGGGGGGACGGCGGGTCGTCCGGGGCGGAGGGGCCGTCGTGGCCCGGAGAGGCTCCGAAGGGGTCCGGCCCGGCGTCGAAGGGGCCGGGCGCGCCCGGGGCCGGGAGGCCGTCGCCCCGCTCGCGCGCGTTGGCCGCCGCGCGGAGACGGTCCACGGCCCCGTCCATCGCGAACTGGGCGGCGCCCAGCCCCTCCACCACGTAGCCGCGCCGTGCCTGACCCGTCTCCTCGAAGGCGGACAGAACGCGGTACACCGCTGAGAAGCCGCCCTCGACGCCCTCCGCGGCGACGGCCCCCCGGGTCACCACGCCGTGCCGGTCGAGCAGGGTGCGGGCCAGTGCGTGGGCGCGGACCGTGGCGTCGGTGTCCGCGTCCGGAAGCAGGGACCAGCGGCCCGCGACGGTCGGCGGACCGGTGCGGGAGGCGCTGCGGGCGGCGGCCGTGAGCGAGCCGTAGCGTCCGCGCGGAACGGAGCGTTTCGCGCGGTGGGCGGTGGAGCCCGCGGTGCGGCCCGATCCCAGCAGGGAGCGCAGGGGCGCGAGCGTGTCGTTGGTCAGCCGCCCGGACCAGGCGAGGTCCCACAGGGCGTCGGCCAGCTGGGGATCGGTGGCCTCGGGGTGGGTGGTGGCGCGGACCTGGTCGGCGATCTGGCGGAAGAAAAGGCCGTAGCCGCCGGAGAGGGCGTCCAGGACGGACCGGTGGAGGGCGGTCGGCTCCAGGGGGTGCGGGGGCGGCAGGAGCAGCGGGGCCGCGTCCGCGAGGTAGAGGGAGATCCAGCCGTCCTTCCCGGGGAGCGAACCGGCGCTGGCCCACACCACCTCCCCGGTGGCCGTCAGCTCGTCCAGCATCGCGGGGACGTAGTCCCTCACCCTGGACGGCAGGACCAGCTTCTCCAGGGCGGACGCGGGCACCGAGGCGCCCTGCAGCTGCTCGATCGCGCGCACCAGGCCGTCGACGCCGCGCAGGGAGTGTCCCTTGCCGACGTGCTGCCACTGGGGGAGGAACTGGGCGAGCGCGGGCGGCGGCACCGGCTCCAGTTCGTGCCGCAGCGCGGCCAGGGAGCGGCGGCGCAGCCGGCGCAGTACGGTCGCGTCGCACCACTCCTGTCCGATGCCGGCCGGGTGGAACTCGCCCTGGACGACCCTGCCCGCCGACGAGAGCCGTCGCAGGGCGCCCTCGGTGACCGCCACGCCCAGGCCGAAGCGGGCCGCCGCCGTCGCCGACGTGAACGGGCCGTGCGTGCGCGCGTACCGCGCGAGGAGGTCGCCGAGGGGGTCCTTGACGGGCTCGGTGAACGCCTCCGGCACGCCGACCGGCAGCGCCGTGCCCAGCGCGTCGCGCAGCCGGCCGGCGTCCTCGATCGCCGCCCAGTGGTCGGCGCCGGCCACCCGCACCCGGATGGCGCGCCGCGCGGAGGCGAGCTCCCGCGCCCACTGCGGCTCGGCGCCGCGCTCGGCGAGTTCGGCGTCGGTGAGCGGACCGAGCAGCCGCAGCAGGTCGGCCACGCCCTCCGCGTCCTTGACGCGCCGGTCCTCGGTGAGCCACCGCAGCTCGCGCTCCAGCTCGGTCAGCACCTCGGCGTCGAGCAGTTCGCGCAGCTCCGCCTGGCCGAGCAGCTCGGCCAGCAGCCGCGAGTCCAGCGACAGGGCGGCGGCGCGGCGCTCGGCGAGCGGGGAGTCGCCCTCGTACAGGAACTGGGCGACGTATCCGAAGAGGAGGGAACGGGCGAAGGGGGAAGGTTCGGGGGTGGTGACCTCGACCAGGCGCACCTTGCGCGCCTCCAGGTCGCCCATCAGCTCGACGAGTCCGGGTACGTCGAAGACGTCCTGGAGGCATTCGCGGACGGCCTCGAGGACGATCGGGAACGAGCCGAACTCCCCGGCCACCTGGAGCAGCTGGGAGGCGCGCTGACGCTGCTGCCACAGCGGCGTGCGCCGGCCGGGGCTGCGGCGCGGCAGCAGCAGCGCGCGGGCGGCGCACTCACGGAACCGGGAGGCGAACAGGGCCGAGCCGCCGACCTGGTCGGTGACGACCTGGTCGACCTCGCCCTTGTCGAAGACGACGTCGGCCGCGCCCACGGGGGCCTGGTCCGCGTCGTACTCCGGGCCGGTCCTCACCGGCTCCTGGTCGAGGAGGTCGAGGCCCATCAGGTCGGCGTCCGGCAGGCGCAGCACGATGCCGTCGTCGGCGTGCATCACCTGTGCGTCCATGCCGTACCGCTCGGAGAGGCGGGCGCCGAGCGCGAGCGCCCACGGGGCGTGCACCTGGGCGCCGAACGGGGAGTGCACGACGACCCGCCAGTCGCCCAGTTCGTCGCGGAAGCGCTCCACGACGATGGTGCGGTCGTCGGGGACGTGGCCGCAGGCCTCGCGCTGTTCGTCGAGGTAGGACAGCACGTTGTCCGCGGCCCAGGCGTCGAGGCCCGCGGTGCGGAGCCGCAGCCGGGCGTCGTCCCGGGACAGCGAGCCCACCTCGCGCAGGAACGCGCCCACCGCGCGGCCCAGCTCCAGCGGGCGGCCCAGCTGGTCGCCCTTCCAGAACGGCAGCCGGCCCGGCACGCCCGGCGCCGGGGAGACCAGGACCCGGTCGCGCGTGATGTCCTCGATGCGCCAGGAGCTGGTGCCGAGGGTGAAGACGTCGCCCACGCGGGACTCGTAGACCATCTCCTCGTCCAGCTCGCCGACCCGTCCGCCGCCCTTCTTGGGGTCGGCGCCCGCCAGGAACACCCCGAAGAGGCCGCGGTCGGGGATCGTGCCCCCGGAGGTGACGGCCAGGCGCTGGGCGCCCGGGCGGCCGGTGATCTCGCCCGTGACCCGGTCCCACACCACGCGCGGGCGCAGCTCCGCGAACGCGTCGGAGGGGTAGCGGCCGGCGAGCATGTCCAGGACGCCCGTGAAGGCGGACTCGGGCAGGGAGGCGAAGGGCGCCGCGCGGCGGACCGCGGCGAGCAGGTCGTCGAGCTGCCAGGTGTCCATGGCCGTCATGGCGACGAGCTGCTGGGCCAGGACGTCGAGGGGGTTGGCGGGGACCCTCAGGGACTCGATCGCCCCGGTGCGCATCCGCTCGGTGACCACGGCCGCCTGCACCAGGTCGCCCCGGTACTTCGGGAACACCACGCCCGTGGAGACCGCGCCCACCTGGTGTCCCGCGCGGCCGACGCGCTGGAGACCGGAGGCGACGGACGGCGGTGACTCGACCTGCACCACCAGGTCGACGGCGCCCATGTCGATGCCCAGCTCCAGGCTGGAGGTGGCGACCACCGCGGGCAGCCGGCCCGCCTTGAGGTCCTCCTCGACCAGGGCGCGCTGCTCCTTGGACACCGAGCCGTGGTGGGCGCGCGCGATGACCGAGGGTGCGCCCTGGGCGGCCCCGGAGCCGCCCATCAGCTCGGCGGGGGAGTGGTGCTCGGCCAGGGGCTCGCCGGTGGCCCGCTCGTAGGCGATCTCGTTGAGCCGGTTGCACAGCCGCTCGGCGAGGCGGCGGGAGTTCGCGAACACGATGGTCGAGCGGTGCGACTGCACCAGGTCGGTGATCCGCTCCTCGACGTGCGGCCAGATCGACGGGCGCTCGGCGCCCTCCGAGCCGTCGGCGACCGGGGAACCGCCCAGCTCGCCCAGGTCCTCGACCGGCACCACCACGGAGAGGTCGAACTCCTTGCCGGACTCCGGCTGCACGATCTCCACCTTGCGGCGCGGGGAGAGGAAGCGGGCGACCTCGTCGACCGGGCGCACCGTCGCCGACAGGCCGATGCGGCGGGCCGGGCGGGGCAGCAGCTCGTCCAGCCGCTCCAGGGTGAGCGCGAGGTGCGCGCCGCGCTTGGTGCCGGCGACCGCGTGCACCTCGTCCAGGATGACCGTCTCCACGCCCGTCAGCGCCTCGCGCGTGGCGGACGTCAGCATCAGGAACAGGGACTCGGGCGTGGTGATCAGGATGTCCGGCGGCCGGGTGGCCAGGGCGCGGCGCTCGGCGGGCGGGGTGTCGCCGGAGCGGATGCCGACCTTCACCTCGGGTTCGGGCAGTCCCAGGCGCACGGACTCCTGGCGAATGCCGGTCAGAGGGCTGCGGAGGTTGCGCTCGACGTCGACGGCCAGCGCCTTCAGCGGCGAGACGTACAGCACGCGGCAGCGCTTCCTGGGGTCGGCGGGCGGCGGCGCGGAGGCCAGCTGGTCCAGGGCGGCGAGGAAGGCGGCCAGGGTCTTCCCGGAACCGGTGGGGGCGACCACCAGCACGTCCGAACCCTCCCCGATGGCCCGCCACGCTCCGGCCTGGGCGGCGGTGGGCGCGGAGAACGCCCCCGTGAACCAGCCGCGGGTCGCGGGGGAGAAGCCGTCCAGGGCTCGGTGCGGATCGCTGACCATGCGTCCATCGTGCACCCGGCCACTGACAATCGGGCCGGGGGCCGGACCGGCGCAGTCGGGGCCGCGTGACAATGGCCGTATGGCGGAATCACGCGAGGAGCGGGCGCGGCACTGGCGGTACGACGAACTGCCCGGTGTCGATCTGCTGCGTGCCCGGTACATACGGAAGACGTTCGTCCGGCACACCCACGAGCACTTCGTGATCGCCGCCATCGCCGACGGCGTGGAGGTCTTCCACCACGGCGGCGGCGACCAGTACGCGGGGGCCGGGGCCCTCGCCCTGGTGAACCCGGACACCCCGCACACCGGCCGGGCGGGCGTTCCCGAGGGCTGGCGGTACGGGGCGGTGTACCCGTCGCCCGAGGTGGTGGCCGCCATCGCCGCCGAGACCACCGCGCTGCGCGGCACACCGGGGTTCGTGACGCCGGTGTTCGACGATCCGTACGCCGTCCGTCTGGTGCACCAGGTGCTGCGGGCCACCGACGAGGGCAACGCGCTTGCCGCCGACACCCTGCTCCGGGTCGCGGTGACCCGGCTGCTGCGGCTGAACGGAGGGACGCTGCCGCGGCGCGAGGTGCGCACCGCGGGGGCCCGGATCGCCACGCGCGCGCGTGCCGTGCTGGAGGACCGGATGGCCGACCCGCCGACCCTGGAGCGGCTGGCCGGTGAGCTGGGCACCGGTCCGTTCGCGCTGCTGCGCGCCTTCCGGGACACCTACGGGATGCCGCCGCACACCTGGCTCACCGACGCGCGCGTACGGCGGGCACGGCGGCTGCTGGACGCGGGCACGGCGCCGTCGGAGGCGGCCCTCGCGGTGGGGTTCACCGACCAGCCGCACCTGAACCGGCACTTCAGCCGGATCGTCGGTGTGCCCCCGGGCGCCTACCAGCGCGAGCGCAAGAACGTACAAGACGCGCGCGGCGGTCCGCCCGTACCGTCCGGGGCGTGGCAGTGGAACGGACGGAAACGCTCACAGACGTACGGGACGACGGAGGAGGAAAGCCGGACGGCGCCGTCGTACGGGACGCCCTCGGCGTCGGGGTCGCCGTCGGACTCTCCGGGTTCGCCTTCGGCGTGACCTCGGCGGGCAGCGGGCTCACCCTGCTCCAGACCTGCGCGCTCAGCCTGCTGGTGTTCACCGGCGCCTCCCAGTTCGCCCTGGTGGGGGCGCTGGCGGCGGGGGGAGGGCCCTTCACGGCCGCCGCGGGGGCGTTCTTCCTGGGGGTGCGCAACGCGTTCTACGGGCTGCGGCTGTCGCAGTTGCTGGCGCTGCCCCGCGCGGTGCGGCCGTTCGCCGCCCAGTGGGTGATCGACGAGACGACCGCCGTCTCGCTCGCCCAGCCCGGCCGGCGCGGCGCGCGCATCGGTTTCGTGGTGACCGGGCTCAGCCTGTACGTCCTGTGGAACCTCACCACGCTGCTCGGCGCACTGGGCGCCGAGGCCATCGGGGACACCGACGCGTGGGGACTGGACGCGGCCGGCCCCGCGGTCTTCCTGGCGCTCCTCGCGCCGATGCTGCGCACCGGCGCCGAGCGGACCGTCGCCGGGGTCGCCGTCCTCCTGGGGCTGGGTCTGCTGCCCGTGCTGCCGGCCGGAGTGCCGGTCCTGGTGGCCGCGCTCGCGGCGCCGGCCGTCCTGTGGGCGCGGGGTCGGAAGAGCGCCTCGCGCGGTGACACGGCGGAGGAGGACCGTTGAACATCTGGATCGCGATCGGCGTGACCGCTTTCGGCTGCTACGCCGTCAAGCTCGTGGGGCTGATGGTGCCCGCCGGGGTCCTGGAACGGCCCCTCGTGCGGCGTCTCGCCGCGCTCCTCCCGGTCGCCCTGCTGGCCGCCCTGACGGCCCAGCAGACCTTCTCCGACGGCCAGACCCTGGTCCTGGACGCCCGTGCGGCCGGGGTGGCGGCCGCCGCCGTGGCGCTGATCCTGCGCGCCCCGTTCCTGCTCGTCGTCGGAGCGGCCGTCGTGGTGACGGCGGGGGTGCGGGCGCTGGGCGGGTGACCGGGAGCGGATTCCGCTTACCCGCGCTTGCGGGGTGCCTCCCCCGCGCTCGGCTTCTCCCCCCGCTCGGCTTCTCCCCCACTCTCGGCTTCGCTCGAGCGGGGGGACCCCCATGAGCGGGGGGACCCCCATCGCCCTGGGGGTGCCTCCCAGGCCCTCAAGGCGCTGGGGGGAGGCACGACCGCCCGCAGCTGCGGTCGTCACGCCGTCCGCTCAGTCGGGCGGTGCGGCCGTGCGCCATCGAGGTGCGCGGGGACTCGATCGTCACCGTGGGCGGGCCTCCACCGGTGCCGCCGCCCCGGAAGCGGCGGGCGAAGAAATGCTGCTCGAGCACCCGCGCGGTGAGCCGGACGAACCGCTCCGCCCGTGCGAGCGGGGGCAGCGGGCGGAGAGCGGCGCCGGCAGGCCGCCCCGGCTCGGAGCCACCCCCGCAGGCGGGATACTGGGCGCATGCGGTTGACGGTTTTCTGGGAGCGGATGGCGGAGTGCTTCGGCGCGGGCTATGCCGACACCTTCGCGCGCGACCATGTCATGTCCGAGCTCGGCGGGCGCACCGTGCACGAGGCGCTGGCGGCCGGCTGGAACGTCAAGGACGTCTGGCAGGTGGTCTGCGCGGTCATGGACGTTCCCGCGGAGAAGCGCTGATCGTCACAGAGGGCGCAGGGGAGCGCATGGGCACGGCCGGCGTGGGCGAGACTTGATCCGTGGCACCCACTGACGAGACCGGGCAGGCGGCCCGGCATCCCACCACGCCCGGCGCGCCGCCTCCCGCCGGGCCCCCGTCGGCCCCCATATCCGGGCCGGGCGCCCGCATGCCGCGCTGGCTGCCGCGCGCCATGGTGCTCGCCCTCACGCTGTTCGCCTTGTTCCAGCTGGGCAGCTGGGTCTTCCACCAGCTCGTCGGCCTGCTGGTCAACATCCTCATCGCGTTCTTCCTGGCGCTCGCCGTCGAGCCCGCGGTGAGCTGGATGGCCGCACGCGGGGTGCGTCGGGGCCTGGGCACCTTCCTCGTCTTCCTGGGCGTGCTGATCGCCGCGGCGGGCTTCGTCACGTTGCTCGGGTCCATGCTGGCGGGACAGATCATCAAGATCGTCGAGGACTTCCCGGACTACCTCGACTCCGTGATCAACTGGATCAACACGCACTTCCACACCGAACTGCGGCGCGTGGACATCCAGGAGGGCCTGCTGCGCTCCGACTGGCTGCGCAACTACGTCCAGAACAGCGCCACCGGTGTCCTGGACGTCTCCACGCAGGTCCTCGGCGGTCTCTTCCAGCTGCTGACCGTGGGGCTGTTCTCGTTCTACTTCGCCGCCGACGGCCCGCGACTGCGGCGCACCGTCTGCTCCCTGCTGCCACCCGCCCGGCAGGCCGAGGTGCTGCGCGCGTGGGAGATCGCCGTGAACAAGACGGGCGGTTACCTCTACTCGCGCGGACTGATGGCGCTGGTCTCGGGCCTGGCGCACTACGTTCTGCTGGAGTTCCTCGAGGTGCCCTACGCGCCCGTCCTCGCCGTGTGGGTGGGTCTGGTGTCGCAGTTCATCCCCACCATCGGCACCTATCTCGCGGGCGCCCTGCCCATGCTGATCGCCTTCACGGTCGACCCCTGGTACGCGCTGTGGGTGCTGATCTTCGTGGTGGTCTACCAGCAGTTCGAGAACTACGTGCTGCAGCCCAAGCTGACCTCCAAGACCGTCGACATCCACCCGGCGGTCGCCTTCGGCTCGGTCGTCGCGGGCACCGCCCTGCTCGGTGCCGTCGGCGCGCTGATCGCCATCCCCGCCGTCGCCACCCTCCAGGCGTTCCTGGGCGCGTACGTACGGCGGTACGACGTCACGGACGACCCCCGCGTGCTCGGCCACCGCGGCCCCGGCGGGCCGGGCGCCCTCACCCGCGTCCGCCGGCTGTGGGCCCGCCGGACGGACCCGCAGCGGCCCCGCGACGGAGACGCCGGGACTCCCTGAGGGAGGGCGCCCCCTCCGCGACACACCGGACCGTGGTGCCGCGTGGTGCGCTTGACACAAAAATCGAACATCTATTCTCATGGATGTGCCGGTGAGGCTCGACGGCGGGTGTTCTGCCCCGGTTCGGGGAGGGATGCACCCGTGTTATCCACAGGCCGGAGGTGCGTCGGGGCGCGTTGTCAGTGGCAGGCGTTAGCGTCTTTGACGTGAAGCGATCGAATCAAGCAAATCGGGTGGAACCCATGGCAGGAACCGACCGCGAGAAGGCGCTCGACGCCGCGCTCGCACAGATTGAACGGCAATTCGGCAAGGGCGCGGTCATGCGCATGGGTGACCGGACGAACGAGCCCATCGAGGTCATCCCGACCGGCTCGACCGCGCTGGACGTGGCGCTCGGTGTGGGCGGCCTGCCGCGCGGCCGTGTGGTGGAGATCTACGGGCCGGAGTCCTCCGGCAAGACGACCCTGACCCTGCACGCGGTGGCGAACGCGCAGAAGGCCGGCGGCCAGGTCGCCTTCGTGGACGCGGAGCACGCCCTGGACCCCGAGTACGCGAAGAAGCTCGGCGTCGACATCGACAACCTGATCCTGTCCCAGCCGGACAACGGCGAGCAGGCTCTGGAGATCGTGGACATGCTGGTCCGCTCCGGCGCCCTGGACCTCATCGTCATCGACTCCGTCGCCGCGCTCGTGCCGCGTGCGGAGATCGAGGGCGAGATGGGCGACAGCCACGTGGGTCTGCAGGCCCGTCTGATGAGCCAGGCCCTGCGGAAGATCACCAGCGCGCTCAACCAGTCCAAGACCACCGCGATCTTCATCAACCAGCTCCGCGAGAAGATCGGCGTGATGTTCGGCTCCCCGGAGACCACGACCGGTGGCCGGGCGCTGAAGTTCTACGCCTCGGTGCGCATCGACATCCGGCGCATCGAGACCCTGAAGGACGGCACCGAGGCGGTCGGCAACCGCACCCGCTGCAAGGTGGTCAAGAACAAGGTGGCGCCGCCCTTCAAGCAGGCGGAGTTCGACATCCTCTACGGCCAGGGCATCAGCCGCGAGGGCGGCCTGATCGACATGGGCGTGGAGCACGGCTTCGTCCGCAAGGCCGGCGCCTGGTACACGTACGAGGGCGACCAGCTCGGCCAGGGCAAGGAGAACGCCCGTAACTTCCTGAAGGACAACCCCGACCTCGCCAACGAGATCGAGAAGAAGATCCTGACGAAGCTGGGCGTCGGCGTACGGCCCGAGGAGACCGCCGCCGAGCCGGGCGCGGACGCCGCGGGCACCGCTCCGGCCGAGCCGGCCGCCGTACCGGCACCGGCGGCCAAGGCCACCAAGTCCAAGGCCGCGGCGGCCAAGAGCTGACCCGTGACGCGACGAACCGACTGGGCCGAGGACGGGTTCGCGGCCTCCGGTGCCCCACGGGGGAGGGGCACCGGAGGCGGCGACGACTCAGCCGCGGACGGTGACGCGGCGTACGGCGACACCACCGGCGGGGGCGGCCCCCGTCACGGGGGTGGCGCACGGGCGGGCGGCTCGCGTGACGGCGGGCCGCGCGGTGGACGCGGGCGCAGACGCCGGACCTTCGGCGAAGCGGCCGCGGAGGACGGGGGCGACTCCTCCTCGTCGAGGGCCGAACGGGAGGAACCTCCGGCGGACCCGGTCGAGCGGGCACGGGCGATCTGTCTGCGCCTGCTCACCGGGACCCCGCGCACCCGGAAACAGCTCGCCGACGCCCTCCGCAAGCGGGAGATCCCGGACGAGGCCGCCGAGGAGGTGCTGTCCCGGTTCGAGGAGGTCGGACTGATCGACGACAGCGCCTTCGCGGACGCCTGGGTGGAGTCCCGGCACCACGGCCGGGGACTCGCCCGGCGCGCGCTCGCCCGGGAGCTGCGCACCAAGGGGGTCGACCCCACGCTGATCGACGCGGCCGTCTCCCGGCTGGACTCCGAGCAGGAGGAGGCGACCGCCCGGGAACTGGTCGTCCGCAAGCTGCGCGCCACCCGCGGACTCGACCGCGACAAGCGGCTCCGCCGCCTCGCCGGCATGCTCGCCCGCAAGGGCTACCCCGAGGGCCTCGCCCTGCGCGTCGTCCGGCAGGCGCTGGAGGAGGAGGGCGAGGACACGGAGTTCCTCGGCGGCGAGGGGGTCTGAGGCGGCGGGACACACGGCCCCCGTACCGGTCGCTCCGCTGCGACGCCCTACGCGGGCGCGGGGCGCCACCGGCGACCGGGCCGCCCCTAGCCGTTCTTCTGTGCGAGGACGGCGTACACCAGCAGGTTCCGCTGGTAGCCGCCGCGTTCGCGGTCGTACGGGGGCGCGCAGGTGACCAGGGTCAGGACCGGACGTCCGTGGCGCCGGAACACCTCGTCGGGGAGCCTGTCCTTGTCGACCACCTCGCGGGCCGTCACCTCGTACCGCACGGGGGGCGCGTCCTCGCGGACGACGGTGACGTCGTCGCCCTTCCGGACCCCGTACAGCTTGGCGAAAGCGCCCAGGTCGCCGGTGCGGTCGTCCACGTGGCCGATGAGGACGGCGGACCCGGCGAGGGCGCCCGGCGCGGGGCCGTAGCGGTACCAGCCCACCTGCTCCGCGTCGTCGGGGATCTCCACCGTGCCGTCGTCCTGAACGCCGACGCCCATGACCCGGGCGTCCAGGGAGACCCGCGGGACGCGCAGTGTCGTCGGTTCGGGTGGAGGGCCGGATGTGTTCCCCGCCTCGCCCGGTGCGTCGTCGTGGATCCCGAACGAGCTCCCGGCCGCGGGCTCCTGGGCCCGCGGCCGGGAGCCGAAGTCCGGCGGCACCGAGGCGCCGGACGGCCACAGCGACCAGACCAGCAGCGCCGCCAGGACGACGGCGGCGACCGCGGCGGCCCCGACGGCCGCCGCGGAGGGCCGTCCGCTCCTCGCGGAGGAACGCATGGCCGTCAGCCGCTCCGGGAACGTCGGCGACGGGCGGCCAGCAGACCGGCGACCGCGACGGCGCCCGCGGCGCCCCAGGCGAGCCAGACGGTGGCGGATTCGTTGTCGGAGGCCATGGCACCGCTCTCACCGGCGTTCACACCGTTCGGGGCGGAGGCCATGCCGCTGATCGTCTGTGTCTTCAGCGCGAGGTTGTCGTCCTTGGCGCTGCCCCAGGCGTAGACGACCGTGTGGGCGCCCTCGGCGAGGTCGAGGTCGACGGGGCCGATGGCCACGGTGTCGGTCCCCGCCAGGACGACATCGGCGTTCACCGTGCCGGCGGGCACCTCGAGCGACTTCTCGTTCGGGTTGGTCAGCCCCTCGATGACCGGCTTGCCGCCCGCGCGGACGTCCACGGCGGGGGCCGCGGCCACGTGACGGACGGTCAGCCGCGACTGGCCGGCCGGGACCTCGGAGGTGTCGTTGACGAACGCGGTGAGCGTGGGGGTGCCCTTCGCGTCGAGGTGGGCCGCGAGCGTGGCGTTCGCCCCGGCCGGGACATCGACGCTCTTCTGGATGGCGGGATCGCCGTCGGGGCCCTCGCCGTTGGCGAAGATCTCGATGTCGTAGGTGCCCGGGTCCAGGGGCTGCGGCTCGGTCAGGGTGCCAGGCTTGAAGTCGGGAAGCAGTTCGTCCCCGTTGGCGTACACGTCGACGGTGAGTCCCGGGACGCCGTGGAAGACGGACACGGACGCCTTGCCGTCCTGTTGCGCCGTAGCGTCCGCGGAGGCGGAGGCGGGGACGGCCAGGGCGAGGGACAGTGCGCAGGCACCGGTGGTGGCGGCGATCTTCCTGTTGCGCGAGTTCAGCATCGGAACTCCCTCCGTGGGGGGCCCGGTCGTACATGGGGCCCGGCTTCCGGATGAGCGGCTTCTCGGACGCGTCCCGCGACGAGTTCTTCGGCCTGATGCCCAGGGGCCCTCACCGGCCGGTCGGCGGCGTCCGTTCGCGTGTGGCGCGCTGCCGCGGTCGGCATCACGGGTGTGGGTCGGGGCGCTGTCGGGAGTGATGTCGTGTGCGTGGTCGGGCTACTGGGCAGTGCGTGTGCTCTTCGTCGAGCGGCCTGCTCCCCGGGACACCTGATCCATTGTGGGAGACCATGCGGCATTGCGCCACTTGTGTCACTTGCGTCACGTGCGTCCCCATCGAAAACGGCGCGCCCGCCCGGCCGTCCTCACCGACGGCGCCGACCGACAGGAGACTTCGCTTACGCGAAAAAAATTTCAGGTGACTGTTGACGCGCTTTCTTGAGGGAGGGGACCCTGGAAGGACCATTTCTCCCCCTTCGCCCGGAAGGTGTGACGATGATGAGTTCCCTCCGCCCGCCCTCCTCGCCCGGCGCGCACCCTGTTGCGGCGCGCGGTCGTTCGCGCCCTCGGCGGCCGGTGGCCGCGGTGCTGGCCGACCGGCTCGATGACGTCCCCGTGGTGGACGAGGCCGTCCGGCTCGCCGTCGCACGTGGCGCGCCGCTCCTGCTGATCGCGGTGCTGCCGCCGCTGCTGCCGCGGTCCGTGGCGCCCCGGCCGGACGGGGCGACGGTTCGCGCGGTGCTGGGGCGTGCCCTGCCGCGCCTGGCCCGCGCCGGGATCGGGTACCAGCCGGCCGTCTGTCACCGTCCCGCCGGGCAAGGCGGTCGGCTGTGCGCGGCCAAGGGGCTGCTGGACGTGGCCGTCGCCCACGGCTGTTCGTGGCTGGTGGTCTCCCGCAGTGGGCCGACGGAGCTGGACGCGAGCACGGTGATGGAGGCGGCCGCCATCCGGGGTGGCCCGTTCATCCATGCGGCTCCGCCGATGCCCTGGGCGCCGCTGGTCGAGCACCGGCCTCCCGCCTGACGCGGACGCATCGAGCCGCCGGAGGGGCTGTGCGAACGGGGGACGGCCCCGGGCCGCGCCCCGCACGTCAGGAGGCGGTCATGGCCGATGCCGCGCCTCGGGCGCTGTCCGGGCCGGGGAGGGTTACGAGGTGGTGTGTCCGGAGTCGGCTGCGGGGGGCTCCTCGCGGTGGATGAAAGTGGCCAGCAGGTCGCCGACGGGGTGATCGGCCTCGGTGGGGTGGCGCAGGGCGACGGTGGGGTCGATCGTGTAGTGGTTGCGGCGGCCGACGCGAGTGCGGGTGAGGTATCCGGCCGCTTCGAGGTCGGCGACGATCAACTGGACGGCGCGTTCGGTGATGCCGATCCGGTCGGTGACGTCCCGGAGCCGCGCTTCGGGGTCCTGGGCGAGAGCGATCAGGACCCGGGCGTGGTTGGTCAGGAACGTCCAGTGCTCACCGCGTGCGGAGGAAGGGTGGCTCATGGCCTTCATCATACGAAGAGGGCTTCGCCTGACCAACAGTATTTCGCGAAACTCGATTTATGAAAACTTTTTCGCGTAAGTCTTGACGTGCTTTGAAGTGTCGAGTGATGCTGGACACACCCCGATGTCCTTCCTCGGTCCCGATGGAAGGGGTCCCCGATGTCCCTCCGTACCCGGCCCGACGACCTCGCTGGGGTCGACGCGGCGGCCCGCCCGGCCGCCGCCCGCGATGCGCCAATGCCGTTGTCCGCCGTCCTGCCCGTCCGGCGGCAGCCGGCCGGGCGGCATTACCCGCCGCTGGTGGTCGCCTCCGGCCGGGGACCCGCCTCCTCGGCCGGAGCCCGCCGCGGAGGCGGTGCGGGACCGGCCGCTCCGGCGCCCGCCGAGGTGCGCGACATGTGGACGTCGGCCCGGCAACGCCTGACCACCGCCCTCCGTCCTCCTGCTGTGCCCGAGGAAGTCGATGTCCCATGAATGATCTGTCGTTCCCCGTTCCGCTGTGGGTGTGGGCCGCGGTCTCGCTCGTCATCGCCGTCATGCTCGCCGTCGATCTGATCGCTCACCGCGACAACCACGTCATCGGGTTCAAGGAAGCGGCCGTCTGGTCAGGGGTGTGGATCGCGATCGGCCTGGCCTTCGGCCTGGTCCTGCTCGTCTGGCAGGGCGGAGAGGTCTCCTCCACCTACTACGCCGGATACCTGATCGAGAAGGCACTGTCGATCGACAACGTCTTCGTCTTCGCCCTGGTCTTCTCCTTCTTCGCCGTGCCCGACGCCTACCAGCACAAGGTCCTGTTCTGGGGTGTCATCGGCGCTCTGGTCTTCCGGCTGGTGTTCATCTTCGTCGGCGCCGAACTGCTGCAGCTCTTCTTCTGGACCGCCTACCTGTTCGGCGCGTTCCTCATCTGGACCGGTTACAAGATGGCCGTCTCCAAGGACGAGGAAGTCCACCCCGACCGCAACGTCGTCGTCCGTCTGGTCAGGAAGGTCGTCCCCACCGACCCGACGTTCCACGGCGGCCGGTTCTTCACGAAGATCAACGGAAGGCGTGTGGCCACCCTGCTGTTCGTGGCCCTGGTCGCGATCGAGGCCACCGACCTGATCTTCGCCGTCGACTCCGTCGCCGCGATCCTGGCGATCACCACCAGCACCTTCCTGGTGTGGACCGCCAACGCCTTCGCGGTGCTCGGCCTGCGCAGCCTGTACTTCTGCCTGGCCGGGCTGCTGCGCCGTTTCGCCTACCTCCACTACGGGCTCGCGGTGCTGCTCGCCTTCGCGGGAGTCAAGCTGAT
Source organism: Streptomyces caelestis (assembly GCF_001279005.1). GTDB lineage: Bacteria > Actinomycetota > Actinomycetes > Streptomycetales > Streptomycetaceae > Streptomyces > Streptomyces heliomycini. The sequence continues at coordinate 35,468 of NZ_LGCN01000062.1, forward strand.
CCTGTCCGAGACCCCTGTGGGCAAGCTGCCCATCCCCCTCACCCTCGGCGTCATCGCCGCCACCATCACGGTGTCCATCGGCTGGTCCCTCATCGCCACGCGTGACGACGACGGCGGCACCACGCCGGGTACGGACCGCGCGGACGGCGCCGAAGCCGACCGGGTGACCGGGGCGGGCTCTCCCCCCTCCACCCGCTCGCACGGTACGCAACCGCGCCGACCGTAGCGGTCGCCGCCCGCTCCACTGCTCTCGTGGGCGTCGCGTCCACGGCCGTTGTCCGTGCCGGGGCCGACGCGGCACGGCGACGCGCGGAGCCGGAACCTCAGCGCGACGCCGCCCCGGCGTCCGCCGTGGCGTCCGTCTCCGCCCCCGCCGCGGCGGGACCGCCGACCGCCGCCTGCGCCGCCGCGTACAGATCCGCCGGGCGGACCCCGCTCAGCGCCGTCACCAGGTGCCCGTCGGGGCGCACCAGCAGCACGGTGTGGGCCGCCGCACCCGGATAGCTCTCGGCGACCAGCAGCTCGGCCCGGTGCGGCAGCGCCGAGACGGCCGCCGCCAGCCGGGGCATGATCCCGGCGGACACCCAGTGCCGGCGCTCCCACACCCCCGTGCCGGGCGCGATCAGCACCACCAGCAGCGCGCCCCGGCCGAGCCGGTCCCGCAGCCGGACGAAGGTGCCGTCCTCCGCCGTGACCCGTACGTCCGTCACCGCCGACCCGGGGGCCGTCGGCAGGGGTGTCTCGCCCTCGAGGCGGCCGGGGGTGAGCGGCGAGCCGGCGTACGTCCCCGGCGCGCCCAGCGCGCCCCGCCCCAGATGGCCGTCCATCAGCAGGGCGTCGTGCCCCCGCGCGGACCCGGGAACGTAGGAGCGCAGCCCTCCGCCGCCGCGCACCAGCGGCAGCGCCTGGTCGGCGGCGCGCAGCCGGGCGGCGACGACCGCGCGGCGCTCGGTCTGGTAGCTGTCGAGCAGCGCCTCGTGCGGACCGTGATGCCAGGCCAGCGCCAGCTTCCAGGCGAGGTTGTCGGCGTCGCGGAGCCCTTCCTCCAGCCCGTGCGTGCCCAGCGCGCCGAGCAGGTGGGCCGCGTCCCCGGCGAGGAACACCCGGTCGGCCCGCCAGCGCCGGGCCAGCCGGTGGTGGACGGTGTGCACCCCGGTGTCCAGCAGTTCGTACGGCGGGGTCGGACCGCCCGCCCAGCCGGCCAGGGTCTCCCGGATCCGGCCCAGCAGCAGTTCGGGCGTGACCAGGTCCTTGCCCGGCGGCAGCAGCCAGTCCAGGCGCCACACCCCGTCCGGCAGCGGGCGCGCGGTGATCTCCCCGGCCGAGGGGCCCGAGGTGCGCCACGGCGGCGTGCGGTGCAGCAGTGCCTCGTCGTGCCAGGGGAGCTCGGTGCGCAGGGCGGCCACGGCGTGACGTTCCACCGCGGTGCGGCCGGGGAAGCGGATGTCCTGGAGCTTGCGCACGGTCGAGCGCGAGCCGTCGCAGCCGACCAGGTAGCTGCCGCGCCACCAGGTGCCCGTCGCGCCCCGGGTGTGGGCGGCGACGCCCGAGGGTTCCTGCTCCATGGCGTCCAGCCGGCTGTTCGCGGCGACCTCGACGAGCCGTTCGCCGGCGAGGGCGGCGCGCAGGGCGCCCGTCAGGACGTGCTGGGCGATGTGCAGGGGAGCGGGCTCGGTGTCGCCGAAGGCGACCTCGGCCGTCACCTGCTTGCGCCGCATCGACCGCCATCCGGCCCAACGGAGACCGGCGTGGACGAGCGGCACTCCGGTCAGCCGCTCCATGAGCGCGGCGGTCTCCTCGCGCAGGACGATGGTGCGGGCCGGGCGGGGTTCGTCCTTGCCCGCGCCTTCGTCGAGGACCACGCACGGTACTTCCTGGCGTGCCAGCGCCAGTGCGAGCGCGAGCCCGACGGGCCCCGCTCCGACGATGATCACCGGGTCCACGGCGCGGCGCCCCCTGCTCGAAGTGACGTCTGAAGGGACGTGGAGGAACAGGAAGATGGAGCAGGGTGCACGATCACAGAACGTATGCAACCTATTGCCGGTGCTTGCGTCAAGTGACCGAAGGCCAGTGGCGATCATGAAGTGGGCCGGGGCCCGTCACACCACTCGACCGTTCCTCGCACGAGTCCGGTGCGCACCGCTCCTCCGTACCGCCGGGGGCGGCCGGCAACGCGACATGACTGTGGCCCGCCGGGATACGGCGGGCCACAGTCATGTCGTGCGTCAGGCGCGTGTCACTGGTCCGCGCCGGTCTTGAACGTGCCGCCGACCTCCGCCGCGTTGAGGTCGTCGACGTCCTCCGCGCCGAGCACCGCGCCCGTGCCGCGCCTGCTGCGGCGCAGCCGTCCCTCGAGCCAGGAGGCGAACGAGGTGAGGAGGAAGTTCAGGGCGATGAAGACGACCGCCACCACGATGAAGCTGGGGATGACGTTGGCGTAGTTGGCCGCCAGCGTGGCGCGCGAGTTCAGCAGCTCGGTGAAGCCGAGCATCACGCCGCCCAGCGCGGTGTCCTTCACGATGACGACCAGCTGGCTGACGATCGCCGGGAGCATCACCGTGACCGCCTGCGGCAGCAGGATGCTGCTCATCGTCTGGCTCTTGCGCAGGCCGATCGCCTGGGCCGCCTCGGACTGTCCCTTGGGCAGGGACAGGATGCCGGCCCGGACCACCTCGGCGAGCACCGAGGCGTTGTAGAGCACCAGGCCGGTGACGACCGCGTACAGGGGCCGGGCCTCGCTGGTGACGTCCGTGGACCGGGCGAAGAACTCGTTGGCGAACAGCATCAGCAGCAGCACCGGGATGGCCCGGAAGAACTCGACCACCGCGCCGGCCGGGACGCGCACCCAGCGGTGGTCCGACATGCGCGCGATGCCGAGGACCGCGCCCAGCGGGAGGGCGATGACCATGGCGAGGGCCGCCGCCTTCAGCGTGTCGGCCAGACCCGGCAGCAGGTACGTCGTCCAGGCCTCGGACGTGGTGAAGGGCTTCCACAGGGCCCACTCCAGCTGGCCCTTGTCGTCCAGCACCTGCCAGATCCACCACAGCAGCAGGGCGAGCAGGACGAAGAAGACGACCGAGAAGGCCAGGTTGCGCCGCTTGGCCTTCGGGCCGGGTACGTCGTAGAGGACAGAAGTCATCGCTTCACCGCCAGGCGCTTGCTCAGCCAGTTGAGGATCAGACCGGTGGGCAGGGTCAGTACCACGAACCCGAAGGCGAAGACCGCGCCGATGAGCAGCGTCTGTGCCTCGTTCTCGATCATCCCCTTCATCAGGAACGCGGCCTCCGCCACACCGATGGTGGCCGCCACGGTCGTGTTCTTGGTCAGCGCGATCAGCACGTTGGCCAGGGGGCCGATCACCGAGCGGAACGCCTGCGGCAGCACGACGAGGCCGAGCACCTGGCTGAAGCTCAGCCCGAGGGCCCGTGCCGCCTCCGCCTGTCCGACGGGCACCGTGTTGATGCCGGAGCGGATCGCCTCGCACACGAAGGCGGCGGTGTAGGCGACGAGGCCGAGCACGGCCAGCCGGAAGTACATGAGGTCGAAGTCGTCCCGCGCGCCCATCGTCATGCCGAAGATGTCGGCGAGGCCGAGCGACGTGAAGACGATGATGACGGTCAGGGGAATGTTCCGGACGACGTTCACGTAGGCGGTGCCGAAGCCGCGCATCAGGGGGACGGGGCTGACCCGCATGGCCGCCAGCAGGGTGCCCCAGACCAGGGAGCCGACGGCCGAGAAGACGGTGAGCTGCACCGTGACCCAGAAAGCGCCCAGCAGGGACGGGTCGTCATATTTTGAAAGAAAGTCGAACACGATCTCCCGCGCTTCCGGGTGTGTGACGTACGTGGCGGACGTGACGCGCCGCCGCCGGACCGGTGGTGGGCGGCGGCGCGTCTGCGGATCCCCGCGTCCGCCGCGGGGATCCTGCGTCGGCGGAGTCCCGCGTTACTGGACGAGCTGGCCGATCTTCGGGGCGCGCTCGTTCTTGTAGTTCGCCGGGCCGAAGTTCTCCTCGACGGCCTTGTCCCACGAACCGTCGCTGACCATCTTCTCGAGCGCCTTGTTGACCTTGTCCACGGTCTCGGTGTCGCCCTTCTTGACGCCGATGCCGTAGTTCTCGTTGCTCAGCTTCAGGCCGGCGAGCTTGAACTTGCCCTTGTACTGGTCCTGCGCGGCGTAGCCGGCGAGGATCGAGTCGTCGGTGGTCAGCGCGTCCACCTGGCCGTTCTGCAGGGCGGACAGGCACTCCGAGTAGCCGCCGCGGTTGCTCAGCTGGGCCTTCGGCGCGAAGTCGTTCTTGACGTTCTGCGCCGAGGTGGAGCCGGTCACCGAGCAGAGCTTCTTGTCGTTCAGGTCCGTGGCCTCGGAGATGTCCGAGTCCGCCTTGACCAGCAGGTCCTGGTGGGCCAGCAGGTACGGGCCGGCGAAGTCGACCTTCTGCTTGCGCTCGTCGGTGATCGAGTACGTCGCCGCGATGAGCTTCACGTCCCCGCGGGAGAGGGCGTTCTCGCGCTCGGCGCTCTTGGTCTCGACCCACTCGATCTGGTCGGGCTCGTAACCGAGCTCCTTGGCGACGTAGGTCACCACGTCCACGTCGAAGCCCTCGTAGCCCTGCGGGGTCTTCAGTCCCAGACCGGGCTGGTCGTACTTGATGCCGATCTTGATCTTGCCGCCGCCGCCCGAGGAGGACGAACCGTTGTCACCGCTGTCGTCGCCGCCACAGGCGGTCGCGGTCAGGGCGAGGGCGAACACGGCGGCCGAGGCGGCGGTGACCTTGCGGAGCTTCATGGTGCACATCCTTTGGCTGGTGAGGTGATGCGGCCCGGGCGGTGTCCGGTGACGCAGGTCGTCGGGGCGCGGGGCGCGCCTCAGTGGTGCAGGATCTTCGACAGGAAGTCCTTGGCGCGGTCGCTGCGCGGATTGCTGAAGAACTGGTCCGGCGAAGCCTGTTCGACGATGCGACCGTCCGCCATGAACACCACGCGGTTCGCCGCCGAGCGGGCGAAGCCCATCTCGTGGGTGACGACGATCATGGTCATGCCGTCCCGGGCGAGCTGCTGCATGACCTCCAGCACCTCGTTGATCATCTCCGGGTCGAGCGCCGAGGTCGGCTCGTCGAAGAGCATGACCTTGGGCTCCATGGCCAGGGCGCGCGCGATGGCGACGCGCTGCTGCTGGCCGCCGGAGAGCTGTGCGGGGTACTTCTCGGCCTGCGCGCCCACACCGACCCGGTCGAGCAGGGCACGGGCCCGCTCCTCGGCCGCCTTCTTCTCCTTCTTGCGGACCTTGACCTGGCCCAGCGTCACGTTCTCGAGCACGGTCTTGTGCGCGAAGAGGTTGAAGGACTGGAAGACCATGCCCACGTCGGCCCGCAGCCGGGCGAGCTCCTTGCCCTCGTGGGGCAGGGGCTTGCCGTCGATGGCGATCGAACCGGAGTCGATCGTCTCCAGACGGTTGATGGTGCGGCACAGGGTGGACTTGCCGGACCCGGAGGGTCCGATGACCACGACGACTTCGCCACGGGCGATCGTCAGGTCGATGTCCTGGAGTACGTGCAACGCGCCGAAGTGCTTGTTGACGCTCTTCAGGACGACCAGATCGCCGGTCGCGGCCACATCTTCCTTGGCCACCGATACTTCGGTCATCGCTCTCGGGCTCCGTCCTCCTCGGTTTCGGAGGACAGTAGTAACCCGTCGGACCTGCGTCATTACATCTGAGGGGAATCTGAGCATCACGATCCGATAGCAATCGGACACCTGCCGTAGCACTTGCGAGCAGGGGTGATTCCAGCCGGGTAACGGTACGAAAGAGCAACCGGAACCCTCTTGACGCCGTCCTCGTTCATCGGCGTCACTGCAAGGTGCACCCGCCCGTGCACACGTTCTCCTACCCGAGGGGGGCGTACGGCCGATGAACCGAAGGGGGCCCTGGTGAGACTGCTCCTCGTCGAGGACGACAACCACGTCGCCGCCGCCCTGTCGGCTGTCCTGGCGCGGCACGGGTTCGACGTCACCCACGCGCGCAGCGGCGAGGAGGCGCTCCAGGCGCTCGTCCCCGAGGGCGACGGCTTCGGCGTCGTCCTGCTCGACCTGGGACTGCCCGACCAGGACGGCTACGAGGTCTGCGGCAAGATCCGCAAACGCACCGGCACGCCGGTGATCATGGTCACCGCGCGCTCCGACGTGCGCTCGCGCATCCACGGCCTCAACCTCGGCGCCGACGACTACGTGGTCAAGCCGTACGACACGGGGGAGCTGCTCGCGCGGATCCACGCCGTCAGCCGGCGCACCGTCCACGAGGAGGCCACGGGCGGCACGGAGACCGAGCTGCGGCTCGGCCCGGTCCGTATCGAGCTGCCGACCCGCCAGGTCAGCGTCAACGGTTCGGCCGTCCCACTGACCCGCAAGGAGTTCGATCTGCTCGCCCTGCTCGCCCAGCGGCCGGGGGTCGTCTTCCGCCGGGAACAGATCATCAGCGAGGTGTGGCGCACCAGCTGGGAGGGGACCGGGCGCACCCTGGAGGTGCACGTCGCCTCCCTGCGGGCCAAGCTCCGCATGCCCGCCCTCATCGAGACCGTGCGCGGCGTCGGCTACCGGCTCGTCGCGCCGACGGCATAGCGGGGCCGGGTGCACACGCGGCTGCTTCCGCTGCTCACCGTCCTGATGGCGGCCGTCCTGCTCGCCCTCGGCGTCCCGCTGGCCGTCAGCCTGGCCGGCGCGCAGCAGCAGCGGGTCGTCGTGGACCGGATCGACGACACCGCGCGCTTCGCGGCCCTCGCCCAGTTCGTCACCGAGCCCACCGACCCGGCCGGCGCGGACATCAACGAGCGCCGCGAGACGCTCCGCAGCGAGCTGCGCAGCTACCACACGGTCTACGGCATCCGCGCGGGCGTCTTCTACCGCAACGACTCGCCCATGGCGCACGCCCCGGACGACTGGCTCCCGCCCCGTACGGGCGAGGTGCGCGACGCCTTCGAGGAGGCGCTGCTCAGCCGCCGCAGCCACGACCCCGAGCAGGTGTGGCCGTGGCAGCGGCGCAGCCTGGTGGTGGCCTCGCCGGTCATCCGGGACGGCGACGTCGTCGCGGTCGTGGTCACCGACTCGCCGACCGGACAGATGCGCTCCCGCATCCTCCAGGGCTGGCTGGTCATCGCCGCGGGCGAGGCGGCCGCGATGCTGCTCGCGGTCGGCGCGGCCCTGCGGCTGACCGGCTGGGTGCTCAAGCCCGTACGGGTCCTGGACGCCACCACCCACGACATCGCCACCGGACGGCTGAAGTCCCGGGTCGCGGCGGCCGGCGGACCGCCGGAGCTCAGACGGCTCGCCCGGTCGTTCAACGAGATGGCCGACAACGTCGAGAGCGTGCTGGAGCAGCAGCGCGCCTTCGTCGCCGACGCCTCGCACCAGCTGCGCAACCCGCTCTCGGCGCTGCTGCTGCGCATCGAGCTGCTCGCCCTGGAGCTGCCCGAGGGCAACGAGGAGATCGCCTCCGTGCAGGCCGAGGGCAAGCGTCTGGCGCAGGTCCTGGACGACCTGCTCGGTCTGGCGCTCGCCGAGCACAGCGAGGCCGACCTCCAGGTCGCCGACATCGGCGCCCTGGCCGCCGAACGGGTGGCGGCCTGGTCGCCCACCGCCGAGGCCAAGGGCGTCCGGCTGACCGGCGCCTGTCCGCCGACGACCGCGTGGGCCGACCCGGTGGCGCTGTCCAGCGCCCTGGACGCGGTGATCGACAACGCGGTGAAGTTCACGCCCGGGGGCGAGACCGTCGAGGTCGCCGTCGCCTCCGACGGCGACGTGTGCACCGTCGTCGTCACCGACAACGGTCCGGGACTGACCGAGGAGGAGCTGACCCGCGTCGGCGACCGCTTCTGGCGCAGCGGCCGGCACCAGAACGTCAAGGGCTCGGGCCTGGGCCTGTCCATCTCCCGGGCGCTGCTCGCGGCGGGCGGCGGCTCGATCGCGTACGGGCGTCACGAACCGCACGGGCTGCGGGTGACCGTGACGGTGCCGAGGAACGCCCCCACGGGTGAGGCGACGGGTCAGGGCTTGACGGACCGGTAGTACCGGCGGGCGCCCTCGTGCAGCCGGAGCGGGTCGGTGTAGATCGCGGTGCGCACGTCGACCAGCTGCGCGGAGTGGACGTGCGCCCCGATGTTGTCCCGGCTCCTGAGCACGACGCGGGTCAGCCACTCGGTGAGGCGGGGATCGGCGTCGGCCCGGGCGATCAGGAGGTTGGACACCGCCATCGTCGGGACGGCCGAGCCGGGCTGACTGCCCGGGTAGGCCGACTCCGGCATGTTGGTGGCGCGGTAGTGGCGCGTGGCGCCGCCCTCCCTGTGCAGCTCGGAGACGAGGCGGGCGTCGATCGGCACGAACCGGATCGCGGACCGCTCGGCGAGCGTCTTCAGACCGTCCGTGGGCAGTCCGCCCGACCAGAAGAAGGCGTCCAGACCGTGCCCCAGCCGCTCCGGGCCGGTGTCGATGCCGTCGGAGGAGGGCCTGATGTCCGTCTCCGGGTCGATGCCGGTCGCCCGGAGCACCCGGTCGGCGATGAGCCGGACGCCCGACTTGGGCGACCCTATGGCCACCCGCTTGCCCCGCAGGTCCGCGACGGAGCGGATGCCCGAGTCGGGCGCGACGGCGAGCTGCACGTAGTCGTCGTACAGGCGCGCCACCCCGCGCAGCCGGCCGGCGCCCGGCCGGCCGCTCAGCCGGTACGTCTCCACCGCGTCGGCCGCGGCGATCGCGAAGTCCGCCTCCCCGGTCGCCACCCGGCGCACGTTCTCCTGCGACCCGTCACTCGTCTCCAGCCGCACGTCGAGGTCGGGCATGTGCTTGCCGAGCGAGCTGCGCAGGAGTTCGCCGTACTTCTGGTAGACCCCCGCGCGGGTGCCCGTGCTCAGCGTGATCGTCCCGCCCGGCGGCTCCTCGTCCCAGGGCGCCAGCCACCACAGCAGCAGTCCGAGCACCACGAAACCGGCGGTCGCGCCCCGCAGGGCCCGTCGCCTGCCGATCCGGGACAGCATGGGGGACATGCGTGCGATCCTGCCAGCCGGGGTGCCCGCTGACCAGGGCGGAGCTCACAGGAGGGGCGGCCGGGGCGGCCGCTACAGTCGCGGCATGAGTTCTTCGCCCGCCGACCTGGTCCGTGAGTTCCACCGTGCCTTCGGGCTGGACGCCCGGGACACCCCGTCCGAGGTCTCGCCGGAACTCGCCGCGCACCGCGGTGAGCTGCTGGCCGAGGAGGCCCGGGAGGTGGGCGAGGTGGCGGTGACGGGGCCGCTCGACCGGCTCGCGCACGAGCTGGCCGACGTGGTGTACGTCGCGTACGGGACGGCGCTGGTCCACGGGATCGACCTCGACGCGGTGATCGCCGAGGTGCACCGTTCCAACATGACCAAGCTGGGGCCCGACGGTCAGGTCAGTCGTCGTGCCGACGGCAAGGTGCTCAAGGGGGACCACTACGAGGCGCCGGACGTGTCGGCGGTGCTGCGGCGGCAGGGGTGGGTGCCGGGCGGGGCGGCCTGAGCGGCGCCCCGGGGTGCACGGCCGGGGGTGCGACCCTCGGCCGGGGCGGGGCGCGCTGCCCCGGCGCTTGCGGGGCGCCGCCGCGCCCACCCGTGCCGCCCCAGCGGCACGACTGCCCGCGGCTACGGCGGTGCGGCTGCCCGCGGTTACGGCGGTGCGGTCGGGGTGGGGTCAGCCGGTCGGGGCCGGTTCGCGGGGTGGGGGTGTGACGACGTCGCGGCCCGTTTCGTGGGCGTAGAGGGGGGTGCGGTCGTGGAGGGCGGCGTGGACCGCCATGTGGGCGTCCCTGCGGCGTTGGGCGGGGCCGTCCGGGAGGTGGAGGATGCCCGCGTTGCCCCGGGAGCCGCGCTGGATCTCGGCGGTGCGCGGGATGCGCAGGGACTCGTAGCGGGCCAGGCGCTCCGGGATCGCCCGGGCGGGCGCGTCCGCCAGACAGGCGGCCAGGTCCATCGCGTCCTCGATCGCCTGGTTGGCGCCCTGTGCCATGAACGGCAGCATCGGGTGGGCCGCGTCCCCGAGGAGCGTGATGCGGTTCGTGGACCAGGTGCGCAGCGGCGGACGGTCGTACAGGGCCCACAGGTGGGTCGAGTCGACCGCCGCGACGACGTCCGCGACGAGTCCCGTCCAGCCGCCGAAGACCGCGCGCAGCGCGTCCGGGTCGCCCGGCCGGGACCAGGACTCGCGCGGCGGGGCGTCCGTGGTCAGTGGCACGGTCGCGGCGTAGCTGAGATACGCGCCGGACGCCACGGGATAGCACACGAAGTGCCCGCCCGGCCCGAGCCACAGCCGTACCAGCCGTTCGCGGGCCCCCGCCGGCAGCGCGTCCGCCGGCACCAGACCGCGGTAGATGCCCAGCCCCGAGAAGACCGGCGCGTCGGTGCGCAGGGTCTCGCGGACCGTGGAGTGGATGCCGTCCGCGCCGATCACCACGTCCGCCTCGCGGACCGTGCCGTCGTCGAAGGCGAGCCGTACGCCCGTGCCGTCCGCCGTCTCCTCCGCCGTTCGCAGCCGTTCACCGAGGCGCAGGCGGTCCCGGCCGGTCAGGGAGAGCAGCGCCTCGTGCAGATGCGCCCGGTGGATCGTCAGGTACGGCGCCGCGAACACGCGCTCGCACTCCGCGCCGAGCGGCGTGCGCGCGACGGGCCGGCCGTTCCAGCCGCGGACCTCCATCGCCTCGATGCGCACCCCGTGCTCGTCCAGCGCGGGGCCGAGGCCCAGCCGCAGCAGCGGGCGGACCGCGTTGGGCGAGAGCTGCACGCCCGCGCCCACCTCGGACAGCACGCGGGTCTGCTCGTGGACCACGTACGGCGTGCCGTTCGCGGCCAGCGCGCCGGCCAGGGCCAGTCCGCCGATGCCGGCGCCGACGACGGCGACCCGTGGCCGCTCCCGGTCCGCGGCGCTCCCGGAGTCGCCGGGCCGCCGCTGCGCTCCGCTCTTGCTCCCCAACCGCACGTCTGGGACCGCCTTCCGCGTCTTCGCTCCACGCCCGTTCACCGTCGCGATGGGTGCGCGGCGTGAGCGCACTGTCATCGGTCGTGTGCCGAGCATGGGCCGCGCCGCACCGCGCGGCAACGGTCCGCCGGCCCGTCACTGACAACTGTCGCCGCTCGCGTGACGGACGTCATCGATCCCCCCGCCGCCCCTGCTGCCGGGCCCTCGGCCGGCCCTAACTTCCTGGAGGAGACAGCCGGTTACGCACGACACCCTTGGAGGCACGCGGTGACAGGTGAACGACGACGGGAGCGACCGCGGTGACCGCGGTGGCCGTTGACGGCCTGCTCAAGAAGTACGGGGACCACGAGGCCGTCCGCGGCGTGGACTTCGCCGTCGAGGAGGGCGAGATCTTCGCGCTCCTCGGACCGAACGGCGCCGGGAAGACCACCACCATGGAGATCCTGGAGGGCTTCCGGCAGCGGGACGGCGGCAGCGTGCGCGTCCTCGGCCGCGACCCCGGCGACAAGGCCGACGGGCGGTGGCTGCGCGGGCACATCGGGCTCGTGCTCCAGGACATCGCCGTGGAGCCGTACCTGTCGGTGCGCGAGACCATCGCCCGCAACGCGGGCTACTACCCCGCCCCGCGCGACACCGACGAGGTCATCGACCTGGTGGGGCTGCGGGAGAAGGAGGGCGCGAAGGTCAAGGACCTGTCCGGAGGGCAGAAGCGGCGGCTCGACCTCGCCCTGGGCGTGATCGGGGACCCGAGGCTGCTGTTCCTGGACGAGCCGACCACCGGCTTCGACCCGGGCGCCCGACGCGGCGCCTGGGAGGTCGTGCGCAACCTGCGCGACGCCGGTACGACCATCATGCTGACCACGCACTACATGGACGAGGCGCAGGCGCTCGCCGACTCGGTCGCCGTCATCGCCGGCGGGCGGATCGTCGCCTCCGGCACACCGGACACCCTGGGCGGCCGGGACAGCGCGCTGGCCCGGATCCGGTTCGCACTGCCGGCCGGCGCCGCCATCGGCGACCTGCCGATCCCGGTCAGCGACGCCGAGGAGGGCCTGGTCACGGCCGAGGCGGAGGAGCCGACGGCGGTCCTGCACCGGCTCACCTCCTGGGCGCTGGAGCGCGGCACGCCGCTGGAGCGGCTGACCGTGGAACAGCCCACCCTGGAGGACGTCTACCTGGGGCTGACCAGTTCGTACGCACAGCAGGACGCCTCGTCCCCGTCCATCGAACGGGGCCAGGACCCGGCCCCGGCGGTCCGTGGACGCCGTGGGCGCCGACCCGGACGGAGCAGCCGATGACCAGCACCCTTCCCCCGACGGCCACCGCACCCGGCCGGCGCTCCGCGCGCCCCGGCGCCGAACGGCCGGACGAGCGCGGTTCGTTCGTCCTGCTCGCCCACCAGATCCGCTACGAGCAGCTGTCGTTCTGGCGCAACCCGCAGTCGATGGTGTTCACCTTCGTCCTGCCCGTCGTGATCATCGCGATCTTCGGCGCCGTGTTCGGCGGCGGCCAGGGCGAGGACTTCTTCTTCGGCATGAGCGGCATGCAGTACTACACGCCGACCATCGCCGCCGTGTCCGTCCTGGGCGCCTGCTACGGCCAGCTGGCGATCGTGCTCGCCATGCGCCGGCAGACCGGCGTCCTCAAGCGGCTGCACGCGACCCCGCTGCCCGCCTGGGTGTACTTCGCGGGCCTGCTGGTGCACTGCGTCGTCGTGAGCATCGTCGACGTCGCGCTCGTCATCGGCATCGGGCGCCTGTACGGGGTGCCGTGGCCCACCCAGTGGGCCGCGCTCGCGGTCACCCTGGTGTTCGGCGCGGCCGGCTTCTGCGCGCTCGGCGTCGGGGTCGCCTCGCTCATCCGCAACTCCGAGGCGGCGCCCGCGGTCGTGCAGTTCATCCAGTTCCCGCTGGTGTTCATCTCCGGCAGCTACTTCCCCATCCACTCCGGCGTCCTCAACGAGATCGCCGGGCTGCTGCCGGTGAAGCCCTTCAACGACGCCATGCTGGCGTCCTTCGCGCACGGCGCCGGCTTCCAGTGGAAGGAGCTCGCGGTGCTCGCGGCCTGGGGCGTCGTCGGCGCCCTGATCGCGGTGCGCCGGTTCCGCTGGGACCCGCGCCCCGAGTAGACCGGGCCGCCCGTCCGGGACCGCCACGTCGAGGGGGCCTCTGTGAGGCCCCCTCGCGGCTCTCCCGACCCATCGGAAAACCCCCACGGCACTGAAAGGACCCCCACCATGTCCACGAACCCCACCGCCCGCCCGCGGACCGTCGACGCCCCGGCCGGCCACTGGGACCTCGAACCGGCCCACTCCACCGTGGAGTTCACCGGCCGACACTTCTTCCTCCTGCCCGTGCGGGGCTCCCTGCCCGTGCGCGCGGGCCGCGCCGAACTCGCCGCCGACGGCACCCTGGCCGGCCTGGACGCCGCGGTCGGCGCCGCGGGCTTCGAGAGCGGCAACCCGCAGCGGGACACGGCGGTGCGCGGCCCGCGGTTCCTCGACGCGGGGCGCTTCCCCGAACTGCGCTTCACCGGCGAGCGCCTCGTCCCCGGGCCGGGCGTCACCGGACTGCTGGAGGTGAAGGGCCGCAAGACGCCCGTGACGTTCACGGTCGACGAGCTGACCGTCGACGGCGAGCGGGCCACCGTACGGGCCACCGCGCGCGTCGACCGGCACGCGTGCGGGGTCGGCGCCCTGCGCGGTCTGGTCGGAGCGGAGCTCCTGGTGCGGGTGCGGGCCGTCTTTGTGCGGCGGTCATGAGCCCTGCGGCGGACGCACGCGGAAAGAGGCCCGGCCGGAGGGGGAATCCGGCCGGGCCTCCGCGTCGGCGCCCGCAGGGTGCGGGGGATCACCCCGCGGGCGCCGGGTCGGGGGCCGGCCGCCGCACCGGGAACACGTGGGACAGCCAGGCGTAGGTGCGCAGTTCCTCCAGCAGGCTCAGGCCCAGCCGGTTGTGCAGCATGTGGGCGTGGGAGAAGAGGATCATGCCGGGGTGGGTCGGGGAGTGCCGCCGGACGTCGTCGGCGTGGGCCGCCAGCTTCTCGTACCAGCCGGTGAACGGGCCGTGCGCCTCGGGCGTGACCCGCACCGCGTCCGGGTCCTGGCCGACGTGGGTGATCCGGTCGAGCAGGGCGTCGGGGTGGCCCGCGTCGGACGCCCAGGCCCGCCAGGCGTCCAGGCCCCGCGCGAAGTAGTGGGCGCGCTCGACGCCGCCGCCGAGCGCGACGGCGGCGGACAGGGTGCCGCGCAGCGCCAGCCGGGCGCGTCGCGCCTCGTCGGTGATGCCGGGGGCGAACCGCAGCACCAGTTCGCTGGAGAGGTGGAACAGCGACTCGGCGGCCGGCATGAGGGCGGGGCCGCCGTAGCGTTCGAACTCGGGGTCGTAGCCGGCGCGGTGCACACCGGGCGGCAGCAGTGCCCGGACGGTGGAGTCGACGCCGGTCTCGCCCGCGGCGGCGAGCCGGGCCGCGCTCTGCGCGTAGGCGCCGGCGGCCAGCGGCTCCTCCCCGGGCGCGAGCCGGCCCGCCGAGGCGAGCCGGTCGCGCAGGGCGTGTTCGACGCGCGCGCGGGCGTCCGGGGCGAGGTCCGCGATCCGCAGCCGCAGATGGGGACCCGACTGCCAGTAGCGGATGAAGAACCACTCGGCGCCGGGCGGAAGTTCACGGACCGTGGGTCCGACGACGTCGGTGAGGACACGGTCGTGGGCGCTGCGGGCGGTGGTGGCGAGGTGGAGGTGCCAGGCGCTCCAGCGGTGCGGTGTGGTGGCGGGTGTGGGCATGGGCGGGCTTCCTTGTCGTCCGGACGGCGTGCGGAGAAGTGGGTTCACGTGCGCAGGTCGAGCTGGTCGCCCCCGGTGTCGCGCGGTACCCCCACCACCGCCGACAGGACGATCGCCTCGTCCTCGGCCAGGCCGATGACCTCCTTCGTGGGGATCTCCTTGAACGCCCGGACGGGCCGCGCGAAGAGACCGGCGGCGGCCGCCGCCAGGCACAGTCCGTGGACGGCCCAGCCGCAGGCGAGCTGAGCGGCGCCCCAGCCGGTGGGACCGAGGCGGGCGGACAGCTCGCGGGGGCGCACCGAGAAGAAGACGGTGAGCGGGGCCTTGGCGATGCCGCAGCCGTTGACGGGGGACAACCCGTAGCCGTAGTTCGCCTCCAGCCCCGCGGGGGCGGTCGGATCGGCCCTTCGCAGGTGTGCCGCGCCCTGCTCGAAGCGGTGCACCCCGGCCGCGTACCCCTCGACGTGCTGCACCACGGCGGTGACCGTGACCGCGTCGAAGGCGGCGGCGAGCACCGGGTGCGGTGGCGGGACGCCGAGCCAGGCGAGGGCGGCGGCCAGATGCCGGGCCGGGACCGGGGCGGGACGCGGCGCCGAGTCCATGCCGTGCAGGGCACGGGGCATGCGGCCGGAGTGGCGCCGCCACAGCAGTTCCGCCCAGTCGGGCGCGACCGGGCTGTCCGGCAGGCCGGCCGGGACGGCGGTGGTGAGCGGCGCCGCGCCCGCCGGGTACGCCTGCTCCCGGTCGACGCGTACGACGTCCGCCAGCGAGGGATCGCCGGCGGGCGCCGGCGCGTCCCGCCCGGCACGCGCCACGGGACCGGGCCCGGCCACGTCGACGAGCCAGGGCAGCGACCACTCCCAGGTCCGCTCCTGACCCAGCTCGCGCAGCAGTCCGGCCCCGCCGCCGGAGGGCGGGGTGAGGGTCGCCGGTACCCCGAACAGTTCGAGGCCGAGGCTCAACGCCCTCAGCACCATGCCGAGTTCGATGGAGACGAGCGACCCGCGGAACCACTGGTACGCCACCGGGATCGCGGTGTAGCGGCCGGTGAGCGCGATGCGGGTGGGCGGCGCTCCGGTGTCCGGCCCGGTGAGCGCGTGGCGGGTCGGCTCCAGCAGCCGCCACGCCGCCCCGTCGCCCACGAAGGCGTGGACGGGGAAGAGGCAGCGCGGCGAGGCGTACGGACGGTGCTCGTTGTACGGGTTCTCCGGCTCACGGCGCACGGGACCGAACGCCGCCGTCAGGGCGTGCGGCAGGGCGTCCGGCGCCATCGGCCCGGCGGCCGGGACCCGCGGGTACGCGAGCGCCGACAGCCGCTCGGCGGTGCCCGTCGGCAGCACCCGGCTCGGCCCCGCGGGACGCGGCGGATCCGGCGGTACGTGGCTGTCGGGCGGGGGCGTGCTCGCCCAGGTCCAGGGCGGCGGCTCCGGGCGGTCGTCGCCCCGGCCGTACGCGTGCCAGAGCGGTTCGCGCGCGATGCTGTTGTCGCCCTCGGGACCCGGCAGGTCGACCGGGGCGCGCCGGGTCCACTCCGGGGCGGGGGCGGTCACGGGAACGGGTGGGGGTCGTAGGGGATCGCCCGGTGCTCCTGGTCCGTGCCGCGCAGGGCGGCTTGGAGCCGGGGCAGTCCGTCCAGGCGCTGCTGGGCGTGGCCGAAGCACATGGGCAGGATGCCGGGGACGACCGCGCGGGTGACCGCGATGCCGGCGTCCGCGTGCTCCCGGGTGGTCTGGTCGACGACGACGATGCGCTCCAGGCCCGCGTCGGCGAACAGGGAGACGACGTACTCCAGCGTGCCGCGCACGTCGCCGGCCGCGGCCCGTTCGAGCCGGCCGGGCCAGTCGGGGAAGGCCTCCTCCAGGGTGACGGCCGGGCCGCCGAGCCCCGCCAGGGCGCGGTCGCGGGTCTCGGGGATCGAGGAGAACCGCACGTGGTCCTCCAGTTCCTCCACCAGCCACGGATCCTCGGCCATCCGCTCGGCCTGCTCGCGGGTCCAGTCGACCGGGTTGGTGACCAGCTGGGCCACCTCGCGCAGCGCGCCCCGGATCGCCGCCTCGGGGTCCGCCCCCGAACCGGCGGAGGAGAAGGTGGCGGGGAACGGGTTCTTCTCGTTGACGGCGATGACCCACACCACCGGCAGGCCGATGTCACGGGTGGCGACCAGCAGGTGGACGTCGAACCCGCGCGCCCGGATCAGCTCGACCATGGCCCGGCTGGTCGGATCGGTGAGGGAGGCGACCGGGACGTGGGGGAGCGGCGCGGCCCGGTACCAGGACGTCAGGAACGCGTCCCGTTCGGCCAGTTCGAACAGCGAGTGCAGGGCGGCCTCTTCGTAGTTGGCGCCGACCGCGCAGCCGCTGGAGCAGTCGAAGAAGTAGTGCCGCCGGTTCGCGGCGCCGGCCACGCGGGCCGCCCTGCGGTCCCGGCGGAACGCGTACTCGTACTGGTAGAAGGCGTGGTCGGCCGGGACCAGCAGGGGGCGGCCATCGGCGAGGTCGTGTCCCCAGGCCCAGTCCATCGGAGTGTCGGCCGTGAACGGCGTCGCCCTGCTGGTCGGGTGGGCGAGCTGCTCGGCGGTGTAGCGGCCGAGGGTGTCCGGGTCGACCGCGTGGCCGGCGACCTCGCGGTAGGAGCGCCGGGTCACCAGGGGGATGTCGTAGGGGTACCCGGCGAGCCGTTCGTAGGCCTCCAGGACGGCGACCGGTTCGGTCTCGGCGAACGTACGGGCCCGGCCGTGGCCCATCGCCGGGGCGTCGGCGACGACGGCCATGCTCATCGCGAACGGGGCGTGGGACTCGCGCAGGATCGCCCGGACCGGTCCGAAGCGGTCGTCGACCAGGCGGTCGCGCAGGAAGCCGGGCTCGACGAGCCGGCTCGCCGCGGTGCGGGTGGCGTCACCGGGGACGGCCGGGCGGGAGCGGAGGGCGCGGGGCGCCGGGGCTCCGGTGCTGACCAGGTCCTCGGGGGCGGGGCCGCACACCGGGCAGTGGAAGCTGCGTGCGATGCGGTGGCGGCGGGTGCCGCGCACGGTCACCGAGTAGGCCTCGCCGGGTGCGAGGGGACGGTCCGCCAGGTGGGCCAGGCCGGTGCGCAGGAGTTCGGGCAGCAGGGGCGCGGGGGCGGCGGGGACCCGCGTGGCCCGGGTGAGGTCGCCGACGAGCGGGTGGTCGAGGACGGTGCGTTCGCGCACCTCGGCGCAGGCGGCGCAGCCGGACGAGGTGCCCGGCGCCCACAGCGGGCCGACCATCGCCTCGTCGTCGTACAGGCGGACGGAGAGGTGAGGGCCGTGCGCCGCGTCGATGGGGCCGCGTTCCCAGGCGAGGTCCCAGCCGAGGTTGACGGAGACGGTCGCCCCGGTGGCGCGGGCCAGTCCGGCGAAGGCGGGCAGCCAGTCGTCGTGCGCCGCCGCGGGCAGCGCGGGGCCCGCCTGGACCGGGTTCTCGGTGATCGGGTCAGTGGTCGGCATCGGTGGGCTCCTGGGCCGTCCGGGCGGTCACCGGGCCGTGCCAGAAGGGGAGTCCGCCGAGCACGGGGTCCGTGCGGCGGGCCTGTCCCCGGATCGTGGCGAGCGCGGTGAGCTGCCTCCTCAGTGCGGTGCGGGTGGTGTCGTCGGCGGTGAGCAGGGCGTCGGTGGACAGGGCGGCGACGGTGCCGTCGGCCTGGACGGCGGCGAGCGCCGTGCACAGCGCGGCGTACGTCGCGTCGACGGCCGTGGGTCCCCAGCCGGCGCCGAGCGGCCGGCCGTCGGCGGTGACCTCGGCCAGCGGCCAGTCGACTCCGGCGGGCCGGGCCAGGGTGAGCACGGGGACGGCCGGCCCGAGCCGCGCGCGCAGGGCGGCGAGGATGCGCTCGCCCTCGGCGTGCAGCGGGGGAGCGGTGTCGGTGAGCCGCTCGAACCGGTCCCGGCGTTCGGCGAGCCGCCGCAGCGCACCGTCCAGCAGCCAGTGTTCGCGGGTGAGCCCGGCGGCGCCGGCGGCGCGGTCGCGCAGGGCGGCCAGGGCGGCGGCGACGGTCGCCGTCTCCTGGTGCGTCGCCCAGGCGGTGACGGTGTCCGTGCGGTCCGTGCGGTGCTCCGCCGCGCGCAGGGCGAGGGGCATCTGCGGCAGGTGCTCGCCCTGCGCGGAGGCGAAGAGTCCGGTCCAGCGGGCGGTGAGGACGGCGGCCTCCTCCAGTGCGGCCGCCGGTTCGGGGAGGGGTTCGGCGGGGGCGTCGTCGAGCCGGACCACGACCGCTTCGTCCACGGGGCCGCCCGTGACGGTGACGCGGTCGGCGGTGAGGTCGGGGCCGTGCACGACATGGGCCTCGCCGGGCTCCGCGACACCCGTGAGGGTGTCGGCCAGGAGCTGGGCGGCGAGGGCTCCCGCGAGGGAGTGGGCGACGGGTCCGGCCGGGGGCTCGACACCCTCGGCGCCGGCCCAGACGCGGGCCCGGTCCCGGAACGCCGTCCAGACGGCGGGCGACGTCCCGACCGGTCCGACGAGGACCGGACCCGGGCCGAGCAGCACGGGCACGTGGAGCGTCCCGTGCCGCTCGGTCCAGGTCTCGTCGCCGGTGAGGAACTCGACGACGGCACGGGGCGCACCACCGGACCCCGGGAAGTCCACCGTCGGGTCGCCGACGGGAATCGCCGCCCGGTCCCTGTGCACCGCCGGGTCGCCGACGGGGGTCGTGGTGCCGGTCCCTTCCGCCGCCGGGCCGCCGGCGGGGGTGTGGATTCCGGGCTTGCGCACCGCCGGGCCGCCGGCGGGGGTCGAGGGTTCGCGCACCGCCGGGCCGCCGGCGGGATTCGGAACCAGGAGGGAGGGGTCCGCGTACATGGCCGGGTCGCAGACCGGTACGAGGGCCGGGGAAGGCGTGGCCCTCCCGTCGGCCGGGGTCACCCGGGTCACGCCGGTGCGCAGCAGGCCGCGCCGGGCCGGGGCGGTCGCCGTGTCCGGGCCCCGCAGTTCCACCCGGGCCCGGCGCAGCCGGGCGAACGCCGCGTACGGGTCGTCGAGGCGGGCGGTCAGACGGGCCAGGGCGTCGGCGTGGCGGGCGCGCACCTCGGCCGGGGGCTCCGGCTCGGTGAACGCGGCCGGGTCGAGCAGCAGGCCGTTCTCCCGCAGCCGGGCGACGAGGTGCCGCACGGCCGGACGGGCACGCTCCGTGCCGAACTCGGCGACCAGGGCGTCCTCCGTCGTCCCGGCCTCCAGCAGCGGTACGCAGCCGTCCGCCACCGCGTACATGAGTTCCGAGCCGCGCAGCACGAACTGCCCGCGCGTGCCGCTGAAGTACACGCCCCCGGGCACCGGCGCGTAGTGCAGCCCGGGCCGGGCCCGCAGCGGGGCGTCCGTCCCCGGAGCCGTCGTGGCCGGGGCCCTGTCCAGATCGGTCACCGTCACGACCGAGCTCCTTCCGCTTCCGTGTGGTTGGCCGGGTCGTACACGAACCGTCCGCCGGCCGTGCGCCCGACCTCGAGCACCCATTCCGTCGCGTGCGTGCCGTCGGTGACGCCGGGCAGCGCTTCCTCCAGGTAGCTCGCGCCCTCCCCGCGGCGCTCCAGCATCCGCGGCAGGACCCGCACCGCGAGGGCGCTCGACAGGTCGACGTACTGCGGTTTCTGCTGGAGGCGCTTGGACTGGACGTCCGGGGCGCCGACCGACAGCGGGCCCTCGTCCTCGGGCGCCGCCTTGATGACGACCTCCTCGGGGACCCCGTGCCGGGCCCGCCACGCCGTCAGCGCGAGGAGCCGCTCGTGCTCGTCGGGGCCGGCGGCGACCGCCGCGTCCAGCTCGGCCCCGCCGTACCAGCGGCGGCGGCCGATGAGGACGTCGCCGACCGCCATGCGCGGTGCGGTGCGGGTGCGCTCGCCGTCCCACGGGGTGGCCGCGTGCCAGGAGTTGGGCAGGCTGTTGAAGAGCCGGCCGCTGATCGCCAGCCCGGAGGCCACCGACAGCGGGGGCGGGAACAGGCCGGGATGGCCCGTGCCGAGCGGCAGCACCCGCAGGGGCGCGCCGTCCGCGTCCTCGACCCGCAGCGAGTCCGTCTCCGGGTCGTGGGCCAGCCGCAGCGTGAACCAGTCCTCCGGGGTGAGACCGCCCGGCAGCACCGGCGCGTGCGCGTTGACGTTGAGGCGGTGCAGGCCGAGGTCCTCGGTGACCCGGGCGCCGTCGTGGCCGTAGAAGCGCCGCAGGTGGGCGGCGAGCCGGGGCAGCGCCCGGCCGCCCTGGCGGCGGTCGGCCTCCAGGAACCGCGCGTACAGCATGCCGTGGCCCGGCAGGCCGTCGTTGAGGACGAGCTTGCCGCCGGCCTGCTGGAGCAGCACGCCGTAGATCAGCGGGTCCCGGCGGAAGCGGTCGGGCAGCGACCGGGTCAGCCCGGCGACGTCCGCCGCGCTGAGGGCCAGGGTGTCCTCGCCGGCCCGGGCGGTCTTGGTGAGGAGCGCGTGCACCTCCTCGGACAGCTCGCGGCGCAGCAGGTACATGCGCTCCAGCGAGCCGTCCGCCGGGCCGATGCCGGTCAGCGCGGCCGGCTCGCCCGAGCCCTGCGGTCCGTACACGGCGGCCATCGCGGCGGCCCGCCGGGAGACCTCCCCGACGACGAACGGCGCGTGCTCGGCCAGCGGAACGTTGGCCCCGGCCCCGAACCGCTCCGTGAACGCGGCGGTCATCAGGACCCGTACGTCGTGCAGCCAGTCGAAGACCGACAGCAGTTCCACGGCGGGCCCGAGGTCGGTCAGCGGGGCGTGCCAGTCGGAGGTGGCCACCTTCAGCGGCGGCATGACGTAGTCCTCCTCGACCGTGATGTGCGCCGGGCGGCCCGCGGCCTGGCTGAACCGGCCGAGGTCCCCGCGCAGTCCGGCCAGGACCGCGCCCCGCTCCCCGGCGGGCGCCTCGGCGACCCGGGGCAGTCCGGCACGGACCCGGTCGGCGAGCTCCCCGGCGGGGGTGTCCCGCGCCGCCGGGAGCAGCTCGTCGTAGTCGGCGGCCCCCGCGCGCTCCTCCGGCTGGCCGAAGGTGCACAGCACGCCCTGCTGGAGCGCCTGCCGCACGCGCCGGTCGGCGTCCCCTTCGGAGCAGCCGGCCCGCGTGGCGACGTGCGCGACCACGGCCGGGAAGCGGCGCGGTCCCATGGACAGCGCGTCGAGCAGGTCGGCGACGGGCCCGTCGAGCGGCAGTGCGAGCCGGTGCATGCCCTGCTCGGAGAACTTCAGGAAGAACAGCTTGCCGCTCTCCGGGTCGGGCGCCGAGGTGGGCGGCAGGCCGATCCACAGGTCCGTCGGGTCCGCCCCGTCGGCGGTGGGCAGGCCGCCGAGCACGTAGTGCAGCATCACCCGGTCCAGGCCCGGTACGGCCAGCGCGCCGGTGAAGGACACGTCGCCGGGGCGGACGGCCTCCGGGTCGCCGGCGGGGGCGGGTTCGGCGATGCCCACCGCGGTGAACCGGGAGAGCGGGCTGGTGCGCACCATGGACCGGGTGACGTACTGGATCAGTCCGCGTTCCGACTTGCGGGTGCGGGCGTTGACCTTGCCGGGCCCCTCGACCGCCGTGCGGTAGCGCTCGGCCTCCTGGTGCACCTCGGGGGCGACGAGGGCGAGCGAGCGCAGCAGGTCGTCGTCGCCGAGCAGGCCGGCGAGGACGGTCCGTTCGCGGTCGGCGGCGGCCGGGTAGTCCTCGGTGATCGTGGTGCGCAGCCGGTCCCGTTCGGCCTGGACGGCCAGCCAGCGCGCCACCGACGGGATCTCCGCCACGCGGTCCGCGGGGGCCTTGCGGGGTGCGCGGCCGTTGTGGATCGCCCGGCGCAGCGCGATCAGCTCGCGGCGCTCGGCGTCCGACTCCACGGCGCCGATCCGCTCGTACAGCTCCTGCGAGCAGGCCTCGGCGGCCTCGGCCAGTTCGGCCTCGGCGGCGGCGAGGCCGGTGAGCAGCCGGCGCAGCTCCGGGTCGGCGAGGCGGGCCCTGCGCAGCGGGTTGACGCGCAGGAACCACTGGGGTTCGGGACTGGTCATCGCGGGGCTCCCGTCGGCTCCGTGGTGCGGGCGGCGCGCGGGCGCTCCAGACGCTCGCGCCAGCTGCTGCCGAGCACGGCGTCGACCGTCTCGGCGATCGCGAAGCACATGTAGTAGCGCTGCATCGGCGACACGGTGAGCAGCGGCAGCTGCTGGTAGAAGAGGTTGGTCAGCAGGCGGAACGCGGCGAAGAACGGCGAGGGCGTGCTGATCGCCCCGGACCCGTGCACGGTGCGGTGGAAGTCGGTGTCCGGCTGCTCTCCGCGCGGGACCGTGGTCACGGCTCCGGGCGGGCCCATCCGCCCCCGGTCGACACCGTCGGTCACGGAGTCGAGCAGGCCGGCGGTGAGGGCGCCCGAGGCGACCGCGCTGTCCAGCACCCCGGCGCCGTAGGCGAACGCCGTGCGCCACCGGGCGGCCGCGGGCGACACCGCACCGCTCAGCCGCTGTTCGACCACCGCGCGGAGCAGCGGCGCCTCCTTGGCGAGCCGTTCCTGGAAGACGGGCCGCATGTCCTTGCGGGGAGCCGCCCAGGCGAGGAACGCCTCCGCGTGCGACCGGGGGGAGAACACCCCGTGGCCCGGGCCGAGGGCGTGGGTGTCGGCGAGCGCGGCGAACGCCTCGGCGAGCAGGACCGTGCCGCTGCCGGGCTCCTCGGCCAGGCCTTCGACCATCGACAGCACCGGCACGGCGAGGGCGCCGTTCACGACGGTGCGCAGCGGATCGAGGCGCGGCTCGCGGGAGCGCAGGGCCGGGTCGCCGGGAGCGACGGGCAGGACCGTGCCGTGGTCGCGCAGCGGCAGGTACGGGGGCTCCACCGCTTCGAGCCGGCCGAACTCGCGGGCCTGCTCCAGATAGGCCTCCTCGGTCAGCGCCCGTGCCGGGTCGAGGGGGCCCGCGTCGAGCCGGGCCGCGACCGCCGGCCAGTCGGCGGCGCCGGCGACGGGGGCGAGCAGATCGATGTGGGGTCCGTGCAGCCAGCCGCGGCGGACCTGGACGCCGGGCACGCCCCCCTCGCTCAGTTCGCGGGCGGCCGGTACGACGTACCGGGCCAGCCAGGCCGGGGTCACCGGCATCCGAGTGTGGAGTCGCACCCCCGTCAGGTCGGCGGAATCCGGCCTCACGGCAATACGCTCCGGAGCGTCAACCACCATGTCCTTCGCACCTTCCGAGACGAACGGGAAATGAATTCGGGAATGTGCTCCACATCATTGACGGCCGGAATGCGCGGTGGAAGTGGAGAGAGGGCGGCGGCTTACATACGTCACGGTTCTCGTGACACCGTGCGCCCTTTTCGAGAGGAGTGGGAGGCGCGCTCTTCGCGGCAGAGTAACGGAATGATCAATTCCGTTTGAGGCGGTCGGGAGACTGACCGAAAAACGTCTGGCAGCTGAAATGATCGTTGTACTCTCCGCCCATGACGTCTACTCCCCCCACCGCCGGCCCGACCCCGTCCGCCGCGGACGCCGAGTGCCTGGAACTCACCCGGAAACTGCGGCGCCGAGGAACCCTCGTGCTCTCCCTGTTCGGCCTGCTGTGGGCCTTCGCCGGGGCCTCCGGAACCGGTTCGGCGACGGATGTCGTGCCGGTGTCCGTGGAGGTGGCGGCCCTCGTGGTCACCGCGGCGGCGATCTACCTGGGGCACCGCAAGGACGCCGCGCCCTCGCCCCGGACGGTGAGCCTCCCGGAGAACTGGGCGCGCGGGGTGGGCGTCGTCAACGGCATCGAGGTGCTGGCCATCTTCGCCGTCATCGCCGGCTCCAACGCCTCCGGCCGCCCCGAGCTCATCCCGGTCGGCATCGCCCTGGTCGTGGGGCTGCACTTCTTCCCGCTCGCGCGCCTGTACGACCAGTGGCAGTACCGGTGGACGGCCGGGCTGATGACCGCCGTGGCGGTCGTGGGCGTCGTGCTGGTCGTGGCCGGCCTGTCGGACGAGAGCGTGCGGGTCGTGGTCGGCCTGGCCTGCGCGGTGGTGCTCTGGGCCTCCGCGTACCACCTGGCCGTACGGGGCTGACGGACCTTCACCGGAAACGAACGCAAGGATGTGCCGACCGGCCCGGGGCCGGTTGGCGCATCCTTGTGCGTTCACACGGTCGTGCTCAGGCGCTCACGCGCGTTCAGCAGGCCGAGCAGGTGCTGGACGACGAGGAGGAGGTGCCGATCGAGCCGCTGGAGGCGCCCATCTCCGGCAGCGCCACGCCGTCGGCGACCTCGAGGGTCTCCAGCTCGTCGGCGTCGAAGCCC
>NZ_LGCN01000063.1 GCF_001279005.1 Streptomyces caelestis
GGCGACCTCGAGGGTCTCCAGCTCGTCGGCGTCGAAGCCCTCGAACGCGGTGTCGGCGTCGTTCTTGATGTCCTTGGCGGTCATGTCGTGGTCCTTCCGTGAGTTCAGGAATTCCCTGGACGGAATTCCTGGGGATGTGTGCTCCGGGATTACTCCCGGCCGCCTTCCGGAATGTTTTTCCTTTTCCGTCGGGCTGTGACATCCATATTGCTCGGACGCTCGGCCGTGCGCCAGCCCCCGCGGACGTCGGCTGACATTTATCACGGCCCGGATGACGTTTTCCCGGCGCCCGTCTTTCCGTCGGGCGCCACCGGAAGCGCCCATTCGGGGCTGTTCACCATGTGCCATTCCTCGCCCGGCTCGGCCGGCATCGCGGACTCGGGCGCCGGCGTGCCCAGCAGGAAGTCGCCGACCGAGGACTCCCGCAGGTAGTCCAGGCCCAGTACGCGGGCGGACAGGTCGGCGTCGCCGTTGCCCAGCCCGCAGGGCGCCAGGCCCATCGCCGTCGCCACCAGGTACATGGTCTGGTAGAGCACACCGGTGTGCCGCAGCGTGGTCGCGTACGCCATGGCCCGGTACTTCCACGCCATGCGCTGGAACCGCGAGGTCACCGTGAGGAGTACGTGGGGGCGCACGTCGAAGCCGACGGACCGGGACGCCACGCCCAGCAGGGCCCGCCGGTCGTCCTCCGCCTCGCTGACGAGGACCAGGCGGTGCGCGTACGAGTCGTAGTGGTAGACGCTCGGCGCGACCCCCTCGCAGCGCAGCACCGTGACGTACAGCTCCAGTTCGTGGAGCGAGCCCCCGGCCGGATAGGGCCGCGAGACCACCTCGTCCTCGTCGGGTCCGGGCGTGCGGTGGACGCGCACCCGCTGCACCCGGTACAGGAACTCGCCCAACTCGCGCGCCGTCAACGCCCGTTCGCCGAAGACGCGGTGGGACCGGCGGCTCTCGACGGCGGCGGTCAGGGACGGGTCGCGGGCGTCGATGTCCGCGCGCCGGGGGCGGTACAGCTCCGTCACGGGGCCGCCCGGCGCCGGCTTCACGGCGGGCAGCGGGTCGATCCGGCCCCGGTACGGGTAGACCGCGCCGAAGCTCTCGTCGAAGCGGCCGGACCGGACGCGCGAGTGGAACAGCAGGTCGTGGAAGTCCCACTGGCGCAGCACCGGCTCGGTGTCGGACGCGAAGCCGCCGTCCGCGGCGGCGATCTCGACGAAACCGGCGCCGACCAGGTGGGCCAGGACCGTGAGCGTCTCCGCCCCGCTCAGCCCGGTGCCCTCGCCGGCCCGGACCGCCGGGCCCGGCTGCCCCAGCGCGGCGGCGAGTTCACGGGCGGCCCGGTCGGCGAGCACGGCACGGAACTTCACCAGCGGGGACTCCAGCACGAGCACGCCCCCGCGCGTACGGCAGAGGGCGAACCGCGACAGGCGGACCCGCGCGTCGGCGGGCACGGCCGCCGTACGGTGCACGGCGTCCCGGGCCGTCGGCTCCAGCCGCACCAACTCCCGCCGCAGCGGCGGCTCGTCGTGCGTGAGCACGCTGTGCGCCAGCAGGTGGCCGGCCCGCGCCAGCACGGCGTCGGCCCGTTCCCGCGCGGAGCCGTCGAACCCCTCGTACAGCTCCTCGTACGGCACCGGACCCCCCGCCAGCCGGCGCAGTACGGTGCGCAGCCCACCGCGCACCGGGCGCAGCACGAGCGAGGTCTCGGGGCCGCGCAGCACCGCCGTGTCCGCGGTGTCGTCGAACGTGATCCGCACGTCCGTACGCAGCGCGCGGGCCGCGAGCTCGGGCGGTTTCTCCGTGGACACGGAAATCATCAGGGCCTCCGTCTGGGGATTCACTGGAAGAACGGGAAGAAATCCACTCTGCCGCCCGCTCCGCCTTCTCCGCCCCGGCCGGCCGCACCGCATGACAGTCACCATTCCCGTTCGTGACCGAGGTCATGGAATGCGTGACACATGACAGGGACGGACCGCCTTCGCTCGGACAATCGACGCCCCGAGCGCATGCTCGGAACAGGAATTCAACGACCACCGCCCCCAACGACAGAAGGACATTCCCGTGCTCACTCGTCGACATGCGATACGTCTCGGTATGACCACCGGCGCCGTCGGGGCGGTCGGCGCGGCGGGCGGACTGTTCACGACGCTCACCGCGGGCGGGCCGGCCGCCGCCGCGGTCGCCGCGACGGCGGCCGCGGCGGTCGAGCCGTTCGCGGTGCCGTTGACCGTGCCGCCGGTGCTGGCCCCGTCCCGCAGAACCAGACACGCCGACTACTACGACATCACCACGCGCCGCGCGAGCACGGAGATCCTGCCGGGCGCCCGCACCGACGTCCTGACGTACAACGGCTCCTTCACCGGCCCCACCATCCGGGCCCGCACCGGCCGCAGGACGGTGGTCCGGCACGTCAACGCGCTCGACATGCCGACGTCGGTGCACCTCCACGGCGGCAACAACCCGGTGGAGCACGACGGCGGCATGATGGACACGATCGCGCCGGGACGCAGGCGCACCTACGTGTACGAGAACCGGCAGCCGGGCGCGACCCTGTGGATGCACGACCACGCCCACCACATGGAGTCCGAGCACGTCTACCGGGGACTGTCCGGGCTGTACCTGCTGAGCGACCCCGGGGAGGACCGGCTCGGACTGCCGTCCGGGAAGTACGACATCCCCCTGGTGCTGCGGGACGCGGACTTCGACGACGCCGCCGCCATGGTCTACACGATGGACGACGCGCAGAACCGCACGACCATCCTGGTCAACGGCCGGCCCTGGCCGTACCTGCGGGTCGAGGCCCGCAAGTACCGCTTCCGGCTGGTCAACTCGTGCAACCTGCGCATCTTCGTCCTGGCGCTGTCGGACGGCTCGGCCACCCAGCACCCCGTGCGGCAGATCGGCACCGACGGCGGCCTGCTCGCCGCCCCCGCCGAGACGCCGGTGCTGGTCCTGTCGCCCGGCGAACGCATCGACTTCGTCGTCGACTTCTCGAAGTACGCGCCCGGAACCCGGCTCACCCTCGCCAACATGCTGGGCCCCGGCCCCACCGAACTCGTCGGCCAGGTCATGCGGTTCGACGTCGGCGAGCGGACCCCCGACCGCAGCCGGGTCCCGGACACCCTCGCCACGCTGCCGGCCCTGCCGAAGCCCACCGTGGAACGCGCCTTCGAGCTGAACATGGACGAGCCGGGCACCGGAGGCCACCAGGCCTACATCAACGGGAAGACCTTCGACCCGGACCGCATCGACACCCACGTCGAGTGGGGCAGCACCGAGGTGTGGACGGTCACCAACAAGAGCGCCACCGTTCCGCACAATTTCCACACGCACCTGGTGCAGTTCAGAATTCTCGAACGTGACGGGCAGCCGCCGTATCCGGCCGAGACCGGACGGAAGGACACCGTGCTGCTCTTTCCCGGACAGACGGCGAAACTCCAGCTCACCTTCGACACGCACCGCGGTGTCTATCCGTACCACTGTCACATGATCGACCACAGCGCCATGGGAATGATGGCGCAGATGAGGATCTCCTGACTTTCCCGACGCTTTTCCGAAGCCTTCCAGGAGATCCCTCAAGGCATTCCCGAGACATTTCCGAAGCGATCCCGACGCATTCCCGACGCAACCCCGACGAAAGGAGAGGAGGACCATGACCACCGGAACCCTTGCGCGGCCCTACGCCCGCCGGCTGCTCGCCGCGCTGGAACGCGACCCCACCCGGGTCGTCGTGCGCCGGCCCGACGCGGCCGTGACGGCGGGGGAGCTGCGCGCGTCCCTCCTGGGCAGCGCCGCCCTGCTGCGCTCCCTGCGGGTCGGCCCCGGCACCACGGTGGCGATCCTCACCGGCCCCAACCACCCGCTGATGCTCAGCGCCCGCTACGCCGTGCACCTGCTCGGCGCGACCTCGGTGTACGTCCGCTCGATGAACCCGCGCACGGACACCGAGACCTTCTCCCTCGCCACCCAGACCGCACTGCTGCGAGACCTCGCGGTGCCGCTGCTGCTGGTGGACGAGGCGGACGAGGAGAGCGCGGCCCGCGGCAGGTGGCTGGCCCGCCGGCGGCCCGGACTCACCGTGCGGGCGATCCCGCGCACGGCGGACGGGCACGACACCGTGCCACCGGGACCGCCGCCCCGGCCCGACGACCTGGCCGTCGTCGACTTCACCAGCGGCAGCACCGGCCGGCCGAAGATGGTGGCGCAGCGCCACGGCACCCGTGAACACCTCGTCGGGCGTCTCGCCGACGGCCTCGATCCACGGGGCCCGGCCACACTGCTCTCCGTCACCCCGATCAGCCACACGACCGCGCCGATGGCCGACGCCGTGCTGTGCGGGGGCGGCACGGTGGTGCTCCACGACGAGTTCGACGCCGACGCCACCCTGGCGGCCATCGCCGAACACCGGGTCACCGACGCCTACGTGGCCGTACCCCACTTGTACCGGCTGCTCGACCACCCGCTGATCACGTCGTACGACCTGTCGTCGCTGCGGCGCGTCACCTACAGCGGCACCCCGGCCGCCCCCGAACGGGTCCGCGACGCGGTGCGGGTCTTCGGCGACGTACTGATCCAGGTGTACGGCACCACGGAGGCCGGCGGCATCAGCAGCCTCACCCCGCTGGACCACCGGGAGCCCGAACTGCTCGGCTCGGTCGGCCGGCCCTTCCCCTGGGTGCGGGTGGAGATCCGCGCGCCCGGCACCGGCACCCCGCTGGGGCGCGGGCAGAGCGGCGAGATCTGGATCGACTCGCCGACGGTGTCAGCCGGTTACCTGGACGACGAGGAGCTGACCGCCGACACGTACCGCGACGGCTGGCTGCGCACCGGCGACCTCGGGCACTGGGACCCGTACGGCTACCTGCGGCTGGACGGCCGGGTGGGCGACGTCATCAAGCACGGCGGCCTCAAGCTCGACCCGGCCGCCATCGAGGCGGCGCTGCTCCGGCACCCCCAGGTGCGCCAGGCCGCGGTGTTCGGCGTCCGGGACGAGGACTACGTGGAGCAGGTGCACGCCGCCGTCGAACTGCACTCGGGCGCCGGGCACACCTCCTGCGACCTGCGGGGCTACGTCGCGGCGACGCTCACCCCGGAGCACGCCCCGGTCGGCGTCTCCGTCTGGCCCGAACTGCCGCTCACCCCGTCCGGCAAACCCGACCGGGCGCGGCTGCGCGGCGCGACGGCACCAGTGCGCGCGGCGCCCCCGCCCGCCGCCGAGACGCGCGGCACCGGCCCACCCGACACCGGCGCCGAGGTGGAGGGCCCGCCCGGACACCACGCCCGCCGGCGCACCGATCCGCGCAACAGAAAGGGCACTCCATGACCGGATTCGGCCACTTCGCCAGGTCACTGCGGCTGCGACGGCTCTACCGCCACAGCACGGCCGGCCTGATGATCACCCCTCTCGACCACTCGATCAGCGACGGACCCGTGGTGCCCCGGGGCACCACCCTCGACCAGCTCGCCGGACAGCTCGCCGCCGGCGGCGCGGACGCGGTCGTCGTGCACAAGGGCAGCGTCCGCCACATCAGCCCGGAGCGGTTCGCCGCGATGTCGCTGATCATCCATCTCAACGCCTCCACCAGCCAGGCGCACGACCCCGACGCCAAGTACGTGGTGACCGAGGTCGAGGAGGCGCTCCGGCTCGGCGCGGACGCGGTGAGCGTCCACGTCAACGTCGGTTCGGACGACGAGCGGCAGCAGATCGGCGACCTCGGACGGATCGCCGACGCCTGCGACCGGTGGAACCTGCCGCTGCTCGCCATGGTGTACCCGCGCGGCCCGCGGGTCGCCGACCCGCGCGACCCGCAACTGGTGGCGCACGCCGTCACCGTCGCCTCCGACCTGGGCGCGGACCTGGTCAAGACCGTCTTCCTCGGCTCGACCGCGGAGATGCTCGACCTGACCGCCGCCTGCCCGGTGCCCGTGCTGGTCGCGGGCGGTCCCGCGATGCCCACCGAGGAGGACGTCCTCGCCTATGTCCGCGACGCCCTGGCCGGCGGCGCGGGCGGGGTGGCGATGGGCCGCAACATCTTCCGGGCCGCCGATCCCCGCAGGCTCGCCGCCAAGGTGGCCCGGCTGATCCACCACTTCCCGGAGCAGCACTTCGGCGCGGTCGCCTTCCCCGCCGGGGCCGGCGCCCACCGCGACGAACGGCTGACCCCCGACCACCTGGACGACCCGGCGCCCCTGACGGCGTCCGGCGCCTTCCCCGAGAACACCCACCACCTCTCCGACCTTTCCCATCCGACAGGAGGTCCGCACCATGACGGACGCAAAACTGTGCTGGCTTGACATCCGCGGCGCCGGCAACGCCACCGGGGCCGTCCTCGAAGAGGCCCTGCACCAGCGCATCGACGGCATCGTCGCCGCCGACCCTGCCGCCTTCGCCGGCCTGCCGCCCACCGTCCGCAAGGTCCTGCTCTTCGAGGACGGCGTCGACGCGGTCCCCGCCGACCTCGGCGCCGCCGACCTGGTGGTCGTGCCGGGTCCCCGGGAGGAGCGCGCGGCCCTCCAGGAGGCCCACCCGGACGTCGAGTTCGGGCGGTACGTGGAGATCGTCGACGCCGACACGCTCGAGGACGCCTGCCTCGCGGCGCGTCTGGAGCCGTGGAGCGTCCTCGACTTCCGCGACCCCACCAAGATCCCGCTCGAGATCGTGATCGCGGCGGCCACCGGCGCGCCCGGCTCCATCATCACCACCGCCTCCACCACCGAGGAGGCCGAGATCGTCTACGGCGTCCTCGAACTCGGCTCGGACGGCGTGCTGATGCGGGCCGGCACCGTCGGTGACGCCACCGCGCTGCGCACCGCCGCCAGCGCCCGCGGCGGCGAGATCGACCTGGTGGAGCTGACCGTCACCCACACCACCCACATCGGCATGGGCGAGCGGGCCTGCGTCGACACCACGACCCACTTCCGCAAGGACGAGGGCATCCTGGTCGGTTCGCACTCCAAGGGCATGGTCCTGTGCGTCAGCGAGACCCACCCGCTGCCGTACATGCCGACCCGGCCCTTCCGGGTCAACGCCGGCGCCCTGCACTCGTACACCGTCTCGCAGGGCGGCCGCACCCACTACCTCAGCGAACTCCACGCGGGCAGCAAGGTGCTGGCCGTCGACACCAAGGGCCGCACCCGGCCGGTCAGCGTCGGCCGGGTCAAGATAGAGACCCGCCCGCTCATCTCCATCGACGCGGTGGCCCCGAGCGGACAGACGGTCAACCTGATCCTCCAGGACGACTGGCACGTACGGGTCCTCGGCCCGGACGCGGCGGTCCTCAACTCCACCGAACTCAAGCCGGGCGACACGATCCTCGGGCACCTGCCGACGGCGGACCGCCACGTCGGGTACCCGATCGACGAGTTCTGCCTGGAGAAGTGAGCCC
This sequence comes from Streptomyces caelestis, assembly GCF_001279005.1. Taxonomy (GTDB): domain Bacteria; phylum Actinomycetota; class Actinomycetes; order Streptomycetales; family Streptomycetaceae; genus Streptomyces; species Streptomyces heliomycini. The sequence continues at coordinate 7,386 of NZ_LGCN01000063.1, forward strand.
GTCACCACCCCGCACACCCGTCGCGCCCGTGCCCGCACGAGCGTGACGAACAGGCGCACCATCCCGCCCCGCCCCGGCACCCACCGTGCCGGGGCAGGCGTGCGTCCCCTCACAGCAGCCCGTGCTCCCCGGCGATGCGCGCCGCGTCGAACCGGTTGCGCCCTCCGAGCTTCTTGATGGCCGCCGACGTCAGATTGCGGACGGTGCCCGCCGCCAGGTACAGCTCCCCCGCGATCTCCTTCACGGTCGCCCCGCCGGCCGTCAGCCGCAGCACGTCCATCTCCCGCACGCTCAGCATCGTCTCCCCGACCGCCACCGGCCGCAGCAGCGACGGGTCGACGGTCAGACAACCGCCCGCCACCCCCATCAGCGTCGTCACCAGCTGGGGCAGCCGGGCGTTCTTCGGTACGACACCGAGCGCGCCGGCCGCCACGGCCCGGTCCACCACCGACGGCGTGGCCGTTCCCACCATCAGCGCGACCCCGCACTTGGGATGGTGACTGCGCACGTCGGTGGCGACGCGCAGCGCCTTGCCGGCCATCGTGGACTCGCCGAGCAGCAGGACGGTGGGCCGGTGCCGCCCCACCGCCGGCAGCACGGCGTCGCACGACGTGGCCAGCCCGACCACCTCCAGGCCGTCGACGCCGTTGAGCGTCTCGGCGAAGGCCTCCAGGACGAGTTGGTGATCACCTGCGACGACTACCCGTATCGACATGCTGAACCCCCGTGCGGACGAACGGTGAAAGGACTCGTGGAAACCAGGCCCCGGGGCCTGCGCGCCGTGTGCGGCGGACCGTCAAGGACTTTCAAGGGCTTTCAAGGACTCTTGTGCGAGCACGCGAACCGCTCGATCAGCCGGTCCGCGACCGACTGCGCGGCCCGCTCGTGACCGGCGGCGTCGTGCTCCGTGTCGATCTCGATGTGCTCGGCTCCGGCCGGCAGGGACGCCGCGACGACGGCCGAGAGGGCGCGGAAGTCCCGGGCCAGGTCCCCGCTGCCGGAGCCCGACGGGACCACCACGACGCACGCGGCCACCGGGCCGAGGTCGCCGGCGATCTGACGGGGCAGGGCGCGCAGGGTCTCCGGCCGCGCGACATCCACCTGGTAGGGCAGCGCGACCAGTCCGATGCCGGCCAGTTCCTTGCAGAGGAACGCCGCGTTGGTGGCCGCGTCGTCGTCGCGCCCCGGATGCCCCGCGCCGACCACCGCGACCGCCGCGCCCGCCGCGCTCAGCCGGGTGGCCACACTGCGGCCGGCCCCGATGGTCGCGTCTATGACCAGCACGACACAGCCGTTCAAGGGAGGGACGACAAACGCGACTGTGTGCGACACCGGAACTCCTGAGCGGGTAGCGTGGCGGGAACGTGAAGGATCTACGGGGGATGCTTCGGCGGGTGCACGGCGCTTCCCCTTTGTCACGCCGTGGACGTCCGGCTCGGCGTGGTGTTCGGTCCGGGCATGTGGTTCAAGGGGGAAACACCACGTGGAAGACGTATCTCCACTCGATCAGCAGACACTTGCCGTCTACCGTGCCATCCTGTTCCACAAGGAACACGATCCGGACAGACTCGCCGCCTTCCTCGGCATCGCCTCCGGCGAGGTGAAGGCGGCGCTCGACCGGCTTTCCGAGCTGTCCCTCCTCGCCCCGTCCGGGGACTCGCCCGGAGCGCTGCGCGCGGTGAACCCGTCGCTCGGCCTGAAGGTCCTGCTCCAGCGGGAACAGGACGAACTGGCCTGGCGGCAGCAGCGCATCGAACAGAACCGGGCCGCGCTGGCCGCGCTCGCCGCCGAGTACACGGCGTCGGGCGGGTCGGGTTCGGACGGCACGGAACAGCTCGACAACGTGGACGAGATCCGCATCCGGCTGGAGGCCCTCGCGGAGTCCTGCCGGCACGAGTCCCTGGTCTTCCATCCCGTGGGCGGGCTGTCCGAGGAGGCGATCGAGGCGTCCCGGCCGCTGAACGAGCGGGCGCTCGCCCGCGGGGTCCGCTTCCGTTCGATCTACCTGGACAGCGCCGTCAACGACCGGGTGACGCGGGCGCACGCGCAGTGGATGGCCGAACACAACAGTGAGATCCGCACGTCCCCGACCCTGCCGATGCGGCTGCTGATCGTCGACACGACCGCGGCGATCGTGGCCGGGCTGCCCGGCCAGGCGGGCCCTTCGGCGCTGCTGTTCAACAGCCGGCCGGTGGTGCTCGCCATGCGGGCCCTGTTCGAGGCGTACTGGGAGCACGCGGCCCCCTTCCACGGGAAGGCATCCTCCGAGGACGACCCGCACGGGCTCACTCCGCAGGAACGCAAACTGCTCCAGCTGCTGGCCACCGGCCTCACCGACGAGGCGGTGGCGCGGATGCTCGGCATCGGTGTGCGCACGGAGCGGCGGATCATGGCCGAGCTGATGGAACGGCTCGGCGCGTCCAGCCGCTTCGAAGCGGGAGTGCAGGCGGCCCGCCGGCAGTGGATCTGACGGGCGACCGCCCGGTGTCCCCGGCACATGGTCACGGCGTGACCGGCTCGGTCCAGGTGAAGTCGTCGGGGCGTGAGAGACCCCAGGTGAAGTCGCCGGGCTCATCCGGGGTGCGCGGCAGGCCGCCGCGGATCGGGCCGAGCGGCTCGGTCGGCGGGGTCCAGGTGAAATCCCGCGCCGTGGCCTCCGGCTGCCGCCCGGTCACGTCGGCCGCCTGGGCGGGCCCGGCCCAGGCGAGGGCGGCGAGGACGGCGGCGGTGAGCGTGGCGGCCGCGGTGCAGCGGTTGGTGCGGAACATGGGTGGTCTCCATTCCATGCGTGGATCAGTACCGATTGCGGTGACGCGCATGGAGCCGGTGGTGTCTTCAGCTCCCCCGGGCCGGTCCGCGTTCCTCGCGCTTTCCGGCCGCTGCCAAGAGAGAACCATCACGCCACCCCCGCTGTCCGCATCCGGCCGGGCCAGGAAGCTGCCTGGCAGGGAGTTGCCCACGCGGCGGAGGCGGTCCGCGGCACCGCCTACCCTAGGGACATGAGCAGCATCGACCGGAGCCAGACAGTGGGCGGCACGCGCACCTACGAAGTACGCACCTACGGGTGCCAGATGAACGTCCACGACTCCGAGCGATTGTCCGGGCTGCTGGAGGGCGCGGGCTACGTCCGCGCCCCCGAGGGCTCCGACGGCGACGCGGACGTCGTCGTCTTCAACACCTGCGCCGTCCGGGAGAACGCCGACAACAAGCTGTACGGCAACCTCGGCCACCTCGCCCCGAAGAAGGCGAGCCGCCCCGGCATGCAGATCGCGGTCGGCGGCTGCCTCGCGCAGAAGGACCGCGACACCATCGTGAAGCGGGCCCCGTGGGTCGACGTCGTCTTCGGCACGCACAACATCGGCAAGCTGCCCGTCCTCCTGGAGCGCGCCCGCGTGCAGGAGGAGGCGCAGGTCGAGATCGCCGAGTCGCTGGAGGCGTTCCCCTCCACGCTGCCCACCCGGCGCGAGAGCGCCTACGCGGCCTGGGTGTCCATCTCCGTCGGCTGCAACAACACCTGCACCTTCTGCATCGTCCCCGCGCTGCGCGGCAAGGAGAAGGACCGCCGCCCCGGCGACATCCTCGCCGAGATCGAGGCCCTGGTCGCCGAGGGCGTCTCCGAGATCACCCTGCTCGGCCAGAACGTCAACGCGTACGGCTCCGACATCGGCGACCGTGAGGCGTTCGGCAAGCTGCTGCGGGCCTGCGGGAAGATCGACGGCCTGGAGCGGGTCCGCTTCACCTCGCCGCACCCGCGGGACTTCACCGACGACGTCATCGCCGCCATGGCCGAGACGCCGAACGTGATGCCGCAGCTGCACATGCCGCTGCAGTCCGGCTCCGACCCGGTGCTGAAGGCGATGCGCCGCTCCTACCGGCAGGAGCGCTTCCTCGGCATCATCGAGAAGGTCCGCGCCGCCATCCCGCACGCGGCGATCACCACCGACATCATCGTGGGCTTCCCCGGCGAGACCGAGGAGGACTTCGAGCAGACCCTGCACGTGGTGCGCGAGGCCCGCTTCGCCCAGGCGTTCACCTTCCAGTACTCCAAGCGCCCCGGCACCCCGGCCGCCGAGATGGACGGCCAGATCCCCAAGAAGGTCGTCCAGGAGCGCTACGAGCGGCTCGTCGCCCTCCAGGAGGAGATCTCCTGGGAGGAGAACAAGAAGCAGGTCGGCCGCACCCTGGAGCTGATGGTCGCCGAGGGCGAGGGCCGCAAGGACGGCGCCACCCACCGCCTCTCCGGCCGCGCCCCCGACAACCGCCTGGTGCACTTCACCAAGCCGGAGCAGGAGGTGCGCCCCGGCGACGTGGTCACCGTCGCCATCACGTACGCCGCTCCGCACCACCTCCTCGCCGAGGGCGCGGTGCTCGACGTGCGCCGCACCCGCGCGGGCGACGCCTGGGAGAAGCGGAACACCGAGAAGGCGGCGCGGCCCGCGGGCGTGCTGCTCGGCCTGCCGGGGGTGGGCGTGCCCGAGCCGCTGCCGGCGGTCACCGGGGGCTGCGCCGTCGACTGAGCGGACCGGGGCAGGGGGGCGTATGGCTCAGCGGGTCGTGGCGGAGGAGCCGCACCACACGCTCCGGCCGGCCGTGCGTGCCGACGGCACGCACGAGGAGGCGCGCCGCGCGGACGACGGCACGTACCGTGTGGAGATCAAGGGCGGACCGGGCGCCCACCACCCGCGGCACGGCCTCGCGGAGCGCGTCGCCTCCGGAGCACGGACGGCCCGTGAGGCGGCGATGCCGTTCCGGGCCGCCGCAGTAGGCTGCTGATCATGCTTGTCGCCGCCGCAGTCTGCCCGTGCCCGCCGCTGCTCGTGCCGGAGGTCGCCGCAGGGGCCGCCCCCGAGCTGGACACCGTGCGGGCCGCGTGCGCGGACGCGCTGGGCGTCCTCGCCGCCGCCCGGCCCGATCTGCTCGTGGTCGTCGGCCCGGGGGACGGCGCCGGCCCCGAGACCTACCCGGAGGGCACCCCCGGATCCTTCCGGGACTTCGGCGTCGGCCTGGACGTACGACTGGGGCCGGACAAGGGCGTGCCGGCCGGACGGGAACTCCCGTACGGGCTGGCCGTGGGCGCCTGGCTGCTGGGCCGCACCGGATGGGCGGACGCCCCCGTGGAGGGGCTGGCCGTGGGGGAGGCCCTCACGGCCGAGCGGTGCGCCGGCGAGGGGGAGGCCGTCGCAGGCCGGGCGGAACGGGTCGCGCTGCTGGTGATGGGCGACGCCAGCGCGTGCCGCACGCTCAAGGCGCCGGGCTACCTCGACGAGCGCGCGGCCCCCTTCGACGCGGAACTCGCGCGCGCGTTGGGCGCGGCCGACACCGGGGCCCTGCGGGCGCTGGACACCGGACTGGCGCGCGAGCTGCAGGTGTCCGGCCGGGCCCCCTGGCAGGTGCTCGCCGGCGCGGCGGCGGGGAACCCGGACCTGGAAGGCGTGCTGCTCCACCAGGACGCCCCCTACGGGGTCGGCTACCTCGTGGCCACCTGGGCGTAAGAGGGCGCCGTCCGGATCGGGGCGGCTCCAGGTGACGGTGCCGGGGCGGAGCCCCGGCGACCGACGACAACGCCGCGGAGGGGACCGCCGGCGGAACCCGGCGGACGGCCGGGGGAGCACTCGGCGTGCTCCGCGGCCGTCCGCCGGTGCGCCGCTCAGGAAGTGGGCGGCGGCCCGGCCGGCGGCGTGGTCGTGCCGCCCGCGCCCGAGCCGGGATCGTTCCTGTGCGCGAGTCGGTCCACGGCGCCCTTGGCCTTGCCCGTCCCCGTCTGGATCCGGTCGCTGTACTTGCCCTTGGTCCGCTCGTCGACGGTCCGCGCCGCCCTGTCCAGGCCGTGCCGGATCCTGTCCTCGTGCTGGTGCGCGAGGCCGGAGACCTTGTCCTTGGCCGGGTCGAGTGTGGCCTTCAGGCTGTCCAGGAGACCCATGATGCACCTTCCCTCGCGGCAGGCTACGTGCGGGCGCCCTCGCCGGTCTCGCTGCCGGTCGCCTCGGCGGACTGCTGCTTCGGGATCTCGACGGTGTCGCTGACCTCGCCGGCCTCCTGCTCCGCCGACCCGGCGGTCTCCGGCGCCTCGGCCGGCCCCTTCGGCTCCGCGGTCCCGGCCGCGCTCTCCGGGCCTGCCCCGGCCGCCGCCTCACCGGCCCGGGCCTCACCGGCCCGGGCCTCGGCGGTCCGCGTCTCCTCCGTGGCCTTCGACCGCCGGAAAAGCCGTGCAAAAACGCCCATATCCACTCCATACGTTACTCGTGCGGGCGAAATCCCGCGTTGCCCGGTGCGCCCGTTCGTGCGGCCCGGGCCGCCGCCCCTGCGCTCCGGCGACAGGAACCTCGCAACGGGCAACGACCCGGTGACCGCCGCGTCACGTAACCCGTTCGAGAGCGGGGCGGGAGGTTTGCGAGACTGGATCAGTGAGCAGCGCACCCCTCGCCCCCCGCGTCATCGCCGTCGTCGGACCCACCGCGGCCGGAAAGTCCGATCTGGGCGTCTTCCTGGCCCAGCGGCTCGGCGGCGAAGTCGTCAACGCCGACTCCATGCAGCTCTACCGGGGGATGGACATCGGCACCGCCAAGCTGACGCCCGAGGAGCGCGGCGGCGTCCCGCACCACCTGCTCGACATCTGGGACGTCACCGTCACCGCGTCCGTCGCCGAGTACCAGCGGCTGGCCCGGGAGCGGATCGACGCGCTGCTCGCCGAGGGGCGCTGGCCCGTCCTCGTCGGCGGTTCCGGCCTCTACGTCCGCGGGGCCGTCGACAACCTGGAGTTCCCGGGCACCGACCCCGAGGTCAGGGCCCGCCTGGAGGAGGAGCTCACACTGCGCGGCCCGGGGGCGCTGCACGCCCGCCTCGCCGTGGCGGACCCCGAGGCCGCGCGGGCGATCCTGCCGAGCAACGGCCGCCGCATCGTCCGCGCGCTGGAGGTCATCGAGATCACGGGAAGGCCTTTCACGGCCAACCTCCCGGGCCACGACTCGGTCTACGACACCCTCCAGATCGGCGTCGACGTGGCCCGCCCCGAGCTGGACGAGCGGATCGCCCGCCGGGTCGACCGGATGTGGGAGGCCGGTCTGGTGGAGGAAGTGCGCGCACTGGAGGCGCAGGGGTTGCGCCAGGGGCGTACGGCGTCGCGCGCGCTCGGCTACCAGCAGGTGCTCGCGGCGCTCGCCGGGGAGTGCACCCTCGAGGAGGCACGGTCCGAGACCGTTCGTGCCACCAAGCGCTTCGCGCGCCGTCAGGATTCATGGTTCAGGCGCGATCCCCGGGTGCACTGGTTGAGTGGGGCCGCGGCGGACCTGACGGAACTTCCGCGGCTCGCGTTGTCGTTGGTCGAACGACCGGTTACAGCCTGATCACGTCCTGGCATCGGGACGCCCAGGCCGTCATCCGGGCCTGTGACGCCGTGCCATCATCGAGCTTCGATCGACCAAGTGGAGTCCTAGTTGGGAGGGCGCGTGGCGATGGAGGCCGGCCCTCGCGACACCGCACACGGCACCGAACACCTCACCACCGAGCGGGGTGCACCGGAGCAGGAGACGACCGACCGCCTCAGTCCGGACGGACCGGACGAGACGCAGGGCGGCGTGACCGACGACGGCCCCGAGCCGGACGAGATGTTCGCGGGCGGTGAAGAGGTCGAGGTCGAGCTGCGCCCGCAGCGCCGGCTGCGCATCTGGCAGCTCGCGCCCATCGTCGGGCTGGCCGCGCTCGGCTCCCTGATGTTCGCCTTCCCGCTCGCCTTCGACTTCGGCGACAGCGGCGCCGTGATCGCCATGCTGGGGCTGCTGATCTGTTCCTGCGCGGCCGGCTGGGGCATGATGGCCGCCCGCAGGGTGGGCTCCACCTGGCCGGGGCTGCCGCCCCGGGGCTCCGGACGCAGACCCGACTGGCGGGTCGTGGCCGCCTACACCGTGATGGTCGCCGCGGTGGTGGCCCTGGCGGTGTGGCGGGTGGCGAGACTCCGCTGACGTCCTCCCGCGTGCGCGGGTCCGCCGACGGCGACGCGCTGTCACCGGCACCCCTTACGATCGAGGGATGAGCACCCGGATCGCCTTTCTCAAGGGACACGGCACGGAGAACGACTTCGTGATCGTCCCCGACCCCGAGAACGCCGTCGACCTGTCCCCGGCAGCCGTCGCCGCCCTGTGCGACCGCCGCGCGGGCATCGGCGGCGACGGACTGCTGCACGTGGTGCGGTCCGCGGCGCACCCCGAGGCGCGGGCCATGGCGGCGGAGACCGAGTGGTTCATGGACTACCGCAACGGCGACGGCTCGGTCGCGGAGATGTGCGGCAACGGAGTGCGGGTGTTCGCGCGCTACCTCCAGCGCGCGGGGCACGTGTCCGAGGGGGACGTCGCGGTCGCCACGCGCGGAGGCGTGAAGAGCGTGCACCTCGCCAAGGAGGGGGACGTCACCGTCGGCATGGGCCGGGCGCTGCTCCCCGAGGGCGACGTCACCGTGAGCGTCGGCGGACGCAGCTGGCCCGCGCGGAACGTGAACATGGGCAACCCGCACGCCGTGGCCTTCGTGGACGACCTCGCCCACGCGGGCGACCTCCTCGCCCCGCCCCCGTTCAGCCCGCCGTCCGCCTACCCGGACGGAGTGAACGTGGAGTTCGTCGTCGACCGCGGCCCGCGGCACGTGGCGCTGCGGGTGCACGAGCGCGGGTCCGGTGAGACCCGCTCCTGCGGCACGGGCGCGTGCGCGGTCGCCGTGGCCGCCGCCCGCCGCGACGGCGCCGACCCGAGTGTCACCGGCACCCCGGCGACGTACACCGTGGACGTGCCCGGCGGGACCCTCGTGATCACCGAACGGCCCGACGGCGAGATCGAGATGACCGGCCCGGCGGTGATCGTCGCCGAGGGCGTGATCGAGCCCGAGTGGCTGGAGAACGCCCTGCGCTGACCGGGGCGCCGGCTCGGTATCGCAGCTTCCGGCCCGCCTGGCGTGTGCGTCCGCAGGGTCGGAAGGGTGTTCGCCTTCGAGACCATGGAAGATCCCCGGTCCGATGGCGTGAAAGAGGTCCCCGGTCGACCTTCGCTCGAAGGGGTGATCCGTTTCACGCTCGGCCGGAGGCGGTCAGCCCGAGGGGGTCCGGCTCGGTAGCATCAAGCACCGGCCCGGACGGGGGACGAACGCCGCCCCCGAGCCCGAGTCCGCCCTGGGGCGCGCCGTCCGCCGGTCCACGCAGCCGGAGGTGCCCATGAACGCGGAGGCCGTGAATCCTGCGACCCCAGGCCCTGTGACATCTGGTCACGCCACATCCACGGGGTCGCGCAGGAAGGCCCGCCCCCGGCTCGACCTGCGCCGGCTGGGCCGTGCCGCGCTGCTGGGCCCCGCCACCCGCGACCGGCTTCCCGACGCCATCGGGCACGTGGTCGACGCCCACCGGGCCCACCATCCCGACGCCGACCTCGAACCCCTGCGCCGCGCCTACCTCCTGGCCGAGTCCTCCCACCGCGGCCAGATGCGCAAGAGCGGTGAGCCGTACATCACGCATCCGCTCGCGGTGACCCTGATCCTCGCCGAACTCGGTGCGGAGACGACGACGTTGACCGCCTCCCTGCTCCACGACACCGTCGAGGACACGGACGTGACGCTGGATCAGGTGGGTGAGCAGTTCGGCGAGGAGGTCCGCTACCTCGTCGACGGCGTCACCAAGCTGGAGAAGGTCGACTACGGCGCCGCCGCCGAGCCCGAGACCTTCCGCAAGATGCTCGTCGCCACCGGCAACGACGTCCGCGTGATGTCGATCAAACTCGCCGACCGGCTGCACAACATGCGCACCCTCGGCGTGATGCGCCCCGAGAAACAGGAACGCATCGCCAAGGTGACACGTGACGTCCTCATCCCCCTCGCCGAACGGCTCGGCGTCCAGGCGCTCAAGACGGAGCTGGAGGACCTGGTCTTCGCGATCCTCCGCCCCGGGGAGTACGCGCACACGCGCGAGTTGGTCGTCCGCAACGCCGCCCGCGCGGACGACCCGCTCGCCGACGTCGCCGACGACGTGCGCAAGGTGCTCCGCGAGGCCGACATCGCCGCCGAGGTCCTCATCCGCCCACGCCACTTCGTCTCCGTGCACCGCGTGTCCCGCAGGCGCGGCGCGCTGCGCGGCGCCGACTTCGGCCGGCTGCTGGTGCTGGTGAACGAGGACGCCGACTGCTACGGCGTCCTGGGCGAGCTGCACACCTGCATGACGCCCGTGGTCTCGGAGTTCAAGGACTTCATCGCCGTACCGAAGTTCAACCTGTACCAGTCGCTGCACACCGCCGTGGCCGCCGCGGACGGCCAGGTCGTCGAGGTCCTCATCCGCACCCACCAGATGCACAAGGTCGCCGAGGCCGGAGTCGTCGCCCTCGGCAACCCCTACGCCGCACCGCCGGAGGAGCAGTCCGCGAGCGACGGCGAACGCGTCGACCCCACCCGGCCCGGCTGGCTCTCCCGGCTGCTGGAATGGCAGCGGGCCGCGCCCGACCCCGACACCTTCTGGTCCACCCTGCGCGAGGACCTCGCCCAGGACCGCGAGATCACCGTCTTCCGCCCCGACGGCGGCACCCTGGGCCTGCCCGAGGGGGCGACCTGCGTGGACGCCGCCTACGCGCAGTACGGCGAGGACGCCCACGCGTGCATCGGGGCCAGGGTCAACGGCCGGCTGGCGACACTGAGCACCGTCCTCGAGGACGGCGACGCCGTCCAGCTCCTGATGGACCAGGACGCGGCCTCCGAGCCCTCCCGGGAGTGGCTGGAGCACGCCCGCACCCCCGCCGCACGGATCGCCATCCAGCGATGGCTGACCGCCCACCCCGCACCGGCCGGGGCGCCCGGGACCGATCCGGAGGAGGCCGCCCGGCCGCTCGCCGACGACCCCGCCCCGTCACCGGCTCCGGACGCCCCGGTCCTCGGTCGTCCCGGCGCCGCCCAGGTCCTGGCCGACCGGGCCGGCGCGCCCGTACGGCTCGCCGGCTGCTGTACGCCCGTACCGCCCGACGAGGTGACCGGCTTCGCCGTGCGCGGGGGAGCGGTCACCGTGCACCGGGCCGGGTGCGCCGCGGTGGCGCGCATGAAGAACGCGGGGCGCGCGGAGGTCGGCGTGCGCTGGGGGGAGGGCGCCGAGTGCCGGGTCACGCTGGTCGCGGAGTCCTTCGTCCGTCCGCATCTGCTCGCGGACCTCACCGAGGCCATGGCCCTCGAAGGCGCCGAGATCGTCTCCGCGACCGTCGAACCCCCGGACCGGCAGCAGGTGCGGCACACCTACACCGTGCAGCTGCCGGACGCCGCCCACCTGCCCGCCCTCATGCGCGCGATGCGCAACGTGGCCGGCGTGTACGACGTGAGCCGGGCCCAGCCGCAGACCCCGGGCGCCTGACCGAAGCGCGGAGCGTCCGAGCGGCGGTGTGATTACCCGATCGGGTGGGTCGGAAGCGCGCCGTCACCGTCGCGCCCGCGCCCGCTGATAGCCGTGGGGAATGCTCACCCCCCACACTCCCGGCCCGCCCGGCCGACCGCCCCTGGACCACGGTCCCCGGCCCGAGGCGCCCGACAGCCACGTCTCCCGGGGCCGGTCCGCGCCCGGCCAGGACCCGAACGGTCAGCCGCCGCCCAGCCGCCGCCCCCAGGCCCGAGCGTCCCACCGGCAGACCGGCCGGGGTCGGGGCGCCCGCGCCCGGAGCGGTCACGCACGTCGGCGCCGGGCGGTCGCCGCGCTGCTCGCCCCCGCCGTCTCCGTCTGCCTGGTCGCCGCGCACGCCCCCGCCGTCCCGCTCGGCATCGGCGACCGGCTCTTCCCGCACCTGGGCAACCCCGGATACGACGTGCTGGCGTACGACATCGCCCTCGACTATCCGGGCCGCAACGACCGGCCGCTCGAAGCCGTCACCACGATCGACGCCCGTCTCACCGCCGACCTGGACCGGATCAACCTCGACTTCGCCCACGGAGAGGTCCGCTCCGTCGAGGTCGACGGCGGTCCGGCCGGTTTCGCCGCCGCCGGGGAGGACCTGGTGATCACCCCCGCGGACGGCCTGGACAAGGGCGAGCGGACCAGGATCACCGTCCGGCACACCAGCGACCCCGTGGCCGCCGGGGACCGCGAGGGCGGCTGGGTGCGCACCGCGGACGGCCTCGTCCTGGCCAACCAGGCCGACGCGGCCCACCTGGTGTTCCCGTGCAACGACCACCCCTCGGACAAGGCGGTGTTCACCTTCCGGATCACGGCCCCGGACGGACACACGGCCGTCGCGAACGGTCTGCCCGCCGACGTCGACCGCACGCGCGGGGCCGCCACCTGGACGTACCGGACCCGCCACCCCATGGCCACCGAACTCGCGCAGGTCTCCATCGGACGTTCCACCGTCCTGCACCGCACCGGCCCGCACGGGCTGCCCCTGCGGGACGTCGTGCCCACCGCGCACCGCGCGGAGCTCGAACCGTGGCCGGCGAAGACCCCCGCCCAGATCTCCTGGATGGAGGAGAGGGTCGGCCGCTACCCGTTCGAGACCTACGGTCTGCTCCTCGCCGACGCGTCCACCGGCTTCGCGCTGGAGACCCAGACCCTCTCCCTCTTCGAACGCGACCTGTTCACCGATCCCGCCCTCCCCACCTGGTACGTCGAGTCGATCATGGTGCACGAGCTGGCCCACCAGTGGTTCGGCGACAGCGTCAGCCCCCGCACCTGGTCCGACCTGTGGCTCAACGAGGGCCACGCCACCTGGTACGAGGCGCTGTACGCGCAGGAGCGGGGCGGCAGAACCCTCGAGGCCCGGATGAAGGCCGCCTACGAGGCGTCCGACGGCTGGCGCGCGGCCGGCGGACCACCCGCCGCGCCGAAGCCCCCGGAGCCCGGCCGGAAGATCGGCATCTTCCGGCCGAACGTCTACTCCGGCGCCGCGCTCGTGCTGTACGCCCTGCGCGAGGAGATCGGCCGCGCCGCCTTCGAGCGCCTGGAGCGCGACTGGGTCACCCGCCACCGGAACGGGACCGCCTCGACCGCCGACTTCGTCCGGCTGGCGTCCCACGTCGCCGGACGCGACCTGACCGGCTTCCTGCACGCCTGGCTGTACGGGGCCACGACCCCACCGATGCCGGGCCACCCGGAATGGACCTCCGCGGCCCGGTCCGCGACGCCCGCCCGGCGGCCGGTCCCGCCCGTGCGCCGACCGGGCGGGGGCCGGGAATAACACGGTGACGAAGGGTCCGTACCGTGCGACCATCGTCAGGTCCGCACAGCACGGGACACGGGAATCTCCCGGGCGCCCCGGACGTTGTGGACAGTGACGGGAGGTCCCACGGACCGGCCCCGTCACCGCAGAAGGTTCACCGACGACGTAAGGACCCAATGACCTCCTCTTCTTCCCCTTCCCAGGACACCAAGAGCTTCGCGCACACCTATCCCGAGGGTCTTCGGGCCGATGCCCTGATGGAAGAGGACGTCGCCTGGAGCCTCGACATCGACGGAGAGCGGGACGGCGACCAGTTCGACCGCTCCGAGCGCGCGGCCCTGCGCCGTGTCGCCGGCCTCTCCACCGAGCTCGAGGACGTCACCGAGGTCGAGTACCGGCAGCTCCGCCTGGAGCGGGTCGTGCTCGTCGGGGTGTGGACCTCGGGAACCGCGCAGGACGCGGAGAACTCCCTGGCCGAGCTCGCCGCCCTCGCGGAGACGGCCGGCGCCCTCGTCCTCGACGGCGTGATCCAGCGCCGCGACAAGCCCGACGCCGCCACCTACATCGGTTCCGGCAAGGCCGAGGAGCTGCGCGACATCGTGCTCGACACGGGTGCGGACACCGTCATCTGCGACGGTGAGCTCAGCCCCGGTCAGCTGATCCACCTCGAGGACGTCGTCAAGGTCAAGGTCATCGACCGTACGGCCCTGATCCTCGACATCTTCGCCCAGCACGCCAAGTCCCGAGAGGGCAAGGCGCAGGTCGCGCTCGCGCAGATGCAGTACATGCTGCCGCGACTGCGCGGCTGGGGTCAGTCGCTGTCCCGTCAGATGGGCGGCGGCAAGGGCGGCGGCCTCGCCACCCGTGGCCCCGGTGAGACCAAGATCGAGACGGACCGGCGCCGGATCCGCGAGAAGATGGCGAAGATGCGCCGGGAGATCGCGGAGATGAAGACCGGCCGCGAGATCAAGCGCCAGGAGCGCAAGCGCCACAAGGTGCCGTCCGTGGCCATCGCGGGCTACACCAACGCCGGCAAGTCCTCGCTGCTCAACCGCCTCACGGGCGCGGGCGTCCTGGTCGAGAACGCCCTGTTCGCGACCCTCGACCCGACCGTGCGCCGGGCCGAGACCCCGAGCGGACGGCTGTACACGCTGGCCGACACGGTCGGCTTCGTCCGGCACCTGCCGCACCACCTGGTCGAGGCGTTCCGCTCCACGATGGAGGAGGTCGGCGACGCCGACCTGATCCTGCACGTGGTGGACGGCTCGCACCCGGTCCCGGAGGAGCAGCTGGCCGCCGTACGCGAGGTGATCAGGGACGTCGGCGCCACCGGCGTACCCGAGATCGTGGTGATCAACAAGGCCGACGCGGCCGACCCGCTGACGCTCCAGCGGCTGCTGCGGGTGGAGAAGCGCTCCATCGCGGTCTCGGCCCGCACCGGCCGGGGCATCCCGGAGCTGCTCGCGCTGATCGACAGCGAGCTGCCCCGCCCGTCCGTGGAGATCGAGGCGCTCGTGCCCTACACCCACGGAAAGCTGGTCGCCCGCGCCCATGACGAGGGCGAGGTGATCTCCGAGGAGCACACCGCGGAGGGCACCCTGCTCAAGGTCCGGGTGCACGAGGAGCTGGCGGCGGAACTCACGCCGTACGTTCCGACCCCGGCCGGCTGAGCCGCTCACGGCGGGGCGAAGGCCCGCCCCCTGCTCACGGCAGGGGGCGGGCCTTCGTCATATGCGGATCACCGACCGCCGTGGGTCTCGCTCATGTTCCGGTACAGCGCCTCGGCGTCCTCGCCGAGCCGCGGGCCCGCCGGCCAGGTGTCGTCCATCGGGCCGATGGAGGCGCTGGGGACACGCCCGAGCGGCGCGGACACACGGGGGGAACGCATGGCGTGATGACCCCCGTGGAAGCGAACGAAGGTCCTGCCGCGTGTGCGTGCTCCGTACGGCCCCGTCACCGGCTACCGCCACCCCGCCCGGTCCCGCGCGCGGCGGCACGCGGGACCGGGCACGCCGGTCACCGACCGGCGAACTTCTCGCTGACCGCGTCGTACACGCCCTTGGCCTCGTCACCCAGTCGCGGACCGGCGAGCCAGCCCGACGTCACCGGGCCGATGGAGGTGTTGGACACCAGCGCCGGCTTCCCGTCCGAGCCCGTCGCGACCCAGCCGCCACCGGACGAACCGGCGGTCATGCTGCACCCGATGCGGTACATCGTCGGGTCCGACTCGCCGAGCGACAGCCGCCCGGGCGCGTCCTGGCAGCGGTACAGCGCGTGGCCGTCGTACGGCGGGGCGGCCGGGTAACCGATCGCCGTGACCTCCTCCACCTCCGGCACCGCGGGAGCCCCGAAGTCCACCGGCAGCGCCGAACCGACCGTCTCCTCCAGCGACTTGCCGCCACTGCCCTTCTCCGGCGTCACATGGATGACCGCGAAGTCGTACGAGGCGCCGTCACCGCCGGTGGAACCGCCCTGCTCGATCCACTGGTCCGAGGTCTGCGCCCAGTCCCCCCACCAGACGCCGTACGGAGCGATCTCCTCCTTCGTGGCGGTCTCCAGCTCCTTCGCCGACCTGCCCGCGTCGTTGTACGACGGCACGAAGGCGATGTTGCGGTACCAGCCGCCCTTCTTGCCCGCGTGCACACAGTGGCCCGCCGTCCACACCATGTTGGACTTGCCCGGGTTGGCCGGGTCCTGCACCACCGTGGCCGAGCAGACCATCGTGCCCTCGGGCGAGTCGAAGAACACCTTGCCCGCCGTGGGGGCGTTGGCGTGGTACGACGGTGCGACGGCCTGTGCCCGCACCGGTTCCGGAGTCGGGTCCGTCACGCCCTGGTCACCGGAGATGTCGCTCTCGTCGACCTCCTGCTCCGGTTCCTCGGCGTCCCGCATGCGGTCCGGGTCCCACAGGTCTTCGATGATCGGGTTGACGAAGTCCTGCGCCTCACGCAGCCAGTCGTCCTTGCTCCAGTCCTTCCAGGCGCCGTCCCTCCACTTGTCGAGGTCGATCCCGTGCTCCTTGAGCCGGTCCTTGATGTCGTCCGGGATCTTGAGCTTGCCGTCGTCGGCTGCGGCGGTCGCGGAGGCCCCGGCGTTCGCGTCGGCGTCCCCCGACCCGCAGGCGGTGAGGGCGAGCGTCGAGGCGAGTGCGACCGCGGCCAGAACGGGGGAGGTCCGGCGCGCCCGCCCCCCTCGGCGAGCGGTGGACGACGGCCGTATGGATCGCATGATCTGACTCCCCCTGGAATGAACGTACTTGGTGCTTCGACCGTGCTCCCGCCCCTGAACCGAACGGAGTTCGGGGGCACTCCCACGGCCTTCGGGAACGGCACCACACACTATGCGCTCGCTGCGGGGGACGTCCGACGGAACGGCAACGGTTCGGCTACAAGCGGTCTGACCTGGTCGACCGTCCGGCGACGCGCCGATGCGAGGCCGCCGGACCCCGAGCCGCCGGCCCAGGGGCCGAGGATCCCGGAACAACCCGTAACCCGGCGGGTGGTCCGCGGTTGGTAGCGGTGGAGGGTCCGCCGCCCGCACGCGGACGCCCCGTGCCGCGGTGCGGCGGGAACAACAGGGGAGGACGGAGGACGGTGGCGGAATCCACGTACGAGGGGCGGGGGACCGGCGCCCCGCCGGTCGTCCCGGTGCGGGCGCGCGGGACGACCATCGAGGGCGCGGACGGGCGGCGCCGTCCGGGCTGCCTCTCCGGTGCGGGAACCCTCGCCCTCGGACCCGACCACCCCGTCGTGCCGGAGGCGATCCGCGGCGTCATCGACGCGGGCGCGCCGCTCCGCGTTCCCGGTCCGGCGACCCCGGTGAAGGACGCCTTCGTCACCGAACGGTCGCCCACCCCGCCGCCCGGGCTCGCCGAACGCGCCCGCGTGCGCTTTTGCGGACCGGGCCGCGACGACGCGGTGGCGACCGTCCTCCGGCTCGCACGGACGGCGACCGGACGGGCCGGCGGCGAGCACGGTGCCGGACTCGCCGACCGACGGCCGGCCGGGGTGGTCGTCGAGCCCGTGCGGGACGACGGCGGGGTGCTCCCGGCGTCGGACGCCCGGCTGCGGCGGCGCACGGCCGACCGGTCCGTCCCGCTGATCGGCGACGGGACACCCACCGGACTCGGACGGACCGGCACCTTCCGGGCCGTGGAGCACGACGGCATCACACCGGACGCGAGGGTGCCGTCCGGGGCGGTCGGCGGCGGCCTGCCCCTGGCCGTCGTGGTCCACCGCGACGACCTCGGCCCGCCCGGCCCTCCCACCCGCGCCGGCGACCGACTCGCCATGGCCGCGGGCACGGCGCCCCTCGCCCACATCCGCGAGAACGGCCTCGCCGGACACGCGGCCGCCCAGGGCGCCCGCATGCTGAACCGACTCCGGACACTCGCCGACGAACTCGCCTGCGTGGGGGACGTGCCGGGGCGGGGGATGCCGACCGGGGGCGACGTGGTGGGCCCGCAGGCGCCGCCCGACGGCACGCACCGGCACCCCGCCGCACCCGAACACGCCGCCGTAGGACGGGAGCGCCTGCGACGCGGCCTGATCATCGATCTCGGCGGCCCCCGCGGGAGCGCCGTACGACTGCTCTTGCCCCTGACGATCACGGAGAGGAACAGGCGGCCGCGGTCCTGGACCGACTCGCCGACGCCCTCCACGCGGCGGCCCGCGACCACCCGCACGGGGAGCCCCGCGTCCCGGGCCGCCGTCACGCACGGACGGGCTGACGACACGAAGCCCCGCCCCCGCCACCGCACCCCTTTCCGAGGACCCGCCTTGCACACGATCCCCACGCCGGCAGACCGCACCGCCCCCTTGGTTCCCCACCAGGAACGAAGCCCGTCCCGTACCGAAGGGCTCGAAAGCACCGGCACGAGCCCCTTGGACCACCCCGACCCGCACAGGGCGGCCCACGCCGCGGCCACGGAGAACCTCCTGCGCTGCTGGGTACGCGAAACCGGCCTGCCCGCCCCGGACGGCGCCACCTTGCGCCTTCCCCTGCCGGCCAGCGGCACGACCCTGCTCGTACCCGTTCTGTACTGGTCCCCGACCGGCTGGCACCGCTTCGGCCCTCCCCGTCTGGCCGACGCCCCGGACCCCGCCCCACCGGTCGACGCCGTCCTGCTCGCCGCCCTCCTCGGCAGGGAGAACACCGGCCTTTTGGGGCCGGCGCGTCCGTCGGCGGGCGACGGCACCGACCTGGTCGCACGCGTCGCCGACTCCGTACGCCGTGTCGTCGCCTTCGTCACCGACCGGCGGGAGAACACGGCCGACCACCCCGACCTCTTCCTCGCCGCCGAACAGTCACTCGTCCTCGGACACCCGCTGCACCCGGACCCGAAGAGCCGCGAGGGCCTCTCCGACGCCGAGGCACAGCGGTACTCGCCCGAGTCGCGCGGCTCCTTCCCCCTGCACTGGATGGCTGTCGCCCCCTCCCTGCTCGCCACCGACTCCGCGTGGACCGAGCGCGGGCGTCCCGTCACCGCGGCCCACCTCACCGCACGCCTCGCCGGCGCCGGACTGCCGCTGCCCGACGGCTACACGGCCCTCCCCCTGCACCCCTGGCACCTGCGCCAGGTCCGCCTCCGTCCCGAGGCCGCCGCCCTGCTGGACGCCGGGCTGCTCCGCGACCTCGGCGGCCACGGCGCCCCCTGGCACCCCACCTCCTCCGTACGCACCGTCCACCGGAGCGGCGCCCCGGCCATGCTCAAGCTGTCGCTGGACCTGCGCATCACCAACTCCCGCCGGGAGAACCTCCGTAAGGAGCTCCACCGGGGGGTCGAGGTCCACCGTCTGCTGCGCACCGGACTGTCCCAGCGGTGGCGGGCCGCGCACCCCGGCTTCGACATCGTCCGGGACCCGGCCTGGATCGCCGTGAACACACCGGCCGGTGACCCCGCGCCCGGACTCGACGCGGTGATCCGGCACAACCCGTTCCAGCCGCACGACGACGTCGCCTGCGTCGCCGGACTGCTCTCGCCGCGGCCCCGCCCCGGTGGCCGTACCGGATCCCGGCTGGCCGAGATCGTCACCCGTCTCGCCGCTCGCACGGGGCGGCCCTCCGGCGCCGTCGCCGCCGAGTGGTTCCTGCGGTACCTGGAACACGTGGTGCGGCCCGTGCTGTGGCTGGACGGAGAGGCCGGCATCGCCCTCGAGGCGCACCAGCAGAACACCTTGCTGCTGCTGGACGCCGACGGCTGGCCCGCGGGCGGACGCCACCGGGACAACCAGGGCTACTACTTCCGCGCGTCGCGACGCGCGGAACTCGACGCCCGGCTGCCCGGCATCGGCGAGCACAGCGACACCTTCGTCTCCGACGAGGTCACCGACGAACGCTTCGCCTACTACCTGGGCGTCAACAACGTCCTCGGGCTCATCGGCGCCTTCGGCTCCCAGCGTCTGGCCGACGAACGGCTGCTGCTCGCCGCCCTCCGCCGGTTCCTCACCGAAGTGTCCGCCGGACCGGCCCGGACGCGCAGCACGCTGCCCGCCCGTCTGCTGGACTCACCCGTCCTGCGCTGCAAGGCGAACCTGCTGACCCGGCTGCACGGCCTCGACGAACTCGTCGGTCCGGTCGACACCCAGTCCGTCTACGTCACCATCGCCAACCCCCTGCACTCATGATGTCCGCCCCCATCGGTGACTGGGGCCCGGTCAGGACCTCCGCGGGTCTGTTCCAGCTGGTCCCCGTCCGTGTCGAACGCGATCTGCCTCTTCTGTCACGATGGATGAACGACCCGGCCGTCGCCCTGTTCTGGGAACTCGCCGGACCACCTGCCGTGACGGCCGACCACGTGCGGTCCCAGCTCGCCGGTGACGGACACAGCGTTCCGTGCCTCGGCGTCCTGGACGGAACGCCGATGAGCTATTGGGAGATCTACCGCGCGGATCTCGATCCCCTGGCCCGCCACTACCCGGCCCGACCGCACGACACCGGACTCCACGTCCTCATCGGCGCCGTCGGAGACCGGGGGCGGGGCCTCGGCAGCGTCCTGCTCAGGACGGTCGCCGACCTCGTCCTCGCCAGGAGGCCCGCCTCGTCACGCGTCGTCGCGGAGCCCGACCTTCGCAACATCCCCTCCGTCACCGCCTTCCTCAACGCCGGCTTCTCCTTCTCGGCCGAGATCGACCTGCCCACCAAGCGGGCCGCCCTCATGGTCCGGGACCGCTCCCTGTGTCATCCGATGTAGCGTTCCGTCGCCGCGCTCTCATCACCGGTACACCGCTCACGCCGCCGCGGTTCCCGCGCGCGCCGCGGCGATGTCCCGGCCGCGGGCCCCGGCGCGATCCGTCCGTCCCGCGCCCCGGCGACTTTGCAGCCCTCACGCCGTCCCGACAGAGGAGCCCCGTCTTGATCGCGTCCCCGGCCCCCGCCGTGATCGCACGAATGTCAGCGCCGGGCCGTAGGGTGGTCGCGCTATGACGAAGCCCTCACTCTCCGAACTCCTGCACGCCGCCGTCACCGCCGTCGGCGGCACGGAGCGCCCCGGCCAGGTGACCATGGCCGAAGCCGTCGCCGAGGCGATCGACGACGGAGCCCATCTGCTGGTCCAGGCCGGTACCGGCACCGGAAAGTCGCTGGGCTATCTGGTGCCCGCGCTCGCGCAGGGGGAGCGGGTGGTGGTGGCGACGGCCACCCTGGCCCTGCAGCGCCAGCTGGTGGAGCGGGACCTGCCGCGCACGGTGGAGTCACTGCATCCGCTGCTGCGCCGCCGCCCGGAGTTCGCGATGCTCAAGGGCCGCTCCAACTACCTGTGCCTGCACCGGCTGCACGAGGGCGTGCCGCAGGACGAGGAGGAGGGGCTCTTCGACCAGTTCGAGGCGGCGGCCCCCACCAGCAAGCTGGGCCAGGACCTGCTGCGTCTGCGTGACTGGTCGGACGAGACGGAGACCGGCGACCGGGACGACCTCACGCCGGGCGTGTCCGACCGGGCCTGGTCCCAGGTGTCGGTGTCGTCGCGGGAGTGCCTCGGCGCCACGAAGTGCGCCTACGGCGCCGAGTGCTTCGCCGAGGCCGCCCGCGAGCGCGCCAAGCTCGCCGAGGTGGTCGTCACCAACCACGCCCTGCTCGCGATCGACGCCATCGAGGGGGCGCCGGTGCTGCCGCAGCACGAGGTGCTGATCGTCGACGAGGCCCACGAGCTGGTCTCCCGGGTCACCGGGGTCGCCACCGGGGAGCTCACCCCCGGGCAGGTCAACCGCGCGGTGCGGCGCGCCGCGAAGCTGGTCGACGAGAAGGCCGCCGACCAGCTCCAGACCGCCGCCGAGGGGTTCGAACGGCTGATGGAGCTGGCCCTTCCGGGCCGGCTGGAGGAGATCCCGGAGGACCTCGGATACGCGCTCATGGCGCTGCGCGACGCCTGCCGCACCGTCATCTCCGCCATCGGCAGCACCCGCGACAAGTCCGTCCAGGACGAGGACGCGGTCCGCAAACAGGCGCTGGCCTCCGTGGAGAGCGTCCACGACGTGGCGGAGCGGATCACGAACGGTTCGGAGTGGGATGTCGTCTGGTACGAGCGGCACGAGCCCCGCGGCGGAGCCGCTCAGCGATGGAGCGGGGCGTCCCTGCGCGTCGCGCCCATGTCCGTCTCGGGCCTGCTGCGGGAGAAGCTCTTCACCGACCGTTCCGTGATCCTGACCTCTGCGACGCTGAAGCTGGGCGGCGACTTCAACGGCGTGGGAGCCTCACTGGGGCTCGGTCCCGAGGGCGCCGAGGGCGATGACCTTCCCCAGTGGAAGGGCGTCGACGTCGGTTCGCCGTTCGACTACCCCAGGCAGGGCATCCTCTACGTCGCGAAGCATCTGGCACGCCCGGCCCGTGACGGTGACCGCGGGGACATGCTGGACGAGCTGACCGAACTGATCCAGGCGGCGGGCGGTCGCACCCTGGGGTTGTTCTCCTCGATGCGGGCCGCCCAGCTCGCCGCCGAGGAGCTGCGCTCCCGGATCCCGGAGTTCCCGATCCTCCTCCAGGGCGAGGAGACGCTCGGCGAACTGATCAAGAACTTCGCGGCCGATCCGAAGACCTGCCTCTTCGGCACGCTGTCGCTCTGGCAGGGTGTGGACGTGCCGGGTCCGAGCTGCCAGCTGGTGGTCATGGACAAGATCCCCTTCCCGCGTCCGGACGACCCCTTGATGAGCGCCCGCCAGAAGGCCGTGGAGGAAGCCGGTGGCAACGGCTTCATGGCGGTCGCCGCCACTCACGCGGCGCTGCTGATGGCCCAGGGCGCCGGCCGTCTCGTACGCGCCTCGGGCGACCGGGGTGTGGTGGCCGTGCTGGACCAGCGGCTGGCCACTGCCCGGTACGGCAGCTATCTGAAGGCTTCACTGCCCGACTTCTGGTACACCACGGACCGCAACCAGGTCAGGAAGTCGCTGGCCGCGATCGACGCGGCGGCACAAGGGGCGGAGGCCGGTACGGCGGCGCAGTGAGGGAGGTGGCGTGCCGCGGCACGCCACCGACCGGCAGCAGTGGTCGCAGCCGGTCCGTCCGGACAGCACGGGACCCCGGAACCGGCGCAGGGGTTCCGGGGCCCGGTCAGGGGCGGGGCGGCGGTCCGGGCCGTCCCCGCGTCGTGCTCAGACGCGCCGCAGAACGGCCACCACCTTGCCCAGGATGGTCGCGTCGTCGCCCGGGATCGGCTCGTAGGCCGCGTTGTGCGGGAGCAGCCAGACATGGCCGTCCTCCCGCTTGAAGCGCTTGACGGTCGCCTCGCCATCGAGCATGGCCGCGACGATGTCCCCGTTCTCGGCGACCGGCTGGCGGCGGACCGTCACCCAGTCGCCGTCACAGATCGCGGCCTCGATCATGGAGTCGCCCACGACCTTCAGCACGAACAGCTCACCGTCGCCGACGAGCTGCCGGGGCAGGGGGAACACGTCCTCGACCGACTCCTCGGCGAGGATCGGGCCACCGGCGGCGATACGGCCGACCAGCGGCACGTAGGACGCGGCCGGCTTGCCGGCGGTGTCCGTGGGCTGCACGGAGGCGGCCTGGTCGGAACCCCGCACCTCGTAGGCGCGCGGCCGGTGCGGGTCGCGGCGCAGGAAGCCCTTGCGCTCCAGTGCCATCAGCTGATGGGCCACGGAGGACGTGCTGGAGAGACCGACCGCCTGGCCGATCTCGCGCATCGACGGCGGGTAGCCGCGACGCTGCACCGAGTCCCTGATGACCTCGATCACCCGGCGCTGGCGGTCGGTGAGTCCGGAGCTGTCCGCCCGGATGCCGGGAGGACGGCCCGGCAGGGAGCGCTTGTGCCCCTCGGGATTCGTGGCTTCGTTCATCGCATGCACCGGCTCGATCCGGCCCTGGGGGCGGTCCTGGGCAGTGATGGCGGCACTGTCTGCGGTGGTGGTCACGTCGGCCCCTCTCGATGGTCTCCCTGCAGCACAACGGTAGTTGCTTTCGAAAGGTTGCGCCAAACACACGTTCGAGTGAAAAAACGTGAATTGCTGTACGCAATCTCTCGCCGAGGTGTATTGGTCGCCACGCTTCCTGTCGGACAAACGGGCCGATTGTTGTACTCTTCACCGCCGAGGCGATCATCCCGCGGTTGCGGACCTCAGTCTGCCATCGGCCGCCCCGTGGCGCGTGAAGCGGCCCGCGTTCTCTTCGGGAGTCGCACATCCCCTCCCCGCCTCCGGCGCGGCGCCCCCGTCGGGCGACGGCCTGGTGTCTCGTGCCCGTCTTGACGCGCGCGACACGCGTGCGGGCGTGGATGTATGACCCAATCCCCACATCTAGTGGTTGGATTGCGGCAGTGGCCCAGAAGTTGTGGTCCCCCGGGTCTTCGGGCCCTCCGAGATCGCCTATGCTGGTGCTGCTTCGTGAGGCCCGAGAGACCTCGCGGGGCTGTTGAGTCTGCTGTGAGGAGGGTTGGGAGTTCATGCACTGCCCCTTCTGCAGGCACCCCGACAGCCGTGTCGTCGACAGTCGTACGACCGACGACGGCACGTCGATCCGCAGGCGCCGCCAGTGTCCGGACTGCTCCCGTCGTTTCACGACCGTGGAGACGTGTTCGCTCATGGTGGTCAAGCGGTCCGGAGTCACCGAGCCCTTCAGCCGCACCAAGGTCATCAACGGTGTGCGCAAGGCGTGCCAGGGGCGGCCCGTCACCGAGGACGCCCTCGCCCAGCTCGGGCAGCGTGTCGAGGAGGCGGTGCGGGCCACCGGGAGCGCCGAGCTGACCACCCACGACGTGGGGCTGGCCATCCTCGGTCCGTTGCAGGAACTCGACCTCGTCGCCTACCTGCGGTTCGCGTCCGTCTACCGGGCGTTCGACTCGCTGGAGGACTTCGAGGCCGCGATCGCGGAACTCAGGCGGACGGAGCGGCCCGCCGCGGACGACGGGGACGGCGGGGGAGCCGACCCGGGGGGCCGGGAAGACGACAGCGGGTCCGGCGGGACCGTCCAGGTCCCCGAACCCGCTCCCGCCGCCGACTGACCGGAGGGCCGGCCCGGCGCGCCAGACGCGGGGGCCGGCCGGGCGGCGGCGATGAGAAGACCTGTTGCGGGCAGGCGAGTGGGCGCCCGCAGCATCAGACAGAACACCGTGCCACGGGAACAATCGGGGCACTTCAGGGCGTTTTCGCCCGTACAGGGAGGCGGCATGACAGAGACGGCGAGCGGTCCGGCACGGAGCCCCCGCGCCAAGAGCACCAAGGCCGGCAAGGGACTGCGGGTGGAGCGCATCCACACCACTCCCGGAGTCCACCCGTACGACGAGGTGGCCTGGGAACGCCGTGACGTCGTCATGACCAACTGGCGCGACGGCTCGATCAACTTCGAGCAGCGCGGCGTCGAGTTCCCCGACTTCTGGTCGGTGAACGCGGTCAACATCGTCACCAGCAAGTACTTCCGGGGCGCCGTGGGCACCCCGCAGCGCGAGACCGGCCTCAAGCAGCTGATCGACCGCATCGTGAAGACGTACCGGAAGGCCGGTGAGGAGCACGGGTACTTCGCCTCGCCCGCCGACGCCGAGATCTTCGAGCACGAGCTGGCGTACGCCCTCCTGCACCAGATCTTCAGCTTCAACAGCCCCGTGTGGTTCAACGTGGGCACGCCCCAGCCGCAGCAGGTCTCCGCCTGCTTCATCCTGTCCGTCGACGACTCCATGGAGTCGATCCTCGACTGGTACAAGGAAGAGGGCATGATCTTCAAGGGCGGCTCCGGCGCCGGCCTGAACCTCTCCCGGATCCGCTCCTCCAAGGAGCTGCTGTCCTCCGGCGGCAACGCCTCCGGCCCGGTCTCCTTCATGCGCGGAGCCGACGCCTCCGCCGGAACGATCAAGTCGGGCGGCGCCACCCGCCGCGCGGCCAAGATGGTCGTCCTCGACGTGGACCACCCGGACATCGAGGACTTCATCGAGACCAAGGTCAAGGAAGAGGAGAAGATCCGCGTCCTGCGCGACGCGGGCTTCGACATGGACCTGGGCGGCGACGACATCGCGTCCGTCCAGTACCAGAACGCCAACAACTCGGTCCGCGTCAACGACGAGTTCATGCGGGCGGTCGAGCAGGGCGGCAAGTTCGGCCTGCGCGCCCGGATGACCGGCGAGGTCATCGAGGAGGTCGACGCCAAGGCGCTCTTCCGCAAGCTCGCCGAGGCCGCGTGGGCCTGCGCCGACCCGGGCATCCAGTACGACGGTGTCATCAACAACTGGCACACCTGCCCCGAGTCCGGCCGGATCACCGCGTCGAACCCGTGCAGCGAGTACATGCACCTGGACAACACGTCCTGCAACCTGGCCTCGCTGAACCTGATGAAGTTCCTCAAGGACGACGGCCAGGGCAACCAGTCGTTCGAGACCGAGCGCTTCCAGAAGGTCGTCGAGCTGGTCATCACCGCGATGGACATCTCGATCTGCTTCGCGGACTTCCCGACCCAGAAGATCGGCGAGAACACCCGCGCCTTCCGCCAGCTCGGCATCGGCTACGCCAACCTCGGCGCCCTGCTGATGGCGACCGGCCACGCCTACGACTCCGACGGCGGCCGCGCCCTCGCCGGCGCCATCACCTCCCTGATGACGGGCACGGCATACCGGCGCTCCGCCGAACTCGCCGCGATCGTCGGCCCGTACGACGGCTACGCCCGCAACGCCGACGCCCACAAGCGCGTCATGAAGCAGCACGCCGACGCCAACGGCACGGCCGTGCGCATGGACGACCTGGACAGCCCGGTGTGGGCCGCCGCCACCGAGGCCTGGCAGGACGTGGTCCGCCTCGGCGACAAGAACGGCTTCCGCAACGCCCAGGCGTCCGTGCTCGCCCCGACCGGCACCATCGGTCTGGCGATGTCCTGCGACACCACCGGGGTCGAGCCGGACCTGGCGCTGGTGAAGTTCAAGAAGCTGGTCGGCGGCGGCTCGATGCAGATCGTCAACGGCACCGTCCCGCAGGCCCTGCGCCGCCTGGGCTACCAGGAGGAGCAGATCGAGGCGATCGTCGCCCACATCGCCGACCACGGCAATGTGATCGACGCCCCCGGTCTCAAGCAGGAGCACTACGAGGTGTTCGACTGCGCCATGGGCGAGCGCGCCATCTCCCCGATGGGCCACGTCCGCATGATGGCCGCGATCCAGCCCTGGATCTCCGGCGCCATCTCCAAGACGGTCAACATGCCGGAGACGGCGACCGTCGAGGAGGTCGAGGAGATCTACTTCGAGGCCTGGAAGCTGGGCGTCAAGGCGCTCGCCATCTACCGCGACAACTGCAAGGTCGGCCAGCCGCTCTCCGCGAAGACCAAGGAGAAGGAGAAGGCCGAGGTCACCGAGAAGGCCGAGGAGACGATCCGGGCCGCGGTCGAGAAGGTGGTCGAGTACCGCCCGGTCCGCAAGCGCCTCCCGAAGGGCCGCCCCGGCATCACCACCTCCTTCACGGTCGGCGGCGCCGAGGGCTACATGACCGCCAACTCCTACCCGGACGACGGTCTCGGCGAGGTCTTCCTGAAGATGTCCAAGCAGGGTTCGACGCTCGCGGGCATGATGGACGCCTTCTCCATCGCCGTCTCGGTGGGCCTCCAGTACGGCGTGCCGCTGGAGACGTACGTCTCGAAGTTCACCAACATGCGCTTCGAGCCGGCCGGTATGACGGACGACCCGGACGTGCGGATGGCGCAGTCGATCGTCGACTACATCTTCCGCCGCCTGGCGCTGGACTTCCTGCCCTTCGAGACGCGCTCCGCGCTCGGCATCCACTCCGCCGAGGAGCGTCAGCGCCACCTGGAGACCGGTTCGTACGAGCCGTCCGACGACGAGGTCGACGTCGAGGGCCTGGCCCAGTCGGCGCCGCGGACCCAGGAGCTGAAGGCGGTCGCCACATCGAAGGCCGAGGCCGAGGTGGCCAAGCCGGCCCCGAAGCAGGCGCACACCAGCGCCGAACTGGTGGAGATGCAGCTGGGCATCCAGGCCGACGCCCCGCTGTGCTTCTCCTGCGGCACGAAGATGCAGCGCGCCGGTTCCTGCTACATCTGCGAGGGCTGCGGCTCGACCAGCGGCTGCAGCTGACGCGTCCGGGCGCTGCCCGGGTGCGAGGGGACGACTGAGGGCGGTGGCGCCGGTGTTCCGGCGCCACCGCCCTCGGTGTTCCCGTGGGTCAGGCCCGGCGCGCCGTCCCCATCGCACGGGTGAAGGCCGCCGGGTCGCCCTCGAACCCCTGGACACCCGGGCGGAACTCCCAGGGCCCCGACCCGTCCCGGACGAACTCCGCGACCGTCGCCGCCGTGGCCCCGAGGGCACCGCCGAAGTCGTCCTCGGCCAGTACGGTGTAGCCCTCGCGGATGCGCAGACCGGGGTTGGCCACCCCGGAGAACGTCCGCCGCCCCTGGTGCTGCTGGATGACGACGCCGACCAGCACGCGCGCGTACCGCTGGTCGAGCCGGTCCAGTTCCAGCGTCATGACCTCGTCGTAGCCGAAGCCCTGGCCGTCCTTGCTGTCCCGGTTGAGCGTGATGGTGCCGTCGGGGGAGCGACTGTCGAAGTGCACCACGTAGGCGGGAGCGCCGTGCGGTTCGCCCGCCGTGTAGGGCGCGGCGACGAGATCCAGGTCGGTGGAGGGCTGCCCCGACGGACTCGGGTCCCACCTCAGCGCGATCTCGACCTTGCGGATGCCCTTGTTGAGGCCGTTCACCAGTCTTCCCCTTCCCCGCGACCGTCCTGCCCGCTCACCCCAACTGCCGGGTGTTCCCGACAGGTTGTCCATCCTGCCACGCGTGGGGCGGTGGACGCCGCCAAGCAGTCACTTCGAGGGTGACCGACGCCACGCTCCCTGGCCTTACGATGGCGCGGTGCTGGTCAAGTGGATTCGCTGCACCGTGGTGGACCGCCGAGGGTTCGAGCGGGGGCAGCGGAAGTGGGCGGGGCTTCTGGGGGAGCCGGGGTTTCGCGGGCAGGGCGGGGGATGGAGCCGGGGGCGGCCGGACGTGGCGCACGTCTTCTCCTTCTGGGAGAGCCGGGCCTTCTACGACTCGTTCATGGCCCGCTCCCACGACCGGCTCGCCTCGACCCAGTCGGGCACGTTCAAGGACGCCCGGGTCAGGCTCTTCGACCACCGCTTTGACGTGAAGACCGGCTTCGAACCGCGTTTCACGGACGCCGACCTGCTCAGGGTGGCGCTGTGCCGCGTGCACGAGGAGCGGTCGGAGCACTTCGTGCTGATGCAGGAGAAGGTCTGGAACCCGGCCATGGCCGGCTCGCCCGGCATGGTCCGGGGGTTGTTCGGGGAGGCGCCCGGGAACGAGTTCCTGGTGCTGTCGATGTGGCGGTCGGCCGCCGAGCACGGCAAGTACCGCACCGAGCGGGTGGAACGCCTGGCGCTGAGGGCGCAGACGGAGGCCGACGTGGCGGCCCTCACGGGGGACATCGTGGAGATGGAGTCGGCCTGGACGGTGTGACGTCCGGAAGCGGAACGGTGCGCGCCGGTGTGACGCGAGGTGCGGGATGTGTGTGACCTATGCCGTATGGGGACCGCACGAGTGCTCGTTCGGCCGTCACCCGATCTAGGGTCTTGGCATGGCACGACCACGGCGCATCGTCCTTGTCCGACACGGCGAATCAACGGGCAATGTTGATGACTCCGTTTATGAGCGCGAACCCGATCACGCCCTGGCCCTGACCGCGCAGGGCAGACAGCAGGCGGAGGAGACGGGGGAGCGGTTGCGGGAACTCTTCGGCCGTGAGCGCGTCAGCGTCTACGTCTCCCCCTACCGCCGCACGCACCAGACGCTGAGCGCCTTCCGACTCGACCCGGAGCGGATACGCGTGCGCGAGGAGCCGAGGCTGCGCGAGCAGGACTGGGGCAACTGGCAGGACCGTGAGGACGTGCGCCTGCAGAAGGCCTACCGGGACGCCTACGGGCACTTCTTCTACCGGTTCGCCCAGGGAGAGTCCGGAGCCGACGTCTATGACCGGGTCGGCGGCTTCCTGGAGAGCCTGTTCCGCAGCTTCGAGGCCCCCGATCACCCCCCGAACGTCCTGATCGTCACCCACGGGCTGGCCATGCGGCTGTTCTGCATGCGGTGGTTCCACTGGACCGTGGCGGAGTTCGAGTCGCTGTCGAACCCGGGGAACGCCGAGATGCGCGTGCTCGTTCTGGGGGAGAACGGCAAGTACACCCTCGACCGGCCCTTCGGGCGCTGGCGGGATCCGGAACCCTACGGGATCACCGGATAGACAGAGGGGCACCGGATAGAGTGGCAGGGCGATGACCGCTGATTCCTCTCCCGCCGGGCGCCTGGACCGCGCCCTGGTCAGCCTGCGCGGCGTGTCCGTGGGGGACGCGCTCGGCTCCCAGTTCTTCGTGCCGGTGAACTACCCGCTGCTCAAGCGCCGCGAGCTGCCGCCAGGACCCTGGCAGTGGACGGACGACACGGAGATGGCGTGCTCCGTCGTCTCCGTCCTGGCCGCGCACCACCGGATCGACCAGGACGCCCTCGCGCTGTCCTTCGCCACGCACCACGACTTCGACCGGGGCTACGGTCCCGCGGTCAACCGGCTGCTGCGGCTGGTCCGCGAGGGCGGCGACTGGCGGGAACTCGCCGCCGCGCTCTTCGACGGACAGGGGTCGTGGGGCAACGGCGCCGCGATGCGGATCGCGCCGCTGGGCGCCTGGTACGCGGACGACCCGGAGCAGGCCACCCATCAGGCCGAGATCTCCGCCTACCCCACACATCAGCATCGTGAGGCCGTGGTCGGCGCCATGGCCGTCGCGGCGGCGGCCGCGCTGGTCGCGGCCCCCGGCGGGCCGCCCGGCCCGGAAGCCCTCCTCGACGGGGTCGTCGCGCTGGTGCCCGCGAGGAGCGCGGTCGGCGCGGGGCTGCGCCGGGCCCGGGACATGCTCGACTACGGCGACGCGGCCACCGTCGCGGCCGTGCTCGGCTGCGGACGGCGTACGACGGCGCATGACACCGTGCCCTTCGCGCTGTGGTCGGCGGCCCGGGCTCTGGGCGACTACGAGCGGGCGTTCTGGACGACCGCGCAGGTGGGCGGGGACGTCGACACGACCTGTGCGATCGTGGGCGGTGTGGTCGCCGCCGAGAAGACGGGGGCGCCGCCCGCCGAGTGGGCCGGCCGGGTCGAGCCGCTGCCGGACTGGATGCGGACCGCGGTCTGAGAGCCTTGCGGACGGAGTTCGGAACTCTCTGTGCTTACCGGGAACTCTCCGTGATCGGCCGTTCGTTGTCAGGACATCTGTTGTGCGAGGCGTGAGGCCTGACACGCGTAGACGCGTCTGTCGTGCGGAGCGGTGCGGGGAGGGGCCGTAGTGGTGATCATGAAGGTGTCGCTCGGGGTCCTGCTCGCCCTGATGGGTGCGGACCCGTCCGGCGTTCGCCGGCCGGGTCCGAAGACGTCGGCCGGCGAGCCGCCGGGCAGGCCTCGCGTTGTCCCCTTCTCAGCCCACGCCCGGTCCGGCCGAGCCGGACAGCGCCTCCAGGTCGCTCTTGCGGACCCGGATGACGAACCACGCGGTGGCCAGGGCGAGCACGGCCATCGCGGCAGCCGGGACGAAGGCCGTGGAGATGCCCTCGGTGAGCACCTCGTGGCCCCAGGGAGCGGGCAGTTGGTGCGTCTGGGCGAACTCCGCCTTCTGCTCCGGCGTCGCTTCGGCGAGGAAGCCGGGCACCTGCTTCTCCGCCTCGTCCTTGCCGGCCGTGCCGAACACCGTCGTCAGGAGGGCCAGTCCCACCGAACCGCCCACCTGCTGGGTCGCGTTGAGCAGCCCGGACGCGGCGCCTGCCTCGTGCTGGGCCACCCCGGAGACCGCGGTGAGCGTCAGCGTCACGAAGTTCAGCCCCATGCCGAAGCCGAAGACCAGCATGGGGCCGAGGATGCCGCCGACGTACGAGCTGTCGGAGCTGATCAGCGTCTGCCAGGCCAGTCCGGTCGCGGCGAGCGCCGACCCGACGAGCATGAACGGCTTGGGGCCGAACACGGGAAGGAACCGCTGCGACAGGCCGGCCCCGAGCGCGATCACGACCGTCACCGGCAGGAAGGCGAGACCGGCCTCGATCGGGCTGTACCCGAGCACGTTCTGCACGAAGAGGACGATGTAGAAGAACATGCCGAACATCGCCGCGGCCAGGCTGAGCATGATCACATACGTGCCCGAGCGGTTGCGGTCGGCGAACATCCGCAGCGGGGTGATCGGCTCCTTGGCCCGGGACTCGATCAGCGCGAAGGCCACCAGCAGGACCACGGCGGCCACGAAGGAGCCGATGGTCAGACCGTCCCGCCAGCCTTCCTCCGCCGCGCGGATGAAGCCGTAGACGAGGGAGGCCATACCGGCCGTCGAGGTCGCCGCGCCCGCGATGTCGAAACGGCCGGTGTGCCGCTCGGACTCGTTGATGTACATCGGTGTGAGCACGGCTATCAGCAGGCCGATCGGCACGTTGACGAAGAGCACCCACCGCCAGTCGAGCCACTCGGTGAGCATGCCGCCCGCGAGCAGGCCGATGGCGCCGCCGCCCGCGGAGACCGCGGCGAAGATGCCGAAGGCGCGATTGCGCTCGGGTCCTTCCGGGAACGTGGTGGTGATGAGCGCCAGCGAGGTGGGCGAGGCGATGGCGCCGCCCACACCTTGCAGGACGCGCGCGGCCAGCAGCTGCCACGGTTCCTGGGCGAACCCGCCGAGCAGCGAGGCGAGGGTGAACAGCAGGATGCCGGTCATGAAGACACGGCGGCGGCCGAGGATGTCGCCGGCCCGGCCGCCGAGGAGCAGCAGGCCGCCGAAGGTCAGGGTGTAGGCGCTGATCACCCAGGTGAGATCGGTGGTGCTGAATTCGAGAGCGCTCTGGATGTGCGGCAGCGCGATGTTCACAATCGTCGAGTCGAGGACCACCATGAGTTGGCAGGCCGCGATGACGGTGAGCGCGATGCCGGGACGTCCGTCCCGGCGGGCCGCGCCTGGCTTCCGGTTCTGGATTAAAGGAGAGGTTGTCACTATGGGTCCCCCACGAGTGCGTCAGTGAACGCTCGCGTTCACTGTTGCGCCAACGGTATGAGCCCCAGACAGTGAACGCAAGCGTTCACTTAATGCGCTGTCGCTCGGTGCGTCCCCCTCAGTCGCCGCGCGGCATGTGTTTCGTCCCCGAATGCCCGCTTCCTCTGCTCGTTGGAGAGAGTTCAGATGGTTTCTTCGAGCTGGGTGGCCGCCCAGGACCGGACGGCCGTGTCCCGCCGCCGTGGCGCCGTGCTGGAACGCGCGATCCTCGACGCCGCCCTGGAGCAGCTCAGTACGGTCGGCTGGAACGGCCTGACGATGGAGGGCGTCGCCGCGGGCGCCCAGACCGGAAAGGCCGCCGTCTACCGGCGCTGGCCGTCCAAGGAGGATCTGGTCGCGGACGCGCTGCGGGCCGGACTGCCGCGTTTCGACGCGGCGCCGGATCTGGGCAGCGTGCGCGAGGACCTGCTGCACCTGTGTCTGCGGGCGCGCGACGCGATGTTCTCCCAGCCGGGATGCGCTCTGCGTTCGGTGATTCACGAATGTGACACCCATCAGGCCGAGCGCTTCCACGCCGTCATCTTCGACGGGCTCGTGGAACCCACCATAAAGATGCTGCGCGCCGTGATCGAGCGTGGAATCGAGCGGGGGGAGGTGCGTGCCGACGCGGCGAACGGATATGTCTTCGACGCCATTCCGGCGATGATGATGTACCGCTCGAAGATGTGCGGAAGCGAATGGCCGGACGCCGATCTGGAGGAGATGATCGACCGGTTGATGGTTCCGCTGCTGCGGCCGGCCGGCTTCTGACCGCGGTTTTGCGAGTCGCCGGCGCCGCTCGGGGGCCGGGGTGTCGCGGGCCGTCGCGGGCGGCGTACGCTAAGGGCGCCATGCCGTACGAACCACCTACTCACACCGTCGAGCGCTCTCTGCGCGCCACGACCGGGGCGAAGATCGTTGCAGGTGTCGACGAGGTGGGGCGCGGCGCGTGGGCCGGCCCCGTCACCGTCTGCGCGGCGATCACCGGACTGCGCCGGCCCCCGGAGGGGCTCACCGACTCCAAGCTCCTCACCGTCAGGCGGCGTACCGAGCTCGCCGAGACGCTGCGGAGCTGGGTGACCTCGTACGCCCTGGGGCACGCCTCTCCGGAGGAGATCGACGCCCTGGGGATGACGGCCGCGCTGCGGCTGGCGGCGGTGCGTGCGCTGGGGGAGCTGCCGGTCCGGCCGGACGCGGTGATCCTCGACGGCAAGCACGACTATCTCGGCACGCCCTGGAAGGTCCGTACGGTCATCAAGGGCGACCAGTCGTGCGTGGCCGTCGCGGCGGCCTCGGTGATCGCCAAGGTTCAGCGCGACAAAATGATGGCCGAACTGGGCGTCGACCATGCAGACTTCGGTTTCGCGGACAACGCCGGGTATCCGTCGCCCGTGCACAAGGCCGCGCTGGAGGTCCGGGGACCCACCCCGCACCACCGGTTGTCGTGGGCGTATCTTGATGCGCTGCCCCAGTGGCGGCACCTCAAGAAGGTCCGCAGCTGGACGGAAGGGCGCGTTCCGGAGATCGAGGGCCAGCTCGGCTTCGACTTCTGACGGACCGCTCGCACTGATGTGCCACCCGGCGGCGCGAGCCGTGCCAATGTTTGATAAAAATCAGCTCATGCCTCTCATTCCCGAGGAGCCTCAGATTCACGAGAGTGCCCAGGGTCCCCGCATCGCGTCGACCCCTCGCCCCGTACCCGGTCCCCGCCCCGCGGCTCCGTCGCGTCCCGGTCGCCCCGGCCCGCCGCGGCCCGCGCCGCCGGTGCAGCGCGCGTCGCGCGACGCGGCCAAGCCCGTTCCTCCGGGCCCGCCCGCGCCCGCGGCGGCCACCCCGCAGCTCCAGTTGGTCCCGGCCTCGGCCCAGGGGGCGCTCGACGCCGCCGAAGAGGCCGTGGACCTGCTGCTGGACTCGGGCCGCGCCCCCGGCGACGTGCTGGTGATCACCACCGGGGACCCGCATCCGTGGGCCACCCACGAACTGTCCTTCGGCGAAGCCTCCTACTGGGCCCAGCACGACGCCGGTGACGACGTCTTCTACACGGACGCCAAGATCGCCGAGCGTGCCGGTGCGCGCCCCGTCGTCGTGGTCGCCGTCAACGGAGGCCCGGAATCCGCGGCTGTTTCCGCCTTGTCGGTGGCACACGCCCGGGCCGGTGCCCTGCTGATCGTCTGCGGTGATCCGCAGCGCGTCAACCCGGTGCTGGGCGCGGGCGTCTGAACCGCCATCACGGCATCCGCCCGGGCGTCGAGGGGAGGCGTGGACGCCGAGGTCGTGGCGTTCGCACGATCGGGGACCCGGTGTGTCCGGGACCGGAACGGCCGATGCGCCCGCGCCGTCTCGGCACCGGGCCGGGTCCGGGATCGTGCAGGCGCGGCGCGCCCCGCATCACCCTGTGATGCCCGGGCGGCGTCTTCGCGACGTCAGCGTGCCGCCGCGCGGCGCAGGACCTCCGACGCGGCGCCACCCGTGCGCGGTATCCGGGGCGGTGCCGCGGACGTGGCGAACGGTTCCGGTGCCGAGCCGGCGCTGGGGTGGCGGCCGCCACGCCCCTCGCCGAGGACCTGCCACCCGTCACGGGTCAGCGTGATGTACGCCCCGCAGCGCAGCCCGTGCAGGGTGCAGGCGTCCCGCAGGCCCCACATCCAGGCACCGTCCTCCTCCGTCCAGCGCGCGTCGCCGTCACGGCAGTAGAGCAGCACGGCGGTGCGCACCGGGGTGCGGCGGCGCAGGTCGTGCGGGATCACCCGGCGCAACTGGTCCAGCAGCACATTGCGGAGCAGCCAGCCGTCCGCGGAGCTGGTGCGCCGGGTGAACGACGCGCTCGCCCGCACCCGTTCGTCCGGATCGAGCACGGCGACGACCGCGGTCGCCGGACCGGGACGGTGCCGGGCGTGCAGTCCGCTGACGACCTCCCGCGGACTGCCCAGCAGCGGGATTCCCGCGGCGGCCCACTCCGCAGGTTCGAGCACACGGTTGGCGGAAGCGGCGGACGTCGACAGCGATGCCGCCGAGGACGGAGCGAATCCGAAGGTCACGGTCCTCCCTTCGGCTACGCCCGGACTGCGGGCAGGGTCGGATTCGGGGGAGCGCGCACGCAACGGAGCCCCACCTGATCGGCGGGCGAGCCGTGCGGGTGCGTCCCTCAATTCTTCCTGTCGAACTTGGATGCGGCAACGAGCAATTGAGGCAGCGGTCCGGTATCGGATGTTCCACGGCTAATATCCCCACCCGTGGGGCAGGTCGAACCATCGGCCGAACCCTCAGCCCTGTACGGCCAGCACCAGCGGCAACACGCCCTGTGCACCGGCCCGCCGGAGCAGGCGCGCCGCGACCGCGAGGGTCCAGCCCGTCTCCGTGTAGTCGTCCACGAGGAGAACCGGGCCCCGCGCCTCGGCCAGCGCGGCGGCGAGGTCGGCCGGTACGGTCAGCGCCCCGTCGAGGGCCTTGAGACGCTGGGCGCTGTTGCTCCGGGAGACGGGGTGCGCCTCGCCCGTGTAGGCCACCGACCCCAGCAGCGGCAGCCGCCCGATCTCCGCGATGCGCGTCCCGAGCGAGTGGATCAGCCGGGGGCGGCCACGGGAGGCGAGGGTGACCACCCCCACCGGCCGGGGCTGGGGATCCGCCGCCCCCGGAGCCCAACCACCGGGCCCCTTGGCCCAGTCGGCCAGCACGCCCACCACGGCCCGGGCGACGTCGTCCGGCACCGGCCCGTCCGGCGCCTGCGGCGCGAGCATCGGACGCAGCCGGTTGCCCCAGCCGATGTCCGACAGACGTCCCAACGCCATGCCCCGGGCGGCCTGTTTCTCCGCCGGAATGCGTCCTTTGAGGTCCATGCCGATCGCCGGAAGCCCGGTGGGCCACATCTTCCGGGGCTCCACCTCGACGCCCGCCCGGCCGAGGTCCACGCGAGCCGCCTCGAGGGCGGTCGATGAGGCCTCGGGGGTGTACCGCGGGCCGGCGCAGTTGTCACAGCGTCCGCAGGGCTTGGCGCCCTCGTCGTCCAACTGACGCTGCAGGAACTCCATCCGGCAGTCCGTGCTCGCCGCGTACTCGCGCATCGCCTGCTGTTCGGCCTTGCGCTGGCGCGCCACCCACGCGTACCGCTCGGCGTCGTACGTCCACGGCCGCCCGGTCGCGATCCAGCCGCCCTTGACCCGCCGTACCGCCCCGTCCACGTCGAGGACCTTGAGCATGGTCTCCAGGCGGGAGCGGCGCAGTTCCACCAGCGGCTCGAGGGCCGGCAGCGACACGGGCCGATCGGAGCGCGCGAGGACGTCGAGCGTACGGCGCACCAGGTCCTCAGAGGGGAAGGCGAGCGACGCGAAGTACTCCCAGATCGCCTCGTCCTCCTTTCCCGGCAGCAGCAGCACCTCGGCGTGCCGGACCCCGCGCCCGGCGCGGCCGACCTGCTGGTAGTAGGAGATGGGGGAGGACGGTGAGCCGAGGTGGACCACGAAGCCCAGGTCGGGCTTGTCGAAGCCCATGCCGAGCGCGGAGGTGGCGACCAGGGCCTTCACCTTGTTGGCGAGCAGATCCTCCTCGGCCTGCTGCCGGTCGGCGTTCTCCGTCCGGCCGGTGTACGAGGCGACGGTGTGCCCGCGCTGCCGCAGGAAGGCGGTGACCTCCTCGGCGGCGGCCACGGTGAGCGTGTAGACGATCCCCGAGCCCGGGAGCTCGTCCAGGTGGTCGGCGAGCCAGGCCATCCGGTGCGCCGCGTCCGGCAGGCGCAGCACGCTCAGGCTCAGACTCTCCCGGTCCAGCGGGCCCCGCAGCACCAGCGCGTCCGAGGAACCTCCCGTGCCCAGCTGCTCCGCGACGTCGGCGGTGACGCGGGCGTTGGCGGTCGCGGTGGTGGCGAGGACGGGCACGCCGGCCGGAAGATCGGCGAGCATGGTGCGCAGCCGGCGGTAGTCCGGGCGGAAGTCGTGCCCCCAGTCGGAGATGCAGTGCGCCTCGTCGACCACCAGGAGCCCGGTCGCGGCGGAGAGCCTGGGCAGCACCTGGTCGCGGAAGTCCGGGTTGTTCAGCCGCTCCGGACTCACCAGCAGCACATCGACGTCGCCCGCGGCGATCTCCGTCTGGACGGAGTCCCACTCCTCGCTGTTGGAGGAGTTGATGGTCCGGGCGCGGATTCCGGCTCTGGCCGCGGCCTCCACCTGGTTGCGCATGAGCGCCAGCAACGGGGAGACGATCACGGTGGGGCCGCTGCCCCGCTCCCGCAGCAGCGAGGTGGCCACGAAGTAGACCGCGGACTTGCCCCAGCCCGTGCGCTGCACGACCAGGGCCCTGCGCTTGTCGGCGACCAGCGCCTCGATCGCCCGCCACTGGTCCTCGCGCAGTCGGGCCTCGCCCGTGTCGTCCCCGACGAGGCGGGCGAGAACCGCGTCGGCGGCCGTGCGGAGATCCGCGTTGCTCGTGTGCTCCATGGGTCCATCCAACAGGACGCCACTGACACACGGGCGGGTGCGCGGAAGCGCCCCACGGTCCGAGGCCGGTGACATGTCCCTGGTCGGACTTATCCACAGGGCGAAGCGGAGGTTCGCAATCCGCGAGATCGTCTTCGCATGACGAACCACGGCGAAACCACTGGATCCCCCGAAAAAGGTGACATCTCGGGGCGTGGCACCGGTCCCCGGACGCCCGGCGGCGGCGAAGACGACGGACAGCAGGTCACCCTGCGCTCCCCGGCCGAGCTCGCCGACGCACTGCCCTACCTGCTCGGCTACCGCCCCGAGGACAGCATCGTGCTGGTCGCCCTGCACGACAAGGACGGACGGGGCCGGTTCGGCGGCCGCGCCCGGCTCGGTATCCCCGCCAACCCCGACGACTGGCCCTCCGCGGCCCGGCAACTGGCCCACGGCCTGGTGACGGGCAGCGAGCGCCGGGGCGCCCGGCCCGAGCAGATGATCGTCTTCCTCTGCCACGAACCCGACCGGGGCGAATCCGGCCGGCAGGTCAAGGAGCGGCTGGGGCCGCTCGCCCGCGCCCTGCGCCTGGAGTGCGGCGCCCTGGACATCCCGGTGGTGGAGGCCCTGTGCGTCTCGGACGGCCGCTTCTGGTCGTACTGCTGTGACGACGAGGGCTGCTGCCCGGCCGAGGGGACACCGATGGGACTGCCCGGCACCTCGGTGCTGGCCGCCGCCGCCACCTACGCCGGGCTCCAGGTCCGCGGCACCCTGCGCGAACTGCGCGCCAGGCTCCAGCCGTGGGAGCACTCCGCCGCCCGGGAACAGGAGGCCGCCCTGGACGCCGCCGGTCTGGCGCTGATCCCCAGGATCCTCGACGCGGAGGGCCGACGCGAGGTCGCCGAGGAGACACTGGGGCTGGCCGGGCGGCTCCTGGGCCGGCTCGCCGAGGCCCCGCCCGTGCCCGGCACGCTCCCGGCGGACCTGCGGGACGACGAACTGCTCGGGCACGACGAGGCCGCGGCGCTGATCCTCGGTCTGCAGGACCGTACGACCCGTGACCGCGCGGCCGGGTGGATGGAGGGCGACGAGGCGGGTCCGGCCCTTCGCCTGTGGCGCGCCCTGGCCCGCCGTTGCGTCGGGGCGTACCGCGAACACGCCGCGGCGCCCCTCACCCTCGCCGGATGGGTCGCCTGGTCCACCGGTGACGAACTGGAAGGCCGGGAAGCGCTCGCCATGGCCCTGGGCGCCGACCCCGACTACCTCTTCGCCCGGCTCCTGCACCAGGCCTGCAACGAGGGACTCGACCCGGAGTCGATCCGCCGCTGCCTGCGGTCCGAGCGTGAGGACCATGGGCGGGCGACGTCGGACGGGCCGGCGGTCGTGGCCACGGAGCCGCGGCAGCGGGACGGCTGCGAGGTGCCGGCTGCCGAACCCGCGCATCCGGATCCCGAAGCGGTGCCCTCGCCCCGTCGACGTCGCACGCGTGCGCCCGGCACCGGCGGCGCTCTCTCCCGCCGGCTGCGCACGGAAGGCGGCCGGCCGGGACGGCGGATTCCGCATCCGCGTGCCTCGGCGGTGAGCGC
This sequence comes from Streptomyces caelestis, assembly GCF_001279005.1. GTDB lineage: Bacteria > Actinomycetota > Actinomycetes > Streptomycetales > Streptomycetaceae > Streptomyces > Streptomyces heliomycini. The sequence continues at coordinate 47,003 of NZ_LGCN01000063.1, forward strand.
CCGCCCCGCGGTGGACGGCGGCACCTGCCCGGGCGGCGCGGACGAGAGCGGAACGCGTCCCGGCGGCGCGCGCCCCGGCGCGGGGCGTCGCCGCGGTGCCTCGCAGCCGGACGCGCGGACCGGTCGCCGGGGCGGCGACGGGGAGGGGTGAGTGAGCGGCGGAGCCGTCCCCGTCGGGCCGGCGCCGGCCTTCGCGGAGGCGTGGCGGGCAGGTGGCGGTGCTGCTGCCCGTGCTGCCCCGTCCACCGCGGGCAGGGAGGCGTCCCGTCGACGCCGGGCCGCGCGACGTCCAGCGCCCCGCGGGGGGAGAGCGGCCTGACGGGACCGCGCGTGGCGGGCGCCCCTTCGCCGTACGGATCGGCCGGCTCGGTCCCGCCATGGCCGAGGAAGCGGCCGAGGGACTCCGGCCGGGGCCCGACCCGGCCGGACACGGCCCGCCGGACGGCGGGGAGCGCACGGCGGCGGACCCGCCGGACCGAAGTGGATCAGTTGGCGTCACGACCCGGGAAGGGAGTGTTTATCGTCAGGCAGACGACTATGATCGCCGCATGCCCTACGACCCGTCAGCCTTTCCGCCCTTCGCCGTCACCGTGGACCTGGTCGTACTGACCGTACGCCGCCACGCCCTGTGTGCGCTGGCGGTGCGCCGGGGCGAGGCGCCGTTCCAGGGGCGCTGGGCCCTTCCCGGCGGCTTCGTGCGGGCCGACGAGGACCTGGCGCAGGCAGCGGCCCGGGAACTGGCCGAGGAGACGGGGTTGCGGGTGCACGACCCCGCCGTCCCCGCCCAGGACAACGGCGCCCACCTGGAACAGCTCGCCACGTACGGCGACCCCGAGCGCGACCCCCGGATGCGGGTCGTGAGCGTCGCCCACCTCGCCCTCGCCCCCGACCTGCCCGCGCCCCGGGCAGGCGGTGACGCCAGCAACGCACGCTGGGCGCCCGTCGAGGAGTTGCTGCAGCAGGGTGGGCACGGCCGGGACGGCGAACCGGTGGCGCCGCTCGCCTTCGACCACGCCCGGATCCTGTCGGACGGGGTGGAACGCGCCCGCTCCAAGATCGAGTACTCGTCGCTGGCGACGGCCTTCTGCCCGCCCGAGTTCACCGTCGGCGAGCTGCGCCGGGTCTACGAGGCGGTCTGGGGCGTGGCGCTCGACCCGCGCAACTTCCACCGCAAGGTGACGGGCACGCCGGGTTTCCTGGTCCCCACCGGCGGCACGACCACCCGGCAGGGCGGTCGCCCCGCCCAGCTCTTCCGGGCCGGCGGAGCCACCCTGCTCAACCCCCCGATGCTGCGTCCCGAGGTCTGACGCGGGACGACCGGAGCGTGTCAACGGGCCCGGCGGGGGGTGTCCTTCCCCTCCACCGGGTAGCGAGATGCCCGGAAAATCCGATATGGCGCGCTATCTTGCATCGGGTGATCCAGGCCATCGGACTGACCAGCAGCCCCCGCAAAGAGCTTCCGCCCACCGTCGACGACGTCTCCTTCGAGGCACACGCGGGCCGCGTCACCGCACTGCTCGGAGCACCGGGCGCCGGCAAGACGACGGCGATCCGGCTCATGCTCGAACTCCAACGCGGCCGCGGCATCACCTACTTCAGGGGCCGCCCGCTGCACCGCCTCCCCCATCCCTCCCGCGAAGTCGGCGTGCTGCTCGGCGATGTGCCGGGCCACCCCGCCCGCACCGTCCGGGGGCACCTGCGCATGCTGTGCGCGGCCGCGGGGGTTCCGGTCCGCCGGGCCGACGAAGTCCTCGAGGCGGCAGGGCTCGTGAGCCTGCGCGACGAACGCCTGGGCATCCTGTCGCGCGGCATGGACCGCCGCCTGGGACTGGCCTGCGCCCTGCTGCCGGACCCGCACACGCTCGTGCTCGACGAGCCCGCGCGGGGGCTCTCCGTCGCCGAGAACCGCTGGCTGTACGACACGCTCCGGGCGTACGCGGCCCAGGGCGGCACGGTGCTGTGCACCACGGCCGACCCGAAGGAGGCCGCGCGGATCGCGGACCACGTGGTCACCCTGGAACGGGGAAGACTCGTCGCCGACCAGGAGGCGGCGGACTTCTCGCGGACCCGGTTGCGCCCCCGGGTCGCCGTCCGCAGCCCGCACGCCGCCCGTCTCTCCGCCCTGCTCGCACAGGAGGCCCGCGCCGCCCGGCGGTCCGTGGAGGCCGTGCACGAGGGCGGCAACCGCCTCCGCGTCTACGGCAGTACCTGCGCGGACGTCGGCGAGATCGCGTTCCGGCACGGCATCGTCGTGCACCAACTGGCGGATGAGGTAGGAGACATGGGCCCCGGCGCCGGGGCGAGCGGCCCGGTGTCGGACGGCCCGGCGACCCAGGCCGGCGCCGCCGGGGAACCCGTGCGTCCGGACCCCGACGTGCCCCCGCCCGCGGACGACACGGCACGCGATCCGGACCACCGCCCGGGCGCCCCGGCCGGCGAAGGCTCTCCCGTGTCCGTGTCCCCGGCGCGGAAGACGCCGGACGCATCCGTCACCGGGGAGACCCGCCCGGCCCCCGCCGCCCGCTCGCGCCGGACCGCCCGCGCGCGCGACGCCGCCGCCGGGCCTCCCCCTCCCGTCTCCGTCCGTCCCGCCCCCAGGCCCCTTCGCCCGCTGCGCTACGAGATCCGCCGCGCCACGGGTGTCGGCACGGGGTTCCTCGTCGGGGCGGCCGTGCTCGTCGTGTCCGCGCTCACCGCCGTACTGCTGGCGCGGGTCGGGCACACCCCGCAGCCGCGCCTGCTGGCCGCGTGGCCGAGGGAGCTGCCGCTGCCGCCCGCGGCGCTCGGCGCGGGCCTGCTCGGCGCGCTGGCCTTCGGCGACGAGTTCCGCCACCCCGCGCTGGCGGCGGACCGCGGCACCGTGCCCCGGAGGCTGGGGCTGCTGACCGCCAAGCTCCTCGTGGCCTCGGTCACCGCGGTGGTGCTGGCCGTCCTGACCGTCGGGTGCGACGCCGAGCTGCTCCACCTCGTCTACGGACGGGAGGCCGTCGAGGTCCCCGCCGACTGGCTGCCGCTGAGTGCGGGTTGGCTCGGACTCGTGATCGGGTGCGCCTGCGCGGGCGTGCTGGCCGCGGGCGTGTTCCGGTCCACCACCGCCGGTCTCGCGGTCGTCGTCGCCGTACCCCTTCTCGTCGTGCCGCTCGTGCACAAGGTGACGGAAGGGCCGGCGGTGCGCACCCGGGTCCCGCTCGCGTCGCGGCTGCGGGACGGCGGGCCGCTCCGGTGGCCCTTCGGGGGCGAACACCAGCTGGACGCGGTCCTGCGGCTGGTCGCCCAACCCGTCGGCGGGGCAATGACGTTGTCGCTGGCGGCGCTGCTGTGCGCGTATGTGCTCACCGGTCTGCGGAGCAGGGTCCGATGACGACCGTCCACGAACGCACCGGCCCGTCCCGGCTCGCAACTCATCGTGAAAAGCCCATTTCTTTCCGATAAGGCGTCAATTGCGACGGGGTGAGCGATCACCCTTTCGTGTGCTTTTCACCAAAGACCTCAAGGGAGTTGGAAACGAAGCCGACAAAAGATGCGTGAGTACCCTTGCGCACACCATGATGACCGCCGCCCGCTCCGCAGACTCCGGCCTCGCGAGCCCGGGCGAACTCGACCGCTACCCCTACGCCGAGACGCCCGCCGTCGACCGCGTCGGGGCCCCTGCCTGGGACGGCGCGGATCCGGAGCTGGGCCGTGTGGGCCGGCGGGCCACGGGCAGCCGCGGGCGCGGGCTGCACGGCCAACTCGTCCAGCAGCTGGGTCAGATGATCGTTTCCGGGGACCTGGGCGCCGACCGCCCGCTGGTGCCGGAGGAGATCGGCCAGCGCTTCGAGGTCTCCCGCACCGTCGTCCGCGAGTCGCTCCGCGTCCTGGAGGCCAAGGGCCTGGTCAGCGCCCGGCCGAACGTCGGCACGCGTGTGCGCCCCGTCAGCGACTGGAACCTCCTCGACCCGGACATCATCGAGTGGCGGGCCTTCGGGCCGCAGCGCGACGACCAGCGCCGTGAGCTCAGTGAGCTGCGCTGGACGATCGAGCCGCTCGCCGCCTGCCTGGCGGCCGGCCACGGACGGGAGGACGTCCAGCAGCGGCTGACCGACATGGTCGAGATCATGGGCCACGCCATGGGGCAGGGCGACGCCCTGACCTTCGCCCGCGCCGACGCCGAGTTCCACTCCCTGCTCATCCAGATCGCCGGCAACCGGATGTTGGAGCACCTCTCCGGGATCGTGTCCGCCGCCCTGCAGGTCTCGGGCGGCCCGGCCACGGGCTGCGAGCGGCCGACCGAGACGTCCCTGGCGCAGCACGGACGGATCGTCGACGCCCTCGCCGACGGCGACGGCGCGGCGGCCGAGACGGCCATGCGCCAACTGCTCACGGTCCACCCAGAGGTGGAACGCGTGGTGCCCGCCCCCCGCGAGCACTGACCGCGTTCCGCGGGCGGCACGGTCCGGCATGCCATCCCCCTCCTGTGGCAGCGCCCCGCCGATGAGCCGCCCCCCGTCGGACCCCGTGGGATCGTCGACGATCCCACGGGGTCCGATGCCCAGAACGACGTGGCAGACTCGTAGAGGTGACCTCCTCGCCCCCGAGTGAATGCTTTCGTGATTGTTTGACCGATTCTGTTCGCTTACGGGGTGTGACTCGGGCCACGCGGATTGGACGTAACGCTCCTGGGAAGAACGCGATGACCTAAGAGGTGACAGCCGCGGAGGGAATACGGACGCCGTTCATGGCGCTGTGCATCCTCCCCGGCCCCTGCCCGCGCCGTCGGCCCATCTCCAAGCCGGCGGTCGGCTCCTGTCCACTGTGGACGGGGCCGGAAGCCGTTTTCCAACGTTCCGAGAGGTTGTTCGTGTCGGCCAGCACATCCCGTACGCTCCCGCCGGAGATCGCCGAGTCCGTCTCTGTCATGGCTCTCATTGAGCGGGGAAAGGCCGAGGGGCAGATCGCCGGCGATGACGTGCGTCGGGCCTTCGAAGCTGACCAGATTCCGGCCACTCAGTGGAAGAACGTACTGCGCAGCCTCAACCAGATCCTCGAGGAAGAGGGTGTGACGCTGATGGTCAGTGCCGCAGAGCCCAAGCGCACCCGCAAGAGCGTCGCAGCGAAGAGTCCCGCCAAGCGCACCGCCACCAAGACGGTCGCCGCCAAGACGGTGACCGCCCGGAAGGCCCCCGCCGCGACTCCGGCGGCGCCCGCCGCCGACCCCGCCGCCGAGGAGGCACCCGCCAAGAAGGCGGCCGCCAAGAAGACGACCGCGAAGAAGGCGGCCGTCAAGAAGACCACGGCCAAGAAGACGGCCGCCAAGAAGACCACGGCGAAGAAGGACGACGCCGAGCTGGGCGAGGAAGAGGTCCTCGAGGACGCCAAGGTCGCGGAGGAGCCCGAGGGCGCCGAGAACGCCGGCTTCGTCCTCTCCGACGAGGACGAGGACGACGCGCCCGCCCAGCAGGTCGCCGCCGCCGGCGCCACCGCCGACCCGGTCAAGGACTACCTCAAGCAGATCGGTAAGGTCCCCCTGCTCAACGCCGAGCAGGAGGTCGAGCTCGCCAAGCGCATCGAGGCGGGTCTGTTCGCCGAGGACAAGCTGGCCAACTCCGACAAGCTGGCGCCCAAGCTCAAGCGCGAGCTGGAGATCATCGCCGAGGACGGCCGCCGCGCCAAGAACCACCTGCTGGAGGCCAACCTCCGTCTGGTGGTCTCCCTGGCCAAGCGCTACACCGGCCGCGGCATGCTCTTCCTGGACCTCATCCAGGAGGGCAACCTCGGTCTGATCCGCGCGGTGGAGAAGTTCGACTACACCAAGGGCTACAAGTTCTCCACGTACGCCACCTGGTGGATCCGCCAGGCGATCACCCGCGCGATGGCCGACCAGGCGCGCACCATCCGCATCCCGGTGCACATGGTCGAGGTCATCAACAAGCTCGCGCGCGTGCAGCGCCAGATGCTCCAGGACCTGGGCCGCGAGCCCACCCCGGAGGAGCTGGCCAAGGAGCTCGACATGACCCCGGAGAAGGTCATCGAGGTCCAGAAGTACGGTCGTGAGCCCATCTCCCTGCACACCCCGTTGGGCGAGGACGGCGACAGCGAGTTCGGTGACCTCATCGAGGACTCCGAGGCGGTCGTCCCGGCCGACGCGGTCAGCTTCACGCTGCTGCAGGAGCAGCTGCACTCCGTCCTGGACACCCTGTCCGAGCGCGAGGCGGGCGTCGTCTCCATGCGCTTCGGTCTCACCGACGGTCAGCCGAAGACCCTCGACGAGATCGGCAAGGTGTACGGCGTCACGCGCGAGCGCATCCGCCAGATCGAGTCCAAGACCATGTCGAAGCTGCGCCACCCGTCGCGCTCCCAGGTGCTGCGCGACTACCTCGACTAGGTCCGCCCGCCACGACGCACCGTCGTGCGACGGCCTGCGTCAGGCCCGGTTCCCGTCCTGGGAACCGGGCCTTCGCCGTTGCCGCGCGGGTGCGAGCCCGGACGGGGTCCATCACTCTGGGTGCTTCAGGATCACCCCAGTGTGAGGAGCGCGCATGCGACGTCGTCTTGCCCGGGCCCTGGTCCGGCCGCTGACCCTCGCGGCCGCCGCGTCCGTCATACCCCTGGCCCCGGCTGTTCCGGCGGCCGCCGACAGCATCGTCGTCGGCGGCTTTCCCGTCGACGTCTCGGAGGGCCCGTGGACGGTGGCGCTGTCCAGCCGTGACCGGTTCGGGGGTACGCGCGCGGGACAGTTCTGCGGGGGTGTGGCGGTCGGCCGGACCACCGTGCTCACCGCGGCCCACTGCATGGAGGAGGAGGTGCTGGGGGCGTCCCCGGAGCGCGTGGGCGATCTCAGAGTGATCACCGGGCGTACGGAACTGCTCTCGGAACGCGGCCGGGAGATAGCCGTACGCGGTACCTGGGTGAATCCGGGCTACGACGGGGTCACCAACTCCGGCGACTACGCCGTGCTCAGTCTGGCCGAGCCGCTGCCCTCGAGCTCGGTGATAGCCATGGCCGGGGCCGGTGATCCCGCGTACCGGACGGGTACCGCGGCCACCGTCTACGGGTGGGGGGACACCACCGGGTCCGGGTCCTACGCCGGCAGCCTGCACGCGGCACGCGTGCGGGTGCAGCCCGACGCACTGTGCGAGAAGGCGTATCCGGGTGGTTCCGAGGGCGCCTACCGCGCCGAGACGATGCTGTGCGCGGGGGAGGTGCAGGGCGGCCGGGACGCCTGCCAGGGGGACAGCGGAGGACCGCTGGTGGCCCAGGGGCGGCTGATAGGCCTCGTGTCCTGGGGGACGGGGTGCGGCCGGGCGGGCAGTCCGGGGGTGTACACGCGTGTCTCCGACATCCTGCGGGTCCTCGGGTGGCCGCAGGGCTGAGAGCGACCCAAGGGGCGCCGACGGGCGGTTCCGGGCGGACACGGGCATGAGCGGGCGGCTGCCTCCGGGAGGGAGGCAGCCGCCCGCTCACCGGCCTGTGCCGGGCTGCTCGTCGTCGGACGCGAGGTGTCGGCGCTCTGTCAGCGCTCTTCGTCGGGAGCGGACGCCGCAGGGGCGGTCAGCCGCTCCGTCTCGTCCTGTATCTCGGCGGCGATCTTCTTGAGTTCCGGCTCGAACTTGCGGCCGTGGTGGGCGCAGAAGAGCAGTTCTCCGCCGCTCAGCAGGACGACGCGCAGGTATGCCTGGGCGCCGCAGCGGTCGCAGCGATCGGCGGCCGTCAGCGGGCTCGCGGGGGTCAGAACAGTAGTCACGTCGCCTCTTCTCTAGCTCGACGAGCTGTCGTACCAGGGTCAACATCCAACCAGCCCCAAAACGTTCCCGCTCGTGGCTTTTCCTCGAAAAAATTTTCCGAGGTGGGTGGCTGTTGCCGGTTGGCGGCGAATGTGCCGTAGTGCGTGTCTGATGTGTCGTACGGATTCGCGTTCGTATCGGTGGTCGGCCCTCCCGGCTGGCTTGCCGGTTGTTCATGAGGACGTGCCCGGAGCCTAAATGGTTCATGCCTCGAAGGGAACGTGATGTGTGCTTCACTCCATCGAGGGATCGAACAAGCATGCGACCTCGACTAGGGTGGGTTGCGAGCGAGGGTGGCGTTACAACGGCTCTACCAGGCCTCGGTACCCTCTCACCGGTGACTGAAGCCGCGCCCTTACCCATGAGGGCCGCATCTGAAATTCAGCGAGGAGCGAACCGCGTGACCGCCGATACGTCCGTGCCGTCCACAGCGCTGCTGGCAGGAGCAGACCGGGACGGTTCCAACTACACCGCGCGGCACCTGCTCGTCCTCGAGGGGCTCGAGGCCGTGCGGAAGCGCCCCGGAATGTACATCGGGTCGACCGACAGCCGCGGTCTGATGCACTGCCTCTGGGAAATCATCGACAACTCCGTGGACGAGGCCCTCGGAGGCCACTGCGACCACATCGAGGTGGTCCTCCACAACGACGGCTCGGTGGAGGTCCGGGACAACGGCCGAGGCATCCCGGTCGACGTCGAACCCAAGACCGGCCTCTCCGGCGTCGAGGTCGTCATGACCAAGCTGCACGCCGGCGGCAAGTTCGGCGGCGGCTCGTACGCCGCCTCCGGCGGTCTGCACGGCGTCGGCGCCTCCGTCGTCAACGCGCTGTCCGCGCGGCTGGACGTCGAGGTGGACCGGGGCGGGCACACCCACGCGATCAGCTTCCGACGCGGTGTCCCCGGCGCCTTCGCCGCCCTGGGGCCGGACGCGAAGTTCGAGGCCGGGAGCGGACTGCGCAAGGCCAAGAAGATCCCGAAGGCCCGCAGCGGCACACGCGTGCGCTACTGGGCCGACCGCCAGATCTTCCTCAAGGACGCCAAGCTCGCCCTGGACACGCTGCACCAGCGCGCCCGCCAGACCGCGTTCCTGGTCCCCGGCCTGACCATCGTCGTCCGCGACGAGTACGGGCTCGGTGACGGCGGCAGCAAGGGCGAGGAGTCGTTCCGCTTCGACGGCGGCATCAGCGAGTTCTGCGAGTTCCTGGCCTCCGACCGGCCCGTCTGCGACACCCTCCGCTTCACCGGGCAGGGCACCTTCAAGGAGACCGTCCCGGTCCTCGACGAGTACGGCCAGATGACGCCCACCGAGGTCACCCGCGAGCTCGGCGTCGACGTCGCGATGCGCTGGGGGACCGGCTACGACACCACGCTCAGGTCGTTCGTCAACATCATCGCCACCCCCAAGGGCGGCACCCATGTCGCCGGCTTCGAGCAGGCCGTCGCCAAGACGATGAACGAGGTGCTGCGGGCCAAGAAGATGCTGCGCGTGGCCGAGGACGACATCGTCAAGGACGACGCCCTCGAAGGCCTCACCGCGGTGGTCACGGTCCGCCTGGCCGAGCCGCAGTTCGAGGGCCAGACCAAGGAGGTCCTCGGCACCTCGGCGGCCCGCCGCATCGTGAGCAACGTGATCTCCAAGGAACTCAAGGCGTTCCTGACCTCCACCAAGCGCGACGCCGCCCAGCAGGCCCGTGTCGTCATGGAGAAGGCCGTCGCCGCGGCCCGGACCCGTATCGCGGCCCGTCAGCACAAGGACGCGCAGCGTCGCAAGACGGCCCTGGAGACCTCCTCGCTGCCCGCCAAGCTCGCCGACTGCCGCAGCGACGACGTCGACCGCAGCGAGCTGTTCATCGTCGAGGGGGACTCCGCGCTCGGCACGGCCAAGCTGGCCCGGAACTCCGAGTTCCAGGCACTCCTGCCGATCCGCGGCAAGATCCTCAACGTCCAGAAGTCGTCCGTGACGGACATGCTCAAGAACGCCGAGTGCGGCGCGATCATCCAGGTCATAGGAGCGGGGTCGGGGCGGACCTTCGACATCGACACGGCCCGCTACGGCAAGATCATCATGATGACCGACGCCGATGTCGACGGCTCCCACATCCGCACCCTGCTGCTGACCCTGTTCCACCGCTACATGCGGCCCATGGTCGAGGCCGGCCGGGTGTTCGCCGCGGTGCCGCCGCTGCACCGCATCGAGCTGATCCAGCCCAAGAAGGGCCAGGACAAGTACGTCTACACGTACTCGGACCGGGAGCTGCGCGACAGGCTCATGGAGTTCCAGAGCAAGAACATCCGCTACAAGGACTCGATCCAGCGCTACAAGGGCCTCGGCGAGATGGACGCCGACCAGCTGGCCGAGACCACCATGGACCCGCGCCACCGCACCCTGCGCCGGATCAACCTCACCGACCTGGAGGCCGCCGAGCAGGTCTTCGACCTCCTCATGGGCAACGACGTCGCCCCGCGCAAGGAGTTCATCTCCAGCTCCGCGGCGACCCTGGACCGCTCGCGCATCGACGCCTAGCGGACGCGGGGGACGCGTGCACGGCCAAGTCACCTGATGGGGTGAAGCAGAACGGGAAGAAGAGTCGGGGATCTTCCCGTTCTGTCCATCCTTGGGCATGCAGCGAAGCAACTCGGGGGACGTGAGGTACGACGATCCCTGGTACGACGCCCTGGCCTCGGGCTGGGGCGAATCGGTCGGCCCGGCGGAGGCGGAGGCGCCGCCGCCGGCCCGCCGCGCGGACGGGGCCGACGTCTACCTCGAAGTACAGCGCAGCGCGGCCTTCCAGGAGGTGCGGGGCCGCTACCGGCGGTTCGTGGGGCCGGCGGTCCTCGCCTTCCTCGCCTGGTACGTGGCGTACGTCGTGACCGCGACGACCGCGCCGGGACTGATGGCACGGCCCGTCGCGGGCGCCGTGAACCTGGGCATGCTCGCCGGGCTCGGCCAGTTCCTGACCACCTTCCTGCTCACCTGGGCCTATGTCCGCCACGCGCGGCTGCGCCGGGACCGGGCGGCGCTGGAACTGCGCTGGGACGCCCAGGAACGGGCGCGCGGGAGAGGCGGCGCGGCATGACGGGCGACCACCAGGTGCCGGCGCTGCTGCTGTTCGGCGCGTTCGTCGCGGTGACCCTGGCCATCACGACCTGGGTGAGCCGCCACCGGCAGGGCTCCGCGGAGGAGTTCTACGCGGGCGGCCGGCTCTTCTCCCCGATGGAGAACGGGTTCGCCCTCGCGGGCGACTACATGTCGGCCGCGTCCTTCCTCGGCATCTCCGGACTCATCGCGCTCGTCGGCTACGACGGGATGCTCTACTCGGTGGGCTTCCTGGTGGCCTGGCTGGTGGTCCTGTTCCTGGTCGCGGAACTGGTGCGCAACTGCGGGCGCTTCACGCTCGCCGACGTGGTCGCCGCGCGCATGCGGGAGCGGCCGGTGCGGATCGCGGCGGGAACCTCGTCGGTCACCGTGTCCGTTCTGTATCTGGTGGCGCAGATGGTGGGCGCGGGCAGCCTGGTCGCGCTGCTGCTCGGCGGCACGGGCGAGGCGGCCCGGGCCTGGACCGTCGTCGGCGTCGGCGTCCTCATGGTGATCTACGTGTCGTTGGGCGGGATGCGGGCCACCACCTGGATCCAGATCGTCAAGGCGGTCCTGCTGCTCGGCGGCACCGTCGCGCTGACCGTCCTCGTCCTGCTGCGGTTCCACGGCGACTTCAACCGGCTGCTCCTCACCGCCGCCGAACGCAGTGGTCACGGTGAGGCGTTCCTGGCGCCCGGCCTCGCCTACGGCGCGGACTGGACCGCGCGGTTCGACTTCATCAGTCTGGGGCTCGCGCTGGTGCTCGGCACGGCGGGACTGCCGCACATCCTGTCCCGCTTCTACACCGTCCCCACCGCGCGGGCGGCACGGCGGTCGGTCGTCTGGGCGATCGGCCTCATCGGCGGCTTCTATCTGATGACGATCGTGCTCGGCTTCGGCGCCGCCGCCCTCGTCGGACCGGACGCCGTGCGCGCCTCGAACGCGTCCGGGAACACGGCGGTGCCGCTGCTGGCGCTCGACCTGGGCGGCGGCGCCGGCTCCACGGGTGGGACGGTCCTGTTCGCGATCGTCGCCGCGGTCGCCTTCGCCACGATCCTCGCCGTGGTCGCCGGGATCACGCTCGCCTCCTCGGCGTCCGTCGCGCACGACCTGTACGCCTCCCTGCGGCGCCGGCGCGGGAAGCCGCGCAGCGAGGTGGCGGTGGCCCGGGTCGCCGCGGTCGGCGTCGGTCTGCTCGCGATCGGCCTCGGTCTGCTGGCCCGCGACCTCAACGTCGCGTTCCTGGTGGGCCTCGCCTTCGCCGTGGCCGCGTCCGCGAACCTGCCCGTGCTGCTGTACTCGCTGTTCTGGCGCGGCTTCACCACCCGCGGCGCCGTGTGGGCCGTGTACGGAGGCCTGATCCCGGCCGTGGTGCTGGTGCTGCTGTCCCCCGTGGTGTCGGGCAGCCCCGCGTCCCTCTTCCCGGGCGCCGACTTCCAGCTCTTCCCGCTGCAGAACCCCGGTCTGGTCTCCATCCCGCTGGGCTTCCTCGCGGGCTGGCTCGGCACGCTCACCTCACCCGAGGTTCCCGACGAGGCCAGGCACGCGGAGACCGAGGTGCGTTCGCTGACCGGCGCGGGGGCGGTGTAGGGCGCCCGGCGGAGACGGACGGCGCCGCCATCCGTAAGGGAGGAGGGCACGGTCCTTTCCCCCGCCCCCGCGGGCCGTGTCCTCAGGCGCGGGTCGCCCACGCATAACGGTGCTCCGGGCGGCCCGCGTCGCCGTACTTCAGGGTCAGCGTGACCCGTCCGGTGCGCTCCAGGAGCTTCAGATAGCGCTGGGCGGTCTGGCGGCTCACCCCTGTGCGTTCGGCGACCTCCTGGGCCGACAGCGGGCCGTCGGCGTTCATCAGGGACTGCCGTACGAGTTCCGCGGTGGTGGGGGAGTGCCCCTTGGGCAGCTGGGGCTCGGACGACGCCGACAGCGCGCCGAAGATGCGGTCCACCTCCGCCTGCTCCGCCTCGCCGCCGCCGTCGAGGGTGCGGCGCAGCTCCGCGTAGGCCTCCAGCTTGGCGCGCAGCCCCGCGAAGGCGAACGGCTTGACCAGGTACTGCAGGGCGCCCTGGCGCATCGCCGCCTGCACCGTGGACACGTCACGGGCCGCCGTCACCATGATCACGTCGGCCTGGTGCCCGCGCCGGCGCATCTCCCGCACCACCGCGAGCCCCGTCTCGTCGGGCAGGTAGTGGTCCAGGAGGACGAGATCCAGCCGGGGCAGCGCCTTCAGCCGGTCGAGCGCCTCGGCCGCGCTGTGCGCCCGACCGGCGACATGGAAACCGGGCACCTTCTCGACGTACGCGGCGTTGACCCGCGCGACCCGGACGTCGTCGTCCACGACCAGGACCTCGATCATCGCGACTCCTCCTCGTCGGTTCCCGGGGCGAAGGCCCCGGTGAGCGCGGGTTCCGCGCCCGGCTCGGCCAGGGCCTCGGGCAGCACGACGGTGAACTCCGCGCCCCCGCCGGGAGCCTCGCCCACGGTCGCGCCGCCCCCCTGCCGCTCGGCGAGCCGGCGCACCAGCGGCAGCCCGATGCCCCGCTCGCGGTGGGCCGGCGGCTCCTTGGTGGACCAGCCCTCGGTGAAGATCAACTCGTGGTGTTCCGGCGGAATTCCGGGACCGGTGTCGCGCACCACGAGCACCGCCGTGCGCCCCTCCGCGCGCAGTTCGACCTCCACGCGCGCGTGCGGCGTACCGGCGACGGCGTCCAGGGCGTTGTCCACCAGATTGCCGACCACGGTGACGAGCCCCCGGGGGTCGATCAGCCGGTCCGGCAGCCGGGTCCCGTCCGTCACCCACAGCGCCACCCCGCGCTCGGCCGCGACCGTCGCCTTGCCCACCAGCAGCGCGGCGAGCAGCGGGTCCCGGATCTTCTCGGTGACCTGTTCCGACGTGGCCCGGTGGTCGCCGACGACCTCGCCGACGAACTCCACCGCGTCGTCGTACATCTCGAGCTCCAGCAGTCCCAGCAGGGTGTGCATGCGGTTGGCGTGCTCGTGGTCCTGGGCGCGCAGGGCGTCGATGAGCCCGCGCGTGGAGTCCAGCTCCCGGCCGAGCCGGTCCAGCTCCGTGCGGTCGCGCAGGGTGGCCACGGCGCCGCCGTCGTCCGTCGGCATCCGGTTGGCGACCAGGACCCGCCGGCCGCGCACGGTGAGCAGATCGGTGCCGGTCGCCCGTCCGGCCAGCACATCGGCGGTGCGTCCTGTGCCGAGCGCCAGATCGGGGGAGTGGCCGACGGCCTCCTCGCCGATTCCCAGCAGGCGCTGCGCCTCGTCGTTCAGCAGGCGGATACGGCCGGTGCGGTCCAGGGCGACCACGCCCTCCCGGATGCCGTGCAGCATCGCCTCACGCTCCGCGAGCAGCGCCGCGATGTCGGAGAAGGCCAGGTCGCGGGTCTGCCGCTGCACCCGCCGGGAGATCAGCCAGGCCGCGAGCGCGCCCACGGCCAGGGCGCCGCCGGCGTACGCGAACAGTCCCGGGATGGCATGGATCAGCCGGGCCCGGACGCTGTCGTAGGCGATGCCGACCGAGACCGCCCCGACGATCCCGCCGTCGTCGTCCCGCAGCGGCACCTTGCCCCGCGCGGAGCGCCCCAGGGTGCCCTCGTCGATCTCCATGACGTCGTGTCCGGCCAGTGCCTCACCGGGGTCGGTCGACACCAGCCCGCCGATCCGCTCCGGGTCGGTGTGCGACCAGCGCACGCCCCGCCGGTCCAGCACCACGACGTACTCGGCGCCGGTGGCCTTCCGGATCCGTTCGGCCTCCCGCTGCACCGGTCCGTCCGGGGACGGCGCCGTCCCGCGCAGGTTTTGCGCCATCTGCGGCTGCTGCGCGGTGGTCTGCGCGATCGCGAGCGCGCGGCGCATCGCCTGGTCGTCCAGCTGGTCGCCGAGCGGCGCGAGGAACAGTCCGGTGGCCAGCACCGCGACTCCCGCGGCGATCGCCAGCTGCATCAGCAGGACCTGCGAGAACACCCGTCGCGGCAGGCCGAGGCGCAGGCGGCGTGCGGGGGGAGTGGAGCTCATGCCCCTGACGGTACGTGGGCGGGTGCGGGACGCCGCAGGGGTGTGGCGGGGATCTCCCGAGTCCGTGGAAGCGGGAGGGGCGGTCAGCCCGCCAGCGCCGCCAGGGTCACCTCGCGGACGCCCACGACGTCCATCCGCGCGGGCGAGCCGAGCGCCGACCCGCAGCTCTCCGGACGGGACGGCAGGGACGCGCCCTGGGCGACCTCCACCAGCCACCGGCGTCCGTCCGTGTGGGCGACGGTCACTTCCCAGCGGGGCGCCGCGCCGTCCGTCCGTATGACGCGCAGGGCCTGCGCGGCGTACTCGCCCGCCGCGCGACGGACGGCCAGCTCGGCCGCCTGGCCGGGCCGCTCCCAGGCGGAGCACCCTCGGCACCCCTCGACGACGATCCGGTCCTTCTCCACGCCGTGCAGCACCTCCTTGACGGTGTGCGCCTCGGCCCGCCCGTACGCGTAGCCGTACGGCAGACAGAGGATCGTGGGGGAGAAGCGGTGGCCGCCCAGGTGAGTGACCTCCCAGACGCCCTCGACCCCGGAGGCGGCGAGTTCGGCCGCCAGGGGCCGTCCGAGGAGGGCGCAGCAGCGGTCGCGCTTGCCGTTGGTGCAGACGAGGGCGAGGGGGCCGCCCTCGTGGGGCCGGCCGCCGAGCACGGTCGCGAAGGACTCCGGCTCGCCGCTGCCGAGCGCGGTGAAGTCGAGGTCGAGCAGGCGCTCGGGGTCCGAGGTGGTGGCGGCGTGCAGCCACACGTTTCCGGGAACGGTGTGGGCGACGTACACCCGGCGCGTGGCGGGCGTCCGGCGGTCCGCGTGCCGCCCGGGCCGCCGGACGAGCGCGATCCGCACCCCGCTGCCCCGGGCGGCGGCCTCCAGGGCGCGGCCCAGCGCGGGGTCGAGGTGGCTGGCGGTGAGCGCCTTGGCACCCCAGGGGCCGGGCTGCTCCAGCAGCAGCCAGGTCCGCGCGGTGGCCGCGGTTCCCGCGACCGGCTCGTCGAGCTCGCGGGAGAGGTTCGAGCACGTGCTACTCACAAAGGCGAGCCTAACCTGACTTGCTCACGAGTGACGTGTCGACCCGCTCGTCCGTCGGCCGGAGAGAGGCCCGCCCGCGTGTGCACCGGAGGCCCGGCACTGATTCCGTGCCGGGCCTCGCGAGGCTGTGGTGAGCAGGAAGCGGTGTGCCTGCTCGGACGGGGCGGCCCTGTATCGCGGATGGTGCGCGGAGGGCGGATCGTGGCGGAGCCGAGGGTGGGCTCGCCGCCCGGATGCGGTCTTCGGCTCAGGCGTCGGGGATGTCGGCCTCGGCGCGCGGCAGCGTCTCCCGGGAGACGACGACGATGCGTTCGTACTCGGCGCGGCCGACGTCCGGCGGCAGTTCGCCGTCGAGTTCCGCTGGGGCCTCCGTGCCGATGACGGCGACGTCGCCGTTGCCGAGCTCGAAGGAAGGCGAGACCCGCTCGTGGGGCGAGCCCGCGTCCCCGCAGCCCGAAATACTGTGTGGCCATGTCACATACCCCGATCAGGCCGACGTCCGCCGGTCGTCGGGTTGCGGGTCGACGGCAGGGAACCGGCGAGCGGTGGGCGGCGCTTGCCGCCTTCCAGGGTGCCGAGCGGCTCTGATCGGCGGGAAGGCGGCCAGGCGGCGCACGGAGGGAAGCGAGGATCGCACGAACCGGCGCCTTGCCCGACGTCTGCCCCGCGGACGTCGCTGACGATCGTTCACTCCGGCGTGGTTCCCGCCGCTCGTATCCTGGTACGCCAGTCATTCGTCGGGGCGCACGCCGTGAGTGAGCCGGTGTGCGCGGAGGTGGGAGAGGGATCGCGTGTCGGAGCGGAGCAGCGGGCGGCAGATTCCGGTGGTCGTACTGGCCGGATTTCTCGGCTCGGGGAAGACCACCCTGCTCAACCACCTTCTCCACCGCAGCGGCGGCAGCCGCATCGGCGCGGTCGTGAACGACTTCGGGGCCATCGAGATCGACGCGATGGCCGTCGCCGGGGCGCTCGGGGACGCGACCGTGTCGCTGGGCAACGGCTGTCTGTGCTGTGCCGTGGACGGCGGCGAACTCGACGTGTACCTCGAGCGGCTCGCTCGTCCCTCCGCCGGGATCGACGTCATCGTCATCGAGGCCAGCGGTCTCGCCGAACCGCAGGAGCTCGTGCGGATGGTGCTCGCCAGCGAGCATCCGGGAATCGTGTACGGCGGGCTCGTCGAGGTCGTGGACGCCGCCGAGTTCGACGACACCCGGACCCGGCACCCGGAGATCGACCGGCACCTCGGCCTCGCGGACCTCGTGGTCGTCAACAAGGTGGACCGGGTCACGGACGCCGCGCGCGTACTGGCCCTGGTCCGGTCCCTCGTCGACCGTGCGGCCGTGGTGCCCGCCACGTACGGCCGTGTCGACCCCGAGTTCCTCTTCGACTGCAGGCCGAGCGAGGAGCGCGTCGGGCAGTTGTCGTTCGACGATCTGCGTCACGACGACCACGCCGGGCACCTGCACGCCGCGTACGACAGCGTCTCCTTCGCGTCCGGGCGCCCGCTGGACCCGCGGCGGCTGATCCGGTTCCTGGACAGCCGGCCCGAAGGGCTCTACCGGATCAAGGGATACGTCGACTTCGGGCCGTACGACCTCGGCAACCGGTACGCCGTGCACGCCGTGGGGCGGTTCCTGCGGTTCTACCCCGAGCCCTGGTCCGCCGGTGAGGAGCGGCTCACGCAGCTCGTGCTCATCGGGTCGGGCATCGACCCCGCCGCCCTCCGCGGGGAGCTGGAGGCGTGCGGGAACGACGGCGCCCCACACACCGACGACCACGGCATGTGGGGCGTACTCCGCTATGTGCAGGGGGCGGCGGAGGATCCGGCCGCCTAGACCGGTCCCGCCACCACCGACACCGTCTTCGGCAGGGACACGCCCGAGCCGTCACGGCGCGGGTCGGGCTCCGGGAGGTCCACCGCGGTGCCGTTCTTCTGCGCCGCCTTGGCCGGGAGCGGGCCCGCCCAGGCCAGGGCCAGGCAGTCCTCGCCCTTCAGGAACCGCTGGCAGCGCACGCCGCCGGTGGCCCGGCCCTTGCGCGGGTACTGGTCGAACGGGGTCAGCTTGGCCGTCGTCTGGACCGAGTCGTCCAGCGTGCCCCGCGAGCCCGCGACCGTGAACACCACCGCGTCCGCGGCCGGATCGACCGCCGTGAAGAAGATGACCTTCGCCCCCTCGGTGAGCTTGATGCCCGCCATACCGCCCGCGGGGCGGCCCTGTGGCCGGACCTGCGCGGCAGGGTAGCGCAGCAGCTGCGCGTCGTCGCTGATGAAGACCAGGTCCTCCTCGCCCGTGCGCAGCTCGACCGCGCCGACGATCCGGTCGCCCTCCTTGAGCGTGATGACCTCCAGCTCCTCCTTGTTGGAGGGGTAGTCGGGCACCACGCGCTTGACGACACCCTGTTCCGTGCCGAGCGCCAGGCCCGGCGACGACTCGTCCAGCGTGGTCAGGCACACCACCTGCTCGTCGTCCTCCAGGGACACGAACTCGGCCAGGGGCGCTCCGCCCGCGAGGTTCGGCACCGGCATCGCCGCCGGGAGCTGCGGCAGGTCGACGACGTTCAGCCGGAGCAGACGGCCCAAGGAGGTGACGACGCCGATCTCGCCGCGGGCCGTCGCCGGCACCGCCGAGACGATCACGTCGTGCTTGACCCGCTTGGCGCCACTGGCGAGCGGCTCGTTGTCCGCCGTACGGGCGAGCAGGCCCGTGGAGGACAGCAGCACCCGGCACGGGTCGTCCGCCACCTGCAGCGGGACGGCGGCCGGGGTGTCGGCCGACTCCAGCAGCAACGTACGGCGGTCGTTGCCGAACTTCTTGGCGACCGCGGCCAGTTCGGTGGAGACCAGCTTGCGCAGCTCCGCGTCCGAGTCCAGGATCCGGGTCAGCTCCTCGATCTCCGCGTTCAGCCGGTCCTGTTCGGCCTCCAGCTCGATCCGGTCGTACTTGGTGAGGCGGCGCAGCGGCGTGTCCAGGATGTACTGGGTCTGGATGTCGCTGAGGGAGAACCGCTCCATCAGGCGCTGCTTGGCCTGCGCGGAGTTCTCGCTGGAGCGGATGAGGCGGATGACCTCGTCGATGTCCACCAGCGCCGTGAGCAGGCCCTCGACCAGGTGGAGGCGGTCGCGCCGCTTGCCGCGGCGGAACTCCGAACGCCGGCGTACGACGTTGAAGCGGTGGTCGAGGTAGACCTCCAGGAGCTCCTTGAGGCCCAGGGTGAGCGGCTGGCCGTCCACCAGCGCCACGTTGTTGATGCCGAAGGACTCCTCCATCGGCGTCAGCTTGTACAGCTGCTCCAGGACCGCCTCCGGCACGAAGCCGTTCTTGATCTCGATGACCAGACGCAGCCCGTGCTCGCGGTCGGTGAGGTCCTTGACGTCGGCGATGCCCTGGAGCTTCTTCGACCCGACCAGGTCCTTGATCTTGCCGACCACCTTCTCCGGACCGACCGTGAAGGGCAGCTCCGTGACGACGAGGCCCTTGCGGCGGGCCGTCACGTCCTCCACGGTGACCGTCGCGCGGATCTTGAACGTGCCGCGGCCCTTCTCGTAGGCGTCCCGGACGCCGGACAGGCCGACGATCCGGCCGCCGGTGGGCAGGTCGGGGCCGGGGACGTGCTTCATCAGCGCGTCGAGGTCGGCGTTCGGGTGCCTGATCAGGTGCCGCGCGGCCGCGACGACCTCGCGCAGGTTGTGCGGCGGCATGTTGGTGGCCATGCCGACGGCGATGCCCGACGCGCCGTTCACCAGGAGGTTCGGGAAGGCGGCGGGCAGCGCCACCGGTTCCTGTTCCTGCCCGTCGTAGTTGGGCGCGAAGTCGACCGTGTCCTCGTCGATGGACTCGGTCATCAGGCTGGTGGCCTCGGCCATCCGGCACTCGGTGTACCGCATGGCGGCGGGCGGGTCGTCGTTGCCCAGTGAGCCGAAGTTGCCGTGGCCGTCGACCAGGGGGACGCGCATCGAGAACGGCTGGGCCATGCGGACCAGGGCGTCGTAGATCGACGAGTCGCCGTGGGGGTGCAGCTTGCCCATGACCTCGCCGACGACGCGGGCGCACTTCACGTAGCCGCGCTCGGGCCGCAGGCCCATCTCGTTCATCTGGTAGACGATGCGGCGGTGCACCGGTTTGAGGCCGTCGCGCGCGTCCGGCAGGGCGCGGGAGTAGATGACCGAGTACGCGTACTCGAGGAAGGAGCCCTGCATCTCGTCGACGACGTCGATGTCGAGGATCTTCTCCTCGTACGAGTCGTCGGGCGGCGGGGTCTTCGTGCTGCGGCGGGCCATCGCTGCCGGCTCCTTGCTGAAGCGTGGGGACGGGATCTGATGCGGACCATTGTGGACCGTCGCACTGACAGGCGGGACCAGGGCCCGGTCGTGGGTGTCTCCGGGGAGGGCACGGTACGCGGCGTGTGCGGTGCGCCTGCGCGCGGGGTTCCCCGGTGATCGGGACGCACCGGGCCGGGGGCGGGTTCCGCTCACCCGCGCTTGCGAGGCGCCCCCGGAGGGGTGCCCCGGCGCCCACGTGAGGCGGGCGGCCGGGGCCCGGTGCGGGGCCGGCCGGGGGTGCGTCGCGCGGCCCGGCGCTTGCGGGGTGCCTCCACGAGCGGGGCCCCCATCGCCCTGGGGATACTCCCCAGGCCCTTGAGGCGCTGGGGGAGGCACGACTGCCCGCGGGGGCGGCGGTCCGGCATTCTCGCTCTCGGCGTAGCCCGCCCCGGCGGGAACTTCGTCGGGGCTCCGCGCGCTTGCATACAGTGGCAGGACCGGCAGAAACGGCGGGTTCGACGACCGCCTCCGCGATCGAAGGGACGTACATGCCCATGGGTCACACGGCCACAGCCCAGGCAGGCTCCGGCGGCCTGACAGCGACCGAGCACCGCCTGGCCAACGGCCTGCGCGTGGTGCTCTCCGAGGATCACCTGACCCCGGTCGCCGCGGTGTGCCTCTGGTACGACGTGGGTTCGCGTCACGAGGTCAAGGGACGCACCGGCCTGGCTCACCTCTTCGAGCACCTGATGTTCCAGGGCTCCGCCCAGGTCAAGGGCAACGGCCACTTCGAGCTGGTCCAGGGCGCCGGCGGCTCCCTCAACGGCACCACCAGCTTCGAGCGCACCAACTACTTCGAGACCATGCCCGCCCACCAGCTGGAGCTCGCCCTCTGGCTGGAGGCCGACCGCATGGGCTCCCTGCTGACCGCCCTGGACGACGAGTCCATGGAGAACCAGCGGGACGTCGTCAAGAACGAGCGCCGCCAGCGCTACGACAACGTCCCCTACGGCACGGCCTTCGAAAAGCTGACCGCCCTCGCCTACCCGGAGGGCCACCCGTACCACCACACGCCCATCGGCTCGATGGCGGACCTGGACGCGGCCACCCTGGAGGACGCGCGCCAGTTCTTCCGCACGTACTACGCGCCGAACAACGCCGTGCTCTCCGTCGTCGGCGACATCGACCCGGAGCGGACGCTCGCCTGGATCGAGAAGTACTTCGGCTCCATCCCGGGCCACGACGGCAAGCCCGCCCCGCGCGACGGCGCCCTGCCCGAGGTCATGGGCGGGCAGCTGCGCGAGATCGTGGAGGAGGAGGTCCCCGCGCGTGCGCTGATGGCCGCCTACCGGCTGCCGGAGGACGGCACGCGCGTGTGCGACGCCGCCGACCTGGCGCTCACCGTCCTCGGCGGCGGCGAGTCCTCGCGGCTCTACAACCGCCTGGTACGGCGCGACCGCACGGCCGTGGCCGCCGGCTTCGGCCTGCTGCGGCTGGCCGGGGCGCCCTCCCTGGGCTGGCTGGACGTGAAGACGTCCGGCGACGTGGAGGTGCCGGTCATCGAGGCCGCCATCGACGAGGAGCTCGCCCGGTTCGCCGAGGAGGGTCCCACGGCGGAGGAGATGGAGCGCGCGCAGGCCCAGCTGGAGCGCGAGTGGCTCGACCGGCTCGGCACGGTCGCCGGCCGCGCCGACGAACTGTGCCGGTACGCGGTCCTGTTCGGCGACCCGCAGCTCGCCCTGACCGCCGTACAGCGCGTCCTGGAGGTGACGGCGGAGGAGGTGCAGGAGGTCGCCAAGGCCCGGCTGCGCCCCGACAACCGCGCGGTGCTCGTCTACGAGCCGGTCGCCCAGGAGGCCGAGGACACCGAGGAAGCCGCCGCAGCCGCCGGCGCCGACGAGAACGAGGAGACGGCGAAGTGACCGAGCTCGCCACGATGGACTTCCACCCGCGGCCGCAGGCGGGCGACGCCAAGCCCTGGGCCTTCCCGGCCCCCGAGCGGGGCACGCTCGACAACGGTCTGACCGTGCTGCGCTGTCACCGTCCCGGCCAGCAGGTCGTCGCCGTCGAGGTGCTCCTCGACGCGCCCCTGGAGGCCGAGCCGACCGGTCTCGACGGTGTCGCCACGATCATGGCGCGGGCCTTCTCCGAGGGCACCGACAAGCACTCCGCCGAGGAGTTCGCCGCCGAGCTGGAGCGCTGCGGCGCCACCCTGGACGCGCACGCCGACCACCCCGGCGTCCGCCTCAGCCTGGAGGTGCCGGCCTCCCGGCTCACCAAGGGCCTCGGGCTGCTCGCCGACGCGCTCAGGGCGCCCGCGTTCGCCGACAGCGAGGTCGAGCGGCTGGTCCGCAACCGCCTCGACGAGATCCCGCACGAGCTGGCCAACCCCTCCCGCCGCGCCGCCAAGGAGCTCTCCAAGGAGCTGTTCCCGGCGAGTTCGCGCATGTCGCGTCCCCGCCAGGGCACCGAGGAGACGGTCACCGGCATCGACTCCGCGGCCGTACGCGCCTTCTACGAGAAGCACGTCCGCCCCGCCACGGCCACCGTCGTGGTCGTCGGCGACCTCACCGGCATCGACCTGGACGCGCTCCTCGGCGGCACCCTGGGCGCCTGGACCGGCTCCCCGGCCCGGCCGCGGCCCGTTCCGCCGGTGGTCGCGGACGACGCCGGCCGCGTCGTGATCGTGGACCGCCCCGGCGCCGTCCAGACGCAGCTGCTGATCGGCCGCATCGGGCCCGACCGGCACGACCGCGTGTGGCCCGCGCAGGTGCTCGGCACGTACTGCCTGGGCGGCACCCTCACGTCCCGCCTGGACCGCGTGCTGCGCGAGGAGAAGGGATACACCTACGGCGTACGGTCGTTCGGGCAGGTCCTCCGGTCCGCCCCGGACGGCACCGGCGCGGCGATGCTGGCGATCAGCGGCTCCGTCGACACCCCGAACACCGGTCCCGCCCTCGAGGACCTGTGGACGGTGCTGCGCACGCTCGCCGCGGAGGGGCTCAGCGACGACGAACGCGATGTCGCCGTGCAGAACCTCGTGGGTGTGGCGCCGCTCAAGTACGAGACCGCCGCGGCCGTCGCGAGCACCCTGGCCGACCAGGTCGAGCAGCACCTGCCCGACCACTACCAGGCCGACCTGTACCGGCAGTTGGCCGCGACCGGCACCGTGGAGGCCACCGCGGCCGTCGTGAACGCCTTCCCGGTGGACCGCCTGGTGACGGTCCTCGTCGGCGACGCGGCGCAGATCAAGGCGCCGGTGGAGGCCCTCGGGATCGGCGAAGTCACCGTCGTGACCGCCGAGTAGCGAGCCGCGACGGCGCACCTGCGCACGGGCCCTGGTGACAGGAGAGTCACCAGGGCCCTCTTATGCCCGAATCAGGGCGGAAGTCGCCTGTCTGCCCTGTGGGATGCGCTACAAAAACCCGGATCCGTTTGAGGATGGGCAGGCGTCCCGCTTAGCTTCGTGCGGGCTGTTCGTCGGGCAGTGCGCCGCACCCGCGGCACCGGACAGCCATCGCCGAGTCCCCGTACGGCGCGAGCCAGGGGAGCCGGGGACCCTCCTGAGTCCCTGGGGTGAATCGGACGCCCGCGCGTGTCGCGAGGGTGCCCGTAGGAGACCTTCCTGCTCCGAACCCGTCAGCTAACCCGGTAGGCGAGAGGGAAGGAAAGGACCAGCCTGTACATGGCGTTCACCCGCGCCCCGGGCAAGCACCGTCGTCCCAGCAGGATGCAGCGCGGCTCCGCCCGCGCGGCGGGCGTCGCGGCGCTCACCACCACCGGCGTCGTCGGCTCCCTCGCGGCTCCCGCGCTCGCCGCCGAGCCCGCTGCCGCACAGACCGGCCTCACGCCCGTCGTCACCCTGGGCGACACGGTCGCCGACCGGATCGACGCCCAGGCGGCCGCCCAGCACGAGGCGGCCCGGGAGGCGGCCGAGGCCGCCGCGCGGAAGGCCGCCGAGGAGGCCGCGCGCGAGAAGGCCGCCGAGGAGGCCGCTAAGGCCCGCGCGGAGAAGGAGCGCGCCGCGCGGCAGGCCGAGCGCGAGCGCCTCAACACCTTCGTCTCCCCGATCCCCGGCTCGTACGTCTCGACCAGTTACCAGGCCGGCAGCTCACTGTGGTCCTCCGGCAGCCACACCGGTGTCGACTTCCACGCCGCGAGCGGCACCCCCGTCCAGTCGGTCGGCATCGGCACCGTCGTCGAGGCCGGCTGGGGCGGCTCGTACGGCAACCAGGTCGTCATCAAGATGCACGACGGCACGTACACCCAGTACGGTCACCTGTCGTCCATCGGCGTCTCGGTGGGCCAGCAGGTCGCCGCCGGGCAGCGGATCGGCCTCTCCGGCGCCACCGGCAACGTCACGGGCGCGCATCTGCACTTCGAGGCCCGTACGACCGCCGAGTACGGCTCCGACCTCGATCCCGTCGCCTACCTCCGCGCGCACGGCGTCGACCTCTGACCCGCCCGCTTCCCGATGCCCCGGCTCCCCGAGCCGGGGCATCGGTGTTTCCGCTCGGCGCTCGTCCAAAAAATACGCATGGATTCCGGCCCGCCGTCGTGAATTCCCGCTGATTGCAATAGAGTCACGGCACACACGTCAATCGTCGGCGTTTCACGGGGATTAAGCGGAGGTCGGTCATGCGTATTCCCGCGCACTCGGTGTGCACGGCGATCCGGGACGACATCGTCGCGGGTGTCCACGAGCGCGGCGGCCGGCTCACCGAGGAGGTCCTCGCCCGGCGTTACGGCGTCTCCCGCGTCCCCGTCCGGGAGGCGCTGCGCACGCTGGAGGCCGAGGGGTTCGTGGTGACCCGGCGGCACGCGGGCGCGTGCGTCGCGGAACCCACCGAGCAGGAGGCCGCCGACCTGCTGGAGATGCGCATGCTCCTCGAGCCGCTCGGCGCCTCCCGCGCGGCCCAGCGCCGCACCGAGGCCCATCTGAAGGTGCTGCGCGGCCTGGTCCGGCTGGGGCAGGAACGCGCCCGTCAGGGCCACAGCGACGACCTGCGCTCCCTGAGCGGCTGGTTCCACGAGACGCTCGCCCAGGCCACCGGCAGCCCGGCGCTGACCTCGACGCTGACCCAGCTGCGGCACAAGATCGCCTGGATGTACGCCGCCGAGGGGCCGTCCGACCCGGTCGGGTACTGGGCGGAGCACGGGGCGATCACGGACGCCGTGGCGCGCGGCGACGGCGACCGCGCGCGGTCCCTCACGGCGCTGCACACCGAGCGCGCGAGCGCCGGGCACCGCCTGCGTTTCGCCTCCGGCGCCGGCCGCGCGGACCGTGTGAGGAACGCGCAACATGCCGTAAACATGACGGGTCTCCGGCATTAACAAGGATGCCGTATACAAAGAGGGATCAATTCCGGAGGGGTTATTCGTGCTGCCCGGAAAAGGGAAAGTGAAAGGCCCGCCCGGCGGTCCGGGCGGGCCTTTCGATGCCGCGGGCGGGTCTCCGGTGAAAAGAATATTCCCGCAGCCGTGCGCGCTCAGACGGTCTCGGGGAGCTCCTCGAGACCCTCGGAGACCAGCTTCGCCAGACGGTCCAGGGCGGCGTCGGCGCCCTCGGCGTCGGACGCGAGGACGATCTCCTCGCCGCCCTGGGCGCCCAGGCTCAGAACGGCCAGCATGGAGGCCGCGTTGACCGGGTCGCCCCCGGCCTTGGCGATCGTCACCGGGACGCCTGCGGCCGTGGCGGCTCGGACGAAGATGGAGGCGGGGCGGGCGTGGAGACCCTCGGCCCAGCCGACGTTGACGCGGCGCTCAGCCATGTGTTGCTGCCCTTCACTCTTCAGAGTTGTCTAGACCAGTTTCCCACATCGTGAAGCGTGCCCGGAGCGGCGTCCGCTCCCGGTGGCGGCCGGACCGCGGCCTCGGTCCGGCTGTCGTCCACCACAGACTGCCTCGCGCCGTCGTCGTGCGCGAGCCGTACTCTGGGGCCCATGCAGACCTCGTCGGACCGGCACGAGTACCCCGCCCACTGGGAAGCCGACGTGGTGCTGCGCGACGGCGGCACCGCGCGCATCCGCCCCATCACCGTCGATGACGCCGAGCGCCTGGTCAGCTTCTACGAGCAGGTGTCGGACGAGTCGAAGTACTACCGCTTCTTCGCGCCCTACCCTCGCCTGTCCGCCAAGGACGTCCACCGCTTCACGCACCACGACTTCGTGGACCGGGTGGGACTCGCGGCCACCGTCGGCGGCGAGTTCATCGCCACCGTACGCTACGACCGGATCGCCCCCGACGGCACGCCCGCCTCGGCGCCGGCCGACGAGGCCGAGGTCGCCTTCCTCGTGCAGGACGCCCACCAGGGCCGGGGCGTCGCCTCCGCCCTCCTCGAACACATCGGCGCCGTCGCGCGGGAGCGCGGCATCCGCCGGTTCGCGGCCGAGGTGCTGCCCGCCAACAACAAGATGATCAAGGTGTTCACCGACGCCGGGTACACCCAGAAGCGCAGCTTCGAGGACGGGGTCGTCCGCCTGGAGTTCGACCTCGAGCCCACCGACCGCTCCATGGCCGTGCAGTACGCGCGCGAACAGCGCGCCGAGGCGCGCTCGGTGCAGCGGCTGCTCGCCCCCGGTTCGGTGGCCGTCGTCGGCGCCGGCCGCACACCCGGCGGAGTGGGCCGCAGCGTCCTCGACAACCTCCGGGACACCGGGTTCACCGGTCGGCTGTACGCCGTGAACAAGGCGCTGGGGGAGGGGGAGAAGGAGCTCGGCTCGGTGGCCGCGTTCCGCTCGGTGCGGGACATCGACGGGCCCGTCGACCTCGCGGTCGTCGCGGTGCCCGCCGAGCACGTCCCCGACGTCGTCACCGAGTGCGGCGAGCACGGCGTGCAGGGGCTCGTCGTCGTCTCCGCCGGCTACGCCGAGTCCGGCCCCGACGGCCGCGAACGCCAGCGCGCCCTCGTACGGCAGGCGCGCTCGTACGGGATGCGGATCATCGGCCCGAACGCCTTCGGCGTCATCAACACCTCCCCGGACGTACGGCTGAACGCCTCGCTCGCCCCCCGGATGCCGCGCCCGGGCCGCATCGGGCTGTTCGCCCAGTCCGGCGCCATCGGCGTCGCCCTGCTGTCCCGCCTGCACCGGCGCGGCGGCGGCGTCACCGGCGTCACCGGCGTGTCCACCTTCGTGTCGTCCGGCAACCGGGCCGACGTCTCCGGCAACGACCTCCTGCAGTACTGGTACGAGGACCCCGACACCGACGTCGTCCTGATGTACCTGGAGTCCATCGGCAACCCGCGCAAGTTCACCCGCCTCGCCCGCCGGACCGCGGCGGCCAAGCCGCTGGTCGTGGTCCAGGGCGCCCGCCACGGAGCCGGACCCCGGGGGCACGCCGTACGGGCGACCCGGCTGCCCCACGCGACGGTGTCCGCGCTGCTGCGGCAGGCCGGGGTGATCCGCGTGGACACCATCACCGAACTGGTCGACACGGGCCTGCTGCTCGCCCGCCAGCCCCTGCCGGCCGGCCCCCGGGTGGCGATCCTCGGCAACTCCGAGTCCCTGGGCCTGCTCACCTACGACGCCTGCCTCGCCGAGGGGCTGCGCCCGCACCGCCCGCTGGACCTCAGCACCGCCGCCTCGGCGGCGGACTTCCACGCGGCGCTCTCCCACGCGCTGGCCGACGACACGAGCGACGCGGTCGTCGTGACGGCGATCCCGGCGGTGGGGGAGGGCCCGGTCGGCGACGCGGACCTGGCGCGGGCCCTGAGCTCGGCCGCCGCCGCGACCCCGTCCAAGCCCGTCCTGGTGGTCCACGTGGAACTCGGCGGCCTCGCGGAGGCCCTGTCGGCCGCGACGAGCACGGCGCCCCCGCCGACGACCGGCGCCGTGCCGCAGACGGTGACGTCCGCGGCGTCCCGGCCGCCCGGCGCCACGCCGCCCCCGGCCGCCTGGCCGCCCGCCGGCGGCGGTGCGCCGACCCGCGCGGGTGCGCCGGACCACGCCCGCGCGGCCGTCGACGGCGGCCGGCCGGCCCCCGCCGCACCCCTCGAGGACGCCCACCTCATCCCCGCCTACCCCGCTTCCGAGCGGGCGGTCCGGGCGCTCGCCCACGCCGTCGCGTACGCGCAGTGGCGGCGGGACGCCGCCGAGCCCGGGAAGGTGCCCGAGCACGAGGACATCGACGAGCGGGGCGCGGCGGCGCTCATCGGCGGGCTGCTCGCGCGCGGACAGGGCCTCACCCTCGGCGCGGCCGAGACCTGCGACCTGCTCGGCGCCTACGGCGTCCACGTCCACCGCGCCCTCCCCGCCCCGGACCCCGACACCGCCGCCGAGGCCGCGCGCACCCTCGGCTACCCCGTGGCCCTCAAGGCGACCGCCCCCCACCTGAGGCACCGCGCCGACCTGGGCGGCGTCCGCCTGGACCTGGCCGACGAGGAACAACTGCGCCGGGCGTACGCCGAGTTGACGGAGCTGTTCGGCGCCCCGGTGGAGCTGCGCCCCGTGGTGCAGCGGATGGCCCCGCGCGGTGTCGACACCGTCGTGCGCGCGGTCATCGACCCAGCAGCCGGAGCCGTCCTGTCCTTCGGGCTCGCCGGGCCCCCCTCGCAGCTGCTCGGGGACATGGCGCACCGGCTGATCCCGGTCACCGACCGGGACGCGACCTCGCTGGTGCGCTCGATCCGCACCGCCCCGCTCCTGTTCGGCTGGCGCGGTTCGGCGCCGGTCGACACCCCCGCGCTGGAGGAGCTGATGCTGAGGGTGTCGCGGCTGGTCCACGACCATCCGGAGGTCGTCGCGGTCACCCTGGAACCGGTGGTCGTCGCCCCGCACGGCGTGAGCGTCCTCGACGCCTCCGTGCGCCTCGCCCCGCCGCCCGCCCGCGACGACCTCGGCCCGCGGACCCTCCCCGCGTACTGACCGGCGCCGTGGGGGGAGTGCGCCGAGCGGTGCCTCGCAGTCAGCGGTCCCCCGTAGGATGGGCGTCATGGCCAAGACCAGTACGACGACCCAGGGGCTGCGTGCGGCGATCGAGCGCAGCGGCTACTACCCGGCCCTCGTGGCCGAGGCGGTGGAGGCCGCCGTGGGCGGCGAGCCCATCCGGTCGTACCTGGTCCACCAGGAGACGACGTTCGACCAGAACGAGGTGCGGCGGCACGTCACCGTGCTCGTCCTCACCGGCAACCGCTTCATCGTCAGCCACACCGACGAGCAGGCCGAGGACGGCACCTCCCCGACGCCGTACGCCACCACGTCCACGGAGTCGGTCAAGCTCGGCCGGATCTCGTCGATCGTGGTCAGCCGGGTGGTCGCCAACCCGGAGTCGTACAAGCCGGGCACGCTGCCCCGTGAGATCGTGCTCACCATCGGCTGGGGCGCCGTCTCCCGCATCGACCTGGAGCCGGCCGCCTGCGGCGACCCCAACTGCGAGGCCGACCACGGCTACACGGGCAGCTCCACGGCCGACGACCTGAGCCTGCGCGTCAGCGAGGCCGGCGACGGACCGGAGACGGTGCGCCAGGCGCTCACCTTCGCGCAGGCCCTGTCCGAGGCGACCGCGGACCAGACGCGCTGATGACACAGCCCACCCCCGGCGCGCGACCCGCACCGGGCGCCCAGCCCGCGTCCGGTGCGCGGCCCGTGCCCCGCCCGCCGGCTTCCCGCCCCGCGCCGCCCGCCCGCGCCCCGCGGTCCGCGTCCACCGCCCGGCCGGCGCCCCCCACGCTCCCCGCGCACCCCACCGCCCGGGACGACGCGCCCCCGCGCCCCCTCGCCCTCGACTCCGCGCCCCTGCCCGAGTACGGCACCGGCTCGCTCGCCGACCTGCTGCCCACGCTCGCCGCCGGCATGGGCGTCCCCGGCACGAGCGCCGCGATCCCCGAGCTGGCCCCCGCCGACCGGAACTGCGTGTTCCTGATCGACGGGCTGGGCTGGGAGCAGCTGAGGGCGCACCCCGAGGAAGCCCCCTTCATGACGTCCCTGCTCGCCGCCTCGCGCGGCGGCACCGGCCGTCCGATCACCGCCGGCTACCCGGCCACGACCGCCACCTCCCTGGCCTCCGTCGGCACCGGCCTGCCGCCGGGCGCACACGGCCTGCCCGGCTACACCGTGCGCAACCCGGACACCGGCGAGCTGATGAACCAGCTGCGCTGGCAGCCCTGGGCCCCGCCCGGCCCCTGGCAGCCGTACCCCACCGTCTTCGAGCTGGCCCACCGGGCGGGCGTGCACGCGGCCCAGGTCTCCTCGCCGACCTTCGCCAACACCCCGCTGACCAAGGTCGCGCTCAGCGGCGGGACCTTCCTCGGGCGGCTCTCCGGGGAGGAGCGCGTGGACACCGCGGCCGAGCAGCTCGCCGCCGCCGACCGCGCCCTGGTCTACACGTACTACGCCGAGGTCGACGGCGCCGGCCACCGCTACGGTCTCGACTCCGACACCTGGCGCGGCCAGCTCATGTACGTCGACCGCCTGGTCCAGCGCCTGGCCGAACAACTGCCCCCGCGCAGCGCGCTCTACGTCACCGCCGACCACGGCATGATCGACATCCCCTTCGACGAGGACCACCGCATCGACTTCGACGAGGACTGGGAGCTGAAGGCGGGCGTCGCCCTGCTCGGCGGCGAGGGCCGCGCCCGGCACGTCTACGCCGTACCGGGCGCCGCGGACGACGTGCTGACCTGCTGGCGCGAGGTGCTCGGCGAGCAGTTCTGGGTGGCCTCGCGCGACGAGGCGATCGAGGCGGGCTGGTTCGGGCCGACGGTCGACGCACGCGTGTACCACCGGATCGGCGACGTGATCGCCGCCGCGCGGGACGACGTCCTGCTGATCGCCTCCGAGCGGGAGCCCAGGGAGTCGGCGATGGTCGGCAACCACGGTTCGATGACCCCTGCCGAGCAGCTGGTCCCCCTGCTCGAAGTACGCTCCTGAACTCCTGACGATCCGCCCGCAACCCCTGCCGAAAGGTGCCCGACCTCCCATGCCCGAGCTGGTGTTCTTCTCCGGAACGATGGACTGCGGGAAGTCGACGCTGGCTCTCCAGATCGAGCACAACCGTTCGGCACGCGGTCTGGTCGGCATGATCTTCACCCGCAACGACCGGGCCGGCGAGGGCAAGCTCTCCTCCCGTCTCGGCCTGGTCACGGACGCGGTGGAGGTCGGCGACGGCGCGGACCTGTACGCGCACCTCGTCGACCACCTCTCCCAGGGCCGGCGCGCGGACTACGTGATCGCGGACGAGGCGCAGTTCCTGGCGCCGGAGCAGATCGACCAGCTCGCGCGCGTGGTGGACGACCTGGAGCTCGACGTCTACGCCTTCGGCATCACGACGGACTTCCGCTCCAAGCTGTTCCCCGGCTCCCAGCGGCTGGTGGAGCTGGCCGACCGGGTCGAGGTGCTCCAGGTCGAGGCCCTGTGCTGGTGCGGCGCCCGCGCCACGCACAACGCCCGCACGGTCGGCGGGGTCATGGTCGTCGAGGGTGCCCAGGTGGTCGTCGGCGACGTCACCGGCTCCGCGGACGAGGTCGGCTACGAGGTCCTGTGCCGCCGCCACCACCGCCGCCGCATGACGGCCGCGACGGCCCACGCGGCGGCCCTGTCGCCCGACGTACTGCCGGTCACGTCGGGCTGACCGCGCGGCCGCGGGGCACCGCCGGGTGCGAGGGACGGCAAGGGAACCGCGGGTGTGGGCTCTCGTCGTGCGCCGGCGTGGCCGAGCGACCGGGGGCGGCGGACGTACCGGCCGCGGGTCCGGGGCCTGGGGCGGTGAGAGCCGGAGCCTCAAGGCGGTGGCCGAGAGCCGTGAATCCCACGAGACCGGGGGAGGGACGCGTGGCCGACCGGACACCCGCCGGCACTGGGCGGGTCGAGGGCCGAACTCAGCCTAGAGGGGCCGACTCGCAGCCTCGGCCCCTCTAGGCTGAGGAGCGATCGACTGCACAGTCACGGCAAGGCGGAAGAGGATCATGCGCGGCCTCACCGAGGCGAATCTCAAGACACTGGCCGGCGCCCGTTCCTTCGAACGCGCCCTCGGGTATCTCGACGCGGTGTCCGGGGTCGAGGTGGGTGACGGCCTGGTCACCGCGCGTGTCCATGGGACGGAGCGGTACGAGGCGGAGCTGACCCTGGACGGGCCCGGCGGACTGTCCGGCGCGTGCGACTGCCCGTACGGTCTGGAGGGCAACTTCTGCAAGCACCTGGTCGCCCTCGGCCTGACCGTGCTCGCCCGGCCGGAGAGCCTGTCGCGGCAGCGGAAGACGGCCCGGGAGCGCGCACAGGACCTCGACGGGTGGCTGTCCGCCCTCTCCAAGGGCGAGTTGCTCGCCCTGCTGCGAGAACAGATCGACGAGGACCGGCAGCTGCGGCGCCGCCTGGAACTGCGGGCCGCGAGCGCCCGCGGGGACCTCACCGCGGTCCGGTCCCGTATCCGCGACCTGCTCGACATCGGCCCCTTCGCGCAGTACGGCTACGTCGAGTACGCCGACGCCCGCGCCTACGCCGACCAGGCCCGGCAGGCGGTGTCCGCGATCGGCGCGCTGACCGGCTCGGGCCGGGCCGCCGACGCGATCACCCTGGCGCGGGAGGCGATGCGATTGCTGGCCGAGGCGGTGGAGAGCGTCGACGACTCCGACGGCCGGCTCGGGCGGATCGGCGCGGATCTCGCCGACGCCCACCTCGACGCGTGCCGCGCGGCACGCCCCGACCCCCAGGAGCTCGCACGCTGGCTGGCCGGCCATGTGCTCGGCGACGTCGACGACGGCCTGACCGACATCGATCCGCTCGACTACGACGATGTCCTCGGCGAAGAGGGCATGGCCGTCCTGCGGAAGCTGGCCGTCGAGGCGTGGCGGCGCAACCGCCGCGGCTGGGCGGAGAAGTACCTGATGGAGCGTCTGGCCAAGGCCGGGGGAGACGTCGACGCGGTGATCGCCGTGCACGCGGCCGACCTCGCACCGAGCGGCCACACCCATCTGGTCATCGCCCGCGAGCTGGAGGCCGCCCGGCGTTTCGACGAGGCCCTGGACTGGGCGGAACGCGGTGTCCGGGACGTCCGGGACCTCTCCGCCGTGGACACCGCTCTCGTCGACCACCTCTGCGACCGCTATGCGCGGGCGGGCCGGATCGCCGACGCCGTCGCCGTGCGCCGCGACCACTTCGGCGCCCGCCGCTCACTGCTCGCGTACCAGCAGCTGCGCGCCGCCGCGCGGGCCGCGGACAGCTGGCCGGCCGAGCGCGAGGGAGCCCTCGCCCTGTTGCGCGCCGACGCGGAGCGGCCGGGACAGAGCCGGTACGACGGTCCCGTCCTGATCGACGCCCTGCTCGACGGCAAGGACGTCGACGCCGCCTGGCAGGCCGCTGCCCGAACCGGCGCCCACGACCGGCAGTGGCTCACGCTCGCCGACCGGGCGCGGGCCACCCGTCCCGCCGACGCGCTCGGCGTCTACCTGCGCCTGGCGGAGCCACTGACCAGGGAGACCGGCAACAGGGTCTACGAGCGGCTCGTCGGCCTGTTGCTGAGCATCCGCGACTGCCACCGCAGCCTGGGCACGGAAGGTGAATTCGCCGCTCACGTCACCGCCTTGCGCACCGCACAGAAACGCAAGCGGAACCTGATGCGCCTGATGGACGAACACGGTCTGTGAACCGCATGACGGCTCCGGCGTCCGCCCGGCCCGCGTCGCGGGGCCCGGGGTCCCTCGGACCGGTCGCATGGTCGGTCACCCTGCGGTCATCCCGCCATGCGGGACGACGCGTTGGCGGCCGGATCCCACAGGAACGGACTCGCTCGACGACGTGAGGCCGGCCGCGCTCGACCGCGTCCGCCGGCTCGCCGACCTCCTGGGGCGTCGGCGGACCGATGTCCGGCACGCCATGGGGCACGCGCACCGGCGGTTCAGGGCGGGAGCCGCGACCTGGGCCGGGGCCGGCGGGCGCGCCTTCCCGCCGGCGGGTTCTCGGCGCCGGCCGGTGACCACCAGGTGGAGGGCCCAACGACATCGTGGGGCCCGACGGCATCGTGGATCACATGGTCGATCCAGACCTGGTCTCCGTCGAGTCGCGTCGTCCTCGAGGGCCGAGAGGCCGCCCTTCGCCCGTGGACGAGGCCGGCGCCGCCGCCCGAGGCAGCAGGGGTCACCTGTGCGGGGGTGACGTACAGAGGGCTCCAGTCAAACAAATGATCGACAATGCGGCGGATCCCGCTATGATCTTCCACGGCAAGGCTGTAGCGCAGAGGTCGTCGCGCCCTAGCATCAAGCTGGAGGACGTCGGTTCGAATCCGACCGGCCTTGCCGCCCTTGTCGTGGAGGAACGTCGATTGGCGCCGGTCCGTCCTGGGCGGGCGGAGGGCGGTGCCGCCCCCGGCGGGCCGGGCGCCGGCGATGGACCGGTGGAGTGGTGATGACGCAGCCGACACCCGTGCGCTGCCCGGCGATCGAGCACCCGGACATCCCGGTCGGCGATCCGGCCGGCCTGGACCCGCTGCTGGCCAGGCTGCGGTCGGACCGGGCGGTCGGGGCCGACGAGGCGTTCCCGCTCGGCACCCTGCGCGCGGACGGCCGTGTCGACCTGTGCAAGCAGGGGCTCGGAGCGGCCGGCGCCGCCCGGCTGATGCCCGTCGCGGCCGGCTCGCCGCACGCCCGGCACGTCCTGCTCGGCACCAACGCCATCGGCGACGAAGGGGCGTCGACGGTCGCCCGCGCGCTCGCCGACGGCCACGGCCTGCACACCCTCTACCTCGGCTGCAACCGCATCGGCCCGGAGGGCGCCGCCGCGCTCGCCGGCGCGCTCTCCACGGACGACACCGTCCGCGCCCTGTGGCTCAAGCGCAACCCGGTGGGCGACGACGGCGCCGCGGCCCTCGCCGCGATGCTCCGCCGCAACACCACGCTGCGCACCCTCGACCTGGTCAACACCGGTGTCACCACCGGGAGTCTGCGCGCGCTGCTCGACGCCCTCACCGGCCGCCCGCGCCCGGTGGAACGCCTCTTCCTCGGGGGGAACGGCCTGACCGCCGACGCCGCCGGCCTGCTGGCGGCGCTGATCCGGGAGGCGGGCGTGCGCGAGCTCTACCTGCCCGCCAACCACCTGGGCGACGAGGGCGCCGCCGTCCTCGCGGCGGCCGCCGCCGACTCCGGACGGCCGGTGCGCCTGGGCCTGGGCGGCAACGGCATCGGCCCCGCCGGAGCGCGCGCCCTCGCCGACGCCCTGGGCGCCATCGAGGCGCTCGACCTGGGACGGCCCATGTCGGAGCGGAGCCTCGGCGCCCCCGCCAACGCCACCGGCGACGAAGGCGCCCGCGCGCTGGCCGCCGCGCTCCCGGGCAGCCCGCTGCGCCGACTGGAGCTGTGCCACACCGGGCTCACCGGACGGGGCGCGAAGTCCCTGCTGGCGGCGGTGCCGGACGACTCACCGCTGGAGTACGTCGGTCTGGGGCCGGGACTGCCCCGGAAGGTGAAGCGCTCCTTCACCCAGCGCCTGCGGCCCGGGGCCGGGGCCCATCCCGACCTGCGCGCGATAGGAAGTGTCTACCGGTGAACAGCCGCCCCGAACCGCCCTGCTTCTCCCCGGAGGAGGCGGCGAGCCGGCGACGCGTCCGCCGCTACGCGGTGCCCCGGCGGATGATCGAGCGCGCGACCGAGCGCCGTACGGCCGGCGACTGGCGGGGAGCGTGCGCGGCGGCCCTGGTGGACGTCGACATCGACCTGCCGGAGGTCGCCGAGCACTGCGGCGACGACGTCGCCGCGGCGCTGGAGGACGACCTGCGCCACCTGGTCCCGGATCTGGTGCGCTGGCACCTGCCCCGGGTGCTGGGCGGATGGACCACCCTCGACACCGACCGGACCGTCGTCCTCGCCCGCTACCGGCCGGTGCGGGCGGGCGAAGGCCCCCGTTCCACGCCGTACCTGCACCTCACCACGCCCGCGATGCGAGAGGGCCCGCAGCGGATCACCCTGCGGTTCCGCACCGTCGCGGACGAGAGGACCGCCGGCGTCTTCGGGAGCCGGACCGAGGACTGGCGCTACGCCCGGCACCTGTGGGACGCGCGGCACACCGCCGAACTGCGCGAGCGGTGCGGCGGCGGCGCCGAACGGCCCCCCTTCTTCCACGCCGACGGCCGACCGCGCCGTACGGACGAACTGCCCACCGCCGATCCCGGCCCCGCCGACGCGGCGGCCCGGGCCGAGTGGGTCACCCTGCTGCACCAGAAGGGCGAGGTCGAGGCGGCCTTCGCCGCCTCCGGGATCGAACTCGACCTGACACCCCCGACCGGTCCCGGCTGGTACCGGGCCGATCCGGCGGCGCTCCTCGGCAGGCTCGCGTTCGACCACACCCGCCTGGAGCGGGAGGTCCGCCGGCTGACGGGCGAGGGCGTCGGCGACCGCTTCCTCGTCGTCGGCGACTGGCGCACCCGCGTCCTGCTGGAGCCGACGGGCGCCGGTCTCGGGGTGAGGGCCGCCGGCCGCGAGGAGTCCAAGGACCTGCCCTTCCTGGCCGAGGCACTCTGGCGCAGGCTCCCCGACCTCGACCTGCTGCGCGTCGGCGGGGTCGAGCCGGAACACCTGCACCCACTGGTCCGCGAGGCGCTGTTCCCCGGCCTCCGGGCCGCCGACGGGACCGGCGGCCCGCCGGGCCCCGGTCTCCCCGAACCCGTCCGGGTGCGCTGCCGGGGCGCATGGCACGAGGTGGGCTTCCGCCCCGGCGGTCTGCTCCGCATGCCGCACAGCGACGAGGAGCAGCGGCGCGAGCGGGCCCTGCGCGCCTTCGGCGGCGCGGTCGCCGGGTGCTTCGCCGTCGAGCAGACCTGGGCGTCGGGCGACGGCCGGCTGCCGAAGGCGCTGCGCGCCCAGCGCCGGGACCTGTTCCTGCGCGCCCAGCACGGCGACACCCACGGCGTGCTCCAGCTCCTGGACGCGGGCGTGGACCCCCGGGTCCGCGACGCCTTCGGACGCTCGCTGCTCCACGTCCTGCACCTCCTCGACCACGAACCGCTGCTGCCCCGGCTGCTCGCGGCGGGGCTCGACCTGGAGGCCAGGGACCGGCGGGAGCGCACACCGCTTTTCACGGCGGTCAACGACGGCGGTTCCCGGGCCCTCGTGGAGGCGTTCCTCGCCGCCGGCGCCCGGACCGACGTGGCCGACCAGTCGGAGCTGTCGCTGGCCCACCTCGTCCGCCGGTACAAGCGGTCCGATCTGATCTTCCTGCGGCGGCGGGTGCGGGAGGAACATCCGGACGCCGGCGGCGACTGGTGGGAGGACTGGATGGACCAGTACGAGAGATACCGCGAGGACGAGTACGACGGCGAGGACGAGTACGACGGCGAGGACGTGCCCCTGTGAACACCGGCCCAGGCCCGCTGGCCGCCGCGGACGACCTCGTCGCCAGACTGCGCGCCCGGCGCACCGAACCCGCCGCCAGCCCGCAACTGGAGGCGCTCGCGCTGGCCGTGACGGCCAACCAGCCGGTCCTGCTGTGGGGCGAGCCGGGCATCGGCAAGTCGGCCGGCCTGGAGCAGCTCGCCGCCGGACTCGGCCTCCCGCTGGAGACGGTCATCGCCAGCGTGCACGAGCCGTCGGACTTCGCGGGGCTGCCGATCGTCGGGGACGACCCGGCCACCACCGGTGTGCCGATGGCCCCGCCCGACTGGGCGGTCCGGCTCACCCGCGCCGGACAGGGCCTGCTCTTCTTCGACGAACTGTCCTCCGCGCCCCCGGCCGTGCAGGCGGCGCTGCTGCGGGTCGTCCTCGAACGCCGGGTCGGCAGCCTCGTCCTGCCCGACGCGGTGCGCATCGTCGCCGCCGCCAACCCGCCCTCCAGCGCCGCCGACGGCTGGCACCTCAGCCCGCCGCTCGCCAACCGCTTCGTCCACCTCGACTGGACCCACGACCCGGCCACGGTCGCCCGCGGCATGGCCGGCACCTGGCCGGAGGCGGCCGTCCCCGCGGTCGATCCGGCCAAGGCGCCCGGCGCCGTCGCGCGGGCCCGCGGCGCCGTCTCCGGGTTCCTCACGGCCCGCCCCGGCCTGGTCCACCACATCCCCGCCGACGCCGAGAGCCGGGGCCGCTCCTGGCCGTCCCCGCGCACCTGGGAGATGGCGCTGCGGCTGCTCGCCACGGCGTACGCGACCGGCGCCGGCCGCGAGGCGACGGCCGCCGCGCTCACCGGCGCCGTCGGGGACGGCGCGGGCATCGAACTGCTGTCGTACCTGGAGCACCTCGACCTGCCCGACCCCGAGCGGGTCCTGGCCGACCCCGACGCGTTCGCCCTGCCCGAGCGCGGCGACCGCCAGCTGGCCTTCCTCATCGCGATCGTCGCCGCCGTCCAGAGCGACCTCACCCGGCCCCGCTGGGAGGCCGGCTGGGCGGTCCTGGCCAAGGCCGTGGACGCGGGTGTGCCGGACGTGGCCGCCCGGGCCGCCACCGACCTCGCGTCGATGCGCCGGCTCGACTGGCCCGTACCCCCCGGCATCGACGGGTTCCTGGACCTGCTGCGGCTGTCCGGGGCCCTGCCCGGCGGCCGCTGAGGCCCACGGGCATGACGGAACCCGGCAGCCGCCTGGACAGGACCAAACTGCTCGCCGCCCGCTACCGCGCGGCCCACGACCGCCCCTACCTGGCGTCGGCCCTGTACGCCCTCACCGTCGTGGCGAGCCACGAGGTGCCGACCATGGGCGTGGACCGGCACTGGCGCTGCTACGTGTCGCCCGCCTTCGTCGACGCGACCCCGGTGGAGGAACTCGCCGGCGTGTGGATCCACGAGGCGGCGCACCTGCTGCGCGACCACCACGGCCGGGCCGGCCGGCTCCCCGCCGCCGAGCAGCGCGACCGGTACCGCGTCAACGTCGCCCAGGACTGCGAGATCAACGACGACCTCCTCGCCGACGGCCTGCGCCTGCCCGCCGGACGCGTCGAGCCCCGCCTCTTCGGCCTGCCCGACGGGCAGCTGTTCGAGGCGTACCTGCCCGGACTGCCCCCTCACGTACGCGAGCACGACTGCGGATCGGGCGCCCACGGCCGTCCCGCGCCCTGGGAACTCCCCGGATCCGCCGGCCCCGCCGCCCTCGGCGACGTCGAGGCCCAGGCGCTGCGCCGGCACACCGCCGAGGCGATGCGCGCCCACCACCGTTCCCGCGGCACCCTGCCCGCGGGCTGGCAGCGCTGGGCCGAGCAGGTCCTGGAACCCACGGTGGACTGGCGGCAGGCGCTGTCCGGCGCGGTCCGGGAGGCCGCCGCGTGGGCCGGCGGGGCCGTCGACTACACCTACCGCCGCCCTTCGCGCCGCACCCCGGCGCTGCGCGGCGTCGTCCTGCCCAGCCTGCGCCGCCCGCTGCCCCGGGTGGCCGTCGTCGTCGACACCTCGGGCTCGATGGGCGACGAGGAACTCGCCGCCGCCCTGGGCGAGGTCACGGGCGTCCTGCGCGAGGTCGGCGTGCGCGGCAACCGCGTCACCGTCCTCGCCTGCGACGCCGACGTGCACGCCGTGTCCCGGGTGACGGCCACCGAGCAGATCACCCTCGGCGGCGGGGGCGGCACCGACATGCGCGTCGGCATCGACGCCGCCCTCGCGGCCCGCGACCGCCCGTCCATCGTCGTCGTCCTCACCGACGGCCACACCCCCTGGCCCGCCGAAACCCCGTCCTGCCGCCTGATCGCGGCCCTGATCGGCGAGGACCCGCCCCAGCCCCCGCACTGGGTGGAGACGGTACGGGTCCCCGCCTGACGGCATGGTCAGTCGCCGAGGGTGAACGCGAGGGCGCCCGCGCGCAGTTCGTCCTCGGTCTGGGTGAGGCCGCCGCGGTGGGAGACCTCGACCGTGTAGAACTTCGAGCCCGGCGTGATGTCGTCGACCGTGAAGGGGAACTCGCAGCCCAGCTCCGTCTTCCGGCCGAGGCCCAGACCGCCCTTGGCGACGAGGGTCCCGGCGGCGTCGGTGACGCTGACCTGGGCGCCGAAGTCGATGTCGGAGTAGCCGTCCGTTCCGGTACACGGGTCGCCGGAGTCGAGACCCGCGCCGATCCCGGTGACGGTGAGCGTCCCGTCGGTGCTGAACGTCTCTTCCGAGCCGTCGGCCAGCGACACCCCCGCCCAGCAGGCTCCCACCACGGCGGCCCCGAGGCCGGCGCCGATCGCGAGGACGGTGCCGCGCGACAGCCGCGACCAGCGGGAGGCGGACGCGGTCGGCGGGTGGTCGGGCAGTGCGGGGAGCGGCCCGGCGGGCGCGAGGGCCGGCTCCTCGGCCGTTCCCCGGCTCGTTTCGGAGACCTCGGCCGGGGCCGGGGGAGGGGTGGGCTGCTGCTCGGGGGAGGACATCGCGGAACTTCCTTTCGGCACGAGGGCGCGGAGGTGTGGCGGGAGGAGGGCGTGGCGAGCGGACACGGGGCTCAGCCCCGGCCGTGCCGGTACTCGGCCAGCGCCCCGCTCGCCCAGAGCAGGACCAGCCGGGGTATCTCGATCGCCGGCACCCTGCCGCGCACGGAGCGCAGGCCGAGCTTGGCCAGGGAGTCGGCGGCCTCGTTGAGCGGGTTGCCGACGTGGGCCTTCTCGTGGACGAAGGTGAGGCCGGGCGTGTACTCGGCGTACATCTGCAGCTTGGCGAGGCTGGGCCGGCGGCCCTGCGAACGCAGCCGGGTCTCGTACCCGTCCGGCATCCGGTAGCCGCCGCCCTGCCACTCGTGCAGGAGGTCCAGGGCGTCGAGGTTGTCGACGCGCACCTCGACGGGCCGGCCGGGATGCGCCGCGAAGATCCGCCGCAGTCCCCAGTACACGGCCCGGAGTTCGGTGACGACGACGCGGACGCGGGGTGCGGTGAGGTGCTGCGGGTAGGCGTGGGCGCGCAGTCCGGTCTCGCCGGTGGTGGCGAGGTAGCCGGTGCCGACCTTGTCGCCGGCGACGGAGGCGTCCGTGGCGAGGACGATCGGCGTCCGGGAGACGGCCTTGACCACGCCGTCGAAGTGGACCTGCGGACGGCCCTTGAGGGTGGGGCGGGGTGCGTGGGCGAGCGGGGAACGGCGGCCCATCGGCGGACCCTCCTGTTCACGTCGGACGGGTGGCGGAAAGGGGGAGGGGAAGGGCAGGCGGTCCGTTTTCGGCGGGCCGCCCGCCCCGGGTCCGCCGCGTCCCCCCCACGAGCGCGGCGGCGTGTGCGGCGGCCGGTCAGCCGACCTTGGTCCACTCCTGGCAGCCGTTGGTCTCGAAGTACTCGCCCTTGTCGACCGTCACCCGACCCTGACCCTGGAGGTTCGCGTTGGCGATGATCGCGTCGAACTCCCCGGAGGCGTTCTTGGCGCGCGCCCAGTAGCAGTTCTCGATGATGCCGCCCTTGTCGGGCCCGGCGGTCCTGTACGTGCCGGCCTGCATGTCCTCGCCGACGAGGTACTGGCCGTCGCCCTCGACCGTGGTGGCCGCTCCGGGCTTCTTGGCCGGCTTCGGCGTGACCGTGACCTTCTCGGTGACCGTGGCGGCCGGCTCCGGCTCGCCGGCCTCGGTGACCGCGGCCGCGGTCTCGGTGACGGTGACGGCCGGGGCGGGAGAGGCGGAGTCGTCCTTGTCGCCGGACTCCCCGTCGCCGCCGATGCCCGCGCCGATCACGAGGGCGACGAGCGCGGTCGCGCCGTGGGTGAGCCAGGCCTTGCGGCGCGACGGCTTCGGCTCCGCCGGCATGCCCGCCGGAGGCTGCCCGGCGCCGGCCGGCGGGACCGGCATCGGCGGTACGGCGCCCCAGCTCGGCGCGTTCCCGGAACCGGAGGGGCCGGGGGTGCTGGGCGGGGTCGAGGGCGGGTGGCTCATCGCGGTGGTCCTCCGGTTCGGCGTCGTGGCGCTTGCTGGTCACAAGGTGCCCGCCGTTCCATTGATGCGGTGAGGAGATCACTGATAACCCGTATTATCAGGTGAGTTTCCCTCCGTGATTCCGGCCTCGCTATAGATTGCTGACGTCCGCCTCACCGAAGAGGGGTGGACCGCGAGGCGGGGAAGCCGGCCTCGGTGACCCGGGGGAGAGGGGGGGACACGTCCGATGACGACGCACACGACCGCGCGGACGCCCTCCGCCATCCTGCCCGAAACCCCGGCCTGGCGGATCACGTATGCCGAGATCGCCGCCCTCGCCCAGGTCAAGCGCCCGGTCCCCACCACCTGGGCCCGCCGCCACCCCGACTTCCCCGCACCTGTCGCCCACGAGGACGGTCGTCCCCTGTTCGACGCCCGCGCGGTCGTCGACTGGCTCGCCTCCACCGGCCGAGGCAACACCGACCCCCGTCGGCTCCGCGCCGAGCTCGCCCTGCACACCCTGGCCGCCTGGCGCACCCCGGCCCTGTCCGCGTCCGCCCTGCTCGGCGCGCTGACCTCCCTGGTCTGCCTGCACCAGCAGCTCGATGCCCCCGTCGCCGACGGCCGCCCCTGGCACATGCTCCTGGAGCGGGCCGCCGACCTCGACCCCGACGACCGCTTCCTCCTC
This sequence comes from Streptomyces caelestis, assembly GCF_001279005.1. Taxonomy (GTDB): domain Bacteria; phylum Actinomycetota; class Actinomycetes; order Streptomycetales; family Streptomycetaceae; genus Streptomyces; species Streptomyces heliomycini. The sequence continues at coordinate 89,539 of NZ_LGCN01000063.1, forward strand.
TCCGAGCTGCGGGCCCTGCCCGACCCCGACCGCACCGGACCGGCCCTCGCCCACCTCGCCGACGAACTGATCGACGCCGCCTACAACCCCGCCGAGGCCTTCGACTGGATCCTCCAGGCCCGCCACCGCCTCGGCTCCCACACCCCGGCCGCCGACGGGCCCACCCCGGCCGTGGTCCGCGCCCTCGCCGCCCTCTCCGGGGTCGACACCCTCGACGAGGGTGCGGTGATCGCCGTCCCGCACGCCTGCTCCGGCGACCTCCCGGCCGCCCTCCACGACCGCGCCGCCGAGGACTCCGGCCACGTCTACCTCGCCGCCGACCCCGACCCGGCCCGCGTGCGCCTGGTCCGGCGGCGGATGCTGGTGCGCGGGGTATACGAGTTCCGGCTCGACGTCGTCGAGGGCGAGGAACTGACCGCCGACGAGTGGGGCTACCCGCACCTCCTCGTCTGCGCCCTCCCCTACGAGGCCGCCGAGACCCGCGACCCGAAGGCGGTCCTGGACCAGGTCGCCGCCCTCACCGACTACCTCGACACCGGAGCCACCGCCGTCGTCCTCGGACCCGCCGACGTCCTCACCGGCCCCCTCGCCCGGCACGGCGACGCCGACCGCCTGCGCCGCTCCTTCCTGAAGCCCGGTTTACTCAAGGCGGCGATCAGCCTCCCCGACGGCGCCTACGCCTACCGCCCCGGCTACCGCACGGCGGTCTGGATCCTCGCCCGCGTCCCCGAGGAGCAGCGCACGGGTCTCGTTCTCCTCGCGGACTACTCCGCCAGGCCGCTGACCGAGCCCGTCCTCGACGCGCTCGCCGAGGACATCGCCATCTGGCGTGCCTTGGGATGGACCCTCGACCGGCGTCACGAACCGCGCCATGCCGCCGTCGTCCACGGCACCGACCTGGACGGCAGTCCCGGTGCCGCGTTCACTCCGCAGCACCGCACGCCCGCGTCCCGGCACCTGCGGACGGTGGTGGAACGCCCGGCGGTCATCGCGGACCTGGAGCGTCGCCTGGGTGAGCTCCACGAACGTGCGCGGGCCGGCGAACTCCGGCTGCACGCCCGGGCGGAACTGCGCCCGGAGAACCAGCCGGTCCGCCGTACGTCCGTCGGCCACCTCCTGCGCGCCCGCCGCCTGCGCCGCCGCCCCGGCCACCGCTTCGCCCCCGAACACCTCACCTCCGAGGGCCACTACACGGTCCTCACCCCCGAGGAGATCCTCGGCACCGCCCGCATCGGCGACCGTCACATCGACCGGGGCATCCTGCTCACGGCCTACGAGCACGCCCAGTTCACCGAGCCCGGGGATCTTGTGGTCACCGCCCACCCGCAGTTCGGCGTGTACGTCGACGTGGAGGGCGTCTCGCTGGTCGCGGCCCCGGCCCGCATCCTGCGCATCCACCCGGACGCCGATCCGCCGGTGCGACCCCGGGTGCTGGCCGCGCTGCTGCGGGCGGCGGCGGGGGAGCACACCCGCACCAGCGGCGCCGTGCGCGCGTCCCGCCGTATCGAGGACTTGGTCGTCCCCGACCTGGGCAGCGCCGAGGCCGACTTGTACGAGGCCGTCCTCGCCGAGGTCGAGAGCCGTGCGGCCCTGCTGCGCGAGCAGACGGCCGCGCTCGACGACCTGACCCGCGTGATGGCGGCCGGCATGACCGACGGCACGCTCACCATCCAGCCACTTCCGCACACCGACGTCCACTGAAGGAGACGGCCCACCCGATGGCTGCAAGTAAAGGCAAGCCCGCCGACCAGGCGGAGCTGTTCAGCGCCTCCACCGCCAAGGAGATCCAGGACATCCTCTGGAAGGCGGCCGACAAGCTGCGCGGCTCCATCGACGCGGCCCAGTACAAGGAGTTCGTCCTCGGCCTGATCTTCCTGAAGTACGTCTCGGACGCCTTCGAGGAGCGCCGCACCGAGCTGGCCAAGGAACTCGCCGAGGACGGCATCTCCGAGGAGCAGATCGGCGACTTCCTGGAGGACCGTGACGAGTACACGGGCGCGCACGTCTTCTGGGTCCCGGAGACCGCCCGCTGGTCCTGGATCGCCACGCATGCGAAGGCCCAGGGCGTCGGCAAGCTCCTGGACGAGGCGATGGACGCGATCATGCGGGAGAATGCCTCCCTGACGGGTGTCCTCCCCAAGATCTTCAACCAGGACCGCGTCGACCAGAAGCGCCTCGGTGAACTCGTCGACCTGATCAGCGACGCCCGCTTCGGCGGCAGCGGGGACAAGCCGGCGCAGGATCTGCTGGGTGAGGTGTACGAGTACTTTCTCGGCAACTTCGCACGGGCGGAGGGCAAGCGGGGCGGCGAGTTCTACACGCCGAGCTCCGTCGTCCGGCTGATCGTGGAGATCCTGGAGCCGTACGAGGGGCGGGTGTACGACCCGGCGTGCGGCTCGGGCGGCATGTTCGTCCAGGCTGCCAAGTTCATCGAGGCGCACCGGGGGCGCGGCCACAAGGCCGACATCTCCGTCTACGGCCAGGAGCTCAACGAGCGCACTTGGCGACTGGCCAAGATGAACCTCGCCATCCACGGCATCGACGGCAACCTCGCCGCCCGCTGGGGCGACACCTTCGCCGACGATAAGCACGCGGACCTCAAGGCCGACTTCGTGATGGCCAACCCGCCCTTCAACATCAAGGACTGGGCGAGGGACGAGACCGACCCGCGCTGGAAGTACGGGGTCCCGCCGAAGAACAACGCGAACTATGCGTGGCTCCAGCACATGATTTCCAAGCTGGGGGAGAGGGGCACTGCCGGCATCGTCCTGGCCAACGGGTCGATGAGCTCCCAGTCCAGTGGGGAGGGGGAGATCAGGCAGGCCCTGATCGAGGCCGATTTGGTGGCGTGCATGGTGGCACTGCCCCCGCAGCTGTTTCGGACAACGCAGATTTCGGCGTGTTTGTGGTTCCTGTCCAGGGACAAGTCACCGCAGGGCGCACGGCGATTGGATGACCGACGGGGCGAAATCTTGTTCATCGACGCCCGCGCAATGGGAAAAATGGTTGACCGGACGGAACGTATTTTCTCGGAGTCCGATCTAGGGGAGATTGCGGACACTTATCACGCGTGGCGTGGAACGGCGTCGGCGCGCAGGACCGGGCTGACTTATGCGAACGTGTCGGGTTTCTGCTACTCGGCCAACTTGGAGAAGGTTCGGGAGCACGGATATGTACTGACACCAGGTCGGTACGTGGGGGCTGTGAAGGTGGAAGAGGAGGATGCGGAATCTGTTACCAAGCGGATCAATGAGCTGACGAAGGAGTTGTACGAGCTATTCGAAAAGTCGACAAAGCTGGAAAATCTGGTCCGCGAGCAGCTGGGGAAGATCTATGTCTGACGAGAACCGTGTGAAGCTGGAATTTCTCGCCAAGCCCGGTAAGAACTCGCTCGCCACCGGACCGTTCGGATCATCCATCGGCTCACGTTTTTTCCGAGAAAGCGGCGTTCCCGTGATCCGGGGAAGCAATCTCAGCCTGAGTGTCGGCGTCCGACTCATGGACGGCGAGATTGTGTTCGTTGACGAGGAGAAGGCTGCGGAGTTTCCACGCAGTGTCGCGCGTCGTGGAGACCTTGTTTTCACCTGTTGGGGGACAATCGGTCAGGTCGGGCTCATTGATGAGCGTTCCCGCTTCGACCGTTACATTGTCTCCAATAAGCAAATGAAGATGACGCCTGATTCGGAAAAGGTTGATTCACTGTTCCTATATTACGCTCTTTCTTCCCCTGATTGTGTGGCGCAAGTTCAAGGTGCGTCGATCGGTAGCTCGGTCCCGGGCTTCAACTTGACTCAGTTGCGCCAGGTCGAAGTCCCTTTCCTCGAGCTTTCTGAACAGCGGGCGGTCGCGTCGGTTCTTGGGGCGCTGGATGATAAAATCGCAATCAATGAGCGCATTGTGGCCGTAGCTGACGAACTGTCTGGCGATATTTTTCGGCATGCAGTGCTGGAGCGCCCTGAGCGATTTACTGAGCGTGCTCTGACAGACGTGGCAGAATTTATTAACGGCCGTGCGTTCACTAAGGATGCCACCGGTACTGGACGCATGGTGATTCGGATCGCGGAGATCAATAGCGGCCCGGGAAACTCCACTGTATACAACGATATCGAGGTGCCGGAGAAGTATCTGGCGCGACCGGGTGATGTTCTCTTCGCTTGGTCCGGTTCTTTGACCGTGGCTCGTTGGTTTCGCTCTGAGGCGATCGTCAATCAGCATATTTTCAAGTGTGTTCCCAAAAATGGCGTTCCGTGTTGGCTCGTAAATCAGCTGGTGCATAGGAAAATCGAGGAGTTTCGCGCCATCGCTGCAAGTAAGGCGACCACAATGGGGCACATTCAACGCAAGCACTTGGAGGAACCTGTCAGCATTCCTGAGAGTGAGGAGATGGTCTTGTTGGACAGTCGGATTGGCCCTCTCTGGGACAGAGCCTTGCTCGCGGAACGCGAGTGTTTGGACCTCGCCACCCTCCGCGACACCCTCCTCCCTCAACTCATGTCTGGCCGTCTCCGAGTCAAGGACGCCGAGAAGATTGTCGAGGACGCCACATGACGACGCCTCATGACGGAAACGAGCCCGACGGCAGAACCCACCGCCGCCCCACCGAGGCCGACTGGGAGTTGCTCGCCCTCGACGAGCTGGCCGAGCTGGCCTGGCTGCCGGCCTCCGGTAACGCGTTCGCGCCCGGTTCCGATCACCGGAAGTCCTGGGACGACCTGATCCTCTACCCGGACCTCCAGGAGGCGATCGAGCGCCTGAACCCGGACCTCCCCCCGGACGCCGTCCGCGAAGCCGTGGTGACCGCCGCCACCCCCGGCTCCCAGGACACCTACGAGGAGAACCGGGCCGCCCACCGCCACCTCACCACCGGCATACGCTCGGTCACCTACACCGACTCCCACGGCGCCGAGCACAACCCCACCATCCGCCTCCTCGACCTGGACGACCCGGACGCGAACACCTACCGCGCCCTGAACCAGGTCACGGTGATCGACGGCGACAGGAACCGCCGCTTCGACGTCATCCTGTACGTCAACGGCCTACCCCTCGCCGCCATCGAGCTGAAGCGCGCCGGCGACGAGGACGCGACGCTCCAGACGGCCCACGCCCAGGTGGCACGGTACGTCCAGGAGTTCCCGACCGCCTTCCGCTACAACGCGGTCGTCCTGCTCTCCGACGGCATCACCGCGAAGTACGGCACCCCGTTCACTCCGTACGAGCACTTCGCCCCGTGGAACACGGACGAGTTCGGCGCCCGCGTCGACCCGCTGACCGCCGACGGCTTCTCGGAGTCGGGGCAGAACCTGGCACTGCACGGCCTGTTCACCCAGTCCCGCTTCCTCGAACTGATCCAGTCCTTCATCAACTTCGTCCCGTCGAAGCGGATGAAGCGGATCGCGAAGCCGCACCAGTACCACGCGGTCACCCGCGCCGCCGACGCCGTTCGCACCGCATCGGCGAGCGACGGCAAGGCCGGCGTCGTCTGGCACACCCAGGGGTCCGGCAAGTCGGAGGAGATGGTCCTCACCACGACCATGGTGATGAGGGACCCGGCCCTGCTGAACCCCACCGTCGTGGTCATCACAGACCGTACGGACCTCGACGACCAGCTCTACTCGACGTTCCAGGAGAGCGAGATCCTCCCGGAGACGCCGAAGCAGGTCGTCACCCGTGCCGAACTGCGGGAGGAGCTCGCGGCGAAGAGGACGGGAGGGATCCTCTTCACCACGCTCCAGAAGTTCGGCAAGACCAAGGAGGAACGGGAGTCGGGCACCGACCACCCGATGCTCTCCGACCGCCGGAACATCGTCGTGATCGTCGACGAGGCCCACCGCAGCCACTACGACGACCTCAACGGCCTCGCCCGCCACCTGCGCGACGCGCTCCCGCACGCCACGCTGCTCGCCTTCACCGGCACCCCGATCTCGGAGGCCGACCGCAACACCCGCGAGGTGTTCGGCGACTACATCGACGTCTACGACCTCAAGCGGGCCGCCGACGACGGCGCGACCGTGAAGGTCTACCACGAGAGCCGTGTGATCCAGCTCGTCCTGGACCGCGACGTCGACCCGACGACTATCGACGAGGAGGCCGACCGCATCACCGACGGCCTCGACGACACCGAGCGCCGTCGCGTCGAACAGGCCGTGGCGACGATGAACGCCATGTACGGTGCGCCGGCCCGGATACGCGATCTCGCGGCCGACCTGGTGGAGCACTGGGAGGCCCGCCGCGAGCGGATGAAGCCGTTCGTCGGCGCCTCCGAGTTGGGCGGGGCGCCCGGCAAGGCGATGGTGGTGTGCGCGACCCGCGAGATCTGTGTCCGCGTCTACGACGCTCTGCGCGAGCTGCGCCCCGAGTGGCACAGCGACGAGTTCGAGAAGGGCACGATGAAGATCGTCTTCTCCTCGAACTCCCGCAAGGACTCGGACGCCCTGCTCGACCACGCGCTGACCGACAGCCGCCGCAAGGCCGTCATCAACCGGGCCAAGGACCCCGACGACGAGCTGGAGCTGCTCATCGTCAACAACATGCTGCTGACCGGCTTCGACGCCCCGCCGATCCACACCATGTACCTGGACCGGCCGCTCAAGGGCGCCAACCTGATGCAGGCCCTGGCCCGCGTCAACCGCCGCTTCCGCGGCAAGGAGGACGGCCTCCTCGTCGGCTACGCCCCGCTGACGGAGAACCTCCAGCGGGCCATCGCCGAGTACACCGAGGCCGACCAGCGCGACCGCACCCTCGGCCAGGACGTCGAGCGCGCACTGGACGAGCTGCGCAACGAGTACGACATCCTCACCGGCATTCTGCGCGGCTTCGCGTGGGAACCCCTGCTCGACCGCCCCGGCCCCCGCGCCTTCGTCGACGCGGCCCTGAAGACCGCCAACCACCTGCGCGACCCCCGCACCAAGGGCAACAACCCCGACCTGCTCGACGACCCGCGCCAGACCCTGGGCCGCCGCTTCCGCGACCACGCCTACCGGCTGGAGCGCTTCTGGGCGCTGGCGGGCAGCTCGAAGGAGGTGGGGGAGCGGTTCGCGGACACGCCGGCCTGGAAGCGGCACATCCAGTTCTTCGTCGAGGTCCGCGCCTACATGGCCAAGCTGGATGCCATGGAACGCGAGGCACGCGGCCTCCCGGTGGCCCGCGACGTCGAGCTGTACCTCTCCCAGCTCACGTCGTCCGTCGTGGAGACGGGCGGAGTGACGGACCTCTTCGCCGAGGCCGGGCTGGAGACCGCCGACCTCACCCACCTCACCGACGCGCTCGTCGCCCAGCTCCAGCAGAGCGCCACCCCGCACCTGGCGGCCGAGGCGCTGCGGCGGCTCGTCGAGCGGAAGATGCGCGAGGTCACCCGGCACAACATCGTCCGGCAGACCACGTTCTCCGAGCGCCTCCAGGACCTGATGGTGCGCTACATGCGCCAGCAGTACACCAGCGCCGAACTCATCGCCAAGCTCGTCGAGATGGCCAAGGACGTCATGGCCGACGCGAGCCGGGGGGAGAAGTTCGCTCCGCCCCTGGACTGGCGCGAACTCGCCTTCTACGACGCCGTAGCCGACCACGGAACGGCCCGCTCGCTCATGGGCGACGAGGTCCTGGCGGGCATCGCCCGTGAACTCGTCGCCGAGGTCCGCCGCCAGCTCAAGCCCGACTGGATCGCCCGCGAGTCCGTCCGCGCCCGTCTGCGCAGCACCATCAAGCGCCTCCTGGCCCGCAACAAGTACCCGCCGGACCAGCAGAAGGAGGCCATCGACCTGGTCCTCCGTCAGATGGAGCACTTTGCCAACGAGTGGTCCACCAAGGGAGAGATCGACAGCTGAGCTGTCCTCACCGACTCACCGGAATTCTGGAGACATACAGGGAGGTAGTTCCTCCCGGAAGGTCAGGTTTATTTCATGGCGGGTAAAGAGATGGAAGACCCGGGGTCGCATTTCTCCACGGTGCTGGTCGCTGCCGCGAAACTTCCGGGTGTGCGTATCAACAGGGAGACGTACCTTCGAAAGGCGCTGTCCCGCCACTGCTCCGAAGAGCAGATCAAGCAAGCGATCGAAGAGACCCCGGCGGCGGCGGGTATCCCCCTCGACATTCTGGAGAAGGCGGCCAACGACTCCATCAAGTACGAGACCGCCAAGGTCAGCGCCGCTTCCGCGGCAGCCGGCCTGCCCGGCCTGCTCTTCCTTCCCGCCACCGTCCCCGCCGACCTGGCGCAGTACATGGGTCACATGCTGCGCATCTCGCAGAAGCTCGCCTACCTCTACAGTTGGCCCGACCTGTTCTCCGGCGACGACATGGACGACGCGACCGAGGGAGTGCTCACACTCTTCGTCGGCGTGATGTTCGGCGCCCACACGGCGACCACTGCGATCGGGAAGGTCGCGGAGGAGATGTCGAAGCACGTCGCCAAGAGCCTTCCCAAGAAGGCACTCACGAAGGGGATCATCTACCCCCTCGTGAAGAAGATCGCCGGTCACCTCGGTAAGGAGATGACGAAGCAGACCTTCGCAAGGACGGTCTCCAAGGCGGTCCCCGTCGTCGGCGCCGTCGTTTCCGGCGGTCTCACGTTCGCGACCTTCCGCCCCATGGCGAAGAAGCTGAAGAACCACCTCGCCGGGCTGGACATGACGAAACCCGCCCCGCGGGTCGAGGACTTCGAGGTTGTGCTGGAGCGCGAGCCCTCCGCTACGGACTACGTCGAGCGGTCCGACGGGGACGACACTGCCTCCAAGTAGAGAGCCCTCAGCTGACGCATCCTGGGCATCGTGCCCCCGGATGCGTCAGCTGCGGCCCAGCCTCAGACGCGCCGTTCCGACGAGGTCAACCCGATGAGGCCCGCCCATGCCTCACGGGAGACAGTGAGTACGGGACCGGCGTCAGCCTTCGAGTCACGGACGTGCACAACTGCCGTAGCAGCCGCGACCTCTACGCAATCGCCGCCCTCGGCTCCGCTGTAGCTGCTCTTGAACCAGGCGAGGCCGGACGCGGCGGTCGAGGACTCAGCGTTGTTCATAGCGATCCCAGCACCCCTTCGATGAACGTCAGTGACTCTCGCGCGGTGAGAGCCTGTGATCGGATGATCCCATAGCGGGCGGCGGTGAGAGTCGTCTGTTCCGGGTCCGTCTGCAGAGCGCTGGTTCCCTGGGCCTCGGCGTATACGAACTTCTTGCCGTCCTTGCGTGTGACGATCGTGAACGGCCCGTCCACACCCGCACTTTCCTCGCAGGAGAGGGGCATGATCTGGATGACGACGTTCGGCTTCTGGCCCATCAGGAGCAGGTGCTCCAACTGCCCGCGCAGCACCTCTCTTCCGCCGTACGGACGCCGCAGTACCGACTCGTCCATCACAAAGCTCAGCAACGGCGCAGGCCAGCGGTCGAAAATTTCCTGCCGAACCAGTCGTGCCGCCACTCGCTGCTCGATGGTCTCCGGGTCCAGGACCGGTCGCCGCATTCCCAGCAGCGCTCTCATGTACTCCTCAGTCTGAAGCAGGCCCTTGACCACGAGGGTGTCGTATGAGACCAGCTCAACGGCCTCCTTCTCCAGCACCGCCATCCCCTGAAAGAACCCCGGATACTGGGCCCGCTCCACCTGCTCCTTCCACAGGCACAGCAACCCGCCCGCCCCCAGCACCTCATCCGCCCGCTCGATCGTCCGGGGCGTCGGAATCCTCCGCCCCTGCTCGAACGACGCGATGGTGGACGCCGAGTACCCGAGCCGCCGGCCGAACTCCTCGCGCTCCAGCCCCTCCCGCACCCGCAGCGTCTTCATGGTCTGCCCGAACGCGACCACGACACCCCGCCCGGCCTCGTCCTCCGGCCGCCGCCCGGCCCCGCCGTCGTTCTCCCACCCGTCCCCGAGACTCACGACCGCCGCTCCCGCACCGCCGCCGTCGCCGTGCTCACGCTCCCCGGAAACCACCTCGGCCCCGGCCTCCGCACCCGTGCGCTCCGCCATGTCCACCACCGCCTTCTCTCGCTCAACGCCCCCGCAAGGGGCGCCGTCACGGCGCACAGCGCCGACACGCGCGTACAACACGGGTACAGCCGCCCCCTGTCGCTGCGTCACCACTGGTCACGCTACGCGACCGACGGGACCGTGAGAGTCGTGACGACGAAACCCATCAATCCCACCGACACCACCCAACCCACCACCCCCTGCACCCCCTTGAAGGCGTCCTCGCCACCGGGCCCCGCCTTCGAGATGCGCTTCACCTCCACCCCGCGCGGCGCCCGTCTCGCCCGCCGCCTCGCGGCCGTCCGCCTGGACGCGTGGGGCATCCCGTACGGCACCGACCCGCACGACGCGATCGTGCTGATCGTCGCCGAACTCACCGCGAACGCCGTGAGCCACGGCCACGTCCCCGGCCGGGACTTCCACCTCCGCCTCCACGCCACTCCCGACGGCCGCGCCGTACGCGTCGAGGTCACCGACACCCGCACCGAACGCCACCCCTGCCGCCCCGCCCTCCCGGAGAACACCGCCAGCGTCGAGGAGACCGGCCGTGGACTGCTCCTCGTGTCGCAGCTCGCGGCCCGCTGGGACTGGCACCCGCGCCCGGACGGCCCGGGCAAGACCGTCTGGGCGGAGTACGAGCAGGTACGCGCCGCTCTGCGGGAGTGGAACGGCTATGACCCCGGTGTGCGCGAGCAGGCCGCGTTGGACGCCGAATTGGACAGACGGATCGGTGAGGCGAGGGAGCGAACCAACTGATCATCGAGGCGGGTGAACCGGCACTCTCCCCGCCTCGAATGATCACTTCGTTGTCGTCAACCGACCTGATAACCGCCGTTATCAGGAAGGAGACATCACACCGCTCCCTTCCGTGCTTACGGTTCCGTTCGTCGACAGGTGCCCCCAACGGCTCCACCGCCCCGGCGCCTGTCGGTGCTCGCCCCTTCCACGTCAGTACGGGAATCACGGGAGACACCCCATGGACGACGCGACGGACCGGACCCCCGACAACGCACTGCCGCTGCCCGAGCTGGTGGAGGCCCGGCTGGCCGGCGACCGGAAGCTCACCGAACCGGCGAAGGTCCTCATCCGCGAGGCACTCGGCGACTCCAGGAACGCCGAAGACGGCGCACGCACCTCCGCGGGCCCCCTCTACCTGGGCAAGGTCACCGTCACCGGCTTCCGTGGCGTCGGCTCGGAGACCCGGCTCAAGCTGAAGCCCAAGCCCGGAGTCACCCTCGTCGTCGGCCGCAACGGCTCCGGCAAGTCGAGCATCGCCGAGGCGATCGAGACCCTGTTCACCGGCACCAACGCCCACTGCACCGGCCGGCACCCGAGCCACGCCGTCCGCTGGCGCAATCTGCACCAGGGTGAACGGACCGTCGTCGAGGCCAGGCTGACCGTCGAGGGCGACCCGGCGCCGAGCACCCTCACCCGCACTTGGACCGGTGACGCCTTCACCGACTCCGAGGCCGTGCTCAGGCGGCCGGGCCACGGCACCGTGCCGCTGGAACAGGCCGGCTGGGAACAGGCGACCCGTGCCCACCGCCCCTTCCTGTCCTACGCAGACCTGGACGACCTGATCAACGGCAAGCCGTCCGAGATGTACGACAACATCGCCGCGATTCTCGGCCTCGACGCCCTCAACGCCGCCGCGCGACGGCTGACGGCCGCGAAGAAGGAACTCGACGCCGTCGTCAACGCCGCGAAGGACAGGAAGCCGCTCCTGCACGCCGCCCTGGAGGAGGTCGGACACGACGACCGGGCGCTCAAGGCCCTGGTGGCGATGGAGGAGAAGGGCGGGCCCGACCACGCCGTGCTCGACGCCCTGATCGCCGGCGCGTCCACGGCCGACGAGGGCCGACTGCGAGAGGCCCGGCTGGAGGCCGCCGCCGAGGCCGAGAGCCCCGTCCTCGACCGGGTCGGCGCCGCCGTCGACGCGCTGCGGAGCGCCGTCGCCGACGTCGACGACCTGAAGGGCACCGCGGCCGCCGACGCCCACAGCAGGGCCGAACTGCTCCGGGCGGCGCTCCGCCACAGCGACCGCCACGCCGACGGCACGGCCTGCCCGGTCTGCGGCACGGAACAGGCCCTGGACCGGGAGTGGGCCGCGCGCGCCGAGGCGCAGATCGCCGCCCTCCTCCGTGAGGCCGAGGCCGTACGCGAGGCCGAGGCCCGACTGCGGACCGCGACGCGCGCCCTGCACGACCTGGTCCTCCCGCCGCGGGAGATCCCGGCCGCGCTCGCCGAACCGTGGCAGGCCTGGGGCGACTGCCGACGGATCACCGACCCCGTCGAACTCGCCGAGCGCGCGCTGAAGGCGGCGGTGACGCTGACGGACGCGTGCGCGATCGTGGCCGGGGCGGCGCGCGAGGAACTGGCGGCCATGGACGAACGCTGGCACGCGGTCGTTGGCCTGCTCGCCGAGTGGACGCACCTCTCCCGGGAGGCCGAGGCGGCAGGGCCCCGCCGGACGGAGGTCAACGCCGCCCTCACCTGGGTCAAGAAGCTCACGACCGAGGTCCGTGACCTGCGCGTCGACGCCTTCGCCGGCCACACGCAGCGGATCTGGGAGAAGCTGCGCCGGCAGAGCAGCGTCGACCTGACCCACGTCGGCCTGCACGGCAGCGAGCGGGCCAACGTCCGCAAGCTGGTCATGGACGTCACCGTCGACGACACCGAGGCCTCCGCCCTCGGCGTCATGAGCCAGGGCGAACTGCACTCGCTCGCCCTCTCCCTGTTCCTGCCCCGCGCCGCCACGGCCGACAGCCCCTTCGGCTTCGTCGTCATCGACGACCCCGTGCAGTCCATGGACCCGGCGAAGGTCGACGGCCTGGCCCAGGTGCTCGACGAACTCGGCCGTGACCGGCAGGTCGTCGTCTTCACCCACGACACCCGCCTCCCGCACGCCTTTCGCGGCCAGGGCCTGCCGGTGACCGTGCTCAAGGTGGAGCGCGGCGAGAAGTCCAAGGTGCACGTCACCTGCGACACCGACCCGGTCAAGGAGGCCGTCGACAACGCCATGGCCCTCGCCCACACAGAGAACTGCTCCGAGACGGCCCTGCGCCACGTCCTGCCGTCCCTGTGTCGGGAAGCCCTGGCGACGGCGCTCGTCGAAGCGGCCTGGCTCCGCCGCAACCGCACCGGCTTCCCCGTCGAAGACCTCCAGGCCGCCATCGACACGACCGAACGGCTCCTCCCGCTCGCGTCCCTCGCCCTCTTCGACGACGGCCCCGTCCACCCCGACGAGGAGGTCCGCGACCGCCTCCGCACCCTCTACGGCCACGAGTGCACGACCCTCATCCACCAGTGCCAGCAGGGGGCCCACCCCGGCGGCTTCCTCCCGCACGACCCGGTCGCCTTCGTCCGGAGGGTCGAGGCCCTCGCCGCCCGTATCCGCACCCCGGAGGCGAACGCCTGATGCCCGCCACCCCCACCGTCGTCGCACTTCTCGCGACCGCTGACGACCTGCTCACCGAAGCCCCGGGTGACGGCGGCCCGCTGACCCCCGCGGGCCGCGACCGCGGCGCGGCCTACGCCCTCCGCATCGCCCTGGAGGCAGCCGTCGACGCGGCCCTCGCTGCCGAGGAGACGGGACTCGGCGACCTCCGCAGCATGCGCGCGAAGCTGCTCTGCCTGCACCACTACGCCGGCCCCGCCCGGGCCCGCCGCGCCCACGCCCTCTGGAACCGGCTCAGCGCGGCCTGCAAGTACCACCACGACGAACTCGGCCCGACCCACGCCCAGGTACGCACCTGGCGGGCAGCCGTCGAGGCCCTCGTCGTGGAACTCGCCGCGCCCGGAGTGGCCGTGGAGTTCCCGCAGCAGAAGGGATTCGGGAGCCCGCTCCGCAGGGAGACAACGACGCGCTGAGCGGACACGCATATCACGGGAACGAGGGCAACAGGTCCTGACCTGCTGATATGTCGTACGACGTGATAGTTCTGTGAACGGGATCGGGCGCGGTGCGCCCGGAGCGGTCCAGGGACCGTGAGGGAGGGAACCATGAGCGTGCCCGCGCACGCGGACGTCCACGCGGACGTCATTGCCTTCGAGCAGACGAAGGTGGATTTCGCCTACGACTGCTACGAGGCCCGGCTGGCCCGGATGAACGGCGAGTCCGTCGCCAAGGCGTCGGCCACCGGGAAGGACGGCATAGCCAACAGGCAGGAGACCGAGAAACAGGCCGAGGCCTACGGAGGACTGAGCGGCGAGAGCCTGGTCATCGGCCGCGTCGACGCCAGTGACCCGGCCGAAGGCACCACCACCTGGTACATCGGGCGGCGGGTCGTCTGGGACGACGACCACAACCAGGTGGTGGTGGACTGGACCAACGGCCTGGCGAAGAAGTGGTTCGACGCGTCACCGGAATCGCCGGGGGAGGTGGTGCTGCGACGGCGCCTCATCTGCTCCCAGCGGGTCGTCGAGGACTACGCCGACGACATCGCCCCGGCCGCCCCCGTCGCGCCCGCTCCGACCGGTGGCGTTCCCCGGCCGCGCACCGCACCGGAGACGGCAGAGCAGCCGTCGACCCCCCGACGGCCGGCCGCCCGGGGCGAGGAAACCGGACGGGACACCCCGGGACGCCCAGCCCCCACCCCCGGCGACATCGCCCGCATCCAGCGCCGCAAGCCCCAGCAGCCCGACGACTTCCTCCTGCGTGACCTGCAGCGCTCGCGCAGCGGCCGCATGCGGGACATCGTCGAGACCATCCGGCGCGACCAGATGGCACTCGTCACCGGGACGCCCTCCGAGATCCTGGTCGTCCAGGGCGGTCCGGGAACCGGAAAGTCGGCGGTCGGCCTGCACCGTGTGACGTGGCTGGTGAACAACGACCACTTCAAGGCGCGGGACATCCTGGTCATCGGCCCCCACCAGCGGTTCCTCGACTACGTCGGACAGGTCCTGCCCACCCTCGGCACCCGCGACGTCAACGCCGTGCAGCTGTCCCGCCTGTGGGACGGCGACATCCGCGGCACCGACAGCGCACGTACCCGGCTGGTGAAGTCCGACGAGCGCATGGCCGCCGTGCTCCGGAGGCGCGTCGAGGACGAGTACCGTCCGGCGGCCCTGGACGACCTCGTCACAGCGCCCTCCTACGAAGGGGACGAACCCGCGTTCGTCGTCACCGTGGGCAGCACGACCCTGCGCGTGGCCCGCTCGGACATCCTCGCCGCCCTGGACGCGGTGCAGCCGGGCGGCGGCTCCTACCGCGAACGCCGCGACCGGTTCCGCGGTCTGCTCGTCGACCTCCTGCTGCGTGAACTCGTCGCCGTCGCCCCGCGTCGCAGCGGTGACCCCACGATCCGCCGTGACCTGGAGCGCAACCGGCAGGTCGAGCGCCTCGTCGAACGCGTCTGGCCGTCTCCGGGCCCGGCGGAGGCCCTCCGCACCCTCTACGACTCGCCCGCACTGCTCCGGGCCTGCGCCGAGGGCATCCTCGACGAGGCCGAGCAGGAGGCCCTGCACCGCCCCCGCGAGGCCAGGGCCGACGAGGAACCGTGGACGCTGGACGACCGGGTCTGCCTCGAGGAGCTCCGCCACCTCATCACCGGCGAGACCCCGCGCCACTACGGGCACGTCATCATCGACGAAGCCCAGGACCTGACGCCCATGCAGGCCCGTTCGCTGCGCCGCCGCCTCGCGGTCAACGGTTCCATGACCGTGCTCGGCGACCTGGCCCAGGCCACCGGCCCCCATGCCTACGCCGACTGGGACCGCCTCGGCACGCTGCTGTCCGACCACGGGGACTGCATGCTGGCCGAACTGAACACGAGTTACCGCGTGCCGGCCGAGATCATGGACTTCGCCGCCCCGCTGGCCCGCGCGATCGCGCCCGGGCTGCCCTATCCCCGGGCCGTGCGCGACGCCGGGCCCGACGCCGTCCGCGTGGTCGAGGCCGGAGCGGACACGCTCGTCGCCGAGACGCTGGCGCACGTCCGCCGCCTGCTCGGCACCACCGACGGCCGCAGCCTGCGCTCCGTGGCGGTCGTCGTCCCCGACGACTCCGCGTGGGCCGCCGAGATCGAGCACAAGCTGGCCGAGGCGGACGGCATCGCCGCCGAGGAACGCGGAGCCGTCTCCGTGCTCCCCGCCTCGCAGGCCAAGGGGATGGAGTTCGATCACGTCCTCGTCGTCGAACCGTCCGCGGTCGCCGGCCGTGACCCGGTCGGGCTGCGCCTGCTCTACATCGCCCTGACCCGGAGCACCCAGAGCCTGACGATCCTGCACTCCGCTCCTCTTCCGCCGGCCCTGACGGGCGCCGACGACCACCGGCCGGCCGAGACCGGACCCCACCCCGGCACGGAGACGGAAGGGGAGGAGGTCCCGCGCGTCGGAACCGACCTGCGCGTACGGGTGGTCTCCCTCAGCGGCGGCATGTACCGGGCCGAGCCCGTCGACGTCACCGTGGGCCGCCCGCTCTTCCTGGCCGTACGGAACGGTGCCGCGCCGCCCGCCGTCGGAACGGAGTTGGACACGTGGGTCCTGCGCCACTCCGGAAGCGCCACGTTCGTCACGGCGGACGACTCCGGCCGTCGGCCCATCTCGCCCACCATGCTGGAGCGCTACCTCGACGCGGTGGCGGTCGTCGACGAACTGACGACGGGCGAGATCCCGGACGACGTCCGCTCCCGCCTCTCGGAGCTCAAAGGCATGGCCAACCGCTGCGTCAAACTCAACCAGCCTGACTGGCTGGACGTGTGGCGTGTCCTCGGTCGTCCCGACAAGCCGGGTCTGAACCGGTTGTCGAACCTCTGCGTGAGCACCCACCACGCGCTGAAGTCGGACACCTTCACGTCCGAGGCGTTCCGGTCGGAGCTGGCGAAGAGCGGCTGGTCGGAGGCGCTCGCCGCAGCACGGGAGACCCTGCGGCAGCGGCTCGCCGCCCCGGCCGAGGACACGGATCCTCAGCCGCGGAGCCCCACTGACACCCCTGAGCCCTCCGAACCGTACGAACAGCCCCGGCAGAGCACGCCGAAGGAGTCCGGCACCATGACCACCACCGCCCCGCAGACAGCCGATCCGGCCACGGCCCTGCTCCGGCACCTGGAAGCGGCTGTCGCCGCCGACCGTACCTGCAAGACGCACGAAGCCGTGCGGTTCGAACTGATGGCGGCGCTCCTGCGCGCGGACCGGCAGCCCGAGCACTCCGCGGTCGTCGACGTCAGTTGTGTCACCGACACGGGTCTGAACCTCTACGAGGTCCTTGGCGCCGGCCGGACGTCCCACGCCGACCTCCGTGCGGGGGCGGCCCGGCTCCTGGAAGTGGACCACGCCCTGCCGGGCAAGGCCGACCGTCTCTACCTCGTCCTCTCCGAACCGCCCGCCGAGCCGTGGTCCACCGGCTCCCTCCGCGACGTCTTCACGGTCGAGGTCATCTGGCGCACCACCGACGGCTGGGAGGGCGGCGCAGTCGGTACGGCCCTGGGGACGGGCTGAGGACGGAGCCGGCCGGCCCTCAGTGGACCACCACGGGCGGGGCGAGCGGGGCGATCTCCCGGTCGAAGAAGGCGTGGAAGTCGTCCCCCCGCTCGTACAGCGCGTCGAAGCCGGCCGAGGTCTCCCGGATCAGCGCCCGGTCGGTGAAGCGGTTGGCTCCCGCCGCGTTCCCGTCCTCGTCGTAGAGCACCTCGTACAGGGCGTCGTCCCCGAGGATCACCACTTCGGGGACCGGACGGCTCTGCTCGATGTCCGCGATGTCGCGGGCGTCGAGCACCCTGATGTGGTCGCCCAGTTCCACGCGCAGGCGCAGGACGAAGAGCTCCCACTGCACGTACGGGGTCACCGGGAACTCCACGACGCGAAGGCGGCGCTCCAGAATTCCCAGCCGTGCGGCGGTGCGGAACTGCCGGGCGTAGACGTCGCGTTTCTCCTGGATGAGGGAGAGTGCGCGGTCCCATTCCCCGGCGGCGAAGGCCTCCCAGCTGGCGAACCCGCGTTCCTTGAAATTCTGCCCCCGTTCGAGCTTGTTCAGGTGGCGAATTCCGCTCTCGTAGACGCGACGGAAGTCCGCATGGTATGTGGGGCGATCCATGCGTTCCGCGCGTTCCGAAGGTCCGTGCGGGAAGGAGTCAAACATTCGGGATATCCGGTTTCGCTGCGATCAACATGTTCCTGGGGACGACCACGATCCGCTCGTCCGCTCCGACGGAGACCCCGGCGGGCAGTTTCCCGCCGAGCGGTTCCGTGAGATCACGGCCTATGACGGCGATGTCGCCGTTCTCGAGCTCCCAGATGTCGGGGCAGTCGGGGTTGTCGGTCGTGTGCCCCAGTTCCTGCGGCGATTTCCCCAGGCGCCGCTTGAATGTCGTGGCGGGATCCGCTTCCCATGGTCTGCTCATGGCCATCGCCCCCTCGGATGGATCGGATTCCCGCTACTTTAGCAGTGAACATAACGACTTGACCGCGCGAAAAGTGGACACGCTGAGAAATCCGCGACCGTGCCCTCGTTGTCCCGTCCGGCGCGGGGGTGCGACGATGGACATTCATGAAAGGGCGCCTTGTCGAATCACGGCAGATGCGTGCCAATTAGCGTATAATCTGAAAATTCGAGTGTATCGGGCAGGGGGAACTGTGGACCCGGAGACGGCATTACTCGCGCGGAGCGCGGGAGTCACACCGGTCACGCCGACGACGACCGACGCCCGGGAGCGCGCTCGGGAGAGCGTCCCCCGGCCCGCCGGCGTGTCCGGCCACGCCCGCATCCGTCAGGCCGGACGAGACCAGCACCACGCCCGGCGATGACGGCCGGGATGGACGGCCACGCCGAGGACCGTGGCCGGGTCTACCAGACCTCGGGCGACCAGCACATCAGCGAACACCACCACTACGGCGGACACGGCGGGCCCGGTGACGGGACGGCCGCGCCCCAGGGCCCCGACTCGGTTCGCCGCCCGGCGGTCGGCCGGCCCCCGGTCGTGCTGCGCGACCGCACCGAGGTGCTGGACCGGCTGCGGGCGAGCGTACGGGAAGAGCGCGGTGGCGAGGTCTACGTGCTGTACGGCATGGGCGGCTGCGGCAAGACCGCGGTCGCCTACACGTTCTTCCAGCTGGCCACCGGTGAACACGGCAGGGTGGGACTGTGGGTCAGCGCCTTCGACCGCGCGAGCCTGCGTGCGGGCATGCTCGCCGTGGCCGCCGACCGAGGGGCGGGCGACGCCGAGTTGCTGGCGGCCCGCAACGGGCTCCGCCCCGCCGCCGACCTGGTCTGGCAGCGCCTCGACCGCTCCGCCGAGCCCTGGCTGCTGGTGCTCGACAACGCCGACCACCCCGAGATCCTCCGGGACGGCAGCTGGCTGCGCACCAGCCCACGGGGCACGGTCGTGGTGACCACCCGCAGGCCGGCCGCCCGCTGGTGGCCGGGGGCGGAGCTGCAGCACATCGGCGTACTGCCGCGGGAGGACGCCGCGCGGGTGTTACGGGACCTCGCCCCGCACAGCGGCACACAGCAGGAGGCGGCCCGGATCGCGGACCGGCTCGGCCGGCTGCCGCTCGCCCTCACGCTGGCGGGCGGCTTCCTCTCCCGGCAAGTGCTCGACCCCTGGACGATGGAGACCTACGGGCGCCGCCTGGAGGAAGGAGAAGGCGTCGAGCTCATCGACCGGGGGGCCGACGCCCTGTCCGAGGAGGACCCCCGGCACCTGGTGGGCCTGACGTGGCAGCTGACGCTCGACGCGTTCGAGGCCCGCGGCCTGTCCGAGGCGACCGCGCTGCTGAGGCTCCTGTCGCGTTTCGCGCCCGAGCCGTTGCCGCTGTCCCTGCTCAACCGCGCCGAGATCGGCGGCGCCCTGCCGCCTGCCCGTTGCGAGACGGCCCTGAGGGCACTGCTCGACCAGTCGCTGACCGAACTGGTCGACGTCGGTGAGCGGTGCGTGCAGAGCCATGCGGTGCTGCTCGACAGCGTCGTCGCGGCGACCCCGGCGGACATGGTCCCGGCGCTCCACGCCACGGCGGTCCGACTGCTCGACGCGGCCGTGCCGGGTGTGCCCGACGCCGGTCCGTACGATCCACGGCTTCGGCTGCTGGTGCCGCACGGACTCGCCCTGCTGCGGCGCGCCGGCGACCCGTCGGCATCGGCCGACGCCCTGGCCGCGGTGATCAGGCTGTCCACCGCCCTGCACCGCACGGGGGACTACCTGTCCGCCCGGGAGACCGCCCGGGCCGCCGCGGACCTCGGTGAACGGCGGCTCGGCGAGGAGCACCGTCTCGTCCTGGCCGCCCGTTCCCGCGTCGGACGGGCGCTCTTCCGGCTGGGCGGGTACGCCGAGGCCGAACGGCTGCTCCGACGCGTCCACACG
The DNA here is from genome assembly GCF_001279005.1 of Streptomyces caelestis. GTDB lineage: Bacteria > Actinomycetota > Actinomycetes > Streptomycetales > Streptomycetaceae > Streptomyces > Streptomyces heliomycini. The sequence goes on from NZ_LGCN01000063.1 coordinate 109,785, forward strand.
GCTCAGGAACGGTTGTTCGGGTCCGACGACCCCGACACGCTGGACACCCGCCACGGCCTCCAGCTCGTCCTCGGAAACCTCGGACACCGTGACGAGGCCGTCTCGCTCCTCCGTTCCACGGTCGCCGGCAGGCGAAGGACACTGGGCCCCGCCCACCCGCTGACGTTGCGTTCCCGTTCCAGCCTGCTGGTCCTGCTGTCCGCGCCCGAGCTGGCCGCCGAAGAGGACGGCGAGCTGCTCTCCCTGCCCGCGGAGTGCGTACGGCGCCTCGGCCCCGACCACACGGTGACGCTGGGCGCCCACCACAACCACGCCTGGGCGCTGTACCTGCTGGGCCGCTTCGACGAGGCCGACCAGGAGGTCCGGCTCGTCACCGAGGCGTACCGGCGGCGCTTCGGACCCGACCACCCGCTCGTGCTCTCGGCGCGGCAGCTGCTGTCCCGGACCCGGGCCGCGCAGGGCGACGTGGAGACGGCGGCCGGCGTCATGACGGACGTCGTCGCCAGGCGGGAACGCGGCCTGGGGGCCGACCACCCGTTCACCGTCGCCGGCCGGCGCCTCCTCGACGATCTCACGTCGGGGCGGTGGCGTCCGCCCGAAGGCGCCTGACACGACGTGAGGAGCGCGGGTCGGGGACCGGCTCGGCCCCGGGGCGCAGGACGGCGGCGGTGGTGGCGGTCATGGGGATGTAGCCCACGGGTTCGGCCGGCTCCGTGCTGTGCCGGAGCTCCGGCCGCCGCGGCCGGTGGGCGCCGTTCACACGGTTGGTCCTCACTCCCGCCCGATCAGGAACACCTGGTCGTCGCCGTCGCGTTCCGCGCAGCGTTCCGCCACGGCCGCCGCGCCCGCCTCCTTTGCACTCCCGCGGATGCCCACGCACAGCCCGCCGTCCCGCGCCGACCGCAGCCGCCACCGGTCCGTGCCGTCGGCCCGCTCGATGCGGAACCACTGGGAGTCGCCGCCCGCCCGGCAGTCGGTCCAGGGTTCGAGGGTGCCCCGGAACGCGCCGTCGCCCAGGACGGTGAGGCAGCCGGGGCCGTGCACCGGGTGGTCGAACAGGATCTGGTACAGGCCGTCGTCCGCCCGCCGGAGGGACACGCGCGGAGGAACGGCCTCCGTGCAGGGCCGCTGCACCGCGAGCAGCTTGGACTCCCCGGAACCGTCCGCGCGGACGTCCCCGTCGGTCAGGCACAACTCGGGTGCGCGCGCCGGGCGGACGCGTGAGAAGCCGGCGGCCGGGCCGGGGGCGGCCGACGGACTCGTGGCCGAATCCCCGTGCGCCGCGCCGTCGGTGGGTCTCCCTTCGTCCTGCGTCAGCAGGACCGCGCCGACGGCGAGCAGTGCCACCGTGCCGAGGGAGGCGACCGCGACGGTCAGGGCGGTCCTGCCGCGGCCGGCGCCCGCCGGCTCCGGCGGCCGGACCGGGGGTTCCGGTTCCTGATCCGTCCCCTCGGCCCCGGGAACGTCCCCGGCCGCCAGCCGTTCCCTGGCCGCCAGCCACTCCGGCACGTCCCGCTCGGCGCCGCACGCCCGGACCAGCGCCGCGACCACCTCCGCGCGCGGCAGCGCGTCCCGCCGCAGGACGTCGGCCAGGGTGCTGCGCGCCAGCACCTCGTGGCGCTCGGCGGCCCGTTGCTCCAACTGACGGTAGGTCAGTCCACTGCGCTCCTTGAGCTCCCGCAGCAGGGCGACGTACTCGCGTGCGGTTCGTGCGTCCGCGGGATTCACGCCCTCCGAGACCACCATGGCGTCATTCTCGACACCCCCGACACGGGAGGCAACTCCTGTCCGGCGTGTATCGGACAACCTGATCGCACGGTCCGGAGGAGCCGTTGACCAGGCCGGACGGCCCTCTCCTGTCCCGGACGCCCCAAACCGTTGCCGGACAGGATCCGCCCGCCAAGACTCCGGTGCTGTCGCCGCGTTCCGGACCCACGGGGGTGGACCGGACGCGGCGCCGACACCGGACCCGTTCACGACAGAAGGAGTCGTCCCATGCTCACGCGCCGTCTGCGCACCCGCATCGCCCCGCTCGCCCTCACCACCGCCCTGGTCGGCGGCCTCGCCGTCACCACGACCGCGACCGCCCCGGACGCCCGTGCGGCGAGCGGCAGCTACTACCTGTACTTCAAGAAGAACACGTCCGATCCGATCAACTCCAAGCTCTACCTGATGAAGAGCGTCGCCAACGCCAAGGACAAGGTCGTCGCCAAGTACCGCGCCGGCTCCGGCAACGGCAGCCAGAACGAGTGCGCCGTCAGCAAGGGGTGGCTGCCCGGGACCACCACGAAGAACGGCAAGTACACCATCGAGTTCCACCGCACCGACTTCGACGGCGTCATCAACGGCTACGTCATCAAGCTGTCCGACAAGAAGTGCAGCAAGGGCACCAAGCGCACGGAGCTGTTCGTGCACAGCGAGATGAAGCCGAACGGCAAGCAGGGCACCATCGAGCCCGAGCGCTGGGACGGCACGCGCGACTACTACTCCAACGGCTGCGTCAAGCTGAAGCCGGCCGACATCAAGGACCTCTTCGCCAAGGCCAAGCGCTACGGCTGGCCGAAGACGCTCTACGTCGTCAAGTAGGTCGCGCGGAAGCCGCCGACTGCAGGCGGGAGTCCGCGCGTCAGCGCGGACCCTGCAGCAGTGCCAGCCGTGCCCCCTCCGGGTCCGCCACCAGGGTGACGCGGCCGTGGTCCCCGTCGCGGGCCGGCGCCAGGACCCGGCCGCCCAGGCGGAGGACCCGGCCCACCGCGTCGTCGGTGTCGGTCACCGTGAAGTACGTCGTCCAGTGCGGGCCCCGGTCCCGGAGGGGGGCCCTGCCCACGCCGTGGACGCCGGCCACCGGGCGGCCGTCCAGGCGCAGGGTGACGCGGTCGGGGTCGGCGGAGGCCGCCGGCTCCTCGTCGTAACCGAACACGGTCGTGTAGAACTTGGCGGCGCCGGCCGCCTCGAAGGTCGTCAGTTCGTTCCAGGCCGGTGCGCCGGGCACACCGGTGACGGCGGTGCCCGGGCTCGCGGCCGCCTGCCAGACGCCGAAGACGGCGCCGCTCGGGTCGGAGCCGATCGCCAGCCGGCCGGTGTCGGCGGCGTCCAGCGGGCCCACCCCGACGGTGCCGCCGCACGACCGCACCACGTCCGCCGTCAGGTCCGCGTCGTCCGAGGCGAAGTAGGGCGTCCAGGCGACCGGCAGATCACGGTCCGGCGGCAGCACGCCGATGCCGGCCACCTCACGTCCGTCGAGCAGGGCGCGCACGTACGGGCCGAGCTGCCGGGGGCCGGGCCGGAACTCCCAGCCGAACAGCTCTCCGTAGAACTCCTCGGTCGCGTCCAGGCCGTGCACCATCAGGCTCACCCAGCAGGGTGTGCCGGGTGTGTGCCGAGCGGGCGTCCCGCCGTTCGGGTGGGCGTTCCCCCGTGCGTCGGTCATCGTCACTCTCTCCTCGGCCGCCGCGCGGTGGCCGTGCTCTCCTCGACCCGGTGGGGCCGCATCGCGTGCGATCCGCGGGTGATCCCCGGGCCGGCCGGGGGCCGGCCGCGGTCCGCGCCGGCGCACGCCCCGCGCGGGCCTCGCTCCCGGAGGATGCCCGATACGTGGGTCCTCGTCCGTTTCGGCGCGCTCGCCGGCGGGTGTCGATCGGTTGTGCATTGTGTGATCGAGTCGATACAACCGGTGATCGGGGTCGTCCGGCCGAGCAGAGTAGCCGGACGGGGACGGATCGGCCACTCCGTACGCGAGGATGGTGGCCATGAACGCCATCATCTCCGCATCCGAACTCGTGAGCGCGCTGGCGGGCCCCCACCCGCCGGTGCTGCTCGACGTGCGCTGGCAGCTCAGCCTGGCCGCGGCGGCCGGCGCGCCGCCGTTCGACGGACGGGCCGCGTACCGGGCCGGGCACCTTCCGGGGGCCGTCTTCGTCGACCTCGACGAGGAGTTGGCGTCCGCGCCGGGCGGGCACGGCCGCCATCCGCTGCCGGACCTGGAGGTGTTCGGCGCCGCGATGCGGCGGGCGGGCGTGTCGTCCGCCGCGCCGGTGGTCGTGTACGACGGGGGCCTGGGCTGGGGCGCCGCCCGCGCGTGGTGGCTGCTGCGCTGGACGGGTCACCCGGACGTGCGGGTCCTGGACGGCGGGTTGCCGTCCTGGGAGGGCCCGTTGGAGACGTCGGTGCCGCAGCCGGCCGAGGGGGACTTCGTGCCGGTGCCGGGGGCTGCCGGGCTGCTCGACGCCGACGGCGCGGCGGCGCTGGCGCGTTCGGGGGTGCTGCTGGACGCCCGCGCGGGGGAGCGGTACCGGGGTGAGGTGGAGCCGATCGACCGGGTGGGCGGGCACATCCCCGGCGCGGTCTCGGCGCCCACGACGGAGAACGTCGGCGCCGACGGCCGTTTCCTGTCCGCCGGGGAACTGGGCGCCCGCTTCAAGGAGCTGGGCGTGTCGCAGGGTTCACCGGTCGGCGTGTACTGCGGCTCGGGTGTCTCCGCCGCGCACGAGGTGCTGGCGCTGGCGGTCGCGGGCATCCCGGCGGCGCTGTACGTCGGTTCCTGGTCGGAGTGGTCGTCCGACCCCGGGCGGCCGGTCGCGGTGGGTCCGGACCCGCGGTAGGCCGGCTCCGAAGCGCACGAAGGGGCGCCCGCCGCACGGCGGGCGCCCCTCACGTCACGTCAACCGGTCGCGGACGCGGACCGCCCGAAGGGGCTACTCCTGCTTCTTCCGCCGCGTCCCGAACACGATCTCGTCCCAGCTCGGCACCGCCGCGCGGCGGCCCGGGCGGACGCCGTCCGCCTCGGCCTGACGGTCGGTCGAGCCGATGAGCCGGTCCCGGTGGCTGCTGACGGAACGCGGCATGAGGACGTCCGCGTACGCGGCCCCGGCCGAGGCCGCGGGGGCCGGTGGCTCCTCCGCCTCGGGCTCGGGGTCCGGCTCCTCGGGGGCGGTCTCGGGCGCGCGCTCCGGCACCACCAGGTCGCCCCGGAAGCTCGGCACCGCCTCCAGCAGGCTGGTGAGCGAGTCCCGTTCACCCGATGCCGTGGCCGTCAGGGACTCCTCGTCGGGCTCGGACGCCTGCGCGGGCAGGCTCGTCCGCTCGCGGTCGCCGGGGCGGTCCCGCGGCAGCCGGGCGATGCGCGGCACGAACGGGAAACTGGGCTCGGGCGCGGCGAGGTCGTCGGACTCGCCGATCAACGAGCGCGCCTCGTCGTCGACGGCCTGGACGAGCCGCCGGGGCGGGTCGTACGTCCAGCTAGCCGAGTGCGGCTCGCCCGCGACCAGATAGACCAGCAGCACCTCCCAGGTGCCGTCGTCGCGGCGCCAGGAGTCCCACTGGACGGTGTCCTTGTCGGCGCCGCGCAGCAGCAGCCGCTCCTGCACCGCCTCACCCAGCGGGGGACCGGAGTTCTCGCCGGGGCGGCGGACCGGGGTCTTGCGGGCGCGCTCGGCCATGAACGCGCGCTCGGCGAGGACGGGGCCCTCGAAGCGGCGTACGCGGTCCACAGGGATGCCGGCCATCTGGGCGACCTCTTCCGCGGTCGCGCCGGCCCTTATGCGTGCCTGGATGTCGCGGGGGCGGAGGTGGCTCTCCACCTCGATCTCGATCTGGCCGAGGCGGGGACGGTCGCCGCGCACGGCGGCGCGGAGCCGTTCGTCGATCGGAAGCGTGTACTCCGTGCTGTCCGCAGCCTTCAGCACCAGCCGTGTGCCGTCATTCGAGACGGCCACGACACGCAGTTCCGGCATGGGGACCTCCCGGGTGGTGCCTGCCGACGTCACGTGCGTCGCTGCTTCCGCTAGTCGAGTGTGGCCTGCCCGGGTGCAGCCTGCCACAACCTTGCCGAGTTGCCCGGCGTGTCGGGCGCGGGCCCTGGATCGCCGTTATGGCACGGTTACTTATTCGCAACGCTAAGTGACCAACTGCCTCACCCTGTGCAACCAGTCCCCTCCCGGCGGTCCTCGAGGTCCGGGCACCCTGACGGGAGACCGGCCCCAGGGCTCGCAACAGTACTCCATTTGGGCCACCTGCGTGGATTGGCACGCCGTGCAACGAATCCTCTACGACCCCAGGACCCTCCGCAAGTAGTCGTTCCGGAACCGGCGTTCCGGGTCGAGCCGGTCCCGGAGCGCCGTGAACTCCCCGAAGCGCGGGTACATCCGGGAGAGGTGCTCCGCGTCCCGTGTGTGGATCTTCCCCCAGTGGGGCCGCCCCTCGTGCGCGGTGAAGATGCGCTCGGCCGCGGTGAAATACCCCTGATAGGGGGTGCCCTTGAACATGTGGACGGCGATGTAGGCGCTGTCCCGGCCGGACGCGGTGGACAGCGTGATGTCGTCGGCCGGCGCGGTGCGCACCTCCACGGGGAAGCCGACCCGCAGCGGCGAGCGGTCGACCATCGCCTTCAGCTCCCGCAGCGTCTCCACCAGGGCCTCGCGCGGTACGGCGTACTCCATCTCCACGAAGCGCACCCGGCGCGGCGAGGTGAACACCTTGTACGGGATGTCGGTGTACGTCCGCGCGGAGAGCGCCCTGCTGGAGATCCGCGCGATGGCCGGAACGCTCGCGGGCACCGCGCGGCCGACCAGGTTGACCGCGTGGAACACCCCGTTGGAGAGGAACTCGTCCTCGAACCAGCCCTTGAACCGCGGCACCGGCCGCTCCGGTCCCGCGCTGCGGTTGTTGCGCTTGGTGTTGGTGTTGCCGGTGTGCGGGAACCAGTAGAACTCGAAGTGCTCGTTCTCGGCGTACAGCTGGTCGAAGTCGGCGCAGACCCGGTCGAAGGGCATCGGCTCCTCGCGGGCCGTGAGCAGGAAGAGCGGCTCCACGGAGAAGGTGATCGCGGTGACGACGCCGAGGGCGCCGAGTCCGATCCGGGCGGCCGCGAAGACGTCCGGGTTCTCCTTCGCGGAGCAGGTGAGCACCGAGCCGTCGGCGGTGACCAGTTCCAGGCCCCGGATCTGGGCGGCGAGGGAGGCCGAGTCGCGGCCCGTGCCGTGGGTGCCCGTACTGGTGGCCCCGGAGACCGTCTGCTCCATGATGTCGCCCATGTTGGTCAGCGACAGGCCCTCCCGCGCGAGGGCCAGGTTCAGCCGTTTGAGCGGGGTGCCGGCCTCCACGGTGACCGTGCCGGCCGCGCGGTCGACGTGCCGTATGCCCGTCAGCAGGTGAGGGCGGATCAGCAGGCCGTCGGTGGCGGCTATGGAGGTGAAGGAGTGCCCGGTGCCGACCGCCTTCACCGGCATGCCGTCCTCGGCGGCCCGGCGCACGGCGGCGGCCAGTTCGTCGACGGAGGCGGGCGCGGTCTCCCGCGCGGGACGGACGCGGACGGTGCCGCCCCAGTTACGCCATGTGCCGTTCCCCGTGCTCGCTGTGCTGCCCAACGGAGCCTCCCCGACCCGGAGCCGGCCGCTCGAGCCGGCGGTACCCGAGGAACCCCACCCCGACCGCGACGGCCCCGGCCACCGCCGGAACCCCGTACCCGGCACGCGCCCCGGCCGCGTCGATCACCCAGCCGGCCGCGGAGGAACCGGTGGCGATCCCGACCGCGAGCCCGGTGCTCACCCAGGTCATGCCCTCGGTGAGCTGCGCGCGTGGTACGTGCTCTTCGATGAGGGACATCGTCGTGATCATCGTCGGAGCGATGGACAGACCCGCAACGAACAGCGCCACGGCCAGGAACGGCAGGTTCCCGACCAGTAGGAGTGGGATCATACTCACGGCCATGGCGCACACGCCCAGAAGCCAACGGCGTTCCGGCGCCCCCGCGAAGTGCAGCAGTCCGAACACGACGCCCGCCACGCAGGAACCCAGCGCGTACACGGCGAGCACCACGCTCGCGGCGGCCTTGTGCCCCTCCTCCTCGGCGAACGCCACGGTGACCACGTCCACGGCGCCGAAGACGGCCCCTGTCGCCACGAACGTCGCGACCAGCACCTGGAGGCCCGGGGCGCGCAGTGCCGAGCCGCCGCCCGTGTGCTCGCGCGGGTGCGGCTCGGGCTCGGTGGCGCGCTGCGCGGTCAGCCAGAAGACGCCGACCGCCAGGAAGCAGGCCGCGAGCAGCGGGCCGGCCTCCGGGAACCAGGCCGTGGACAGTCCGATGGAGACGATCGGTCCGAAGATGAAGCACATCTCGTCCACCACGGACTCGAACGAGTACGCGGTGTGCAGCTTCGGGGTGCCCCGGTACAGGGCGGCCCAGCGGGCCCGGACCATCGAGCCGACGCTCGGCACGCAGCCGATGCCGACGCACGCGACGAACAGCACCCACTCCGGCCACCCGTAGTGCGCGGCGAACAGCAGCACCGCCGCCGCGCTGAGCGAGACCAGCGTCGCGGGGCGCAGCACCCGCCGCTGCCCGTACCGGTCCACCAGGCGCGAGACCTGCGGGCCCGCCACGGCGGCGGCCAGCGCGATGGTCGCCGACAGCGCGCCGGCCAGCCCGTACTCCCCGGTGAGCTGGGAGACCATCGTCACGACGCCGATGCCCATCATGGACAGCGGCATCCGGCCGAGGAACCCCGCGGCGGAGAAGGCCCTGCTGCCGGGGGCGGCGAACAGGGCGCGGTAGGGGCTGGGCACGGGGGTCTCCGAAGGTCTCGGTAAGGCGCGACCGCTGTCGGTACAACTTACGGGTCAGGTCACCCTAATGCACCCGGAAACGCCGTCCCGCGGCTGGTGACACCCCCGCCCCGTCCCGCCCGTCGGCGCCGGGTGGCAGGATCGAGACATGCCTGACGTGCTCGATGCCAGCCCTTACGACGCCCTGCTCCTGCTCTCTTTCGGTGGTCCCGAAGGCCCGGACGACGTGGTCCCGTTCCTGGAGAACGTGACGCGCGGGCGCGGCATCCCCAAGGAACGCCTCAAGGAGGTCGGGCAGCACTACTTCCTCTACGGCGGGGTCAGCCCCATCAACGACCAGAACCGCGCCCTGCTGGCCGCGTTGCGCGGGGACTTCGCCGACCACGGACTGGACCTGCCGGTCTACTGGGGCAACCGCAACTGGGCGCCCTACCTCACCGACACCCTGCGCGAGATGGTCCGGGACGGCCGCCGCCGCATCCTCGTCCTGGCCACCAGCGCCTACGCCTCGTACTCCGGCTGCCGCCAGTACCGGGAGAACCTCGCCGACGCCCTCGCCACCCTGGAGGCGGAAGGGCTGGAGCCGCCGAAGGTCGACAAGCTGCGGCACTACTTCAACCACCCCGGCTTCGTCGAGCCCATGATCGACGGGGTCGTGCGGTCGCTCGCCGACCTTCCCGAGGACGTCCGGGACGGCGCGCACATCGCCTTCTGCACCCACTCGATCCCCACCTCCGCCGCCGACACCTCCGGCCCGGTGGAGGGGCACGGCGACGGCGGCGCGTACGTCCGGCAGCACCTGGACGTGGCCCGGCTGATCGCCGACGCCGTCCGTGAGCGCACCGGCGTCGACCACCCCTGGCAGCTCGTCTACCAGTCCCGCTCCGGCGCCCCGCACATCCCCTGGCTGGAGCCCGACATCTGCGACCACCTCGAGGAGCGGCACGCGGCCGGGGTCCCGGCCGTGGTCATGGCCCCCATCGGCTTCGTCTCCGACCACATGGAGGTCCTCTACGACCTCGACACCGAGGCCACCGCCAAGGCGGGGGAGCTGGGCCTGCCGGTGCGCCGCTCGGCGACCGTCGGCGCCGACCCGCGGTTCGCCGCCGCGATCCGCGAGCTGGTCGTGGAACGCGCCGTCGCCGAACGCGGGCAGGACGTCACGCCGTGCGCCCTGGGCGCGCTCGGCGCCAGCCACGATCTCTGCCCGGTGGGCTGCTGCCCGGCCCGCGCCCCGCGCCCCGCCGCCGCGGGTGCCGACAGCCCTTACGCGTGAGGAGTACCGTGACCGACCCCCTGCACGTGGAACTGCTGGAACTCGCCCGGGAGGCGGCCCGCCGCGCGGGTGAGCTGCTGCGGGACGGCCGCCCGGCCGACCTCGCGGTCGCCGCGACCAAGTCCAGCCCGATCGACGTCGTCACCGAGATGGACATCGCGGCCGAGAAGCTGATCACCACGCTGATCGCCGAGCGCCGTCCGGAGGACGGCTTCCTCGGCGAGGAGGGCGCCTCCACCGAGGGCAGCAGCGGCATCCGCTGGGTGATCGACCCGCTCGACGGCACGGTCAACTACCTGTACGGCCTGCCCACCTGGGCCGTCTCCATCGCCGCCGAGCAGGACGGCGAGACCGTGGCCGGGGCGGTCGCGGCCCCCATGCGCGGTGAGGCGTACCACGCGGTGCGCGGCGGCGGCGCCTGGGCCACCGGCGCCTGGGCGGGCGAGCGGCGGCTGACCTGCCGTCCCTCGCCGCCCCTGGACCAGGCCCTGGTGTCGACCGGATTCAACTACGTCACCGAGGTCCGCACCCACCAGGCCGACGTGGCGCGGCGGCTGATCCCCCTGCTGCGGGACATCCGGCGCGGCGGCTCGGCCGCGATCGACCTGTGCGACCTCGCCGCGGGGCGCCTCGACGGCTACTACGAGCGCGGGCTGCACCCCTGGGACCTGGCGGCCGGTGACCTGATCGCCCGCGAGGCGGGCGCCCTGACCGGCGGCCGCCCCGGAGACCGCCCGTCCTGGGACCTCGCGGTCGCCGCCACCCCGGGCGTCTTCGAGCCGCTCCAGCGGCTGCTGGAGGACCACGGAGCCTGGCACGACTGACGGGCCGCCGACGGGGGCGACGTCCGACCGGGGCCCGGCGCCCTCGCGGGCGGACGAGGGGTGAGGGTCCGCCTGCGCCCACCGCCCCCACACGCCGGCCGTGAGAGAACCGTGGGGGCGCGCCGGTGGCGGGACCGCGCCCCTCCCGCTCGAGCGAAGTCGGGAGTGGGGGAGCGCGCAGGCCCGAAGGGCCGGGCACGGCCGTCTCCTCGACACCGGCTGAGGCGCCCCGTGGGCGGACGAGCAGAACGAACGGGCCCCGGCGCTGGATTCGCCGGGGCCCGTTCCGTCGAGAGCCGGTCAGACGCTGTACGCGCCGACCTCCACGCCGTGTTCGGCGGCGAGGCGGCGCAGATCGTCGAGTTCGCCCTGCTCCACTTCGACGAGGAAGTCGTCGCCGTCGTCGCGGGCCCGCGAGAGATCGGACTCGGTCGCCTTTATGCGCTGCAGAAGTCCTGCGGTGAATGCGTCCATGCTGCGCCCCCTCGTCCTGGGTCGGTGGGTCGGTGGCACGGGGGTGTGCCGTTGGGAAGGGATGATCACGTCCGGAGCGGATGCCCGGCGCCGCCCGGCCGGGCGGCGACGGCGCCGGACATCCACGCCCGCTCTGCGGAAGCGGACTGATGCGCACCGCATGGTGGCGCGGTACGTGCAGAGCGTGATCGCGGGATGTAAAACCCGTCCTCCCCACGCTCTCTTCCGGGGAAACCTCACCGCGCGAGAAATTCTCGTATTCCCGCCCCGTTCGCCCGGACGTTCCCCGGTCCCGCGCCCGCCCGCCACCGTCCCCTCACCCGCCTTACAGCCGACTTACGGCCGAAAAGGGCAGGATGGAGGTCAACACACCCACCCGTACCCCTGCCCGAGTGCGCCCTGAGGCGTTGTCCGAATCGAGGGCGGGACCCGAGGAAGGACAAGCGACGTGCGCGTACTCGTCGTCGAGGACGAGCAGCTGCTCGCCGATGCGGTGGCCACCGGGCTGCGCCGGGAGGCCATGGCCGTCGACGTCGTGTACGACGGTGCGGCCGCCCTGGAGCGCATCGGCGTCAACGACTACGACGTGGTCGTCCTCGACCGCGACCTCCCGCTGGTGCACGGCGACGACGTCTGCCGCAGGATCGTCGAACTCGGCATGCCCACCCGCGTGCTGATGCTCACGGCGTCCGGCGACGTCAGCGACCGTGTCGAGGGTCTGGAGATCGGCGCCGACGACTATCTGCCCAAGCCCTTCGCGTTCAGCGAGCTCATCGCGCGCGTGCGCGCCCTCGGGCGGCGTACGAGCGTGCCGCTGCCGCCCGTCCTGGAGCGCGCCGGGATCAAGCTCGACCCCAACCGCCGCGAGGTCTTCCGCGACGGCAAGGAGGTGCAGCTCGCCCCGAAGGAGTTCGCCGTCCTGGAGGTGCTCATGCGCAGCGAGGGCGCGGTCGTCTCCGCGGAACAGCTGCTGGAGAAGGCCTGGGACGAGAACACCGACCCGTTCACCAACGTGGTGCGGGTGACCGTGATGACCCTGCGCCGCAAGCTGGGGGAGCCGCCGGTCATCGTGACCGTGCCCGGCTCCGGATACCGGATCTGATGACCGATGGCCGCCACGCCCGCGCCCCCCACGGCGCCCCCCAAGCCCACCTGGGACCCCCGCTCGGCGACCCCGCTGCCGTGGCTGCGTCCCACCATCCGCATACGGCTCACGCTGCTGTACGGCGGCATGTTCCTGATCGCCGGCATCCTGCTGCTGTCGATCATCTACCTGCTCGCCGCCCAGGCCCTGCGCACCGGCAGCCAGCCCCTGTTCAAGATCGTCGACTTCAACGGCCTGAAGGTCTCCAGCAACGACTGTCCGGGCATCGCCAACGGCAACCTGGAGCTGTCCGAGTTCAACGCCCGGATCAGCGAGTGCATCGACCACCAGCGCCAGGTCGCCCTGGACAACCTGCTCAGCCGCTCCCTGCTGGCCCTGCTGGGCCTCGCCGTCATCGCCTTCGCCTTCGGCTACGCCATGGCCGGCCGGGTCCTGTCGCCGCTGGGCCGGATCACCCGCACCGCCCGCGCGGTGGCCGGTTCGGACCTGTCCCGCCGGATCGAGCTGGACGGCCCGGACGACGAGCTGAAGGAACTGGCCGACACCTTCGACGACATGCTGGAGCGGCTCCAGCGGGCGTTCACCGCCCAGCAGCGCTTCGTGGGCAACGCCTCGCACGAGCTGCGCACCCCGCTGGCGATCAACCGCACCCTGCTGGAGGTGCACCTCTCCGATCCCGGCGCGCCGGTGGAGCTGCAGCAGCTGGGCAAGACGCTGCTGTCCACCAACGAGCGCAGCGAACAGCTCGTGGAGGGCCTGCTGCTGCTCGCCCGCAGCGACAACCAGATCGTCGAGCGCAAGCCCGTGGACCTCGCCGAGGTCGCCACCCAGGCGATCGACCAGGTGCACGGCGAGGCGGAGGCCAAGGGCGTGGAGATCCGCGGCGCGCGCCGGCCCGCGGTCGTCCAGGGCAACGGCGTGCTGCTGGAGCGGATCGCGCTGAACCTGGTGCAGAACGCCGTGCGGTACAACGTGCCCGAGGAGGGCTGGGTCGAGGTCACCACCGAGGTGCAGCACGGCCAGGCGGTCCTGGTGGTGTCGAACACGGGCCCGGTGGTACCCGCGTACGAGATCGACAACCTCTTCGAGCCGTTCCGGCGGCTGCGCACCGAGCGCACGGGCAGCGACAAGGGCGTCGGACTCGGTCTGTCCATCGCCCGGTCGGTCGCCCGGGCGCACGGCGGGCACATCTACGCACAGCCGCGCGAGGGGGGCGGGCTCGTGATGCGCGTCACCCTGCCGATCTGAGATGATGCCGCCGACACGATGGGGTGTTCGCTTTGAGCGGAATTTTCGGGGCGCCTCTCCGGTAACCCCATGTGTGATCGATCACAAGCGCGATTCCCGGCCCGTCCACTCTCCGTGATCATGTATCCCCGAGAAAGTCGGGAAAGTCCCGGTTTTCAGGGGGCCTGATCACGGGAAGTACACGGTGAGGCGCCTTTGATGCGCGACGTTCGGACCGTGTACGGTCCCCCTCGCCATCCCAGCCGATCACTCGTGAGGAGTCCGGTTGGGTGTCGATTGAGTAACAGACCTTGATGTGAGGCAAAATCTCCGCCTCAGGTCGGGCACAAGTCCGGCCTCTCACGCGTTACGTGCGCTGGAGACACCGCATACACCCAGAGGGGGAGAGTGACATGGCAACCGACTACGACACTCCACGCAAGACCGACGACGACGTCGACTCGGACAGCCTCGAAGAACTGAAGGCCAGGCGGAACGACAAGTCGGCCTCGGCCGTGGACGTCGACGAGTTCGAGGCCGCCGAGGGCCTGGAACTGCCCGGAGCGGACCTCTCGAACGAGGAGCTGGCCGTCCGGGTCCTGCCGAAGCAGCAGGACGAGTTCACCTGCATGAGCTGCTTCCTGGTCCACCACCGCAGCCAGCTGGCCCGCGAGAAGAACGGCCAGCCGATCTGCCGCGACTGCGACTGAGGCGGGGTCGGCCGTGACTGGCTCGACCCCTCCGCGGAAGCGCCGCTTCTTCGCGAGAGGAGCGGACCCGGGGCCCCAGGAGGGCCCGCAGCACGACACGCGTGACCAAGAGCGGGGCCCAACCGGTACCGGGGCGGCCTCGCTCGAAGCGGCAGCCGGCCGGGGTGACCTCCCGGCGTCCCCGGAGGTCACCGCGCCCGCGGCGCACCGGCGGGCCGCCGTGGTCCGCGAGAAGGCCCTGGAAGGCGCCCGCAAGGGCGGCGCCCGCGCCCGCGCGGGACTGGCGCACCTCGCGGACCGGATCATCGAGATCGCCCCGCGGGTGCCCGTGCGCGACCTCGGGACGCTGCGCCGGCAGTTCCCCGGCCTCGGCCCCGAGGACCTCGCGGACAAGCTCGTCGCGGGCGCGGCGAAGGCCACGGCGACGGTCGGGGCCGGAGTCGGCGCGGCGGCCATGATGCCCGTGCCGCCCGCGATGCCGACGGAACTGGCCGCCGAGATCACCGGCGTCGCCGCCATCGAACTGAAACTGATCGCCGAACTCCACGAGGTCTACGGCGTACGGCCGGCCGGCGCCCTCGCCCAGCGCAGCACCGTGTACCTCAACTCCTGGTCGCAGGAGCGCGGGATCGAGGCGACCAGGCCCTCGACCGTGAGCGCGGCGCTGAACAGCCGCATGAAGCGCGAACTGCGCCAGCGGATCCTGAAGCGCACGGTCCGCAACCTGCCGAACCTGATGCCGTTCCTGGTGGGAGCCGCCGTGGGCGCCGCCCTGAACCGCAGGGACACCAGAAAGCTCGCCGCACGCATCCGGGACGACCTGCGAAGAATCCAGGTGCCCTGGGACGCGCTGCCGGCCCTCCCCGCCCTGGAACGCCCCGAGGACGTCCTCCCCGAGGACGCCCTCAAGGAGCTCGGCGGCCACCTGGGGAAGGACGACGGGCACCGGGCCCCGTGAGCCCTGCGGGCCACACCTCGCCCCCGTGTTCCCCTGCCGCCGTCAAAGTCCGTCCGGCGGATCACGCCGAAGGCGCGGGGCCCGGCCGGCGCGTCCGTGGTGTCGGCGTCGGTCGCCGGCTTCCCGTCCCGGACCGCGTTCACGTGGGGGACCCTGTCGTGCCGACGTCCTTTCGCCCCGTGCGGTCGCACGTGCCGGGTCGTGCTCGCCGGTGCTTCGAAGCGTCGCCGGTTTCCCCGGTGCGATCCCGCCGGGCAGGCCTCAGGCGGCGGCCGCGTCCTTCGCCGCCCGCAGCGCCCGCGCCAGCCGCTCCGGCTCGCGCGTCGACAGGAAGACGTAGGGAGTCGGGTCCGCCGGGTCGGTGACGTCCACGCGCAGCGCGCCTGGAATGTACGCCCGCAGCAGCATGAAGCAGCGCGGGTCGGCCTTGTGGGTGCGCCAGGCCCGGGCCTCGTCGGCGTCCAGGACCTCCGCCTCGCCCAGCGCCGACACCGGGATCCTCGCCTCGCCCGCGAGCAGGTGGCCGCCCACGACCCGGATGCGCGCCGAGCCGTACGAGCTGGCCACGACGGCCGCCGCGGCGGTGCCGCCGGCCAGGCCGGCGAGCATCGGCAGCGTGCCGAACGGCAGCAGGATCAGCGCCAGCGAGACCCCCACCAGGAAGGAGATCAGCCACCAGGAGCGGGGGGCGGTGAGGCGTTCTTCGTACGGGGCGGCGGAGAGCTGCATGAATCCAAGCTTGGCACGGTGTCGGGCCGGGACCCGCGCGCGGGTAAGGTCTGCGGCTGTGAGTGGTAATTCCGCAGCTCTTCAGCCCCCGGACGACGCCGTGGCCCCCGTGCGCCATCCGGACGCCCCCGCACCCGGCGAGCTCCTGGGCGCGCACTACGGCCAGTGCTTCGGCTGTGGCGGCGAACAGCCCCACGGACTGCACCTGGAGGCCCGCGCCGGCGAGGGCGTGTCGATCACCGCCGAGTTCACCGTGCAGCCCGCCCACCAGGGCGCCCCGGGACTCGCGCACGGCGGGGTGCTCGCCGCCGCCCTGGACGAGACGCTCGGCTCGCTCAACTGGCTGCTGCGCACGATCGCGGTGACCGGCAGGCTGGAGACCGACTTCGTCCGGCCCGTGCCGGTCGGCACCGTGCTGCACCTGGAGGCCGAGGTGACGGCGGTGGCCGGACGGAAGATCTACTGCACCGCCACCGGACGCATCGGCGGCCCCGACGGGCCGGTCGCGGTCCGCGCCGACGCCCTGTTCATCGAGGTCAAGGTCGACCACTTCGTCGACCACGGCCGCGAGGAGGAGATCCGGGCCGCCATGGAGGACCCCGACCAGGTCCGCCGCGCCCGCGCCTTCGAGGTGAACCCGTGAGCGCGCTCGAGGTGCTGATCCGGCGCGTCGACCCCGACGTACCGCTTCCGGCGTACGAGCACCCGGGGGACGCGGGGGCCGACCTGCGGACCACCGAGGCCCGCGAACTGGCTCCCGGCGAGCGGGCCGTACTGCCCACGGGAGTGTCTGTGGCGCTGCCCGACGGGTACGCGGCCTTCGTGCACCCGCGATCCGGTCTCGCCGCCCGCTGTGGCGTCGCCCTGGTGAATGCCCCGGGGACGGTTGATGCCGGGTACCGTGGGGAGATCAAGGTGATCGTGGTGAATCTCGACCCGCGCGAGACCGTGCGGTTCGAGCGCTTCGACCGGATTGCCCAACTGGTCGTCCAGCAGGTCGAGAGGGTCCGCTTCGTGTCGGTCGCGGAGCTTCCCCCCTCGGCCCGGGCCGAGGGGGGCTTCGGGTCCACCGGCGGCCACGCCGCGGTGGAAGGTAAGAGCGGCACAAGCGTTCAGGCCGCCGTGGGCGGTACAGCGGGTGGGAATCGATACGCTTCGGTCGTATCCGACCGGGAAGGACAGTGACGTGTTCGGACGTCGCAAGAAGAAGGATGCCGCCGACGGTGCGGCCGGCGAGGCCGAGCAGGTCGTCGACGGTGTCGACGCTGAGGCGGGCGAGGAGGCCGAGCGGCTGAGGCTCGAGCCGGCGCCGCGGCCCGACGGACCCTGGGACAGCAGCGAGGTCAGCGAGCCCGGCGAGGGCCGGGTCGATCTGGGCGGCCTGTTCGTGCCCGGTGTCGACGGCATGGAGCTGCGGGTGGAGGTCGCGGGCGACGCGATCGTCGCGGCCACCGTCGTGCTGCGGGACAGCGCCATCCAGTTGCAGGGCTTCGCCGCGCCCAAGCGGGAGGGCATCTGGGGCGAGGTGCGCGAGGAGATCGCGGCCGGCATCA
Organism: Streptomyces caelestis; assembly: GCF_001279005.1. Lineage (GTDB taxonomy): Bacteria > Actinomycetota > Actinomycetes > Streptomycetales > Streptomycetaceae > Streptomyces > Streptomyces heliomycini. The sequence goes on from NZ_LGCN01000063.1 coordinate 127,203, forward strand.
CCCAGCAGGGCGGCATCATCGACGAGGTCGAGGGTCCGCTGGGCTGGGAGCTGCGGGCCCAGGTGCCGGTGCAGCTGCCCGACGGCACCGGCGGCTTCCAGGTCGTGCGGTTCGTCGGCGTGGACGGCCCCCGCTGGTTCCTGCGCGGAGTGATCTCGGGCCAGGGCGCGGTGCAGCCGCAGGCCGCCGGGCTCCTCGAGCAGATCTTCCGGGACACGGTCGTGGTGCGCGGCGAGGGCCCGATGGCCCCGCGTGACCCGATCGTCCTGAAGCTGCCGAACGACGCGCAGATGGTCCCCGAGAACGTGCAGCAGCAGGAGGAGGGCGGCTCCCGCTTCGCCGGCGGCATGGGCCAGCTCCAGCGCGGACCGGAGATCACCGAGGTGCGCTAGCCGGGTTCCCGGCGGGTCGAGGGGCCGCGCCCCCGGGCGGGGTGCGGCCCTCTTCGCGTGCGCGAGCCGGTGCCGGCGGGCGCCTCCCGGCTCCGCTCGAGCGGGAGGTCCCCCTCGCCCTGCGGCCCTCGTGTGCACGTCCGTGTGCCGGAGGCGATCCGGTCCGACCGTTGATCGACCGGGCGCCGGGCGGGGATACTGGCACCCGGTCCACGGGGGAGGGCAGCCGTATGCGTCAGGTGGTCACCGAGACGATGGTGCGTGTCGAGGACGTGCACAAGTCGTACGGCACGGGAGCCGCCGCCGTCCACGCGCTGCGCGGCGTCTCCTTCGAGGTCCCGCGCGGCGAACTGGTCGCCCTCAAGGGCCGCTCCGGATCCGGCAAGACCACGCTCCTGAACATCGTCGGCGGCCTCGACGCCCCCGACCGGGGGCGGGTCCGCGTCGACGGGAGCGACCTCGCCGACCTCGACGAGAACGGGCTGCTCGCCCTGCGCCGGGACCACATCGGCTTCGTCTTCCAGTCCTTCGGCCTCATCCCCATCCTCACCGCCGCCGAGAACGTCGGCGTCCCGCTGCGGCTGCGCCGCGCCGACCCGCGCGAGCGCGAGGAGCGCGTCGAGCTGCTGCTGTCCCTCGTCGGCCTCGCCGACCACGCCGCCCAGCGGCCCGGCGAACTCTCCGGCGGCCAGCAGCAGCGGGTCGCCCTCGCCCGCGCCCTCGCCAACCACCCCTCCCTGCTCATCGCCGACGAGCCGACCGGCCAGCTGGACGCGGAGACCGGGCACGCCGTGATGGAGCTGCTGCGCGCGGTCGTCCGCAGCGAGCACGTCACCGCGCTCGTCGCCACCCACGACACCACCCTCCTCGACCTCGCCGACCGCGTCCTGGAGCTGAGCGACGGCGGGATCGTCGAGCACTGACCCCGCCGGGGCCCCGCGCCCGGCCGGGTGTCAGGGGGAAGACAATGAGGCCATGGGACGCGGCAACCTTCGGATCCACCTCGGCGCGGCACCGGGCGTCGGCAAGACGTACGCGATGCTCTCCGAGGCCCACCGCCGTGCCGAACGCGGCACCGACTGCGTGGTGGCCTTCGCCGAGCCGCACGGCAGGCCCCGCACCGAGGCGCTGCTGCGGGGCCTGGAGCTGATCCCGCACCGGGAGGTGGAACACCGCGGGGCCGTCCTGACGGAGATGGACCTCGACGCCGTCCTCGCCCGCCGCCCCCGGGTGGCCCTCGTCGACGAGCTCGCCCACACCAACGTCCCCGGCTCGCGCAACGCCAAGCGCTGGCAGGACGTGGAGGAGCTGCTCGCGGCCGGGATCGACGTCCTGTCCACGGTCAACATCCAGCACCTGGAGTCGCTGGGCGACGTCGTGGAGTCGATCACCGGCGTACGGGAGCGGGAGACCGTACCGGACGAGGTGGTGCGGCGGGCGGACCAGATCGAGCTGGTCGACATGACGCCCGAGGCGCTGCGCCGCCGCATGGCGCACGGCAACATCCACCGGCCGGACGAGGTCGACGCCGCCCTGTCCAACTACTTCCGCCCCGGCAACCTCACCGCGCTCAGGGAGCTGGCGCTGCTGTGGGTGGCCGACCGGGTCGACGCCCACCTCCAGCGCTACCGCAGCGAGCACGAGGTCTCGGCGATATGGGGCTCCCGCGAGCGGATCGTCGTCGGCCTGACCGGCGGTCCGGAGGGCCGCACCCTGCTCCGGCGGGCCGCGCGGCTGGCGGAGAAGGGCGCCGGCGGCGAACTGCTCGCCGTCTACATCTCCCGCAGCGACGGGCTCACCGCGGCCTCGCCCCGGGAGCTGGTCGAGCAGCGCACCCTGGTGGAGGACCTCGGCGGCACCTTCCACCACGTCGTCGGCGACGACATACCCGCCGACCTGCTCGCCTTCGCGCGCGGGGCCAACGCCACCCAGATCGTGCTCGGCTCCTCGCGCCGCCCGGCCTGGCAGTACGTCTTCGGGCCCGGCGTCGGCGCGACCGTCGCCCGGGACTCGGGACCCGACCTGGACGTGCACATCGTCACCCACGAGGAGGTCGCCAAGGGCCGCGGACTGCCCGGCGCACGGGGCGCACGGCTCGGGCGCTCCCGGCTGGCCTGGGGCTGGGCGGTCGGCCTGGCCGGCCCGGCGGCGGTGGCGGCGCTGCTCAGCGCCGTGGACCTCGGACTCGCCAACGACATGCTGCTCTTCCTGGCCCTGACGGTGGCGGCGGCCCTGCTCGGCGGGCTCTGGCCGGCGCTGGCCTCCGCGGCGGTCGGCTCGCTGCTGCTGAACTACTTCTACACCCCGCCCCTGCACCGCTGGACCGTCTCCGACCCGAAGAACATCATCGCCATCGTGATCTTCGTCGCGGTGGGCGCGGCGGTGGCGTCCGTGGTCGACCTCGCGGCCCGGCGCACCCACCAGGCGGCCCGGCTGCGGGCCGAGTCGGAGATCCTGTCCTTCCTCGCCGGCAACGTGCTGCGCGGGGAGACCGGTCTGGAGGAGCTGCTGGAGCGGGTGCGGGAGACCTTCGGCATGGAGTCCGCCGCCCTCCTCGAACGCGCGGGCGACGTCGAGCCGTGGACCTGCGCCGGCCGGGCGGGGCGCGGACGCCCGGTCGAACGGCCCGAGGACGCGGACGTGGAGGTGCCGGTCGGCGACCACATGGCGCTGGCGCTGACCGGCCGGGTGCCGCCCGCCGAGGACCGCAGGGTGCTGGCCGCCTTCGCCGCGCAGGCCGCCGTCGTCCTGGACCGCCGCCGGCTGCGCGAGCAGGCCGGCCGGGCCCTCGCCCTCGCCGAGGGCAACCGCATCCGCACCGCCCTGCTGGCCGCCGTCAGCCACGACCTGCGCACCCCGCTGGCCGGTATCAAGGCCGCCGTCTCCTCACTGCGCTCCGAGGACGTCGAGTGGTCCCCCGAGGACCGGGCCGAGCTGCTGGAGGGCATCGAGGACGGCGCCGACCGCCTGGACCACCTGGTGGGCAACCTGCTGGACATGTCCCGGCTGCACACCGGCACGGTCACCCCCCTGATCCGGGGGACCGACCTGGACGAGGTGGTGCCGAGGGCGCTCGGCGGGGTGCCCGAGGACAGCGTGGCCCTGGACGTCCCCGAGGCCCTGCCCATGGTCGCCGCGGACCCGGGGCTGCTGGAGCGGGCGATGGCCAACGTGATCGAGAACGCCGTGAAGTACAGTCCCCCCGGCCTGCCCGTCCTGGTCGCCGCCAGCGCCCTCGCCGACCGGGTCGAGGTGCGGGTGGTGGACCGCGGTCCCGGCGTCCCCGACGAGGCCAAGGAGCACATCTTCGAACCCTTCCAGCGGCACGGTGACGCACCGCGCGGGGCCGGCGTCGGTCTCGGACTGGCGGTCGCCCGGGGCTTCGCCGAGGCCATGGGAGGCACCCTGAACGCCGAGGACACCCCCGGCGGCGGCCTCACGATGACGCTCACCCTGCGCGCCGCGGCGCATCCGGAGGACCAGCAGGCCGCAGCGGCCGCAGAACCCGAAAGGCAGCCCTCATGACCCGTGTCCTGGTGGTCGACGACGACCCGGCCATCGTGCGCGCCCTCGTGATCAACCTCAGGGCACGCTCGTACGAGGTCGACTCCGCCCACGACGGCGCCGCCGCCCTGCGCACGGCCGCCGCCCGCCATCCCGACGTCGTCGTCCTCGACCTCGGCCTGCCCGACACGGACGGCGTCGAGGTGATCAGGGAGCTGCGCGGCTGGACCCGGGCGCCGATCCTGGTGCTGTCCGCCCGGCACGCCTCCGCCGAGAAGGTCCAGGCGCTGGACGCGGGGGCCGACGACTACGTCACCAAGCCCTTCGGCATGGACGAACTGCTGGCCCGGCTGCGGGCCGCCGTACGCCGTGCGGAGCCCGCCGGCGACGGGGGCGACCCGGTGGTGGAGACCGCCGCCTTCACCGTCGACCTGGCCGCGAAGAAGGTCAACCGCGGCGGCAGGGACGTACGGCTGACCCCCACCGAATGGCACCTGCTGGAGGTGCTGGTGCGGGCCGGCGGCAGGCTGGTGGCGCAGAAACAGCTGCTGCGGGAGGTGTGGGGGCCGTCGTACGGCACGGAGACGAACTACCTGCGCGTGTACATGGCGCAGCTGCGGCGGAAGCTGGAGGCGGATCCGTCCCATCCGAGGCACCTGATCACCGAGCCGGGCATGGGCTACCGCTTCGAGAGGTGAGGGCCGGCGGAGCGACCGCGACGGCGGTCGGGCCGTGCCCGTTCGGACCGGGGCGGCAGCGGGTACGTAACCGTCAGTGCCCCCCGGTACGCTTCAGATATGAGTGCTGTTCCTCGACCCGAGAAGCCGGCAGGCCGGTTCCGGCGCATGCTCGACCGGCTCTCCTCGTCTCAGGAGGACCTGGAGTCCGAGGAGCTGCGTGAGGACGCCGAGACGGCCGGCTGTACGCGGATAGGCGACTGCCGCGACCGGCAGATCGTCACGGTTACTGGTACCTTGCGCACGGTCACGCTGCGGCCGCGCGCGGGAGTTCCGGCCCTGGAGGCCGAGCTGTTCGACGGCTCCGCCGCACTCGACGTGGTGTGGCTCGGCAGGCGCTCCATCGTGGGGATAGAACCGGGGCGCAGGCTGATCGCATCGGGCCGGATCTCGATGAGCCGGGGCCGCCGGGTGCTGTTCAATCCGAAATACGAACTGAGACCCCTCGGACGGGAGTAGCCGGTGACGTCACTCGACAAGCCGACGACCGAAGACACATCCGCGGACGACGCCCGGGCGGTGACCGAAGCAGCCCTCTTCGAGGCGTTCGGCGGAGTGCGGGGCATGGTCGAGACGGTGCTCCCCGGACTGCTGTTCGTCAGCATCTACACGATCAACAAGGACCTGCACATGTCGGCGATCGCGGCGCTCGCCGTGTCGCTGGTGATGGTCGTGGTCCGCCTGGCGCGGAAGGACACCGTCAAGCACGCCTTCAGCGGCGTCTTCGGCGTCGCCTTCGGCGTGGTCTTCGCGATGATGACCGGCAACGCCAAGGACTTCTACCTGCCGGGCATGCTGTACACGCTGGGCCTGGCCCTGGCGTACATCGTCACGGCCATGGCGGGCGTCCCGCTGATCGGGCTGATGCTGGGCCCCGTCTTCCGGGAGAACCTCTCCTGGCGCACCCGCAACCCCGGCCGGAAGAAGGCGTACACCAAGGCCAGCTGGGCCTGGGGACTGATCCTGCTCGGCAAGAGCGCGATCCTGTTCCCGCTGTACTGGTGGGCGGACACGACCCAGCTGGGCTGGGTGCTGATCGCGCTGAAGATCCCGCCGTTCCTGCTCGCGGTGTACCTGACCTGGGTGTTCCTGGCGAAGGCGCCGCCGCCGATCGACGTCTTCGCCGAGATGGAGGCGGAGGAACGCGCGGAGGAGGAGCGCAAGGCCGCCGCCGCGCAGGAGAACGGCGAGACGACGACGGCCGGCCGTCACCGCCGCGAGTCCTAGTCCGTACGAAAGAGGGGCGCCCGGAGAACTCCGGGCGCCCCTCTTCTCACGACTCCTTGCGGACCGAGAGCAGGTCCTCCAGCTGTTCCTCGCGTGCCTGGGCGGCCACGAAGAGGAGTTCGTCGCCGGCCTCCAGGGAGTCCTCCCGGGTCGGCGTCAGGACGCGCGTGCCGCGGATGATGGTGACCAGCGAGGTGTCCTGCGGCCACTGGACGTCCCCGACCTGCGTGCCGGCCAGCGCCGACTCCTCCGGCAGGGTCAGCTCGACCAGGTTGGCGTCACCGTGGCTGAAGCGCAGCAGCCGGACCAGGTCGCCGACGCTCACCGCCTCCTCCACCAGGGCCGACATCAGGCGCGGGGTGGAGACGGCGACGTCCACCCCCCAGGACTCGTTGAACAGCCACTCGTTCTTCGGGTTGTTCACCCGGGCGACGACGCGCGGGACGCCGTACTCGGTCTTGGCGAGCAGCGAGACGACCAGGTTGACCTTGTCGTCGCCGGTCGCGGCGATGACGACGTTGCAGCGCTGGAGCGCCGCCTCGTCCAGGGAGGTGATCTCGCAGGCGTCGGCGAGCAGCCACTCCGCCTGCGGCACGCGCTCGACCGAGATGGCGGTCGGCGCCTTGTCGATCAGCAGGACCTCGTGGCCGTTCTCCAGCAGCTCGCCCGCGATCGAGCGGCCGACGGCGCCGGCTCCGGCAATGGCGACCCTCATCAGTGACCGCCCTCCTCTTCGGGACCCTTGGCGAACGCCGCCTCGACGCGGTCGATCTCATCGGTGCGCATCATCACATGCACCAGGTCCCCCTCCTGCAGCACCGTCTGCGAGCTGGGCAGGATCGCCTCGCCGAGCCGGGTCAGGAAGGCCACCCGCACGCCGGTCTCGTCCTGCAGCCTGCTGATCCTGTGCCCCACCCAGGCCGTGGAGGTGTGCACCTCGGCCAGCTGGACCCCGCCGGTGGGGTCGCGCCACAGCGGCTCGGCCCCCGAGGGGAGCAGCCGGCGCAGCATCTGGTCGGCCGTCCAGCGCACGGTCGCCACGGTGGGGATGCCCAGGCGCTGGTAGACCTCCGCGCGGCGGGGGTCGTAGATGCGGGCGGCGACGTGCTCGATGCCGAACATCTCCCGGGCCACCCGCGCGGCGATGATGTTGGAGTTGTCGCCGCTGGAGACGGCGGCGAAGGCGCCCGCCTCCTCGATGCCCGCCTCGCGCAGGGTGTCCTGGTCGAAACCGACGCCGGTGACCCGGCGGCCGCTGAACGAGGACCCCAGCCGGCGGAAGGCGGTGGGGTCCTGGTCGATCACGGCGACCGTGTGTCCCTGTTCCTCCAGGGCCTGGGCCAGGTCGGAACCCACCCTGCCGCAGCCCATGATGACGATATGCATCGCGTCACACCGTGCTTCCTGCAGGCCGTTCGGCCTTCATGACCTTCGTGCTCATGTCTCTCTTTCGGCTCGCCAGGCAAACAACGCGGCCTGTGTGCGGGCCGCCGGGCAACATCATGCCGGGGGATCGCGGTCCCGACGCCCTCCGGGGCCCGGCCGTCGTGTTCGCGTGCCGGGTCCAACGTATCCGCACCACCCGGGCACGACCGAGGCCCGGGGCAAGGAGGGAACCGGCCACGACCGCCGAGACCGGCGTCCTCGTCCCGGGCGGTGCGGGCGTGGACACGATCGTGCACGTGTCCGAGCTGCCCGTGCCGCCCGCCGACAGCCACATGATCCGGCCGGGCATCGTCACCCGCGCGGGACGCGGCGACTTCGTCGCCCTCGGCTCCAGCGCCCTCGGCCTGCGCACCCGCCACCTCGACCTGATCGGCGACGACCACGAGGGCGACCTCGTCCGCGCCCTGCGCCGGGACCACGGCATCGCGCTCACCGCTGTACCGCAGCCGTGCGGCACCCAGCGCGCCGTCGACCCGGTCGGCCCCGACGGCCGGAGGCTCTCCCCGCACGACGCGACCCGCCGGGCCGAGACGGACCGGCTGCCCGAGCGGACGGTGCGCGATCCGGCCGCCGTCAGCCGGCACGCCCACGTCGTCATCACCCAGCCGTGCGCCGGCGCCCTCCCCGTGCTGCGCGAGGCGGGCGTGACGATCTCGACCGACCTGCACGACCGGGACGGCGTCGACCCGTCCACGAGCCCTTCGCCCTCGCCGCGGACCTCGTCCTCCTCTCCGCCGCCGCCCCGACCGACCCGGAGGCCGTCCTGCGCGGGGCCGCCGCGCGGGGCCGGGCCCGGATCGTCGTCGCCACCGCGGGCGCCGGGGGCGCGTACCTGCCGGCCGACGGCGAACCGACCCACGTCCCCGCGGCCGGGCCCCCGACACCGGTCGTCGACTCCAACGGGGCCGGCGACGCCTTCGCCGCCGCCTTCCCGCACGGCCGGCCGGGCGGCGAGGACGCCCTCCACCGCGCCCGGCTCGGCACGGTGGCGGGGGCGTACGCCTGCACGGTGCCGTCGACCCGGATGGCCGCCATCGGACCGGAGGCCCTGCGCGCCGGAGCCGCCGGGCGCGCGCCCGGGACGGTCAGCGGCGCGTGATGCTGCGCACACTCGCCACGGCGAGGACGCCGAGACCGACGAGGGAGGCCACGGCGCCGATCAGTTGTGCGGTGGTGTGCATGGGACCTCCACGGGGCGTGGCGACGACGGCCGGGTCAGTCATCCAGGCACAGGACTTCCGCGACCTGCGCGATCCGCGCCCCGCCCGCCGGTGATTTCACCCGGAGGACGGGGCCGTATGGATGCCGTATGGATGTGGGGCGGTGGTTGGGCGGTCCCTGGCCGAAAGGCTTACGATCCACTGCTGTGTCCAAATTGACCGACGTGCCCAAACGGATTCTGATCGGGCGCGCACTGCGCAGTGACCGGCTGGGCGAGACGCTCCTGCCGAAGCGCGTCGCACTTCCCGTCTTCGCCTCCGACCCGCTTTCCTCCGTGGCGTACGCCCCCGGCGAGGTGCTGCTGGTCCTGTCGATCGCGGGCCTGTCGGCGTACCACTTCAGCCCCTGGATCGCCGTCGCGGTCGTCGTGCTGATGTTCACCGTGGTCGCCTCCTACCGGCAGAACGTCCGCGAGTACCCGAGCGGCGGCGGCGACTACGAGGTGGCCACCACCAACCTCGGCCCCAGGTCCGGACTGACCGTCGCCAGCGCCCTGCTCGTCGACTACGTCCTCACCGTCGCGGTCTCGATCTCCTCCGGGATCGAGAACCTGGGGTCGGCGGTCCCGTTCGTCGTCGAGAACAAGGTGGCCTGCGCGATCGGCGTGATCGTGCTGCTGACGCTGATGAACCTGCGCGGGGTCAAGGAGTCGGGCACCCTCTTCGCGATCCCCACGTACGTCTTCGTCGCCGGCGTCTTCCTCATGATCACGTGGGGGGCCTTCCGCGGGATCGTGCTCGGCGACGACATGCGGGCGCCGACCGCGGACTTCGAGATCAAACCCGAACACCCCGGCCTCGCCGGCTTCGCCCTGGTCTTCCTGCTGCTGCGCGCCTTCTCCTCCGGCTGCGCCGCGCTCACCGGCGTCGAGGCGATCTCCAACGGCGTGCCCGCCTTCCGCAAGCCCAAGTCCCGGAACGCCGCGACCACGCTCGCCATGATGGGCCTGCTCGCCGTCACCATGTTCTGCGGCATCATCGCGCTGGCCGCCGCCACCGACGTCCGCATGGCCGAGCACCCCGCCAAGGACCTGATCCACGACGGCGCCCCGCTCGGCCCCGACTACGTCCAGGACCCGGTGATCTCCCAGGTCGCCGAGGCCGTCTTCGGCCACGGCAGCCTCCTGTTCATGATCCTCGCCGCCGCCACCGCGCTGGTGCTGTTCCTCGCCGCGAACACCGCCTACAACGGCTTCCCGCTGCTCGGCTCGATCCTCGCCCAGGACCGCTACCTCCCCCGCCAGCTGCACACGCGCGGCGACCGCCTCGCCTTCTCCAACGGCATCCTGCTGCTCGCCGGCGCGGCCGCGCTGCTGGTGCTGATCTACGGCGCCGACTCCACGCGGCTGATCCAGCTCTACATCGTCGGCGTGTTCGTGTCCTTCACCCTCAGCCAGACCGGCATGGTGCGGCACTGGAACCGGCTGCTGGCCACCGAGAGGGACCAGGCCAGGCGCCGCCACATGATCCGCTCCCGGGCCATCAACACCTTCGGCGCCTTCTTCACCGGCCTGGTCCTGGTCGTCGTCCTCGTCACCAAGTTCACCCACGGCGCCTGGGTCGCGCTGCTCGGCATGTGCATCTTCTACGCGACGATGACGGCGATCCGCAGGCACTACGACCGCGTCGCCGAGGAGATCGCCGCCCCCGAGGTCCCCGGTGACGACATGGTGCGGCCCTCCCGCGTCCACTCGGTCGTCCTGATCTCCAGGATCCACCGCCCCACGCTGCGCGCGCTCGCCTACGCCCGGCTGATGCGCTCCGACACCCTGGAGGCGCTCAGCGTCAACGTGGACCCGGAGGAGACCAGGGCGCTGCGCGAGGAGTGGGAGCGGCGCGGCATCGACGTACCCCTCAAGGTGCTCGACTCGCCGTACCGGGAGGTCACCCGCCCGGTGATCGAGTACGTCAAGGGCCTGCGCAGGGAGTCCCCGCGCGACGTGGTCTCCGTGATCATCCCCGAGTACGTGGTCGGCCACTGGTACGAGCACCTGCTGCACAACCAGAGCGCGCTGCGGCTCAAGGGCAGGCTGCTGTTCACGCCGGGTGTGATGGTGACCTCGGTGCCGTACCAGCTCCAGTCCTCCGAGGCCGCCAGGAAGCGCGCCCGCAGGCGGCAGGAGTGGGCCGCCCCCGGCTCGGTGCGCCGCGGACCGAAGGAGCGGGCGAAGGGCCCCTCCTCGCACACGTAGACTGGTGGGCTGTCGTCCCGGGCCCTGAGGGGCCTGTCCGCTCTCGATGTTGTGGAGTCACCCCGCCATGCAGGCAGAACCGAGGAAATCGCTGGTGGGGGAGGAGTACGAGGTCGAGGTCGGCCCCGTCGCCCACGGCGGTCACTGCATCGCCCGTACGTCCGAGGGCCAGGTCCTCTTCGTCCGGCACACCCTGCCCGGTGAACGCGTCGTCGCCCAGGTCACGGAGGGCGAGGAGGGGGCCCGCTTCCTCCGCGCGGACGCGGTGCGGGTGCTGGACGCCTCCAAGGACCGGATCGACGCCCCCTGCCCCTTCGCCGGCCCCGGCCGCTGCGGCGGCTGCGACTGGCAGCACGCCAAGCCGGGCGCCCAGCGCCGGCTGAAGGGCGAGGTCGTCGCCGAGCAGCTGCGGCGCCTGGCCGGGCTCACCCCGGAGGAGGTCGGCTGGGACGGCACCGTGATGCCCGCCGAGGGCGACAAGGTCCCCGCCGGCCAGGTCCCGGCGTGGCGCACGCGCGTCCAGTACGCCGTCACCGCCGACGGCCGCGCGGGACTGCGCCGGCACCGCTCGCACGAGGTCGAGCCGATCGACCACTGCATGATCGCCGCGGAGGGCGTCAGCGAGCTGGGCATCGAGAAGCGGGACTGGACGGGCATGGACTCCGTCGAGGCGATCGCCGCGACCGGCTCCCAGGACCGCCAGGTGGTCCTGACCCCCAAGCCCGGCGCCCGCCTCCCCCTGGTCGAGCTCGACCGCCCCGTCTCGGTCATGCGCGTCGACGAGCGCTCCGGTCAGCTCCACCGCGTCCACGGCCGCCCCTTCGTCCGCGAACGCGCCGACGGCCGCACCCACCGCGTCGCGGGCGGCGGCTTCTGGCAGGTCCACCCGAAGGCCGCCGACACCCTCGTCACCGCCGTCATGCAGGGCCTGCTGCCCCGCAAGGGCGACATGGCCCTCGACCTGTACTGCGGCGTCGGCCTGTTCGCCGGCGCCCTGGCCGACCGGGTCGGGGAGTCGGGCGCGGTCCTCGGCATCGAGTCCGGCAAGCGCGCGGTGGAGGACGCCCGCCACAACCTCGCGGACTTCCCCCGCGTCCGCATCGAACAGGGCAAGGTCGAGTCCGTCCTGCCCCGCACGGGCATCACCGAGGTCGACCTCGTCGTCCTCGACCCCCCGCGGGCCGGGGCCGGCCGCAGGACGGTGGAGCACCTGTCGTCCCTGGGCGCGCGTCGGATCGCGTACGTGGCGTGCGACCCGGCGGCGCTGGCCCGGGACCTGGCCTACTTCCGGGACGGGGGGTACCGGGTGCGGACGCTGCGGGTGTTCGACCTGTTCCCGATGACGCATCATGTGGAGTGCGTCGCGATTCTGGAGCCTGCGGCAAAGGGCCTCTGACCTGCTGATTTATTGATTCCCCAGGTGGCGGGCGGGTCGTGCCGACATGTTTCCGCAGGTCTACCGGGTGGAGCATGTTGAGGTTTCCATCACGTGTTTCACCTGCGACTTCGTAGTGGGGCGTGGGTCGAGAACGCTCTGTTCAACGCCGTCAGGGACGGGTTCCGGAAATGTCTTGACGCTCGTTCGACGCTGCATCCGACGGAGTGTCAGGTGGTCGTTCCGGATCAGATGGCGCGGGTCAACCGACTTGTCGGGCTCGACCCGTCGAGCAGTGCGTCGGCCGCGAAGTTCCATGTGGTGACGTGCCGTCCAGGGGACGAGAAATCGGCTGGTCAGCCTGGGTCGGGCACGTGGGTGAGCCGGTCGAGGGCTGTGGTGATGTGACCGGCCCGGGGCCAGTGCCCGGCCAGGCGGAGGATTGACCGACGACCGGTGGTGACGAGCTGTCCGGCCGTGGTCAGAGGCGGAGCCGCGGTCGGCGAGGCTCCCAGAGCGGCATCGATGTGCGAGGACGGATTTCCTGGTGCGGGTCTCGCTGAGTGCGGGGCAGGGGCCATGGACCTGTCCGGCGGCTGGCTACGGTTCCAGGAATTCGAGCGCCCGCGGGACGAATCTGGCGTGGTACTGGAAGATCCCGCCGTGTCCGGCGTCGGGGTAGAGGGGTTCGAGTTGGCCTTGGGGCAACCGGGCCGCCAGGTCGACTGTGTTGACGCTCGGGACCATGCGATCGCTCTCGCCGTTGGCCACCAGGACCGGTTGGTGGATGAGGGACAGATCGGCCGGTGCCCGGCGGCCCCAGTGGTGGATGGCCTTCAGCTGGGCGCGGAACGATGAGAGCGAGATGGCTTTGTCGCGGTCGTTCGTGCGTTCCTTCAGCCGGTCCAGGAAGGCGCGGGCCGCTCGGCGGCCACCGGCGGTGTCGGTGAAGAACAGGTACTGCTTGGGGTCCTTGCGGGTCAGGGCGGCCTTGGTGGTGTCCTTGATGGTGAGGCTTGTGACCTTGTCGATCCCGGGCCCGCCGGCGGGTCCCGTGCCCGCGAGGATGAGTTTGCGCACAAGCCCGGGTTCTTCCGCCGCGATGACTTGGGCGATGAAGCCGCCCATCGACAGTCCGAGCAGGTCGACCCTGTCGTACCCGAGGGCCCGGATGAACAGCACGGTGTCGCGAGCCATCGCCTCGATCGTGTCGGGTGTGGAACCGCCGGACGCGCCGACGCCGCGGTTGTCGAAGGTGATCACGGGACGCCGGGCGGCGAGTCCGTTGACGACGCGCGGGTCCCAGTTGTCCAGGACTGCGGACAGGTGGTTGAGGAGGATCAGGGGCACGCCGTTGTCCGGGCCGAGCCGCCGGTAGGCGAAGGTCACGCCACGCACGGACACGGAGCGGTTCGGCGTGTTCTTGTACGACATCGGGGCGGGTGAACTGGGCGGTGTGCTCATGGCCGGGTCCTGAGGTGGTGTGGCGGGGGAGTGGGGTGTGCAGGGACTTGTCGCTGTGGGAGGTGACTGGCGCCTGGGACTCGTTTTCACCCTTACGTCATCGCGACGACGACTTTGCCGGCCTTTGCCCGTCCCCTCTCGACGTATTCCATGGCGTGGAGGGTTTCTTCGAACGGGAAGACGCGGTCGACGACGGGGCGGATCTTCCCGGTGTCGATGAGGGCAGTGAGTTCGCGCAGTTGGTCGCCGCTGGCCTTCATGAACAGGAACGAGTACGTCACGCCGTGGCGTTTGGCGTTGCGCCGGGTTTTGAAGCTGAGGGCGGTCATGGCCAGGCGGAGGATCGGGTTCGCGCCCAGTTCGTGGGCGAAGGCCGGGTCGGGCGGGCCCGCGACGCTGATGGCTGTGCCACCGGTCTTGAGAACGCGCAGGGACTTGGCGAGGTTCTCGCCGCCGAGGCTGTCGAGGACGACGTCGTAGCCGTCGAGAAGCTCTTCGAAGTCCTGGGCGCGGTAGTCGACGACGACGTCCGCGCCGAGGTCCTTGGCCAAGTCGACCTTGGCGGTGCTCACGGTGGTGGCCACATGCGCGCCCAGCGCCTTGGCCAGCTGGACGGCGACGGAGCCGAGGCCGCCGGCGCCCGCGTGGACGAGGACCTTCTGGCCCGGCTGCACGCGTGCCCGCTCGACCAGTGCCTGCCATGCGGTCAGGGCGACCAGGGGGAGGGAGGCGGCCTCGGCCATGGTGAGGGTGACCGGTTTGGGCGCCAGGTCGTCCTGGTGGACGGCGATGAGTTCGGCGAAGGTACCGATGCGGTCCTTGTCGGGCCGGGCGTAGACCTCGTCGCCCACCGCGAAGCGGGTGACGGACGGGCCGACCCGGACGACCGTCCCGGCGAGGTCGTTGCCCAGAATGAGCGGGAGGCGGTATGGCATGAACGCCTTGAAGTCCCCGTTGCGGATCCTGATGTCCAGCGGGTTCACGCCCGCCGCGTGGATCTTGACCAGGACGTCGTCGGCACCTACCCGGGGGTCGGGTGTTTCGGTGGCACGCATCCCGGCCTGGTCGCCGTACTTCTCGACCAGGAAAGCTTTCATAGTTGTCTCCGTTCCGTTTCCCGTCCGTGAAAGGCCGGGGTCTCCGCTCGCCCCGGGCTTCTCCCCGTACGAGACAGCTGTGTTGCTCTCCTGGCTGCGGCGCGGGCGCACCTCGTCCTCAGCCGCGTTCACCCATCAGGCCACCGGCACGACCGGGGCGGTGACGCGGTCGGCGGCGCCTCCTTGGAGGCGGTCCAAGGTGGCGGCGATCCCTTCGTGGGGAACGCCGAGTGGCACCGCGCTGACCTCGGCCAGGCGGGTGTACTGCTCGTCGGTCAGCTGGACGTCGAGGGCGCCGAGGTAGCTGTCGAGCTGGGAGAGACTGCGCGGGCCGATGATCGGGACGAGCGTGGCAACGGAGCGGGCGGCGCGTTCGCGCACCCAGGCCACCGCCACCTGGGCGGGCGTCACGCCGGTCTCCCCTGCGATCGCCAGGACGGTGTCGACGACGGCGGTCTTCTGGCCGGTGCTCTCGGTGTGGATGACCATGCCCAGGTCGCTCAGGCGCCCCTCGGCGGAGCCGCGGTACTTGCCGGTGAGCAGTCCGCCGCCGAGCGGGGACCACAGGGCTGCGCCGAGCCCGAGGCTCTCGGCCATGGGCAGGAGCTCACGGTCGGCCGTGCGCTCGACGAGGCTGTACTCGTGCTGGACGCCCACGACAGGGACCCAGTTCTTCAGGTCCGCGAGGGTCACCGCGCGCGAGACGCGCCAGGCGGGGAAGTTGGACAGCGCGGCGTGATGGATCTTGCCGGCGCTCACCAGGTCGTCGAGCCCGCGCAGGAGTTCCTCCATCGGAGTGAGGTCGTCGGGGAAGTGCACCCACAACAGGTCGATGTAGTCGGTCCCCAGGCGCTTCAGGCTGGCCTCGACCGAGGCGACCATGGTCTTGCGGCTGTTGCCGGTCTTGGAGATGTCCGGCTGCGGGGCGGCGCCGAGGGTGAACTTCGTGGCCAGGACGAAGTGGTCGCGGTCGGCGGAGACCAGCTTTCCGGTCAGTTCCTCCGACTCGCCGAACTGGTAGGCGTCCGCGCTGTCGAGAAAGGTCCCGCCGGCTTCGGCGAACCGGTCGAAGATCCGCCGGGCCTCCTCGGGCTCGGCGCCTGCGCCCCAACCGGTGCCGAAATTCGCGGTGCCGAGCGCGTACTCGGAGACGCGCAGTCCGGTCCGGTGACCGAAGGTCGTGTAGCGCATGAGATGTCCTTGCAGGGGTGTGAGGGTGGTCGCGCCGGGGTGGAGGGGCGAGCGTCAGTCCGCGTTCGGCCGGGGTGCCGCGGACAGGCTCTGCTTGACGTACCGGCTGGTCTCGTCGGCGAGGATCTCGGGCAGGCCGGTCTCGATGCCGTACAGGGCCTGGGCCGCGACGTCGGCGGCGGCGACCTTCTGATCGGCGGGCACGCCGGCGGCCATGTCGGTGTCCATGTAGCCGACGTGCAGCGCCGAGACGGTGATGCCGCGCGGTGCCAGCTCCTCACGGGTCGCGTCGCTCAGCGCCCAAGCGGCGGCCTTGGACGCGGCGTAGGAGCCGAGTCCTGCCGGGTGGAACCAGGACAGGGCGGACAGGACGTTGAGCACGGCGCCGCCGCCGTTGCCCTCGATCACGGGGGCGAAGGCTCGGGTCGCGGCGAGCGGGCCGAAGAAGTTGGTCTCCATCTCCCGGCGCACCTCAGCCACGTCGCCTCCCATCAGCGTCGCGCCGGTGGAGATGCCCGCGTTGTTGATCAGCAGTGTCGCGTCGGACGCCAGGCGCGCGGCCTCTTGTGTCGACGCCTCGTCCGTGACGTTCAGCCGTAGCGGGAGGACGCCCGGCACGTCGACCGTCTCGGGGCGTCGGGCCGCGCCGTACACCTTCGCGCCGCGCTCGACGAGCTGGGCGGCCAAGTGCCGCCCGAAGCCCCGATTGGCGCCGGTGACGACTGCGACCGCGTTCCTCAGTTCCATGTGCACTCCTGGTCGTGGCGGGCGCCGTGGGCTACCCGCAGTTTTTTTAGATTATGGAGGCAATCTAAACATGAGCCTATGATAGATGCCAGTCGACATCCAAACGGGAGGTGGTCATGGGCCGCGTATCGCAGGCGCAGGCGGAGGAAAACCGCAGGCGGGTGGTGGACACCGCATCCCGCCTGTTCCGGGAGCAGGGCATTCAGGTCAGCGTCGCCGACCTGATGAAGGCGGCCGGTCTGACCCACGGCGCTTTCTACAAGCAGTTCGCCTCCAAGGAGGCACTCGTCGACGAGGCCACCGCCCACGCCTTCGCCGAGCTCGCCCAGCGCTACAGCGACGGACTTGAGCGGCACGACGGGCAGCGCGCCGCCGCCCAGCAGACGCTGATCGACGCCTACCTCTCCGTCGAGCACCGCGACGCCCCGGCGGACGGCTGCCCGGTCGCCGCGCTCGCCATCGACATCGCGCGCGAGGGCGGGGGGCGCGAGGCCCGTCGCGTCTACGCCGAGGGGGTGGCCGACTTCGCCGATTTCCTGGCCGGTGACGACCAGGACGGCATCGTCCGCCTCTGCACCCTGTTCGGTGCGCTGGTCCTGTCCCGGGCCACCAAGGGCTCCCCGCTCTCCGGTGAGATCCTCGCCGCCGCGCACGCGGCCTTGACTGAAGCGGGCTGATCACGGGCGCGTGGCCGCGCCGTGACAGGGTGCCTCTGCCGTTTCGGCCGGGTGCGGCGCTCCGGGGAGGAAGGTCACCTGCGGCGCGGTCGTGCGGGGATCAGTAGTCACCTCGCTTGTCACGCCGTGGACCTCGGCCGGCAGCCGGGACGTGAGGATCTCCACGCGCGGGCCGCCGGCGGCAAGCCGGCCGTGGTCGAGCACGTAGAGGCGGTCGCAGTGGCAGGCGGCGAGGTTCAGGTCGTGCAGGGCGACGAGCACCGTGGCCGGCAGGGGGCGCGGCGTGTTCAGGAACGGCGACGCCCCCGCCGTCGTCGCCCAGGCGATCGTCGCGGCGGCGACCGACACGAAGCCGAAGCCGCGCTACACCGCCGGCCCCCTGGCCGGACGCGCACGCGTACTGCGCCGTCTCGCTCCCGCCGGGGTCTTCGACCAGCAGATCCGCAAGATGAACCGGCTGGCCGGGTGACGCACAGGCAACTGCCTGGGCTCTGCGAACAGCCGCCGCACCTCCACCAGGCAGAGGACACCTTGATGCAAGAGCGCGGAGGAACGGCGTGCATGGCTAGTGCTGTGACCGGGAACGTTCGACGGGTCGGTGGTTGGGGCGGTTGGACGGGCGGTGACGTCGGTTCCGACCGCTGGAGATGTGGTGGCTGAGCCTGTGCGGGTGCGCAGACTGACCGGTCGGGAAGGGCAGAAGCGGTGGCGTCCCGCCGGGTGGTGTAGCCGATCAAGGTGCCGAAATCCGCAGGTCGAGGGCATCGCTCTCGCCGGACCGGGGGTTCAACTGGCCTCAGCAGGGCGCCACGTGGGCGACCGCCTCTGCGGAAATCGTCAGGGACCTTGTACCGGAATACGTAACCCTTGATCCCCTACACCACGTGGCGGGACACGACCGCAGAAGCTGCAGCAGATCGTGCGCCGGGGAAGTACCAGCCCGGTGCGCTACCGGCGGGCGATGATGCCGCTGGTCTCGGCCGGCGGGAACCGCGTCCCGGTGATCGCGAAGTTGGTGCAGGCCGACGAGGACACCATCCGGGACGTGATCCACCGGTTCGACGAGATCGGCCTGGCTTGTCTGGACCCTCGATGGGCGGGAGGCCGTCCCCGCCAGCTCACCCCTGACGACGAGGACTTCGTCGTCCAGACGGCCACCACCCGCCCCACCAAGCTCGGCCAGCCCTTCACTCGCTGGTCGATCCGCAAACTCGCCGCCTACCTGCGCCGCGTACACGGCCGTGTCATCCGCATCGGCCGGGAAGCCTTACGGTGCCTGCTATCGCGCCGCGGCATCACCTTCCAGCGCACCAGGACCTGGAAGGAGTCCCCAGATCCCGAGCGTGACGCCAAGCTCGACCGGATCGAGCAGGTGTTGGGGCGTTTCCCTGACCGGGTGTTCGCCTTCGACGAGTTCGGGCCGCTGGGGATCCGGCCCACCGCGGGCTCTTGCTGGGCGAAACAGAGCGAGCCCAACCGGCTGCCGGCGACCTGTCGCCGCACCCACGGTGTCACCTACTTCCACGGCTGCTCCTCCGTCGGCGACGACCGTCTGTGGGGCGTCAACCGCCGCCGCAAAGGCACCGCCAACACCCTGGCGGCGCTGAAGTCGATCCGCGCCCCGCCCGGCCCGACGGAGCTCCGATCTACATCATCCTGGACAACCTCTCAGCCCACACCGGTGCGGACATCCGCCGCTGGGCGAAGAAGAACAAGGTCGAACTGTGCTTCACCCCGACCTATGCCTCCTGGGCCAACCCGATCGAGGCCCACTTCGGTCCGCTGCGGCAGTTCACCCTGGCCAACTCCCACCACCGCAGCCACCCCGCACAGACCCGGGCCCTGCACCGCTACCTACGCTGGCGCAACGCCAACGCCCGCCACCCCGACGTCCTCGCCGCACAACGCCGAGAGCGTGTCCGCATCCGCAGTGAGAAAGGCATCCGCCGGGGCGGACGCCCCCTCACCCCAGCGGCCTGAATACAATCCGGCGAACCTAATGCGGTCACAGCACGAGCAGATGGTTGGTTGCTGTCGAGGCTCAGGATCCTGGGGCTTGGAAAAGGCTTTGACGCGCGGTTCGCTGTTCATCGATGGTGAGCCGGACGTCCGGACCGAGCGGTCACGAACCGCCGCGTCGGCGACGGCTACACCACGGTGAGGGAGTTGTGGATGATTGTTGTGTCGGCCGCTTCGGGGGCTTTCGGTCGACTGGTCATCGACCAGTTGCTGGCCCAGTGCCCGGCTGATCGCATCGTTGCCGCGGTGCGCAATCCCGAAGGGGTCGCGGATCTAGCCGCTCGCGGGGTCCGTGTCCGCCTTGGTGACTACGATGACCCGGCAACGCTGCGCACCGCGTTCAAGGGAGCTGACCGGCTGCTGCTGATCTCCTCTCCGGAGCTGGAACCCTCCCGCCGCGCTGGCCAGCACCAGGCAGCCATCGACGCGGCCCGCACCGCCGGAGTCGGTGCGATCATCTACACCAGTTTCCTGGGTGCCGACACTCAGGCCCACGGTGTCACCGCTGCTCATCACGCCACCGAGCGCACCCTGTTCGCAAGCGGGCTGCCCCACACGCTGTTGCGCCACCCCTACTACAGCGAGGCATTCCTCAACGCGGGCCTGCGCGCCGCCGTCACCTCGGGTGAACTGGCCAGCGGCACCGGCGGGCGTGGCATCAATACCGCTTTCCGCAGCGAACTCGCCGAGGCCGCCGCCCACGTCCTCACCGAGGACTGCCACCTCGGCCGCGCCTACGACTTCACTGGCAACCTGTGGACCTACAGCCAGCTCGCCCACGCACTCAGCCGTATCTCCGGCAGACCCGTCGTCCACCGAGACCGCCACGGCCGGGCGCCCGGTGCCCAGGGCTGGCTTGAGGACCAGGTACGTGCCGGCGCACTGGAGCGACAGACCGACGATCTCCAGCACGTCCTCGGTCACCCAGCCGCCACCCTCGACCAGGCCGTCACCGCAATCCTCACCCAACCCGCCCCACCAGCCGCCAGTCCTGCCCCGGAGTGACATTCTGGCCCTACGCGATGATGTTGCACGGGAGCAGGAGTGGAGAATTTGCATGCCCCGACAACCCGGCGAACCTATGCGGTCACAGCACTAGACGGGGTCACCGCCAAATGATCGCCGCGGCAACGGACCCACTGGGTCGCCGAGCAGGTGCTGGACTGGTCCGGCCTCCCGTCAACATCCGCGGAGCGATGTTCGTAGAGAACCCGTTGATGACCTGGCCTGCACTGGAGCCGTTGAGCAGGGGCGAACAGCGTTTGCCCTTCGGTGACCATCGGCTCGCCCCATCGCGGGCTACGACGTGGCGGAACTGTGCGTGAAGATCATGGCCGACCCGACCCCGCACATCTCGAAGTCGACCTCAACGGCCCGGGACTGAAGGACATGCACGGCCTTGGAGCGCACGGAGGCAGCGGTGGCACTGCGAGCGGCAGCACGCAGGCGCCCGCACGTCCAGTCGGCAACCGGGGCGGCGGAACCATCCAGGCTCGACCTGCTGTCGTTCAGGGTGCCGTTGAGCGTGGCGGTCGAACAGCCGTGAGTACTACTTCCGCAACGACGCGTCGGCTCTTATCGGCCCGAGTTGGAGACTCCATGGGCATTTCCCATTCGGCTACCCTTTGATGTGATCTATGGCGGCCGGGACGTCGTGCAGGTGACGATGTGCGAGCCGGCGCTCGGAGTGAGCGGCGCGGACCCGCGCGGGGTGAGCTGATTGCGGCGGCGTGTTCTGCACGGATCAGGAGGGATGGACTGTGTCGGTCGTGACGCTCGTTTGACGTTCTGGGCGCCCGCACGCGGGACAGCGAGCCGATAAACCGGCTCTGACCTGGAGTTTTCCGAGACCCGCTCGAGCCGACACCTTCCCGATGACGCATCATGTGGAGTGCGTGGCGATTCTGGAGCCTGCTGCGAAGGGGCTCTGACCTGCGGCTTTCTCGTGTTTTCCAGATGTGGCCGGTGGTGCTCGACCTGTTTCCCGAAGTTCACCGCGTGGAGCCTGTTGTAGGTGGCCGCCACGTGGCTCACCTGCGGGTTCGCAGCGGGAGCGTGAGTCCGGAACGCTCTGATCGCCTCCGTCGGAGACGGGTTCGGGAAATGTCTTGACGCTCGTTCGACGCTGTTTCCGACGGAGTGTGAGGTGGTCGTCCTGGGAATCGCACGCCTATGGACGTTCGCCCTGAGCGTCGGACTCGGCGTGTTGTCGTCGCCTGTGCTGCGAAGGCCGGCCAGTGTCCAGGTAGCCAGGAGGGCATGCTCGGCACTCCCGACCGAGATGTTCCCGACGCCTTCCGCACCGGCCGGTTCCGGCTGCATCACCCGGTACTCGTCGTAGGCGTCGGCAACGGTGCTCGGCCACGCGGGGGCGTACCCGATCTCGCTCAGCCGCTCTTCGATGTCGTCGTACCGCTGCTTGTCCGCGGCAAGCAGCGGTACGACCCGGCCTGGACGAGGGGCGAAAGCGTGCAGCTCATGCCGTCCACTACGAGGACGATGGCCGGTACCGGCCGGCATTCCTCGACGGCCGACGCGGCGGCGGCCCGGACCGGGTCCACGGTCGCGGTCGTGGACCTCCACGCCACCACGTGGCAGGCCGAAGTCAGCCGGTCGCCGCGACCCCGGCTTTGGCGATGAGCATGTCCAGAAGCGAGAGCAGCGCACCGCGCGCGTCGTCACGGAGGCGGGCATCGAGCAAGTGGATGGGTGTGTTCGGGTCACGCAGATGCAGCGCCGCCCTGATCTCCTCGACGGTGTAGGGCTGTTCGCCGTGGAAACAGTTCGCGGCGACCAGGAACGGGACCCCTCGGTTCTCGAAGAAGTCGACGGCCGGGAAACTGCGGTCGAGGCGTCGTGTGTCGACAAGGACAATCGCCCCGAGTGCCCCGTTCAGCAGGTCGTCCCACATGAACCAGAAGCGCTCCTGGCCAGGTGTGCCGAACAGGTAGAGCACGACCTGTGCGTCGGTGAGGGTGATGCGGCCGAAGTCCATCGCGACGGTGGTGACCGCCTTGGACTCGATGCCGTCGAGGTCGTCGACGCCGACGCCCGCGCTCGTCAGCCGCTCCTCGGTGCGCAACGGCTCGATCTCGGAGACCGTCTCGATCAGGGTCGTCTTGCCGACGCCGAATCCCCCAGCGATGAGGATCTTGACGGGGTCCGCTTCATGGGCAGGGGCGTCATATCCAGGCAAGGTTGTCCCTAATTTTCATGAGCAGGTGGACATTGGTGGTCTCGGCCCCTTCCAGGGGTGGCCGGTGCTCGATCAGTCCCCGATCCGCGAGTTCGCCGAGAAGAAGCGTCATGGGAGTGAGGCGGATGTGCATGCGCGCCGCGATCTCGGCGACCGCCATGCCGCCCGGAGGCGAGCACATCGCGAGGATGGCCTGCCACTCGCTGGGCAGGCCGCCGTGGCCGTCCGCGACGGCCACCGCCGTGATCGTGGTGTCCATGGTGAGGGCGGTGTGTGCAGCCGCCGTACGTCCATCGGTCAGCGCGTACAGCCGCGTCCGGCGGTGGCCTCCCTCTCCCGGCCTGGGCTCGTCCGCCATTACGACGGCTGCGCCTGGCCGCGATCAGGCGTGCTCAGCCACTCACCGAGCGCCTGGGCGGTGCGCACGGCTTCACCGCCCAGCTCCCCCAGCCGCGCCTTGCGGGAGGTCACCACGATGAGCGTGCTGCCCTCCCCGCACCCGACGATGCAGAGATAGCAGTCGTCCATCTCGACCAGCTGGCGGATCACCCGGCCGCCGTCGACCTCCCTGGATATCGCCTTCATCGTGGAAGCGATGCCGGAGGACGCGGCGGCTATGCGCTCCGCCTGGTCCCGTTCCAGCTCGTACGAGCTGAGCTTGATCCCGTCGTTGGACAGGAGCACGGCTCCCTGGATGCCGGCGATCCTGCTCAGGTTGTTGTCCAGGACGCTGTAGATCATGTCGTTCGTTGTCGTCATGGCTGATCCTGTCGGAGTTCTTCTTCCACTGTCTGAGTCCCGTGTTCGTAGTCCGCCCAGGCGTCGGCCACTTCTTCGGGTGTCGCCGCATCCTGGTGGACGCCGGTCTCCGGTGCGTGCGGCGCGCGGAGCTGCTCGACGATGTGAGCCTGTGGGATCCGCTCAGGGAGGGCCGGCTTCGCGTCACCGTTCCGTGTCGGGGAAGGAACCGACGGCTTGCTCTTCACCGGCCGCTCGGGCAAGCGCTCCGGCGTCCTGCGGGCGGCCGCCCCGGTCCTCGCGTGCAGGACCAGCCCGGGCTTGCGTTCGTCGAACGGGCCCGGTGCCGGGGCGGGCATCGCCGCCGCGCGCGGCGCCTCCTTTCCCGCCCGGCCCGGTTCGGTCGGCACAAGGAGTTCCTTGGGAAGGATCACCACGGCCGACGTCCCCCCGTACACCGAGCGGCGCAGCGTCACTGTGGCCCCGAGCTGTTCGGCGATGTGGCCGACCACGAAGAGTCCGAGCCGGTGCGCGTTCTCCGCCAGGACGGAATACGGCGGGGCCGAGTGCAGACGCCCGTTCATCTCCTCGTAGGTTGCGGCGGTCACCCGAGGCCCGCGGTCCTCGATGTCGACCAACAGCCCGTCCGTCACCAGTTCGGCACGGATGACCACCTTCGACTGCGGCGGGGAGAACCGGGTGGCGTTGTCCAGGAGTTCTGCCAGGAGGTGGCTGATCTCGCTGATCACCCGCGGTGCCACGCTGATCTCGTCCAGGGCCTGGCGCTCGATCCGCCGGAAGTCCTCGACTTCCGCGGCGGCTTCGCGCAGCAGGTCGGCGACGCGCATGGGCTCGGTGTGCGGATCGGGGATCTCTCCACCTGCCAGGATGAGCAGGTTCTCGATCTGCCGCCGCATGCCCACCGTCAGCTGGTCGGATCGCATCAACCGGGCGAGAAGCTCCTCGTCGTGCCCGAAGGCGTCCTGCAGTTCGTCGGTGAGGGCCAACTGGCGGCTGACCAGGTTTCCGGTGCGCGAGGCGATGCCCGCGGCGAACATACCGAAACCCTGACGCTCGGCCGCGAGCCGCGCATGCCCGTCGACGGATACGGAGACGACCCGGGCGAACGCGTCGCTGATACGTCCGACCTCGTCCTGGTCTCCGCTCACCGCGGGCAGCGCATCGTCGTCGACGGGCTGCCCGCGCTGGAGCCGGGCGACGACATCCGGCAGCGTGTCCTCGGCAATGGCCACCGTACGTTGGTGCAGACCGCGCAGGCGGCGGAGCACGGAGCGCGTGGTGAGCACGATGACGGCCGCGACGGCGATGACGGCTGCGCCGTTTCCGACGATCAGCCAGATGACCTCGTTCTCCAACTGCGTGGCCTTGGCGTCGGCGTGCACGAGCAGTGCTCGCCCCTGTTTCGCGTTGAGCGCGGCAAGGCGCGGCGCGAACTCGTCGTACGCGGCCTGCCAGGCGTCAGCTTCCTCGGGCAGCTCGATGCCGGACGCGGTGCTCTGGTGGTCGGAGATGACCACGTCCTCGAGACGGACCTTCGTCTTCCAGCCGTCCGAGGCGAAGACCTGGTCGTAGGCCGCTTTGTCCTCGGCCGTCAGATACGGCGCGACCCACTCGTCGTACTGGTACCGCTGGGATCCGACGGAGTTGACGAATTCGGCGAACCCGGAAGGGCTCAGACGCCTGGACGGCCCGGCCATGGCGAGGATGGTGGTCTCGCGTGCCACCATCTCGGACACCGTGAACACCGTGACGACCAGACCGCTCTCCTGGATGAGCTCGGCGTCCTCCGCATGGCTGAACTCGTTCTGGTACACCCGGATGATGCGGTCGACGAGGTCGGAGTAGTAGCCGATCGTCCGATCCGCGTCCCCGCTGCGGGCGTCCGCGCGCTCGCGGAACGCGGCCAGATCCGCGAGGCTGTGCTTCAGCTCCGCGACGTAATGATCGTCCTCGCGCCCGGTCGCCGCCAGAGCTCCGTCCGACACCCGGCGGAACTCGTCCGCGGCCCGGTCCGTGGCCGCGCGCTGCTCGCGCAACTCCTTCTCGGACACGGAGCCGCTCGCCCACCGTGTGGCGGTCATCGTCCGCTCAGCCTGCAGTTCGACCATCAGCCTGGTCAGGGGTACATCGATCCGCTCAGCGACTGCCACATCAGCGCGCAGTTGCTTTGACTGGTCTACCAGCGGCTGTGCGGTCATGGCCACTTGGGCACTCATCGCCAGAATAGGGACGATGGCCAGCCAAATGAGCAGCGTGCGCAGGCGCGGAGTACGCCGCCGACGAGTCGCCGGCTGCCCTCGTGTGCCTTCGGGTTCTATGGGAGACATCAATCCTCGGAGAGCGGGGAACCAGGGGGACGGCCCGACCGCCAAGACCGGACGCAGTCCTGGGTTCAGGACGGGGGAAGTCCGGTTCGGCTTTGACGCGACGTAATGTACCGATCATAACCAGCCACACCGGAGAAACGGAGAGATGGCTTCCGTTGATCACGTGTGGTAAAGACGACGAAGCGTTGCCCATCGGACATCGGCGTTCACCTGACGCCCGGGCACAGGCGTGCTCGTGCAGACAGGGCGACCCGCTCTCCCGGCCGCACGTCTTGGACCGACCGGCGAATGGGGCACCTGAGGCGTCGGGTGACGGGCCGACCATCCGAGCGGTAGCGGTTCGTCGATCGTCGGATGAGCATGCGGAGCGTGACGAGAGCGGCGGCGAGGCGGGGGCGGAAGTCCACGGCCTCGCCGCTCTTCTCGGTGCAGCGCCGGAGCTTGGGGTAGTCGTTCATCCACGAGTGGGTGCGCTCGATCCCCCAGCGCTTGCCGGCCTGGATCGGGGCCGGCACGCCCTTGCGGGCGATCTCGGCCGTGACCCCCGGCTGGGCTACCGATACACGGAACTCGGTGCTGTCGTAGCCGCGCGGTCGGCCCGGGCGGTCGTGCCGGTGGCGGCCCGGCCGGCGCGGCCGTGGAGGTTCGGGGTTGCGTGGTCCGCGGCGACCCGGACCCCTGGTCCGGGAGTGCTGGGTTCACGGAAGCGGTGGGCCGCGTCGTACGCGTACTCGCTGACGTGTACCACGTCGGGCAGAGGGGGCAGGGCCACCTGGTCAAGGGCTGGTGATCGCGCGCCCCGGCGGCTTGTCGGCATCGTGTTCCGGCGGCTGCAGCCGGCGGAGGACGGAACTCTGCGTTTCGATCTCTCGTGCGGAGAGCTTGTCGGTGAAGCGGCCGCGTACCGCGGCGTCCAGGCCGGGGTGCACGGTGGTGAGGGCCTGGCGTCCGGTGTCGGTGAGGGTGACATCGCCGGCGCGTTCGCGGGTGACGAGTTGGTGCTCGCCCATGCGGGTGAGCTGGTGGGAGATGCGTGTGCGGTCCCGGCCGAGCCGGCGGCAGACACCCGGCCTTCGACCGCGAGCTCTACAAGGCCCGCAACGTCGTCGAGCGCTGCTTCAACCGGCTCAAGCAGTTCCGGGCCATCGCGACCCGCTTCGACGAACTCGCCGTCCGCCACCGGGCCGGACTCCACCTCGCAGCACTCATCCTCTGGCTCCGCGAACCCAGCCAAGATCATTTGTCAGACAGGTCCTAGACCATGGGCCAGCCGGGTAATGCTGTGCTGCCCAGCAGGGCCATCGTCCGAGCCGGCCGCCTATCCGATGGTGGCGAGGACATCCTGGTCTGGGAGCACGTCCACGCTGGTGCGCCACGACCGGTGCCCGTCCACACGGCAGAGCACCCACAGACGCAGCACCCCGGCCGCCGCCCGGGCCGGACTAGGCGCGTGCGGGAGGCAGGTCGTAGCGGCTGACGGCCAGGTACGTTTCCGGCGTGGCCGCTTCGAGGAGACCCTCGTCGCCCTCCAGGTCGAGCTTCGGCTCCTGAGGACGGCGCAGCAGGTCGCTCCAGTCGCTCGTCGCTCCCCGCTCGTAGGCGTCGCGGAGCAGGGGGCGCAGCCGTGGGCGGGCTTCCTCCTGCCGCTCCCGGAAGATCCGTCGCTGGGTGAGCCGTTGTACTTCCTGGGCTTCGTCGCTGAGCCCGTGGTAGAGGGCCGGCTGATCCTCGGCGCGCAGTCCCGGGGTGCGCTGGGCGATGGCCAGATCTTCTTCGTGGAGGCGTGCGCAGGCGGCGAACAGCTTTCTGGACATGCCGAGGTGGACCTCGGTTCCAGGGATGCGGCAGGTGAGGAAGTCGTCGAGCCCCCGGGAGCGGATCTCGGCGCGCAGGGTGTGCGACTCGATGTGGAGCGCCGCTCCGCGGGCGTCCGCCCGCATGGCGAGGGTGAGGTCGTCGTTTTCCAGGGGGGTGGTCAGCCCGGAACGCCGGTGGCGGGAAGTGCGGTCGGCCGGCACCGGCACTGTGCGCAACTGAGAGGCGGGAGCGGAGCGCAGCGCCAGGTAAGCGAGCATCTGGGCACGGGCCGCGCCGATGAGCGCGTCGTCGCTGTCCCCGAGGTGGTCTTCGAGGTTGCCGGGGCCGACCGCCGCGTCGTCAGCGCCGGATCCGGCCGGGGGGAGGGGCGGCTCGCCGGAGCGCAGGTCATGGTCGATCGTGAGGAAGAGGTCGTCTCCGGGCCGCACGGACGCC
The DNA here is from genome assembly GCF_001279005.1 of Streptomyces caelestis. Taxonomy (GTDB): domain Bacteria; phylum Actinomycetota; class Actinomycetes; order Streptomycetales; family Streptomycetaceae; genus Streptomyces; species Streptomyces heliomycini. Next base: position 155,026 of record NZ_LGCN01000063.1, read on the forward strand.
CCGACCAGGACGATGCGGTGCTTGTATGAGCCGAGGATCTTGCTGCCGGCCTCCAGTTGTGCCCACCCTTTGCGGAGCGTGCCGACGCCGACGCTGCCGCCCTTGGCCTCGATCAGCCAGTACATCTCTTCCGCCTCGTGCCGTCCCCACAGGTCGGGCAGCGTCCTCTTCGGGTCCTTGAACGTGTTGCTCAGGGTGGTGATGGGGCCGCCGAGTTCGAGGTGGTGGGTCTGTCCGAGGCCGAGCAGGGAGCGGCAGGCCCACTCGGTCATCGTCATGCCCAGCCGGTAGGCGGCGGCGTTCTGTGCGGTGCGCTCGGTGCCGTGCTCGTACACCGGGTTCAGGGTCAGGCGCTGGCCCTTTGCGCCCGGTACGGGGTGTCGGGGTGTGACGGGGTGGGTGCCGAGGTAGGCGTACAGCGGGGAGACCCGGGCGACGAGTTCCCCGTGCGCGTACCGGGGCTGGTTCTGCAGGTGCGGGGTGACGTCGCGGCCGACCTCGGTGGCGGCCTTGATGATCTCCCGCCACGTGGTGGTCGGGGCGTACCAGCCATTGGTTGCCGGGAACCCGTCCGACGCGCTCCACGCCTCATGCTTCGCCGTGCGCCACTGCCTCTTGGGCTTGTTCGAGGGTCCGTTACGGAACAGGACCGGCACGTCGAAGCTGTCGGCGTAGGTGAGCGGCTGCTCGTCGACGATGTGCGCGGGGATCATGAGGATCACTCTGGCACGGGAGAGGACCCTTCCGAATGCCGGGCAGCGGGTCGCCGATCTGCTTAACTCCCGTCGTCATGGCGCAGTCGCGGTCATGTCCGATGACAACGGGTGTTGTTGGCCTGCCACCCGCCTCACCGCGATGCGCCGCTCACGGTCGGTCGGGCCAGAAGGTCGACGAAGGCAGCCAGACGGAGGGCAGCTGTACCGCCCGGATCGGTGCGAGAGCGGCTGCTGCAGCGCGAAGGCCGACTGACCGCCGGATACGGCGTACGGGTATCCGGCGGCGCCTGGCACGCTGACCTGTTCACGCCGGCTTCTCGACGGCCGAGGACATGGAGACCAGCGTAGAGGGACTCGATGAGGGCCGGTTCCCGTTGATCACCGTGCCGATAGGGTGGCAGCCTGCCCGCCGACTGATTTCTCCCAGGGCACGGCCTGCCCGGTGTACTTGACGCGGGACAGACCAGCGATGCCCTGTTTTGCTACCTGCTCATTTCTTGGTTCTTGCTCTGATCGATTGCAGGTGTGGTCTCATCCGGACGTGATCAGTCGATGTCCGGATCATCGGCCTCTTCCAGGAGACGGGCCGCGAGGTCGTCGGCCCACTCCACAGCCCAAGCGCGAAGCGCGGTGATGGTGGCGTCATCGAGCCCGTAGGCGAGGAAGGCTTCGTCGTCGGTCCACTCGGCGCCCGTGAGGTTCGACTGCAGGTCTTCGCGCTCGAAGCGGCCACGGGCATGTCGGCGGCCGAACTCTTCGAGCTCGGTGTTGGTCCAGCGGCGGGAGGCTGCGAACACGTCGATCAGGTCGCGGGGCGCTCCACGGTCGGCGAGGGCGCGGACCTTGGTCCCGATCACGTCCTCCTCCGCGAGGACGGGCCCGTACGGGCTCTGGGTGACCGGCCGCCAGAAGATCTCCTTGAGGATGTCGACTTCGCACTCCTGCCCGGTGGCCGGGTCGGACACGGTGAAGCGGGCGGACAGCGGGGCGGTCTCCAGCGCGTGCACCTTCCAGCCGCGGGCTTCCAGGCCGGCGCGGAGCGTGGCGGCGATGTCGGCCATGGGCGCCGGGTTCTCGGTGGCGACATCGAGGTCCTGGCTGGGACGGTTGACGAGGCGGTGTGCCCGCACGGCGTATCCGCCGGTGAGAACCAGTGGATACGGGGAACCGAGTGCGATCACATCCGCCAGGAGCCGCGTGTGCAGCTCCGGCATGTCCGTCACGCGGCTGCCCGGGTGCGGGAGGCGAGCTGGGGGAAGGCGTCTTCCCATACGGCGCGGACGGTGCGGCCGACGAGGGTGCGCAGCACCGGCCACAGCTGGAGGAGCAGGTCCTGGTTGAGGTAGCGGGGCAGGTCGTCGTGCAGGCCCTCGTGCAGGACGGTGCGGTACAGGCCCATGCGCTGACGCGGCTTGCCCAGGTCGTATGAGGTCATCCCGGACCAGGCCATGTGCAGCGGCAGATCCACGACACCGCGGGCCGGCCCGCGCAACTCGTCCAGCGACTCCGGCAGACGACGGCGGAACTTCTCCCGGTACAGCGCGAGGTCCTCGGCGACCGCGCCCGAGAGGTCGCTCGGCGTGTGTGCGGGGTGCTGTGGGCTGGAGGGCATGCCTCCATTATGGCGGCCGGAAAAGTGGCGCGGGTCATGATGGGCGAGCTTGCGTCCGGAGCGAGCGGGAGCGGGCTCGCGGAGGGGATGGAGCTGGTCGTGGCAGCCTGTTCTGCCCGAAGAGGAGGAATGGACTCTTGGTCGTGACGCTCGTTTGACGCTCTGGCCGCCCGTACGCAGGGTCGCGAGCTGAGACATAGGTCCTGACCTGGCCTTTTCCGGGACTCGCTCAGGCCGACACCTTTCCGATGACCCACCACGTGGAGTGCGTGGCGATTCTGGAGCCTGCTGCAAAGGGGGCCTGACTTGCGTTTTGTGTGGTCCGTATGGACCCCACCTCGCCACGCACAGCGTCGTCGGGGAGGCCGTCGTACCGAACACGGTCCTTGCCGAACTGGCCGCCCGGGCAGGAGACGAGAAAGACTGCACGGCGGTCGGGGAACTGGTCGTCGACACGCCGCTGGTGCTGCCACGCACCGGTGCCCTGCACCTCCGGATCCGCGTCGGCGAACCGGACGCCACCGGCCGCCGGCTCCTCACCGTCCAGACCTGAGCAGCCGCATCTGGACGGCCGACTCCGGAGCTCACCCGCCCCTCACTCACTCGTGACGGCAACAAAGGGGCAGCAACGACCTGAGGTTGATCCCCGGGAGTGGACACCGGGTTTCATGCGGCGAGTGGCAGAGTACGTGACGTGATCAGTTGTTGTTCGAACTCGACCGGTGTGAGGTGG
>NZ_LGCN01000064.1 GCF_001279005.1 Streptomyces caelestis
CCGCCAACCCACCCCGAACCCACCGGGCTCACCCGACCCCGCCCCCGCGCGACCCCGGATCTAACACCCCCACCCACCCCGGACGCGAATCTAACGGCACCCGGAAACGCCCCGCCGACCCAACCGGCGAATCTAACGCCCGTCCCGTGTGCGACGATTGGAGCGGCCCCGGATCTAACACCCCCGGTCCGCCGAATCTAACAACCCGCCAATTCCGGGACCGCGAATCTAACGCCACCCTCACGCGCACCCCGGATTGCCGCACACGGCCCCCTGGCGCGTCACCTCCGGAACCCTCTTCCCTCGCTACCGGGGCCCCTGTAGGCTGCCGCTAGAGCCGCACAGGGGCAACCCGATCCCATCGGAACGAACCCCGGAGCCGGGGGAGCGGAAACCCCGTCAATTCCCGCCGCACAACTTGAATTTAAGGGCCCCGAGCCCTTAGAATGATCAGGCCGAACGGGAAATCAGGACCACCCGCAGAGAAACACCATCGGGACAACCTGAAAACCCGTTAGAAACCACCGGAAAGG
>NZ_LGCN01000065.1 GCF_001279005.1 Streptomyces caelestis
GCGTGAGGTGGTGTGGGGTGAGGACGCGGAGGCGCTGAACCGGACCGCCTACGCCCAGGCCGGACTGTTCGCGGTCGAGGTGGCGCTGTACCGCCTCCTTGACGCCTGGGGCGTGCGCCCCGACTACGTGGCCGGGCATTCGATCGGTGAGGTGGCGGCGGCGTATGTGGCGGGTGTGTTCTCGCTGGCGGACGCCTGTGCGCTGGTGGCTGTTCGTGGGCGGTTGATGCAGGCGCTGCCGGCCGGTGGCGCGATGGTCGCGGTGGAGGCGGCGGAGGCCGAGGTGCTGCCGCATCTGACCGACGAGGTGTCGGTCGCGGCCGTCAACGGGCCGTCGTCGGTGGTGATCTCGGGCGCCGAGGCCGCTGTCGAGGCGGTCGCCGGGGTGTTCCGCGGACTGGGGCGTCGTACGTCCCGGCTGCGGGTGTCGCACGCCTTCCACTCGCCGCTGATGGAGCCGATGCTGGAGGAGTTCCGCACGGTCGCCGAGGCACTG
>NZ_LGCN01000066.1 GCF_001279005.1 Streptomyces caelestis
CGACGACGTCCTCCGGCCACTGGTTGGCCTCGGCCAGCAGCACGGTGTCCGGGTACTGCGTGTCGATCTCCTTGCGCACCCGCTTCAGGAACGCGTGCGAGGCGGGCAGGTTCTCGCAGTTGGTGCCCTCGGCCGCGTAGAGGTACGGCACCGCGTCGAGCCGGAAGCCGTCGATCCCCAGGTCCAGCCAGAAGCGCAGGGCAGCCAGGATCTCCTCCTGCACGCGCGGGTTCTCGTAGTTGAGGTCCGGCTGGTGGGAGAAGAAGCGGTGGAAGTAGTACTGGCCCCGCACCGGGTCGTACGTCCAGTTGGAGGCCTCGGTGTCGACGAAGATGATCCGCGCGTCCGGGTAGCCCTTGTCGTCGTCCGCCCACACGTAGAAGTCGCCGTAGGGGCCGTCGGGGTCCTTGCGGGACTCCTGGAACCACGGGTGCTGGTCGCTGGTGTGGTTCATGACGAAGTCGATGATCACGCGCATCC
>NZ_LGCN01000067.1 GCF_001279005.1 Streptomyces caelestis
GGATGCGCGTGATCATCGACTTCGTCATGAACCACACCAGCGACCAGCACCCGTGGTTCCAGGAGTCCCGCAAGGACCCCGACGGCCCCTACGGCGACTACTACGTGTGGGCGGACGACGACAAGCAGTTCCAGGACGCCCGGATCATCTTCGTCGACACCGAGGCCTCCAACTGGACGTACGACCCGGTGCGCAAGCAGTACTACTGGCACCGCTTCTTCTCCCACCAGCCGGACCTCAACTACGAGAACCCGGCGGTCCAGGAGGAGATGATCTCCGCGCTGAAGTTCTGGCTGGACCTGGGGATCGACGGCTTCCGCCTCGACGCGGTGCCGTACCTGTACCAGCAGGAGGGGACGAACTGCGAGAACCTCCCGGAGACGCACGCGTTCCTGAAGCGGGTGCGCAAGGAGATCGACACGCAGTACCCGGACACCGTGCTGCTGGCCGAGGCCAACCAGTGGCCGGAGGACGTCGTCG
>NZ_LGCN01000068.1 GCF_001279005.1 Streptomyces caelestis
GAACCCGCGAACCGCTCACCCGCCAGCCACTCCTGCACCACACCCAACACCCGATGCACCACCGACCGCACACCCACCGGCACCTCCACACCGGCAGCAGACGACGAAGCATCGGCACCACAGTCCAGGACCACCGTCTCCGGCACATCGCCGTCCTCCGGCAGTCCCTCCCACGGCGCCCACACCGCGGCCGGTGCGGCGGAGTCCCCCGGCATCCACTCGATGCCGTACAGCGCGCCCGCGTCCCCGGACGCCGCGCCCAACTGACCGGCCGACACCGGCCGGCCCACCATGGACCCGACCGACATCACCGGCGCACCGGTCACATCGGCGACCGCGAGCCGCATTCCGCCGTCGTCGGACTTCCCGATGCGGACGCGGACGGCGGAGGCGCCGACCGCGTGCAGGCGCACACCGTTCCAGGCGAACGGAATCACCGTCTCGCCCTCACCGTCGTTCAGGATC
>NZ_LGCN01000069.1 GCF_001279005.1 Streptomyces caelestis
GAACCCGCGAACCGCTCACCCGCCAGCCACTCCTGCACCACACCCAACACCCGATGCACCACCGACCGCACACCCACCGGCACCTCCACACCGGCAGCAAGCGACGAAGCATCGGCACCGCAGTCCAGGACCACCGTCTCCGGCACGTCCTCGGCCTGCGCCACGTCTTCCCACGGCGTCCACGTCGCACCGGCGGCACCGGCAGCCCTCGGGACCCATTCGATGCCGTACAGCGCGCCCGCGTCCCCGGACGCCGCGCCCAGCTGGTCCGCCGATACCGGCCGACCCGCCATGGACCCGACCGACATCACGGGTGCACCGGTCACGTCGGCCACGGACAGGGTGACGGCACGGCCGTCCAGCTTGCCGATGCGGACGCGGACGGCGGAGGCGCCGACCGCGTGCAGGCGCACACCGTTCCAGGCGAACGGAATCACCGTCTCGCCCTCACCGTCGTTCAGGATC
>NZ_LGCN01000070.1 GCF_001279005.1 Streptomyces caelestis
GGTGGGGTGGGGCAGTCGGTGGGGGCTGCTTCGCGTCGGTGGTGGGGCTGGTTGCAGGAGGTGGTGCGGGTGATGAGGTGGCCGGTGGGGGTGCGGATGCGTTCGCGGCGGAGGTAGCCGTGGGTCTCCAGTTCGCGCAGGGCGTCGGCGATGCGTTTGGTGCCTTCTTTGAAGCGGGCGGCGAGGCTCTTGATGTCGACGGGGGTGCCGGTGGGCAGTGACTGGATGTGGCAGGCGAGGCCGATGGCGACCAGGGACAGCTCGGGGTGCTGGGTGAGGTGGTTGCCGATCACCACGAAGCGGGTGGTGTGGCGGGGGGTTTCGTGGGGGAAGCGGCCCGCGGGGGTCCTCCCAAACGACCCCCCCCGCCCCGCCCCCCGCTTCGTGGAGATCGGCAACCACCTCCCCCACCACCCCGAGCGGTCCCTGGCCGCCATCGCCCTGGCCTGCCACATCC
>NZ_LGCN01000071.1 GCF_001279005.1 Streptomyces caelestis
TTCTCGGGGGCGGGGGGTTGTCCGGCGGTGGTGGCGGCGGTGTCGCTCGCGGTGCGTCCCGCGCCGTCGACGACGACGGCCTTGTAGCGCAGCGGCGTTCCCGCCCGCACCGTGTCCGGCAGGTGCTGAGTCACCCTGTACGGCGCGTGGTCGGCCGAACCCAGCGTGCGCCAGGGTCCGTTGCCGACCTGGGCGGCGAACACCACCCGGTTCAGCCCTCCCCCGTCCACCTCCGCGGACACCTCCACGTCACCGGTCGCACCGGCCGCCGGAGCCTGCACCGACACCGACGGCTTCACCGACGGGGACCTCAGCGCTTTGGCCGCCTTCAGCACCACCGCGGACAGCGGCGGCACCTCCACGCGCACCTTCCGGTCCGCGCCGCTGCGCACCCGCGCCGACGACCCGTACACCCCGCGGAAATCCATCCCCGCCGAGTACGTCGGCACCCCGACC
>NZ_LGCN01000072.1 GCF_001279005.1 Streptomyces caelestis
TCCAGTCGCGGGTGTCGATAAAGGCCCGCAGCCGGGCGTCCAGGTGCACGTTGAGGCTGTCCCAGACGAGCACGAGCGGGGCGCCGAGTTGCTGGTGGGAGGCGGTCGGCAGGTCGCGGTGGTCGGTCCGGGTGAAGCTGCGCCGGCCGCCGCGCTTGTGGTCGATGTGCCGCTTGGGCCGGAGGACCAGGCGTGGGCGTTCGCCCTGCTTGCAGCAGGCCGGGGCGGCGATCGAGAACCGGCGCCGGGAACGTCCCCTCACTCGGATCACGGGCGTGTGCCCGCGCCTGGCCCAGGTGCGGGAGGCGGGGGGCGTCATCGAGAAACCGGCTTCGTCCTCGAAGACGATCCGGCCGCCGAGCGACGCCGCGGTCCTTTTACCCGAGGCCAGGTCTCCTTCACCCAGCCGGCGACCGCGTCCTCGTCGCGCTCGATCGCCCGTCGGGC
>NZ_LGCN01000073.1 GCF_001279005.1 Streptomyces caelestis
TCGCGCACGAGGAGTGTCTGGCCGGTTTCGCCGCCTGGGGCGCCACCGCCTATCCCGTCCCGCTGTCCTGGGGCGCCACCTTCGACCCCGACGTGGTGCGCCGGATGGCCGCCGCGATCGGCCGCGACATGCGCTCCGTCGGCGTCCACCAGGGTCTCGCGCCCGTCCTCGACGTGGTGCGCGACGCCCGCTGGGGCCGGGTGGAGGAGACCATCGGCGAGGACCCCTACCTCGTCGGCACCATCGGCACCGCCTACGTGCAGGGCCTGGAGTCCGCCGGGATCGTCGCCACCCTCAAGCACTTCGTCGGCTACTCGGCCTCCCGCGCCGGACGCAACCTCGCCCCCGCCCCCATGGGCGCCCGCGAACGGGCCGACGTCCTGCTGCCGCCGTTCGAGATGGCGGTCCGCGAGGGCGGCGCCCGCTCCGTGATG
>NZ_LGCN01000074.1 GCF_001279005.1 Streptomyces caelestis
GAGGGGCACCCACAGCTCGTACGTGGAGGAGTCGAACGCCGGCGGCGAGTACGCCAGCACCCGCCGGTGCCGCTCCCCCGCACCCCACCACGGGTCCAGTGCCAGCTCCACCACATTGCGGTGCGTGTTGGCCACGCCCTTCGGCGTCCCGCTCGACCCGGAGGTGTACATCACGTACGCCAACTGATCCGGATGAACCGGTACGTCGAGGGGCGGGGCGTGTTCGGCGGGTTCGGTGACGTCGTCGGTGAGGCGGAGGACGGGCACGGTGCCGGCGAAGGCCGTGGCGTGCTCGTCGTCGCGGTCGGTGAGGAGGAGGGCCGCGCCGGTGTCGGCGAGGATGAACGCGCGCCGCTCCTCGGGCTGGCGGGGGTCGAGGGGGACGTAGCAGCCGCCGGTCTTGAGGACGGCGAGGGCGGTGACGACGTAGTCGAGGGAGCGGTCCTGGAAGAGGCCGACGGCGTCTCCCGGGCGCACGCCCCGGGACCGTAGCCGGCGGGCGAGGGCGTCGGCGGCCCGGTCCAGTGCTCGGTAGGTCAGTTCGTGGCCTTCGCACACCAGCGCCGGCGCGTCGGGGGTACGGGCGGCCTGCGCGGCGAACAGCTCGTGCAGGGCGCCCTCCGGCAGCCGTACGGCGGTGTCGTTGTAGGCGTCGAGGTCGACGGGGGTGGCGGCCTGGACGGGGTGCCGGTGAGACATCTTCTCAACACCATTCTCGAAAGTTCGGGGTCTGCACGGGTCTCGCGGCGTGCCGGAAACCGGTGCGGCCACGACTGAGGAAGCGCGTGTGCGGTGCGGAAAAGGCGCAGGGGCGCGGCGCCGGGTCAGGCGGCGCCGGATGTCGCCGGTGACATGCGCCAGGCGGCCGGGAGGAGCAGGTCCTCCGGGTCGAGGGCGTTGACGTGGTACTTGCCGACCGCGCTGGTCAGCATCCGGGTCTCCAGGGCGAAGGCCTCGGCGAGGCGGCGCAGGCCGGCCTCGCGGTCCTCGTCGACGGCGAGGAGTGCGGCGCGGCCGAGGCCGACGGCGCGGGCGCCGAGGGCGAGGGCCTTGACGGCCCGGGTGCCCTCCCACATGCGGCCGCTGGCGAGGAGGCAGCGGTCCTTGCGGCCGACGCGGCGCAGGCAGTCGGCGAGCGGCAGTCCGACGTGGGAGAGAAAGCCGGTGGGCGCCCATGCGGTGCCGCCCTCGGCGCCGTCGACGGTGACGGCGTCGGCGCCGGCCGCCCAGGCGGTGGCCGCGGCGAGGGCGACGTCCCGGCCGGGGTGCAGCTTCACCCATACCTTGACTCGGGGAAAGTTGTTGCGCATGAGCCGGACCTGCTGGCGCAGGATCTCCTCGGTGAAGGTGCCGGGGCTACTGGCCCGCAGCACCCTGTCGCTGTCGGCGCCGAACACCTCGTCGGTGGCGTACTGTTCGGCGACACGGCCGGCGGTGTCGCGGTCGAGGACGGTGAGGCCGCCGAGGCCGGGCTTGGCGCCCTGGCCGACCTTCAGCTCGAAGGCGAGCCGGCCGGTGGCGAGCAGGGGCTCGCTGACGGGGTCGCTGTAGACGAGGTTCCACACCTCGGCGTCGGCGTCCTCGGTGGACTGCTGGAGCGCGACGCCGCCGTGCTCGTCGTCGGCTGCCTCCGCGTAGGCGGCGATCCGGCCGAGCAGCGGGGTGACCCCGGCGCCGTCGGCGTCGCGATAGCCGTTGACGGGGACCACGTTCTCGCCGATGACCAGGGGGACGCCGAGCCGGGCGGCCTGCCGGCCGACGGCCTCGCCGAGGTGGTGGCTGGCGACCTGGGTGGAGCCGAACGCGGAGACGTACAACGGCAGTCGGCTGGTGAAACCACCGATGACCGTTTCGAGTTCGACATCGCTGTACAGGGGCTCGCGGCCGAGGTCGATGAGCTTCTTCAGGCGCTCGGGCATGAAGACCGGCGGGACGATCCTGATGCGCTCCAAGTCGTCGTCCCGGTCGGGCGCGTACGGTGCCGGGCCGGCGCCGAGCAGTCCGTTGCCGTAGCCGGACTCGGCGGGGAAGACAGCGGCGGCGCCGAGCCGGGCGCGGGAGCGGACCTCTTCCTCGGGGAAGCCGTTCGCGACGAGTGCGGTGCTCACGCCGACACCACCCCGGGGAGCTTCGGGTAGGCGCTGGCCTGCCAGACGGCCTGCCGTCCGGTGACGTACCGGGTGAAGCGCTCCAGGCCGATGCCGAAGCCGGAGCCGGCGGGGATGCCGCGGCGGGCCAGGTCCAGGTACCAGCCGTACTTGGCCGGGTTCTCGCCGGTCTCGCGCATGCGGGTGACGAGGGTGGCGTAGTCGTGCTCGCGCTCGCTGCCGCTGGCGAGTTCACCGTAGCCCTCGGGTGCGATGAGGTCGAAGTTGCGCAGCACGCCGGGCCGTCGGGGGTCCTCCTTGTCGTAGAAGCCGCGCGATCCCTTGGGGTAGTCGGTGATGAAGAAGGGGCGGTCGGCGTCGGCGGAGACGATCTCCTCGCCCTGCCAGTCGATCTCGGCGGCGGGGTCCTGCGGGTGCCCGGCGGCGATCAGGTCGGCGGTGGCGCGGGCGTGCCCGACGCGGCCGAAGGTGTCGGCGACGGCCTGGCGCAGGGTGTCGGTGTCACGGCCGAGCACGTCCAGTTCGGCGGGCATCGAGGCGACGACGTCGGTGACGACGTGGGTGACGAGCTGCTCGGCGAGGCGCATCGCGTCCTCGCGGCGGGCGTCGCGCATCTCCACGTCGATCTGGTGGAACTCGGCGAGGTGGCGGTGGGTCACGGCCGTCTCGACGGGCTCCAGGCGGACGTTGGGCGCGATGTAGAAGATCTTGTCGAAAGCGAGCAGCGAGGCCTGCTTGTAGAGGATGGCGCTCGTCATCAGCTTGTACTTGTGGCCGTAGAAGTCGACGTCCACCTGCTTGGAGCCGCGGATGCCGGGATCGGTGACCGGGCCGATGAGGGGCGGCAGCAGTTCCTGGAAACCGTGTGCGGTCAGGAAGGCACGGGTGGCGGCGAGCATGCGGCTCTGCACGCGCAGGGTGGCCCGGGTGCGAGGGTCGGTGAGGTGGGTGTCGGGCGAGGACGGGAACGGCGTCAGCGCCTCGTCCACGGCCTCGGGGGTGGTCACGGTCATGGTCATGCCTCCAGGAGGTCGTGGGTGCGCTCGACGGCGGCCGCGCGCTGCGGGCCGGGAGCGGAGCGGGGACCGGGGGTCCGGTCGTACCGGCGCTGTACGTAGGTCAGGGCGTCGTGCAGGCCGGCGGCGGTGAGCCGGGCGCCGCGCTGTCCGGCGACCCGGCCGATGGGCAGGGCCCCGATGTCCGACCAGGTGAGCCGACCGGCGCCGTCGATGTGGCTGCGGGTGCGGCCGGCGTTGTCGGGGTGCAGGCAGAAGGGGACGTCCAGGTAGCCGCGCTCGAACGCCTTGAGCAGCGCGCTGCCGGGGTCGGCGTCCAGGTCGAGTACGGCGTCCACGAGGGCGCGGGCCTCGGCGTAGACGGGGTTGTCGGCCGTGTCGAGGGCGTCGGCCGGGGAGCCGGGTGCGGTCGCCGCGGCACGGGCGGCGGCCCGGGCGGCGACACGCAGGGCCGCCACGTTCTCGGCGACGGTCGGGATGCGGTGTGCCTCGGCGGAGGTCTTCACGATGAGCCGGTCGGCGCCGGCGCGGACGGCCAGCTCGGCGGAGCGCTCCAACAGGGCGCGGGCGCCGTGCGGGGAACGGGGGTAGACCCCCATGTAGGTGTAGACGACGACGTGCCAGTCGGTGTCGGGGAGGAGTTCGGCCGCGAGACGGCGCAGGGCGCGGACCGCCTGCCGGTCCTGCTCGGGGCTGGTCTGCTGGGTGTAGCTGAGGGAGACGGAGCGCAGTCCGGCCCGGTGGAAGAAGACCCCTTCCAGGGCGCTGATCGCCACCAGCAGTCCGGGCGGGCACAGTTGGCCGAGCATACAGCCGCCGAAGCTCTCCAGGTGCGGTTCGGCGCCCTCGGCACGGAGCGCGGCCAACTGTTCGCAGGCCTCCTGCCAGTTGCGCACCGAGTCGACCAGCGGGGTGCGGCCGTAGGGCAGGCAGTACGAGACCGGGCCGCCCTCGGTGGCGGTCAGGCCCAGCCGGGCGAGCGCGGCGACGATCCGCTGCGGGCGTGCCGAGCCGTGCCGGACCTGGACGGGGAAGGCGGGACCGGGGATGCCGTCCAGGACCCAGTGGGAGGTGTGCGGGCTGTAGGAGGTGATGGGGTAGCCGTTGAGCGGGACGTCCGCGTTGAGGGCCCGTACGACGGCCGGTTCGTCGCCGACGCGTGTGTAGCTGTCGATGGTGAGGGTGCCGGCGACCGCGTCCGCCGCGTGCTTGGTGGCGAGCAGTCCCGCCCGCATGCGGGCGGGCCCGGAGAAGCCCATGCGGGGCTGCACCACGAGGGCGCCCCGGGCGCGGGCGGCGGCCACGAACCGTCCGAACGACGTCACCGTGCCGCTCCTTCCCGGGGTCCGGCCGGCGCCGGCGGGGTCCGGTCCGTCGCCAGCGCGGTGACGAACGCCTCGAAGGGCCCCAGGCCCTGCTCGTCGTGGAAGACCGCGTCGAACCCCGCGGCCAGCAGCCGCCGCCGGTGCCCGTCCTGCCCCTCGGCGCCCCGCACACCGAGCTTGCCGCCGACGACGGCCGGGAGCCCGGCCAGTTCCCAGCGTGCCCGGAGCGCCCGGACGAGGTGCTCGGCGTCGTGGAACCCGTGGCCGTTCACGCTGCTCACCACGAGCAGGTCGGGCTGGTACTTGCAGCACGACTCGACGATCTCGTCCTGCGAGATGCACGGCCCCAGATTGACGACGTGGTGTCCGAGGTCTTCGAGCAGCAATTGCATGAACACGAGATTCCAGGTGTGTGCATCGGACGACAGTCCGGTGACCACGACGTCCAGCGGCCCGGATGGATCTCGGGGCGCCAATTCCGCAGGCTGCGTCATCACTTCGTCCACATCATGGGATGTCAAGGGGAGAAGGAGGTCCTGGATGGCCCGGGACTTCCCTCCGCCGTCGATCGTAGGAACGCGGTACGCGGCTCACCGGCGTCCCGGGCGGCAGCCGGGCGGCAGTTGCCGCTGCCGGCCGATGCGGTGTTCCCGGCCCGGCGTACAGTCGGTTCCCGGCGCCGCGCCGGCGTGAAGGACGCGTGGGAAACGCGGTCGCCGCGCCATTCCGGCGCACGCCCGCGCAGCGCGGGTGCGAGCGAAATCGACGTCGGAGAATGCGCACGCGCGGGTGGCCGGCGTCATTCCGTACCTTGCGAAGGAGCAGACCCATGTCCCAGATCTCCCCTGTCGCCGCCCCGGACGACATGCTGGCCGCGGCGCTGCGCGAGGCCATGTGCCAGGCCGATCGTCGTGAGCCGGTGGGCGAGGCGAAGTTCGCGGTGCTGGAAGCGGCGGTGCAACTGCTCGACGCCGACCGGCCCGAGCTGGCCGACCAGCCCCAGCTGCGCACGGAGCTGCTGCGCGAGGCGCTCGGCGCGGTGCGGGCCGCCGTCGTCGCCGCCGGGGTCGCCGTCACGCGCGCCCGCCAGGCCGCGGGCGTGACGGTCTGACCGTCCCGGCGGCCTCTTCGGGCCGGAGCTCCGGCCGATCCGGCGCCGGTATGCCGCCCAACTGCCGCCCGCACTGCCCGGTCTCACGGGGTGGGACGCCTAGCGTCGAGGAAGCGGTGCGGTGGCGACCTCCCTGTACCGACCCGTTCCACGGACCTACAGAGGTGACTTCCATGGCAACCAACCCGTTCGACGACGCCGACGGCCGTTTCGTCGTCCTGGTCAACGACGAGGGCCAGCACTCGCTGTGGCCCGCCCGCATCCGGCGCCCGGACGGCTGGCGGCAGGTGCGCGAGGAGGGCAGCAAGCAGGAGTGCACCGAGTACATCGAGACCCACTGGACGGACCTGCGACCGCGTTCGGTGGTGGCCGCGATGGGCGGCTGAGTCGTCCGGCCCGCACCGGGGCGGCGTCGGCAGGGCTCCGCGTGAGCCGTACCGACGCCGCCCCGGTGTGCGGCCCGTTGGACGCCCTCAGTCCCGCAGGCCCACCACGCACCACTCCAGGACCGCCATCGCGGCCGTCATCTTGTGGTGGGCCTGCCGCCAGGCGAGGCTGCGTCCGCCGTCCAGGATCTCGTCGGTGACCTCCTGACCGCGTACGGCGGGCAGGTCGTGCAGGAACACGGTGTGCGGGCCGCTGTGGCGGTCGAAGAAGTCCCGGTCGACACGGAACCCCTCGAACGCGGCCAGCCAGTTCGGGTCGGCCTTGGGCACGCCCATGGTCTGCCAGCGGCTGGTGTAGATCGCGTCCACCGGGCCCTCGACCGCGGCCGGATCGGTGATCCGGCCGACCTGGTGGCGGCCGCCGCTCAGCTCGTCGACCAGGTCGAGGGTGCTCTTGGGCACCTCGTAGCCCTCGGGGCACAGCAGGGTGATCCGCAGCTCGGGGACGAGCGCGCCGGCCAGCGCGAGGGCGGCTCCGGAGCTGTTGCCCTCGCCGACGACGAGCAGGTGCCGCCCGGCGAGACTCCCGAAGTGCTCGGTGAGCGTGGTCAGGTCGGCGACGGCCTGGGTGGGGTGCTCGTCCAGGCTGAGCGCGTTGACCACGGCGAGGTCGGGGCTGGTGCCGAGCCGGCGTATCTCCTCGACGTCGCCGTTGGTGCGGACGACGAGCGCGTCCAGGTACTGGCCGAGGACGCGGCTGGTGTCCTCCACCGTCTCGCCGGTGGTCAGCTGGAGTTCGTCCGGTCCGAAGGTGATGACGTCGGCGCCCAGCCGGGTGGCCCCGCTCCAGAACGACGTGCGGGTCCGGGTGGAGGACTTGCGGAAGTAGACGCCCACCTGACGGCCGGTCAGTGGGCGGTCCTCGACGTCCCCGCGGCCGAACTCGACGGCACGGGCGACGATACGGGTGAGCTGCTCGGGCCGGAGGTCGGCGAGCGAGATCAGGTTGCGCATGGCGGGAGACCTTTCGGTGACGGACGGATGCCGGGAGGGAAGGGGAGGGGGAAGGGCGGGTGTCCGGGCGGTGGGCGGGGCGGCGCCCCGGTGATCGGAAGGGGGCCCGTGAGGACCGCGGGCCGGTGGGCGGGCGGCCGGTTCAGTGCACCAGGGCTCCAAAGCGGTGGGGCGCCGCCCCTGCGCGGTCCGCCGCGAGTCCCCGGACCAGGTTGAGGACGCCGAACCGGCTGGCGCCCTCCCCCGCGGCCGGCAGCCGGCGGACCAGCCCCCGCAGCACCAGCGCGTGCACCTCGCGCGCCATGGTCGTGGCGGGGACGGCCAGCGCGGCGGAGGCCTGCTCGGCGGTCCAGCCGTCGGCCAGCGCGCCCAGGCCGCCGAGGAGGGTGGCCTGCGTGTCGTCCAGCCGGTCCACCGCCGCGGCGAGCAGTGCCTTCAGCCCTTCTCCGTTCACGTCGGAGAGGGTCGTGTCGTCCACGAGTTCGAGCGGGTTGGACCGGGCGATCCGCAGCAGCTCCTCCAGCGAGTGCAGCAGCAGCCAGGACGCGGCGGACTCCATCGCCCGCGGAACCCCGTCCAGGGCCTGGCAGACCCGGGCCACCGTGCGCACGACGGAGTCCGTGGGCAGCAGGTCGGGACGCATGTGGCCGACGTAGGACAGCATCAGTTCCACCGCGGGCTCGCCGGCCGCGAGGGAGGCTCCCGGCAGCGGTGCGGCCGCGCCGGCCGACGGCTCCGGGGCGGGCAGCGGCAGCGGGCCGAGCGGCAGCAGCCGGTTGCCCGGGGTGCGGTGCGGTTCCCGGGCGGTGATCAGCACCTTGAGGCGCTCGCAGCCGTGCAGCAGCTCCAGGAGCTGCGGGACCGGGCGCGGTACGGCGTCGTGGCCGTCGAGGACCAGGAGGGCGGCGCGATCGCGGACGACCGAGGCCAGTTCGTCCAGCCCCGGCCCGCCGGCGGCGACGGAGCGGGCCCAGCCGGTCAGCGCGGCGCGCGGGCTGCGGGCGGTGCCGGACGTCGGCGCCGGCGTACTCATGTCGACCCAGAGGACGGGCATCCGGTCGCGGGTGTGCAGCAGCAGCGCGGCCTCCTGGGCGAGCCGGGTCTTGCCCACGCCCGCGACACCGACCACGGTCAGCAGCCGCTCGTGCTCGGTGGCGAGCAGTCCGGTCAGGGCCCGCAGTTCCTCGGTCCGGCCGACCATGCGGCGCAGCGGTTCGGGCGACGGAGCCAGTTCGGTGCCGAACGCCTCGCGCATCACGGTGTCGGCGGGAGCGCCCTCGACGGCGAGCTCGAGGGCCGCGCGCCGGGCGTCACCCAGCCGCATGGCGTCGGCGAGCAGCCGGAGCGTCTCCCGGCGCGGGTGCCGCACCCGCCCCTGCTCCAGGTCACGGATGGCCCGCACGCTGACGGTCGACAGGCCGGCGAGCTGTTCCTGGGTGATTCCCGCCCACCGGCGTGCCGCCCGCAGCTGTTTCGCGAGTCCGTCCGTCGCTGCCTGCTCCGTCATGACCACTCTCCTCGACTTGCGTGTGGGGCCCGTCGGCGAGGGCCTGTCTCCGGTACCGCCTGGTGACTCGAAGGTGGCTGCGGTGCTTACCGAACGCGTACCGCCTCGTTACCGGAACCGGGGGAACGGGCTATGATCCGGGCGCGGACGGGGATTCGTGACCTGGGGGAGGCGCATCGACATGAGCGATGCCGAGTTAGGTTCACTGCGCTTCAACGTGCTCGGTCCGCTGGAGGGCTGGGCGGAGGGCTCCCGGCTCCGGCTGAGCGGACTCATCCAGGAACGTGTACTGGGCACCCTGTTGCTGGAGACCGGCCGGGTGCTGCCGATCGACCGTCTCGTGGAGTCCGCGTGGGCGGAGAACCCGCCCGCCACCGCCTCGCACCAGGTGCGCAAGGCCGTGGCCACTCTGCGACGGCGCATTCCGGCGGGCGACGAGGTCATCGTCACCGACGGCCCCGGTTACCGTGTGGTACTCGGTCAGGAGCAGCTCGACCTGACCCAGTTCGGGCTGCTGGTCCGGACGGCCAGGAAGGCGGCGGGCCAGGGCCGGCCGGACGAGGCGGTCGAGGCGCTGCACCGGGCGCTCGGCCTGTGGCGCGGCCCGATCCTGTCCGGGGCCGGCGGACCCGTGATCGAAGCGGCGGCCACCACGTTCGAGGAGCAACGGCTCGCCGCCGCCGAGTACCTCTTCGAGCTGCGGCTCGGCTTCGGCGAGAGCAGCGAACTCGTGGTGGACCTGCGGGCCTTCGTGCAGAGCCATCCCCTTCGCGAGACCCTGCGCGCCCAGTTGATGCTGGCGCTGTACCGCGCGGGCCGGCAGGCGGAGGCCCTGGAGGAGTACGGCCGGGTCCGCGAACTCCTCGTGGAGGAACTGGGCGTCGACCCGGGCCCCGGCCTGGCCAGGGTGTACGAGGGGATCCTGCGCGAGAGCCCGGAGCTGGCCGCGCCCACTCCCCCGCCGGTGCCCGTGCCCATGTCCGCCCCGGTACCGACCGCACCCGCGGACGCCCCCTGCACTCTGCCGTACGACCTGGCGGACTTCACCGGCCGCGAACGCGAACTGGCCGAGCTGCTGGGCTGCGCCGGGCGGGACTACGCGCGTCACTCGCCGATCGTGGCCCTGGACGGCATGGGCGGCAGCGGCAAGACCTCGCTCGCCGTCCACGCGGCGCACAGCCTGGCGGCCGACTTCCCCGACGGCCAGCTCTACATCGACCTGCGCGGTTACACCCCCGGTGAGGAGCCGGTCACCCCCGGCGGGGCGCTCGACAGTCTGCTGCGCGCGCTGGGGATGCCGGGCGAGCGCATCCCGGAGGACCTCGCGGGCCGTACGGCGCTGTGGCGGGCGACGATCACGGGCCGGCGGCTGCTGCTCCTGCTGGACAACGCCGCCGACGCGGACGGCGTACGGCCGCTGATGCCGACCGCGCCGGGCTGCCTGGTGCTGGTCACCAGCCGGGCACGGCTGGTGGACCTGGATTCGGCGCAGTGGATCTCGGTCGACGTGATGTCGCCCCAGGAGTGCGCGGGACTCGTCGCGGAGACCCTGGGAGAGCAGCGGTACGCGGCCGAGCCGGAGGCCGCCGCCGAGCTGGCCCGGCTGTGCGGCCACCTGCCGCTGGCGCTGCGCATCGCCACGGCCCGGCTGCGCAACCGCCCCCGCTGGACCTTGCGTTACCTGGCCGACCGGCTGCGCGACGAGGCCCGTCGGCTCGACGAGCTGAGTTCGGGGCAGCGCAGTGTCGCCGCGACCCTGCGCCTGTCCTACCAGGCCCTGGACCAGGAGTGCCGGACCGCGTTCCGCATCCTGGCGCTGCATCCGCGCGGCGACATCGACGTGCACGCCGCCGCCGCGCTGCTCGGCACGGACCCCCGCGACGCCGAGGACCTTCTCGAACTCCTGCTGGACGTACACCTGATGCAGCAACCGGAGATCGGTCTCTACACCTTCCACGACCTGGTGCGCAGCTTCGCGCACAGCCTGCGGTCGCAGGCGACGGAAGGGGACGACGACGCGTCGGTGCACCGGCTGCTCGACTACTACCTGACGGCGACGGAATCGGCGTGCCAGCTGATGTTCCCGGGGCGCCGCCGGATCCCCACCGGTGGCGAAGGGACACCGGTGGGGGCGCCGCAGTTCGCCGAGCGTGGACAGGCGGAGCGCTGGTTCGCGCGGGAACAGGGGGCGCTGTTGGGAATGGTGGGCGTGGCCCAGCGGCTCGGGTGCGACCGGCACACCGTGCTGCTGACCCGCAATCTGGCCTTCCAGCTCAGTGCCCGCGGTCAGCTGGAGGAGTTCCGCTCGATGGGCCTGGAGGCGGTGTCCGCCGCGAGACGGCTCGGCGAGCTGCCGCTCCTCGGTGTCAGCCTGTCCAATCTGGGCGTCGCCTGTTGGAAGCTCGGACGGTTCACCGAGGCCGTCGAGATCGCCACCGAAGGCCGGGACGTCGCCGAGCAGCTCGGTGATCTCCAGACCCTGGCCCACAGCGAGAGCACGCTGGGGCAGCTCAACAGTCTGCTCGGGCACTTCCTGCAGGCGCTGTCGCACCTGGAGAAGTCGATCGGCTACGAGCGGGAGCTGGGCGCGAGCCGTGCGGAGGCGGAGAGCCTCACGCTGCTCAGCACGCTGTACGAGCAGTGGGGTCGGCACGAGGAGGCCGCGGCGGCGGCCCGCCGGGCGATCACGCTGTGCGACGAACTCGGACGGCACGAGAACAAGCTGGTCGCGCTCACCGACCTGGCGTTCGCGCAGGCCTGCCTCGGGGACGACGAGGAGGCCGAGGACAGTCTGGAGCAGGCGCGCGACCTGTGCGAGGAGAACCGCGACCCCGGCCAGGTGGCGCTGGCCCTCGCGCTCTCGGCGGAGGTCTGCCATCGGCTGGGCCGTACCGGGCAGGCCGTCGAGTACGGGGACCACGCGCTGGACATCGTCGGCTCAAACGTTTCTCCGTTGCGCCGCGTCAAGGTCGAGAACACGGTCGGCCGCTATCTGTGCCGACGGGGCGACGCCGCGCCCGCCCTGTCCCTGCACCAGCGGGCACACGAGGTGGCGGGCTCGCTGGACTTCCGGATCGAGATGGCCTACGCGCTGTCCGGCATCGCCCGGGCACAGACGGCGCTCGGCCGGACCGAGGAGGCGGCACGGCACGAACGGTCCGCGGAGGAGATGTTCACCACGATGGGGGTGCCGGCGGGCCGACGCCGCTGACCCGGTCCCGTCACCACGCTCGCACGACCGCGCCCCGCCCTCCGGTCTTCCTGGACCGGAGGGCGGGGCGCGGTCGTGCGCGGCGGGCTTCAGGCGGCGACGACAGTCGGGCCGCGGTCGTCGGCGGACGTCGCGGCGGGGGAACCGTGGGTGCCGACCACCGTGGGGCCGCGGTCGTCGGCGACGACCCGCGCACCGGCCGAGCGGCCCTGCGGGTGCCCCGTCTCGATCGTGGCTCCCAGGCCGAGGGCGAGGACAGCGGCGACGATTCCGACGAGACCGGTCGACTTGCGTCCCATGACATATCCCCTTTATGTGGTGTCCCCGGTTTTTCCCGGTTCCTCTTCCCGACACCACGAACTCTCCCGGGACCCGTTCCCGGACCGTTCCCCCGCCGATACCGCCTCCCGCCCCGAGTGGAGGAGGCAGGCGGTATCGGCAGGCGGGAGCGGGTGTCACAACCGGACGGAACATGCTCGGCCGGTCCCGTTCCAGGGCTGCGAGCGGCACGGAACCGGTCCCCGGGGGCGTGGTCCGGCACCCGGCTGCGGTATCCGGTATCCGGTTCCGCTCTTCCGCCCCCGGCCGCCTCACCCCGCTGCGCCCCGGCCTTCAGTCCCGTCCCGGCACCGGCTCCCGGGCGAACACCGTCTCGCCGGCGCCCAGCCGACAGCTGACCACGCGCGGCCCGCGCCCGGTCAGCACCACGGTGGTCCAGGCACGCCCCGCCCCGACGTCCGCCAGATCCAGCAGCGCCCGCACGGTGGAGCGCAGCGCCGCCGCCTCGCCTTCGCTCGGCCGGTCCCGGCCCGCCCCCACCCGGTCAAAACCGCGTCGCGGGATGATGTCCACGACCGTGTGCATGCTGCTGTCGCTCACCGTCTCGACACTGAACTCGGGACCGTCCCAAGGTTCCTCGTCCGCGTACGGCGCCGGCGGCGCGGCCCCGGCGCCCTCGGCCCAGCGCTCCACGGCGGACAGATCCTGAAGAATGCGGCGTAGCCCCACGGCGACGTCGATCCGGTCGGGGGGATGTTTCATCGGAGACTCCTCCTGGAGAGAACTGCTCCAGCACCCTGGAGCCTCCCGTTCCCGTCCACGTCCCGTCCGGCTCCCGCCCACCGTCTGCGGCCCGGGCGGACAGCTCGCCGCGGGCAAGGGCGCGAAGCGGCGAACCCGAAAGCTCGCCGCCCCTTCCCGACCGGCCGGGCCCTGTCCCCCCGATCACGCCGGCCGCGGCGGGAGGAAGCCATCGCGCCGGGTCCTGGAGGACATCGCCTCCAGGACCCCGAGGTCAGCGCCGGTCGTGGTGCGGACTCGTGATCCTGTACTCGACCACGTTCTCCTCGGTGGCCCACCGGTGGAAGCCGGCCTTGTCCAGCACGCGGACCGAGGACGGGTTCGGCAGTTCCACGCCGGCCGACACGGTGTGGACGTCAGGCGCGGTGAGGGCGAAATCGGCCAGGGCCCGGGTGGCTTCGGGGGCATAGCCCCGGCCGCGGCGGGAGGCCACGATGCCGTACCCGATCTCGAGGACGCCTTCGCCGGGTGGCCAGAACAGGCCGATGGAGCCCACCACCAAGCCGCTGTCGCGCTCGATGACCAGACGGTGGCCATAGACGCCGAGCCACTCGGGGCGCCGGCCGAGGAGGCCCGCGACCACGCGATCGCCGTCGGCGGGAAAGTCGTCCGCCCAGTGCGAGGACCGGGCGCCGTCGAGGACCGCCGCGGCCTCGCTCATGGTCCAGGACCGAAGGACGAGGCGCTCGGTGACCACGTCGGTGGGGGCGGATGCAGAAGAGGAAGACATGTGTCTCTCCTGGTCGTGGGAGCGACCGGGCCGCGCTCTACTGGTGCGCGGGCCGGATGAGGACATGCTGACGAGGGCCGACGGCGGCCATATTCATCAACCTCCCCATCCCGAGAACACGCGTCTGTCGCGTCGGCGTGACGGTAGTAGCTCCACCCCGGCCGAGGCAACTCGTTTCCGGGCCGCCGGCCGGGGCCTTCGCCCACCGAAGGCCGTACGCCCCAGCCGCCCGGCACGGCAGGGTCCCCGGCTTTCAGGCGCGGCCTTCGCCGTAGAAGCGGACGTAGTCGACGGTCATCGTCGCGGGGGACGGTGTCGAGGCGTCGGGCGGGCCCGGCCAGTCGCCTCCGACGGCGACGTCGAGCAGCAGGTGCATGTCCTGTTCGAAGACCCAGTCGCGCGGCGAGGGGAGCTTCGAGGGGGTCAGGGTGAAGTACGGCTTTCCGTCGACGGACCAGGTGATGCGGTGCGGCTGCTTGTCGACGGCGTAGGTGTGGAAGGCCGCCGAGACGTCGTCGGTCAGGGTGACGGCTTCGCCGATCCCGTTCTCGTTGTAGTAGGTCGGTCCATGGGCGGTGCCGTACACCGTCCGCGGTTCCCCGCCGACCACCTCGCAGATGTCGATCTCACCCTGTCCGGGCCATTCGACTCCGTTGTCGCCCAGCATCCAGATCGCGGGCAGCAGCCCCGTGCCCGTGGGCATCCTCGCCCGGATCTCCGCCCGTCCGCGGGTCAGCGCGACCTTTCCCTCCGTGGTCAGGCGGGCCGACGTCCAAGGGCAGAACTCCTGCGTGAAACAGGGGAACTCGGCCCCCGAGGGAACCGGACGCGCCGAGATCTCGAGGTGCCCTTCGCCGTCGAGGGAGGAGTTGGCCGCGTCGTCCGTGTAGTACTGCAACTCGTCGTTGCCCCAGCCCTCGGCCTCCCGGTTCCCCGTCTCGGTGTTCCAGGAGCCGTCCGACGGGCGGGTTCCCGCCGCGCCGTCGAACTCGGCCTGCCAGAAAGGCTCCTCCCCGCTCGGCGCCGGGCGGTGCGCCCGCGTCGGCGCCGTGCCGCAGGCGCCCAGCAGGCACCCCAGGGCCAGTACGAGCGCCAGGCCGGTCCGTCGGTTCACCGCACTGCTCCTGAACGAGCCCTCATCGGAAAAGCGCACATGGCACGCACCCTACAAAGGACCTCGTGCGCCTGGCCGGGCGGGGCGATGCCGCAGCCGTGACCGGCCGGCCGCGATCCGGTCGGCGCCGGGGTGCCGGCCCTCGGCGGACGGGCACCGGAACTGCAACGACGCGGCGGGGGGCGACGGTCGTCGCACGCGGCCGTCGCCCCCCCTGACCTGCGTCAGCGTTTTCCTGGCGTGTCGTCAGTTCGCGTTGACCAGGTCGTGTGCCGGTACGGTCACCGTCCGTTTGCCCGGCTTGCCACCGAGCACGATCTTCCGCAGGGCGCTGTTGTTGTCGAGGCTGGTCTCCTTCAGCCGCTTCTCCGGGTTGGCCAGCACCTGGATGTAGTACGTGCCGTTGGGCACGTCCGTGATGTCGAAGGACTGGCCGGGCAGGTCCTGTGAGTACGTGTCACCGGAGCCGACGTCCAGCACCTCCCGGACGGAGATCGAGTTCTCCACACCGCAGGCGGTGGACAGATCGGTGTTGAACGGATGCCAGTTGGCGTTCTTCACCGTGTAGTCGATCGCGTCGGTGTTCGCGAGGCAGAAGGCCTCCTTACCGCTGCGTACGGCCTCCTTCTTGTCCGCCTTCAGCAGTCGGTAGCTGGCGAAGTCCGTGAAGTGCCAGTGCATGTGGCCCGGGCGGGGGTCCCATTCCATGGTGCCGGTCGGGGTGTAGCCGACCTGCTTGCCCTTGGCGTCGTAGAAGTACTGGTAGGCGTCCATCTTGGGCTTGCCGGGCGACCGGAAGCCGTCCACCACCAGCTGCGCCGGACCGGCGTTCCACACGTTGGCGCTGAAAGCCAGGTAGTCCTTGCCGGGGATGTCCTTCGCGCCGTCGCTGACGACGATGCCGTAGGCCGGCAGCGAGCGCAGGTCGGGCTTGGGGACGGCCGGGACGGAGGCCTTGCCGGCGGGCCGCTTCGACAGCGGCTGCAGCGCCGGCGCCTTGCGCGAGCCGTCGGTCCGGCCGTCCGTGTCGCCCACTCGCGTCGAGCGTGCGGCCTGCTGCTTCTTCAGCGCCCACGGCAGAGCGGGTGGTGCCGCCTTCAGCGGCCCGTGGCCCACGTTGTACGAGGGGCCCGCGCCGCTCGTGACCGGCGCGGCGGCCTGGGCGGGTGTCGGGGTGTGTCCCGGCCCGTGGCCCGTGTGCGCGGCCGGCGCCCGGTGGGCGGCTCCGTGACCGGCGTGCTCGTCCGAGGCGGAGGACCGGGCCGCCGACCCGGCGGCGTCCCGCTCGTCCTCGTAGCTCCGCTCCTGCACGGTCACCTTGACCGTGGCCGGCTTGTCGGCGATGCCGAACAGGTCACGGTACTTCTTGGCGACCCCGATCCTGGCGGTGTAGGTGCCGGCCGCCAGCGCGACCGGATCGGTGTAGGAACCCGCGTAGGTGTTGGCCGCCCAGCCCTTCTCGACGCCCCATACCGAACCGAGGGTGAACGGGTTGGTGGAGCAGCTCTCCGGATACTTCGAGGTGGCGGGCGCGTCGGGCCGCACCCGGCCGCTGGCGTTGTTCGGGCAGAAGTCCTCGCTCCGGGTGAGGACCTTCCTGCCCGCCTTGTCCGTGATCGTGATCTCCGCGAAGCCCCGCAGTCCGGAGAAGTCCCGCACTGTGCCCTTGGGCAGGACCTTGGCCTTGGCCTTGCCGCCTTCGTACACGGTCTGGGTGATGGTCACCGGGTCCTTGTAGGACTTCCGGGTCACCTTCAGCTCCAGTGGCGTCTTCTCGGCGGTGAGGTAGGTGCCGAGGTCGAGGTAGACGCCCGGGTCTTCCTTCCAGGAGGTGAGCGTGATCGAGGTGGTCGCGGCGATGAGGCTCAGCCTGGGTCCGGTCGCCGCTTTCGCCGGCTCCGCGGTGGCGGCCACCAGCCCCGCCGTCACGGCCATGGCGGCGACGGCCGTGGTGCCGGCGAGCAGCGGGCGCCGCAGCCGGATGGTGCGCGTTCTGGTCATCGGTCCCTCGTCCTTCGGATGCGGTGGAAAGGAAGCGGGCGGTCGGCGGCCCGGCTTGTCGGCCGAGCCGGGAAAGCCGCCGCGCGGGCGGGGTGACGGGCACTCGTCGTGCCCGCGCCGTAAGAGGGGTGGACCGGATGCCCGGTTGTCAGGCGGTGGAAAATCGTGGGGTGTTGACCGGATCGCCGCATCGCGGACGGCATCAGGCCGAAGTTTCGGGTACGGCTTCCCCGGCGGCGGGCCTTCTGATAGAAGCGGCTCGATGCCCCGGGCCGAGGGGCCGGCATGGTCGAACCTGCCCACACCCTCCCGGTGCGCGTCGGCACGTCCGGCGATCCGGCCTTCACCGTCCTGGTGGAGGGAGTGCGGGACGCGCCGCCGGAGTCCCGCCCTCGGTGCCCCGGCAGAGCGTGTCACGACCGGAAAACCGACCGGCATCACAGATCGTCGCGCCTCCGCAGGCGCTGCGGCGGCCTGTGGCCTGTACGCCTTGCGTGATCACAGGGGACTCCCCAGCGTCATGGGCCGATGCCGAGGGGGCCCTCCCCGCGAAGTCGGCTTTCGTCGATCAGGCTCGCGATCGGTGAGCAGCCCTGTGGAGCAGTCGCCGTGGTAGGTGCGTTCCAGGCGATGACCAGCACGTCCTCACCCTCCAGGTCGGCGCCGTCGGCCACGGAGACTCGAACGACGGGCTGTCCCGCGAGGGCACCGGGATCAGCGACCACGCGCTCGAAGACCTCAGGACCCTGCGCGATCAGCCAGCCGGGGAAGTGGTCGAAGCCGTCGTCAGAGCAGTCACCGTCGGCGATGTGGGCAGCGGCCCGCAGAAGGCTGGTGGTCGCGGCCGGCGTCAACACCAACCCCGTGATCATCCGGCGCCGCCTTGGTGACCTACGGCGAGCCGGCCTGGTGGAGGTCCGCCACGGCGCCGGCGCGGGCTGGAGTCCGGCCCGTGAACCCGAGAAGATCACCCTGCTCGAGGTGTATGACGCCGTGGACGCCCAGCCGACGTTCGGCCTGCACCACACCGATCCCCATCCGGAGTGTCCGGTCGGTCGAGGCATCCGGCCCGCCCTGAGCGGGGTCTACGACCGGGTCGAGCGGGTCATGCGGCAGGAGCCGGCGAACACGTCGATCGCCGATGTGCTTCGCGAGACGCTGGTGAACCAGCCGGCAGGCCGGTGGCGGGCAGCCACCGCACCGCTTGTCGTGACAAAAAAGTCGCAACAACTGAACGAGGAGTGAGACCGGTGAGAGTCCTGCGGTGTCCAGTCGTCGAACTGCGGCAGTACACGCTGCACCCCGGACAGCGAGACGCACTGATCGGCCTGTTCGACCGCGAGTTCGTCGAGTCCCAGGAGGCGGTGGGCGCGACCGTCCTGGGGCAGTTCCGTGACCTGGACGACCCCGACCGGTTCGTCTGGCTCCGCGGCTTCGAGGACATGCCGCGCCGCGCCGAGGCCCTGGAGAGCTTCTACGGCGGGCCGGTCTGGCAGGCACACCGCGACGAGGCGAACGCGACGATGGCCGACTCCGACGACGTGCTGCTGCTGCGGCCGGCCTCGGCGCGCGGGGGCTTCCCGGCGCCGGTCGGCGCCCGGCCGGCCCCCGGCGAGCCGGCGCCGTGGCCACCGTCGCTCGTCCTCGCCACGATCTGGTACGGCCACGTCCCGTTCGACACGGCGTTCGCCGAGTTCTTCCAGCAGTGCGTACGACCCGTACTGGCCGAGACCGGCGGCGAGCCGGTGGCGTACCTGCAGTCGGAGCACGCCCCGAACAGCTTCCCGGCGCTGCCGGTACGGGTGGACGAGGAGGTCTTCGTATGGTTCGCACGTTTCACCGACGAAGCCCACGTCGACCACCATCTGAATCGCCTGCAGCGCTCAGAACGCTGGCGCGAGGAGATCCTGCCCGCCCTTTCGAAACGTTGGGCCAAGGCCCCGCAACGGCTACGGCTGGTACCCACCGAGCGGTCGATACTGCGATGAGTCCCAGGGAGCAAGGGGACAGAAGGCGTCCTCCTCACCGCCGCCACAGGAGCGGGACCGATCCGGAACCGCCGGCGATCACTCGCGATGAATCCGGCAGGCCCTGGCTTCGAACTCCGCCACGGGGACGGTGATCGCGGGACCGCCGCCGTCGCCCTCGACGTCGTCATAACGCACCATCCCCGGGGTGAGCCGGTCCTGGTCGGCCAGGGTGAAGGAGACGCCGCTCGACGACCACGCGTTGTCCTTGGTCCAGCCGTAGAGGACGTAGTCGGTTTCAGCGGTGAGCGGAGCGAGAGATCCAGTGGCGGCCCAGCCGGCGGATGGGGAATCGAGTATCCACGTGGCGAGACCGGCCGTGAGGGGGCGGTCGGCGGTCCATGAACCGACGATCTCCTCACCGTCGACGTCGGTGCCGTCCACGGAGAGGGTCGCGCCATCGATCCGATGCCCGCAGATCATCATGACACCGAGCAGACGGCCGTCGGCGGTCACGGAGACGCCGGCGACGGCGTCGACGGGCACCGTGCACCCTGAGCTTGCGGTCAGGGCCACGCCGATCGCGACGACGCCAGCCAAGCGCCGGAGTACCGGCCGTGGAACGATCGACCGCACAAAGCCCCCTTGCCGGGGGATCGCTCTTTGTCGTACCCCCTGTATGCCGGATGGTAGGGACGACCCGCACCGAGTCGCAGCGCCGCCACCCACCCGTTGCGCCCTCGTTGTGGCCTTGTGGCCGCCCGGCTGCCTCAGCCCGGGGGACGGTGACGTCGCCCGGGACCTCCTGCGCGAGGTGGCGCTTGCCGCTCCTCGTCGGCGGCCTGCGGCAGCCGGCTTCGACTTCGTCGACCGCCTCAACGCGGAACGCGCCGATGAGGTTCTCCCACCGGGCCACGTCGAGTGGTTCGGCCCGCTCACGCGGGCGCCGCGGTTGCTCCCGCATGACGGGAGGGCGGACGGCGGCGCGCCGGCGCAGGACGGCTTCGTGAGTGACCAGCCACAGCGTCAGCGGCTGTCGGGCCGGGCAAGCACCGCGTACCGTCCGGACTGCCCCCCGGCCCACTCGGCGACGCTCCAGCAGTTCCCGCGCGGTAGGTCCGACAGCGGCCCCGGCAGCAAGTCCCTCACTCGACACCGGGGTTCGACCCGCGAACCGGCTCGCCGTCCGGGACATCGGAATCTCGAACACCTCCTGCCGGCAGGCCGGGTCTACGCTGCGACCTGCGGTCACCGCATGCTCTTCGGTCTTCACACAGCGGTGATCAGCCGGTGGTCGCCCCGTCCCTCAGTCGGTTTCCCGGCAAGACCGCAGGCTCCGGCCGGAGCACCAGGTCGCGCTGATACCAGGTGCCCGGTTCACCGCTGAGGTGGGCCGGGTCGGCCGGGCCGACAGGGACGAACCCGGCCTTGGTCAGCACCCTTTGGGACGCGGCATTGCGGCGGGCGGAGGCCGCCCGCAAGGTGCGCAGCCCGTGCTGGGCCGCCGCCAGCCGGCACAGCTCCCGGACGGCCGCGGTCGCCACGCCACGGCCGGCGACATGCTGGGCGACCCGATAGCCGAGTTCCGCGGTGTGGCCCTCGATGTCGACCAGGTTGAACCTGCCGAGCACCGAGCCGTCCTCGGCGACGAGCACGTGGAAGGCGCAGACGCCGGCTGCCTGCTCAGCCAGCAAGGCGTTGTAGCGGGCGGTGAACCGGTCGAAGAAGTCGCCGCCGCGGTCGGGGACCGAGGCGGCGAAGTAGGCGCGGTTCGCCGACTCGAAGGCCAGGACCGCCGGGGCATGACCGGCATGCAGCCGCTTTAGCTCGGGCATGGCCCGACCTTACCCGGACAGCGCGCCGTGGCCACCTGAGTTTCCGGCAGCGGCGCAGAGTCCCAGGCACCAAGCACCAAGCACACGACGCTCCACGACCGGAGCACCAGGCACCCCGAAGATCGCAGGAAGCGGTGTGTTCCGTGTGTCAGCCCAGCTCAAGGCACTTGTGCATACGGCAAGGAAGCCTCCGTTCCGTCTGGGCCCATTTTGTCTAGACCTCTTGTCCCGACCGTGATCTGCGGCTACGTTTCCCGCCGTTCGGAGTACTTCGCGTTTCCTTCGACCCCGTTGATGAGCAAGGCCGGAAGGAGCATGTCCGCATGCAGGACCGAGGTCTGTCCAGGCGAGCCGTTCTCACCTCCGCGACCGTGGTCGCCGCGAGTGCAACGGGTGTCGTGGGTGCGGCGGCCACCCCCGCGGTCGCGCACAAACGTGACAACCGCCTCAAGAGGATCATCTCCAGGATGAGCATCGAGGCGAAGATCGGCCAGTTGTTCGTGCCGTACTTCTACGGTGCGTCCGCGACTTCTCCCAGCCGGTTCGACCAGGACCGCAACCTCAGGGAACTCGGCGTCCGCACCGTGGCCGAGCTCATCGCCAAGTACCACATCGGCGGTGTCATCTACTTCTCCGGCTGGACCAACAACATCCAGAACCCCCGGCAGATCGCGGACCTGACGAACGGTGTGCAGCGGGCATCGCTCGCCCTGCCCACCCCCGTCCCGTCCTTGATCTCCATCGACCAGGAGCACGGGGCCAACGTCCGCATCGGCGGCGGCGCCACCCAACTGCCCGGCGCGATGGCGCTCGGCGCGGGTCGCTCGCTCTCCGACGCGCGCACCGCCGGACGGATATCGGGTACCGAACTCGCCGCCCTGGGCATCCACCAGAACTTCGCCCCGGTCGCCGACGTCAACGTCAATCCGGCCAACCCCGTCATCAACGTCCGCTCCTTCGGCGCCGACGCCCGCGAGGTCGCTCGTATGGTGGCGGCCCAGGTGACGGGATATCAGCAGGCCGGCGTCGTGGCCTGCGCCAAGCACTTCCCGGGTCACGGGGACACCGGGGAGGACAGCCACACCGGGCTGCCCGTGATCACCCACACCCGCGAGGAGTGGGACCGCATCGACGCCCCGCCCTTCAAGGCCGCGATCGCCGCCGGTGTCGACTCGATCATGACCGCGCACCTCCAGGTCCCCGCGCTCGACCCCAGCGACGAACCGGCCACCCTGTCGCCCGCGATCCTCCAGGGCGTGCTGCGCGACGAACTCGGCTTCGACGGCGTGATCGTCACCGACGCCCTCAACATGGCAGGCGTGCGCACCAAGTACGGCGACGACCGCGTGCCCGTCCTCGCCCTCAAGGCCGGCGCCGACCAACTGCTGTTCCCGCCGGACATCGACATCGCCTACAACGGCGTCCTGGCCGCCGTCCGCAGCGGAGAGATCCCCGAGGACCGACTCGACGCCTCGGTCCTGCGGATCCTGCGGCTCAAGGACAAGGTCGGCCTGCTCAGCGGCAGCCCTTACCTCTCCCCGAAGGAGGTCGACCGGGTCGTCGGCGCCCGCAAGCACCGGCTCGCCGCCGCCCGGATCGCCGAGCGCACCACCACCCTGCTGGTCAACGAGGACGAGGCGCTCCCGCTGCGCCGCCGGCAGAAGAAGCTGCTCGTGGTCGGCGCCGACCCGGCCTTCCCGACCGACGACACCCGCACCACGGTGCCCGAGCTGGCCAGGGCGTTCGACGAACTGGGCTACAGCACCACCCACCTCGCCACCGGACGGACGCCCGACGCGGCGAAGATCGACGAGGCCGTGGCCGCCGCACAGGGACGTGACGCGGTGGTGGTCACCACCGACAACGTCGACGCCACCAGCGCCCAGCGCACCCTGGTGTCCCGGCTGCTCACGACGGGCGTCCCGGTCGTCCACCTCGCGGTGCGCAACCCCTACGACATCGCCCACCTCGGCGACGTCCCGGCCTCACTCGTCTCCTACTGCTGGACCGAAGTCGAACTGCGCGCCGCCGCCCGGGTGATCGCCGGACGGGTCGAGCCGCGCGGCAAACTGCCCGTGCCCGTCCAGCGGGCCGACGACCCGGCCAAGGTCCTTTTCCGCTCCGGGCACGGCCTGTCCTACGACGACTGACCGAACAGGTCCACCGGTTCCGCCGGGTACCGGACTTACCCGGCGAGGAGGGGCACGGTGGCGTCATCGGCTCGGTGCCGCGGCTCGCCGCTCGGCGGCGTGAAGCAGTACGCCGCGCAGCGGAACCGGCCGCTCCGGCCCCGGTCGAGGCGAACAACGCGGATCCATGCCCGCAGCCGGGGTCGGAGCGGGCCGAAGAAGTGTCAGCCGGGAACGGCGGATCACGGGTTCGACGGTGTGCGTCGTCGCGGCGGCGATGTCCGCGCCGTCGAGCGCCTCGGCACAGGTGGGCACGGCCCGGGCTTCGCCCACCAGTACGGCTGGGAGCTCCTCGGCCAGGGCGACGGCCTTCGCCGGATCCCGGCCGGCGAAGCGGATCTGTCGGGTCGGGCGGACCCGACAGATCGCGCGGGCGTGGAACCGGGCCTGCACACCGGTGTACGCCGGCATCGGCCGCTTCCCCGCGGGAGGGGTCGTCGTCACCTCTGCGAACGCCCGGCCTTCTCGAGCCGTCGGTGTGAACGGTCCCCGCCTCGGCTGCGCAGAGGGACGCCCGCCTCCGTGAGCACCTGGTGGACGAACCCGTACGACCGCCCGTGCGCCTCGGCGACGGCCCGTATGGACAGGCCGTTCTCGTACTGCTTCTTCATCTCCCGCATGAGCTCCTCGCGGGCCGCACCCGTGATCTGCTTGCCCTTGTCCACGACTCGTCTCCTTCGGTGATCGACATCCGGCTGTGATCGTCGTCTACCCCGGACAGGGGACAAGCCACAGAACGAAGACGTGCCGCCGGGGTTCGCGCCCGCCGCCCGCACGGCGATACGCACCTGGCCGGGGGCCACGGGGGGGGCTCCTCGGAGTCCGAGGCAGGCAAGCATCCCCGAATGACGGAACTATTGTAGGAGCGGCAGATTTTCCTACACGCGGGAGACGTCAGCGTGCCGTGCGACATGCGGGAGTGACGTGGCGGTTGGCATGGGCGATACCGGACCGAACGGCTCGTCGATCGGACGCGCACCGGCTGACGCGGGCCTGCGAGAGGTCTCGATGACATTCGGCCGGGACACCTTGCGCATCGCCGACGCACGCGACTTCGCGGCCGGATACCTCGCCGCCCCGGGGAAGGGCCGGCGGCATGCGTTGCCGGAGGACGCCGTGGGGGCTGTCCTCCTGGTGGTGAGCGAGCTGATGACCAACGCGGTCAAGTACGGGTCCGATCCCATCGAACTGGTGCTGGCACGTGCGGACGACATGGTGACCGTCACCGTGCGAGACGGTGGTACCACCCTGCCGGTGCCCAGGCCCGCCGACCCCTGCCGGGTGGGACAGCACGGTCTGGAAATCGTCGCCGCGTTGAGCCGGGACGTCGACATCCGGCGTGAGCCGCCCGGCAAGCGCGTCACCGCGCGTATCGCGCTGAGCTGAGTCCGTGACGGCCGGCCCGTTCGGCACCTGCCGTCGGGGTCGGACGAGCCGGCTGCCGGACAGCTTTCGTCGGCCGTCACCACCACGGGCCGGCCCCTCTCCGGCGCGGGTCCCGGACCGGTCCCGGACGCGCTCAGCCGGCCGAGGACGTCCCCCGGGGCGCTCCGGTCGGCGACGTACATGATCCGCTCGCCGCGCTCGAGCCCGGCGGACGGACAGGCGGTGACGCCCCGGCGCCGCTCCTCGTCATCGGTGAACGCCGGGCACAGGCGATCACCGTGTTCCGCCTCCCGGACCGGTCGTTCCGTACGCTCGCGGGTGAGCACTTCGGTCCTCGGCCCCTCCCCACCACTGCGACCGGGCGAGGGAGCCGGGGCGGGCGGCCCGGTCACTTCCGCAGGGACGCGACGGCCGCCTCGGTGCTGGGGTGGAACGTGAAGACCTGGTCGAGTCCCACGACGCTGAAGACGCGCATCTGGTCCGGATTGACACCGGCCAGGCTGAGCGGGGCGCCGGTGGCCTGTGACTTCTGGTAGGCGCTGATGAGCACGGTGATGCCCGTGGAGTCGCAGTAGGTCAGGCCGGTCAGGTCGATGACCACGCCGCTGTCGTCGAAGGCGGCGTCGTCGACCGCTCGGGACAGGAGGTGGGCGGTGTGGTGGTCCAACTCGCCCCTGACCTCCAGGACGAGAGGTCCCGAAGGGGTCTGATGCGGGGTGACGGCCAGGAGGTACTCGTTCTCGATCATCGGTTCTCCTGAGGGCTGGGCGTGGAAGGTGCGGGTACGGACAGGGCCAGGCAGGCGGTGTCGTCGCTGACGCCGTCGCCCATCTGCTGCAACAACGTCTCGACCGAGCGCAGCAGTTCATGCGCCGTGCGAGGGGCCGTGGCGGTCAGATGGCGGGTGAGACCGTCCTCACCGAGCATCGCGCCGTCGACGGTGCGTGCTTCCGTGAGGCCGTCCGTGTACAGCAGAAGGCTCTCGCCGGGCCGCAGCCGTGTGGTGGTCTGCACGAACTGCGGGTCGGGCAGCATGCCGACGAGTTGGCCGCCCGCCGTGGAGATCGGTTCCACGGAACCGTCCGCACGCACGGCCAGGGCGGAGGGATGCCCGCCGCCGGCCAGCGTGATGGCGTGGGAGCCGTCGGGCAGGGGCTGCAGGACGCCGAAGGCCGCCGTGCAGTAACGGGGATCGCTGCCCTGGTACTCCCCCTTGAGGACGGTGTCCAGGTTGGACAACGCGGCGCACGGATCCGGGTCGTAGATGGCGGCGGCGCGCAGGGTGTAGCGGGTCAACGAGGTCAGCGCGGCAGCACCCGCGCCCTTGCCGCACACATCGCCCAGGAAGAACGCCCACCGTCCGTCGTCCAGCGGGAACAGATCGTAGAAGTCTCCGCCCACCTCGTCCGCGGAGGCCGGGTGGTAGGCGGCGGCGGCGTGCAGTCCGGGCACGTCGGGCAGGGCCGGTGGCAGCAGGGTGCGCTGCAGGGCTCGCGCGAGGCGCTCGGCCTCCGCGCGCCGGTCGCGTTCGGCCGCGATCGTCCGCATGGCCGACAGCCGCAGTTCGAGCTCGTCCATGACCAGGGCGGCCAGGTCCTGCAAGGCTTCGAGCTGGTCGTCGGTGGGTTCGCGGGGGCGGGTGTCCAGGACGTTGACGGTGCCCAGACGCTGTCCGTCGGCCGTGGTGATCGGTGCGGCGGCGTAGAAACGGATTCCTGGCTCCCCCTGGACCAGGGGATCGGCGAACGCACGCGCATCGGTGCCGGCGTCCTTCACCACGTAGGGCTCGCCGTGGAGGATGGCGGAGGCGCACAGACCTGGCTCGCGGTCGATCTCGGTGACGCCGTCGAGGCCGTGGGCGGCTTTGAACCACACCCGGTCGGTGTCGACGATCGCCACGGTGGCCATGGGCGTGTCGAAGAAGCGTGCGGCCAGGGACGCGATCCGGTCGAAGGCGCCGTCGGGCGGCGTGTCCAGTATCCGGTAGCGACGGACGGCGGCCAGCCGCGCCTCCTCGGCGACCGGGACCGCCGGAGCGGTCCCCGCAGGGCTCACCGTCATCGTCTCCCCTGTTTCATCGTTCTCGTGCTCGTTCTTCGCCGGCCGGTCGCTGATGTGCCCGGCGACTGGCTTATCCTACGAAGTCGTCGTACGTGGCGGGCGGCCCCCGGGTCCCGCGGGCCGCGACAGCGGCAGCGGTGGGGCGGTCCAGGCGTCCTCCCCGGTGTCGTTCCAGGACGGGGCGGACACTCGGCAGGGCGGGACGGAGTCGGCCGGCCGGGGCGTCGAGACGACCGCCCGCTCGAGCGGTGCGAGGGAAAGGGTGTCCGGTGAGGCGTTCGGAAGACGCTGCGCACGAGATCGTGGCAGCGCCCGGGGCAGACGTGTTCACTGCCGACGAGGAGATCGGTCCGGACCTCGCCCGGGTGGACTGGTCGACGACCCCGCTGGGTCCGCCGGAGCAGTGGCCGCAGAGTCTGCGGACCGCGGTGAGCATCCTGCTGTCGTCCCGGTTCTCGATGTGGATGGCGTGGGGTCCGGAACTCACGTTCTTCTGCAACGCCGCCTACCGGCGCGACACCCTGGGCGCCAAGTACCCGTGGGCGTTGGGGCGGCCGGCCAGTGAGGTGTGGGCGGAGATCTGGAAGGACATCGGCCCGCGGATCGACACCGTGATGACCACGGGGGAGGCCACCTGGGACGAAGGCCTGCTGTTGTTCCTGGAACGGTCCGGTTACTCGGAGGAGAGCTACCACACCTTCAGCTACAGTCCGCTGCGCGACGACTCCGGCACGGTGGTCGGCATGCTGTGCGTGGTCAGCGAGGACACCGAGCGCGTCATCGGCGAGCGCCGGATGGCGACCCTGCGCGACCTCGGCTCCGATCCCAGCGTGGTCCGCACCGAGCAGGAATGGCTCGCCTTCGCCCACCAGCAGCTGGCCCGGAACAGGCGCGACCTGCCCTTCACGCTGACGTACCTTCTGGAGAGCGACGGCACCGCCCGCCTGGCGGATGCCACCGGACTGACCGCGGACCACCCGGCCGCACTCGAAACCCTGCCGCCCGACGGGTCCGGCACATGGCCCGTGGCGTCGCCGACGCACGGGGAGTCCGTGCTGCTGCCGCTCGCCGACCTCCCGTTCGGCGGTCTCCTTCCGGCCGGTGACTGGCAGCAGCCGCCCTCACAGGCACTGGTGCTGCCACTGCTGCGACAGGGCGGCGCCCCCTACGGATTCCTGGTGGCCGGTCTGAACCGGTACCGGGCCCTGGACGACGCCTACCGCGGCTTCCTCGAACTCACCGCCGGTCACCTCGCGGCGGGGATCGCCAGCGCCCGCAGCTACGAGGCGCAGCAGCGGCGGGCCGAGGAGCTCGCGGAGCTGGACCGGGCCAAAACCACCTTCTTCTCGAACATCAGCCACGAGTTCCGCACCCCCCTGACGCTGATCATGGGACCGGTGGAGGAACTGCGCTCCCGGCTGGCGGACGCCGATGCCCAGGTGCGGGAGGAACTGGAGGCCATCCACCGCAACGGGCTGCGGCTGGGCAAGCTGGTCAACTCCCTGCTGGACTTCTCCCGCATCGAGGCCGGCCGGATGCGGGCCCGTTACGAGCCGGTCGACCTGTCCCAGGTCACCACCGATCTGGCCAGCGTGTTCCGGTCCGCCGTCGACAAGGCCGGCCTGGACTTCCGCATCGACTGCGACCGGCTCCCCGAGCGGGTGTACATCGACCGCGAGATGTGGGAGAAGGTGATCCTGAACCTGCTGAGCAACGCGCTGAAGTTCACCTTCGAGGGCTCGATCGCCGTCACCGTACGGGCCCGGGACGCGCACGCCGTCGTCACCGTCGCCGACACCGGCATCGGAGTGCCCCGGGAGGAGATGCCGCGGCTGTTCGAACGGTTCCACCGCATCGAGAACGCCCGCTCCCGCTCCAACGAGGGCAGTGGCATCGGACTGGCCCTGGTCAAGGAACTGATCGGCCTGCACGGCGGCACGATCGCCGCCGACAGTACCGAGGGCGAGGGCACCCGCTTCACCGTCCGTCTGCCGTTCGGCGCCTCCCACCTGCCCTCCGACGCCCTCGCCCCGGCCGAGGACGGCCGTGGGGTGTCGACCGCGGACCCCTACGTGCAGGAAGCACTGCGCTGGCTGCCGGACGAGGTCACCGCGGACGCGCGCACGACGGCGACGGCGGCGGACCCCTCGGGCTACGCCACCGCTCCCGCCGTCGCGGCGCGTGTGCTCGTCGCCGACGACAACGCCGACATGCGTGAATACCTCACGCGGCTCCTGGACGGCGCGGGGTACCAGGTGGACACCGCCGAGGACGGCCTGGCGGCGTTGCAGGCGGTCCGTGCCGGCGCTCCCGACCTGGTGATCAGCGACGTGATGATGCCGGGCCTGGACGGGCTCGGTCTCGTGGCGGCGCTGCGCACCGATCCGCGGACCGTGTCGGTGCCGGTGGTGCTGCTGTCCGCACGGGCCGGGCAGGAGGCGTCCATCGAGGGCCTGCAGGCCGGTGCCGACGACTATCTCGTCAAGCCGTTCGCCGCGGCCGAACTGCTCGCCCGGGTGAAGGCCAACGTCGAGCTGGCGCGACTGCGCAACCATCAGGCACGCTGGCGCAAGGCGCTGGTGGACTCCCTGCAGGAGGCGTTCTTCGTCTGTGACGAGGAGGGCGCCGTCGTCGAGATCAACGCGGCCTTCACCGACATCCTCGGCTACGGCCCCGACGGCCTCCCCTACCGGCCGGTCCACCCCTGGTGGCCGGACGCCGAGACCGATCCCGACGCGCATCGCGAGGTCGACGACGCCTTCTCCCAGGTGCTGAACGATCCCAAGGGGTCCTACACCATTCCCGTGACGCACCGGGACGGGCACCGGCTGTGGGTGACGGC
Source organism: Streptomyces caelestis (assembly GCF_001279005.1). Classification (GTDB taxonomy): domain Bacteria; phylum Actinomycetota; class Actinomycetes; order Streptomycetales; family Streptomycetaceae; genus Streptomyces; species Streptomyces heliomycini. The sequence goes on from NZ_LGCN01000074.1 coordinate 28,884, forward strand.
CACTTTCAACCAGGCACAGGACCCGGACACCGGGCGTCGGGTGACCGTCGGGACCTTCCGTGACGTCACCGCCGAGCACTACGCCGTCCAGCGCAAGAGCGCCCAGGCTTCTCTGAGCATGCGGCTGACCCAGGCGACCAGCCTGCCGGAGGCCCTCGAGGGCTCCCTGAAGGAGCTGAAGAAGCTGTGGCGTGCCGAGTGTGTGGTGGCCGCCGTCGCGACCGCCGGCCAGGAAGTGTCGGTGACGGCGACCGAGGCCGGCCTGCACTGGCGGGATCTGCCCGCCGAGCGCCGGGAGCAGCTGTCCGCCTGGCTGGACCTGCCCCTGCTGACGCCCGTCGACGACACCACCGGGGCAGGCATCACGGTCGGCCACCCGGAAGGCACCATGGTGGTGTGGATCGACCTCGGTGACCATCGGCCCTTCACCGGCGAGGACCAGCTGCTGCTGTCCCTCCTGGCCGGACAACTCGCCCAGGGTCTGTCCCGCGCCCATCAGATCGACCAGCAGCGCGAGACCGCTCTCGCCCTGCAACGCTCCATCCTCGGTCCGGCCAACCTCCCCGAGGGCTTCGCCGTCCGTTACGAACCCGCCACCCGCCCCCTGGAGGTCGGCGGCGACTGGTACGACACCGTCCGGCTCCAGGACGGGCGCATCGGCATCGTCGTCGGCGACTGCGTCGGACGCGGTCTCGAAGCCGCCACCGTCATGGGTCAGCTGCGCAGCGCCTGCCGCGCCCTGCTGCTCCAGGACTCCAGCCCCGCGCAGACCCTGATGGCCCTGGACCACTTCGCCGCCGGTGTTCCCGGCGCCATGTGCACCACCGTGTTCTGCGGGGTACTCGACCCGGACACCGGCGGCCTCACCTATTCCAGCGCCGGGCACCCGCCGGGCATCCTCACCCACCCCGACGGCACCACCGTCCTCCTCGACGAGGGACGCTCCGTGCCGCTGGCCGTGCGTCCCGGCCGGAACCGCCCCGAAGGCACCTGCACCGTACCCGCCCGTGCCACCCTCCTGCTGTACACCGACGGCCTCGTGGAACGCCGGCGCCGTCCTCTGACGGTCGGCATCGACCAGGCCGGCGAAGCCGTCCAGGCCGGCCGTGACATCGCGGTCGACGACCTCGCCACCCAGGTCATGACGCAGCTGGCGCCCGTCGGCGGCTACGACGACGACGTGGCGCTCCTGCTGTACCGGCACCCGGCGCCGCTGGACGTGTCCTTTCCCGCCGAGTCCGCGCAGCTGGCGCCGGTCCGCAAGGCCCTGCGCAGCTGGCTCGCCCAGTGCGAACTCCCCCCGCACACCGTCCAGAACGTACTGGTGGCAGCCGGGGAGGCCTGCGCCAACGCCATCGAGCACGGTCACCGGGACGCCCCCGGCGACACGGTCCGGCTCCGTGCCGAGGCGCTGGTCGACGACCTGCGTCTCACCGTCGCCGACACCGGCCGCTGGAAGACGCCCCAGCCCGAGGCCAACACCCATCGTGGCCGTGGCGTGGCACTGATGCGGGCGCTGATGCACCAGGTCACCATCACCTCCGGCGCCGCCGGTACCACCGTCGACATGCACACGAGGATCGCCTGATGACTACGCTTCTGACCTTGACTCCCAGTCGACGGCCCGACGGTGTCACCCAGTTGACGGCCGTGGGCGAAATAGACATGAGCAACACCGACACGTTCGCCAGCGCGATCGAGACCACGGAGGGTCCGCTCGTCATCGATCTGACCGGGATCGAGTACCTCGACAGCGCCGGTCTGAGCATCCTCTTCCGCCACATCGATCGCATCGAGCTGATCGCCACCCCGCTCCTGGCGCCCGTACTGGAAGTCTCCGGACTCGCCGGCCTGACCACCGTGCACGGTCCGGACACCGTCTGACGGCGCTTCTCGGCCCCGGGCCGGGCAGGCCGGCGGCTCGGGCGACCGCATCGGCCGGTCGCCACGGATCCGCCTCACCAGCCCGACGGGAAGGTCCCGCAGGACCCGGGCGAGGCGGGTGATGCGGTATCCGGCGTCCGTGAAGGCGGCGCGGCCGCCTCGGTGACGTCGTCGGCCGGCCGTGGACGTGGTGGAACGGGCGGTCCGGCGGGCGCGGGGCGTCCGGCCTCGGTCGCGGCGGGGCATCGGTGGCCGGCGCGAGGCGACCTCCGGGGAACCGGGGCGGTGACAGCCCGGCCGGCGCCTGCCGCAACCGTCCGTGTCGGTCCGGCCCGTCGAAGCCGTCGTACATCGCGCCGTGCCCACAGCGGTGCTCGGGCAGCAGCGTCGCACTCCCCGGTCGAACGCGGCGCACGCGGCGTCTTCGCCGGCCGGACGGATCCGCTCCACGCGAAGCCTCGCCCCCGCCCTGGGAAATGCACTCCAATGGCCCCGTCCTCGTCCCCCTGCCGAGCACGTCGCCACGGCCGTCATTAGCGTTGCCGCCAGGCAGAGGGCCCGTCATGCAATGCATGCGGACGAAGTGCGTCACCACCAGGGTGAGCATGACGAGTTCTCCCGGTGGTTCCACGGGCCTTCTCCCACGTTCCCGTTCCTTCCCACCACTACGGAGGCGACCATGGGCTTCGCCGGCCGGCCCTTCATATTCCTCACCGTCGCGGTTCTCGGCTGCTCCGCCGGGCTCGCTGTCATCACGTCCGCGTCGGCCGACGTGGCCCCACGGAAGGCGGCCCCGACCGCGGCAGCCCGCCCTGGCGACGGCTCCTCGGTGAAAAGCCGCGCCATCCGCGTAGAGGCTCGGCTGCGAGTCGGCGAAGAGCTCGATCTGGGCGCAACGGGCCGCAGCATCGGCGACCAGTTCGTCTTCAGCGGGGATCTGTCGTCGGCCGAGGGAGCCGGGGAACGCCTCGTCGGGCGCATCGGCGGGTTCTGCGTCATCACCGACCTCGAACGCAACGCGGGACCATGCACGTCGACCGCGGTGCTGCCGGAAGGCCAGATCACCATCCAGGGCGAGCAAGCCGGAATTCCGGTACCGGCCCCGGTCGTCAACGCGATCACCGGCGGCACCGGGGAGTTCCGTAAGGCTCGTGGCCAGGTGACACAACGGGTGTTGACGCCGGCGACCTGGCAACTCACGTTCGAGGTGGCCGACGTGCCGCCTCATCGGGCCGAGGACGGCCGCAGTCCGTCCGCGGCGCCGATGCCCGTCTCTCCGTCCTTCCTCGGCAAGTAGCCGCGTCGGGCGGCGCCGACGCCGCCCGGGACGCAGTCGACGAGAGCAACGGTTCCCGCCCGCGCCAGGCATCGGACCGCCCCTGTCACAGGCCCATTCTGATCGTCGCCCCCGAACCACCGGGCCGAGGTGCGTCATGCGGACCGATGACGGCATGAGCCTCGACCGACCCCGAGACGCACCGATTCAAAGACGGTGCGCGGCACTTCGGGAACACGCCCCCTCACCACACGTGGAGACGTCGTGATCAAGAACTTCCGCACACTCACCAGCTGGGGTGTCGCCGCGGCGGCCGCCGCGGCCACGATCGGCGCCACCACCGGCGGCCCTCCGCACCCGTCGCCGGCCGACCCGCAGGCCCGCCCGACGACCGGTCAGGGGAAGGAAACGCGGACCGGACCCCGGCCGGCGGAGAGCCGACGGATCGCCACCTCGGTCCTGGACGGGGACTTCAGGTTCACACTCACCGCTCTGAGGTCGCGGACCGACCCGTTCGCGGCATCCGTGCGCCTCCAGGTCTTCACCTTCGAGGACGGCGCCTGGAGGGAATCGGACCGTGCTCCGGTGGGCGAGGCGGATTCCTGGTTCTGGTTCCCGCTGACCGGCCGCCACGCGGTGTGCGCGTTCTCCACCTCCGGTACGGAGCCCGCACCGGTTGCCGTCAGCCTGCTGGTCACGCCGTCGATCGGCTGCTCACCGACCGAGAGCTTCCGCATCGACGACGGGCAGATCGTCCCCGCCCGGCATGCGGCCCCGCCCTCCCCATGAAGCGTCGTGCCCGTACGCGTTCGCGGCCGAGCACACCCGGCGGGACCCGGCGCGGCCTCATCGGCGAGGCGGCCGAGCGGTGTCCCGCCGAGTCCCGTCCGGCGGCGGTTCGAACTCAGCCGCCGCTCTTCCGTCGGAACGACCGCTGGCTCGCGGCCGGGCCGTGCGCGCCGCGGACCTTCGACCCGTCGGCGCTCGCAGCGCGAGCCGCGGCCTGCGCCTGCTTGTCCCGCTTGCGCGCCAGGGCCTCCCGGAACTTGCCCTTCAGGTCGTACTGGCCGTCGTCGTCGGGCGCCAGGGCGCCGCTCTCGGCGTCAGCCGTCTTCGGGCCTTCTTGCGAGGGAGAATCTGCGGTCATGGTGACCTCCTGAGGTCGGGCGGTGAAAGCACAGCTTGTCATGCCGGGCACCGCGCGGGCCGCCCGCGCCGCAGCCCGGCGTCCGTCAGCAGGTGAGCCGGGGTGCGCAGATCGCTGTGCGCGCGGACGGCCGGGGCGGACGACCCGGTGGTCGCGGAGCCGGACGAGGCCCACTCCGGGCGGGGCTCGGCGTCCACGACGACCCTCGGGTTCACCGGGAACCGGTAGGTGCGGGAGGGTACTTCACCCGCGCGGTCCCGAACGGGGACGAGGGCGCCGTCGGTCGTCACGGCCCTCCTCACCCCCTGGAGGGGCGCCGCCGGGAGAACTCACACGATCAGGAACTCCAGCTCGGGCCGGTCCCACGCCACCGCGGGCGGGTTCGCCGAGGCGGTCCCGGTGAGCAGCGCGCCCACCTTGCGGTAGAACCCCTCGGCCGGAGGGTGCGACACCACGCGGACACGGTCCAGTCCCGCCGCCCGCGCCTCGGCCTTCATGTGCTCGACGAGCAGCCGCCCGATGCCACGGCCCTGCGTCCCGTCCGCGACGAAGAGCAGGTCCAGCTCCGGCGGCACGAGAACCAGCGAGTAGAAACCGAGCACCCGGCCCGCGGGATCGTCGGTGTCGACGGCCACGAAGACCTCATGGGCTTCGATGTAGTCGGGGCCGACGCGGTAGCCTGCGACCATCGCCGCGTAGGGGCCCTCGTAGGCGCGCGAGCCGCGCACGAGCCGTGTGAGCCGCTTGGCGTCCCGGGCGACGGCCCGTCGCACGGCGATCCCGCCACCTCCAGGGGTAATGCTCGACTTCATGTGGAGAGTATTACGCATCCTCGGGCCCGCCCGAACCGGACGCCGGCCCGCAGGCGCCTTTGCGTCCGGCGCCCCGGTAGGTCGCAGTCCTCCCGGGTACTCGTCGCGGCGCGAAAGGAGGCCCGATATGAGCACGGTCAAGGAAGCAGTGGAAGTCGAGGTCCCGGTCCACACCGCCTACAACCAGTGGACCCAGTTCGAGGAGTTCCCGAACTTCATGGAGGGCGTCGAGGAGATCACACAACTCGACGCCCGCCACAACCACTGGACCACCAAGATCGGCGGGGTACGGCGGGAGTTCGACACCGAGATCGTCGACCAGTTCCCCGACGAGCGGATCACCTGGCGCACCACCAGCGGTGACGTCCAGCAGAAGGGCACGGTCCGCTTCCAGCGCGTGGATGACGGCCACACCCGGGTGGAACTCGTGATGGACGTCGAACCGGGTGGAGTCGCGGAGAAGGCCGCGGACATGCTGGGGACGATCGACCGGCGCGTCAAAGGCGACATGCGGCGCTTCAAGGAGTACATCGAACGGCGGGAGGACGAGTCCGGATCCTGGCGCGGCCGCATCACCCCCGGCTGAGCGCCCTCACCCCGACGACACCGCGGTGCGGGCACCGGCCGCGTGCCGCCGTAGCCGGCACCGTGACGCCCCCATCGGTCCCGCCCGCGGTGCCGACTGCGGCCCGGGCCTGCCGCGGCGACCGTTTCCCCCTGCCCCGGTCGGCCACGCCCGGTGGCGTTCGCGCACCGTTTCCCGGGGATCTCGCTCCTACCGCCCGCCGCGCAGCGCCCGACGGATGGCACGGCGCTGCGCGGCGGTCGTGGCGCCCCAGATGCCCGCGTCCTCTCCGTGCCTGATGGCCCAGAGGCGGCAGGCGAGCAGGACCGGGCAGCAGCGACACACCGCACGGGCCCTCATCACCTGAGGATCGCGGTCCCGCTCGACCAGGGGGAAGAACAGCTCCGGGTCCTCGCCCGCGCATGCGGCCTCGCGCCGCCATTCCCGTGCGGCACCAGGCGGGCCGGCGAGGGCGTGGGAGAGGGGACGGTCGTATGTCATGGCGCACCTCCGCCTGCTGCCGGCCAAGCCGGCAGATGGCCACGGCACCGGAGTGCCGCAGGCCCGGCAGGGGTCGCACCGTCCACTGTACGCGGCACCCGGCGGACAGGCAGCGCTCGTGCCGTGCGGAGGCGCTCCTCGATGCCGTGCCGGCGCTCGCGGGCCGGCACGCGGGCAAAGCGGCACGAGCGGGAGGGGGACGGCGGCCCAGCGGATCGGCCACGGCGGACGCACGAGGCCGAGCAGTGCCACGGCGCTCATCGGAACCAGGCCGTGTGCGACGAGAACCACGGCTTCAGGTTGCGGCGCAGGCGTCCCTTGGGGGGCGAGCGGCCCCACGAGCCGCGCGGACCACTCCCCCGCGGCGACCGCCTTGCCGGCCGCGCCCCACGTCGATGCCCAAGGTGTGACGGTCGCCCCATCCGCACGTCCCGTGGACGGCCCCGGACGCGTCGCCGCGCGCGCCGTCGCGCCGAAGTCCTGTCAGGCCGAACGCGTCCGCCTGGCGGACTCCCACGCGGAGGCCAGAAAACGGCGCACCGTCTCCAACTCGTCCGCCTCGAAACCTTCCGCGGACGCCACCACCTCGCCGATCACCGGCCCGAAGAAGGCCCACCCGAGTCGCGCGGCCTCCTCCTCCACCTCCAGCAGCACACGGCGCCGGTCGGCCGTGTCCCTGCTGCGCCGGACCCATCCGAGCCGCTCCAGCCGATCCACCAGGGCGGTGGTCCCGGAGGAGTTCAGGCGCAGTTGCCCGCCGAGCCAGCCGGGTGTGGCGCGGGTGCCGGCCCGTGCCGCGTCCAGCAGGTGGATCAGCGCGCGCACATCGGTGGGATGCAGCCCGTGGCGCGCGGCGAACTCGGCGCCGAGCAGGTCGAACTCCACGGTCACCGCGCGCAGCAGGTGAACCAGTTCCATCGCCGGGCTCTGATCGTTCATGCACACTCCCTCGAACCCTCGCATAGTATCTCGCTGAACGAGAATATCGGTGAGCGAGAGGAATGGCCCGTGTCCCTGTCCGCTTTCGACCTCGCCTACGACGAGCTCCGCGCCCGCTGGCCCGGGTCCACCGAGGAACGCGACGTCGCCACGCCGTACGGGCGCACCCGGGTCCACGTGTACGGCCCGGCGGACGGCAGCCCTCTGGTGCTGCTGCCCGGCGGCTCCGCCACCGGCCTGGTCTGGTTCGCCAACGCCCCGGTCCTCGGCGGACGGTACCGGGTCCACGCGGTCGACCTGCTGGGCGACGCCGGCCGCACCGAACGCCGGGGCACACCGCTGAAGAGCGCCGACGATCTGACGGCCTGGCTGGACGCGCTGCTGGACGGGCTCGGGCTCGCCCGCACTCACCTGTGCGGTCACTCGTACGGCGCCTGGCTGGCCGTCAGGTACGCGCTGCACGCACCGCAGCGGGTCGACCGCCTCGCCCTCGTCGATCCCACCCAGGTCTTCGCCGGGTTCCGCCTCCGCTACCTGCTGCGGGCACTGCCCACCCTGATCCGCCCGAGCCAGGCCCGCGCCCGCGCCTTCCTGGCCTGGGAGACGGCGGACACCCACCCGGACGAGACCTGGCAGCGACTCTACGCGCTGTCCACCACCGTTCCCGGCCGCAAGCTCATCGCCGGCGCCCGCCCCCGAGCCGCCGACCTCCGCATGCCGGTCCTGGTCCTGCTCGCGGAACACAGCCGTGCCCACCACTCCGCCGAGGTCGCCGCCGAAGCCCGCCGGGCGCTCCCGCGAAGCGAGGTGACACTGCTTCCCGGAGCCACCCACCACTCCCTGCCACTCACCGCGCCGGAACAACTGAACGACCGGCTGGTGGATTTCCTGGACTGACGGCGCCGAAGGACACCGCCGGCGTCCGCGTCCTCACCGGAGCGGACCGTGTGCGGGCCTTCGCCGACGGATGAAGCCCGTCCCGCGACCGCGTGCGCGGGATCGGGCGTCGTCGCGGCCGGGCGAGGCGGTGTGCCGCAGCCACTCGTCCACCACGTCATGGGACTCGTCGAGGGCCGGATCGCGTCCTGGTGGACACGGCTCGTCGGCGCGCGCTCGGCCGTGCGGCGGTCCGCGCCGCTGTGCGGCGTCTCGATCGTGTCCCGTCGGGCAGGGACGCCGGGCGGGAAGGGCGGGGCCGCTCGCCCGGTCGCTCGGAGACCGGCGGATAGGCTGGCGCCGTCAGCGAAGATCGCGGAAGGAAGACGTACATGGCGGACAGGGTGGAGAAGGCGGCGCGGAGTGTCTTCGAGCGCTACGACCTGGACGGTGACGGCCTGGTCACCGCGGAGGAGTACCGGCAGGTCGTGGCGGAACTGGAGGGCGGCGAGATCACCGAGTCGGAGGCCCGGGGACTGATCGACTCGCTCGACACCGACGGTGACCGCCGGATGTCCTTCGACGAGTTCTGGGCAGCCATGAACCGCTGACAACGGCGGCCTGGCCCGGGCGGATCCAGGGAGCCGTTCCCCGGCCACCCGGGCCCTCAGCGGGTACGGCAGTCGCTCGCCGGTCCGGCCCCGGACAGCCTCAAGCGCACAAAACCCCTGCGGTCGGACGGACGGTGCCCGCTCCTCGGGGTTCCGTGCCGAGGTGCGGGACCGGTGACGGGCCCGCTCGCCGCGAGCGCCTCGCCCGGGCCGAGCGCACGGAGGCGGCGAACCGGTCGAGCGCCTCCTCGACGTCCTCCGGTCCGAGAGCGCGGCACGGCAGGCGCGGACGGCGCAACGGTCCGGCGGCGGCTCCGGTCTCCGGCGCCGCGTCGTGGAAGCGGTGCGGCGGCGCCCCCACCCAGCACACGGTGGTCACGGGTCGGCCGCTCCGCTCGTGCACGGCGTTCGGTTCATCCGCCCGCGACCCGACCTCAGCGCGGTCCTCACCCCTCACCGCGCCGGCGACCGACCGTCGGGGTGAGGGGCCCGTCCGAGGGGCGCGGGGCAGGCCGGCCGGCGAATCGTTCCGTGTGGGGCGGGGGAACGGGGAGAGGGCGGGCCCGCTGTGCGGGTCCCGCCCTCCGGGGTGCGGTCCGGGCCGGCCGGTGCGCGGATCAGACCGGGACGGGGGTCTCGTCGCGCGTCTCCGCGGCCAGCTGCCGGTTCAGCTTCTCGCCCTCGATGTCGAGGTCGGGCAGGACCTTGTCGACGGGCCCCGGCAGCCACCAGGCGGCACGGCCGAGCAGCGACATCACCGCCGGGACCAGCGCCATGCGGACGACGAAGGCGTCGATGACCACGCCGACGGCGAGGGCGAACCCGATGGACTTGATGATCGGGTCGTCCATCAGGACGAAGCCTCCGAACACGGACGTCATGATGAGCGCGGCGGCCGTGACGACGCGGGCGTTGTGGCCCATGCCGCTGACCATGGCCGCCTGCGGGTCGGCGCCGTGGACGAAGTCCTCGCGCATGCGGGAGACGAGGAAGACCTCGTAGTCCATGGCGAGGCCGAACAGGATGCCGATGAGCAGGATCGGCAGGAAGCTCACCAGCGGACCGGGGGTGTCCACGCCCACCAGGCCGGCGAGGTGGCCCTCCTGGAAGATGGCGACGGTGACGCCGAAGGTCGCGCCCACGGTGAGCAGGAAGCCCAGGGCCGCCTTCAGCGGCACCAGGACCGACCGGAAGACCAGCATGAGCAGCAGGATGGACAGGCCCACCACCAGGAGCAGATACACCGGCAGGGCGTCGGCGAGCTTCTCCGAGACGTCGATGCCCAGGGCGGTCGCGCCGGTGAGGGCGATGTCGGCGCCCTCGACGTCCGCGACCCGGTCACGGATGTCGTGGACGGCGTCCTCGGTGGCGACGGCGGTCGGGCCGGCCTCGGGGATGATGGTCAGCAGGGCGGTGGTGCCCTGCTCGTTCAGCTGCGGCGGGGCCACGGCCAGGATGCCGTCGGTGTCCTTGATGAGGGCGGTGGCCTTCTCGGCGGCCTCCGCGGTGGACTGCGCGTCCGCACCGTTGACGACGGCGACGAGGCGGCCGTTGAAGCCCTCGCCGAAGCCCTCGGACGTCAGGTCGTACGCCTCGCGTGCCGGGGAGCCCTCGGCGGCGGTGCCCGCGTCCGGCAGGGCTATGCGCATGTCCTGGGCGGGGAGGGTGAGCGCGCCCAGCCCGAGGATGCCGACGACCAGGAACGGCACGCGCAGCCTGGCGACGAGCCGGCCCCAGACGAAGCCGAAGCCTTCGGCGGTGGCGCCGCCCTCGGCGGCGTACCCGTCCGCGTGACGCTGCTTGCGCGGCAGGATCTTCTTGCCGGCGAAGGAGAGGAAGGCCGGCAGCAGGGTGAGGGCGACCAGGACGGCGACGGCGACGGTGCCCGCCGCGGCCAGGCCCATCACGCTCAGGAAGGGGATGCCGACGACGGAGAGGCCGGCCAGGGCGATGACGACGGTGGCGCCGGCGAAGACGACGGCGGAACCGGCGGTGCCGGTCGCGCGGCCGGCGGCCTCCTCGGGCTGGAGGCCCTCGGTGAGGTACTGGCGGTAGCGGGAGGTGATGAAGAGCGAGTAGTCGATGCCGACGGCCAGGCCCAGCATCAGCGCCAGGACGGGGGCGGTGGAGGTCAGTTCGATGACGCTGGTCAGGGAGAAGAGGCCGGCCATGCCGACCGCGACGCCGATCAGCGCGTTCAGCAGGGTCATGCCGGCGGCGACCAGCGAGCCGAAGGTGACGACCAGGACCACCGCGGCGACCAGGACGCCGAGCGCCTCGGTGGAGCCGATCTCCACCTCACCGCCCATGACCTCGCCGCCGTGCTCGACCCGCAGGCCCTCGGCGTCGGCGCCGACGGCCTCGTAGGCCGACTTCTGCTCGTCGGTGACCTCGTCGGCGGCCTTGTCGAACTGCACCTGGATCAGGGCGTAGCGGCCGTCCTGGGAGACGGAGCCGGTCCGGAACGGGTCCATGGCGGCGGTGACGCCGTCGATCTCGGAGGCTTCCTTCACCACGGGCGCCACCGCGGCGGGATCCAGCTTCCCGCCCTCGGGCGCGGCGAGGACGATGGCGCCGGTGGCTCCGCCGGCCTGCGGGAACTGCCGGCCGAGGTCGTCCAGTGCCCGCTGGGACTCGGTGCCCGGCATGGAGAACTTGTCACTGGTCGGGCCCATCAGGGTGGCGGCTCCGACACCCAGCAGGATCAGCAGGAGCAGCCAGACCGCGGCTATTCGGCCTCTTCTGCGGAAGGAGAACCGCCCGAGCCGGTACAGCAAAGTCGCCATGGAGGAAGGGTCTTTCCGTTGAGGGGTCAACTGGGGGTGTGGTCAAGCGCCCGCAGCGCACTGCGGATCATTTCGGCGCGCAGCACCTCGTCCGGCGCCACCTCGTCATCGGTGGCACTGGTGATGAAGACGGCGCCCAGCACCATCCACGCCGCCACCCGGGCCGGCGCCCGTCGCGAGCGGCCGGCCAGCGCGTCCAGCAGTCCGTTCGCCAACTCCATGACGTCGAGGTCCTGATGGCAGGACATCTCGGCGATGTCCTCGAAGAGAAGCCGGATCTCGCGGCGGAACCGCAGCGTCAGGTCGACGTACCCGGTGACGGTCTCCTCCACCAGCCGGCCGCCCTCCAGTCCGGCCACGCGGTCGAGCAGCGTGGCCAGGGCGTCCCGGGCCGGGGTCAGCAGCTCGGTGAGGATCTTCTCCTTGCCGGCGAAGTGGTAGAGGAGTGACGCCTTCGAACAGCCCGCGTCGGAGGCGATGTCCTGCAACGAGGTGCCGCGGAAGCCGTGCACGGCGAACAGCCGCAGTGCCGATTCCAGGATCTGACCGCGCATGGCGGAGGCGGAGCGTGCCATTCCTCAACCATAACTGTCCGATCGGTCAGAACTGACCGATCGGACAGCATGTCACTGTGGCTTGCGTCACTCCTTCTGTCCGGAAGTGGCGCGGGGCGTACACGGCGGCTCCGCCGGCCCGCGCACGAAGGACGTCAGGCCCGGCGGAGCACGGTGACTCCGCGGCTTCGTCGCCGCCGTGCACCGGGGCCGGGAAGACCCCCGCACGGAACCGTCGAGGCCGACGAGGAGTTCGGCGAGTCGATCCCCCAGGCGTTCCAGCGGCACGTCGAGCAGTGGGTTCGTCGTCGATCGTCGGGTGCACCGCCTCCAGGAACAGGAGTTCTTCGCTCTCGAAATGACGGATCACCAGTGCGGGACCCGTGTCGGCCGCCGCCGCGATCCGGCGGACGGTGGTCCTGGAGAGGCCCTGGTTCCGGAGGAGCCGGGCGGCGGCCGAGTGGGCGGCCTCGCGGGTCGTGGCGCCGGAGCCGGTCTGCGGCACGCGGGGCAGGGGCCCGAACGCTTCGCACCTGTGGGTTCGCGCGTTCACAGGGGCCGGCCGGGGGCTTTGGTGAGCGTTCCGAGAAGTTCGGTCAACCATGTTGACTCCCCGTCGGAGGACCTGCACATTACTTGACGGTAGAACCGCTCGGTAACTGCGCAGCCCGGCACTCTCCCCCGTTCGCGCCACTCCGCCCTCGCCGACGGCGCACCCCGTCGGCCGCCGCACCCGCCGTCCCCACCCCCGAGAAGAGGGATCACATGCCGAAGCACGCCCTACGGAATGTCATGACCACATCATCCGCGCTCGTCAGCGCGCTCGCCCTCAGCCTCACGGGCGGCACCGCCCACGCCTCCGCGTCGCTGGACTACGTCGCCCTCGGCGACAGCTACAGCGCCGGTTCGGGCGTGCTGCCCGTGGATCCCACCAACCTGCTGTGCCTGCGCTCCACCGCGAACTACCCCCATGTGATCGCCGCCCGGACGGGCGCCCACCTGAAGGACGTGACCTGCGGCGCCGCCCGGACGAAGGACTTCACCACCTCGCAGTACCCGGGGGTCCCGCCCCAGGTGAACGCAGTCGGCGCGGACACCGACCTGGTGACGCTGACGATCGGCGGCAACGACAACGGCACCTTCATCAACGCCCTGACGGCCTGCGGCACCGCGGGGGTCCTCAGCGGCGGCAAGGGCAGTCCCTGCAAGGACACGCACGGCACCTCCTTCACCGACCAGATCGACACGAACACCTATCCCGCGCTGAAGAGCGCCCTGCGGGCCGTACGCGCCAAGGCGCCCGGCGCCCGCGTGGCGGTCCTGGGTTACCCGTGGATCACACCGGCCGAGGCCGACCCGTCCTGCTTCGTGAAGCTGCCGGTCGCCGCCGGTGACGTGCCCTACCTGCGGGACATCCAGGCACACCTCAACGCGGCGGTCGAACGCGCCAGCGAAGAGACCGGCGCCACCTATGTGGACTTCTCCCGCGTCTCCGAGGGCCACGACGCGTGCAAGCCCGGCGGCACCCGCTGGATCGAGCCTCTCCTCTTCGGCGGCAGCCTCGTCCCCGTCCATCCCAACGCCCTCGGGGAACGGCGCATGGCCGAGCACACCATGAGCGTCCTCGGCCTGGGCTGACGGCGGCGCGCTCCGCCCCCGGCGACCGGGCCGCCCGCGGCCTTCGCTCCCTGGACGGCGCCGCCCGATCCGGCCGCCGCCCGGGCAGGGGCCTCTTCGCCCGGTGGCGCCCCCCGCGGGGGAGGTGGTCCCCCGTCAGGGGGTGAGGGGCATCCGGCGCTTGTGGTCGGTGCGGCGGTAGTGGCGGACGATCGTTTCGAAGGACTGCTCGTCCACCGGCTTGCCCTCCAGGAAGTCGTCGATGACGTCGTAGGCCACTCCGAGCGCGTCCTCGTCGGCCTTGCCCTCGTCGAGGCTCTCCAGATCGGCCGTCGGAACCTTGCGCACCAGATCGGCGGGGGCGCCCAGCGCGTCCGCGACGGCGCGCACCCGGCGTTTGGTCAGGCCGGCCAGCGGGACCAGGTCGGCGGCGCCGTCGCCGAACTTGGTGAAGAAGCCGGTGACCGCCTCGGCGGCCTGGTCCGTGCCGACGACCAGGCCGTCGTACGCGCCGGCCACCGCGTACTGGGCGATCATGCGCTGGCGCGCCTTGACGTTGCCGTGCACGAAGTCCTGGTGGCGGACGTCGCGGAAGTTCACCCCGGCTGCCAGCACGGCCTCGAGCGCGGCGTCCCCGGCGGGCTTGATGTCCACGGTCAGCACGTGGTCGGCCCGGATGAAGGAGAGCGCGCGCTGGGCGTCGTGCTCGTCGGCCTGGACACCGTAGGGCAGGCGCATCGCGTAGAACCGCGCTTCGTGTCCGTCGGCCCGCGCCCGTTCGACGGCGAGCTGGCACAGTCGGCCGGCGGCCGTGGAGTCGACGCCACCGCTGATGCCGAGCACGAGGGCACGCCGGCCGGTGGAGGTCAGCCGCTCGGCGAGGAAGGCCACCCGGCGCTCGATCTCCCGCTCGGCCTCGAACGTCTCGGCGACACCCAGTTCCCGGGCGATCTCCTGCTGCAGGGCGATGGACGCCGACTCGCTCACGTCTGCTCCTCGTTCCGGCTCACGATGTACTGTCGCCTCCCCGGCTACCCAGGAGCTCCCCGGGGAATCCGGACGGACAGGTCACCGTCCTTCCGGAGGACGCCCCGCAAGGACGGGAAGAGCGCGACAACGGTGACCGGCCCTTTCGCGTACGCCCTGTCCGGACGTACGCGGTGTCCCGGCGCCGAACCACGGTCGACGGCCGCGGCCTTCGGCTCCTCCCCCCGGTCTACGCCGCTCCGGCGCCGTCGCGCTCCAGTGCCGCGCGGAGCCAGTCGTCCGCGGAGCCCGGGGTCGGCTCCGGCCGGCCGCCCGGCGGCGTGAGCACCACGGCCGTCAGCTCCCCGTACCGGTCCGGACGCGGCCCGGCCGCGAGTCGCACGGCCGGCAGCCGGCAAAACTCCCGGGCGTCGCGGCTGCCGTACGCGCTCGCGTACGCCGCCACACAGGCGTCCAGCGCCTCACCCGGGTGCGGATCCCGTGCCCGGCGCGGCTGCGGGCCCGTGAGCTCGTACGCCTCGGCGAGGCCCGCGTACAACGCGGCCGCCCCGCGGGCCCCGGCCACCCGGTGCACCTCCGGCTGGGGCTGCGAGGCGGGTTCGCCGCCCGGTATCCGCTCCCGGGAGGCGAGCCGCCGCTCGCACACGTCCGGTGTGCGCGGCAGGACGGCCGGCGCGGTCTCGGCGTCCCCTTCGGCCCGCGGTTCGTCGCCGTCGGGACGGTCGACCTGCTCGGCCCCGCCCTCACCGCCGTCATCGGCCGGACGGAGGCCGCCCGGGCATTCGGTCCGAGCAGGCGCCGCACTCGGAACGTTCCCGGGCGTCGCGGCTGCCTCGTGCCGCGCGGTACGGCCTCGACGGTCTTCGGGAAATCGAGCGGCGGACCGTGTCATCGGAATGCGGGACGGACGGCGTTAGTAGGGGTGGAGAGGCGCCCTCCACCCTGTCCGATCGGAACGATCCGCAAGGAGCCCCCATCCATGACACGGATGACGGTAACGAACACGTACATGGCCGCGGTCGCGGTCGCGGTCGCGCTGGCGGGAGCGCCGGGCGTGGCGCAGGCCGTCACGCCGGCGCAGGCGCCGGGCGTGGCGCAC
The DNA here is from genome assembly GCF_001279005.1 of Streptomyces caelestis. Lineage (GTDB taxonomy): Bacteria > Actinomycetota > Actinomycetes > Streptomycetales > Streptomycetaceae > Streptomyces > Streptomyces heliomycini. Next base: position 44,538 of record NZ_LGCN01000074.1, read on the forward strand.
GCTCATCACCGGATCAGCGAGCCGGCCTCGAGCACGGCCGGGGCGGTGCGGGTGGTGGCGCCGGGTGAACGCGTCCGGGCCGGGGCGGGTGTCGAGCTGTGGCTGACGGAGGAGGGCAAGCACTGGTCGACGATGGAGCACCAGTTCCGGAGCGTGGTCGACGGCAACATCGACCTGCGCAGCCCCGGCATCGGCCTGATGGCGGAAACCGTGGGCGACCGCTGCTTCCTCTCCGGCATCCACGTGACCGGGCACCGCTCGGTCCGGGTCGTCGTCGACACGAGCGACGGCGCGGTCACCGCTTCCGTGGTGCGGCTTCCCGGTGCGCCCGGCTGGGGCGTCTGGTACGCCGACGTCCCCCTCCACGAAGACCTCACCGTCGACGGCGTCACCCTCTACGACAAGCGCGGGAAGGAGATCGCCTCACTGACCCCCTCCCGGCCGTAGCCTCCCCGACAGCCCCGGCGGCTCTCAGGGGGTGACCCACGGGCGTGGGCCGGCCCTGTCCGGCCCACGCCCTCGTCCGCCCTCGTACCCGTCGCCTCTCCCCGCCTCAGAATCCAAGGAATCCATTGTCGTGACGCACGAGAGCCACGCCGACTTCGCCGAGTTCGCCACCGTGGCCTGGCCCCGCTTGGTGCGTACGGCTCACATGCTCACCGGCGACTTCCACGAGGCCGAGGACCTCGTCCAGACCACGCTGGCCAAAACGTACGCGCGTTGGCGGAGAATCCCGCGCCACGAGGTCGACCTCTACCTACGCCGGGCCCTGGTCAACAACAACATCAGCCGGATGCGCAAAAAACGCATAGCCCACTTACTCATGCCGTTCCTGCCCGAGACGGTGCACCGGACGCACGGTGGGCACGCGGAGGCCGTCGAGCGGAACACCGTCCTCGTCGAGGCCCTCTCGGCCCTGTCCGCCCGCCAGCGTGCCGTCGTGGTGCTGCGCTACTGGGAGGACATGAGCGAGCAGGAGATCGCCGCGGCGCTGAACTGCTCCGTCGGCACGGTCAAGACGCACGCCCGGCGCGGCCTGGAGGCGCTGCGCGCCCATCCCCTCCTCACCTTCCACCTCGTCGACCAGGAAGCGAACCGCTGATGTCCCGGACGTCCCGGCCCTCCCCGCAGCCCCGGCATGAGAGCGAACGGCTGTATGACGCGTTCGGTGAGGTGGCCTACGGCCTCACTCCCTCCCCCGTTCCGCTGGCCGCCATCGAACGGGCAGGGCGTGCCCGACGGCGCCGTCGCACCGCCGGGCTGGTGATCGGTTGCGGCCTGCTGCTGGCTCCGCTGACCGCCGTCACGGTCCGCGCCGTCCTCCCGGAACACAGCCCCCCGGAGCGGAACGGGGTCGCGGCGACGCGTCCGGCGCCGCCGGGCACGCCGAACACGGCCGGGGCGGTGCGGGTGGTGGCGCCGGGTGAACGCGTCCGGGCCGGGGCGGGTGTCGAGCTGTGGCTGACGGAGGAGGGCAAGCACTGGTCGACGAGCGTGGTCGGCCGCGACGCCGGCCCCCGCCACCCCACCGTGGGCCTGATGACGGAAACCGTGGGCGACCGCTGTTTCCTGTCCGGGTTGTACACGGGCACCGTCGACGTCGGTCGCGTCGTCGTCGACACCGGCGACGGCGAGGTCACCGCCTCGGTGGTGCGACTGCCCGGTGAACCCGACTGGGGCGTCTGGTACGCCGACGTCCCCCTCCACGAGAACCTCACCGTCGACGGCGTCGCGCTCCATGACAGGCACGGGAGGAAGATCGCCTCACTGACCCCCTCCCGGCCCTGAGCCCGCGCCCCACGGGACGCCGCCCGGTCGGACGACCGGTTCCTGGTGGACCGTCGACTCCCTTGACGTGCAGGTGAGTCGACGGCGCGAGCGGAGGCCGGGGCGTGATCGCGGATGCTTCCGCGCCTCCGTCGCGTCCGGAGTATTGACGCCCGATGATACAAGTCAATAGTTTCAGTATCTTCGACTCGCACGGGGGGTGTTCCCATGGAACCCGGCACGGCCGGCACCAGCGCGCTCCGCTCCGAGGAGGTGCGTACGCACCGGGAACGCGGCGCCGACGCGACCGAGCCGAGGGACACCCGCTCCGTCCGGACCAGGAGCGCCGGCTCCCGGCCGCCACGCGGCTTTCGAAGCCGGAGGTGACCGCGGTGAGACCGTCCACTTCTCCGGCGTGACCACGCGCGCCGCGAGCCGGTGGCCGCGCTTCCGACAGGAGGGATCACCCATGGGCCGCTACAGCCGGCTCCGCCGCATCCAGCAGATGGATCCGCAGCGGGACTTCGAGCAGATCTACCGGTGGATCACCCACTACGAGTTCCCGCGCGACTATCTCCACGGGACGTCGATCGCGTTCCTGCGCGACTACGGCGTCCCGCGCGTCTCCCGGCTCCTGGACCGCACCCAGGAGTTCGAACGTGCCGGCCAGAAGCGGTACGACGACACGGTGCTGATCACCTACGAGATGGTCCGCGAGGGGATGGACTCGGAGCACGGCCGGGCCGCCGCCCGCCATCTGAACCGCATACACGGCCGTTACCGGATCCCCGACGAGGACTTCCTCTACGTCCTGGCCACCACGGTGGTGGGTCCGAAGCGGTGGATCGACCGGTTCGGCTGGCGGCGCCTGTCCGAGCAGGAGACCGAGAGTCTGGCGCTGGTGGGCCGGCGGATGGGCGAGATGATGGGCATCTCCGGGGTGCCCGACACCTACGCCGCGTTCGAGCGGCTCCACGACGACTACGAGCGGGAGATGTTCGCCTACGACCCCGCCAACCGCAGGGTCGCCGCGGCCACCCTGCGGATACTGGCCTCCTGGTACCCGGCCCCGCTGCGGCGGACGGCGCCCCGGGTCGTGCTCGCCGTCCTGGACGAACCGCTGCTGAAGGCGCTCGGCTTCCGCCCTCAGCCGCGCCGGCTGCGGGCCGCCGTCCACGGCGCGTTCCGCGTCCGGGCCGCGCTGATCCGTCTGCTGCCCGGGCGGCCGGAGCGGTTTCCCCGCAAGCCCAAGGCGCGCACCTACCCCTTCGGCTGGACCCTGGACGATCTGGGTCCGCACTGGGCGCACTCCCGTCCGTCGTCCCCGCTCCGGGACGAGACGCCGCCGGAAGGGGCCTCCGCTCCGGCGCGGTCGTCCGTCCCCCCTGCTCCCCCTCAGGAGACCCGATGACCGACACCGCCCCGGCCACCGCACCACACGCCGCGACCTTCACCACCCGCTCCCCCGCGACCGGCGAGCCGATCGCCGAACACCCGGGGCACGGACCGGAAGAGATCTCCCGTGCCGTGTCCCGGGCCCGGACCACCCAGGCCGGCTGGGCGGCGCTGCCCGTGTCCCGGCGCCGTGACCACCTGCTGCGCTGGAAGAAGGCCCTCGCCACCGACCTGGACGCCGTGGCCCGCACCATCGCCGAGGAGACCGGCAAGCCGGCCGGTGACGCCGCGCTGGAGGTCGTCCTCACGCTGGAACACCTGGGCTGGGCCGCCCGCAACGCCGGGCGCGTGCTGCGCCGGCGGAAGGTGGGCACCGGGCTGTTCACCGTCCACCAGCGGGCCTGGCTGGTGCACCGGCCGCTGGGCGTGGTCGGCGTGATCGGCCCCTGGAACTACCCCCTGTACACCCCGATGGGCTCCCTCGGTTATGCCCTGACGGCGGGGAACGCCGTGGTCTTCAAGCCGTCCGAGCTGACCCCGGGCACCGGGGTCCTGCTCGCCGGGCTCTTCGACTCCGCCGTGCCCGGGCACGCCGGGCTGCTCACCACCGTCACCGGTGGGGCGTCCACCGGGGACGCCCTGGCCCGGTCCGGGGTCGACAAGCTGGCGTTCACCGGTTCGCCGGGGACGGCCCGCAAGGTGATGGCGGTGTGCGCCGAGACGCTGACGCCGTTTCTCGCCGAGTGCGGCGGGAAGGACGCGGTGATCGTCACCGCGGACGCGGACCTGGACGCGGCCGCCGACGCGATCGTGTGGGGCGCGCTGAGCAACGCGGGCCAGACCTGTGCGGGAGTGGAACGCGTCTACGCGGTGCGCGGGATCCACGCGGAGCTGTGCGAACGGGTGGTCGAGCGGGCCGGGGCGCTGCGCCCGGGCGCCGGGGCGGACGCCTCCTACGGCCCGATGACGCTTCCGGGGCAGGTCGCGGTCGTCGAGCGGCATGTGACCGGCGCGGTCTCGGCGGGTGCGCGGGCCCTGCTGGGCGGTCCCGGGTCGGTGCGCGCTCCGTACGTCGCGCCGGTCGTGCTGACCGGCGTTCCGGAGGACGCGGCGGCGATGACGGAGGAGACCTTCGGGCCGGTCGTGGTGATCAACCCGGTGGCCGACGTGGACGAGGCGGTGGAACGGGCCAACGCCTCGCGTTACGCCCTGGGGGCCGCGGTGTTCTGCCGGGGCGGGCGCGCCGGCGCGGCGATCGCGGCACGGCTGCGCGCGGGGGCGGTGTCGGTGAACTCGGTGCTCGGCTTCGCGGCGGTGCCGGCGCTGCCGTTCGGCGGTTCGCGGGACTCCGGATTCGGGCGGATCCACGGTGCGGAAGGGCTGCGCGCCTTCACCTCCGTACAGTCGACGACGGTGCAGCGGTTCGCCCCGCCGATCACGCTGACCTCCTTCGGGGTTCCGGCCGCCACGCGGGAACGCGCGGTGCGGCTGGCGCGGGCGCTGCACCGGCGCCGCTGAACGGCGGCGCCCCGTCGGCCGGACCCGGCCGCTCGGACGGGCCCGGCCGGTCAGGCGTCCAGCAACGGGGCCAGGTAACGGCGGGCGAAGGCCCGGGCCTGGTCCTCGTCCTCCATCTCGATGCAGCCGGCGGGGTTGAGCAGGAAGGAGACGGCGACCCGCACCATCAGCTCGGCGACCGGACGCGGATCCTCGTCGGGGCGGCCCTCGGCCTGTTGCGCGCGGCGCAGATGGACCGTCAGGTACTCGGCGGTGGCGGAGAGCGAGGAGCCGCCCTGGACGGTCAGGTAGGGCAGCACCACCTCGGGTTCGAGGCGCAGCAGGCCGCCGAAGAGCGGATGGGCGCGGGTGTGGCGCAGGGCGACCACGAAGCCCTCGACGACCCGCTCCTTCATGGTCGGCAGCGCCGCCACCGCCGCGTCCAGCCGCTGGAAGAACCGGCTGAGCTCACGCAGCAGGGTGTCCTCGACCAGCTTGTCCTTGGTCTGGAAGCGCCGGTAGACGGTGACCCGGGAGACGCCGGCCCGCTTGGCCACGTCGTCCACCGAGGAACGGCGCAGCCCCAGGAGGGTGAACTGCTCCAGTGCCGCGTCGAGGATCCGCCGCGCCATGTGGTCCTCCGGCTCCGGCTGGGCGAGGGCCCGGTCGAGCCACGAGTCGTTCGTGTCAGTTCTCATGGTGCTTCTCACGATACCGGCGAACGACTCCCCCTTGAGGCGCTGAAACATCTATCGTATCCCTGTAACCCACCTGCTTGCCCGACCTTGACCGAGCCGCCGACCGGCACCCGGATCCCGGAGGACCTGATGGGCAGTCGACTCACCGAGGAACAGGCCGTTTTCGCCGCGGCCGTGCGCGATTTCGCCAAGCGCGAGTGCGGCACCCGAGAGCAGCGTGACGTGCTGACCGGAGGCGGCCGCGAGGCCCACCACCCCGAGTTGTACCGAAGGCTCGCCGACCTGGGCTGGCTCGGGGTGTGCCTGCCCGAGGAGTACGGGGGCTCCGGCGGTGGGCTGGCCGACGCCTGTCTGTTCCTGGAGGAGACCTCGTACGGCATGGTCCCGTGCGGAGGTTTCGTCACCACCGTCATCACCGCGAAGGCGTACGAGCGGTTCGGCGCCGAGCGCCGGCGGCGGGAGGTGCTGGCCGGCGCCGTGCGCGGCGACGTCCTGTCCATCGCCATGTCGGAGCCGGGGGCCGGATCGGACGTCGGCGCCCTGCGCTGCCGCGCCCGGCGGGAGGCGGACGGCACGTGGGTGATCGACGGCCAGAAGACCTGGATCTCCAACGCGCACTGCGCGAAGAGCATTCTGCTGGTGGCCCGCACCGGCGAGGACAAGCACGGCGGTCTGACCATGTTCCATCTGCCCGCCGACGCACCGGGGACGGAGATCCGGGGCATCGAGACCATGCGCGGCCGGGAGGTCAACGACGTCTTCCTCACCGGCGTACGACTGCCCGCGGACGCCGTCGTCGGTGAAGTGGGACTCGGGTGGCGGCAGTTGATGGCCGGCCTGAACTACGAGCGGCTCTTCCTGGCCGCGAACATGCTGGGCCTGGCCCGCCGCGCCTTCGACGACGCCGTCGCCTACGTCCGCGAACGCGAGCAGTTCGGGCGGCCCGTCGGCTCCTTCCAGGCACTGCGGCACCGGATCGCCGACCTCGCCACCGAGATCGAGTGCACCCGGCTGCTGGTGCGCGAGGTGGCCCTGGACTGCGACGCGCAGCCGGACGAGCTGTTCCCGCGCGAGGCCTCCATGGCCAAGCTGAAGGCCACCGAGATCGCCAAGCGGGCCGCCCTGGAGGGCATGCAGATGATGGGCGGCTACGGCTACACCACGGAGTTCGACATGGAGCGCCACCTGCGGGCCGCGGTCGCCTCCACGGTCTACGGCGGGACCAGTGAGATCCAGCGGGACGTCATCGGCAAGACGTACGGACTCTGAGACGGCCGGACACGCAAGGCCGCCCGCCCCGGGAGAGGGGCGGGCGGCCGTCTTCGCGAGGGCGGCCGGTCAGTCCTCGTAGAGTCCGGACAGCGCGTCGGCGTACTTGTCGCGGATGACGCGGCGCCGCATCTTCAGTGACGGCGTCAGCTCGCCGGTCGCCGGACCCCACTCCTCGGTCAGCAGCTCGTACCGCTTGACCTGCTCGGTGCGGTTGAGCCTGGCGTTGGCGGCGGCCACCGCGCGGTCCACCTCCGCCCGGACGGCGGGGTGCCGCGCCAGCCCGGCAGGTCCCCCTTCCGCCTCGACACCGTGGGCCGCGGCCCAGGCGGAGGCGGCCTCCGCGTCGAACACCAGCAGGGCGACCAGGTAGGAGCGGTTGTCCCCGTGCACCATCGCCTGGCCGATCAGCGGGTGCTCCTTGAGCGCGTTCTCCACCAGGGCCGGCGAGACGTTCTTGCCGGTGGAGGTGATGATCATCTCCTTCTTGCGGTCGGTGAGCCAGAGGTAGCCGTCCTCGTCGATCCGGCCGATGTCACCGGTGGCCAGCCAGCCGTCGGCGTCCAGGACGGACCGCACCGAGCCGTCCGGCTGGAGGTAGCCGGAGAACACGGAGGCGCCGCGCACCAGGATCTCCCCGTCCCCGGCGGTGCGGATCTCCGCGGACTCCACCGGGCGACCCACCGAGCCGAGCCGGAACCCGGTCTTCGGGCTGTTGCCGGTGGCCACACCGGCGGTCTCGGTCAGCCCCCAGGCGTCCATGATGACGATGCCGAAGCCCGCCCAGAACCTCACCACGTCGACCGGCATCGGCGCCGAGGCACTGGCCGCCCAGGTCACCCGGTCCAGGCCGCCCGCCGCCAGCATGGGCACCAGCACGTCCCTGCGGACGCGGACGTAGCGCTCCTCCAGCTCGGCGGGCGGCGTCTCGCCCCGCTCGCGGTACCCGACGTGCTCGCGCGCCACCTCGAACGCCTGGTCGATGACCGCCCGCTGGTCGGCCGGCATCAGCGAGAGGACGGCGCGCACGGCGGCGGACAGCTTCTCCCAGATCCTCGGCACCCCGAAGAACTGCGCGGGACGCACCTTGCGCACCACCTCGCCGACCCGCGTCGGGTCGGCGCACAGGTAGACGTGCGAGGCCCGGTGACAGGGCAGGTAGATGCCCAGCATCCGCTCGGCGATGTGGGCGAGGGGCAGGTAGCAGATGTGCTCGACGTGCGGGGGCAGCTCCACCACGGCGTCCAGTGCCAGGGCGTTGGACAGCACCACCCGGTGGGTGAGGACGACGCCCTTGGGCTCTCCGGTGGTGCCGGAGGTGTAGACGACGGTCAGCGGGTCCTCGGGGCGAGCGGTGTCCAGTTCCTTGGCGAATCGCTCCGGCACCGGCTCGCGGAGCAGGGACCCGTACGGGACGTGTGCCCCCTCCGCTCCCGCGTCGGCCACCACCAGCCGCTCCAGCGGGGTGTCCGCGTCGGCCACCAGCGGCTCCCACACCGCCACCTGGTCCGCTCCCCCGACGACGGCGAGGCGGGCCCGGCAGTTGCGGGCGATGTGGGTGATCTGCTCGGGGGCCGCGGTGCCGTAGACGCTCACCGGGATCGCGCCGAGGCGGACCAGCGCCAGGTCCGACAGCCAGTGCTCGGGCCGGTTGACCATCATCAGCAGCACGTGGTCGCCCCGGCCGACGCCCAGGGCCCGGTAGCCGGCGGCGAGTCTGCGGGTGTGCTCGTGGATCTCGGCCCAGCCGAGCGTCGTCCAGTCGGCGTCCGGATCCCCCGACTGCCAGGACAGGCCCGGCAGTCGTGGGTATTCGTGCGCGTTGCGGGCCAGCAGTCGGGGCAGCGTGCGGTCGGCGGGGTCGTCGGGCAGGTCGCCTGCGGTGCGGGGTGCCGATGTCATCGGGGCCTCCTTGCGTTGCGGGTCGGGGAGGGGGCGTCCGGGGAGACCGGGGCGTGGTGGGGAAGCCCCTGCGGGCGTACCCGGTGCGGTGGAGGTCGGGGGCGGGGCGGTCCCGCCCGCGGGGCCGGTTCGATGCCTCCTGGTGGTCCGTGGGAGGGTCCGGACGCGTTCGACGACGGTGGCGATGCCCATGCCGCCGCCGGCGCACAGGATCGCCAGCCCGTACCGCAGGTCGCGGCGCTCGAGTCCGTCGACAAGAGTGCCGAGGATCATCGCGCCGGTGGCGCCGAGCGGGTGGCCCAGGGCGATGGCGCCGCCGTTGACGTTGACCTTGTCCAGGGACAGGCCCATGTCCCGCTGTCCCGCGCGAACCGCAGGACGACCGCGGCGAACGCCTCGTTGATCTCGACGAGGTCGATGTCGTCGATGGTCAGCCCGGCCCTGGTGAGCGCCTTGCGGGAAGCCGGCGCGGGTCCGGTCAGCATGATGGTGGGCTCGGCACCAAAGACGGCGGCGGAGACGATCCTGGCGCGCGGCCGCAGTCGGTAACGCTCGCCGGCCTCCTTGGAGCCGATGGCGACGAGCGCGGCGCCGTCGGCGATGCCGGAGGAGTTGCCCGCGTGGTGGACGTGGTCGATCCTCTCCACCCAGTGGTGCTTCTGCAGCGCGACCGCGTCGAAGCCGCCCAGTTCACCGGGCTTCGCGAACGAGGGCTTGAGGGCGGCCAGGCTCTCGGCGGTGGTGCCGGGCCGCAGGTGCTCGTCCCGGTCGAGGACGAGGAGCCCGTTGCGGTCCCGCACGGGGACGACCGAGCGGTCGAAGCGGCCGTCCTTCCAGGTCGCGGCGGCCCGCTCCTGGGAGAGCGCCGCGTAGGAGTCCACGTCGTGCCGGGAGAACCCCTCCAGGGTGGCGATCAGGTCGGCGCCGATGCCCTGCGGGACGAACCCGGTGTCGTGGTTGGTGCGCGGGTCCGCCGACCGGGCGCCGCCGTCGCTGCCCATCGGGACCCGGGACATGGACTCGACGCCGTCCGCGATGACCAGATCCTCCCAGCCCGAACGGGCCTTCGCCGCAGCCATGTTGACGGCTTCGAGCCCGGACGCGCAGAAGCGGTTCTCCTGGACGCCCGCCACCGTCTCCGGCAGACCGGCGAGCACGGCGGCGGTGCGGGCGATGTCCGACCCCTGGTCGCCCAGCGGATTCACCACGCCGAGCACGATGTCGCCGACGGCCGCCGGGTCGAGGCCGGGGAAGCGGCCGCGGGTCTCGTGGATCAGGCCGACGACCAGGTCGATCGGCTTGGTGCCGTGCAGGGCGCCGCCTGCCCTGCCACGCCCGCGCGGGGTGCGGATCGCGTCGTACACGTACGCTTCGGTGCTCACCTCGGTTGCCTTCCCTGTCGGGTCCGACGGACGCCGCGAACGCGGTGCACGGAGCCGGCCGGTGCTCAGCGCAGCAGTGAGCGGCCGATGATCTCCTTCATGATTTCGGTGGTGCCGCCGTAGATGGTCTGGATGCGGCTGTCGAGGAACGCCCTGGCCACCTTGTACTCGCTCATGTAGCCGTAGCCGCCGTGGAGTTGCAGACAGCGGTCGACGACGCGCTTGTTCAGTTCGGTGGCCCACCACTTGGCCATCGAGGCCTGCGCGGCGTCGAGTTCGCCCCCGCTGTGCTCGTCGATGCAGCGGTCCAGGAAGGCGCGGGTGACGGCGGTCTCGGTGGCCATCTCGGCGATCTCGAAGCGGATGTGCTGGAGCCGGGCGAGTGGTTTGCCGAACGCCTCGCGCTCCTTGACGTACCGGGTGGTGACGTCGAGGATCTCCTCGGACGCGGCGGCGGCGCCGACCGCGATGGCCAGCCGCTCCTGGGCGAGGTTGCCCATGAGGTGGGCGAAGCCCTGGTTCTCCTCTCCCAGCAGGTTCTCCTTGGGGACCCGTACGTCGTTGAAGAACAGCTCGGCGGTGTCCTGCGCCTTCTGGCCGATCTTGTCGAGGTTGCGGCCGCGTTCGAAGCCTTCCGCGCCGCGCTCCACGACGAACAGCGACAGTCCGTGCGCGCCGCCCTCGTGGGTGGTGCGGGCGGCCACGACGACGAGGTCGGCGAGGATGCCGTTGGAGATGAACGTCTTGGTGCCGTTGAGCAGGTAGTGGTCGCCCCGGTCGGCGGCGGTGGTGCGGATGCCCTGGAGGTCGGAGCCGGCGCCGGGTTCGGTCATGGCGATGGCGGTGACGAGGTCGCCGGAGGTGAAGCCGGGCAGCCAGCGGCGCTTCTGCTCCTCGTTCGCCAGCCGGGTGAGGTACGGGCCGACGATGTCGTTGTGCAGGCTGAGGGCGAGACCGGAGGCGCCGGCGCGGGCGAACTCCTCGATCAGCACGGCGCTGTAGCGGAAGTCGCCGGTACCGCCGCCGCCGTACTCCTCGTCGACGGCCATGCCCAGCAGGCCCCGGCGGCCGGCCGAGCGCCACACCTCACGGTCCACGACCCCGTTCTTCTCCCAGCGTTCGTGGTGCGGGACCACCTCCTTGCTGAGGAAGGTCCGCACCGTCTCGCGTAAGGCCTCGTGGTCGGGGCCGTACAGGTCTCGTCGCAGTGTCACAGCCAACTCCTCACGCGCTCGATCAGCCGGGCGGGTTCGGGTCCGACGGGGGTGACGTTGAGCATGGTCACGCCCGCCTCGCGGAAGACCTCGACGCGGTCGCGGACATAGCCCTCGGGCCCGGCCAGGCAGAGCTGCTCCAGCAGTTCGGCCGGTACGGCGGCCTCCGCGTCCTTCCTGCGTCCGGCGAGGTAGTGCTCCTGGATCACGGACGCGGCGGCCTCGTAGCCGTAGGAGCAGATCAGGTCGTGATAGAAGTTGCGCCCGGGTGCGCCCATGCCGCCCACGTACAGGGCGACGGTGGGGCGCATCAGGTCGCGTACGGCCGCGGCGTCGTCGCCGATGGCCAGCAGGCCGCCCGCCACCACCGAGAGCGGGCCGAGCGCGGGGTCGCGCCGGGCGGCGCCCTCGGCCAGGGACGGGCCCCAGACCTTGGGGGCGTGCTCGGGAGCGTAGAGGAACGGCAGCCATCCGTCGGCGATCTCGGCGGCCGTCCGGACACTGGCCGGGCCCAGAGCGGCGAGGTAGACCGGAATGGTGTCGCGGACCGGGTGGTTCAGCAGTTTCAGCGGTTTGCCGAGGGCGCCTCCCTTCCCGGGCGGCACGGGCAGGTCGGTGATGCCGTGGTGCTCGATCACCTCGCGCCGCCAGATCCGCCGGGACAGCTCGATCACCTCGCGGGCGCGGCCCAGCGGACGGTCGTAGCGGCGGCCGTGCCAGCCCTCGACGACCTGCGGCCCGGAGGCGCCGACGCCGAGGAGGGCGCGTCCACCGCTCACGGCGTCGAGCCCGGCCGCGGTCTGGGCGATCAGGGCGGGGGTGCGGGAGTAGACGTTGAGGATCGCGGAGCCGATCCGCATCCGCTCGGTCTTCGCGGCGAGGTAGCCCATGATCGTCGGGGAGTCGAAGCCGTAGGCCTCGGCCACCCAGACGGCGTCGAGACCCGCGGACTCCAGGGCGGCGGCCCGGTCGGCGGCGGTACGCGGATCCTCCGCGTAGGCCAGGGGTGAGGACAGTTCCATCAGCTGTGGTCCTTCAGCAGTTCGGGCACGTCCCAGTCGCGGGCCACGTCGGGGGTGTGGGCGCCGGGGAGGGCCGGGGGGAGCCGGAGGGCGCCGGGCGTGTCGGAGAAACGGGGGGCGGGAGCGGGCTGGGTGACGCCGTACGCCTCGGTGTAGGTGCCCCGTGCGGTCAGGTGCTCGTGGCCGGCCGCCTCGCGGAGGGAGAGCACGGGTGCGACGCAGGCGTCGGTGCCCTCGAAGACGGTCGTCCACCGCGCACGGGTGGCGGTCTTGAACCGGGCGGTGAACTCGGCTCGCAACTCGGGCCAGTTGCGTGGGTCGGCGCGGTCGGGCAGGTCGCCGGCGTCCAGGCCGAGCAGGGAGACGTACACCTCGTAGAAGTGCGGCTCCAGGGCGCCGACCGCCATCCAGCCGCCGTCGGAGGTCTCGTAGACGCCGTAGTAGGGACAGCCGCCGTCGAGCAGGTTGTGACCGCGGGCGTCCCGCCAGGCGCCCTCGGCGAGCATGCCCCAGAACAGGGCGGTGAGGTGTGCGGTCCCGTCCACGATCGCGGCGTCCACCACCTGGCCGCGGCCGGTGGCGCGGGCGGTGAGCAGCGCGGCGAGGACACCGGTGGTCAGGTAGAGGGAGCCGCCCGCGTAGTCGCCGAGCAGGTTGACGGGGAAGACGGGCCGGCCGTCCGGCGCTCCGATCATGGACAGGGCGCCGGCGGTGGCGATGTAGCCGATGTCGTGGCCCGCCAGGGGAGCCAGCGGCCCCTCCTGGCCCCATCCGGTCATCCGGCCGTACACCAGCGCGGGGTTGCCGGCCATGCACTCCTCGGGGCCGACGCCGAGCCGCTCCGCGACGCCAGGCCGGTATCCCTCCACCAGGATGTCGGCGCGCGCCGCCAGCGCCCGTACCGCAGGCGGCCCTTCGGGCGACTTGAGGTCGACGACGACGGAGCGCTTGTTGCGGTTGGTCAGGTCGTGGGCGGGTTCGCCGCCGAGCGGAGTGCGGCCGGGGCGGTCCACGCGCACCACGTCGGCGCCCAGGTCGGCGAGCAGCATCGCGGCGAACGGGCCGGGGCCGATGCCGGCCAGTTCGACCACGCGCACACCGTCCAGCGGTCCCGCGGCGTCGCGGCCGGGAGGGTGGGTGGGGTACGGGCTCATGGGTTCCTCTCTCGGTGCGCGGCGGACCCGCCGCCGTCAACCGGGGACTTACTGAGCGTTCGCTAAAACGTAGGAGCACGACACTGGACGGTCAACTCCTCGCGCAGTACTTGTTTTTGTCGACCGAGCCGGGGAAAGTGGCATGAGGCCGGGCATCCTGTGCCAGGATCCACTGAGCGATCGCTAAGCGGCCGGAAGGAGGTGCGCCGGACTCACGGCCGTACGATGTCGCCGATCGCCGCCCGCCTCGGAGGAGAGCCGTTGAACACAGCGCCGAGCCAGGAGACCACGCCACCGGCGGAGCACTGGCGCTCCTACGCCCCACTCGACCTGCACCCGATCCTGATGCACGCCATGCGGGCCTTCAACGAGCACGGCTATCACGGCACTTCGGTCCGGGACATCGCCGGCCGGGTCGGGGTCACGGTGCCCGCGCTCTACTACCACTACGAGAACAAGCAGGCGCTGCTGGCGACCCTGCTGGAGACGTCGATCAAGGACGTCCTGGACCGCTGCCGGGCCGCGGCCGGGGAGGCCGGGGACGATCCGCTGACCCGCTTCTGCGGCATGGTCGAGTCGATCGTGCTGTACATGGCCCACCGCCGGCAACTGGCCTTCCTCGACACGGAGATCCGCAGCCTGGAACCCCGGAACCGGGCACGGTACGTCGCCCTGCGCGACTACCTGGAGCACATGCTGCTGGACACGGTCGAAGCGGGCCGTGCCCAGGGCGTGTTCACCACGCCGATCCCGGCCGACGCGGTGCGCTCGGTGCTGGTCATGTGCCAGGGGGTCGCCAACTGGTTCCGGGAGGACGGCCCGCTCACCGCGGAGGAGGTCGCCGAACGGCACGTGCTGCTGGGCCTCGGGACCGTGGGCCATCCCGGCGCGGTCAACGGCCGTGCCGTACCGCCGCGCCCACGGACCCCGGTCACCCGGGGCACGGCACCCCGCTCGGCCGGGTGACACGCCGTCGCCCTCCGCCCCGTTCACGGCCGGCCGCACGACCGCACGACCGACCGAGTCAGTACCGACCGACGAGAGGACACCCGCGCATGGACGTGTTCGAGGCCCGCACCCGGTTTCGGCGACTCCGGGACAAGGACGGCCAGGTCGACCCACGCGAGCTCGACGAGATCTGGGCGGCGCTGCCGACGGTCCGCCCCGAGGACGTCCTCGGCGAGTGGAAGGGCGGCGAGTTCGACACCGGTCATCCCCTCAACGGGACGCTGAAAAAGGCGGGTTGGTACGGCAAGACGTTCGTCTCCGTGCACGACGCCAAGCCGCTGATGTGCCGGGACGAGGCGGGCAAGCTGTACTCCAACATCGAACTCGGCCAGGGCGAGGCGAGCCTGTGGACCGTCGAGTTCCGCGGCGAGTCGACGGCCACGATGGTCTACGACGGCCGGCCGGTCCTCGACCACTTCAAACGCGTGGACGACAGTACGCTGCTGGGCGTCATGAACGCCAAGGGAGTCCCCGCCGAAGGCCCCTTCTACTACTTCTTCCTCGAGTGTGCTCCCGGGTCCGCGCACGACGGCCCACGCGCCGAAGAGGGGCCGTGAGGCGCGTCCGCGCCGCGGTCACCCAGGCGCCGGGGGCCCCGTTCACCGTCCGGGACGCGGACCTCGACGACCCGCGGCCGCACGACGTACTGGTACGGATGACCGCGGTCGGCATCTGCCACACCGACCTGGGGATGCGGGACACCTGGCCCCGGCGGCTCACTCCGATGGTCTTCGGCCACGAGGGGGCCGGGTGCGTGGAGGCGGTGGGCGGGGAGGTGACCGGTGCCGCGCCCGGAGACCGCGTCTGTCTCACCTTCGCCAGCTGCGGCGCGTGCGAGCCGTGCGCGGCCGGCCACCCCGCCTACTGCCTCGACGCCCGGTCCCTGAACTTCTCCGGTGGACGCGCCGACGGCACCACTCCCCTCTCCCTCGACGGCGCACCGCTCCACGCCGGCTTCTTCGGACAGTCCAGCTTCGCCACGTACGCCGTGGTGCACGAGCGCGGCGTGATCAAGGTGCCCGCCGACCTGCCGGCCGAGGTCGCCGCGCCGCTCGGCTGCGGCGCCCAGACGGGTGCGGGCACGGTGCTCAACCGACTGCGGCCCGAACCCGGATCCTCCCTGGTCGTCCTGGGCGCGGGCGGGGTCGGGCTGAGCGCGGTGATGGCCGCGGTGGCGGTGGGCTGCGACCCGGTGGTGGCGGTCGACCCCGTCCCCTCCCGTCGCGCCCTGGCCACCGAACTCGGCGCCGGGGCGGCCTTGGCCCCGGGGGACGGTCTGGTGGCGGCCCTGCGGGACCTCACCGGCGGCGGGGCGCACCACGTCGTCGAGACCACCGGCCGTCCGGAGATGGCCCGCCGGGCCGTCGGCGCGCTGCGCCCGCGCGGTGAACTCGCCCTTCTCGGCCTGGGCGGCGAGGTGACCTTCGACGTGATGGCCCTGCTCGCCAAGGGCGTCCGCGTGCACGGGGTGATCGAGGGGGACTCCGACCCCGGCCGCTTCGTGCCCGAACTGATCGACCTGCGCCGCCGCGGCCTCTTCCCCCTCGACGCGCTGGTCACCACCTTCCCGTTCGAGGAGATCGGCGCGGCCGTGGCAGCCATGGAGGACGGCAGCGTGGTCAAGCCGGTCCTCGCCTTCACCTGACCGGGCGAGGCGTCCGGCCGCCGCCGCGCACCGTCGGTGGCGGCCGGCAGCGGGGGTCCGGATGCCGCGGTCGCCTCCCGCGCGGTCCGCCCGGAGGGCGCCCGGCGCGCTGACCGCGTGTGATTGACTGAACGGCATGGCTCCCGCCTCCCCGCCCGCCCGTTCGGCCGCGCCCGCCGAACCGGCCCCGGCCACGCGGCCGCGCAACCGCAAGCAGCTGATCGTCGAGGCGGCCGGGCGGGTCTTCAGCGAGCGCGGCTACCACACGGCCTCCATGGAGGAGGTCGCCGCCGGCGTGGGCATCTCCGCGGCCGCCCTGTACCGCCACTTCCCGAACAAGTACGCGCTGTTCGCCGAGTGCGCCGACGTCATGGTGGACGGACTGGTCGCGGCGCTCGACGAGGTGCCGTCCGGGGCGAGTCCGACGGACGTACTGACCGCCCTGACCCGGATCACCGTCGCCCACCGCGCGTCGGGCGGCGTGTACCGCTGGGAAGCGCGCTATCTCAACCGCGAGGACCGCCGGCGCCTCCGGGTGAAGTTCCACCGCCTGGTCGAGCGGGTCGACGAAGCGGTCCAGCGCGAGCATCCCCTGCCCGACGAGCGCCTGCGGGCCACGGCGGCTCTCGGCGCCATCGGGTCCATCACGATGCATCACACCTCCATCGCCCCGCGCCGGGCCGAGGAACTGCTGTCGGCGTCGGCGCGGGGCGTGGCCGCGAGCGGCCCCGCGGTGGTCCGGCCGGGCGCGCACCCCGTCGAACTTCCCGCCCGGCCGGTGCCGCGCACACGGCGCGCGGAGATCCTCGCGGCGTCCGTCCCGCTGTTCGCCCGGAACGGGTTCGCCAACGTCACGAACGGGCAGATCGCACAGGCGGTGGGACTGACCCCGTCCGCGCTCTACCGCCACTACCCCGGCAAGATCGACATTCTGGCGGCGGCATGCCTCCAGGCGGCGGCGCTGCTGTCCCAGGGGGTGGAGCGGGGCCTGCGCGGGGTGCCCGGCCCGCGGGAGGCCGTCGTCGCGCTGGCCGCGACGTACGTGGCGTACAGCTTCGAGTACACCGAGCTCAACAGCGTCGCCGAGGCCGAGCTGGCCGGGTTGCCAAAGGACCTGCGGCGGCCCGTGGTGCTGGCGCAGCGGGAGCACATCGCAGTCTGGGAGCAGCAGTTGCGGCTGGTCCGTCCGGAGCTGGATCCGCGTCAGGCCAGGGTGCTGGTGCACGCGGGCTTCGGTGTGGTGGTCGAGGCGGGACGCAAACTGCGGTGGCGGGACTGTCCGGAGCATCGTGAGGCCGTGACCGCTCTGGTCCTGGCCGCTCTGGGAGTGTGAGCACCCCGATGCCCGCCCCTCGGCCCGTCCGACCGCGGGGCGGGCGCCGGCCGGGCGCGGCCCGACGGCTCAGCCCGGCCTGTTGCCGGTGGGTATCGTGATGGGGGTGGTGGTCCCGGAGGAGCCTTTGTTGAGGAACAGCATGGCCAGGGCGCGCACGAACTGGTCGAACATGTAGAAGGCGCCGGGCATGACGGGCGACAGCCCCTCACGGAACAGGATGAACGCCGGCCATGCGGTGCGCACCAGGGCCGCCGACGCGTAGTCGCGTTTCAACCCCAGCCAGTCGCCGACCTCGTCGCTGAGGACGTAGCGCACGAACTCGTTCAGGAACCCGCGCGTGACGCCGAGGTCGATCTGCGCGGTCAGGCCGAGCAGTTCCTCGGCCAGTGCGATGCCCTCGGTCGACGGGGTGAGGACCGGGGTGAGCACCCGCGCCGACTGCCTCTCGGCCTCCGCCCAGGTCTTGGGGATGTGCTCGTACGGCACGCCGAGCAGGTGGACGGCGACCTGCCACGAGTGCAGGAACGCCTCTTGGTCCGCGGCCGGGAACGGGACCTTCCAGTCGAGCAGCTTGCGGTACACGTAGGTGCCCAGGCTGTGGAAGGTGACCAGGATGTCGGCGGCGCTGATCGGGATCGTCTCGTCGGCGACCGCCCGCCAGTGCGGCGACTGCGGCAGCAGGTGACGCACCGCGGCGTGCACCACACGCGTCTTGTTGGCGGTGACGACGAACTGTCCCGTCGGCTTGAAGGCTCCCAGCTCGGACAGGTCGTAGCCGAACGTGAACGTCTTGGCCGCGCGGTCCTGCATGTCGGCGCCGCCCGCGGACCAGTAGACGCTCTTGGCCTCGCGCGGGATCACGGTGCTCATGATGCCGCTGCCGAGGCCGTACAGCATGAAGAGGTACGTGTCCTTGCGCCGGTTGAAGTCGCCGGCACGGGCCAGCTTCACGGGGTCGGCCCAGGAGGGCAGCCGGTTGGCCTGCCGCAGGTACGCGGCGAATGCGGCCGGCAGGCCGCTGGGCAGCGGGTCGTCGTTGTTCACCCACGACGCCCATGCCGCGTTGATGGCCGGCACGTGCCCGTCGTCGATCATCGAAGCCATCAGGGGGTCGGCCGCGTCGTCCCAGATCCACTCCGGACCGGTCCCCACGGCGGCCCCCGTCGCCGGTCCCCCCGACGCCCACGCCCGGGCGGGGTTCGCCACGCCCACGAGGCCGAGTGCGACACCGAGTGACAAAGCCTTTCGCCTGCTGAGGTTCTCCATTGACTTACCTGCTTCCCTGAGGGGCCAGATGGTTCCAGATGCCTTCGCAGACCTGCCGGTTGTTCGACCAAGACGCGGTGAGAAGCGTCGCGCGGATGTGATTTTCGATTAACATAGCGAGGTACGTCGCCGTCGGCAATGGTGGTGACCGAGGCCCTTCACCCCTCTCGCCCCGTCCCTCTCCGGCGCGACGTCCGGCGGCGCCTCCCCCGGCACGCCGCGGGTGGGCGTCGACGCGAAGGCTCCCGTCGGCTCCCCGTCCAGCGGGTCGCGGCGGTGGACGTGAGCGTGCCGGCCAAAACCGCGCCGGGTTCGTGCACCGCGCGGATCACGGCGACCGCGAAGGGGGTGAAGAGCGTGGAACGGGTCACGACCATCGAGGTGCGCGCCGCGGCCCGCTGCGCGGCGGAGGCCGGTGAGCAGCGTGCCGTGGACCTCGGCGAGGAGGTGAACCACGACGGGACCGCGACCGTCGCGGCCTCCGGCGAGGGCGACTTCGACGGAGCGGGGCGGAGCCACGACGGTGACCCGCTGCCCGCGGCGGGCCCGGTCGCGTGGGACGGCGTGACCTGCGACGCCCCCGATCCGCCCGGGACGGCCGGGAACCTCGTCGAGGCCCGCGGTCGGGCCGTGCTGCCCCGGCCGGGTCGTACGGCGCGCTGCGCCTGGTCGCCGCGGCCCACCACGGCCCGGTGACGACCGTGCTCACCGTCCGCTGCACCGACGGGACCACCGCCGAAGCGCCGGTCCCGTGGGCGACCGGGCGGGAGCGGCTCCGTGGTGCTGGAGACGCCGCACCGGATCAGGCGCGGGCAGGGCGTGGCCGGCCCGCCGGTGCGTCTGTCCGGTTCCTCGGCGGACCCCCGACGCCTCAAGGACGGTGCGTTCCCTCACCCTCCGGGACGATCCCCGGGTGCGGGTCCACGCGCTCACCCTCCGGTGGGACTCCATATGTGCGTACCGCCCCGAACGCCGATGACGGCGCCGGGGCGGTACGGAACGCGTCGGTCCCACGGCCTGTGCGCGAGGTCCGGACCGGACCGGTCCGCGTGGTGGCGGTCGCGCGGCTCGGCGCCCCGCGCCCGCGGGTCGGGTCGCTCCGCGGTGCGCCGGGGCGGGACGTGCCCGGCGCCGGACGCGTCCTGTCCGGCCCGCTCCCGCACCGGACACCCGGCGTCGGGTCCCGTACGGCGGACGCTGCGGCTCATCGCTGCGCGCCCTGTCCGGTCCCGTCCGGTCCGCGGCGTTCGCCGTGCCAGTCCAGTATCAGGATCGTGGCGTCGTCCCTGAGACTGCCGTGGCAGGCCTCGAGCACCGCGCCGGTCAGGCTCCGTACGGCTTCTCTCGGATGCAGCGCACCGGTGTCGCGGACGAGCGCGGCCAGGTCGACGGCCGCGGCGCCGCGCTCCTGCATTCCGTCGGTGAGCAGGATCAGGCGGTCGCCGGGCCGCAGTTGCAGCTCCTGCAGACGGTAGGGGGTCGGCGCCACCACGCCGAACGGCAGGTTGACGGCGAGTTCGACCTCCTCGACGGCGCCGTCGCGCAGCCGCAGCGGCCGGGGGTGGCCGGCGTTGACCAGTTCGCACAGACCCGTTTCGAGGTCGACGCACAGCAGCTGTCCGGTGGCCAGGCCGCGGCTGTGGCTCAGCAGGGCCCGGTGGGCGTGCTCGGCCTGTCTGAGGGCGTCACAGCCGCTGCGGCGTGCCCGTCGCAGCGCGCCGACCAGCAAGGTGGCCAGCAGGGCCGAGGCCGTGTCGTGACCCATGGCGTCGGTGACGGACAGGTGCAGGGTGTCGCGGTCGAGGGTGTAGTCGTAGGTGTCGCCGCCGATGTCGTCGGCCGGGACCAGCCCGGCGGCGAGGGTGAACTGGTCCGCCTCGCAGCAGGGGGCCGAGGGGAGCAGCTGGTGCTGGATCTCCGCGGCCAGGCTGGTCTCGGTGGTGCGCCGGCCCAGGTGGTAGAGGTCGGTGAAGCGGCGGTCCGTGACGATGATGTAGGCCAGCGCGTGGGCCGCGTCGCGGACCTGCCGGAGCACGGTGTCGTCGGCGGACTGCAGGGTCGCCTCCAGCACGCCGATGCAGTCGCCGCGGTTGGTGACCGGCGTGATGACGCGCAGTCCGCCCTGGCAGTCCGGTTCCACGTGCTGGCGCTGGCTCCTCAGTACGCGGTCGTAGACGCTGCCCTGCAGGTCGATCGGCCCGTCGGGGTCCGCGGCGTCATCGCCGGCCGTGGTGAGCCGTACCAGCCGCTGACCGACGAGGTCGACGAACAGGAAGGACACACGCTCCGCACCGAACCGCTTCTGCAGATCGTGCGCCACCACGTCGACGGACTCACCGGGCGGCGCCGCCTCCGCAGCGGCCAGCAGCTCGCCCAGTTCCACGTCTCCACCCTTCACGGCAACCTCCTGTCGGCTGCCGAATCTTTTTCCCCGAGTTTCCGCGACCTCACCCGGAGCACCCGTCCTGGCTGGCCGGGGCGGTGAGCCGGGCCGCTGCCGAAAGAGCCCCGTTCCGCCGGGCGGCGTCCGCGGGCGGGCGGACGGCCCGTGCGCCGGCACGGGGTGAACGGGACCGCCGTCCTGGATCCCTCCCCGTGCCGGCGCACGCCCCGGTCCGGCAGCGCGCGCCGGAAGCGTCCGTGACGTGTCCCGACGGGCCCGTGCGTCGTTGGCCGGTCGGAACCCGTGCACCCCACCGCTCTCGAGGAGCCCCCGTGGCCAGTTCGAGCCCGCCGTCCGTCGACCGGGACGAGGGCGCGCCGCCCCTCCGGCGTCCGTCCGCCGAACGCGCGTACGCCCGAGCCGCCGGCCCCGACGGGGCCTTGCCGCGGTGGGCCGGCGGGAGCGCCCTCCACGGCGGCGCCCCCTCCCCGCGCCAAGGATCCGGTCACCGCCGGGACCCGCGGGACCGGCGGTGCGCGGGCTCGGCCGTCCGGGTCCGGGCGTGAGGAGCCGGGCGGCGGTGGTGCTGCGCGTCACGGCGGTCCGCAAGGCCTTCGGGTCCCGGCAGGTCCTGCGCGGGGTCGGCTTCGAGGCGCGGGCGGGACAGCTGGTGGGCATCGTCGGGGAGAACGGCGCCGGGAAGACCACGCTGCTGCGCGTCCTCAGCGGAGACCTGCGCCCCGACGACGGACGTGTGGAGCTGGCGGGCACCTGGGGCTACTGTCCGCAGCACCCGGTCCTGGACGAGGAACTGACCGTGCGCCAGCACCTGCGTCTCTTCCAGGTCGCCTACCGTCTCCCGGACCTCGGCCGCGCGCTCCGGCTGATCGACGCGCTCTCCGCGACCGGCTATCTGGACACGCCGGCGAAGGTCCTCAGCGGCGGCACCCTGCAGAAGCTGAACCTGGTCCTGGCCCTGATGCACGACCCGGAGGTCGTGCTGCTGGACGAGCCGTACCAGGGCTTCGACTGGGAAACCTACCTGCGGTTCTGGGACCTCGCCCAGGAGCTGAAGGGCCGCGGCCGCACCGTGATCATCGTCTCCCACCTCGCCCACGACACCGGGCGCCTGGACGTCCTGCACCATCTGCGCGACGGCCTCCTCGACCCCTCCCCCCCGGCGGACCCCGCATGAGCGCCTACCTGGTCGCCAGCCGTTACGCCCTGCTGGCCATGGCGAAGAACCGGCTGGCCGCCGTGCTCCTGATCGCCTTCATCCCGATGTGGATCACCGTGGCGAAGACCCTCACCACACCGAAGACGTTCCCCTTCCGGCTGCGCGCCACCGGAACCTGGCTGCGCGCCGGCGGGGACGAGATCACGATGATCAGCGGCTCCCTGAACGCGGTGTCCCTCCTCGTGGGATTCCTGATGTTCAGCGCCGCACGCCGCACCAGGGCCTTCGACCGTCGCCTCACCGCGTCCGGCTATCCCCGGGCCGCCCTCATCGGCGCCAAGCTCACCACGCTCCTGGTCGCGTCCGTCCTGGTCAGCGCCTACGCCACGGCCTGGATGCTGCTGTTCTGGACCCCTCTCCAGCCCTTCCTCCTCGGCATCGCGGTCCTGGCGATCTGCCTGGTCTACGGCGCCATGGGCATGTGCCTGGCCCTCTTCCTGCGCGGCGAGGTCGAAGGACTGGTCACGATCATCATGACCAGCATCATCGACCTCGCGCCGCAGAATCCCGTCGCCAGCACCGCCGCCGACAGAGCCCTGGTCGAACTGCTTCCCGGTTACGGCTCCCTGCAGACCAGCCTCGCCGCGGGCTTCACCCGGAACGCCACCGTGAGCCCCCTGATCCACAGCGCGCTCTGGCTGACCGCCATGATGACCACCGCGCTCGCCGCCTTCGCCCTCCGTACCCGCAACCACCGCACGCCGCGCCGGCGCCGGGCCCCGTCGTAGTCGTACGGCCGCGATCGGTCCGGGTCGCCGAGCATCGGTCCGGGTCGCCGAGCATCGTGCCGTGCGGCGGGTCCTCGTGCCCGGGGCGGGAACCATCCGGCCGGGGCGGCTCGTCACTGATCATTGCCGCCGCCCGAAGCGGTGGGAAACATCCTGGACGAAGCGACAGCGGGGGGACGTAATGAAGTGTGGGTCCGCGGCGAGAACGGGCCTGACGGCCATGGCGGTGCTGGCGATCCTGACGGTCGGCGGCTGTCGGGAGGACGACGCGGGGCTTCCCGCCGCCTCCCCGAGCGGAGAGGTCTCCGCGCCCGCGTCACCGACGCCTTCGGCGGAGCGAAGCGGTCCGCGGGCCCTGGTGGACGCTCCCGGGGCGGGTGGCCTGGAGAAGCTGACCGGGGACGGAGCCCTGGCGGACGTCCCCGTCGACCCCGGCGAGATGCGGGACGGCATGACGCTGGTCACCGGCGCCTACGGAAAGCCGGACGGGCAGGGCGCGCCGGTGCTGTTCGAAGGCGTCGATCATGTACCCGAGGACACCAACGAGCGTCGTGAGCACCTGTTCCGGGGCATGCTCGAGTACATCCGGTGGGACCCGGAGCTGGGGCACCCCGACGCCCAGCCGGTGGAACCGGGGCCGCTCGGCGGCTCGGTGGAGTGCCTGCTCGCCTCGCTGAGCGAGGACGGCAACGTCATCTGCGGCTGGGCCGACGAGGGCACGGCGGCCGTCGCGCTCTTCGAGGACAGCACGCTCGCCGATGCGGGGAAGCTCTTCGTCGGGATGCGCGCGGACCTGGAGCGCTGACCGGCCGGCGAGCGAGGACGACGTCGCGGACCGGGGCGGGGAAGGGGGCGCCGCACGGTGGTCGGGGCGCGGACACGACGCCTCTGCGTCCCGGCCGGGCGACGGTTCGCGGGACGCCACGGCCCGGTACCACGAGCGCGGTACCGGGCCGTCCGGCTGCTGAGGTCGCTCGTCAGCCCTGGCGGGCCTTGAAACGCGGATCCTTCTCGTTGATCACGAACGTCGCGCCCCGTCGGCGCACCACCTGGGCGCCGGGCCTGAGCTTCGGCGAACGCAGGGACGTGCGTACCTTCATCACGATCTCCTTCCGCGGAACCGGACGGGGATGCCGCTGTCAGCGGCGAGCCGCAGCGGTGCCGTGGCGCCGCTCGAAGCGTTCCACCCGGCCCGCGCTGTCGACGAGCCGCGAGGCGCCGGTGAGGAACGGGTGGCCGGCCGACGAGATCTCGACGTCGACGACCGGGTAGGTGGCGCCGTCCTCCCACTCCACCGTGTGCCGTGACTCGATGGTGGAGCGGGTGAGCGGCTGGAAGCCGGACGCGCGGTCGCGGAAGACGGCCGGGCGGGAGACGGGGCGGATGCCGTGCCTCACGGGATGTCCTTCCTCGGGCGCCTCCGCCGCCGGAGCGGCGGAGGCGGGTCTCATCGTTCCTCGCGGAAGAGGACGTGTGCGCCGACGACCGCGTCGTACTTCCGCAGGACCAGCCGGTCGGGGTCGTTCAGACGGTTCTTGCGGGTCACGTAGGTGACCCCCGTACCGGCTGTCGACTTCAGCCTGACGACCGGCCTCGCGGTGCTGCGTGTCATGAGGTGCTCCTTCCGCCGTCACCCGAGCAAATTGATTCGGGCATGTCATACAGGAGGTGCAACGGCATCGGCGGGCGCCGTATTCCGGCGGTCCCGCCCTCCGCGGAATCAGGGCCACCACTCGTCCCCGAGCAGCGCGCCACCGCGGACTCGCCCCCGGCGTGCCCGTGGACCGGAAGTCTCACGGGCCGCGTGGTGCGGGCGGAGGACGGTCCCGCGGATCGACCGCCATCGGGCACAGACACCAGTACCCCGTTCGGAACGTTGCCTGAGCCGGCCGGTTTCGTTGTTCCAGACATGGTGGAGACAGACGGGGCCGGCGTACGGGCCAGGGAGCCGGCGTACGCGCGGGCTGACGGCTCCGGCCGGGCGCCTCGGCGTTCCGGAAGGCGTTCCGATCACGGACGACGGCGGCCGACGGACGAGAACCGGTGGGACGCCGGCTCTCGGGCCGGCCGGCGCCGACCACGATCCGGTGCTCGGCCCTTCCCCCGACGCGTATGTGCTTCACCACCGCACACACCTCGTGTCCGGCGCCGACGCCCGCTCGCGGACCGGCCGCGGAAGCGCTGCCCTCGGATGGCCCCGCCTCCCCGGACGAGCCCTCCCCGCCCTGGGCCACCATCTCGTCGCGCGGGCACCGACCGCCCTCCCCTTCGCCTTCGCCTTCGCCTTCGCCTTCGCCTTCGCCTTCGCCTTCGCCTTCGCCGAGACGGAACCGGCACAGGCCGGGCCCACCACAACCACCCACCTTCGGAGGTCCCGCATGGAACTCGTCGAGCCCCGGCTCACCGGCCACGTCCCCGCCCCCCACGAGCTGGAACTCGCCCGGCCCCTCTACCGGATCGATCCCCTCGGGGGCGACTTCCCCGGCGAGGGGCGCGCCCTCCAGGCACTCGGCCCGATCGTCCCGGTGGAGCTCCCTGATCCGGTGGCGGCGTGGGCGGTGACCCGGCGCTCCGAGGCCGACCGGCTCCTCACCCACCCGGACATGCGCAAGTCACCCAGGTACTGGCGGGCGTACCAGGACGGCCTGGTACCGAAGGACTGGCCGATGCTGAAGATCCTCACCGCCGAGACCATGCTCGTCCGGGACGGTGAGGACCACACGCGCCTGCGCCAGCCGATGCAGCGTGCCTTCACCGCTCGCCGGGTCGAGGCCCTGCGCGGGCGCGTCGAGGACATCACCCGCGAACTCCTCGACGCCCTCGCCGCCACTTCCCCCGGCGAACAGATCGACTTGCGGGCCACGTTCGCGTTCCAGCTGCCGGTGCGCGTGATCTGTGAGCTGTTCGGGGTCGACGACGACGACATGCGCCGGCAGCTGGCCGTCGACACCCGCCTCCTGATCAGCAGTACGGCGCCGCCCGGCGAACGCCTCGGAGCCCAGGCCGGCATCTTCAGCACCATGGCCCGCTTGATCGCCTCCAAGCGGGCGGTGCCCGGGGACGACCTCACCACCGCCCTCATCGGCGAGTTCGACGGCGGCCGGCTCAGCGAGGAAGAGCTGGCGGGAACCCTGTTCCTGATGCTGATCGCGGGCCACGAGACGACCCAGAACCTGATCACCAACGCGATCCGGCGCCTGCTGCAGCACCCCGACCAGCTCAGCCTCCTCCTGGCCCCCGACCTCGACGAGGACCCCTGGCCGGGAGTGGTGGAGGAATCCCTGCGGTACGACGCTCCCGCCGCCACCACGATGTTCCTCTACGCGGCACGTGACGTGACGGTCGCGGGGGTCACCGTCCGGGCGGGTGAGCCCGTCATGATCCACACCGCCGCGATCGGCCGCGACGACGAAACCTTCACTCACCCGCACGCCTTCGTCGCGGGCCGGGCCGACGCCCACCGGCACCGCGCCTTCGGCCACGGCGCGCACCATTGCCTGGGCGCCGCCCTGGCCCGTCTTGAGGCTCACATCGCGCTGCGCGCCCTGTTCGAACGGTTCACGATCACCCCGGGGGAACCGCTGGACCGCATCGGTGAGGTGGACTCCCTCTCCAGCAACGCCCCCGTGCGGCTGCTCGCCCGCGTTCAGGAGCGATGACCGATCACCGGCCGACTCCGCGGCACGGCAGACGTGTCAGGGCCGCAGGCCCCGCGCTCGCCACCTCGGCGAGCGGGCCCGTCGGCCGCCCCCGGTCCCGAGTGAGGTGGAGCGGCCGCCGGTCGTTCATGTCCTCGAACGCCCTGAGGGCGGCCCCGGCCGCTCGGTGGGGCCGCCCTCGGCGGCATGCGATTCCCGGTGGCCGTGCCTCCGCGGTGCTGCTGCGCCGCCTGCTGCCGAAGGGGTCGGACGGTCAGTGGACCTGCAGGGCGTACAGCGGGACGTCGAGGTTCTCGATGTCGGCGCGGAAGTCGGTGGTCCAGGTGGCCACGCGGGCCGGCGAGGCGTACCAGGAGGCGGCGGTGTTCCGGCTGTGGCGCAGGGCCTCCTCGCCGAGCGGGTGCCGAGGTTCTCGTCCAGGCTGCAGAAGTCCTGGCAGAAGGCGGTGAAGTAGGCGTAGCGGTCGGCGGTGACGGCCTGCTCGATGCCGGCGAAGACGCTGCCGCCGACGCCGGTGGGGTGGTCGTCGGTCTTGAGCGGGAAGGAGGCCAGGAAGGCGGCCTTGGCGATGCGTGCGGAGCCGTAGGTGCCCATGGAGAAGCCGACCAGGACGCGTCGTCGAGGTCGAGGGTCTCCAGGAGGGTGTTCAGGTAGGCGGCGAAGGTGTCGTAGTCGTAGCCGGTGGTGGGCCGGCAGGAGCGGCCGAAGCCGCGCCGGTCGTAGGTGACGACGCGGTGGCCGGCCCGCAGCAGGGCGGCCGCCTGCTTCTCCCAGGGGTGGCCCTCGAGCGGGTGGCCGTGGATCGGCACGACCGGCTGCCCGGTGCCGTGGTCCTCGTGGGAGAGCTCGATGCCGGTGGTGTTCTCCTGGCCGACGGTGATGAACGGCATGGTGAGCGCTGCCTTTCGGAGTGGGGCGTGGCGCGGGGAAGTCGGTCGGTGGCAGCGGACCGGGAGCCGGTGGCCGGTCGGCCGCTCCCCCGATGTGATCGAGCCTGTGGCCGGGAACAGGGGGTGATCCTCACGCCGCGGAAGGAGCATCGTGTGCGACCGCGGGCGCAGCGTCTGCACCCCAGGTAAGAGAACGGGGTCCGTCTCGAGCCCGAGGACGGCCACTCACCCGCGGCCATAATCTTGCTCCCTCATGAAGAGAACCGACGACCGGCTTCCGCCCCTCGTACTGCTCGGCGCCCAGGCCCTCGTGTGGCCGGGGGCGGACCTGGTCCGTGGGAACCTCCCGGCAGGGGTGGACC
The DNA here is from genome assembly GCF_001279005.1 of Streptomyces caelestis. GTDB lineage: Bacteria > Actinomycetota > Actinomycetes > Streptomycetales > Streptomycetaceae > Streptomyces > Streptomyces heliomycini. The sequence continues at coordinate 72,352 of NZ_LGCN01000074.1, forward strand.
TTTTCGTGGCGGCCCTCGTCGCCGGGCTGGTGACGGCAGCGCTCTCCCTGCGCCGTTCGAAACCGGTGGCCACCCTCCTCCTGGTCGCCGCCGCCTGTGCGCTGGGCGCCGCTCCCCTGCCCACCGGGGCCACGGCCCTGCTGGGAACGGCGGGTGTGGCCCTGGCCCTGTTCACCGTGGCCGGCGAACGCGACACCTTCACCGCCCTGTTGTGCGTGACGACCCTCGCCGCCTGGCAGTCCCTGTACAACATCACCCTGCACGGGCTCAGCGACCGCAACGGACTCGACATCGTCCTGACGGCCCTGCTGTACGCCGCCGCGTGCGCCGCCGGGATGCTGGTACGGCGGAGCCGGCTCGTACGGCGGGCCGCCGAACAGCGCCTGAAGCGGGCCGAGCTGGAACGGCACCGACTCCCGGCAGCCGAACGGCAGCGGATGGAAAGGGAGTTGCACGATGTCAGCGCCCATCACCTGACGGCCGTGGTCGTCACGGCGGGTGCGGCACTCGGGCTGCGCGACCGTCGCCCCGAACTGGCCGACGAGGCCCTTCGGTTCGCCGCCGAGACGGGCCGTGAGGTCACCCGGGCGCTCGGTGCGGTGAGGGCGCCGGCGCCCTCACGGGACCGGCAACCGTCACCGCGGGAGCGGCTGCTGGATCTGGTCGCCGGGGTCTCCCGGCTGGGCCAGCACGTGGAGTGCGAGATCGACGCGCTGCCGGACGGCGTCGTCGGGGACGCGGTGTACGGCATCGTGCGCGAGGCGCTGACCAACGTGGCGCGGCACGCGCCCGGTGCGTTCACCACCGTGACGTGCCGGTACGGCGACGCCCGCACGGAGGTCGTCGTCACGAGCGCCGCGCCGCCGGCCGGTTCGCCGGCGTACGGCGCCGGCCTCGGCTCGGGGCGCGGCCAGGGCTTTCTGCGGTCGCGGGCCCGGGAAGCGGGCGGCACCCTGACCAGCGGCCCGACCGCGGAGGGCGGTTGGGAGGTGAGGGCGGTCCTGCCCGGCCGGGTCGCCGCCGCCTCGGTGCGGCAGTCGGTCCCGTGGCAGTACCGCCTGGCGCAGGTGACGGCCGCCGTCGGCCTCGTCGTCCAGCCGATGCTTCCCTTCCTGCTGGTACGGGCGGACTCCACGACGACCGGTCCGGGGGTGTCGGCGGGTGTGCTCTTCGCGCTGCTGGCCGCGGGGCAGGCGCTCGCGCTGCTGTGGCGGCGGCGGGCGCCCCGCACCGCCCAGGGCCTCGTGTTCGGCCTGGCTCCGCTCTGGCCGGTGGCGATGGCCGCGGGTGCGTACACCGGCTGGGTGCTCCTGCCGCCCTTGCTGAGCATGGCCGCCACCTGCGCCGTGATCGCCTCCGCCGCGGCCCGCACGGCCGCCGCCGGTCCGCCCCTCACCGGAGGCCGTCCGGGCCCGTCCGGGTGGACCGGCCCGGTCCTGGCCGTGCTGGTGCACGCGGCGGCCACGACCGCCGCCCTCCTGCACCGGGGCGTGTCCTTCCCCGCCTGGGCACTGGCGGCGGGCTCGACGGCGCAGGCGGCGCTGGTGGTCGGCGCGGCGTGGTGGGGCGGGACCCGGCGTGGGCGCCACCGCCGGGCCGCCCACGGTGCGCGGACGGAACACCTCGCGGCCTGGACCGAGGAAGCGGTGCGGGACGCGTGGGCCGAACGCCGTCGCATCGCCGCCGGGCTGGAGACCACCGTGCTGACGCGGACCGCCGACATGGTCGCGCTGGCCGAGGCGGGCCGGCTCGACGAGGTCGTCGGGCGTGCCCGCGAGGCCCTCGCCGCGATGCGCGCCCTGCTCGACACGGTCCGGGACTCCGAGGCCACGCCCGCGCTGCGTCCGCAGCCCACTCTGCAGGCCCTCGACCTCCTCGGCCGGCAACTCCGGGCCACCGGCCGCGACGTCGAGATACGATTGACCGCCCGCATACCGAGACGGCTGCCCACCGCCGTTGACCTGGCCGCCTACCATGCCTGCGAAACGGTACTCGCGGTCGGCGGCGAGGAGCCGATGGTGGTGGAACTCGACGCGGACGACTCCGCGTTGACGCTCACGGCGATCGGCGTTCCGGACCCCGTGCGTTCCGCCCTGTGCCGGCGGCTGTCGGCGCGGGCGGCAGTGGCCGGCGGAACGGTCACCGCCGGCCCGGCGGGTCCGGTCCTCGTCCTGCTGCCGCTGACCGCGGCGCCGTCCGCGCAGCAGGACGACGAGGAGGGACAACGATGAGTCTCAGGGTGCTGGTCGTCGACGACCAGGGCATCGTACGGGCGGGGTTCGCCGCCGTGATCGACGCAGAGGAGGACATGACGGTCGTCGGCGAGGCCGCCGACGGCGCCGAGGCGGTACGCCTGGCCGGGGAACTGGCGCCCGACGTGGTCCTCATGGACGTCCGCATGCCGGAACTGGACGGCATCGCCGCCACCCGGATCATCACCGGACGTCCCGACGCGCCTCGTGTCCTGGTGCTGACCACCTTCGACCTCGACGCGTACGTGTTCGACGCGCTGCGCTCCGGCGCCTCCGGTTTCCTCCTCAAGGACGTGCACCCGGGCGAACTGCTGAACGGCATCCGGGTGGTGGCCGCGGGCGAGAGCGTCCTGGCCCCGTCCGCCACCCGCCGGCTGATCGGCCACTACGCGTCCAGACCTGGCGCCGGGATTCCGGGCGGCAGCGCTCCCCGTGAGCTGGACAGCCTGACCGGCCGTGAGCGCGACGTCCTCGGCCTGATCGCCGCGGGGCTCACCAACACGGAGATCGCCGAGCACCTCGGCATCACCGTCGGCACGGTGAAGTCCCACGTCAACGCGCTGCTCCGCAAGCTCGAACTGCGCGACCGGGTCCAGGCGACGATCCTCGCCTACGACCTCGGCCTCGCCCGTCCGAACCCGCCCCACTCCCTCGCCTGACAGTCCCTCGGCCACCGGCCGCCGGCCACCACGTTCCAGGAGTCCACCACCATGCCCGGTCCGGGTCTCTCCGTCCTGCGCGGTGTGCGCCGCGCCCTCGGCACCACCGCCGCCCGCGTCTACCTGACGGCCTGTGTGCTGCTGCTCGGGTGGGCGCTGGTGGTCTCCTCCGAGGGGTCCATGGCGGTTGTCGTCCCGCTGTTCGCCACCCTCCCGGCCAGTCTCGTGCTGCTGCTGGTCCTGCCCGAAGGCGACATGACGTTCCTGCTCTCCCTCGTCCTCGGAGCACTGGTCAACGCCATGATCATCGGCTGGTGCGCCCGTGTGCTGCGTCGTGGGGGCAGCCCGGACACGGCGTCCTGACGGCGGGCGCCGTCCGGGGCGTCCGGCGTCCCCGGGGTGCGACGTGGCCTTCGGCGTGCGCCGACTCCCTCTGCACGACGCGCAGGTGAGCGGCTCCGCGACGCGCACGCCCGGGCACGCCGGCCTCCTCGTGGACCCGGCTCGTGGCGCGGCCCCGGCCTCCCCGCCCGGATCCAGGAGGCCACCGGCATCACCGTACGGACCGTGCGGCGTCGCGACGGCGGCTTCCGCTCGACGTGGCTCAGGGCCGGGACGGGCCGGATGGCGCCGGTGACCGGCACGAAGTCGGGGGCACTCAAGTCGGCGGGAGCGGGCAAGCGGTAGTGGCACCACTTCCCCCATATGAAGGAGTACGCGTCCCATGGCCGAGACACAGGACGTCGTCGAGCTCATCCTCCAGGACCACCGGCGCATGGAGGACCTCTTTCGTGAGATGCGCAGCGTCGAGGCGGACCGGGCGACCGCCCTGCAGGAGTTCGCCGACCTGCTGATCGCACACGCGCTGGCCGAGGAGAGCAAGGTCTACCCCGCCCTCAAGCGGTACAAGAACATCGACGACGAAGAGGTCGAACACGGCGAGCACGAGCACGACGAGGGCAACCAGGCCCTCCTGGAGCTCCTCGAGGTCCAGGACGTCGGCTCCGAGGAGTGGGACGCGAAGCTGGAGGCACTCGTGGAGGCCGTCACCCACCACGCCGACGAGGAGGAGCGGACCATCCTGAACCAGGCGCGGGAGAACGTGGCGATGCGGCGGCGGGAGGAGCTCGGCGCGGCGTTCCTGGAGGAGCGTGAACGCCGGCTGAAGGCCGGATGCGGTTCCGTGGACAACGTGCGCCGGCTCGTCGGGGACTGATCCCGCAGGAGGCGCCCCCTGTGCGCCGACGGACCGCACGTCGTCACCGTCTTCCACGGGACCGTGCGCATGGCCGCGTCATCGGCCTCCGGTCCCGTCGTATGGCCGGGGTGCGCGCGTGGTCGGACTCGACGGAGCACGCCGGATCCGACCCGTCCGGCCGGGACCGGACCGGTGCCCGCACCCGGCGGCCCGCTGCGATCGGGCGCGCGGCGGGCGCTCCACCGGGGTGGCCGCCCGTACCCGTCGGCGAGGTCCGCACGCCCTGTCCCCGCTCGTCGTCAGCGGTCACCCGCTGTACGGCCACACGCTCACGGCGCCCGTCCACGGGACAGGGACCGCGGTGCGGCGGTCGTGGGGCGGTCGGCGCGTCCGCCCCGCCGGAGCGACGGCGGGGTCGCCGCGCGGCCCGGTCCGGAGCGCAACCGGCCGGCGCCCGACGTCACCCGCGGGACGGACGGGGTTCCCGCACGCGGCTCAGGCCGGGTTTCAGGACCCTGCCGCGGGGTGACTCCGAGACTGGCGTGGACGCCACCGCCCGCGCGGGCGGACCCGGCAGCGTCACGCCGTACGTGTCCCACCAGGCCGACACCCCCCAGAGGCCCATGTCCACCTCAGTCGCCGACGTGATCCGGACGTGCGACGCAGCCGTACCGGAACCGTCCTCGGAACAACTCGACGCACTGCTGCGCGAGCTCTCGGAGCACCCGCCGGGACGGCGGCGGGCCGCCCTCCGGGACCACCTCATCCGCCTGCTGCTGCCGATGGCGCGGCGGGTCACGCGGCGCTTCGGGCGCCACGGGGAGGAGTTCGACGATCTCGTGCAGGTCGCGTCCCTGGGACTGATCAAGGCCGTCGACGGCTACGACCCGGCCCGGGGCCACGCCTTCCTGTCGTACGCGCTTCCCGAGGTCACCGGTGAGCTCCGGCGGCACCTTCGCGGCCGCACGGCCACCGTGCGGCTGCCCCGCCCCCTGCAGGAGGCGAGCGGTCCGGTCTTCCAGGCCGTCGAGGAGCTCGAACAGCGGTCCGGCGGCCACTCGCCCACCTCGGAGCAGATCGCCGAGCACACCGGGCACGGCCAGGAGGGGCCGCTCGCCCGTCTGGCCGGCGCGGAGGATCCGGCGCTCGGCCGGGTGGTCGACACCGTGTCCCTGGCCGCCCTGGTGAAGCGGCTTCCGGAGCGGGACCGCCGAGTGCTCTGCCTGCGCTTCTACCGGGAGCGCACCCAGCAGCAGATCGCGGATGCCGTCGGCGTCTCCCGGATGCAGGTCTCGCGCATCCCGCGCCGGTGCCTCGACCGGCTCCGCGAGGCGCTCCTGGCGGGCGAGCCGTGCGCGGGGACCGCCGAGGAGACGCGGGGCCCGGCCGCCGGCCGGGCGGCCCGGCCGGCGCGCGCCCCGTGCGGTCGCCGTGACACGAAGAAGCCGGTACATTCCGTGCGGTCCACCGGTCCGGCACGCCCCGCGCCCGGTCCCGCGGCCCCCGCACCGGCCGGCCCGGCTCCGCGCGTCACGGCCGGTGCGGGGCTCCGGCGCGGTGGCGGGCACCCGGTCCGGCGGCGATCCGCAGGAGCGCGGTGGCGGGCGTGCGCCGGGGCCGTGCCACGGCGCACGGGGGCGCGGCCGGCCGCCGCCCGACGCGCCGGGCGCCTCCGCCGGGCCGCGCGGTCCCCTCCCGTCCGCCGCGCGCACGAGGAGGGAGCACCTTCCCCGCCCGGGTTTGTCCCGCCTGGCGACGGGTGACACAGGTGCGTGTACGCAAGCCGACGAAGGAGCGCACCGTGAGGCGTGGCCTGCGCACGCTCCGGCACGGGTGGGAGCGGCTGGGCGCCCACACCCTGGTGCGGCGTGGCCGTGACATCGAACTGATGCACAGGGCCATGGGATTCGCCACGCTGGCGCTGGTCACGCTGGCGCCCCTGCTCATCGTGATCGCCGCCGCCGATCCGCTCGGACGGGGTGGCTTCGCGGCCTGGCTGGCGGACGGCATGGGGCTGTCCGGCCGATCCGCGCGCGTCCTCACGGAGATCATCAGTCCGCCGCCCGAGGTGATCGGCACCACCAGCCTGTGGGGCGTGCTGGCACTCGCCGTGTTCGGCGTCCCGTTCGGCGGGAGCGTCCAGAACGGGTACGAACGGATGTGGAACCTGCCGCCGGGGCCGTGGCACCGGATCTGGCGACAGGCGACCTGGCTGTGCGTCCTGACCGCGTACCTCTACCAGGAGGTGCTGACCCGCGACGCCATGCACGGGCCGGAGCGGATCACCCTCTCGCTGGTGACCGGCGTCCTGTTCTTCTGGTGGGGGCAGCGCTTCCTGCTCGGCAGCCAGATCGGCTGGTGGCATCTGCTGCCGGGAGCGATCGCCACCATGGCGGGCCTGATCGGCCTGCGGGCCTTCTCCTACTTCGTCTTCGCCCCGCTGATCATCGACAACGCGATCAGTTACGGCACCGTCGGTGTCGTCCTCATCGTCGAGTCCTGGCTCATCGGCGTGGGGTTCGTCATCTTCGGCGGCGCGCTCTTCGGCCGCTGGCTCCTCCACCACCACGGGCACCGGTTCACCCCGAACCTGCCCCCGCCGTCCGGGACGGAACCGGCCGACCACGACTGACGGCGCTCGCTCCCCCGCCCATGGCCGCGGCCCCGGGAGGGGCGGCACCGGACGCCACCGTGCCGGCCGACGCGACGGAGGACCCCGGCTTCGGCGAGGTGCACGGAGCCCGCCGACCGCTGTGCCGCCGCCTTCCGGCGCTTTCGGCGGGTCACACGGGCGACGCGTCGGCGAGTGCGGCCACCCGGGCCAGGACGTCCCCCCGGAAGAGCTCCCGCCCGCGGGCGATCCGGTGCTCCCGGTACGCGCCGTCCGCCGACAGCCGCCGCAGGGCGTGCAGCAGGGAGGCGGCGTCCGAGGCGATCTCCGAGACGCCGAGCGCCGCCATCCGGCGCACGCCCTCCGCGCCGTGGCCGGGCAGCGGGCGGTAGCCCACCACGGGCAGCCCGGAGGCCAGTGCCTGTACGGCGGTCTGGCCGGCGGCGTTGTCGACCAGGACGCGGGCCGCGCGCAGCAGACCGGGCATGTCGGCGACCCAGTCCGGTACGAGCGTGCCCGGCAGCCCGGCCAGGCGGGCCCGCAGCCGTTCGTTCCGGCCGCACAGCACGATCGGGAGGAAACCGGCGGCGGCGAGCAGCCGGGCGGTTTCGTCCAGCTGCGAAGCCGCGCCCCAGGCTCCGGCGGACAGCACGACGGGCGGGCGTCCAAAGGCGTACCGCTCGAAGCGCTGCCGCCACTGCGCCGCTCCGGCGGCCGGCGCGAAGAAGCCGGGCGCCACGACCGGTCCGGTCGTCTCGACGGGCGCCGTGATGCGCCGGGCCACGTCCCGCGCGGCGTCGTCGGTGAGGCAGAGGTACAGGTCGTTGCCGGGATGGAGCCACTGCCGGTGGACGGCGAAGTCGGTCATGAAGACGGCGCTCGGGGACCGCAGCCGCCCGCGGGACCGCAGGTGACCGGTCAGCTGGGCGGCCAGGTGGAAGACGGGTACCACCACGTCGGCGCCCGTGCGCTCCGCGAGATCCGTCAGACGGCGGCCCGCCAGCCGGGCGAGGGGGACGCCGCTGGGGCGGTACCGCGGGCCGGGGCGCAGCAGTGCGCGGTAGAGGCCCGCGTACGCCCAGGGGAAGTGTCGTACCGAGGACTGGTAGAAGAGGCGCAGCCCGGCCCCCAGACCGCACGGGAGCAGCCGCAGGAGGTCCACGACCTGTGCGTCGTGGCCCTGTTCCCGGGCTCGGCGGGCGAGTTCGCGGGCCACCGTGTCGTGTCCGGCCCCCATGCTCGCGCTGACGATCAGCAGTCGCGGCCCGTCGTCCGCCGGCGCGTCCCGGCGGGGCCCCGAAGACGGTGAGTGCACGGGGTGGCGTGTCTCCTTCCGCCGCACCGGTGAAACCCGCTTTCCCGCGTTTCGGCGGCCGCGCCGGGGATACTCCCGGGATGCCCCTCCCCGCCGAACGCCGGGAGCGGCCGCGGACGGCGGTCTCCCGGGCGTTCACCCTCGCAGCCGAGGTGCCGCCCATGTCTCACGCTTCCCCCGCCGGCCCGGCCGACGCGGTGCCGGGCCCGTACCGGCGGCTCGTCGCCGTGCCCGGCTGAACGGCGTCACGGCGTGCTGGTCGTCGTCCTGGCCCTGCTGGCGGCGCTGTCCAACGCCGCGGCCTCGGTACTGCAGCGGCGGGCCGCGGCGGACGAACCGGAGGGCGGCGCGGGCGTGCGTCAGGCCGTTCGCTGGCTCGGGCGCGTGCTGCGGCGGCCCTACTGGGTCGCGGGGGCCGGGATGCTGGCGCTGTCGACCGTTCTGCAGGCGGCGGCTCTGGGCGTGGGCAGCCTCGCGCTGGTCCAGCCGCTGATGGCCGCCGAGCTGCTGTTCACCCTCGTCGTCGGCAGCGTGGTCTTCCACCGCCGTCCGGACCGCAGGACCTGGCTGGCGTTCGCCGCCCTGGCCGCCGGGCTGGCGGCGTTCCTGACCTCGGTCGCTCCGACCGCGGGCCGGTCCACGGCCTCCGCGGAGCGGTGGATCGTGGCCGCGGGGGCGGTGCTGGGCGCCGTGGTGGCGCTGGTGGTGACGGCCCGCGCCGTGCGGGGCGCACCGCGCGCGGGGCTGCTGGGGCTGGCGTCCGCCGTGTCGTTCTCCCTGACGGCGGCGCTGCTCAAGGAGGTGACCGGCAGGATTCCGGACGGGGCGGGCGCCGTGCTGGGGACGTGGCCCCTGTACGCCACCGCCGTCGCCGGAGCCCTCGCCTTCCTGCTGCTCCAGAGCGCCTTCCGGGCCGGGACGCTGGCGGCGTCCCAGCCTGCCCTGACCCTCGGCGACGCGCTGACGAGCGTGGCCCTGGGGTGGGCGCTGTTCGGGGAGCAGGTCACGCTCGGTGTGCGGGTGGTGCCCGCGGTGATCGGTGTGGCGCTCATCGGGGCGGGGACGGCGGGGCTGGCCCGCGCCCCGTCGGTCTCCGGGAGCTGGGACGCGGCGTCGCGCGGCGACGGCGACTCGCCCCGGCCGGTGTCGTAGGCGTCCCCGGCCGGCACGGCCACCTCACGCGGAAAGGAGCCGGAAACCGATGCCCCCGTCCCCCCTCCACTCCCCCGTCCGGCACACGGCGGCCGTGCTGGCTCCGGTCGCCGCCGTCGCCGCGGCGCACATCGCCCCCGCCGCGACCTGGCTGCCCGTGGTGCGCCGCCGTTTCCCGCGTCTCGCCGGTGTCGGACACCCCGCCCACGTCGCCCTGACCTTCGACGACGGGCCCGACCCCGAGTCCACTCCGCGCTTCCTCGACACGCTGGAGGAACTCGGGGTCAGGGCGACCTTCTTCGTCCTGGGCGACGGCGTCGTACGGCACCCCTCCGTGGCGCGCGAGACCGTCCGCCGCGGGCACGAACTGGCCGTGCACGGCTGGAGCCACGACCGTCCCTGGCGGCCCGCCCCGGCGGACGAGGCGCGCGCCCTGCTGCGGGCGGCCGGCGCGGTGCGGGAGCTGACGGGCCTGCTCCCCCGCTGGTACCGGCCGCCCTACGGCATCCTCACCTCCGGGCGCTGGGCCGCCGCCCGCAGGGCGGGCCTGCGGCCGGTGCTGTGGACCGCCTGGGGCAGGGACTGGACGGCCGGGGCCACCCCGGCGTCGGTGCGGTCGGCCGTCGCGGCCGGGCTGCGCGGGGGCGGCACCGTCCTCCTGCACGACACGGACAGGATGTCGGCCCCGGACTGCTGGCGGGCCGCGCTGGGCGCCCTGCCCGACATCGTGGACGGCTGCCGGGAGGCGGGCCTGTCGGTCGGTCCGCTCGCCGACCACGGACTGCCCCCGGCGCGGGCCGGCCGCTCCGCCACCCACCGGCCCGGTTGCCGTACCGGCTGACCCGCCGGAAGGGACGACGCGGCCCTCGGTCCGGTCGTCGCGCTCATGGACCGCACCGAGGACGTGATGCGCGAAGCCATGGGCAAGGACCGAGCCGGGCTCCGCTCCGGCACCTGGCCGCCCTCGCGGTACATTGGTCGTATTGTCCAGATATGTTCAGTGTTTACTGTGGCTGGTGTGGTGCTCCCTCGTCGGGGTCGGTGGTGCGGGGCAGCCGTTACCACGTGTCCGACGCGCCGGCGGCCGGCCGGGAAGTCGGTGAGGTTCAGGTGGGCGGCTGATGGAAACCGCGATGGCTGCCGTGGTGCGGGAGAGCGGCGCGTACGGCGGGCTGCTGTACGTGCTGCCGCCGGGCGACGACGCCCTGTGGCTGGTCGTGGTGGCGGGAGCCCCGCACGAGCTCGCGAGTCCGTGGCGGCGGATCGCGCTGACCGATCCGATGCCGGTGGCGGACGCCGTGCGCGAACGGCGCCTGGTGTGGATCAGCGGACAGGAGGAGCTGGCACGCCGCTACCCGCGGCCGGCCCTCGTGCTGCCGTACGACTTCGCGCTCTCGGCCGCCCCGGTCACGTCGGGCGCCGCGGTCCTGGGCGGACTGGTGCTGCTGTGGTCCGGAACCCGTTCCCCGCAGCTCGGTCCCGGTGAGCGCGAGGCCATCGAGTCCGGCTGCCGCCGTCTGGGCAGCCTCCTCCAGGAGTCCGCGGACCGCGGGGACCCGCTGCTGCCCACCGGCCGGCCGCGGACCCTGCCCCTGCCCCTGCCGAAGGGGCGCACGGTCCCGCCCGACGAGGCGGCCGCGATCACGGCCTTCGTCGACCGCCTGCCCGGCGGGTCCTGCGCACTGGACATGGACGGCCGCATCACCTTCGTGACCCCCACCGCCGTCGATCTCTTCGGCGTCGGTCCGGACGAGCTGGTGGGCGCCCTGCCCTGGGAAGCGCTGCCGTGGATGGACGTCCCCCAGGTCGAGGACCGCTACCGGGCCGCGCTGGTCAGCAACCGGCCGCAGACGTTCACCGTCCTGCGTCCCCCGGACACGTGGCTGGCGTTCGAGCTGTACCCGGACCCCTCCGGGGTCAGTGTCCGCATCACCGGCGCCGATCCGTCGAAGGACGCTCCCGCCGCACCGGCCGCGCCGGCCACCGGTCCCAGCCGCGCCGTCCTGCTGTACCAGCTGATGCAGCTGGCCGCCACACTGACCGAGGCCGTCGGCGTACAGGACGTGGCCGACCAGACCGCCGACCAGCTGCTGCCCGCCCTCGGCGCCCAGGGCATGGTGCTGATGGCCCCCGAGGACGGCAGGCTGAGGATTCTCGGCCACCGCGGCTACAGCGCCGAACTCATCGCCCGCTTCGACAGCCTCCCCCTGAGCGAGGACATCCCCGCCGCCAGGGTCCTGACCACCGGCGTCCCGTGCTTCTTCATGAACTTCGCCGAGCTCCGGCGTGACTACCCGGCGACGACGCACGAGGACGGGATGGCCGCCTGGGCCGTCCTGCCGCTGATCGCCTCCGGTCGTCCCAAGGGCTCCCTCCTCCTCTCCTACCGCCGGCCCCGCGCCTTCCCGCCCGGCGAACGCGCCATCCTCACCTCGATGGCGGGCCTGGTGGGGCAGGCCCTGGACCGCGCCCGCCTCTACGACACCAAACACGACCTCGCCCACCGCCTGCAGTCCGCCCTGCTGCCGCACACGCTTCCCCACATCCCCGGTCTGAAGGTCGCCGCACGCTACCTTCCGGCGGCCCGGGGCCTGGGCATCGGCGGCGACTTCTACGACCTCATCCGCCTCGACGAGCACACCGTCGGCGCCACCATCGGCGACGTGCAGGGCCACAACGTGGACGCCGCGGCGCTCATGGGGCAGGTCCGCACCGCCGTCTACGCCCACGCCACCGTGGGCTCGACCCCCGACAAGGTCCTGGCCGGCACCAACCGTCTGCTCACCGACCTCGAGCCGGGCCTGTTCACCAGCTGCGTCTACGTCCACCTCGACCTCGCCACCCGCCGCGCGTGCGTGGCCACCGCCGGCCATCCGCCACCCCTGCTCCGTCACGCCGACGGACACACCGAAGTCGTCCCGGTTCCCCCCGGTCTCCTCCTCGGCATCGAGCCGGACTCCCGCTACCCGGCCATGGAGGTCCCCCTGCCGCCCGGATGCGTGCTCGCCCTCTACACCGACGGGCTCGTCGAGGCTCCCGGCGTGGACTTCGACGACGCCACCGCGGCCCTCGCCGGGCTCCTCGAACACACGGACCCGGCGGACCTCGACGCCATGGCCGACACCCTCATCCGCCACTCCCCCACCCCCGGCGACGACATCGCCCTGCTCCTCATCAGTCCCTGTGGCTGACGCGGCGAGGAGGCGACCGTGCTCCGCCGCCGTCAGCCGGTGACATGGCCCGTGACGGGTACCGGTCTTCCATGGCACAAGTGCTTCAGGCGGGTTGGTGGGGACTGGTGGCGGGCTCGGCGCTGCTGGTCGGGGCGGCGCTGGGATACGGGTTGCGGATCCCGCAGAAGGTGATCGCGACGGTGATGGCCTTCGGCGCCGGGGTGCTGCTGTCGGCCGTCAGCTTCGAACTGGTCGGGGAGGCCTACGACCAGGCCGGACTGGCTCCGGCGGCCGTCGGCACACTGGCCGGCGCGGTGGCCTACACCGCGGGCAACATGTGGCTGGCCCGCCGGGGCGCCCGGCACCGCAAGCGCTCGGGTCACCGGCGGGAGCAGGCGCAGCCGTCCGAGAGCGGGCAGGCCGGCTCCGGCCTCGCGCTCGCCTTCGGGGCGCTGCTCGACGGCGTACCGGAGTCCGCGGTCATCGGCGTGAGTCTGCTCGACGGCGGAGCGGTGAGCCTGGTGACCGTCGCGGCGGTGTTCATCAGCAACGTCCCCGAGGGGATGTCCAGTTCGGCGGGCATGAAGAAGGCGGGCCGCGGCAAGGCCTACGTCTTCGGGGTGTGGGCGGCCATCGCCGCCGCGAGCACCCTCGCGGCGGTCCTCGGCTACACGGTGGTCGGAGACTTCTCCCCGGCCGTGATCGCCGCCGTGACCGCGGTGGCCGCCGGGGCGATCCTCGCGATGATCGCCGACACGATGATCCCCGAGGCGTTCGAGGACGCCCACCTGGCCATCGGGCTGGTGACCGTGAGCGGCTTCCTGGTGTCCTTCGCCCTCTCCCACGGCTGAGCCGCCCGGACGCGGGAGCCGCCCTCCTCCTGCCGGTCCGGGCGGGTGGTCCGCCGAACGCGGCCCGGCCGGTCCCGGCGGCCTCCCGCCGGGCCTCAGCGCCGGGACAGCGCCAGCACGCTCAGACCGAACATCAGGACGCCCAGCGGGAGATGGACCGACGGAACGTGGGCGATGCCGAGGACGACCTGGACCGAGGCGAGCACGAGGAAACCCGACGCGTGCCAGACGGGCCGGGGTGAGCCACCGCCCGGCTTCCACGCCAGTACCGCCGCGAGCACGTACAGCATCGAAGCCCCGTACATCACACGGGCTCCGACGCTGTGCGGCGTCTCCCCGTAGGACGAGCCGAGCAGCAGTCCGGCGGAGACCGCCTGGAGGAAGATGGTCAGGGTCTGCAGGGCGATCGCGATCCGCAGGAACGAGGAGCCGCGCCGGGCGTCCGTCGTGGTCGTCACCTGAGTGGTCATGTCACAGTCCCCTTTTCCCGCCCTCGGGCGGTGGATCGATAAGGTCTCACCGGACCGACGACGCGGGCCCGCGAAAGGTAAGGCGAGGGGGCGGCCACAAGCATGGGAAGTGCCGGGAACAGCACGGACGGGACAGTCGGCGAGCGACGTCAGCTGATCAATGTCGCCTACCGGTTGCTCGGTTCGTTGACCGAGGCCGAGGACGCCGTGCAGGACGCCTACGCGCGCTGGTACGGGCTGCCGCGGAGCAGACGGGAGGAGATCCTGTCCCCCGGCGCCTGGCTGACGACGGTGACCGGCCGCATCTGCCTGGACCTGCTCGGCTCGGCGCGGGCCCGCCGTGAACGGTACGTCGGCGCGTGGCTGCCCGAGCCGCTGCCCGATCGCACCGAGTGGGCCCGGTCGGGCGGCGCGGACCCCACCGTGCCCCCGGACCCCGCCGACCAGATCGTCCTGGACGAGTCGGTGGCCATGGCCTTCCTCGTCGTACTGGAGTCGATGACGCCCGCCGAGCGGGTGGCGTTCGTCCTGCACGACGTCTTCCGGTACCCGTTCGCCGAGATCGCCGGCGTTCTCGGCCGGACCCCCGCGGCCTGCAAGCAACTGGCGGCCTCCGCCCGGCGGCGGGTGGGCGCCGCGCGTGCCCCGGCGCCGGCGACCGGCCGGGGCGACGTGGTGAGGCACGTCAAAGAGGCCTGGCAGACCAAGGACATCACGGCTCTCGTCGGTCTCCTCGACCCGTCCGCGGTGATGACCGCGGACGGCGGCGGCATGGTCGGCACCGTCCTGCGTCCGGTGGAGGGCGGTGCGCGCATCGCCCGGTACATGGTCGCCGTCGCCGACAGGGCTCCGGGACTCGAACTCCTGGAGCGGTCGGTCAACGGTGTTCCCGGCCTGGTGGCCCGGCGCGGCGGAGCCGTCGTGACCGTGGCGTCCTTCGACGTCTCCGACGGGCACGTCACCCGGGTCTGGGTGGTGCGCAACCCGGAGAAGCTGCGACCGTGGGCGCGGGAGGGCCAGGGGGTGCGCGCGGTCGTCGCCGGCGGGCCGCTGTCGTGATCGGCGCCGCGGCCGCGCGTCGAGGGGTACGGCTCCGGCCTTGCCGGGACCGGGTGGGGGCAGCGGGTTCGCCCACGGCGACCGGACCGTTCGGGCATCCGGCCGACGAGGGCGCCGGCGACGCGGAGGACCGACGGCGTGGAGGTGAGTGGCACCGGCGTCTTCGGCGCGCCGGGTTCGGCGAGGCGGGTCGTGCCGATGAGTTCGCCGTGACCGGTGCCGGTGAAAGCGCCCGCGGGCGGTGATGTGCGGGGGCGGGCGGCGGCGACCCCGCTGTGCGCGCCGGGGGCCGGCGGACGGTGACGTGGCCGACGCGGACGCCCGGCACCTCGGTGATCGCGTCGAAGGGCCCGGTGGCGGGTGCCCGGCGCGGACGGTGCGGGAGCCGGGTCCTCCAGCGGAGTGGACGTCACGCGACCCGCCCCGCCCGGGGGCGTCCCCGGCCGGATCGACGCTCGCCGCCGCGGGGCGGAGGGTCAGGCGCAGGACCAGGCCGACATTCCCTGGATACGGGCCAGGCGTCTGGCCACGGCGATCTGTTCCCCGCGGGTCGCCAGGTCCGCGCGCGGGGCGTACTCGAGTCCGCCGGCCGCGACCCAGCTCGACTGTGTGAACTGCAGGCCGCCGTAGTGACCGTTGCCGGTGTTCGCCTGCCAGTCGCCGCCGGACTCGCACGCGGCGATGGCGTCCCAGTCGGTCCCTCGGGGAGCCGATGGGGACGCCATCGCTTCGGTGGTCGTGCCCAGGGCGGTCGCGGCGACCAGGACGATCACAGCGGTCCTGATCCGGCTCACACGCGTGTTCCGCACGTGGCCCGTGGAGGTATCTCGTCTACAGGTCATAGAGAACTGTTACACCGTGCCACCGCGTGACGGCGCGCCGACGGCCCTCCCCTTGGCCCGGACGGGGTAAGCGGTCCCTCCGTCTCGCGGTGTCGCTCCGGCCGGGCGACGCGCGGAGCACGGTCCGGCACCGCGGCGGGGACGCCGGCGTCATGGCGCCCTCCTCGCGAGGCGGCCGGCCTCCGGTGACGTGCTGCCGGTCCCTCGGGCCCTTTCGGGGACCCGCGTCCCACGGGATCCGGGCGGGTCGCGCGCCACCTCGGCGTGGGGGCCGCCCCGGTCTCCCTGGGCGGAGCAGGCCCGGTGTTCGGCCGGAAGGTGTGCGGCAGCCGGTCGAAGCCGACGAAGAACGGACGGGCTCAGGCGCGGCGCACGCCGGCGAGGAGGGGACCGTCGAGCAGCCGGACCTCAAAGAGCGCGAACGCGGCCGACGCCGGCTGCGGGCCGGTCCGGTCGCCGGACCGGTCGGGGCAGCCGGGGCTGAGGGCGTCGGGCAGGCAGCCGCTGTGCGGACCGGCGCACGCACCGTCCGCACAGCGGCTGCCTCGTCATGGGATCCGGAGAGAGGGAACCGAATCGTCCGGTCAGATGGTGGTCTGCGCGTACGGCACCAGCTTGACCGGTCCCACGAGTCCGTGGTCCTGGCGGGCGAGGGAGCCGAAGACCTCCGGACGGGTCGTCCTGAGGCGGTTCACGAGCGGTGTGGCCACCTCGACCTCGATGGTGTTCTCGCCGCGCCGCAGCAGCGGCCCCACGTCGATGACGGGAGACATCCGGTCGGCGGGACCCGACTCCTTGCCGTTGACCGTCACGCGGAAGGTGTCGCTCACCTGTCCCAGGTCCAGGAAGGCGCCGTGGTCGGAGGTCCAGTCGCGCGGGAGCACGACGGTGGTGCGGTAGCGGCCGATGCCGGCCGAGTCCGCCAGTTCGGGGATCCTCGACCAGGGCAGCAGCGTGTCCAGTACCAGATTCTTGCGCACCTTCTCGGTCCGGGTGGCGTCGGAGCCCGGGACCCAGTCCTCCACCTCGACGTTCCACCGGTCCGGCTCGATCGCGGCGGGCACGGACCGGAAGGTGGTGGTGACCGTGCGCCCCTGGGACAGTTCCGTCCGGTACGTACCCGCCGTACCGGCCCGCACGGTGAGTCCGTCCCGGGTGAACAGCACCTCGTCGGCGTCCGAGGAGACCGCGTGCGGACGGTTTCCGTTCCGGTCCCCGAACAGTCCCGGACGCCCCAGCGCGACGATCGCCGTCTGGCCCGGCCGGAGCGCGACGCGCAGGGTGACCTCGTCGCCCTGCTGCGTGTACCGGCCCACCCGTGCGGCCTTGCCCGTCCAGGGGTCGAGGAGGTAGGGCACCGACCGGCGGCCGCGGGTGCGGCGCAGGGTGACGTCGTGGTCGATCGCGGCGACGGGCGGCTTGACGGTCTCGGCGTGCTTGCCGTTGCACAGGTAGTAGAAGTCCGCCTCCTCCGTCACGCGGTGCGCGTTGAGGAGCGTCGAGGAGGCGGAGTAGCGGACGTCGGGGCTGACGCCGAGGGCGGTGAGGGCGTCGCCGACCGCGGTCTTGTCGGTGACGCGGACCACGTGGGGCAGGGCGAGCAGACGGGCCAGCACGTCCCGCAGCCGCTCCGTCTCCCCGGACGCCGGCACACCCGGCGTGAGCGCCTGGTCGAAGGCGCCGAGGAACACCATGGGCAGCCCGGCCTCGGCGAAGCGGAGCAGTCTGCGGGCGTCGGCCAGGGCGAGGGTCGGGGTGGAGCCGTGGAAGAAGTCGCCCTCGACGAACAGCGCCTTGTAGGACGGGCCGTCGGGGGCCAGGCGGCCGCCGGACACCTTGGCGTTCGGCAGGTCCAGCAGCGGACCGCTGAGGAACTGGTGGGTCCAGCCCAGCGGGACACCGGTCGAGGTGAACCAGGACGCGCCGATGCCGGTGGCGGTGTAACCGGTCTGGCGGTAGACGGCGACGTCCGCGCGGACCGTACCCGCCTGGAGGACCTGGTGCACGCGGCCGAGGTAGCCGGAGACGTCCTCGACGTGCCGCCAGGTCGGCTGCCGGGGCCCCCAGGACTCGCCGTAGCCGGGGCTGCCGTTGTAGGGGCTGAAGGCGGCGAAGCCGGGCCACCGGGCCTCGGGGGCCTTGGCGTAGGAGAAACCGTGCAGGACGGTCTGGTTGACGCCCGCCGCGTACGCGCCGCCCATGGTGCGCAGGACCCGGTCCCAGGTCGTGCCGTAGGCCGAGCCGTTGTACGCGCCCGACTCGCAGGAGAGCACGGTGTGCCCGGCCATGTCCCGGCCGCCGGCCAGGCACCGGTAGTCGTCCAGGTTCTTGAAGCCGAGGGACTCGCCCTCGGCGATGTCGAGGATCGCGGCGGACTCGATGGCGTCGGTCTGCAGGCCGTAGGGCTGCGAGCGCAGGGTCATGTCCAGGGTGTGGGCCCAGTCCCGCAGCGCGCGCAGGTGGTGACGGTTGAACAGGTCGGAGACCGTGCCCCAGAAGTCGTGCCTGATCTGCCGGGTCAGCTGGGCCTCGAAGGCGAACACCTGGTTGCCGTCGTCCAGGACGAGGGCGGGCAGGTGGGGCAGCAGGGGACGGCCCGTGCGCTTCTCGAACTCCTGCGGCAGCCGCTCCGTCCAGACGAGTCCCTCGGTCTCCATCTCCACGGAGTCCTCGAAGAAGGCGCCGCCCGCCGCCTCCAGCAGGCGCCGCAGGGAGTCGGTCAGGATCCGGCGCTCCCAGAAGTCCGTGACGGCGGCGGTGCCGGCCGCGCCGAAGTGGTCGACCACGTAGGCGGCGGGGGCGGAGTGCGGTCCGGACTCCGGCTGCTGGCCCGAGCCCCGCTGCCAGTAGGAGAGCAGCACCCACTCGCCCTCGGCGGGCGCCGTCCACGTCAGGGCTCCGTCGGTGACCTCGGCGGTCAGGTCGCGGACGCTGTCCGGGTCGAGTCCCGTCTCCTTGCGGGTGGAGTGGGCGGTCTCGACACGAGCGGCCTGCACGGCGAGGAGACGCGCGGCGGTGACACCGGGGGCGGCCTCGCGCACGGGCGGGGGCACCGGTCCCTCGTAGGTGGCGCCGCCGGCCAACGGGACGCGGCCGTGGACGAGTTCCTTGGCTGCGGCCTCGTCGTCGGGGGTGATGCCGGGGACGGCCACGGGCCAACTGGGGCCGAGGGTGACGTCCACGGTGAGGCCGCGTCTCGCCGCCCGGCGCAGGGCCGCCTCGACGCCGTCGCGCCAGGGCCCGCCTCCCCAGCCGTGACGGGCGGTGTCCAGCAGCGACTTGTCCTTGATGCTGTGGTGGACGGCGGCGATCTCGACCCCGCCGAAGCCCGCGTCCGCGATCTGGTCGATCTCGCGGGCTATCTCGTCCGGGTCCACGAGACCGTCCGGCCACCACCACCGGAACTTCGGACGCACCGACCGGGCGGGGGCGGCGAACCAGTCGGCGGTCGGCCCGGCGCTTTGGGCGGCGGGAGCCGCGGCGGCGCCGGGTGAGGCCGCGCCGAGGGCGGCCGCGGCCCCCGCGGTCACCGCCGCGGCCAGGACCGTGCGCCTGGACATCCCGCCACGCTGCGGGACGGATTCGTCGTACATGAGTGCACCCCAGGGAAGTTCATGTGTATTGAATCGTTTCAATCACTATCAAACGCGGGAACGCTAAACCGCGCGGTTCGGACGGGTCAAGGTGTGGGACGCGAGGTGTTTCCCGGAACCGGTGAGGGGCGCGGGCGGCGTCGACGGGGTGCGCGACTCGCGGGCGTGACCGTCGGCGCCTTCCGCCGGCCGGGTTCCCCGCCCCCCCGTTCGCGGACGCACCGGCACGAGGGCGGCGCCGGCGCGTCCGCGTCGGGGCGGGCGGCTCCGGGCCTGCCGGGGACCGCGCACCGTACCGGCCGGCCTGCGGCCGGCTCGTACGGGGCGTTCCCTTCGCTTCCGCACACGGACGTGCCGCAGCCCGCTGAGCCCGACCCGTAGGGTTTTGCCCATGACATGGAGCGAGGCGGAGTACCTCGATCACCTGCACGCCGAGCGGCGTGCCTTCGCGTGGGTGATGCGGCATCACGGCGGTCCGACGCCCGCGGGAGCCACGGAAGCGGCCCTGGAGTGCCACCCGTACGAGCCGGCGGACCACGCCTGTCGCGGCCTGGTCTTCCAGGACGAGGCCTGGCACTGGGCGATGCTGACGATCCACGGTGACCGGTACACGGTGGAGCACCCCGAACTCGTCCATCCGCCGTCCGCCTACGAGGCTCTCGGGTGAAGGCCCCACCGGGCATCTTGCCGGAACGGCAACATCTCGTGCCGGACCACGGGGGTCGGGTGAGACTCGGACGCGTCCCCCGGCAGAAGGAGCCCCACATGAGTACCACCGACGCGATCACGTTCTGGAACGGCGTTCACGCGGCCCGGCCGGCGGCCGGCGATCCGCGGCCGAACGTACGCCTCACCGAGATCCTCGCGGACCTGCCGCCCGGTGACGTGCTGGACCTCGGATGCGGCGCCGGTGGCGACGCGCTGTGGCTGGCCCGCCGGGGGTGGCGCGTCACCGCCGTCGACGTCTCGTCCGTGGCGGTCGAGCGCCTCACCTCACTCGCCGTCTCGCACGGCCTGGCCGACCGGATCGCCGCCCAGCGGCACGACCTGCGGGAATCGTTCCCGGAAGGTGCGTTCGACGCCGTCTGCGCCCACTATCTGCACACTCCCCTCGACCTGGACCGGGCGGCCGTCCTGCACAGGGCCGCGCACGCCCTGCGGCCGGGCGGACGGCTGCTGGTGGTCGACCACGGTTCGACCGCTCCGTGGTCGTGGGACCAGGACCCCGACGTCCGGTACCCGGCCCCGCGGGAGGTCGCCTCGGGCATCGGCCTGGACCCGGCGGCGTGGACGGTCGAGCGGGCCGACTCGCCCCGCCGGGTCGCGACCGGACCGGACGGGCGGACCGCCGAGGTCACCGACCACGTCCTGATCGTCCGCCGCACGGCCTGAGCCGGCCCCGCCCCGCACGAGGAGGAACCGTGCACCGCGGCGGCCGGGGCGACACCCCGCCGCCCCGCACCGGGACAGCGGGACCGAGGTCCTGCGCGGCTTCCTCGGCCACCTGCGGGACTCCGTCTCCGCGAAGGTCGAGGACGCCCCCGAACCGCGGGCCAGGACTGCCCGAGTACCCGCGGGCACGAACCTGCTCGGGCTGCTCGACCACCTCGCCTTCGTCGGACGGGCCACGTTCCCCGGGGACCGGGTCGCCGACCGGCGGGCCGCCTTCCACGCCGCGCCCGCGGACGGCGCGGCCGACGTCGTCACCCGCTGCCGGCAGGCGGTCGCCCGGGCGAACGACGTACTCGACGCGTGCGCCGGCCTCGGTGCGCCGGTTCCCCGCCCCCGGTCGAACGGTCCCGCCCCGGGCGTCCGCCGGGCGCTCACCCGCATGATCGAGGAGACCGGCCGCCACGCCGGCCACGCGGACGTGCTCCGTGAACCGATCGACGGGGCGACCGGACGCCGGCCGTCCGGGAGAACGGGCACCGTACCCTGGCGGCATGCGCATGCGCCCCACTCTGAGCTGGACCCCCGAAGAAGGCCTGCCGCCGGGCTCCACGGATCCGGAGCCGGTCGCCGAGGCGCTGGGCGCCGGCGGGGTGCTGGTGCTCAGCGGGGCCGGCATCTCCACCGAGTCGGGCATCCCCGACTACCGGGGCGAGGGCGGGAGCCTGAGCCGCCACACACCGATGACCTACCAGGACTTCACCGGCAGCGACCGGGCCCGGCGCAGGTACTGGGCGCGCAGCCACCTCGGCTGGCGCACCTTCCACCGTGCCCTGCCCAACGCCGGGCACCGGGCCGTGGCCGCGTTCGGGCGGCACGGCCTGCTCTCGGGTGTGATCACGCAGAACGTCGACGGTCTGCACCAGGCCGCCGGCAGCGAGGACGTCGTGGAGCTCCACGGCGGCCTGGACCGGGTCGTCTGCCTCTCCTGCGGCGCCCTCAGCCCGCGCCGCGAACTCGCCCGGCGGCTGGAGGAGGCCAACGCGGGCTTCGCGCCGGTGGCCGCGGGCGTCAACCCCGACGGTGACGCCGACCTCACCGACGAACAGGTCGGGGACTTCCGGGTGGCGCCCTGCGCGCTCTGCGGCGGCGTCCTCAAACCGGACGTGGTGTTCTTCGGCGAGAACGTGCCGCCGCCGCGGGTGGAGCACTGCCGCGCGCTGGTCCGTGAGGCCTCCTCGTTGCTCGTCCTGGGGTCGTCGCTGACGGTGATGTCCGGGCTGCGGTTCGTCCGTCAGGCCGCCCGGGCGGGCACACCGGTGCTGATCGTCAATCGGGACCCGACCCGGGGCGACCGGCACGCCGTCACCCGGGTCGCGCTCCCCCTGGGGACGGCCCTCACCGCCGTGGCCGACCGGCTGGGCGTCCCGGTGGACGGCCGGACGGCAGCCTGAGCGGCTGCCCCCGTCCCCGCCCGCGGTCCCCGAACGGGTCAGGCCCGCCGTGTCACTTCTCGTCGCGCAGCCGGGCCGCCAGGGAGGCCAGCGGCTCGGTCCCCTCGGTGTGGCCCAGCGCGGTGAGGCGGGAGACCGCCGCGTCGAGACGGGTGAGGGCCGGGGCGGTGCGCTCCAGGTAGACGCCTTCCACGGCGCCCGCGAGGCGGACGCACTCGGCCCACTCGCCGGCGTGCTCCCGGTCCTGTCCCGGCTCGCCGAGCAGGGCGAGGGCCTTCTCCAGTGCGGTCAGGGCGTCCTCGTACTCACCGGCGTAGGCGTTGACCCGTCCGTGTTCGTAGGCCAGGGCGGCGTCCAGCGGACGGCCGTGGGCCTCGTACCCGGCGGCGCGGGCCTCGTCGGCGACCCGGCCGGCGTCGGCGAGGAAGGCGCGGGCGCCGGCCAGGCCCTCCGGACCCTGCCGCTCCGCCTGGAGCCGGGCGAGTTCGCGCAGGCAGTTGCTGAGCTGCTCATGGCGCGGGTCCTCGGCGTGGGCGGCGAGGGCCTGGTCCACGGCCTCGCGGGCCCGTCCGAACTCGCCGGACTCGCCGAGGAGTACGGCCGTCTCGGCGGCGATCATGGCGTGGCTGCCGGGGTCGTCGTCCCAGCCGGCCGACTCGGCCGCGAGGGCGACGAACTCCGCCGTGGCGGCCTTGAGGTCCTCCCCCGCGTGCAGCGCGCGGGCGCGGGTCAGACGCAGTTGGGCGACGAGCCGGTCGTCCAGCTCCCCGGCGGTGACGTCCGGTTCGGCGAGCACGGAGTCGAGCAGCGCGATGCAGTCCTCGACCCGGCCGAGGTCGAGGCTGAGCTGGGCCGCGTTGCCGTAGGTGCAGAACGCGTCGAACCGGTTGCCGAGGCGGAGATCGATCTCCGCGGAGCGGGTCAGGTGCCGCAGCGCCTCGTCGGGACGGCCCAGGTGCAGGCAGGCCCCGGCCAGATCGCTGTGGAGACGGGAGGCGTCGACCGTGTCGGCCGGCCAGTCGGCGGCCAGCCGCAGCCCCTCGGCCAGGTCCGTGTACGCGGCCTGCGCGTTGTGCAGGCCGAGGTGGAGCCGGCCGCGCAGGGCGAGGGCGCGGGGCAGGTGCCAGGCCGGGCCGTGCTCCTTGAGCCGGTCGAGGACGCCGTCGGTCCCGGTGAGTGCGGCGGGCAGGTCGCCGGACAGGGCGTGGGTGGTGGCCCGCAGCAGCAGGGCCCCGGAAATCTGGGCGTCGACGTCGTGCCGGGTGGCGAAGGCGTGCAGCAGGTCCACCTCCGCGAGGACCGGCGCGATGTGCTCCTCGCTTCCCGACGTCTGCAGACGCATGCCGAGCGCGGTGGCCCGCAGCCGCAGCAGGCGGGCCTCCTGGCGCGGGGTGAGGCCGGACGTCTCCTCGTGGAGGCGGACCATGGACGCGTGTGCGGCGGTCAGCGCGGCGGCCTTCGCCTCGGCTCCGTCGGCCTCCTGCGCGGGATCCTGCGCGGGATCCTGCGCGGGATCCTGCGCGGGATCCTGCGCGGGATCCTGCGCGGGATCCTGCGCGGTGGCGAGCAGGGCGCAGGCACGGGCCAGGGCCGCGTGACCCGGCTGCCCCGCGTCGTCGTACAGGCCCGCGGCCTCCTCGTGGAGGGCGGCGGCGTCGGCGAACTCGTCCTTCTCGCCGGCCCGGCTCGCCTCGTCGTCCAGCAGATCGGCGTGCAGCTGGACGAGCGGGCCCGCGGCCGGGTCGTCCGGGTGGGTGTAGCCGCGGGCGGCGACGAGCGTGCGCAGCCGTGCCCAGCAGGCCCGCGCGTCCGGGTGTCCCTGCTCGTCCAGTTCCCGTGCCCGCAGGATGAGTTCGGGCAGCGACTCGGGGACGGCGGGGGCCGTCCGGGCGGTGGGGGCGGCGACCGGGGCCGCCGGGGCCACGTCGTCGAGGGTGCGGGCGCGCAGGGTCAGTTCCAGTGCGTCCAGGAGCGGGGCGCGGCCGAGGCGGGCCTTGCGGCGGTCGGCGTGGGCGGTGGTGCCGTTGCGGGCGTCGAAGCGGGCGGCGAGTCCGTCGGCGCGCTCCCGCACCTCGGCGTGCAGGTCGCTCACCGTCCAGGTGCGGCCCGTGAAGCCGGCGGCGGGCAGGGCGCCGTGGCCGAGGTGCTCGACGCGCTGGAGGAGGACCTCCACGCCGGTGAGGAAGTCGAACCGCTCGCGCGGCGAGTCCACCTCGTCGAACAGGTTCCGGTTCTCGGCGAGGAGTTCCAGGCCGCGTGCCTCGTTGCCGGTCAGCGCGCAGAACTCCAGGTGCCGCCCGGCCTCCCCGGCCATCGAGGGGTTGCGGCGGCAGCCGCGGTAGCCGGCGAGGTGCAGTTCGCGTGCCTGGTCGGTGCGGCCGGCCCGCAGCAGGGGCAGCAGCGCGTACGAGAAGGAGCGGGCCGGCTCCTCCTGGCAGGACTCCTTTCCGGCCAGCACGGGCTCCCAGGCGCGCAGCGCCCGCTCGTCGTCGCCCGCCGCCAGGTGGTACAGGGCACGTTCGCAGATCTCGCAGGCCTCGCAGTCGCTGAGCCGGGTGCGGGCGCGGCCGGCCCACAGCTCGTAGGCGAGCGCGGTGTCCTCGCCGACGTGGGCGGCGAGCTGGTACGCCTGTCCGTAGTAGGGCTGGAGGCCGAGGCCCGCCTTCTCGTACCGGTCGCGCATCTCCGTCAGCCACTGGCGCAGGCCGGCCAGCGGGATCTCGGGGAGCGCGCGCAGGGCGTTGGCCACCCACTTGAACCGCCAGAACAGCGTGTGGCGCATGCGGTCGTCGAAGACGTCCGGCTGCTCGTCGAAGAGGGTGAGCAGGCGGGCGAAGACGACGGGTGACTTCCGGGGTTCGGAGCCGTAGGTGTACGCCTCCTGGAGTTCGAAGAGCGCGCGGACCAGCGGGACGGGTTCCGCGAACCGCTCGGCGGCGTCGACGAGTTCCTCGGCGGTGACGGTGCGGGTGAGGCCGTAGGGACGCCGGTGGTTCTCCTGGAGCGCCCGGTACAGCTCATCGGTGGTCTGGGGTGCGGTCGGCATCGTCAGCTGTCCTTGCGGAGGGCGTGGGCGAGGAGGTCGAGGAAGGAGCGGTTGATGAGGCTCGACTCGGCGGGTCTGAGCGGCCGCCGGGACAGCAGCGCGGCCTGCCCGTAGAGGGCCTCGGCGCTGGTGCGGGCCAGCTCGGGCTCGTCGATGGCGACGGCGGTGCGGACCAGCGGGTTGAGCTGGTTGAGGATCAGCTGGGCCCGCGGCGCCTCCTGGCGCAGGGCGCCGAGGAGGTCGCCCCACAGGCCGCCCTCCTGCTCGCGGGCGAGCCGGGAGCGGGTGCGTTCGTGCCGGGCCTCGCGGCTGTCGACGAGGAGGGCGGGGGCCGAGGCGGGCTGGAAGGTGCGCAGCGCGACGTCGCAGTCGAAGACGGCGAGGGCGTCGCGGGCCTGGGCGAGATAGGCCCCGGCGGCCAGTTCCGTCTCCCGGTCGACGGGGTCGAGGTGGGCGGTGAGGGTCGCCGGGTCGAGGTCGGCGACCGTGGCCTCGGACCTGATCTCGGGCAGCCGGTGGACCAGTTCGCGGTCGTAGGTGTAGCCGCCGTTGACGACGCCGAGTCCGGCGGCGGAGGCGATCGCCGCGACCTGCCGGAACTCCTCCACGCTCGAGGTCACGAGCACGGTGCGGTGGGTGCGCGCGAACTCGTCGAGGGTGGTGTGTCCGTCGGTGGTCTCGAACGGCAGCCAGGGCAGCAGCATCCGCAGGATCTCGTCGTCGTGCACGGCGAGCGACTTCACGGCCAGGTGGTGGACCTGGAGGAAGCGGGCCAGCAGGTCCGGGTCGCTGGCGGCGGCCCGGGCGATCCACGCGCGCAGCCGCTCGGCGAGGGCGTCACGGACGGCGGCGAGGGTGTCGTCCTCGTACAGGGACTCGCGGGACGCGGTCGGGCGCAGGCTCTCGGCGTCGATGACGCAGCGGACGAAGAACGCCCACTCGGGCAGGATCTCCTCGGCCTGCTCGGACAGGAGCATGCCCTTGACGTGCACGCGGTGGCCGTGACTGCGGCCGGCCGGCACCGTCTCGGGCAGCACGCACGCGATGCCCTTCAGGCCCACGGCGGGCAGGTCCAGCTCGACGGTGTCCAGCGGCTCGAATCCGAAGACCTCCTCGCCGTACGCGGCCAGCGCGCGGGAGCGGGCCCCCGGCGTGGGGTACGTGCGCGCCCAGGGAGCGGGCTCGGGGTTGACGGAGGCGGCGCCCGTGCCGTCGTCGAAGGTCACCGGGTGGCGCAGCAGCGAGCCGAAGTGCCGGCCCAGCGCGTGCACTTGTGCCGGCCGGGTCCACTCGCCCGCGTCGGCGCGGGGCGCCAGGGTGACGGTGGTGCCGGGCCGGGGGTGGGCGGAGGCGGGCAGGACGCGGACGGTGTAGCTGCCGTCGCCGCGTCCCCGCCACTCCACGGCGGGCGCGTCGGGGGTGCGGGCGGAGCGGCTCAGGACGTGGATCTCGTCCGCGACCAGGAAGCAGGAGAGCAGGCCGATGCCGAACCGGCCGATGAAGTCGTCGCGTTGCTCGGTGATCTTCCCCCAGCCTCGAATGGGCTCGTCCGGGGGGACCCCCATGGCGCGCTTGCTGCTGCGGCCGATGGTGGCGAGGAAGGTGTGCACGTCGGCCTCGGTGAGGCCGACGCCGTCGTCCTCGACGCGTACCACCGTGCCGTCGGCGTACAGGCGGACGCCGAAGGAGCCGGCGGGGGCGGCCGGTTCGAGCGCGTGCCGGGCGGTCAGCGCGTCCACCGCGTTCTGCAGGAGTTCGCGCAGGTAGACGCGGGGACTGGAGTAGAGGTGGTGGGAGAGGAGGTCGACGAGGCCGCGCAGATCCACCTGGAAGGTGCGGTCGGCGGCGGTTTCGGGCAGAGTCATCGGGCAGTCCGGGGTGGGAGGGACGACGGATGGCGGGCGGTCCGGGGCCGGCGGGCGCTCAGGCGCGGCGGTGGCGGCGGGCGAACTCCTTCTCGGGGTCCGCGAAGAAGGTCCAGGGCCACTTGGTGCAGGCGCCGTCCAGGGTCCGGAAGACGCGCCGGACCGTGTGGCGCTCACCGGCCAGCGACAGGGCCATGGCGAACATGTTGAAGTCCTGCTGCCAGCCCGGGCGCCACGCGTAGTCCGGGTGGAGGATGCTGTGGTCGGCCGCGTCGCGCAACTCTGCCTGGATCTCAAGGGTTTCGAGACAGCTTCCGCGGTCCGACTCGACCCATTCCTCGATGTGCGCCATGGCGATCACGCAGCCGAGGCGGTGCCCCTGCGGGGCGCGGGCGAGGGCGTCCCGGGCGAACGCCAGGGCCTGGCCGGGCTCGCCGCCCCAGCGGGGCTGCAGCTGGGCCAGCCACTCGGTGTGGATCTCCAGGTCCAGCGGGTCGCGGCGCAGTCCGGCGTCGAACCGGGTCTCGTTGACGGCGGCGCCCAGCGACATGCCGCGGCCGGAGGTGAGGAGCTGACGCCACGGCGTGACCCATTCCGGCCGCAGCTCGGCGGCCTCCAGCAGCTGCTCCTCGGCGATGTGGAGCCGCTCGTGGAAGACCCGCCACTGCTCCTGCGTGACGTGCGCGGCGCGTGCGGCGGTGCGCGCCTCCCAGCCCCAGCCGATGTGGCGCGCCCCGGAGATCAGCAGGGCCGTCGCCCGGTGCTCCTTGTCCTCCTCGACGGCCCGGCCGATCCAGTCCTGCACACCGTCCAGGACGGCCAGCTCACCGAGGACCTGGTGGTCGCGGCCGAGGTCGAAGGGCGCCAGTGCCGCCTTGACCGCCTCCCACTCCCCCGCGTCGGCCGCCTCCACCAGCGCGAGCACGCGCGTGTCCCCGAGCGCGCGCAGCGTGTACGTCCCGTTCTTCCTGCGCGGGGCGGGAAGCGCGTACGGATCCGCCGCCGGTCTCTCCGCTTCCCTGCCGAACAACTTGCCGAACATCCCGCGTCCTCCCCTGGTCCCGCGTGATCATCCGGTGCAGCATAAGCGACCCCACCGACACCGCTTCCACAGGGTTTTCACCGGCGCTCCACGATCCGGCCGGCGAGGTCCGCCGCCCGCCCCGACGGTGTTCGGCAGACCTCGTCAGGCCGGCCGGGCCTTATGAGAACACCAGGTCGGGGCCGGTTGACCGGGAGCGCGGCGGTCCGGTCGAGCGGCGCGTGCGCCCCGCCGTGCCGCCGCGCCCCGGCGGGGATGTGCGCGGGTGTCACGGGGAGCCGCCGGGCTCACCCCGGGCCGGGAGGGGGGGTGTCCTCGCCCCCGGGTCCCCGGGGCCGTCGGTCGGGGCCCGGGGAGTGGGGCGGACTTCGGTGGGAGTGGAGTGGACTTCGGTCGGAGTGGAGTGGGCTTCGGTCGGAGTGGAGTGGGCTTCGGTGGGCTCCGGGGACGGCGACGGGGTGGGTGTGGCGGAAGGGCTGCTCACCGGAGGCGGGGCGAGGGGGACCGTCGGGGACACCGGGGCGTCCAGGGGCGACGACTGCGGGGGCAGCACGACGAGGGCGGCGACGGCGCACGCCATTCCGGCCCCGACCCCGACCGCGGTACGGACCAGCCGGCGCCGCGCCGCGCCGCGGCGGATCTCCTCGAACCGGCCGGGGGGCGGACCGAGGTAGTCGGAGCCGGGCCGCAGGACGACGGCGAGGGGGTCGTCGGGCTCGAACTCCGGACCCTCGTCAGCGTGTGTGATCAAGGCTTCTCCTCAGGTGGGCGCGGAGCAGTTCGCGGGCCGCGTGGAGGTCGGCCTTGATGGTCCCCTCCTTGCGTCCGGTCACCGCGGACACCTCCCGGATCGGCATGTCGGCGTAGTAGTGCAGCAGGATCGGGACGCGCAGTCGTTCCGGCAGCGACCGCACGAGCAGACGGACGGACGGGTCGGACTGTTCGGCGGGCGGGCGGACGGCGGTCTCGGTGGTCACACGGTGCACGGTCCTGCGCTCGCGTTCGAGTGCGCGCCAGTGGTCCCGGACGAGGTTGGCCGCGGTGACGTAGAGGAAGCCCCGGGGTTCGGCCACGGACGTCCAGCGGGCCCACAGCCGGGTGAAGGCCTCCGAGGCGATCTCGTGGGCCGTCTCGTCGTCGTCGACCAGCCGGCGGCACCAGCCGGCGAGGCGCGGGTAGAGGGCGGCGAAGAGTTCGGAAGCCGCCTGCTCTCGGGACCGTTTCAATGCTCTCCATGCTCGGGACGGTACGGGTGTCGGGGGAGCGGGTCCCGGGCCGGCGAACGCGCGGCCCGCCGGCCCGGGACCCGGCGACGGTTCAGGCACGCGCGAAGACGATCACGTTGTCGCGGTACTCGTCGCCGGTGCGCGGGCCGCCGCACGTGATGAGCCGCAGCTCCGGACGGCCGACGTCACCGTAGACCGCGTCCGTCGGGAAGTCCGCCTTGGCGACCGTCCGGACCGAGTCGACGGCGAACACCGCCGCCGTGCCGTTCTCCAGGCGTGCCACGATCCCGTCCCCCGGGCGCAGACGCGCGAGGTGGCGGAAGACGCCGTCTCCGTGGCGGCCGACCGTGACGTGGCCGAGGATCACCGACGGGCCGATCTGGCCGGGCGTCGGCGAGTGCCGGTACCAGCCCGCCCGGTCATGGGCCGTGACCGGAGGCACCTGGACCGTGCGGTCCGGGGCCAGCCCCAGCCGTATGACCGGGGTGTCGACCCCGATGGCCGGTATCTCCAGTCCGACCGGGACCGAACGTGCGAGGACGCGCACCGGCTCCGCGGAGGGCCGTGCGGACGGTGTCGTGCTCCCGGGGCGTCCGGCCGTGGACCGGCCGTTCCCGTGACCGCCGCCGCAGCCGCCGAGGAGCGCGGCCGTCGCCGCGGCGGCGAAGGCACGCCTGGAGAGCGACGTCATGCCGTGGTCGCCCTCCGACGACGCACGAGAAGGACCGCCGCGCCGCCGGCGGTGAGCACCGCGGCGGCACTCCCGCCGATCAGCGCGCCGTCGGCCCCGGACTCCGCGGACGCGACGCCGGTGTCGGGCGCGCCGCTCGGTACGACGGCGACCTCGCCGGGGGCCGTCGACCGGTCCGGCGCGTCGTCCTCGGCAGGTACCGGGCTCGGCTCCGTGGCGTCGGCCGGGGCCGACGACTCGCTGGGGGCCACGGTGGCCGCGGGGACCGGGGAGGGGCTGTCGGCGAGCGCGGGCGTCGTGCTCGCCAACACGGCGGTACAGGCGAGTGCTGTGGCACTGAGGACAGTTCGGCGCATGGATCGCTCTCTTTCGTCGCTCCGCCCGCACGATGGCCTGGCGGGCTGGGTCATGGATCGTGCGAAGAGACGTGACAGCGGCGGCACGGGTTGTAAAGAGAAGGCAAAGTCCGGCGCTGGAAGGGCCGTTGCCGGGCCGTTCGTCACCCGCCGGCACCGGGATCGCCCCGTCGCGCCTGCCGGGGCGTCCGGCGATCCGACGGCGCCGGACGCGAGACGGAGCGGTGACACGCGGTCCGGATCGGGGCGTGTTCACCCGGGAACGGGGCAAGCGGTCCCCTGCGGACCAACCGGTCCGGTGTTCACGTTCCCGACTCCGGAGGCCCTCATGATGGTCGTTGGCATCGTCGCCGTCTGCGTGGTGATCGCCGTCCTCGCCTTCCTCGTCCCGCGTCTTTCCCGGCACCCGCAGAACGGGGCACAACGCACTCTCGGCCTCGGCTCCCGGGCCGGGTCCAAGGCGCCGGGACCGCTCGGGCGTCTCCTCAGCAAGCCCTTCAGCTCGAGCTCCCGCGCGGTCGGCCGCAGCGGTTCCGCGGGACGGCGGGCGCGCGGGCGGCTCCCGTTCTGAGGCCCGGGCGCCGCTTTGGCGCACCGGCGTGATCACGCCGGTGCGGAAAGCGCCCCGGCCGACGCGGCATCGGTCACGGGCCGCCGTGTCGCGGCCGTGACCGCCGCGGCCTCCCGCGAGGCGTCGGCGGCGCCGGCGAGCGCGCCGTGGACCGGGCCGGCGGGCGGGGCGCGGGTCCGGCGGGCGAGGGAGGGGCGCTTCGCGCCGGCCGCCTTTCGGGGCGGGAGGGCGACGCCGCCTCCGCGGGAGCGCGGACGCCGCCGGCGGGCCCGTGGGACGGAGACCGGTCAGAGGTGTGACACGTCGGGCCCCGGGCCGCTCACCGCCCGGTAAGGGGATGCCGGGGTGAGCGCAGCCCCGCGATGAGGAGTTCGACCAGTCGGCGCGCGTCGTAACGGGGGTCGCTCTCCGCGCCGATGCACAGGTTCCCGATGCCGCGCATGAGCGCGTAGGCGTCGATGTCGGAGCGGATCTCACCGGCCGCCCGGGCCGCTTCGAGGAGTTGGCCGCAGACCGGCACGAGACGGTCGAGGAAGTAGGCGTGCAGGGCGTCGAAGCCGGCCTCGTCCGAGTGCAGCACGGCGGCGAGACCGTGCTTGGTGACCAGGAAGTCGACGAAGAGGGCGACCCACTCCCCCAGTGCCGCGTGCGGAGTCGCACCGCCGGCCAGCAGGGCCGGACCGGCCTCGGCGCAGGCGTCGACCTGGTGCCGGTAGACGGCGATGATGAGGT
This sequence comes from Streptomyces caelestis, assembly GCF_001279005.1. Classification (GTDB taxonomy): domain Bacteria; phylum Actinomycetota; class Actinomycetes; order Streptomycetales; family Streptomycetaceae; genus Streptomyces; species Streptomyces heliomycini. Next base: position 103,899 of record NZ_LGCN01000074.1, read on the forward strand.
CCGCCCGCGTCGGGAAGTGGCGGTAGATCGTGCCCACTCCCACTCCGGCCGCCGCCGCGATGTCGCGAACCGGCGCGTCCACACCCGACGTGACGAAGACCGCGGCGGCGGCGTCGAGCAGGGCCTCCTTGTTGCGCCGGGCGTCCTTGCGCCGGGACGGAGCCGCGCCTTTGGCGCCCTCGCCACTGCTGCCGTCGCTCACCGCGCCGCTCCTTTCGCTCACCACCGCTTGCCAAAGCGGAACGTCGTTCCGTATGGTTCCGGAACACGGTTCCGCTTGCTTATGATGCCAGAGCGGGCGCCCGGCCACCAAGCCGTGCGCCGCCGTTCCCTCACGCATTTCCCGTACCGAGGAGACACGACCATGCAGTACCGCACCCTGGGGCGCACCGGTGTCCAGGTCAGCACCCTCGCGCTCGGCGCGATGAACTTCGGCAGGATCGGACGCACCACCCAGGAGGAGGCCACCGCCCTCGTCGACGCCGCGCTGGAGGCCGGTGTCAATCTCATCGACACCGCCGACGTGTACGGCGACGGCGAGTCGGAGGAGATGGTCGGCAAGGCCGTCGCCGGCCGCCGTGACGACATCGTGCTGGCCACCAAGGCCGGCCTGCCCATGGGTGACGAGCCGAACCACCGGGGGAGCTCGCGCCGCAGGCTGGTCGCCGCGCTGGACGACAGCCTGCGCCGCCTCGGCGTCGACCATGTCGACCTGTACCAGATCCACCGGTGGGACCCGGCCACCGGCGACGAGGAGACCCTGTCCGCCCTGACCGATCTGCAACGCGCGGGAAAGATCCGCTACTTCGGCTCCTCCACGTTCCCCGCGTACCGCATCGTGCAGGCGCAGTGGGCCGCCCGCGAACACCGCCTGAGCCGCTACGTCACCGAACAGCCCAGCTACTCCGTACTGCAGCGCGGGATCGAGTCCCACGTCCTGCCCGTCACGGAGGAGTACGGGATGGGGGTGCTGGTCTGGAGTCCGCTGGCCTCGGGCTGGCTGTCCGGCGCCGTCCGCAGGGGCAAGGACGTCACCACCCACCGCTCGGCGTTCATGCCGGAACGCTTCGACCCCGCCCTCCCCGCCAACCGGGCCCGGCTCGACGCCGTCGAGCGGCTGGCCGGGATCGCCGACGCGGCCGGACTGACGATGATCCAGCTCGCGCTCGGTTTCGCCACCGCGCACCCGGCCGTGACCAGCGCCCTCGTCGGACCGCGCACCCTGGACCACCTGCACTCCCAGCTCGCCGCCGCCGACACCGTGCTCGGCGCCGACGTACTCGACGCGATCGACTCCGTCGTCGCCCCGGGCACCGACCTGGCCGCACACGAGAAGCACGACACCCCGCCCGCACTGCTCGACGCGTCGCTGCGGCGCCGCTGACGGATCTCCCGCCGCGCACCCGGGAACCGGGCGCCGGCATCCGCCGCCGGACACGGCACAACCCTTCGCCCGGCCCGCGGGTCCCACAGGACAGGAGCAACCGCTCCAAGAGCCGCAAGGGGGAAATATGAGATTCAGTCGTTCCGTCCTGGCCGCCTCCGCCCTGGCCGCCCTGTCGGTGGGGGCCACGACCGCCCTGGCGTCACCGGCCGCGGCCGCACCCGACACCACCCCGCAGCAGGTGTGCGGAAGCGGCTACAAGACCGTGAACTCGGCAGCCGTCGGCTCCCTGGGCACCGTCTACCTGACGTACAACTCGGCCAACGGCCGGAACTGCGTCACGACCATCCGCACCAACCCCGGCACCGCCCGGGACATGTCCGCGTGGGTCTACGTCCCCGACACCGAGAAGGGTGACCAGGACGGCGGGTGGTACACGTCGTACGCGGGGCCCACCTACGTCTACGGCAAGGGGCACTGCGTGGACTGGGGCGGCGGCATCGACAACGTGTACGTACAGGTGTACGGCTCCAACTGCGGCGCGCTGAAGGAGCACCGGGTCACCTTCACCCGCTGATCCGCGCCTTCCGGGCGACACGCTCGAGCCCTGACCGGGTCTCACGGCCCGGTCAGGGCTCGAGCCCTTCACCCGGCCTCTCACGGACGCGGCCCACCGCTTCCACCACGAGCGGCGCGGTGACGGCGTGGATGTCCCGGGCCACGGCGCGCCGTTCGCCGCCGCCGGAGCGCACGACGACGTCGACGGGGAAGGTCCGCGCGGACCGCCCGAGCTCGTCGGTCGCGGCCGGCGCCGGGGTGTGCGGATCCGACGACAGGGTCCCCGACGGACGCCCCGTCAGCCGTGACCACGCCACGCATCCGGGCCGCCGCGCCACTCGACCCTCGCGGACCGGCGCAGCCAGTCGTGGTCGACGCTCTCCAGGCCCTCGAGGCGCAGGAACTCCACCACGTCCAGCCGCCCGTACGCCATCCCGAGGAACCGCGGGCCGTCGCGGACGCGCCGGCCGCCGTCCTCGCCGGGCGGGCAGATCACGATGGGCCGGTCGTTCGCCATGGCACCAGCGTGCGGTGCCCGGCGTCCGTCCGCACGCCGGGCTCCCGGCGGGACACCCGGGTGCCCGGCCGGGCGAGCCGCGACGCGCCTTCGCGGTCAGCCGACGGCGGGGCCGGCCTTCCCGGTGCCGGACAGCCGGGCCAGGTACCGGTGGCAGCGGGCCGCGCGTTCCGCGTCCTGTTCCATGACCTCCCTGAAGAAGTCGGCGATCTCCCTCTGGTCCGCGTTCTCCGCGTCACGGACGTACTGGCCGTAGTCGTGGCCTGCCTTCAACGAGTGGTACTGCACGGAGATCAGGTCGTACACGACGTCGCTGAAGCCCGTCTCGCCGGTCGCCATGAGTCCTCCCGCGCGTAGGGGAACGGGTCGGAGGGCCGGGTATCACCTCGCCGCCCGGTGAAACCGGTACCGCGTGCTACGGCTCCCCGGTCGGCGCCGCACGTCCCCGTGCGACGAGCCAGCCCGCGATCGCGCCGATCACGTACCAGAACAGGTCCGGCGCGTTGAAGGTGGAACCGAGGACCAGACGGGCCGCGACGCTGTGCCGGGAGAGCTCCGCCGGCACCCCGGTGAGCTGCAGGAACTCGACCGCCCAACTGACGGCGAGCGCGACCGCGGCGGCCCTCGGCGGTGTCGTCCGCGGTGCCACCAGGACGACCAGGGCGAAGATCAGCAGGGTGTAGAGGGCGTCGCCGCCGTACTTGGCCACGTCCCCCGTCGCCACGGCCCGCAGGCCCAGTCCGGCGCCGACGGTCGCCAGTGCGGCCACGGCCGCCGCGACACGGGTCCGCGCCGGATCACCGCCGGGACGGGTCCTGAGAAAGAGTGCCATGATCGTCATCATCCCGCAGCCGCGGTCCGGGCACGGTCGCCGGCGACCCTCTCGGCCGGGCAGCGCCACCGCATCCGGCCGGCGTGTCCGCTCGGCGCGGGGCACGACGTCCCGCTGCTCGACGAGCCGACCGACCACCTGTCGGCGCCGCTGGTCGACGAGCCGACCGGGGCGCTCCGCGGCACCGCCGCCGGTGTCGTCGTGGCGTCCCACGACCGTCGGCTCCTGCGGGACCTCGCGGACCGGCCGCTCCTGCGAGTGGGCGGAGGGGCGGCGCCGGGCGGTCGCCCCGGCATGCCGCACCCCACCGCACGGGAGGCACGGCGCCGCAGCGCGGTCGACGGCCGGCCGGTCGTCTTCTGGCGACCCGGCTGCACGTACCGCCTGCGCCTGCGCATCCGGTCGGGCCGGGACGCCGGGCGGTCGCACCGGGTCGGCATCCGGCGTGATCCGGACGGAGCGGCGGCGGTGCGGGCGGCCGCCGACGGCCACGAGACCGTGCCGACGGTCGTCGTCGGGGGCCGGCCGCACGTCAACCCGGATCCCGCGTCGGTCCGCGCACAGCTCTCCCCTCCGTCCGCGCCGCAGGAAGCCGAAGCGGCACCGGGCGCCACCGGATCCGGCGGCGCCCGCTCCTCTCCCGTGGCCGGTCGGGAGTCAGGCGCCGTGGTGCGCGGGCGGCGAGGGCGTCCCGGGGCCGGACGGCCCCGTACACGTGCACCGGCTGTCGCGCGGACGTGCCGCCGGCGCCCGGCGCCTTGCCGCCGGGGCCGTCGGGAGCCGCCCGGTGCGGCGCCGAGGAGGGTGCGTCGGCGGGGGTGCGAGGCATCCCGCTCGACGTCCTCGATCCGGCCGGAGGTTCGCGGGACCGGCCGTTCCGGACGCCCGGTGGCCGTAAGATCTAGTGATCTCGTGGGGGGTGGGGTCATGGGCAAGCGGCGTCCCGGCACACCGACGCTGGAGGAGGTGGCCGCGCTCGCCGGTGTGGGGCGGGGCACCGTCTCCCGCGTCGTCAACGACGCGGCGGGCGTGAAGGATTCCACGCGCCGTGCCGTGCAGCGCGCCATCGCCGAACTGGGGTACGTGCCCAATCTGGCGGCCCGTTCACTGGCGGGCAGGCGTGCCGACGCCGTCGCGCTGGTCATGACGGAGCCGGACTGGCGGCAGTTCGGTGAGCCGTTCTTCTCGGAGATCGTCCGGTCCGTCGGCGACGCGCTGACCGACACCAAGGTGCAGCTGCTGCTCACCCTGGTCCGCACGGACGCCGAACGGCAGCGCCTGGTGGAGTACGCGCGCGGCGGCCGGGTCGACGGCGTGATGCTGATGTCCGTGCACGCCGAGGACGCGCTGCCCGACATGCTGGCCGAAGTGGGGCTGCCCACCGTCCTGCTGGGGCGGCGCTCGGGCGAGGAGAGCGTGACCTACGTCGACGCGGACAACGCCGGCGGCGCCCGCGGCGCGGTGGCGCACCTCCTGGGCCTCGGACGCCGCTCGATCGCGACCATCACCGGGCCGCTCGACATGTACGTGGCCCAGTGCCGGCTGCGCGGTTACCGCGAGGCGCTGGAGCGGGCGGGCGCCGAGAACAGGCCGGCCTGGACGGTCGAGGGGGACTTCTCCGCGGACAGCGGGCGCCGGGCGATGGCCGGGCTCATCGAGCGCGCCCCGGAGATCGACGGGGTGTTCGCCGCGTCGGACACCATGGCCGCGGGCGCCCTCGACGCCCTGCGCGCGGCGGGACGCCGGGTGCCGGAGGACGTCGCGGTGATCGGCTTCGACGACTTCCCGCTCGCCCAGCACACCGATCCGAAGCTGACGACGGTGCGCCAGCCGCTGGAGGAGATCGGCCGGACGATGGTGCGTCTGCTCCTGGAGGAGATGGAGGAGCCGGAGGTGGCCTGGCGGCACGTCATCCTCCGTACGGAGCTGGTGCTGCGCGGCTCCGCCTGATCCGCCTTTCCCCACTCTCCTCGACCGCCTCACGGATCACCGCGTCATCGAATGTTTCGGGAGCGCTCCCGAGGCGGAGAGCCCTTCTGGATCACCTCGCTGACCTGGGGCTTCGAAATGAATTCGACAGTTTCCCGCGCACAGTCTTGTCAGGGACATGGGTAGCTCCTACAGTCCCGTTCCGAAACACCACTGGGAGCGCTCCCATCAATGGGGAGAGGGGAGCGCTCCCGCCGGTCGCCCCCCCATCCTCTCGGAGAGGTCCCCGCATGCGACGGTTACCGCACCACACCCGGGCCCTGCGCGGCCTGTTCGCGACGCTCCTCACCGCTCTCGCCGTGGTCGCGGCGCTGGTGACCGGGACGGCGCCGGCCCAGGCCGACACCACGATCTGCGAACAGTACGGATCGACCACCGTCCAGGGGCGCTACGTCGTCCAGAACAACCGCTGGGGCACCAGCGCCACCCAGTGCGTCACCGCCACGGACACCGGTTTCCGCCTCACCCGGGCCGACGGCTCGGTGCCGACCAACGGGGCCCCGAAGTCGTACCCGTCTCTCTTCAACGGCTGCCACTACACCAACTGCTCGCCGGGAACCGCCCTCCCCGCGCGGATCAGCGGCATCTCCAGTGCTCCCAGCAGCATCTCGTACGGCTATGTCAACGACGCCGTGTACAACGCCTCGTACGACATCTGGCTGGACCCGACGCCCCGGACCGACGGCGTGAACCGGACCGAGATCATGATCTGGCTGAACAAGGTGGGCCCGATTCAGCCGATCGGCTCCCAGGTCGGCACGGCCACCGTGGCCGGGCGCACCTGGCAGGTGTGGTCGGGCGGCAACGGCACCAACGACGTGCTGTCGTTCGTCGCGCCGTCGGCGATCAGCAGCTTCGGCTTCGACGTCATGGACTTCGTCCGGGAGACCGTCGCGCGCGGCATGGCGCGGAACGACTGGTACCTGACGAGCGTCCAGGCGGGCTTCGAGCCCTGGCAGAACGGCGCCGGGCTCGCGGTGAACTCCTTCTCCTCCACCGTCAACACCGGCGGCGGCGAACCGGGGGGACCCGGCGGCCCGGCCGCGTGCACCGTGTCCTACGCCACGAACGCCTGGCCGGGCGGCTTCACCGCGGACGTCACCGTGAGGAACACCGGTTCGTCCGCCGTCGACGGCTGGCGGCTCGCCTTCACCCTGCCCTCCGGCCAGCGCGTCACCAACTCCTGGAACGCGTCCGTCAGCCCTTCCTCGGGCGCGGTCACGGCGAGCGGTCTCGACGGCAACGCGCGGATCGCGCCCGGCGGGAGCCAGAACTTCGGCTTCCAGGGAACCTACAGCGGCGCCTTCGCCCGGCCGAACGGCTTCAGCCTGAACGGGACCGCCTGCACGACCACGTGAGGCGACCGGCGGGCCGCGCACCCGCCGCGTCCCCGGCCCGGGGCCCGCTCTTCCTCCCTGCGCCGACAGGGCGGGCCCCTGCCCCGCCCCTCGAACCCCCCGCCCCTCCGGTTGACGCCCCTCCCCGGACGGGCGGGGTTTCCACCTTCCGCCCCTGTCCGACCCATCCACTACCGGCACAGGAGATCCCATGCCCTTACGACGGAGACTCGTCTCCCTGGCAGCAGTACTGGCCACCCTCCTCGGAGGGCTCGGCCTGAGTTTCCTCTGGCAGAACGACGCGCAGGCGCACGGCGTGGCGATGATGCCCGGATCGCGCACCTACCTCTGTCAGCTGGACGCCGTCACCGGCACCGGCGGACTGGACCCGACCAACCCGGCGTGCCGGGACGCGCTGAACCGGAGCGGCTCGTCGGCGCTGTACAACTGGTTCGCCGTCCTCGACTCCAAGGCCGCCGGGCGGGGAGCCGGCTATGTCCCGGACGGCACGCTCTGCAGCGCCGGCGACCGCTCCCCGTACGACTTCTCCGCCTACAACGCGGCCCGCTCGGACTGGCCCCGGACGCATCTGACGTCCGGAGCCACGGTCAAGGTGAAGTACAGCAACTGGGCCGCGCATCCGGGTGACTTCCGGGTCTACCTCACCAAGCCCGGCTGGTCGCCCACCTCACAGCTGGGCTGGAACGACCTCGAACTCATCCAGACCGTCACCAACCCGCCCCAGCAGGGCTCGCCGGGCACCAACGGCGGCCACTACAACTGGGACCTGAAGCTGCCCTCCGGACGTTCCGGCAACGCGCTGATCTTCATGCAGTGGGTGCGTTCGGACAGCCAGGAGAACTTCTTCTCCTGCTCCGACGTGGTCTTCGACGGCGGCAACGGCGAGGTGACCGGCATCCGCGGCTCGGGCGGCACGCCGACCCCGGATCCGACGGACCCGACGGACCCGCCGCCGCACACCGGTTCCTGCATGGCCGTCTACAACGTGGTGAACTCCTGGAACGGTGGCTTCCAGGGCTCCGTCGAGGTGATGAACCACGGGACGTCGCCGCTCAACGGCTGGGCCGTGCAGTGGAAGCCCGGTTCCGGGACCACGATCGGCAGTGCGTGGAACGGCTCCCTGACCAAGGGTTCCGACGGCACGGTGACCGTGAGGAACGTCGATCACAACCGTGTGGTCAACCCCGACGGGAGTGTGACGTTCGGCTTCACCGCCACGTCGTCGGGCAACGACTTCCCGGTGGGCACGATCGGCTGCGTGACGCCGTAGCCGTCCCGGACCGGGCGGTGGCGGGGGGAAATTCCCTACCGGTACCGCCCGGAAAGGGCCGAGACTCCTCTCATGACTGACATGGAAATGTTCCGGGACGCGGTCACCGCGTGGGCCGCCGGCGGTCCCGGCGGGCCCGCGCGCGAGTCGGCGGCGCGGCTCGGCGTCCGGACGGCGGTCCTGCTCGAGGGGCTGAGCGACGCCGCGGCGGTCGAGGCGCTGGCCGCGCGCCGCGGCCGGAACCCGGCGGCCGAGGGGATCTGCGTCCTGCCGATGGGGGGCGCGATGAACATCGGGCGCTTCGCCCGCCTTCTCGGGCCGTCCGGTCTGGACCTGCGCCTCACGGGGCTGTGCGACGAGGGCGAACGCGGTCACTACGCCCGCGGGTTGGAGCGGGCCGGTGTCGCACGGCAGGAGTTCTTCGTCTGCGCCGCGGACCTGGAGGACGAGCTCATCCGCGCGCTGGGGGTGACGCGGGTGGAGGAACTGGTCCGGGCGGAGGGCGACCTGCGCCCCCTGCGGACCTTCCTGAGCCAGCCCGCCCAGCGGGAACGCACCCCGCGGCAGCGGCTGCGGCGCTTCCTCGGCACGAAGAAGGGCCGCAAGATCCACTACGGTCGCGTTCTCGTCGAGGCCCTCCACCCCGGGCGCGTGCCCGCACCGCTCGACGACCTGCTCACCGTCCTGTGACCGGTGGGCGACGGGGCAGGGAAGGACCGGTCGCCGAAGAGGACGCGACCGGCCGCGGCCCGGCCGAACGGTGTGCGCGGCAAGGCGGACGCCGCCGTGGCCGCGGCGCCGGCGTCCGGATGTGCGCCAGGCTCCTGCGCAGGGCGAGCCGTCCCCGGAAGTGCGCGCGCAGGGCGGCTCCGTCGTAGTGGGTCGACGGGGCCGGTCGCCCCGGCCGGAGCGCGTCGTCGAAGGCGGAGGCGGCCGGCTCCGGCAGGCGCGGGCACGGGTCCAGGCCCCCGGCGGTGAGGGGCGAGACCGCGCCCGCCGCGTCGCCCACGAGGAGCCCTTCGGCACAGGCGATGCGGCGCGGCACCCCGCCGACGGACATCGGGCCCCGCGCCGCTCCACCGCCCCGGGCCGGTCCACGCCGGCCGGCCCGGGGGTCGAGGCGCCGAACCGTTCCATGGTCCGGCGCAGGCCCCGTGGGGAGGCGGTCGGCGTACCCCGCGGCCCCGACGTGGGCGTGCCGCCCGCCGTCGACCACCCGGGCCAGGTGTCCGGGGGCGCAGGAGGGGACGAGGACGCAAGGGGAGGTCGGGGGTTCGCCGTTCGCGGGCGACGCTCGAACGGGCTCCGTCGGCGCCGACGGCGAAGCGCGCCCGGACCCCGGCCGGCCCGTCGCGGCCCACCGGACGGAAGGCGCCGCCCCGTCGGCCGGGGTAGCGCGTGCCCGGCGCCGGCCGCACGCCGGCGTCGACGTGGCGGACACCGGCGGTCAACTGCGCCTCGTCCACGGCGAGATCATGCCCGTGCCGACATGAGGCGGGCACCGGGGCCGCGCCCGGCGGCGGGGACGTGGTGATCGAGTGGTGGGCGTCGGGGCGTGCGCGTACGGTCGAACGGTGGACTCCCGAAAGGGCGACCCGGCATGACCAGAAGCAGTCCGCGACCGGCCCCCGCACCGCAGAACGCCGCCCGGAACGCCGGCGGCGGTGGAAACGTGATGGCGCTGCTGGTCATCGCGTCGTGTCAGCTGATGGTGGTGCTGGACATCACCATCGTGAACATCGCGCTGCCGCACATCCAGCGCTCCCTCGACTTCTCCACCACCAGCCTGTCGTGGGTGGTCAACGCCTACACCCTCACCTTCGGCGGTCTGCTGCTGCTCGGCGGCCGGACCGGCGACATCCTCGGCAGACGGCGTGTCTTCATCGTCGGCGTGCTGCTCTTCGCACTGGCCTCACTGCTCGGCGGGCTCGCCCAGAACTCCGGCCAACTCCTCGCCGCCCGCGCCCTCCAGGGCGTGGGAGGAGCCATCGCCTCGCCGACGGCCCTCGCCCTGATCAGCACCACCTTCCGCGAAGGGCCGGAACGCAACCGGGCCTTCGGGGTCTTCGCCGCGGTGTCGGCGGGCGGCGGCGCGATCGGTCTGCTCGCCGGGGGCATGCTCGTCGAGTGGCTGAACTGGCGGTGGGTGCTCTTCGTCAACGTCCCGATCGGGCTGCTCATCGCCCTCGCCGCACCACACTGGATCAGGAAGTCCGAACGCCACCCGGGTCACTTCGACGTCACCGGCGCGCTGACCTCCACCGCCGGCATGGTGCTGCTGGTCTACGGGTTCATCAGGGCCGCGCAGGACGGCTGGCGGGACCCGTTCACCCTGGCCTCGTTCGCCGCGGCCGCCCTCGTCCTCTTCGGGTTCGTCCTGGTCGAGAGGAGGTCGAGGCAGCCCATCACCCCGCTGCACATGTTCGCCGACCGGAACCGCGCGGGCACGTACGGCATCATGCTGTGCCTGGCCGCGGCGATGTTCGGCATGTTCTTCTTCCTGACGCTCTTCGTGCAGGACGTACTGGGCTTCAGTCCCCTGCGGGCCGGACTCGCTTTCCTGCCGGTCAGCGCGGTCATCGCGATCGGCGCCGGACTGGCCTCGCGGTTCCTGCCCGTGTACGGGCCCAAACCCTTCATGGTCGGGGGTGGTGTGCTCGCTGCGGCGGGCCTGGGCTGGCTGACGCTGACCGACGTCCACTCCACCTACGCGGGCAGCGTCCTCGGGCCGATGCTGGTCTTCAGCCTCGGCATGGGCATGGAGTTCGTGTCGCTGACGCTGATGGCCCTGTCGAACGTGCCCGTGCGGGAGAGCGGCGCGGCCTCCGGCCTCCTCAACGCCACCCAGCAGGTCGGCGGCTCGCTCGGTCTGTCCATCCTGGTCACGGTGTTCGGCACGGCGAGCGGCAACGAGGCGGAGAAACAGGTTCCGCTCTTCCTGCGGCAGGCGACCCCTGCCGAGCGTCTGCGCTTCCAGCGCACCGGAGAGCTGCCACCGCCCTGGGGCGACGAGGTCCTCGCCTCCGGTGTCTCGGCGGCCTTCGTCATGGCGGCGATCTTCGCCGCGCTCGCCGCGCTGATCGCCGTCGTGGCCATCCAGGTCCGCCCCTCCGACCTGCAACGCCTCCAGGGCGGGTGAACGAGCCCGCCGGCGACCGGTTCAGCGGCCGCGCCGGTGGACCTTCAGGTCCGCGACCACGGGCCGGTGATCGGACGCCTCCGTCGCCACCGTGCGGGCGCCGGTCACCCGGACGTCGGGTGAGACGGTGACCAGGTCGATGCGCTTGACCGGGTCGGCCGCCGGATACGTCCCGCCGCCGCCGGGGGCGGCGTCCCGCAACCGCTCCCACAGCGGCGCGAGTTCGGGGTCCGTCACCTCGGCGTTGAAGTCGCCGGCCAGGATCGTCGGTCCGCGGTCGGCGGCGAGTACGGCGAGCATGTCCGCCACCTGCGCCTCGCGGACCGACGGGTCGGCCCGGTGGTCCAGGTGCGTGGTGTAGACGTGCACGTGCGCGCCCCGCACGTCGACCACCGCCTCGGCGAAGCCGGGCGCCGGGGCCGGCACCGGATCGGGTGTCCGGGTGGAGAGCCGGGTGATCTCGTGGTTCTCGGCGGCGAGTACGGGGTGGCGGCTCAGTACGGCGACGCCGAACCGCCGCCGCTCGCCGCCCGGCTCGGCCGGGTCCAGGTCGTGGATCGGTGCGAAGAACACCCGCATGTCCAGCTTCCCGGCCAGTGCGCGGGCCTCGTCGGCGAAGTCGCTGCGGGCGCCCCAGTGGACGTCGACCTCCTGGAGGCCGATCACGTCGGCCCGCAGGCCGCGCAGGGCCGCCGCGGTGCGGTCGAGGTCGAAGACCCGGTCCTCGCCGGCCCCGGCGTGGATGTTGTACGTCGCCACCCGCAGCGCCACCACGGGGGCGTGCGCTCCGGGAACACCGGCCGCCGTGGCCGGTGCGGCCGTGGCCGGCAGGATGGCGGCGAGTACGGCGGCGGCGCGGACAGGGCGACGAAAACGGGGCTTCATGCCTTCTCCGGATCGGGTGGAGGCGGGACCGGCACAGTGCGTTCCGGCATGACTCTCGTCGGTCACCGCAGCACCGTACAGCCGTCGCCGTGGTCCGCAGTGGACCTCGGCACAAGCCGGACCGACCGACGCGCCCGCTGCGCCGCCGTGTTCTCCCCGGCCGACGCTCCCCGGCGGTTCGCCGTCCCGTTCGGCTGCGTCGGCGCCCGCCCGGACGGCCACGCGCGGGAACCGTGGAGCCGTACCGGCACCCCGCACGACGGCCGTCGCCTGCGCGTCGACCCGCCCGCCCACGGTGCGGCCGTGTACCGGCTCGGGGTCCCGGCCGGGCCCGTCGCACGGCTGGGCGCGAGACGGTGTCGGTGGTGCGGTCGGGGTGGCCGCGGTCGTCGGGGCGGTGCACGGTGGACCTTCCGGCGTTCCGGAGGACGGGTCCCGCCCGCCGTGCCGGCCTGACGGGACGGCGTCTTCGGGCCGGGTCAGATCTTCTCGGCGGCCCGCTCCGCGGGAGCGGGCCGGTCCTCCGCCGAAGGGGCGGGCGCCGTGTCGAACTCCGTGAGCATGGCTTTCGTGAAGCCGAAGCAGTAGGTGGCGAGGAAGCCCGTCACATAACCGACGACCAGGCCGGCGGCGTAGACGGCGACCGTCCGCCCCGGGCCGTGGTTGCCGTCGAGGAGGGGGAACAGCGCCCATCCGGAGGGGCCGATCGCGGTCGAACCGACGTCCGTGCCCAGCTGGTTGAAGAGGCCGACGAACGCGCCGCCGAAGGCTCCGCCCGTGCAGGCGGTGACGAACGGACGCCCCAGGGGGAGGGACACGCCGTAGATGAGGGGCTCTCCGACGCCGAGGAAGCCGGGCCAGAGCGCGGACTTGACGGTCGTCCGGATCGAGGTGTTGTGCCGCAGCCGGCAGTAGACCGCGATCGCCGCACCGACCTGTCCCGCACCCGCCATCGCGAGGATCGGCAGCAGGACGGTGAAGCCGGCGCCCTCGATGAGGGTCGTGTGGATGGGGATCAGGGCCTGGTGCAGGCCCAGCATGACCAGCGGCAGGAAGAGGCCGCCGAGGAGGAACCCGGCGCCCGCGCCGCCGTGGGACAGCAGCCGGTCGGCGCCGTCCCCGATCCGGGTGGAGACCTCCCCGGCGAGGAACATCAGTCCGAACAGGGTCGCCAGTCCGGCCACGAGCACGGTGACGGTGGGCGTCACCAGGACGTCGAGGGCCTCGGGGACCCGGCGCCGGCACCACTTCTCCACGCACACGCCGAGCCACGCGGCGCCCAGGGCCCCGAGCACGCCGCCCTGTCCCGGCGAGAGGTGCCGGCCGAACACCTCGACGTCCGCCACTCCGGCGTAGACGATGATCGACGCGATGGCGCCGCCCAGGACCGGTGTACCGCCGAACTCCTTGGCCGTGTTGTGGCCGACGAAGACGGCGATCAGCGCCATGAACCCGGACGCCACGGCGGCCAGCGCCGGGGTGACCCCCGGCAGCCAGTGCAGGTTGACCAGCAGGCCGTTCAGGCCGGCGATGATGCCGCAGCCGATGAGCGCGGGGATCAGCGGTACGAAGATGTTCGCGATCCGGCGCAGGAACAGCTTGAACGGCGTGGCGTTCCTCGCCTTCCGCTGCGCCCTGAGCGCCGCTCCCTGCGCGGCGAGCGCCTCGGCCGTCACGGGCCCGTCCCCGCGGTCCGGGGCGGGGGACGCCGTCGCGGCCCCGGTCCTCTCCGCCTCGACCAGGGCCTCGAACTCCGGGGTGACGCGCGCCACCGTTCCCGGTCCCAGCACGATCTGGCAGGTGTCGTCCTCGACGACGCCCATGACCGCGGGAAGCGCCTTGAGCTGCTCGTCCCGCACGAGGGAGCGGTCACGCAGACCCAGTCTGAGACGGGTCATGCAGTGGGCCACCGACGCCACGTTCTCCGCGCCGCCGACCAGGGGGAGGATCGCGGCGGCGGTGGCGTGGTGCTTGTTCTCGTCGCTCATGGTGCGGTCGCGCCTCGCTGTGAAGGGGGTGGGCGAGTCCTCGAAATTTTCTTTCCGTGATGCTGCTCGAAACTGAAAGATATTTTCATCACTCCGGAGCGTCAAGCGTCCGCGAGCGACATGCCCCGCGGAAGCCGGGGACACCGGGCTCCCCTCACCCCCGAGGGCCATGCCGACGCGCCCTCGGGAACGAAGAGCGGCGAGACGTCCCGGAGTGCCCGGGCCACCCTCGCCCGGCCCACCCGCTCGCCTCACGGCTCTCCGCGGGAGGGTCGCACAGATCACACACCCCTAAATAGGAATCTGATATGCCAATTAACTAGCATGCTGGTGCGCGCGACCCATGAAGCACACCAGTGCCGATCAAGGAGCCACAGGATGCTCTCCACCCAGTCGATCCCGGTCGTCCGGGCCACACTGCCCGCCGTCGGGGCCTCCCTCGGCAGCATCACCGAGCTGTTCTACCGCCGGATGTTCGAGGAGCGCCCGGATCTGCTGCGCAGCCTGTTCAACCGCGCGAACCAGGCTAACGGCGCCCAGCGCGAAGCCCTCGCCGGCGCCGTCGCGGCCTTCGCCACCACGCTGGTGGAGCGGCCCGGCGAGCGTCCCGACGCCGTTCTCGGGCGCATCGCCCACAAGCACGCCTCGCTCGGCATCACGTCCGACCAGTACACGCTCGTGGGACGGCATCTGATGAGGGCCGTCGGCGAGGTCCTCGGGGACGCCGTGACCCCCGAGGTGGCAGCCGCCTGGGACGAGGTGTACTGGCTCATGGCCAACGCGCTGATCGCCATGGAGGCACGGTTGTACGCCGGCGCGGGGGTCGAGGACGGCGCCGTCTGGCGCGACATGGAGATCGCCGACCGCACCGAGGAGTCGGTCGACGCGGCCTCCTTCGAGCTGCGCCGCCCCGACGGCGACCCCACCGAGCCGTTCACCCCCGGCCAGTACGTCAGCGTCCAGGTCGAACTCCCCGACGGGGCGAAGCAGATACGCCAGTACAGCCTCTCCGCCGCCCCCGGCCGCAAGACCTGGCGGATCACCGTGAAGCGGGAGCGCTCCGCCGACGGCCGGGCGCCCGAGGGAGAGGTGTCGTCCTGGCTCCACGCCCACGCCCGCCCGGGCGACCTCGTGAAGGTCTCCCTGCCCTTCGGCGACCTCGTGCTCCCCGAGGGCGACAGCCCGCTGCTGTTCGCCTCCGCCGGCATCGGCATCACGCCCATGCTGTCGATGCTGGACCACCTGGCCGGCACCTCGGCCGAGCGCCACGTCACCGTCCTGCACGCCGACCGCTCCCCCGCCCACCACGCGCACCGGCTGGAGATGGAGGAACTCGTCGGCCGGCTTCCGAACGCCGCACTGCACGTGTGGTACGAGACGCCTCGGGAGCCGGTGCCGCCCCACGTCCACGAAGGCCTGGCCGACGTGGCCCGGCTGACGCTGCGGGAGGGCGTCAGCGCGTTCCTGTGCGGCCCGCTGCCCTTCATGCAGGCCGTCCGCGGTGACCTGCTCGCCCGGGGGCTCAGCCCGAAGGACGTCCACTACGAGGTGTTCGGCCCCGACCTCTGGCTCAGCAAGTAGGACCGGACGAGGGACGGACCGTCACCCGGGCGGTCCGCCCCTCGTCGTGACGCGCCGCGACGGCCGGGTTCCCGACGACCGCATCACCGTGCGGCACCTGCTCAGCCACCGCAGCGGTCTGTACGACTGCACCAACGACATGTTCCACGACACCGTCCCGGGTTTCGAGGCGGTCCGCACCAAGGTCTTCGGCTACCAGGAGCTCATCGACCTGTCCACCGCGCGTCCCCTGGACAACGCGCCGGGCACCGCCTACAGCTACTCCAACACCAACTTCGTCGTGCTGGGACAGATCGTCGAGCACCTCACCGGCCCCCCGGTCGCCACCCAGTACCAGCGGCGCGTCTTCGCTTCCCTGCGGCCGCGGAACACCTCGTACGTCCATCCGCGGACGACCCTCCCCGGCTCCTGCGCCCGCGGTTGCCTCCGGCAGGACGACACCACGCTGCCGCTGGTCGACTCCACCGAACAGACCGTCTCCTGGGCCCGGTCCGCGGGCGCGGTCATCTCCAACGGCAAGGACCTCAACCGCTTCTTCTCCGCGCTGCTGTCCGGCAGGCTCCTGCCCGCCGAACAGCTGGAGGAGATGACCACCACGGTCCCGGTCACCGCGGACGGAAAGCCGGCCTACGGACTGGGGCTGCGGGCACGCGAACTCTCCTGCGGCACCACCGTCCACGGCCGCACCGGCACCGTCCAGGGCTATTACACCTACGCCTTCACCACCAGTGACGGCGTCCGCAGCATGACCTCCCTGGCGAACACCTCCAACAACGGGACCGTGAACGCCACGCTCGGCGCCACGCTGGACGCCGCCTTCTGCGGCTCCGGCACGGCCACCGCCAGGTCCACCGCCCCGGTCCGCGGTCGCACCGAGGACATCGCCCCCCAGGTCGCCCGCGACTGACCCACCGGGTCGCCGCGCGCCCGTGCCCCGGCCGGACACGTGGCCGGCCGGGGCACGGGCCGGTCTCAGCCCGCCGGCTGCCGCATCCGCGTGCCGACGCGGGCGCGCACCGTCTCGACCGCCTCCCACTGCTCGGTCGACAGGGCCGCCAAGGCGGCCGGGAAGACACCGTCCTGTTCCTTCAGGATGTGTTCGCGCAGCAGGTCGAGCGCCCGGACCAGCCGGTCCGGCCAGGCGGCGTCCCGCGGCGTGCCGGCCGCGGCCTCCTCCAGCACGGTCTCGACGCGGCGGTGTTCCGCCTCGAGCGCGGCCATCCGCTCGGGGAACTCGTCGGTGAGAGCGGGGAACAGCCCGTGCTCCTCGACCTGGGTGTGGGGTTCCAGCACCGCGCCGATCCGCCGGGCCAGTTCGGCCATCCGGTCGGTGTCGCCGGCGCGGTGGGCGTCCCGGGCGTGGCCGATCAGGTCCACCACCGCGTCGTGCTCGCGGGTGAGGTCGTCGATCGCCGTCAGGGACTGGCAGCCGCAGTACTCGCACATGGTGTGGCTCCTCGGGGGTGCGACGGTCAGTTCGGACGGCCGACGGGGACGCGGGCGACCCCGCGGCGGACGCCGGTCGCGGTGTAGGCCAGGGCCGCCACGGACACCAGGGCCAGCAGCACCAGGCCCACGGCGTAGGAGCCGTACGCGCCGTACAGGGCGCCCATGACCAGCGGCGGCAGGAAGCCGCCGAGGCCGCCGGCCGCACCGACGACGCCGGTGACCGAGCCGACCTTGTTCGCCGGGGCCAGCAGGGCCACGAGGGCGAAGACGGCGCCGCTTCCGGCGCCGAGCGCCGCGGCCATGACGAGGAACGCGAGGGTGCCGACGGGCGCCAGCGCGGGGGTGAACGACTGCGCGAGCGCACCGGCGACCACGAGGGCCAGCGCGCCGTCGAGCACCCGTACGGGGCCGACGCGGTCCGACAGCCAGCCGCCGACCGGCCGCATGGCCACGGCCAGCAGCACGAACCCCGCCATCCGGTTGGCCGCGTCCGCCTGGGTGAGGTCGTAACCGGTCTTCAGGTAGGTGGGCAGGTAGACCGAGAAGGCGACGTAGCCGCCGAAGGCCACCGCGTACAGGGTGGACGCCTGCCAGGTGATGCCCAGGGTGAAGGTCGCGGCCAGTCGGCGTGTCAGCGGCTCGGTCGGCACGGTGCGCCCGGGGGCGTCGCGCAGCAGCAGGGCGGCGACCGCCGCGTACACGGCCAGCGCCGCGGCGGTGATCAGGAACGGGTTGGCCGTTCCGTGCGCGTCGACCAGCTTGACCGTGGTGAGGGCGCTGATCGCGGTACCGCCCATGCCGGCGCCGAAGACGCCGATGGCCAGGCCCCTGCGTTCGGGCGGGAACCAGGCGCTGACGAACGGCACGCCGACGGCGAAGGAGGTGCCGCCGATGCCGAGGAAGAGGCCGCCGACCAGCAGCGCGGCGAGCGAGGAGTGCCCGGCCAGGCCCAGGTGGAGCACGGGCACGATGGTGGCCGCCGAGACCAGCGGGAACATCACCCGCCCGCCGAACCGGTCGGTGAGCGCGCCGACCGGGACGCGGCCCAGGGAACCCACCACGACGGGGACCGCCACCAGCAGCGACTGCTGGAACGACGACAGGTGCAAGGAGTCCTTCAGCCTGGGGGCGAGAGGGCTGAGCAGTGCCCAGGCCCAGAAGTTGAGGGCGAACCCGGCCGTGGCCAGGGCCAGCATCAGCCAGGCGCGGCCGGTCACGTCCGCACCGGCTGCCGGTGCTCGTTTCGACTTGCTCGACGGCTGGAGCATGCCGTCCGTCCTCCCTGTTCGCGGTGCGGCCCGGATCAGTCGGCGCCGCGGGCGCCGGAGCTGTGTCCCGGCGTCCCACGACCACTATCCGCAGCGGGAGGCGGTGGGCGAGTGGGCCGTCGGTCCCCGTCGCCGGGGACCGGCGGTCCCGGAACCGGGGTCCGAACGGCGTCCCGCACCGGCCGGCCGGACGCGCCGCGGCCCGCCGGGCCCGGGCCCCCTCGCCTCGGGGCCGTGACCGAAGCGGATCAGCACCTGCGGGCGGCGCCACCGGGCGCCGGGGACCCGCATCGCCTCCCGCGGGTCCGGCCGCTTCGTGGCCCGGTGGAGCAGCGAGGTCCGCACCCCGTGGGCGGTGGCCGCCGGCAGCGTCCGTTCCCGTGCCCGGCCGGCCGCGAACCAGTCCCGCGGCCGGTCGCCGGCGGTCCACGCCAGGGCGACCCGGGCGTGCCGTTCGGACCGCGTCCGGGGCAGGCCCGGCGCGGGCGCCCGGCCGGTGAAGTCGCGCACCGGCATGCGTCCGGCGGCGTCCGGCGGGCGGACGGCGGTGAGGGGTACGCCGTACGGGCCCGGCCCGGGCGGAACGACCCGGGCGCGGCTTTGCCGCCGCCGGTCCGGTCGGGCCCGGCGTCACCGGGCCTCCGCCCCGCCCCGTGGGCCGGGCGGGCCCTGCCGGCGTCCGGTGGTCCCCGCCGGGCGGGCGCCGGGCCGAACGGCCTCGCCCGGCCGGGTGCTTCGGCCCGGCCGTGCCGAGGGGCCCTGGACGGCGGGCGGGAAGCGGGCCGGAAGGAGGGGGGACCGGGGCCGTTCGGCCCAAGGCCGCCCCCGCGGCCGGAACCTAGCGTTCTCGACCATGGAGAACGATCACAGCGCACCCCGGGGACGGGCCCTCTCCCCGCAGGGCTGGCCGCTGGCCGCGCGCAGACTGCTGAACCGCCGTGAGGTCTCGTCCGACGGGCGCGCGGTGTTCGGTGAGGGCGACCCGAAGTGGGAGGGGTTCTACCGGGACCGCTGGTCCCACGACAAGGTGGTGCGCTCCACCCACGGCGTCAACTGCACCGGCTCCTGCTCCTGGATGGTGTACGTCAAGGACGGCATCATCACCTGGGAGCACCAGGCCACCGACTACCCGTCGATCGGCGCCGACTGCCCCGAGTACGAGCCGCGCGGCTGCCCGCGCGGCGCGTCGTTCTCCTGGTACACCTACTCGCCGAGCCGGGTCCGCCACCCGTACGTGCGCGGTGCGCTGCTGAAGCTGTGGCGCGAGGCCCGCGAGCGGCTCGGCGACCCGGTGGCGGCGTGGGCGGAGATCACCGGTGACCCGGCGAAGGCCCGCGCCTACAAGCGGGCCCGTGGCAAGGGCGGGCTGGTGCGGGCCGACTGGGACGAGGTGACCGAGCTGGTCGCCGCCGCCCAGGTCCACACCGTCAAGGCGTACGGCCCGGACCGCGTCGCCGGGTTCTCCCCCATCCCGGCGATGTCGATGGCGTCGTTCGCGGCCGGCTCCCGCTTCATGTCGCTGATCGGCGGCACCCTGCTGTCGTTCTACGACTGGTACGCCGATCTGCCGGTCGCCTCCCCGCAGGTCTTCGGCGACCAGACGGACGTGCCGGAGGCGGCGGACTGGTGGAACGCCGGCTATCTGATCATGTGGGGTTCCAACATCCCGGTCACCCGCACCCCGGACGCGCACTTCCTCACCGAGTCCCGCTACAACGGCACCAAGGTCGTCGCCGTCAGCCCGGACTACGCCGACAACGTCAAGCACGCCGACGAGTGGGTCTCCCCGCATCCGGGCACCGACGGCGCGCTGGCGATGGCCATGGGCCATGTGATCCTGCGGGAGTTCCTGGTCGACCGCGAGGTGCCGTACTTCCGGGACTACCTGAGGAAGTTCACCGACGCCCCGTTCCTGATCACCCTGCGCGAGCACACGGCGGGCGGTCTCGTGCCGGACGGTTTCCTGACCGCCGCCGACCTCGGTCACGAGGAGGAGAACGCCGGCTCCAAGACCGTCCTGCTCGACGCGGCCACGGGTGAGCCGGTCGTGCCGAACGGCTCGCTCGGCTTCCGCTGGGCCACGGGCGAACAGGGCCGCTGGAACCTCGACCTCGGCGAGGTGACCCCCGAACTGACCTTGCTGGAACGGGCCGACGACACGGTCGGGATCACACTGCCCCGCTTCGACGAGGGCGCCACCGAGGGCGGGACGACCATGGTCCGCGGAGTGCCGGTCCGCAGGGTCGGCGGGCGCCTGGTCACCACCGTGTTCGACCTGATGCTGGCCCAGTACGGCGTGCGGCGGCCGGGGCTGCCGGGCAGCTGGCCGGTGTCGTACGAGGACGCCACCGAGCCGTACACGCCCGCCTGGCAGGAGACGGTCACGTCCGTGCCGGCGGAGCAGGCCGCCAGGATCGCGCGGGAGTTCGCCCGCAACGCCGAGCGCACGGGCGGCCGCTCCATGATCGCGCTGGGGGCCGGCACCAACCACTGGTTCCACTCCGACACCATCTACCGGGCGTTCCTGGCGCTGACCACCCTGACCGGCTGCCAGGGCGTCAACGGCGGCGGCTGGGCCCACTACGTCGGCCAGGAGAAGGTGCGCCCGCTCACCGGCTTCCAGCACCTGGCGTTCGCCTTCGACTGGCAGCGGCCGACCCGGCACATGGCGGGCACCTCGTACTGGTACCTCAACTCCGACCAGTGGCGCTACGAGGCGTTCGGGCCGGACGAACTGGCCTCCCCGCTGGGCGAGGGGCGGTTCGCGGGCAAGGGGTTCGCCGACTGTCTGGCGCAGGCGGTGCGGCTGGGCTGGACGCCGGGGCACCCCGGCTTCAACCGCAACCCGCTCGACCTGGCGGACGAGGCGGCGGCGCGGGGACGTCCGGTCGTCGAGCACGTCGTGGACGAACTGAAGGCGGGGCGGCTGCGGTTCGCCGCCGAGGACCCCGACGACCCGGCCAACTTCCCGCGCGTGCTGACCGTGTGGCGGGCGAACCTGCTGGGCTCCTCCGGCAAGGGCAACGAGTACTTCCTGCGCCATCTGCTGGGCACGGACGCGGCCGTCCGCTCCGAGGAGACCCCGCCCGGGAAGCGTCCGCGGGAGGTGGTGTGGCGGGACGGGGCGCCGGAGGGCAAGCTCGACCTGCTGGTCACCATGGACTTCCGGATGACCTCCACAGGTCTGCTCTCCGACGTCGTCCTGCCGGCCGCGACCTGGTACGAGAAGGACGACCTGTCCAGCACGGACATGCACCCCTTCGTCCACGCCTTCACCCCGGCCATCGCCCCGCCCTGGCAGGCCCGCACCGACTACGACGGCTTCCTCGCCATCGCCGACCGGTTCAGCGACCTGGCCGCCGAGCACCTGGGGACGCGCACCGACGTCCTGGCGGTGCCGCTGACGCACGACACCCCCGACGAACTCGCCCAGCCCGGCGGGGTGGTGCGGGACTGGAGGGCCGGCGAGTGCGAGCCGGTGCCCGGACGCACCATGCCCACACTGGTGGTCGTCGAACGGGACTACGCGGCCGTCGCGCAGAAGATGCGCGCCGTCGGCCCGCTCCTCGACACCCTGGGCACCACCACCAAGGGCGTCACCGTCCACCCCGACCGGGAGATCGAGGACCTGCGCCGGCGCTGCGGAACCGTCCGCGACGGCGTGGCCGCGGGCCGGCCGTCGCTGGCCGGCGCCTCCGACATGTGCGAGGCGATCCTGGCCCTGTCCGGCACCACCAACGGCCGGCTGGCCACCGAGGGGTTCCGCGAGCTGGAGCGGCAGACCGGAAGCGAGGGACTGGTGGAACTCGCCGCCGAACGCGAGGCGGAGCGGATCACGTTCGCCGACACCCGCACCCAGCCGCGCTCGGTGATGACCTCCTACGAGTGGTCGGGCTCGGAGACCGGCGGGCGCCGCTACTCCCCGTTCGTCATCAACACCGAGCACAAGAAACCGTGGCACACCCTCACCGGCCGCCAGCACTTCTTCGTCCAGCACGACTGGATGACCGAGCTCGGCGAGCAACTTCCCGTCTACCGGCCGCCGTTGAACACCCCACGGCACTACGGCGACGAGCACCTGCACGAGGACGGGCGGGCCGAGGTCACGGTCCGCTACCTCACCCCGCACTCGAAGTGGTCCATCCACTCCACCTACCAGGACAACAAGTACATGCTCGACCTGTCCCGCGGCGGCCCGGTCATCTGGATGTCCCTGGAGGACGCCGAGAAGATCGGCGTCGAGGACAACGAGTGGATCGAGGCGTACAACCGCAACGGCGTCGTCGCCTGCCGGGCCGTGGTCACCCACCGGATGCCCGAGGGGACCGTGTACATGTACCACGCCCAGGACCGCAACGTGAACGTGCCGAGGACCGAGGTCAGCGGCAAGCGGGGCGGCATGCACAACTCGCTGACGAGACTGCTGCTCAAGCCGACCCACCTGGCCGGCGGCTACGCGCAGTTCACCTACGCCTTCAACTACTACGGCCCGACCGGCAACCAGCGCGACGAGGTCACCGTCATCCGCCGCCGCTCCCAGGAGGTCGATTACCGATGAGGGTCATGGCCCAGATCGCGATGGTGATGAACCTCGACAAGTGCATCGGGTGCCACACCTGTTCCGTCACCTGCAAGCAGACGTGGACCAACCGCACCGGTGTCGAGTACGCCTGGTTCAACAACGTCGAGACCAAGCCCGGCGTCGGCTACCCCCGCCGCTACGAGGACCAGGAGCAGTGGAAGGGCGGCTGGGCGCTCGACCGGCGCGGGCGCCTGGTGCTGCGCTCCGGGGGCCGGGTCAGGCGGCTGCTGTCGCTGTTCTCCAACCCCGACCTGCCGTCCCTGGAGGACTACTACGAGCCGGTCACCTACGACTACGACAACCTGATCAGCGCCCCCGCCGGGCCCGACATGCCGGTCGCCCGGCCCCGCTCCGTCCTCACCGGCAGACCCACCGGGATCACCTGGGGCGCCAACTGGGAGGACGGTCTGGGCGGCGCCCCGCAGAACGCCGGCGCCGACCCCAACCTCTCCGGGGAGTGGGCCGAGAAGGTCAGGTTCGAGTTCGAGCAGACCTTCCTCTTCCACCTGCCCCGGCTGTGCGAGCACTGCCTCAACCCGGCCTGCGTGTCGGCGTGCCCGTCCGGCGCGATGTACAAGCGGGTGGAGGACGGGATCGTCCTGGCCGACCAGGACGAGTGCCGGGGCTGGCGGATGTGCGTGACGGCGTGCCCGTACAAGAAGGTGTACGTCAACCACGCCACCGGCAAGGCCGAGAAGTGCACGTTCTGCTTCCCGCGCATCGAGGCGGGGCAGCCCACCGTCTGCTCCGAGACCTGCGTCGGGCGGCTGCGCTACCTCGGCCTGCTGCTGTACGACGCCGACCGGGTCGGCGAGGCGGCGGCCACGCCCGACGAGAAGGACCTGCTGGACGCCCAGCGCGGCGTCTTCCTCGACCCCTTCGACCCCGAGGTCGTCGCCGCCGCACGGGAGTCGGGCGTCCCCGAGGACTGGCTGGACGCCGCCCGCCGCTCCCCGGTGCACGCCCTGGTGTCGAAGTACAAGGTGGCGCTGCCGCTGCACCCGGAGTACCGCACCCTGCCGATGGTCTGGTACGTGCCGCCGCTCTCCCCCGTCCTCGACGCGGTCGACGCGGCCGGCGGCGACCAGGACGACCCCGACCACGTGTTCGCCGCCGTCACCCGGCTGCGCATCCCGCTGGAGTACCTGGCGGAACTGTTCACCGCCGGGGACGCCGATGTGGTCGGCGGGGTCCTGATGAAACTCACCGCGCTCCGCTCGTACATGCGTGAACGCACCCTCGGCGAGGAGGGCGACGAGAGCGCGCTCGAGGCCGTCGGACTGACCGCGCGGGAGGCCGAGGACCTGCACCGGCTGCTCGCCGTCGCCAAGTACGCCGACCGCTACGTCGTCCCCGCCGCGCACAAGGAGGACGCGGCGCTCTTTGCGACGGAGAACCGCTGCCCCGTCGAGACCTCCGGCGCACCGGGGTCCGGCGACGGCCGCCGTGTGCTGCTCGGCATCCCCGCCCTGCGCCGCCGCACCACCGACACCCCCGCCGGAGGCCGCCCGTGACCCCGCTCCCCTCCACCGTGCCCGGGATCGTCCGCACCAGGGTCCGGGCCGCCCTGCGGCGCCCCGTCCGGCCCGTGCCGCCCACCCCCGAGGAGACGGAACAACGGGCGCTGCTGCTGCGGCTGATGTCGCTGCTGCTGCAGTACCCCGACGCCGGCCTCACCGCCGCCCGGCCGGTGCTCACCGCCGCCGTCGGGGCGCTGCCGCCCTCCCCGGCGGCCGGGCACCTGGCCGGTTTCACCGCCTGGTTCGCCGGACAGGAGCCCGACGCCCTGGAGCGGCACTACGTCGAGACGTTCGACCTGCGCCGCAGGAGCGGCCTCCACCTCACCTACTACCTGCACGGCGACACCCGCCGCCGCGGCATGGCCCTGCTCACGCTCGCCCAGCGCTACCGCGCCGCCGGCTGGGACACCGACGGCGGCGAACTCCCCGACCACCTCCCGGTCGTCCTCGAGTTCGCCGCGCTGACCGGCCTCGGCAAGGGCGAGGCCCCGCTGCGGCAGCACCGGCGCGGCATCGAACTGATCCACCGCGCCCTGACCGACGCGGACTCCCCCTACCGGCACGTCCTCGCGGCGCTGATCGCGCTGCTGCCGCCGCCCACCGAGGCCGATCTGCGGGCGGTGGCCGAACTGGCCGCCGAGGGCCCGCCGGACGAGGACGTCGGGCTCGACCCCTACGGGGCCGGCGGGTTCGCGCCGCCGGGCTCCTTCGTCCCGCCCGGGCAGGCTCCGCCCACCCTCGTGCCGCCGTCCGCCGCGCACCGTCAGGAAGACCGCCGATGAACGTCTCCGCGACCGACCTCCTCCTCTGGGTCGCCGTCCCCTACGTCTGTCTCGCGGTGTTCGCCGTCGGGCACGTCTGGCGCTACCGCCAGGACCAGTTCGGCTGGACCTCGCGCACCAGTCAGCTCCTGGAGCACCGGTGGCTGCGCTGGGGCAGTCCGCTGTTCCACCTCGGCGCGTTCATGGTGATCGCCGGGCACGTCGTCGGCCTCGCGGTGCCGGCCTCCTGGACGGAGGCGGTGGGCGTCGACGAGCACGCGTACCACGCCACCGCCGTGTGGGCGGGTTCGGTCGCCGGCCTCGCCATGGTCGCCGGCCTCGGCATGCTGTGCGCCCGCCGGCTGCTGACCCGGCGGATCCGGCTCGGCACCGACCGCAGCGACAAGGTCCTCTTCCCGCTGTTGTCCGCCACCGTGCTGCTCGGCATCACCGCCACCGCGGCCCACAACGTCCTCGGCGCCGGCTACGACTACCGCTCCACCGTCTCCGTGTGGTTCCGCGGGCTGTTCACCCTCTCCCCCGAGCCCGGGGCGATCGCCGGGGCGCCGCTGCTGTTCCGGCTCCACGCCCTCACGGCCTGCCTGCTCTTCGCCGCCTGGCCGTTCACCCGGCTCGTCCATGTGTGGAGCGCGCCGGTCGGCTACCTCGTACGCCCGTACGTGGTCTACCGGCGGCGCACCGTGGCCGGGGCGCCGCGGCGGCGGGGCGCCGGCGCCGCGCCGGGCGGACGGCGGACCGTGTGAACGGGACGGCCGGCACGGCGACGGCGTCCGGGAGGCGCATCGGCCGGCTGACGACGCCGACCGGGGCCGTCGGCCGGCTCGTCTCCCCGCGCCTCGCGATCGACGACCGGCGACTGCTCGAGGACCCCGACCACGTGCCGTCGTGCGACGTCGGCCCGGTGGTGGGCCGCGGCAGCGCCATGGCGAGCCCACGGGGGAATCCGCTGGACTTCCCCGACATGCTGACCGGCCCGGGCGCCTTCGCCGCGGTGGCCGTCCTCGGCGTGACCGTGCCGACGGGGGCGCGGCCGCACCGGGCCCTGTGACCGACGCCGAACGGCGGGGCGCCGGCGGCGGTGGGGTCCGTCCACCGGCTGATCCGGCAGTCGCCGTACGCACTCGGCCGCCTCTGCCCGTACCGCGCCGTCGTTCGGATCGTGACCATCGCCCTGTTCCGGTACGTGACCCTGCGCAACCGCGCGCACGGCGTCATCCCCGTGCCCCGGCGCGGTCGCGCCGCCCCGGACCTGGTCCCGGAGAGCCACTGGCCGCTGCCGGTGCCGTGTGCCCGCGGGGAGGCGCCCGCGTCAGCCGACCGTCGCCTCCCAGGTGTCGACGGCGTAGTGGACCGTCATGCCGTGGCGGTCGTACAGCCGGGGCGCCCCCGTGGTGTTCCGGGTGTCCACGCCGAGCCCGACGGTGTCGCGCCCGCGCGCCGCGAACGCCGCGAACGCGTGCCGCAGCAGGAATCCGCCCAGTCCGCGGCCGCGGGCCGCGGGCAGCACACCGAGGTTGCGGATCCACCCCATGGCCTCGCGGTCGTCCCGTGCGAGCAGGAAACCGACGTCCCCCAGGTCCTCGGTGCCGACGATCCACACCAGGGACCAGTCCAGCCTTTCGGCGTCGATGTCGTGCAGCCACGTCTCGCAGGTGCGCGGCCGGAAGTCGAAGTGGTCGGCGAAGGACTCCTGGTACAGCGCGTGGACGCGCGCCCGGTCCTCCTCGGCGACGCAGTCGCGCACCCGCACGCCCGCGGGGGCCTCGGGAAACGGGTCCCGTGCCGGGTCCAGGGAGCGGCGCAGCACGTGGTAGCGGCGTACGACCCGCCAGTCGCGTGCCCGGAGGAGTCCGGTGTCGAGGGTGGGCGCCGCGTTGAGGTACAGATGCACCACCGCCCGTGCCGCCCCGTTCTCACGGGCCTTCTCCAGCGCCCTGGCCTCCATGGCCTCCAGCAGCCGCGCGGCGGCCCCCTGGTGCTCGGGCAGGACGTACTGGTCGATGTCGATGCGCTCGCCGCCGGACTCGTCCCACAGCAGCCCGTACGCCACCAGGAGGTCTCCGTCCCGGATGAGCCAGGAGTCCCGTTCCAGGTCGGTGCCGGGACGCTTCAGCTCGGCCTCGACGATGTGCAGGTCGGTCTCGGGCCGGCCGATCTCGATCTCGTCGATCTTGTTGAGCAGTTCGGTGACGGCGGGCGCGTCGGTGAGCGCCGCGGGACGCTGTGCGTAGGGCATGAGGCACAAGAATCCGGTCGCGGGGCCCGGAGCGCAACGGTTTTTCGGTGCCGCGGACCACGCGCCGGGCGTGGCGGGGCACGCCCGGCGTCCTGTGGGAGATCCCCGGCGGTCAGCTCGGCCGGTGCTGCTGGGTGAGGATCGCCGCCAGGAGTTCGGGATCGAACACCGAGGTGTCGGCGAGCCGGGTGGCGGCGGTGAGCGAGTTGAACATGGCCTTGGTGACCCGCAGGGCGGAGGCCGGCCGCCGCAGGACGGGTTTGGCCCAGGCCAGGACGGCGTCGTCGAGCGCGTCCCGCGGCACGACCCGGTGGAGGACCGACAGACCGAGGGCCTCCTGGGCGTCGAAGACGCGCGCGGTGAGGATCAGCTCGCGCACCCGGGCGGCCCCCACCTCACTGATCAGGCGGGGGAGCAGCCCGCCCCAGGCGGGAGGCAGGCCGAGGGCGAGTTCGGGCAGGCGGAAGGACGCGGTGTCCGCACCCACCCGCAGATCGCAGGCGAGCGCGAGCCCGACGCCGGCGCCGACGGCCCTGCCCTGGACGCGGGCGATGGTGACGGCCGGGTTGGCGGTGAGGGCCTCGCACACGCGCAGGGCCTTCGTCCCGTTGACCCGGACCCCGCCGCCGGCGGGGTCGTCGGCGAGGTGCCGGGGGAACTCGCGCCGGTCGCCGCCGAGACAGAACTCGTCCCCCGCGGCGGCCAGCACCAGGACCCGTACCTCCGGGTCCTGGTCGTCGAGGACGGTGAGGAGATCCTCCAGCATGGCGTCGGTGACGGCGTTCCCCTCTTCGGGGACGTTCAGTTCGACGGTGAGGAGAGGACCCTGCCGATGGGTGCGCAGGGTCTTGAGTATCCGGTCGGCGGGGAGTCCGGCGAGGGGCGCGGCGATCATGTCGTCACTTTCAAGGAGGTGATACGGCGGAAGACGAGCCGGGAGGTGTCGTACAGGGGCGGTGCGGTGGGCCGCAGGGTCGGGAAGCGCTCCAGCACCTGGGTGATCAGCTCCCGGGCCTCGAGGCGCGCGAGGGCCGCGCCGAGGCAGTAGTGGGCGCCGCTGCCGAAGGTGAGGTGACCGCCGCCGCGCAGGACGTCGAAGACGTGCGGGTCCGGGTTGCGGCGGGGGTCGTGGGCCGCCGAGCCGTACAGCACGTGGACGGTGGTGTCCTTGGCGAGGGGGGTGCCGGCGAGGACCGTGTCCTCGGCGGCGACGTGGGAGTTGAGCCACACCGGGGGGTCGTAGCGCAGGGTCTCCTCCACCAGGTCCTCGATGTGCTCCGGGTGGGCACGGAGCCATTCGGCCCGGGCGGGGTTCTCGGTGGCGAACCGCACCGCGTTGGTCAGCAGGACCGCGCTGGTCTCCAGGGAGGCGATGGTGATGAACATCGTCAGGTTGTAGATCACCTGGTCCGCGGCGGCCCGGTCGTCCGGGTGCTGGGCGTCCCAGTGGTGGATCCAGCCGGTGAGGGCATCGTCGCCGGGCCGGGCCCGCCGGTCACGGATCAGCTCGGTGAAGAAGACCCGCATCTCCCGTGTGGCCTGGGCCGCCAGCGCGAGTTCGTTCCTGGTGGGCAGCAGTTCCTGGGCGTAGGCCTGCCGGTGGGCGAAGTCCAGGATGTGCGCGTGGTGCTCTTCGGGGATGCGGAGCCACTCACCGACCGTGCGGACCGGGAGGTGCTCGCCGACCGTGTGGACGAAGTCGGCCTCCCCGTCGGTGCGCAGGCGGTCCTCCAGGTCGTCCAGGAGGCCGGAGGCGAGAGCGGCGATCCGCGGACGCATGCGCTCCAGGGTGGCGCGGTCGAACGGGTTGCCCAGGGCCCGGCGCTGGCAGGTGTGCGTCGGGGCGTTGAGACGGGAAAGAGTACGGGTCAGCTCCTGGGTGGCCAACTCCTGCCAGCGTCTCGGGTCGGGTTGCCGCTCCTGCCAGGCGAAGTCCGGCACGAGCCAGGTCCTGCTGCGCAGGACCTGGCTGCATGCCTCGAAACCGGTGACGAGGTAGCCGCCCCAGGGGGCACGTACGACCTCCCCCAGGGCGCGCAGCCCTTCCCAGACGGGAAGGGGGTCGGTCTGTCCTTCGACGGTACGCAGCCGGCGGATCAGGGAGGTGACGGCGAGGCGGTCGTGGGTGGTGCCGCGTATGTCGCCAACGACGGTCAAGCGAAGCTCCTTTGGCCAAATATTGCCGGTACCGCCGGAACCTACCCTTCCGCCCCTCCGCATCATGCGTCGCTCTGTGTTGCCCCCGTCACATGCCGTTCCGTCAGACGCGGAAAATGTCCAGGAAACTGCTCCAGAAGCCCTTCTTCCGCCCCGGATCGTTCCGGACCTGCCGGAACGCGGCCTCCGGCGCGGGCTGCTGGGCGTCCGAAGCCGAGGGCCGGCTCTGGAGCGCGGCCGCCATGCGGGTGGCCGGTGTGGGGCTGAACGTCACGGGCAGCGTGGTCAGGGCGCGGTGGAACGGCCCCGGCCGCCACTGCAGGTCCTTCTCCGGCACGGCCAGGGCCAGGTCGGGCAGCGCGTTGAGCAGCCGTTCGATCGCGGTGGTCGCGATGACCTGCGCCGGGTCCTTGGCGGGGCAGGCGTGCGGACCGGCTCCCCAGGCCAGATGGGCGCCCTTGCTGTGCGTGCGGCGGGCCTCGGCGAGCGCGGGGTCGCTGTTGGCGCCCGCGAAGGAGATGACGACCGGGGTGTTCGCCTCCGCCACATGGCCGCCGAGGTCGACGTCCTGGACCGGGTAGTGGGTGGCGTAGTTGGCGATGGGCGTCTGGTTCCACAGCACGTGGTCGAGGGCCTCCTCGATCAGCATGCCGCTCTGCCGGCCGCCCGCCCCGGACAGCAGCAGCACCAGGGCGTTGCCGATGAGGTTGCGCTCGGGTTCGATGCCGGCGCCCATCAGCAGCGCCAGCTGGTCCTTGAGCTCCTCGTCGGTCAGCCCGGCCGGGTGCTGGATCAGCCAGGAGGTGACGTCGTCGCCCGGCTGGCGCCGCTTGAGCGCGATCAGCTCCATGAGACAGGCGGTGAGGTCCTCGTTGGCGCGCAGCGCGTCCTTGGCGTCGAAGATCGCCGTCATCGCGGCGGTGAGGGTGTCACCGATGTCCGCCGGGCAGCCGAACAGCTTGTTGAACAGCAGCAGCGGCAGCAGCTTGGCGTAGTCGTTGAGCAGATCGGCCCGGCCCCGCTCGCTGAACCGGTCGAGCAGGTAGTCGGCGATCGGCTCGACGTCACGCCGGATCCGGGTGATGTTGAGCCGGGCCAGGCTGTCCACCACCGCCTTGCGCAGCCGCAGATGCACCGCCCCGTCGGTGAACAGGCAGTTGGGCCGGTACGCCATCATCGGCAGCACCGGGTTGTCCATGCCGATGCGGCCCTCGTTGAGCGCCTTCCAACGGCGGGCGTCGCGGGCGAACAGCTCGGTGTTCTGCAGCACGCGCAGCGCCGTCTCGTGGCCGACGACCAGCGTGGCGTCCGCGCCGGGGGCGAGCTCGACGGGCCCGGCCGGGGCATGGGCGCGCAGCCGGTCGTAGACCTTCTGGGGGTCGGCGGCGAACGCGGCGTCGTGCATGGGGCATCTGCCGGCGGTGCCGGCAGACGGTGCTTGGGGATCCATGAAGTCTTCCTTAGTGGTCGGGAACCGCGGTTCCCGGTCCGGGCGGGCGCGAGGCGGTCAGGCCGCGCGGTCGAGCAGATGTCTCACCAGGGCGATCAGCGCCTTGGCGGACGACTGCTGGTCGCGGGCGTCGCAGTAGACGACAGGGGTGTCCGGGAGCAGGTCGAGCGCCTCGCGCACCTCGGCCTCGCCGTAGGTGGCGGCGGGGTCGAAGCGGTTGACGGCGATGGCGTACTCCAGGCCGTACCGCTCGATGAGGTCGATGACCGGGAAGGTCTCCTCCAGACGTCCCGGGTCGACCAGGAGCAGGGCTCCGAGCGCGCCGCGGGCCATGTCCTCCCACAGCTGCATGAAGCGCTGCTGTCCCGGGGTGCCGAAGAGGTACAGCACCAGGTCGTCGCTGAGGGTGAGGCGGCC
Source organism: Streptomyces caelestis (assembly GCF_001279005.1). Classification (GTDB taxonomy): domain Bacteria; phylum Actinomycetota; class Actinomycetes; order Streptomycetales; family Streptomycetaceae; genus Streptomyces; species Streptomyces heliomycini. The sequence goes on from NZ_LGCN01000074.1 coordinate 135,261, forward strand.
GAAGTCCAGGGCGACCGTGGTGGTGGTCTTGTCCGCCACGCCCCGCAGGTCGTCGACGTGGACGGACGCCTGGGTCATCTTCTCCTCGGTGCGCAGCGGAGTGATCTCCGACAGCGATCCGATGAAGGTCGTCTTGCCCACGGCGAAGTGCCCGACGACGAGGATCTTGGCGGCGTTGGTCACCGCGCTGGAGACGTAGATGGACCGCTGGGCCGTCTCAGCCGATGAGGGATTGGAGTCCATTCAGAACCTTCTCGAGGGTCGCTCTGTCAACGTTCTGGGCCCGGGGCGGCTCGGCCCGGCGCAGTAGGTGCCCCTGTTCCGCTAAATCGGTGAGCAGCAGTCGGGCCACCCCGACGGGCAGGCCGAGGTGGCCCGCCACCTCGGCGACCGACAGGTAGCCGCCCGCGCACAGCTCCCAGATCGCCCTGACCTCGGGGCCGGCCCCGAGCGGAAGCGTCCGCTCGGGAGCCAGGGTGACCAAGGTGTGCAGCGCCAGTTCGTCCGAGGACGGCAGGCTCCGGCCGCCCGTGATGACGTAGGAGCGGACGAAGTCACTGGTGACGGGTGCTTCCTCGCCGGGCGTCGTCATGCGCCGACACCGTTGTCCGAGCGTGGGGCCACGCTCATCGCCTTGCTCAGCGCCGCCACCGTCTTCTGCATACGGAACGACATGGCCTCCATGTCGACGTCCAGCGCCGCCGAGACGGCGAGGTAGGCGCCCTGCCCGGCCGCGATCAGGAAGATCCAGCCGCCGTCGTACTCCAGCAGCGTCTGCTTCCAGATGCCGTGCCCCGCCCCGACGAAGCCGGCGACCGCCCGGCTCAGGGACTGCATGGAGCTCATCGCGGCGGCGTTCGTCTCGGCGTCGTCACGTGAGATCTCGTCCGAACGCTGCAGCAGCAGGCCGTCACCCGAGACGAGGACCGCGTGGCGGGCGCCCCGCACCTCGAGCACGTCGTTCAGCACCCACGACAGGTCGGTGTTCACTGGTGGTCAGGTCCTTCCGTGGTGTTCGTGGTCCGTCCGAGCTGGGTGCCGCGTGCGAACGCCCCCAGGCGCGACGCGGTCACCTCACCGGCAGACTCGGACGTCTGCTGGTCGGCGCCGGCCGTCTCCTGCGGGGCCGGCACCACCGAGATGGGTCCCTGACGCCGGCGGCGCTTGGGCAGCCCGCCGGTCGTCGTGCCCACCACGTGCGAGGGGCCGACCGGGACGGGCGCCAGCCGCTGCGGGGCGCTCTCCCTGCCCTGGTCCGCGGTCTCCCGAACGGGTTCGGCGGGCGTGACGGCCTCGGCCGCCAGAAGGCTTTCCGGCACTCGGATCACTGCGCGCACTCCGCCGTAGGGGGACACCGAACCGACGGAGACGGCGAAGCCGTACCGGGCGGCGAGCATGCCGCACACCGCGAACCCGAACCGGGGCGGGTCACCGAGACCGGTGATGTCGACGGGACCGTCGGCGGACAGCAGCGCCGCCGCCCGGTCCTTGGTCTCCTGGTCCATGCCCAGACCGGCGTCGTCGACGATGAAGCACACACCCGTCGGCACGGCCTGGATGTTGACCTCGACGGGCGTGCCCGGAGCGCTGTACGTGGTCGCGTTGTCCAGCAGCTCGGCGAGCACCATCGCCACCGGCTCGACGGCCTTGCTGGTGACGGCGACACTGGCCTGCGCGTGGATGCTCACCCGGTTGAAGTCCTTGATGCGGCCCTGCGCGCTGCGGGCCACGTCGTAGACGGTCGCCACGCCCTCGCGCCGGCCCAGCCACCCGCCGCACAGCACCGAGATGCCCTTGGCCCGGCGGCTGAACTGGCTGCCGGTGTGGTCCACCGACATCAGGTCCGCCAGCACCTCGGTGTCGTTGCCGTACTTCTGCAACAGCCCGTCCAGCAGAAGCTGTTGCTCCTCGGCGAGCGACTGGAGCGTTCCCATCGCCGACTTCAGCACCGCCTTGGTCGACGACTCCGCGTCCGCCCGGACGTCAGCGAGGTCGCCGCTGTGCTGGGTGCCCAGGGAGGCGATGTGCCCCTGGAGCTGGTCGATCCGGCCCTGGGCATGGCCCAGTCCGGTCTCCAGTTCCTTCTTCGTTCTTCGGAGCGCCAGATTGGTTCTCCGGGCCCGTAGCACTGCGAACACCGCAGCGACGAGCACCACAAGCAGGATCCACAGCAGCGGATCCTCGATCAATGACGTCATGAGACTCTCTTCAAGTCGCATCGCGCCGGGAGTTCGGCAGGTCAGCACGCCCGTGGGACGGGTCCGGGCCGACGAACGGCGCGGGCCTGCAGCGGACCAAGCCTCAACTCCTCAGCGATGGGGCCTTAGAGACTGTCCCCCGTACGCGTTCATGACGCGCCGCCAGCCTGCTGAAAGTCCGATGATCTTAACAGGCGTGCGGCCGGGGCCTGCCTGTGCGGGGGATCGCCCGGCGACCCTCACGAGACCCACACACCCGGCCCTCCTCCGGCGTCGGCGAGGGCGTCCACGCGGCGCCGCCGTCACCCGGCGGCCGCGTGAACACCACGTGAACGTGGTGCGGGCCGGGGCCGGACGCGGACGAAGTCCCCACGGCTCGCGGGCGATCGCTCCGTACAGCGCGATGTCCTCGTCGCGGACGCGCTGTTCGCCCGCGCCTTCCGGGTACCGCCGGCTCCCCTGGACGATGCCCGGCCCGGCCGGCTCCAGGCCCTCGAACAACTCGGGGGCCGCCGACGGGGCGATCTCGTACGGGTCCGGGGAGGCGGGCATGCCGGTGCCGGCGTCGGGGAACCGGCGCACGCCCGCTTCCCCCGACGAGCCGGCGGACCGCCCGGTTCGCCCGGTCCCGGTCGGCGCGCAGACGGACGGACGGGGCGGGCCACTCGCGGACCGCGGCCTCGCCGGGCTCCCGGTCCGCCGGGCGGTGGTCCTTGACGCCGGGGACGTGGGCGTGGATCCGCGTGGATCAAAGGTCCATGCGGATCCGGTCGGGAACGCCTCGGTCCCGACCGTGGGCGTCGCACGGGCGCCGGCCCGCCCGCCCCGGCACGACCCGTTTTCCGGATACCGTCGGTCCGGCGCGTGGACGCCCCCACGGAGTTCCCTGGGCGAACGACGGTCCGACCGCCGAGGTCAACGGCGAGAAGGTCGGTGAGGACCTGCTGTCCCATCTGAGCCGGACCTTCGAGGAGATGACCGCCTACGCCTCCCGCGGCACCCGCGTCGCCCCCGGTTCCGGCACCTGCGGCAACGGCGGCTGCCTCGCCGAACTCCGGGGCCGGCGCGGCGAGCAGTCGCCGCCCCCCGCTGAGGCCCGGCGACACCGTCACCCTCACCGACACCGTCGTCCCCGGCGTGGAGCCCGTTCCCCTTCCGGCCGGCCGGCGCCGTGCCCGGGAGCGGCCGTGAGCGACCCGCGCCCCACGAGGCTCCTGGGCAAGGTCGTCGTGATCACCGGCGCCGCCCGCGGGCAGGGCGCCGCCGAGGCCGAGGCGCTCCCCCGGGAAGGCGCGCGTCGTCGCCACCGACGTCACCGAGGCGCCCGGCCGCCGGCGCCGCCGACCGGACTTCGCGGCCGCGGACGGGCCGCCCCACGCGGATCCCCCTGGCCGGGTCGGCCGGTTGCCTGCTCCTGGCCTTCGCCCCTCCCCCGTCCCCGGCGGTGGCCGGGGACGGGGGAGGTCAGACGGGCATCCGATCGGCCGGCCGGCCGGCGCGGCGGCACCGGGCCAGCGCCCGGCGGCCGAGGAGTACGGCGCCGCATCCCAGCGGGACGGCCACGAGGGCGCCGACGAGGCCGTTGCCGGTGCCGGGACCGCCGTCGGCGGTCGCCACGTGCAGCACGGCAAGGATCGTGCCGACCGTTCCCACCACGACGGCCGCCATCCCGCCGATGCGCGCGTTGCCGACGCCGATCCGGCCGCCGGCCCGGGTCAGGGCCGACCGACCGAGGACCAGCCCGAGCGCCCCCACTCCGAGGGCCAGGTTGGCACCGGTCCGCCCGTCGCCGATGATCCCGCCCTCGGCGGCCGCCAGCAGCGCTGCTGAAGCACTCATCCCGCTTCCTCCTTCTCCGTCGCTGATCGCGAGGTTCGATGTGCCTCGAGCATGCGGGCCGGCCCCCCGGCCGGTCGTCCGGCGGGTGCGGGCACTTTCCGCTGCCGCCGGCGCGGGATCCGGCTACCGCGGACGCGGCAGACGGCGCGCCGGTACCGCACACGCGGTAGCCGACCGCTCGTCCACGAGCCGGACCCGCCCACCGCCACGTCCGGCTACGGTGCGCCCATGGACAAAGGACGGTTCGCTGTCCCGGCCGGGGTCACCGACTGGGCGACCGCCGTGGGCGTGGCGGCGCTGCTGCTGGGCACCGGGCTGTCCGGGCCGCACCCGGCCGGGGGGCGCGAGCTGCTCGGTTCCGCGCTGCTGGCGGCCGGCGGGCTGGCGCTGGCCGCGCGCCGCCGGGCGCCGCTCGTGGTCCTGGCCGTCACCGGGCTGTGCGCGGTCGGCCACCTGGGGGCCGGGTTCGAGGTGCTCGCCGTCTCGTACCTGGTCGCGGTCTACGGCGCGGTACGCGCCGGGCACCGCGCCGTCGCGCTGGCCGTCTCCGCGGGACTGCTGGCCGTGCTCCACCTCACGGCCCTGGTCCTTCACGACGGGCCCGCGCGCGAGGTCGTGGCGCGGGCCCGGAGCACCCTCGAACTCGCCTGGCTGATCGCCGCCTTCGCCGCCGGGGAGGCGGTGCGGCAGGCCGAACGACGGGCGGACGAAGCCGAGCGCACCCGCGAGGAGACCGCGCGCCGCCGGGCGGACGAGGAGCGGCTGCGCATCGCGCGGGAGCTGCACGACTCCCTCACCCACCAGATCTCGGTCATCAAGGTGCAGTCCGAGGTCGCCGTCCACGTGGCCCGGCGCCGCGGCGAGCAGGTGCCGGAGGCCCTGCTGGCGATCCAGGAAGCCGGCCGGGAGGCGAGCCGGGAGCTGCGCGCGACCCTCGAGGCGCTGCGCGACGACGACACCGCCCCGCCGCACGGACTCGACCACGTCCCCGACCTGGTGAAGCGGTTCCAGGGAACCGGCCTGGAGACGACGCTGACGATAGGCGGACACCCGCACGCCGTGCCGGCCGCGGTGAGCCGTACCGCTTACCGGATCGTTCAGGAGTCGCTCACCAACGTCGTCCGGCACGCCGCCGCCACCACCGCCTCGGTACTGATCGACTACCGGCCGGACGCCCTCGCCGTCCGCGTCGACGACAACGGAAGGACCACCTTGCACCCCGCACCGGCGCCCGGCCTCGGACTGCTCGGCATGCACGAACGCGTCACGGCCCTGGGCGGGCGACTGCGCACCGAGCCGCGCGGCGCCGGCGGCTTCACCGTCCAGGCCGAACTCCCCACGAACGGAGCGCCGTGATCCGGGTTCTGCTGGTCGACGACCAGCCGCTCATCCGCAGCGGCTTCCGCGCGCTGCTCGACCTCGAGGACGACATCGAGGTGGTGGCCGAGGCCGCCGACGGCCAGGAGTGCCTGGCCCTCGTCGCACAACGGCTGCCCGACGTCGCGCTCATCGACATCCGGATGCCCGTCATGGACGGCATCGAAGCGACCCGGCGCATCGCCGCGGACCCGGCCCTGGCCGGCGTGCACGTCGTCATGCTGACCAACTACGGCATGGACGAGTACGTCTTCGACGCGCTGCGCGCCGGCGCCGCCGGCTTCCTCGTCAAGGACATCCTGCCGGAGGACTTCCTGCACGCCGTGCGCGTCGCCGCCCGCGGCGACGCCCTGCTCGCCCCCGCCATCACCCGCAAGCTCATCGACCGGTACGTCACCCAGCCGCCGCGCGCCCGCGCCGGAAGCGGGCTGGAGGAGCTGACCGGCCGCGAACGCGAGGCCGTCGCCCTGGCCGCGCACGGCCTGTCCAACGACGAGATCGCCGGCCGCCTGGTCATCAGCCCGTCGACCGCCAAGACCCACATCAACCGGGCCATGGCCAAGCTCCACGCCCGCGACCGCGCCCAACTCGTGGTCCTCGCCTACGAGTCCGGACTGGTGACCCCACGCGCCCGCTGACCCCGCGCACCGTGGGCCTCCCCCTCGGCCGTGTGACGCGGGACGCGCAGCCGCACAGCGCCCCGCCGGAACTCCCGCACCCCGGCCCGCCCCGTCACCGAGCGCCTCGCCGCCCGGTTTCCCCACCGCGCCCCCGAGACCGTGTACGCCACCCGCACCCGGCCGCGGAAGAGCACCGTGGTCACCCTGCGCCCGGCGGCGTTCACCCGGCGTGACCGCGGATGCTGTCCGGCCCGGTCCTCCGGCTGCGGTCTCGCGCGCCCTCCCCCACGATGAATGCATGGCGTTCATCCGATCCGCTCGCCCCTTCGACGCCTTCCGGGCGCTGGCGGACCGGCGTGGGCGGCCGGGAGCCGAGCTGGTCGAGTCGCTGGCCGAGGCCAGGGCCGAAACGCGGGACGGCCCCGAGGCCTGGGCGCCGGCCGTCGCCTCCCGCATCGGCCTGCCCGCCGCCGCCGCGCTGGGGCCCGCCGGTTACTACGCGGACCTCTCCGCCCCGCACGGCGACCGTCATGTGCGGGTGTGCACCGCGACGGCGTGCTTCGCCGCGGGGGGCGGAGGGCACCTCGCGGAGGTGGAGCGTGAGCTGGGCGTCGCCGCGCACACCGCCTCGCCGCGCGGTGACGTGTCGGTGCAGACCGTCCGCTGTCTGGGCTACTGCTACGCGGGGCCCGCGGCGCTCGACGGCGACACACCGTGTGCCGGGGCGACCCTCCCGGCTCAGCTCGCGGGGCGGGAGCCGCCGCGGGCGCCCGGGATCCCGGCGGCCGACGACACCGGTGACCCGGTCCTGCTGGGCGGTGTGCTCTGCGGTGAGCCGGCGTGGCGGGTGTGGCCGGGGACGGTCTCGTCCGGCACTCCGGAAGAGGTCCGCCGGGAGGTGGCGGCGTCCGGGCTCCGGGGGCGGGGCGGCGCCGGATTCCGTGTGGCGGCGAAATGGGAGGCGGCGGGCCGCGGGCCCGGGACCGTGGTGGTCGCCAACGGCGACGAGGGCGATCCGGGTTCGTACGCCGACAGGCTGCTGATGGAGGCCGACCCGGGACGCGTCCTGGAGGGCCTGGCCCTGGCCTGTTTCGCGTGCGGGGCCGGCCGGGGGTTCGTGCTGGTGCGCTCCGAGTACCCGGCCGCGCTGGCGCGGATGCGGGAAGCGGTGCGCCGGGCGTACGCGGACGGGCATCTCGGACCGTCGGTGCACGGGACGGCCACCTCCCTGGACATCCGCGTCGTCGAGGGCGCCGGCTCCTACGTCGCCGGTGAGGAGACCGCGCTCATCGCGGAGTTGGAGGGCGGTCGCGGATGCGCCCGGCCCCGCCCGCCGTACCCGACCGAGCACGGCCTGTGGGACGCGCCGACCGTGGTCAACAACGTCGAGACCCTGGCGGCTCTCCCCTGGATCGTCCGGCACGGCGGCCGGACGTACGCCCGGCGCGGTACGCCCGGCGAGGCGGGAACCAAGCTGGTCTGTCTCTCGGAGCGGTTCGCCCGGCCGGGATGCTACGAGGTCGAGCTCGGCACGCCCGTGCGGCGGATCGTCACCGAGCTGGGAGGCGGTCTGCGGGACGGCGCCGGGCTGACGGTGCTCCAGGTCGGCGGGCCGCTGGGCGGCTTCCTCGCCGCCGACGCGCTGGACGTGCCGCTGTCGGAGGCGGGGCTGTCGGCCCGGGGCGCCGCCCTCGGGCACGCCGGGCTCGTCGCCTTCGACCAACGCGTGGCCCCGGAGGACGTGCTGCGCCACGTGTGGGAGTTCGCGGCGGCCGAGAGCTGCGGCGCGTGCTCGCCCTGCCGCGTCGGCTCGCGCCGCGGTCTGGAGTGGGCCTTGGCCGGCGCCCCGCCGGCCAAGGAGTGGGAGCGGCTGTCCCGGCTCCTCGCCGAGGCGAGCCTGTGCGCCTTCGGGCGGCGGATTCCGCCCGCCGTGCACAGCCTCGTCCGCGCCTGCGGGGACCGGCTCGCGGGGTGGGGGCCGTGAACGGGTTCATGGTCGAGGTCGACGGCGCCGGCGTCACGGTACCCGAGGAGTCGTCCCTGCTCACGGCGGTACGGGCGGCCGGGATCGAGCTGCCCGCGCTCTGCTCCGACGACCGGCTCAGTCCCGCCGGGTCATGCCGTACGTGTCTCGTGAGGACCGGAGGGCGCGTCGTGGCGGCCTGTGTCACTCCGGTCTCCCCCGGCATGCGCGTGGACACCGGGAGCGACGACGTCGTGCGGCTGCGCCGGGACGCGGTGGAGGTCATCGTCTCCGCGCTGCCGCCCCGGGCCCTCGCCGACGGCGGTCCCGGCGAACTGGCGCACGTCTGCCGGTCGCTGGGCATCGGCCCCGAGGCGGCACAGGGCGCCGGAGGCCGGGGCGGGGACGACTCCCACCCGTACGTCCACCTGGACCGGGACCTGTGCATCGCCTGCGGCCGGTGCGTGCGGATGTGCTCCGAGGTACAGGGCACCTTCGCGCTCACCCTGGTCGGCCGGGGCGGGGACACGGTCGTGGCCCCGGGGACCGGCGGGCCCTGGATCGAGTCGGACTGCGTGGCCTGCGGCGGCTGCGTGGACACCTGCCCCACGGGGGCGATCAGCCGGCCCGGACCGGGGCGGGGACTCACCTCGGCGTTCCCCCCGGCGGAGGGCCTGACGCGCACCACGTGCGGCTACTGCGGCGTGGGCTGCGCCCTCGACGTGGTCACGCGGGACGGCGAGGTCACGGCGGTGCTGCCCGCCCGGGACGGCCCGGTCAATCGCGGCCACGCGTGCGTGAAGGGCCGCTTCTCCCACGGATTCCGCACCTCCCCGGAACGGCTCACCCGGCCCCTGCTGCGACGTGACGGCGTACTGGAGCCGGCCGGCTGGGACGAGGCGCTGGCCCACGTCGCCCGGGGCCTGCGGGCCGCCGTCGACGCCGGGGGCCCGGACGCCGTGGCGGCGATCTCATCGGCCCGCGCCACCAACGAGGAGAACTACCTCGTACAGAAGTTCATGCGGGTCGTCATCGGGACCAACAACGTCGACAACTGCTCCCGTCTCTGCCACTCCCCCTCCGCCGCCGGCCTCACCGCCTCCTTCGGGCTCTCCGGCGGCACCGACGTCTTCGACGACGTGGAGCGGGCCGACTGCCTGCTGGTGGTCGGCGCCAATCCCGTCGAGGCCCACCCGGTGGTCGGGGCCCGGCTGCTGCGGCAGGTCCTCCGCGGAGCCCGGCTGGTCGTCGCCGATCCACGGGCCGTGGGCCTCGCCCTGCACGCCGACGTGCACCTGCGGCCGCGGCCCGGCACCAACGTGGCGCTCTTCCACGGGCTCGCCCACGTCCTGCTCGCCGAGGGGCTGATCGACGAGGAGTTCCTGCGCGAGCGCGCCACCGGGCTGCCGGAACTCACCGAACTGCTGGCCGACCACCCGCCCGACCGGGTCGCGGACCTCACCGGCGTACCGGCCGCGGACCTGGTCGCCGCCGCCCGCCTCTACGGCGGGGCCGAGCGGCCCGCCATCGTCTACGGCCTGGGCGTGACCGAGCACCTGCACGGCACCGACGGGGTGCGGTCCCTGTCCAACCTGGCGATCCTGCGCGGCGCCGTGGGCACCGACCGCGGCTACGGGGTCAACCCGCTGCGCGGCCAGAACAACGTCCAGGGCGCCTCCGACATGGGCGCCCTGCCGGACCTCCTGCCCGGGTACGGCAAGGTCGCCGACGCCGCCGTCCGCTCGCGGGCCGAGGACGTCTGGGGCGTGCCGGTCCCGCCGCGGCCGGGACTCCGTATCCCGGACATGTTCGCCGCCGCGCGAGCCGGGGCCCTGCGGGCGCTGTGGATCGTCGGCGAGGACGTCCTCGCCACCGACCCGGACACCCGTCAGGTGGCCCGGGCCCTGGACGCCTGTCCGCTCGTCGTCTGCAACGAACTGTTCCTGTCCGAGACCGCCCGGCACGCCGACGTCGTCCTGCCCGCCGCGTCCTGGCTGGAGAAGGACGGCACCTTCGTCAACTTCGACCGCCGGTTCCAGCGCGTCCGACCCGCCGTGCCCCCGCCGGGGCAGGCCCGCAGCGACTTCGACATCCTCCGGGCCGTCGCCGAGGCCATGGGGGCCGGTCTGGGCTGCCCGGCCCCCGCCGACGCCCTCGCCGAATGCGGCCGGCTCGCGCCCGTCTTCGCCGGGCTCTCCCACGACCGCCTGGACCGGGAGGGCGCCGTGCCATGGCCCTGCCCCACCCCCCACGGGCCCGGAGAGGCCAAGCTGTACACGGAGCGTTTCGCCACACCGGACGGGCGGGCCCACCTGGCCGCTCCCCCTTGTCTCCCGCCCGGCGAACGGCCCGACGACGACTATCCGCTGCTCCTGGTCACCGGGCGGCGCTGGGCGCACTACAACTCCGGAAGCATGACGCGGCGCGGCGGCAACCTGGCGCTCGATCCGGTCGACTTCCTGGATCTTCACTCCGACGACGCCTGCCGGTACGGCCTGCGGGACGGCCAGGGCGTCACCGTGGAAAGCCGGCACGGCCGGGCCCGGCTCGTCGCCCGTGTCGGTGAGCAGACGGCCCCCGGGCAGGTCTTCTGCTCCTTCCACTTCCCCGCGAGCGGGGTGAACCGCCTCACTTCGGGCGTCGCGGACACCGTCACGTCCTGCCCCGAGTACAAGGTCACGGCGGTCCGCGTGGCCGCGTCGTGAGAAGGGCACGCACACCGCGCGATGTCCCCTTGTGCGCATGTTCTCGCCGGTCCGGAGAAGCGGAGTGCCCCGCGGCCGCACCGCGTACGGGAGGGTGAGGGAGCGTACGCCCCCGGCCCCGGGCCGGTTCCGGGTGTCGCCGGTGTCCGAGGGAAGGGAGGAACGCCGGTGAGCCGGTCCTCGCAGCCGACGCGCATGCTTGCTCTGGCCACGGCCGGGTTCACGGCCGGGTTCTGGGCGTGGGACCTGCTGGGGCCGCTCGGCCCGGCACTCCGCGAGGACCTGGGCCTCAGCCCGTTCGAACAGTCACTGGCGGTGGCCGTCGGCAGTCGTCCGCCCCGCCGTGTGAGGCGGTCCGTGGACCGGGGACGTGGCTGTCCCCGCGCGGGGAGAGCTTACTCAGCCGGGCCGTTCCGTCCGGGCGGCCGTCGCCTCCGGGGCGACGGGCTCCGCGCCGAGCGCGACACCGGGCGGGCCGTGTGCGAGCAGGTCGATCCACGGGATCTGTGCGGGCAGCGGGGGCAGCGGCACCCCCGGAGAGGGCCGGGGACATGCCCGGGGTCCTCGCCAGGTCTCCGGCGCCCCTCCCCGACGGTGTCCGGCTTCCGCTCGAAAGCGGTCCGGGCGCGGACGCGTACCCCGGTCGGCGCTCCACCACGGCCCGGGCGGTCGGCGGACGGTCGCCGGCGCCGGCCGGTGAGCCCCACCGCTTCCTCCACGTCCCCCACGGCACCGTCGCCCGGAGCGGGACCCCGCTTCAGGGATGTTCCCCGGCCGCAGCCGTGGCCCCGGACAGGGGCGCCGGTGCACGCCTTCGTTCCGCACGGTCGGCGTCGGTCGAGGAGTCCGGAAGCCTTCTGATCCGTGACCTCGCGCGATGACCGTGTCCGTCCCTCAGGTCCGCGCGTAGGTGAGGCAGTCGACCTGCTCGTGCTCGTATCCGACGGCGATGGACGGGGCTCGGCACTCCAGCCCGGTGTTGTGCCGGCAGTCGGCCATCTTGCACGCGCCGACCCGGCCGGTGACGGACGGCTCCCCGCCCTCCAGGTCCGCGCCCAGGAACGTGTCGCAGACGGGGCTGCTGAGGTCTCCCACGGTGATCGCCACGGCGTGGCAGGCGTGGTCGTGGTTGTAGGCGCAGCTCTCGGCCGCGCATTCGCTGATGACCGGCAGTTGCATGACGGGTGTGGCTGCCATGAGGAGGCCTGCTTTCTCGAGGTGGCGTACGGATCGGTCGCTGCGGTGACGGCCCTCTCCGGGCGGCGGCATGCCGCCGCGATCGGCGGTCACCGCTCCGGCTCGTCGGACCGGCGCCTCGGCTCCTCCGCGTCCACGGCAGGGGCGCAGGAATCCGGCGGCGGTACGTGCGGACGAGGTGCGGGACCGTGGCCATGGGGCGGTGGGTGCGGCTGGACGTGGTGGCGCCAGGGGCCGTGTCCGCACCGACAGCTCATGGAACGCTCCCTTCCTGTCCTCCACTTTCCGCGATGACGGGTGCCGGCGCACGTCGGCGGACGGGACGGAGCGGCCGTCCCTCTCGGCGCGGTTCGCCGGGAGGCGGGACGAACACCGCCGAACGGCCGAAGGCGCGGTGCCGGTGCGGCAGGGCAGCTGGTAGACCGTGACGGGGAACGGGCCGTACCGCACCCGGCCGGGGTCCCCCGGCGGGAACCCGCGCACCCGAAGGACGCGCACCGGGCCGACAGGAGGGAGGCGGGGCGATGGCGACCACGCTCCACGACACCGTCATGGCCCATCCGGCCGGGCGCCGGCTGCTGCTCCTGCACTTCCTGCTGGCGGGGTGCCTGTTCGCCTACGTGATCGCGGGAGTCGACCCCGCGCCGGGCCGGCCCGGCGTCCGCGCCCGCCTGGTCTGGATCGGCGTGGCCGTCACCGCCCACGCGGTGATCTCGCAGCTGATGTACGGCGGCTTCCGGGTCGACGTCCACGCCCCGGTGCCCGAGGTCCGGGGTGGAGCGGAGATCATGTACTACGACGGAGACATCGCCGAACTGCTCCTCGCCGCGGCCCTCGTCGCCACCTGGCGTCCGCGGGGCCGCGCCCGCCCGTCGGCGGAGGGACCACCCGCGCGGGCGGCCGCTCCCGTCTGAGGGGCCGGACGTGCCGTGGCCGAGGCGGGGCGGCCCGGGGATCGTGTCGTCCTCGCCGCCGGTGCCCGCGTTCCGGTGCGGGGGAAGCACTCCGTCCAGGCCGTGGGCGCGGTCCGGCGCACCGCCGGCCGGCTCGGCGGCTCCCGCGGCCGGCGCCCGCCCCGGTACCCGGCGGCACGGCAGGGGGCCTGCTGTCCGCGCGAAGTGGCCGCCGTCGGCGGAAACAGCGACCGTGACGCCTCCCGGGGCTTCCTCACCGCGCCCGTGTCCTGTCCGGCGGATCCGGCCTCCGGCGCCCGGGCCGGGGCCGGTTCGCCCGTCCGCGCGGATCAGTCCTCCGGCAGCACGAGCGTGCAGGTCTCCCCCGGCGCGATGCTCACGGCCCGGTCGGCCAGCACCACGCGGATCGGTGACTCCTCCGAGTCGGGCACCCGGATCTCCAGCTGTCCGCTCCGGCGCCGTACGCCGATGCCCCAGTGACCGCGGTAGCGCAGCGAGAACCCGTACTCCGACAGGGCGGGAAGGGGCACCGGGTCCAGGAAGAGGGCGTCCTCACGCGTCTCCAGCCCCGTCAGGCCGCGTTGCACCAGATCCAGGGTCCCGGCCATGGCGCCGAGGTGGATGCCCTCGCCGGTCGTGCCGCCCTGGATGTCGGCGATGTCCGCCTCCAGGGCCTCGTGGACGTAACTCCACGCCTCGGCCCGTCTGGCCCGGGCGAGGACGAGGCCGTGGACGAGTCCGCTGAGGGTGGAGCCGTGGCTGGTGCGCCGCAGGTAGTAGTCGACGGTCCGGTGCCAGACCTCCTCGTCCACGTCGTACCCGAGACGGTGGAACAGGGCCCGCAGCTCGGCGGACGAGAAGAGGTATCCGAGCATCAGGACGTCGGCCTGTTTGGAGGCCTGGTAGCGGTTCACGGAGTCGCCCTCGGCCTCGAGGATGCGGTCCAGCCGCCGGATGCTGGGGTAGCGGGTGCGGTAGGCGTCCCAGTCCAGCTCGGCGAGGTCGCCGTAGCCGTCGAACTGGCTGATGACGCCCTGGTGGAACGGCACCCGCAGCCGCCGGGAGACCTCCTCCCACTTCGGGAGTTCACCGCCGTCCAGCCCGATGCGTTCGAACAGCTCCTGCCGGCGCCATGCCGGGAGGCGCCGCACCAGGTCCAGGGCCCGGCCGAGGACCCAGGCGGCGGTGACGTTGGTGTACGCGTTGTCGTCCAGGCCCGGCCGGGCGGCGTCGGGGTAGCGGTCGTGGTACTCGTCGGGGCCGACCACGCCGCGGATGCGGTACCGGCCGGTGCCGGGGGCGGGTTCCGCGCTGTCCGCCCAGAAGCGGGCGATCTGCAGCAGCATCTCCGCGCCCTTGGTGTGCAGGTACTCGGTGTCGCCGGTCGCTTCGCAGTACTGCCACACGTTGTAGGCGATCGCCGAGCCGACGTGGTGCTGGAGCCGGGAGTCGTCCGGCAGCCACCGGCCCGAACGGGGGTTGAGGTGCAGCTGCTGGGTCTCCTCACGGCCGTCGCTGCCGGACTGCCACGGGTACATCGCCCCGGCCCGGCCCGCCGCGCGGGCCGCGCGGCACGCCTGCGGCAGACGCCGGTGGCGGTAGTCGAGCAGGGCCCGTGAGACCTCCGGGAAATGCAGGTTCAGGTACGGCAGCACGAACAGCTCGTCCCAGAAGACGTGGCCCCGGTACGCCTCGCCGTGCAGCCCGCGGGCCGGCACCCCCGCGTCCAGGTCCGCGGTGTGCGGTGACAGCGTCTGCAGCACGTGGAACAGGTGCAGGCGCAGGACACGGCCCGCCTCCCCGGGCACCTGGATGTCCGCTCCCCGCCACAGGCGCGCCCAGGCGGCGGCATGGGAGTCCACGAGCGCCGGGAAGTCCGCGGCCGTGGCCACCCGGTCGAGCGCCGCGCCGAGCGGGTCGCTGATCGCCCGGTCCCGGGAGGTGTGCAGGGCCACCGTCCTGTCCACGACGGCGGGCCGGCCCGGAGCGACCGGTACCACCAGCCGGTGCACGGCGCGGCGGTGGGACGGACGGAGCTCCGACGCCGTGGGCGGCCGCCCGGCGGCGACCGTACGGGCCGCCATCCCGATGCCGATGTCGGAGGCGCTGGTGCGGCAGCTCAGCCATGTCACGTCGGCCGCGGACGCGCCGGTCCGCACGCGGACCAGGTGGCGCCGGTCGAGGGACCGGTAGCGGTGCACGTTGCCGTTGGTCACGTCGCCGTCGAGGACGGACTCCACCTCGATCTCCCCGGACCACTCCTCGGCCGTGAAGACGGTCCGCAGCGCGGCCAGGTGGGGATCCGCCATGTGCACCAGCCGGACCTGCTCCACCCCCAGCACGCCCGCCTCGTCGTCCCGGAACCGGAACGTACGCGTCAGGACGGCCCGGCGCAGGTCCAGGCTGTGCCGGTGGTCGAGCGGCCGACACGTGTCGGGAGAGAACCACGGACCCGCCGACCCGTCGGCGAAGCGCGGACGGAACCGCAGGAGCAGCCAGTTCGGGAGGTTCACCAGGTCCTCGTTCACCACCCGCCGCCCCGCCACGGCCGACTCCAGGCGGTTGTAGACCCCGGCCGCGTAGGTGGCCGGGTAGTGCACCAGGCCCGCCCTGCTCTCGGGCACGGCGCCGCGCGTGGCGAAGCAGCCGTTGCCGAGCGTGCACAACGACTCGCGCAGCCGCTCGCCGGCCGGGTCGTACCCCTCGTACTCCCAGGTCCACTCCGACATCCGCCGCCCTCTCCTTCTCCCTTCACCGGGTGCGCGGGAGCACGGGACGCGCGTCGGGTCAGGCCCGTTGGGGGACGACGGCCACCGGGCACCCGGCGTGATGCAGCAGGGTGTGGGCCACCCTGCCGAGTTGCAGACCGACGTGGCCGTGGCGCCTGCGCGCGCCCACGACCACCAGGTCGGCCTCGGAGGAAGCGTCCAGGAGGACCTTGTGGGCGGGGCCTTCGACCGCCTGACGGCGCACTTCGACCTGCGGGTGACTCCCCGCGGCGTCGCGCAGCGCGTCGGCGAGGAGGGCAAGGGCGTGCTCCTCCCCGGCGCCGGCGGCACCGTCCGCGATCAGGGGATGGTCCACGTGCTCGGGGGTGGGGCGGCGCCAGGCCCGTACGGCGTGCAGGCCGCAGCCGCGCGCCTCCGCCTCGCGGAAGGCGAACCGCACGGCGGCCGAGCCCTCCGTGGAGTCGCCGAGGCCGACCACCACCCGGCCGAGGGAGCCCTGCCGGTTCCGCTCCGCGCCGCGCACCACGACCACCGGGCACACGGCACGGGCGGCCACCGTGAGGCTCACCGATCCCAGCAGCATCCCCGCGATCCCACCGCGGCCGCGGGAGCCGGTGACCAGGACGGAGGATTCATGAGCCGCGTGCAGGAGCGCGGACACGGGGTCGTCGGGCAGTACGTCGCTCGACACCTTCACCTCCGGGTCGCGCAGCCGGGCACGTTCCGCGCAGGACGCGGCGACGTGTTCGGCCATGACCTCTTCGGCCGGACGGTCGGTACCGAAGGACGGGAGACCTCCCTCGTACCGCTCCCACAAAGAGGCGTGGACGAGCCGCAGGGGCAGCCCGAGGCGCGCGGCCTCGTCCACCGCCCAGTCCACGGCCTCCAGACTGGAATCCGATCCGTCGACACCCACGACCAGCGGGAGCTCCACGGTCACCACCACCTTCCTGCCCGGCCACTGCCTTGACGTCCCTGTCAATACCGTCGCACCGCACGGGTTCCGTCGCGACACATGGACCGGCGCGCGGAAGGGGCCCGGCCCGGGTTGCACTGCGCCGATTTGCGGCGATCGTGGAGTCATACGGCCGGAGGAAGGGCCGGGGGCCCCTCCCTCGCACCGCCGCCACGGCCGCCGCACGGCGGTCGTCGGGACCATCGGTGCCGGGGAACCGCCGGGCCGGCCCCGGCCGCTCCCTCCCCGTCACCACGAGGCGAGACGAGGATGATCGCGGTGCCTGAGACCCCGCACATCGTCAGCGATGTGATGACCCAGACGGTCGTGGCCGTCGGACGCGACGCGCCCTTCAAGGAGATCGTGCGGACCATGGAGCAGTGGAAGGTCAGTGCGATGCCGGTCCTGGAGGGGGAAGGACGTGTCGTCGGCGTCGTCTCCGAGGCCGACCTGCTGCCCAAGGAGGAGTTCCGCGACAACGACCCGACCCTCTTCGAACAGCGCCGACGTCTGTCCGACGTCGCCAAGGCCGGGGCGGTGACGGCGGCGGAGCTCATGAGCGCCCCCGCGATCACGGTCCACCCCGACGCCACCCTGGCGCAGGCGGCCAGGATCATGGCCGTCCGGCACGTCAAGCGGCTGCCCGTGGTCGACGACGTCGGCATGCTGCAGGGCCTGGTGAGCCGCGCCGACCTGCTGAAGGTCTTTCTGCGGCCGGACGAGGAGATCGAGGAGGAGGTCCGCCGCACCGTGGTGTCCTACCTCTTCCCCGCCGTCAGCCACGCCCTCCACGTCAACGTCCACGAGGGAGTCGTCACCCTCCGCGGGCACATCCAGGACACCTCGCTCATCTCGGTCGCCGTGCGCCTCGTGCGCGCCGTGGAGGGCGTCGTGGACGTCGAGCCACGGCTCACCGGCGAGCCGGCGGACCGGGACGGACCCGGGACGGCCCGGTGACCGTGCGCCCTGCCGGCCGGCCGCGGTCCCCCGGGCGGGTCCGGGCCCGGTGGGCGGGCCGGGGACGACAGGTCAGGGCTGGATGTCGAGCACGTCCGACACCGGGCGGCGCGGTGTGTCGGGTCCTTCGGGGCCGTACCCCAGGCGCAGGAGCATCTGGGTGCAGCCCGTCCCCGACACCGGGTCGCGCAGCGGCCAGCGCAGATCGGTCCATTCGAGGGGCTGGGTCACGAAGGAACTGGACAGGCCCTCGAGGGTGGCCAGCAGCAGCACGCGTTCTATGGCCTGCCCCGCGCGGAGCCAGTCCTCCGGGTGGTCGTGGCTCGTGCTGAGAAGGGCCAGCTGGGGAGTGCGCTCGAAGTCGGCGGTGTCACGGCCCGCCACCCTCCGGGAACCCGCGAAGTCGCGCACGGGGGCCTTGCCCCCGAGCTTGCGGGGCCCGAAGGCGTAGTGCGGGACTCCGTCGTCGGCGGTACCCGCCGACGGGGCGTCGATACGCGTCCACCGCGCCAGGTCCTGGTCGCTGCCGGGGTCGGTGATGTTGCGTGCCTCGGCGTCCTGGGCCAGCTCCAGCACCTCCTGCAGATGCCATGGGGTGGGGAAGGCCAACGCCGCCCCCTCGGCGCGGGCGGCCGCGCCGAGGGCCTCCCGCACGGGGCCGGGGATCTCCCTCTCCTCGAACGGGTAACGGCTGCTGTGGCGCCGGTGTATCGCCGGGTACAGCGCTCCGAGGTCGTCCTCGTCGGTCGTGGGGCCCGTCAACCGCACACTCGCCACCAGCGCCGGGTCGGTGGGGTCGGGCAGGAGGAGGGTTTCCGGACACCAGCCCTCGTGGACCACGGCGACCCTCAGGTTCAGCAGGGCGGCGCCGCAGCCGATGTGCAGGCCGCGGGTGTCGGGGTCGGAGTGCGGCATGGCGCGCTCGAGGTCGGCGCGGACCTCGAACGTGCGGCTGCGCCGGAAGTAGCGGAAGAGCCAGGGCTGCGCGTTGTGCATGGACGGGGCCGCGGCAGCGGCTCGGGCCAGGGCCGTCACCTGCTCGTCGGCCGGTGCTCGTCGGCTCACCTGAAGCCTCCCTCTCGGGCCGGCGCCCCGTGGGCGCCTACTGGTCGGCCGGAGTGATGCGCCGGCCCGTGAGGCGCGCGGGCCGGATCGACACCCACATCTCGCGTGCACCGCCCGCCCATGGCTCGGTGTGCGCGCGCCGGACGAGCCCCCGCACGACGTCGGGCTCCGTGACGACGCTCGCGGGGCCGACCGCGAGCACGCTCCAGCCCCGGCTCATCGCCTCGTCCACGTGGTCGGCCTCGAAGGCGACCTCCGTTCCGACGGCCGCCGCGGGCACGGAGTCGGGCGCGGTCCGGAAGACGATCGCGTCCTCCACGACCTCGTAGTTGACCGGGACGACCGCGGGACGGCCGTCGGGCGCCGACACGGCGACGCGCCCCACGCCGTGCGTGGACAGCAGGCGGCGGCATTCCTCCGGGCCGAGGTCGCGCAGCTGCGGACGCAGCAGTGCGTGGCCCCGGCCGGGCGGCAGGTCGACGCCCGCTCCGCGCAGGGCCGCGGCGGTGGTGCCCAGCGCGCCGGCCAGGCCGAGGAGGGTCGCCACCGTCGGGTCGGCCGGCTGTTCCTCCAGGTACGCGAGGTAGGCCGGCGAGATGCGGGCGCGGCGGGCCGTCTCCTCCCGGCTGAGCCCGTGCCGGTGGCGTTCGACGGCCACACGCCGGCCGATGTCGCCGGGGTTGGGCGCCCCGGGCGGCGAAACGGTCGCGGACCCGGCCCGCGCCTCGCCCGTGTCCGGCGGGGAGGACCCGCGGGGGGCCTCGGGCCGCCCGTGCTCCGTGTGCCGGATGTGTGCGTCGGGTCCGGGGAACACGAGCGTCACGTCGTCCGTGTCCGACCAGCGCACGTCGTAGGGGGGTGTTCCGTCCTCGTGGTGGAGTCCGACGATCTCGCCGTCGCGCCTGGCGACGCCGGTCGCCGGGCTTTCGATGACGAGCTGGTCGCCGAGGTGAGCTCGCATGATCGCCGCCCTCTCCGCGGAATGGTGCTGTATCCAACGTGCCACGCGCGGCACACCGGCGCACGGCACGGCCGGACGGGAGAGGCGGCACGCGGCACCGGGCGGTCGCGGAACCCGTGACGTCGTCGGGGCACGGCGTGGCCTGCCGCCCGGCGGGGCCCGGCACGTCGCGCGGCCGCCCGTCGTGGACGGGACGGACCGGCTCCCGGGCGCCGTCGGCCGTGGCGGCCTGCCGCGGGTCTTCCCGCGCCGTGACGACGCCGTCCGCGACGAGACCGCCGAGGACGTGCTGCGACGCCCGGCGGTCCCCCACCGCTCCCCCGAGGGGACCGCCGACGCCGGCGGACGGAACGCCCGGGACCGCGGTCCCGGGCGGAGGGAGCGGCGCGCGCCCGCCGAACCGGTACGCGGCCCGGCGGTCGGCCCCTCCCCGGCTCAGCCGGTGATCTCGACGCGGTGTGCCTTCCCCGTCTCCGTTTTCGGGACGCGCACCGTGAGGACCCCGCTCGTCAGGTCCGCGCTGACGTGCTCGGTGTCGGAGTTCGGCGGCAGGGTCGTGCGGTAGTCGAACCGTCCGGTGCGGCGGCTGTGCCTGCGGACCACCCCGGCGTGTTCCTTCTCCTCGATCTCACCGTGGATGCCGAGCTCGCCCTCGGCGACCTCGACGGTGACCTGGTCCTTGTCCACGCCGGGAAGGTCCAGTTCCACCAAGTAGGCGTCCTCGGCGTCCACGACGTCGGCCAGCGGCGCCCACGGTTCGCCCGCGCCGAATTCGAGAGGTCCGCCGATGGGGAAGACGGCGTGCATGAGCTGGTCCATCCGGGTCCGGAGATCGTCCAGTTCGTGCAGGGCCGCCGGGAGCCCGCTCCTGCTGTGTCGTACGGGATGCGTCATGGTTGATCCTCCTTGTCCTGCCGCCCCGGCCGTCGGTCACATGGGCCATCCGGTGGCCTGCCGCGTGCCGGGCCGCGGCGCCCCCGTGTCCTCGATGTCGCGTTCGGCGGTGTTCAGCAGCCGCTGGGCGATGTTCCGCAGGGCCCGCCCGGCCGCCAGTTCGTCGCCGATCTCCGGCACGTTCGCGTCCGCCGGATGGCAGTGCGCGGTCCCGTGGCCGGTGAGCGCCGTGGTGCCGGTGTCCAGCACCACGTGCGCCTTCGTGGTTCCGTCGTCGTCCTCGAAGAGGTGGAGTCGAACCCTCCACTCCGTCGTGTGCGGCATCGCTTTCCTCCTCACCCCGGTACGGACCCGTGTGGTCCGGACGCGGTTCGTTCCGGGACCGGGGACCGGACGGAAGCCGCCGTCGTCCGTTCCTCGATACGGCGCCGGACGCGGGCGGCGAGTGCGCCCAGCCGCTCGGAGGCCGTCGCCCGGGGAGCGACCGGCGCCCGGATCCGGCGGGCGGCAGGCGGCAGGCCCGCCAGGTCCGCCGTGAGCCTCTCCCGGCACTCATCGAGCGTGGGCCCGGGGCCGGTGCGCCGTCCGCCCCGCATCACCGTCTCCAGCAACGGCACGCCGCCGTCGGGAGGCCGCTCGTCGGCCAGGGCGATCACGTCGGGGCGGTCGGGGCGGCGGAACACCTGCTTGGGTCCGGGCGCCGTCACTTTCGCCGACGACAGCTTCATCACCGGCCGGCCGTCGTACTCCACCATCTTGTAGGCCGAGTCCAGGTACGGCGCGTCGGCCGAGACGCCGACGCGGGTGCCGACGGCGTAGGCGTCGATCGGCGCCCCGGAGCGGACCAGCTCGTCCACCGCGTACTCGTCGAGACCGCCGCTCGCGATGATCCGGACGTCGGGCAGGCCCGCGTCGTCGAGGAGGGACCGTGCCCGTACCGCCAGGGCCCCGAGGTCGCCGCTGTCCAGCCGTACCGCCGAGCCGGGCCCCCGGGCCGCGTGGTCGAGGTCCCGCAGGACGCGCGACGCGACGCGTACGCCCTCCTCGGTGTCGTAGGTGTCCACCAGCAGGGTCACCGGCCCCGGGTGGCACCGGGCGAAGGCACGGAAGGCGTCCTCCTCCGTGGCGAACGCCTCGACGAAGGAGTGGGCCATCGTGCCGACGGCGGTCAGGCCCAGGGCGGTGGCGGCGGCCACGTTGCTGGTTCCGGCGAAGCCGGCCATCGCGCCGAGGCGGGCGGCCTGGAACCCGGCCTGCGGGCCGTGGGTGCGCCGCAGGGAGAAGTCCACGACCGGATGCCCCGCCGCCGCCAGGACGCACCGGGCGGCCTTCGAGGCGACGGCGGTCTGGTGGCTGAGCCGGTTGAGCACGTACGTTTCGGCCAGCTGCGCCTGCGGGAGGGGCGCGGTCACCTCCAGCAGGGGCTCTCCCGCCAGGACGATCCGTCCCTCCGGCACCGCCCGCACGTCGCCGGTGAACTCCAGGCCGAGCAGGGGCCTCAGGTCACGCGATGGACGGTGCAGCGCGGACGCGAAGGCGTCGACGTCCTCCGGGCCGACGTGCAGGCCGGACAGGTACTCCAGGGCCGACTCCAGTCCCGCCGCGACCAGGAAGCCGCGCTCGGCGGGCAGGTCGCGGACGAAGAGGCTGAACGTCGCGGGGCCGGTCATGCCCTCCCGGAGGTAGGACATGGCCATCGTCACCTCGTACAGGTCGGTGGTCGTCGCGTCGGACATGAAGGTCGCCTCCTCGGGCCTGTCCGGCTCGTCCTCACGTCACCGGCGGAACCGGCCGGCCCACAGGGGCTCCACCCGGTCCCACTCGGCGTCCCACTGCGCGTACCTTCTCCGGTCCAGCACGCGGCGCACGCCCGTCCGCGCCGCGAAGACCCCGGCCGCCACGCCGGCCGCCGCCGCACCGCCCGCGAACCAGCCGGTGGTCACGGCCTGGTTCCCGCTCATCGGCGGGCCGGTGACGGCCCCGTCGCCGGTCACCCACACCCGCACGGGGGCGCCCTCGGGCGTGTCCGGCTTCACGAGGGTGGTTCCCGTCCGCACCGTTTCGCCGTCGGCCCAGCGGACCCGCGCCCGCAGTCCCGCCGCCTCGCCGGCCTCCTCGACGACCGACGTCACCCGGGCGTCGACCTGGTGCCGCTCGGCCGACTGGGTCCGCACGACGCGCATCGACGACTCGTACGCCGTCAGCCCCGCGCCGAACGCGGCCACCGGCAGGCCGAGGGCGAGGACCAGCATCAGGAAGCCGCGGAACCAGGACTCGAACCTGTCGGACGCACGCCGCAGGGGGTTCGCCCCGGTGGACGCGTGCTCCCGGCGCGGCGGCAGCGGGCCGGACGCGTGCGGTGGATTGCGTGCGCTCATGACTCGGCCTCCAGCAGGTAGCCGGTCCGTTTCCCCCACCGTCCCGGTCCCATCATGGGACGGCGCGGGCTCCGGTCACAGGGCCGAAAGTCCCTGTGGGGGGCGGCTTCCGGATTCACCGGGTCCGGCCGCCGACGTGGTCCGTCCCCGCCCGTCCGGTCAGATCCGGGGAACGACCGCGATCGGGCACGGCGCGTGATGCAGTACCGCATGGTTGATCAGTCCCAGTTGCAGACCCAGGTGCCCTCGTCGTCTGCGGGCCCCGACGACCAGCAGGTCCGCCTCCGCCGCCGCCTCCAGCAGGGCCTGGCGCGCCGGCCCCTCGATCACCCGCCGGTGCACCGGGGCGTCGCGGTACCGCTCCGACGCGCCGCGCAGGGCGTCGTCGAGGACCCGCGCCGGTGGGCGCCGGCGGACCTCCGGGACGTACGCGGAGGGGGCCCGTGGTGAGGCGGGAGCGCCGAGCGGTGCGCTCCAGGCGTGCACCGCCACCAGTCGGCAGTGCCGCACATGGGCCTCACGGAACGCGAACTGCACGGCCGTGCCGCTGCCCTCCCCCTCCTCGACACCGACGACGACGCTCCCGAACCGCGTGTCCCGGTGCTCCGCCGCACCGCGCACCACGACCACCGGGCAGTCCGCTCGCGCCGCCACGGCGAGGCTGACCGATCCCAGGAGCATGCCGGCGAGGTCTCCGAACCCTCTGGATCCCAGCACCAGCGCGAAGGCGTTGCGCCCTTTGCCGAGCAGGGCGGCGGTCGCGTCCTCGTGCAGCACCTCGTTCGACAGCCGCACCGTGGGAGCGCCCTTCCTGACGCGTTCGGAGGCGGCCTCGATCACGTCGGACGCCTCGTGGTCCCGCGCCGCCGCGTGCAGGAGGTGGAGCGGCACGCCGTGCCGGACGGCCTCGTCGGCGGCCCAGTCCACCGCCTCCAGGCTCGCTTCGGACCCGTCGACGCCGACCACCAGGGGAATCGTCACCGCCGCTGTCTCCTCTCGGCCGGATCCCGCGCCTGCGTCCCTTCTGCCGGTCCACATGCGCCGCGGAGGGGATTGGGGTACTCCTCGAACGAGAGGGCCCGCCATGCCCGGCACGCCGACGACGTCTCGGCCATCCGCGTCGTCGGGCCCGCACACGGTCATCCATCCCTCTTCCAGCTTCATACGAGACGGAGGGCACCGCCATGCAGCCAGTCGTCACCGTGGGCCTCGCCGGCTCACCCGGGAGCCCCGCCGTCCGCCGGGCAGCCGTCCGTCCCGCACGCCCTGCCGTCACCGTCGGCTCCCATGACTGAGCCGGGCCCCGGCGGGGGGACGGCGCCCCCGGCGCCCGCGGCCGGCACGTCCCCGCTCCGGGCCGGTGACCGGTACGACGGTGAGCCGCCGCGCGCGCAGGTGTGCGAGACGCACACCGCCGTCGTGTTCTTCGCCGGCGACCGCGCCTACAAGCTGAAGAAGCCGGTGGATCTGGGATTCCTGGACTACACGACGGTGACGGCCCGCCGGGCGGCGTGCGAGCGCGAAGTCGCTCTCAACCGCCGCTTCGCCCCCGACGTCTATCTGGGGCTGGGTGAGCTCCGAAGCCCCGACGCGCAGGCGCCGGAACCGCTCGTGGTGATGCGCCGGATGCCCGCGGACCGCCGCCTTTCCCGCCTGGTGCGGGAAGGGGCCGCCGTCGACGACGCCCTGCGGGCCGTCGCCCGGCACCTCGCGGCGTGGCACGCGGACGCGCCCCGGAGCCGTGAGGTGGACGAGCAGGGCACGCGGGACGCCCTGTCCTCGCGCTGGGAGGCCGGCTTCCGGCAGGTCCGTGCGCTGGCCGAGGACGGCGTCGTGCCGGACGGGGTGGCGGAGACGGAGCGGCTGGTGCGCCGCTACCTCGCCGGCCGCGCGCGTCTGTTCGACTCCCGCATCGAACAGGGGCGGGTGGTCGACGGCCACGGCGACCTGCTCGCCGAGGACGTCTTCTGTCTCGACGACGGTCCCCGTGTCCTGGACTGCCTGGAGTTCGACGACCACCTGCGCTACGTCGACGGACTCGACGACGCCGCCTTCCTCGCCATGGACCTGGAACAGCTCGGCGCCCCTCAGGCCGCGGCGTACTTCCTCGCCCGGTACGGCGAGTACTCGGGCGACCCGGCGCCCTCCTCCCTGTGGCACCACTACGTCGCCTACCGCGCCTTCGTCCGCGCCAAGGTCTCCCTGATCCAGGCACGCCAGGGAGCGCCGGGCGCGGAGGCGGCGTTCCGGCGGCTGGTCTCGACGGCGCTGCGCCACCTGCGTACCTCCGCCGTCGGCCTGACGCTCGTCGGAGGGCTGCCGGGCAGCGGGAAGTCCACCCTCTCCGGGGCGCTGGCCGACCGGCTGGGGGTCACGCTGCTCAGCAGCGACCGTCTCCGCAAGGAGCTGGCGGGGATCCCCGCGGAGCAGTCCGCGGCGGCCGGCTACGGCGAAGGGATCTACACGCCGGAGTGGACGGCCAGGACCTACTCCGTCCTGCTCGACCGCGCGTCCGCCCTGCTGTCCTCCGGGGAATCCGTCGTCCTGGACGCCACCTGGTCCGACGCGGCACAGCGTGAGGCGGCCCTGCGCATGGCCGAACGCACCAGCGCCGGCCTGGTGGCCCTGCACTGCCACGTGCCGAGGGACGTGTCGACGGCCCGCCTGGGCACGCGCGCCCCCGGAGCGTCCGACGCCGACGCCTTTGTCGCCGCCGCGATGGAGGCCGGGGAACAGCCGTGGCCGGAGGCCGTCGCGGTCGACACCAGCGGCTCCCTGGAGTCCGCGGTCGCCCGGGCACTGGCCGCCGTGCGCCCGTGGGGCACGGGCCAGGCACCGGTCTTCCGCCGCCCCTACATGGAGCCGGACTAGGGGGATGCCGTTCGGATCGGGCCGGCTCCGGTGAGCGGTTCCTCGCGGCCGGGCCGGGCGGGGTCCGGCGCCGTGCGTCGCGAGGCGGAGGAGGACGCCGGGAGCGGGGGGAGCGGTGTCGGCCCCTCCCCGACCCCGGCGAGATCCGAACGACGCCCCTGGGCGGCCGGACCGCGCCACCCGGTCTCGCGGGGCGGGGCGCGTTGCCTCATGGTGGGGTGTACGGGGAACTCCGGCCCGGCCGGCGTGGCAGAGCCCGGCAGCGCGGGCCCGTCATGGCCCCTCGGAGGAGGCCACCATGGGTGAACAGGGACCACTCGCCCCCGGCGAGGCGTGGCGGGCCGTGGCCGCGTGCTTCCTCACCACCTTCGCGCTGCTCTCGCGGCACCGGATCCGGCTGCCGAAAGAGCACGTGGGCGTGCGGCTGGGCTTCGCCGACGGCACCGGGGCCCGGGTCTACCGGGAGACCCGCCTCGGCAGCGGCCTGGCGAAGGACCCGTGCACGCTGGTGGTCACCTTCCGGCTGCGGCTGGTGCGCGGACCCGCGCACGCGCTGTTCCGCCGCGAAAGCCTGCTGAACACGCCCCTGTTCGTCGGGTTCCCCGGTTTCACCTCGAAGCTGTGGCTGACCCACGACGAGCGCGACCGCTACCGCGGCGTGTACGAGTGGGACGGCCCGCGGCGCGCCGAGCGCTACGCGCGCTCCCTGTGGCGGGTTCTCGCGCTGGTCAGCGTGCCGGGTTCGATCCGGTACGCCGTCGTGCCGGGGATGCGCCGCGACGACGTGCTCGCGGGCCCCCGACCGGTCGGGGGGCCGGAGCCGGAGGCCGCCGCATGGTGGCGGACCGCGGTAGGGACGTGACAGCGGCGGTGGACGTCCTGGTCGTCGGGGCCGGTACGACCGGCCTCAGCCTGGCGCTGCAGGCCCAGGCCCACGGGGCACGGGTCCGGGTCGTCGAGCGGCGCCCCGAGCCGTTCCGGCCCTCCCGCGCGCTCATCGTGCACCCGCGGACCCTGGAGGTGCTGCGACCGCTCGGTGTCACGGACGCCCTGCTGGAGCTGGCGGACACCGCTCCGGGGGTCCACCTGCATCTCGGCCCCCGCGTCGTCGAAGCCGGGCTCGCGGACCTCGCGCTGCCCGACACGGCGTTCCCCCATCTGTCGCTCATGCGGCAGACGGATGTCGAAACGGTGCTGACGCGAGCGCTCGCCGACCGCGGGGTGACGGTCGAGCGGGGCACCGAACTGCTCACCGCCCGCGACGACGGGGACGGCGCGCGGGCCGTGCTGCGCTCGCGGCGCGGCACCGAGGAGATCCGCTGCCCCTTCGTCGTCGGCTGCGACGGCCCGGCCAGTGCCGTGCGGGCCTGCGCCGGCATCGGGTGGCACCGCAGGCCCTACGCCGAAGAGGTGGTCCTCGCCGACCTGGACCTCGGCGGCAGGCCCCCCGGCGCCGACGCCCAGGTGTTCGCGGGGCGCCGGGGGCTGCTGTTCCTCTTCCCGATCGGGGAGCGGGCCACCTGGCGGCTGCTGGCCACGCGCGCGTCCGCCGGCGGGGCCGGGCAGGACTTCGGCCAGCCCGGCCCCGCCGTCCCGGAAGCCGAACTCCAGCGCCTCCTGGACGAGGCCGGGACGCACGCGCGGATCGAGCGTCTCGCGTGGTCGGCGCGGGTTCCGCTGCAGTGCGCCCTTGCCCGGCGGTTCCGCCGGGGGCGGCTCTTCCTCGCGGGGGACGCGGCTCACACCTACTCGCCGGCCACCGGCCAGGGCATGAACGCCGGTATCCAGGACGCGGTGAACCTCGGCTGGAAGCTCGGCTTCGCGGCGAGCGGTCCCGGGGGCGGGTCCGCGGACGGGTTCGACGCCGACGTGCTGCTCGGTTCCTACGAGGGGGAGCGCAGGGCGGCCGCCCGTCGACGGCTGCTCCTGACCCACACCGCGTTCTGGGCGGAGGCGTCGACGGGCCGGCTCCCCTCATGGCTGCGCGCGGTGGCCGCTCCGCGCGCGGCCCCCGCCGTCCCCGTCCTCCTCGGCCGGCGACGGCTGGTCGCCGAGGCCGTTCGGCTCATCTCCCAGCTGCGCGTGAACTACCGGCGCAGTCCCCTGTCGGTGGAGGGGACACCGCCCCTGCGGGGGGCTCCTCGCCCAGGAGACCGCCTGCCCGACGCGGCCGTCGGCGTCGGAGGACCTGCCGAGCGGCTGCACGGACTGCTGGCCCGCCCGGGCGTGCACCTGCTGCTGCAACGCGACGCCGACCCACCGCCGGACACGGTCGGCCCTCGGGTGACCGTCCTGCGGCTGTCGAACAGCCCCGGCCGCGGTCTGGTGGCCGTCCGCCCGGACGGGCACGTCGGCTTCCGCTGCGGGGCCGCCGACCCCGCCGGGCTGACCGGCTGGCTCTCCCTGATCGGCGCGGCGCCGTCCCCGCCCGTCCGGCCGTGAACGCCGGGCGACGCGGCCCCGCCTCCCGGCCGCAGGGGGCCGACGGGCCGAGGGCCCCGGTTGCCCGGGCCTCCGCCCGGGGCGACGGTGGAGGGAGCCGGCCGAGCCGCCAGGGAGTGGATGACCATGCGAGCCCTCGTCTACCACGGTCCCGGACGGATCTCCTGGGACACCGTCCCGGATCCGGCGATCGAGGATCCCGCCGACGCCGTCGTGCGGGTCGGGACCACGACCGTCTGCGGCACCGATCTGCACATCCTGCGCGGGGACCTGCCCGAGGTGGAGGCGGGGACGGTCCTCGGCCACGAGGCGGTCGGCGAGGTGGTCGAGATCGGCGGCGACGTCCGCCACCTGCGTCCCGGGAACCAGGTGATCGTCTCGTCCGTCTCGGCCTGCGGCCGCTGCCGGCCGTGCCACGACCACCTGTTCGGGCAGTGCCGCGGGGGCGGTGGATGGATCCTGGGCCATCTGATCGACGGGACCCAGGCGGAGCTGGTGCGGGTGCCCTTCGCCGACCGCTCCACCCACCGCCTGCCCCCCGCACTGCCGCTCGACGACGCGGTCCTGCTCGCCGAAGTCCTCCCCACCGCCTACGAAGTCGGCGTGCGGAAGGGAGAGGTCGGCCCGGGGGACACCGTCGTCGTGGTGGGCGCGGGCCCCGTCGGCCTCGCCACGGTGGCGATCGCGCGGCTCTACTCGCCCCGCCGGGTCATCGCGGTGGACCTGTCCACCGCCCGGCTGGAGGCCGCCGCCCGTATGGGCGCCGACGCCGCCGAAGTGCCGGGAAGGATGATCGCCGAGTTGTACGACGGGCCCGGCGCCGACGTGGTCGTCGAGGCGTCGGGCGAACCGGAGGGCTTCGTCCTGTGCACGCGCGCCGTCCGCACGGGAGGCCACATCGCCGTCATCGGCACGCCCGGCAAACCGGTCACACTGCACCTCGAGTCCCTGTGGCGGAAGAACGTGACGATCAGCACCGGCCAGGTCGACACCTCCTCCACGCCCTGGCTGCTGGGGCTGCTGGGGTCCGGGCGCCTGGACGTCTCCCCGCTGGTCACCCACGCCTTCGGCCTCGACCGGGTGGCGGACGCCTACGAGGTGTTCTCCCACGGCACGACGTCCGGCGCGCTCAAGGTCGCACTGCGCCGTGAGTGAAGGGCCCGGCCCGCGGGAGCACGGAGATGCGGCCGGTGCCGGACTCGGTGACCCTGGAGGTGCGGGGGGGGGGGGACAGTGCAGGGAGGAGCATCCATGCACGGGGAGACCATCCACAAGGAGGCCGCGCCGGCCGTCCCGCCCCGTCTCACCGACTACGACCGGACCCGCTCCGCCTTCACCTGGTCGCAGGCGCGCGCCGGACTGTCCGGGCTGCCCGGCGGCGGACTCAACATGGCCCACGAGGCCGTCGACCGGCACGCCTCCTCGGACCTCGCGGACAAGGTCGCACTGCGGTGCGTCGCCCGGGACGACTCCGTCTCGACCGTGACGTACGCGGAACTGGCCCGTCGCACGGCCCGCTTCGCAGGCGTCCTGCGGTCGCTCGGCGTCGGCCGCGGCGACCGGGTGTTCACGCTGCTCGGCCGCTGTCCCGAGCTGTACACCGCGGTGCTGGGCACGCTGAAGAACACCAGCGTGCTCTGCCCCCTCTTCTCCGCCTTCGGCCCCGACCCCGTGGAACAGCGGCTGCGACTGGGCGACGCGCGGGTGCTGGTCACCACCGCGGCCCTCTACCGGCGCAAGGTCGCCGAGCGCCGCGCGTCGGTTCCCGGGCTGAAGCACGTCCTGATCGTCGGTCCCGGCGCCGAGGAGCTGCCCGGCACGGCCTCCTTCGACGACCTGGTGTCCGCCGCCCCGGACACCTTCGCCGTCCCGCCCACCTCGCCCGAGGACACGGCCCTGCTGCACTTCACCAGCGGCACCACCGGCGCCCCCAAGGGCGCGGTCCACGTCCACGAGGCCGTCGTCGCCCACCACGCCACGGCCGCGTACGCACTCGACCTGCACCCCGAGGACGTGTACTGGTGCACCGCCGATCCCGGCTGGGTCACCGGCATGTCGTACGGGATCATCGCCCCGCTCGCGCACGGTGTGACGGTGGTCGTCGACGAGGGCGACTACGACGCCCGGCGCTGGTACCGGATCCTCGGCGAACAGCGCGTCACCGTCTGGTACACCGCCCCCACGGCCCTGCGCATGCTGATGCGCGCCACCCCGCGCCAGGGCCCGTACGACCTGCCGCGCTCCTACGACCTGTCGGCCCTGCGGTTCGTCGCCTCCGTCGGCGAGCCCCTCAACCCGGAGGCCGTCGTGTGGGGCCGGGACGTGTTGGGCCTGCCGGTGCACGACAACTGGTGGCAGACGGAGACCGGCTGCATCATGATCGCGAATTTCGCGGCCTGCGAGATCCGTCCCGGCTCGATGGGGCGGCCGCTGCCCGGCGTCGACGCGACCGTGCTGAAGCGGGGTGAGGACGGCCGGGTCCTGGTCACCGGGGGCGGCGTGACGGAGGTGGAAAGCCCTGACGTCGAGGGCGAGCTGGCGCTGCGGCCGGGCTGGCCGTCGATGTTCCGCGGCTACCTGCACGACCGGGAGCGCTACGACGCCGCGTTCGCCGGCGGCTGGTATCTGACGGGTGACCTGGTCCGCCGGGACGCGGACGGCTGGTACTGGTTCGTGGGGCGCGCCGACGACGTCATCAAGTCGGCGGGACATCTGATCGGCCCGTTCGAGGTGGAGAGCGCGCTGATGGAGCACCCGGCGGTCGCCGAGGCCGGGGTGATCGGACGGCCGGACCCGGTCGCCGGGAACGTCGTCAAGGCGTTCGTGTCACTGCGGCACGGTGTCGAGCCGACCCCTGATCTGGAGCGGGAACTGCTCGCCTTCGGCCGCCGCAGGCTGGGCCCCGCCGTCGCCCCCAGGGAGATCGCGTTCGACCAGAACCTGCCCAGGACCCGCAGCGGGAAGGTGATGCGCCGCCTGCTGCGGGCGCGTGAACTCGGTCTGCCCACGGGCGACCTGTCGACCCTGGAGGGAACGGCATGAGCGTGGCCCGCCCCACCCGCACACGGAAGGACCCGGCGCTCCCGAAGTCCGGCAGGAGGACCAGGGCGACCAAGGGGGACACGGACGCCGGGACGCCGGCCCGGCACGGGGCCGCCGGCCACCGGACGGATCTGCTGGAGTCGATGCTGCGCATCCGGCGCTTCGAGGAGCGGTGCGTCGAGCTGTACAGCGCCGCGAGGATCCGGGGCTTCGTCCACCTCTGCATCGGCGAGGAGGCCGTCGCCGTCGGCGTCAACGCGACCCTGACGCCCGAGGACGCGGTCGTCTCCACGTACCGCGAACACGGTCACGCCCTGGCTCGCGGGATCCCGGCCGAGGCCGTCATGGCGGAGATGTACGGCAGGACGACGGGGTGCAGCGGCGGCAGGGGCGGATCGATGCACCTGTTCGACGCGAGCCGCCGCTTCTACGGCGGCAACGCCATCGTCGCCGGCGGGCTCCCCCTGGCCGCCGGTCTCGCGCTCGCCGACCGCATGCGCGGGCAGGAGCACGTCACCTGCTGCTTCTTCGGCGACGGCGCCTTCGCCGAGGGCGAGTTCCACGAGACCGCGAACCTGGCGGCGCTGTGGAACCTGCCCCTGCTGTTCCTCTGCGAGAACAACCTCTACGCCATGGGCACGGCCCTGGAACGGCACGAGGCACAGACCGACCTGGCCATGCGCGCCGCCTCGTACGGCATGGTCGCCTGGGCCGTGGACGGCATGGACGTCGAGGCCGTCGAACGAGCCTCCCGGCGGGCCGTCGAGGGCGTCCGGGCCGGCGCCGGACCGCATTTCCTGGAGCTGCGCACCTACCGCTTCCGCGCCCACTCGATGTACGACCCGGACCGGTACCGTCACAAGGCGGAGGTCGAACGGTGGAAGGAGCGGGACCCGATCGCCCTGCTCACCGACCGCATGCGCGAGAACGGTGAGCTGGACGACGGGGAACCGGCCCGGATCGAGCAGCGCGTCGCCGACGGGATCGACCACGCCGTCGAAGCGGCCGAACGGGCGCCCGAGGAACCGGTCGGGCACCTGCTCCACCACGTCACCAGCTCCCCGGCAGAGGCGGTGAGTTGACCGTGGGCGCCGGCGGAGGGAAAGGGACGGGGGCGACCACCTACCGGGAGGCGATGCGCGAGGCGCTCCGGGAGGCCCTGCGCTCCGACGACCGCGTCTTCCTCATGGGCGAGGACGTGGGCCGGTACGGCGGATGCTTCGGCGTCAGCCTCGGCCTGCTGGAGGAGTTCGGCCCCGAACGCGTCCGCGACACCCCGCTGTCGGAGTCCGCGTTCGTCGGCGCCGGCATCGGCGCCGCCCTGGCCGGGATGCGGCCGATCGTCGAGATCATGACCGTCAACTTCAGCCTGCTCGCCCTCGACCAGATCCTCAACAACGCCGCCACCCTCCTCCACATGTCGGGCGGGCAGCTCCCGGTGCCGCTGGTCATCCGCACGACCACGGGCGCCGGACGGCAACTCGCCGCACAGCACTCGCACAGCCTGGAGGGCTGGTACGCGCACATCCCCGGCCTCCGCGTCCTCGCCCCCGCCACCCTCGAGGACGCCCGCCACATGCTGGCCCCGGCGCTCGCCGACCCCGACCCCGTACTGATCTTCGAGCACGGGAGCCTCTACAACGCCTCCGGGGAGCTCCCCCCGCCCACCGGGCCCGTGGACCTGGACCACGCCGCGGTCCGCCGCCCCGGTACCGACATCTCCCTGATCACGTACGGCGGTTCGCTGCCCAAGGCGCTCGCGGCGGCGGACGAGCTGGCCTCCGGGGGCATCAGCGCGGAGGTGATCGACCTGCGCACGCTCCGCCCCCTCGACCAGGCGGTCATCGCCTCCTCGGTGGCCCGTACCCACCGTGCGGTGGTCGTCGACGAGGCGTGGCGGACGGGAAGCCTCGCCGCGGAGCTCTCCGCCCGGATCGCGGAGGAGTCGTTCTACGACCTGGACGCACCCGTGGAGCGGGTGTGCAGCGCCGAGGTGCCCATCCCGTACGCCCGGCGGCTGGAGGAGGCCGCCCTGCCGCAGACCGCCGACGTCGTCGCGGCCGTCCACCGGGCGGTGGACTGATCATGGCCGAGTTCACCATGCCGTCCCTCGGCGCGGACATGGACGAGGGCACGCTCGTGGAATGGCTGGTGGGGCCCGGTGACCTCGTCCGCAGAGGAGACCCGGTCGCGGTCGTCGAAACCGCCAAGTCGACCATCGAGGTGGAGTGCTTCGACACCGGGACCATGACGAAGCTGCTCGTCGAACCCGGCACGACCGTTCCGGTGGGCACGCCGCTCGCGCTGATCGGGCCGGCCGGGGAACGGCGGCCCGCCCCTCACGCACCGGAGAAGGGCGAGCCTTCCGAGCCCGTCGAGCCCCGCACGCCCCCGGAGCCCCCCTCCCCGCCGCCCGAGCCCGCCCCGGTGCCGGCGTCCCCCGCCGCCCGGCCGCCCGGCCACGTCGACGCCGGCCCCCTGGTCCGGCACCTCGCGGAGCAGAGCGACGTCGACCTGGGAACACTGCACGGCTCCGGACCCGGTGGACGCGTCACCCGGACCGACGTCGAACACGCGGCGGCCGCCCGCACCGGCGCCGGGCCGCCGCGGGCGCGGGTCACCCCCCTCGCCCGGCGGCTCGCCGCCGAACTGGGCGTCGACCCCGCCACGGTGAGAGGGACGGGAAGGCAGTCGGCCGTCCACGCGTCGGACGTACGCCGGGCGGCCCCCGGCCCGTCGGCCCCGGCCCCGCCCGCGTCCGCCGCCCCCGGACCTCCTTCCGCCGCGCGCCCGGCCGAGGACCGGGCGGCGGCCATGCGTCGGGCGATCGCCGGCCTGATGAGCCGCGCCAACCGTGACATCCCCCATTACCACCTCTCCACGACCGTGGACATGGCCGCCGCGACGGACTGGCTGCACGAGCACAACCGGCGCAGCCCCATCGGTGAACGGCTGCTCCCCGCGGCCCTGCTGCTCAAGGCGGCGGCCCTGGCGGCCCGGGAGGTGCCCGAACTCAACGGCTTCTGGGCCGACGACCACTTCACGGCCGGCGAGGGCGTCCACCTCGGCGTGGCCGTGTCCCTGCGCGGCGGGGGACTCGTCGCCCCCGCGCTGCGTCACGCCGACACCCTGGCCCTCCCCCGGCTGATGAACGCCCTGAAGGACCTGGTCACCCGGGCCCGCACGGGCAGGCTGCGCGGTTCCGAGGTGTCCGGGGCCACGATCACGGTCACCGACCTGGGCGATCAGGGCGTGGAGACGGTCTTCGGCGTGATCCACCCGCCGCAGGTGGCCCTGGTCGGTTTCGGGCGCGTGACCGACCGGCCGTGCGCCGTCGACGGCCTGCTGGGCGTGCGACCCGTGGTCACGGCGACCCTCTCGGCGGACCACCGGGCGACGGACGGCGCCGTCGGATCCCGCTACCTCACGGCGGTCGCCCGTCTCCTGCAGAAACCGGAGCACCTGTGAACATGAACAGAACCGACGCGCTCGACATGGTCAGGGAATCGATCTCCTCCGTGATCCCCGGCGCCGACGTCGCCGCCCTCGCGCCCGACGACGCGTTCCGCGAGGCGCTCGACATGGACTCGCTGGACTTCCTGAGCTTCGTGGAGGTCCTCAGCGAACGGTCCGGCATCCGTATCGAGGACGAGGACACGCCCCGGCTCACCACGTTGTCCGGCAGCGCCGACTTCCTGGTCGCCCGCACGCGGTGAGGCGAGTGCTCCCGGGGGGGCCGGAGCGGGCGGTCCCGTGAGGGTGACCGGGGTGTTCGGGCCCGGGCCCCGGACGGTGGTCCGGTCGCCGTCCCGGCGGACGGCGACGTCGCACGGCAGCAGCAGGCCGACGCCGCGGCGGGCCGCGGGCGCCGGGGATCACACGGTCCTCCACGGCGGCGCCGGGTTTCTCCGTCGGCGTGGCCCCGACGTCGGTCCCGGTGAGGATGCCGAAGCCCTCCGGCCCGCCGGCGCCCTGCGGCGACGGTCGCGCCGAAGCCGGTGTCGAGGCGGAGGGCGCGGTCGCAGGACACCAGGTCTCCGGGATCGTACGGACGAGCCGGTCCCGGTGTACCCGCCGGGCGCCCGCGCGGACGGCACGACGCGCGGCGGGCGTCCCTCGACGCCGCTCCCGCCGCGCCGGCCGGCCGACGAAGGCTCAGTCCGCCCCGATCTCGTCGACGACACCGACCACGTCCTCGATGTCCCGCACCGCCGCGAGCAGTTCGGGGACGAGTGACGCGTCCAGTCGTCCCGTCAGCGTCACCACGCCGTTCTCCACGGCGACCCGGACGGAGCGCGGGCCCGGCAGGTACCGGGCCATCAGGGACGCGACCTCGGTCCGGATCTCGTCGTCGTCGCGGATCAGGGCCCGCAGCAGGTCGCTCCGGCCGACCACGCCGACGAGCCGGCCGCGGTGGTCGGTCACGGGAAGCCTCTTCAGCCGCGCGCGGGCGGCGGTCCACGCGGCGTCCGCCACGCGCTCGGCCGGGTGGACGGTCACCGGCGGGAAGGTCATCAACGTGGCCGCCGTCTCGCCGTGGCTCTTGTCGTACAGGCGGTGCCGCCACAGCCTGCCGACCGGTCCGTGCCGGCGTGGTCCCGCCGTGACGGCGGCCTTGGCCAGCAGGTCCGACTCCGAGACGACACCGAGCACATGGTCGTCCGCGTCCACCACCGGTACGGCGCTCACCCGCTCGCGGGCGAGGGTGCGAGCCACGTCCAGGAACGGCATGTCGGCGGGGACGGAGGTCGCCGGCACCCGCATGACGTCCCGTACGCGGAGGGTGGCCGGCTCCTCGGCGGGCGGCCCGGTCATGTGCCGCCCGGCAGCGGGGTGCGGCTCCTCGGTGCTCCTCGCCGACGCGGTGGTGGCCACCGCCGCGAGGTAGCGGCCCAGCGCGTCCTGTCGCGGTTCCTCCCGGGGTGTCCAGGGGCGGCCCGGCATGACGTGGCGGGCTTCCTGCTGCGCGGAGCTGTGCTCGACGTCGCTCACGGCTGCCTCCCGGGGTGCCGTCCGCCTACGGGGTCAGTCTCGCATCGATCGGCCGGCGCGGCCTCCGGGCCGGAGCGGCGCGACATCCGCCCGCCCACCGGGGAGACTGGGGAGCGGGGGCCTGGGTCCACCGGAGGAGGATGCGTGACGGGTTTCCGGGACTTCCTGACACGGTTCCGGCCGGCGGCGTCGCCCGGCCGGGCGACGCCGGGTGGTGTGCCCGCGGACCGCTCCGCCGAACTCCGGGCGGAACTCGCACCGCCCCTGGCCCTGCTCGAACAGGCGGAGGCGGAAGCCCGCACCGTACGCGAGCGGGCCGCCGAGGCCGCCGCGTCACGTCGGCGGGAAGCCGAACGGCGGGCCGAGGAGATCGTGGCCGGGGCGCGTGAGGAGGCCGGCCGGCTACGGGCGCACACCGCCGGACGGGTGCTGCGCGCCGCCGAGGACGAGGCGGCCGCGCTGCTCGCCGCGGCGGAACGCGAGGCCGTCGCCGTGCGCGAGCGTGCCGGGAGCCGGACCCCGGCCCTCGCCGACCGTGTGGTCGCGCTGGTGCTGGAGGACCTCGCGACGGAGGATGCCTCTCCCCCGCCGCCCCCGGGCCGTGGGAGGCCGCGGGAGGAGGGTCCGTGATGGGCGCCGGATGGGCGGCCGGCGTGACCCGGGCACGCGCCCTGCGGACCAGGTGCCTGGGGACCGGGGGGATCGGGGAGGCGGCCGCGTCCCCCGCCCTCGACGACGCCCTGCGCTCCCTGTCGGCCTCCCCCTACCGGCGCGACGTCGCGCCGGGCCTCACCCCGGCCGAGGCCCAGCGCGCGGTCTCGGCGACGCTGCTGTGGCACCTGCGGATCCTCGCCGGCTGGCAGCCCGCCACCGGCGCCGACGCCGTCCGGGCGCTCG
Source organism: Streptomyces caelestis (assembly GCF_001279005.1). Taxonomy (GTDB): domain Bacteria; phylum Actinomycetota; class Actinomycetes; order Streptomycetales; family Streptomycetaceae; genus Streptomyces; species Streptomyces heliomycini. Next base: position 172,257 of record NZ_LGCN01000074.1, read on the forward strand.
CCGCGGGATTCGAGATCTCCAACACCGAACACCACCTGAGGGCTCTCGCGGCCGGCCCGCGCCGGCCGGGCACGGAGGACTTCCGCCCTCCGCCCTACCGTCTGGGCGCGCTGGCGACCGCCTGGACGCGAATCGCCCGGACCCGTACGCCGTCGGAGCTGCGCACCGTGCTGGCGGCCTCCCTCTGGGGCGACCCCGGAGGTGACTCGGCGGCCGCGGTCGCCACCGGTATGCGGGTCTCCGCCGCCGTACGCCTCGCCGGCGCCGTTCCCGACGCGGAGCGTTGGGCGGCGGCCCGGCTCGCCCTGCTGGTGGGCCGTGAGGGGTTCGTCGTCGGCCGCCGGATGCCGGATGTCTCCGCCCGCCGGGCGGCCCGCCTGCTCGGTTCGCGAGCGGTGGGCGCGGGGTCGTACGCCGACTTCCGGCGGGCGTTGCCGGCCGCCGCGGGGTGGCTGCTGGAGGACGTCGACCGGGCGGCGGACCTGTGGCGGGCCGAGGCCCGGTGGTGGGACGCCGTCGAGCGGGACGGCCGCGCGCTGCTGCGCCGGTCCCGTTTCGGTCCGCGGCCGGTGGTGGGGGCCGTGGCACTGCTGTCCGTCGACGCGTGGCGGACCCGCGGCGCGCTGGAGCTGGCCTCCCGGGGCGGCGGCCCCGGGGGGCGGCCGACGGAGGTGCTCGATGCCCCGGGCTGAGGCGGCGGTCCCGGTCCGGATGCGCAGGGTGGCCGTCGTGGCCCCCGAGCAGGCGCTGCGGGAGAGCCTGGTGCGGATCGCCGAGGCGGGCTGCGTCGAGATCGACCTGGCCGGGGACGGGGGCCCCGATGTCCGCGGACCCGCGGCGACGCGCCTGCGGCGGTTGCGGTCCGAGCCGGTACGGCCCGTTCTCAGCGGGGTCCGCCCCGACCTGGACGCTCTGGAGCGCGAGGGCCGGACGGACCTGCTCGCGGGCGAGGCGCAGGTGGAGGAACGGCTCGGCGGCGCGGTCCGGCACGGCGCGGTCGCGGCACTGGCCGGCTGGTGCCCCGAGACGGAGGTGGGCCCCACGGCCGCGCGCATCGCCGGCGCCGGAGGCGCTCTGGTACCGCTGCGGACCCCGCGTGGCGTCGATCCGCCGACTCTGCTGACCGGAGCGGAGCCCGCGTCCCCGGCGGACGGGGCGACGTCCGTGCGCCGCTCCTTCACCCCTCTCGTCACGACGTACGGAACCGTGCCCTACGCCGACCTCGACCCCACCATGGCGGCCGGAGTCGTCTACGTGGTGATGTTCGGCCTGATGTTCGGTGATGCCGGGCACGGGCTGCTGCTGGTCGCCCTCGCCCTTCTGCTGCGGGCGGGACGGCCGCGCCGAACGGCGGCGCTGCGGCCGCTGTGGCCCTTCGTCGCCGGGGCCGGTCTGGCCGCCACCCTGGCCGGGGTGGCGTACGGCGAGTTCTTCGGCCCGACGGGGGTGCTGCCCGTGCTGTGGCTGGAACCGCTGGAGGAGCCCATGCGGCTGCTGGCCTCGGCCGTCGAGCTGGGCGCCGTGCTGCTCGCCCTGGCCTACGCCGCGGGGATCGTGAACCGGTGGCGGGAGGGAGGGCCGTCGGCGGCCCTGTACGCGACGACCGGGATCGCCGGAGCGGCGCTCTACCTCGGTCTCGCCGTCCTCGCCGGGTACGTGTGGCTCGGACGGCCGGCGTACGGCGTCGCGGGGGCCCTGATCGCCCTCGCCGGTCTGGCCCTGGCCGGGACGGGCCTGTACGCGACGACGGCCGGCGGTCCGGGCGGCGCCGTGCAGATCGGCGTCCAGCTCTTCGACGTGGTGGTGCGGATCGGCTCGAACGTCGTGTCCTTCGCCCGGCTCGCGGCCTTCGGGCTGACGCACGCGGCGCTCGGCGCGATCGTCTGGGACGGCGCGACGGCTCTGGCGGGCCGGGGTCCGGCGGGCGCCGTCGCGGCGGTGCTCGTCCTCCTGCTCGGCAACGCGCTGGCCTTCTCGCTGGAGGCGCTGGTGGCGGGCGTCCAGGCGCTGCGGCTGGAGTTCTACGAGCTGTTCTCCCGGCTCTTCGAGGGTGAGGGCCGCCCCTTCAGGCCCTGGCGGCTGCCCGTCGAGCACCTCACGGCGGCGCCCGTCCGGGAGGCCGGGCCGTCCGCGCCCCGGGAGGCCGTCGGGCACGGCGGCCCGGTGAGGGAGGAGGAACCGTGATCACCTGGATCCTGGCCCTGCCCGTCGTCGTGGCGGGTTTCGTCGCCCTACGGCTCGTGCTGCGCAGAGCGGGCCGGAGGGCCCTGTGGTGGACGGTCGCCGCCGACGCCGTGCTGTTGGCGGTCGCCACCGTGGTGCTGGCCCTGGCGCTCGGCGGGGGATCCGCGCAGGCCGCGACCGCGGCGGCACAGGACTCCGGCTCCGGATCCGCCGCGCTGATCGGCGCCGCGATCGCGGTGGCCGCGTCGACCATCGGCGCGGGCGTCGCGGTCGCCTACACCGGTGCGGCGGCCCTCGCGGCGCTCAGCGAACGGCCCGAGCTCTTCGGCCGTGCCATGGTCATCGTCGGCCTGGCCGAGGGCATCGCCATCTACGGTCTGGTCGTCGCCGTGATCCTGATCGGGAAGGCCTGAACCGCCGTGGGAGGCGTCGCCGCCCTCGGCGAGCGGGCCCGCGTGGCCGGTCTGGCCCTGGCCGGAGCCGTCGTCCTCGTCGCCGACGACCCGGACGCCGTGCGCCGGGCCTGGCGGAGCCTGCCGGACGGCATCGACCTGGTGATCCTCACCCCGGCCGCGGCCCGGGCACTGGAGTCGGGCCCCGCGACCGGCGGGGCCCTCCGCCCGCTGACCGCGGTGATGCCGTCATGACGAGCCGGGCCCAGGCCCTCGACCGGACCACGGACGCGCTCCACCCGGTCCGGGCGGGGCTGCTGCGGGAGGCTCACGCCGACGCGGAAGCGCTGCTGTCCCGCGCCGGGCGGGAGGCCGACGCCCTGCTCGGCCGGGCGCGCGCCGAGGCCCGCGCGCTCCTCGAGGAGGCCCGGCGGCAGGGCGAGGCCGAGGGCGCGGACGCCGCCCGCGACCTGCTCGTCGAAGCCCGGCGAAAGGCCAGGTCCCGCACGCTCGCCGCTCGCCGGGAGGCGTACGAGGAACTGCGCCGGGAGGCCGCCGAACGGGTGCGGGAGCTGCGCGCGACCGGTGGCTACGCGTCCCTGCGGAAGCGGCTGGAGCACCGGGCCCGTGCCCTGCTGGGGCCCGGCGCCGAGGTGCGCGAGCACGCCGACGGGGGTGTGGTGGCCCGGGCGCCGGGGAGGCGGGCCGACCTGTCGCTGACGGCGCTGGCCGACCGTGCCCTGGACCGGACGGGAGCGGAGGCGCGGAGCCTGTGGGAGCCGTGACGAAAGCCGGCGGGACGCCTCGACGGCCGGCTGCCGGGCAGCCGGTCCCGCGGCTCCTGCGGGTCACCGGACCGCTGGTCGAGATGGAGTACACGAGCGGCATCGCGATGTACGACCTGGTCTCGATCGGCCCGGCCGGGCTGCCCGGCGAGGTCGTGGCCATCAGCGGTGACGTGGTCACCGTCCAGGCGTACGAGTACACCGGGGGGCTCGCCCCGGGACAGACGGCGCTGCCCCGGGGCCGTCCGCTGTCGGTGCCGCTCGGTCCGGAGCTGCTCGGCGGGGTCTTCGACGGTCTGCTGCGTCCCCTGTCCGGCGCCGGTGACTGGCTGCCGCCCGGCGCGCAGCGGGCCGCGGCAAAGGAACGCACCTGGTCCTTCTCGCCCTCGGTGACGCGGGGCGAGCGGGTGGCCGGGGGCCGGGCGCTCGGGGAGATCCGCGACGCGGGGCCGGTGCCGGTGAAGGTCCTCGTGCCGCCCGGCGGCGGAGGCACGGTGGAGGAGATCGCCGGCGCCGGGGACCGACCGCGTGACGCGGTGGTGGCCGTGGTGGGCGGCGCCGAGGTGACGGTCGGGGCCCTGTGGCCGGTGCGCCGGCCGCGCCCGGTGCGGGAGCGCGTGGCCGGCCACACGGCCCTGGACACCGGCCAGCGGGTGATCGACCTGCTCTTCCCCGTGGCCCGGGGCGGCACGGTGGCCGTGCCCGGTGGCTTCGGCACCGGCAAGACGGTACTGCTGCAGCAGATCGCCAAGTGGTGCGACGCGGACGTCATCGTCTACGTCGGCTGCGGCGAACGCGGCAACGAGATGGCCGACGTCATCACCGAGCTGTCGCAGCTCCGGGACCCGCGCACGGGCGGACGCCTCGCGGACCGCACCGTGACCATCGCCAACACCTCCAACATGCCGATGATGGCCCGTGAGGCGAGCGTGTACACGGGGGTGACGGTCGCCGAGTACTTCCGGGACATGGGCCTGGACGTGGTCGTGATCGCCGACTCGACCTCCCGGTGGGCCGAGGCGCTGCGGGAGTTCGCCTCCCGCACCGGCGCGCTGCCCGCCGAGGAGGGGTACCCGGCCGGACTCGCCTCCGCCGTCGCGGCCTTCTACGAACGGGCCGCGGCCGTGACCACCCTCGGGGGCGACCGGGGATCGGTGACCGTGATCGGCGCGGTGTCCCCGCCCGGCGGCGACATGACCGAACCGGTGACCGCGCACACCGAGCGCTTCGTCCGCTGCCTGTGGACCCTCGACCGCGACCTCGCCTACGCCCGCCACTACCCGGCCGTCTCCTGGGCCGGTTCCTTCTCCCGGGACGTACCGGTCCTCGCCGCCGGACACCGGGCGGCCGGCGACCCGGGGTGGGCCCGGCGCCGCGACCGGGTGGGAGCGGTGCTGGCGGAGGCCGACCGGCTCGCCGACCTGGTGGACCTGATCGGCATCACCGCCCTGCCCGCGCGGGAGCGTGTCAGCGTACTGGCCGGGAGGCTGGTCCGCGAGGGCGTGCTGCAGCAGAGCGCGCTGTCGGAGCGGGACGCGTACTGCGGGCCGGAGAAGACGGCCGCCCTGGCCGACGCCGTCCTCGCGGTCGCCGACCGCTGCCGCGCACTGGTGGACTCCGGTGTCCCGGCGGCCTCGGTCGAACAGGTCGACTTCGGCCCGCTGCTGCGCGCCCGCGAGGACACCGGCCCGCGCGACGCCGCCGGGGTGACGGCACGGGGGGACGCGATGCTCGCCGGGTTGGAGGACGTGCGGCCATGAGCCCGAGGGGTGCGATCGAGTACACGTCGGTGCGTGAACTGCGGGGACCGCTCGCGATCGTCGCGGGCGTGACCGGGATCGGCTGGGACGAGTACGTACGCATCACCCTCGCCTCGGGCGAGCTCCGCCACGGCGTGGTCCTGGACGCCGACCGCGACCTGGCGGTCGTCCAGGTGCTGGAGGGCACCGCGGGCATGGACCCGGAGGGCGTCCGGGCGGCCTTCGCGGGCGGCCCGCTGCGCGTCCCGGTCGGCACGGACTGGCTCGGCCGGGTCTGCAACGGCCGGGGCGAGCCCCTGGACGGCGGCCCGCCCGTCCTCGGCTTCCAGGACGCCGAGGTGGGCGGAGCGCCCATCAACCCGGTGCGGCGCGAACCGCCGTCCGAGCCGGTGCTCACCGGCGTCGGGGCCGTCGATGCCCTGACCACGCTGGTGCGCGGGCAGAAACTGCCGGTGTTCTCCGTGGCCGGCCTGCCGCACCTGGAACTGGCCGCCCAGATCGCCGCGCAGGCCACCGCCGCCGGTGAGGCGTTCAGCGTCGTCTTCGCGGGCATGGGGCTCACCCACGCCGACGCCTCCTTCGTGCGCGACGCCCTGGAGGAACGGTCCGCGGCCGGGGAACTCGTCCTGCTGCTGAACACCGCCGACGACCCGGTGATCGAACGGATCCTCACCCCGCGCATCGCGCTCACCGTCGCCGAGCACCTCGCCTTCGCCGAAGGACGGCACGTCCTGGTGGTGATGACCGACATGACCACGTACGCCGAGGCCCTGCGCGAGGTCTCCGCCGCCCGCGGGGAGATCCCCGCCCGCCGTGCCTACCCCGGCTACCTCTACAGCGACCTGGCGTCCCTGTACGAACGCTGCGGACGCATCCGGGGGCGGCCGGGCTCGGTCACCGTGCTGCCGGTGCTCACCATGCCCGCGGGCGACATCACCCACCCCGTGCCCGACCTCACCGGCTACATCACCGAGGGCCAGATCGTGCTCTCGCCCGAGACGCACGCGCGAGGCGTCTACCCGCCGCTGGACGCCCTGTCCTCCCTCTCCCGGCTGATGCGCAAGGGCGCGGGGCCCGGCCGTACCCGCGACGACCACCTCGACGTCGCGGCCCAGCTGCTGGCCGCCCTGGCCCGCGCGCGGCAGGTGCGCGATCTCGCGGACCTGGTCGGCCGGTCGGCGCTGAGCCCCACCGACCGCCGCTACCTGGACTTCGACGAGGCGTTCCTGCGGGACTTCGCCGACCAGCGCAGTGACGAACCGCGCGACCTCGACACCGCCCTGGAGCGCGGCTGGCGGGCCCTGCTCGCGCTGCCCCGCAGCGAGCTCTCCATGCTCCCCGTCGACCTCCTCGACGCCCACGGGGCGAAGGACGCCCCGGACGCGGAGGCGCCTCGATGACCGGCGCACGCCGTACACCGCCCGGCCGTGCGGGACGCCTGCGGCTACGGCACAGCCTCGACGTCGCCGAGCGCGGAGCCGACCTGCTGGAGCAGAAGCTGCGCATCCTGCGCTCCGAGCACCAGCGGCTGCTGCGCGCGGAGCGGGAAGCCGCCCGCGCCTGGCGGGAGCTCCTGGCGGAGGCCGAGAGCTGGCTGCTGCGGGGGCTGCTCCTGGGCGGGGAGCAGGCCCTGGACTCGGCTGCCGCGGGCATCGGCGCCGCCGAGGTGACGGTGCGCTGGTCCACCTCCATGGGCGTACGCCGTCCGGCGGCCGTCTCCCTGTCCGTGCCGGCCCGTCCGCCGACCGCCGCCGCCCCCGCCAACACGGCCCTCGTACACGCCGAGGCGGTCTACGGCCGTGCCGTGCGCGCCGCCGCCGAGTACGCGGCGGCCCACGCCGCCGCCCGGCTGGTGGGCGCGGAGGTCAGCGGCACCCGGCACCGGGTCCGTGCCCTGCGGCGCCACTGGATCCCCCGCCTGCGGGAGTCCCTGGACCGCAGCGGCCTCGCCCTGGAACAGGCCGAGCACGAGGACGGCGTCCGGCGGCGCTGGGCCGCCCGTCCCCGTGCGGTGGAGCGCGGCCGGGGTGAACCTGGACGTGAGACGTGAGAGGTGACGGCGCCGGTGTGCGGGAGGCATGGTGAGCGGTCTCGTGGTCGTGGGCGTGGACGGTTCGGCGTCGAGTCTCACCGCGGTGGAGGTCGCCGCGCGGGAGGCGCGGCTGCGCGGGGCGGGGCTGCGGGTGGTGCACGCGTTCGTCTGGCCCGCGATGCACGTGCCCCTGGGGCCGTCACCGCTGGGACCGCCGGGGGGCGGACTGCAGACCATGGTCGATCGCCTGGTGGCCGAGGCGGTCGAGCGGGCGCGGGCGGCGGCGCCGGAGGTCGAGGTCGGTCATGTCGTGGTCACCGGTGAGCCGTTGACCGTTCTGGAGGCGCAGTCGCGGGCCGCGGAGCTGGTGGTGGTCGGCTGCCGGGGCATGGGCGGGTTCGTCGGGCTGCTGGTGGGGTCGACGGCGGTGCATCTGGCGGCGCACGGCCGGTGCCCGGTGCTGGTCGTGCGCGAGCGGCCCCTCGTCGACGGTCCGATCGTGCTGGGCGTCGACGGCTCGGCCGCGGGACAGAAGGCCGTGGATTTCGCCTTCGCCGAGGCCGCCCTGTGGAACGCGCCGTTGGTGGCGCTGCACACCTGGACCACGTGGAACGCGCCGATGCCCGCCCCGCAGGACCCGTCGACGCCGTACGCGAACCCGCCCGGAGCACTGGCCGAGGAGGAGGAGAGGCTGCTGTCCGAGGCGCTCGCCGGACGTCGGGAGCGCCACCCGGGTGTCGTGGTGGAACACCGGGTGGTGCACGGCGGGACGCGGGAGGCGTTGATCGAGGCCAGCCGCTCCGCTCGGCTGGTGGTGGTCGGCGCGCGGGGGCGCGGGGGTTTCGCCGGGTTGCTTCTGGGGTCGGTCAGCCAGGCGCTGCTGCATCACGCGCACGGCCCGGTCGCGGTGGTGCGGGGAGCGGGAGGGCGTCACTGAGGCGCCCGCCGCACGGTAAAGCCCCGCCCCCGTGGCGCACGGCCCGGTGTGCCCGGCGGGGGGCGGTTCACTGGAACGCCGCGTGGATCTCGTCTTCGGTCGCGGAATGCGAGACGAGCAGGAGCTCGTCCCCGGCCCGCAGGCGGACGGCCGGATCCGGCACGGTGGGCTGTCCGTCACGGACGATCGTCGCGACGACCGTCCCCTCGGGCAGCCCGATGTCGCCCAGGGCCCGGCCCACCGCCCCGGACCGCGGCGTGATGGCCGTTTCGATGATGTCGACGCCGGCCTTGCTGAGCCGCAGCAGGGCGACCGTGTCGGTGGCTCCGGTGGCCTCCTCGATGAGGGAGATCAGCGGGGTGGCGGCGGGCACGGCGACGTCGACGCCCCAGCGGGCGTCGAACAGCCAGGCGTTGTCGGCGTCGTTGACGCGGGCGGCCACGCGGGGCACCGAGAACCGCCGTTTGGCGAGCAGGCTGATGACGAGGTTGTCCTCGTCGTCACCGGTGGTGGCGACGACCAGGTCGGCGGTCAGCGCGCCGGCGTGTTCCAGGAGGGCCGGTGCGCACGCGTCCCCGGTGACGAGCAGCACGCCCGGGACGCGGCCCTCCAGTTCGGCCACGCGGTCGTCGTCGCTGTCGATCAGCGTGACCTGGTTGCGGGCCGCGGAGAGCACCTGGGCGATCTGGGTGCCGAGGCGTCCCGCGCCGGCGACGAGCACGTTCACGTCCCCAGCTCCTTGTCGAGAAAGGCGCGCAGCCTGCCGAGCGCGGTGGCGGCGACGGCGAAGGTGACCAGGTCGCCGGCGCGCGCGGGCGTGCTGTGCGCGGGGATGAGGGAGCGGCCCGCCCGGGTGACCTCGACGACGCGGATCTCGCCGTCGACGTCGAACTCCGTCAGCCGCCGCCCGGCGAGGTAGTCGGGCAGGTCGGAGCGGACGAGCAGGGTCTCCCCGTTGCCGAAGCTGAGTTCGGGACTGAGGTGGCGGTGCAGCAGCATCCGGTGGATCTGGTGCACGGTCCAGTGGATGCCGGCGATGGTGGGGATGCCGAGTTCCCGGTAGAGGTCGGCACGCCGGGGATCGTGGACGCGGGCGAGGACGATGGGCACCCGGTAGGTCTCCTTCGCCGTCCGCGCGCTGACGATGTTGCTGTTGTCGCTCGAGGTGACGGCGACGAAGGCGTCCGCGTGCTCGATGCCGGCGGCCCGGAGCACCGCGCGGCTGTAGCCGTTGCCCTCGTGAAAGCGGATGCGCGGGCTGTCGGGCAGCCGCCGGGCCGCCCGGGGACGCCGGTCGACGACCTGCGCGTCGTGTCCTTCGGCGGCGAGCAGACCGGCGAGGGCGGAGCCCACCCGTCCGCAGCCGATGACGATCACCTTCACCGTGGGTCTCCTCTCGGGCGGTCGGCGCGGCGGCGCAGCCACCCCTTGCGGGCCTCGTCCGCGAGCAGGGGAAGGGTGCCGAGCCCGGCCAGGACCGCCCAGTCGGCGGCGTCGAGCGGGGCGGTGTTGAAGACGGCCTGCAGGGGCGGCAGGTAGCTGATCGCGGCCATGAGGGCGACGCCGACGCCGCCCGCCGCCAGCAGGGCGGGATTGGACAGCGGACCTGCCGTCAGGATGCTCTGGCGGTCGGTGCGCACGGTGAGCGCGTTGAAGAACTGGCTGAGCACGATCCCGGCCTGGACCATGGTGACCGCCTCCTGATAGGCGGGGGTGTCCTCGGTGAAGTCGTCGAACGGAATGCCCGAGGAACCGACGTGCCAGAAGAACACGGCGCTCACGCAGACCGCCTGGATGCCGCCGAGGAACAGGATCCGTCCCACCACCGCGGCTGAGAACAGTCGCTCGTGACGGGAGCGCGGCGGGCGGTCCATCACGTCGGATTCGGGGGGCTCCGCTCCCAGGGCCAGGGCGGGCAGTACGTCGGATCCCAGATCGATCGCCAGGATCTGCACCGCGCTGATGGGAACCAGCGGGAACCCGGCGAAGGTCGCCGCCAGGATCGGGACCAGCTCCCCGATGTTGTGGCTGAAGAGGTAGACGAGGAACTTGCGGATGTTCTGGTAGACCGCCCGTCCGAGTCTCACCGCGGCGGCGATGGACGCGAACGAGTCGTCCAGCAGCACCATCGAGGCCGCCTCCCGGGCGACGTCGGTGCCCGACGCCCCCATCGCCACGCCGATGTCCGCGTGCTTGAGCGCCGGGGCGTCGTTCGCTCCGTCCCCGGTGACCGCCACCACCTCGCCACGCCGCTGGAAAGCGGTGACCACGCGCATCTTGTGCTCCGGGCTGACCCGGCACAGCAGCAGCTCGGACGGCTCGGCGAGAAGCGAGTCGAGTCCTTCGTCGTCCATCGCGTCGAGCCGGGCGCCCGTCACCACGACCGGATCCGGCCGCCGTACGATCCCCACCCGGCGGGCCACGGCCTCCCCGGTCAGCGGGTGGTCGCCGGTGACCATGACGACCCGGATGCCCGCCCGGCGGCAGGCGGCGACCGCGTCGGTGACCTCCGGGCGCGGCGGGTCCAGCATGCCGACCAGGCCCAGCAGGGTCAGCGCCGCCTCGGCCTCCTCCTGCGCCGGGCGGGGGCCGTCCAGCGCCCGCCGCGCGACGGCCAGCACCCGCAGTCCCCGCGACGCCAGCTCGTCACCCGCCGCGACGACCGCCGCCCGGTCCGTCCCGGTCAGCGGTCCGCGCCGCCCGTCCCACTCCACGCCGGTGCACCGCGCCAGCAGCTCTCCGGGCGCTCCCTTGACGCATGCCAGGTAGCCCCCGCCGGTCTTGTGCACCGTGGTCATCAGCTTGCGGTCCGAGTCGAAGGGGAACTCCGTCACCCGCGGCGCGGCCGCCTCCTCCGCTCCCGGATCCAGACCGGCCTTGGCCGCGACGACGAGCAGCGCCCCCTCCGTGGTGTCGCCGAGCACCCGCCAGTGCTCCCGGGGGCCCGTGGGCGCGACCAGCCGGGCGTTGCAGCACAGGCCCGCCACCCGCAGCAGCTCGCGCACCGGAGCGGCGTCGGCGACCTCGCCGCTCGGCTCGTACCCCACACCGCTCACGGAGTGCGGCGCGCCTCCCGCCCACACCTCGGTGACGGTCATCTCCGCCTGGGTGAGCGTCCCGGTCTTGTCCGTGCACACGACGGTGGTCGACCCGAGCGCCTCCACCGCCAGCAGCTGTTTGATCAGGGCGTGGCGGCGTGCCATCCGCCGCACCCCGATCGACAGGGACACCGAGAGGGTGGCGGGCAGTCCTTCCGGCACCAGCGCCACCATCACCCCCAGCGCGAACACGAAGAGGGTCACCACGGACTCCCCGGTGGGCAGCCGCACGGCGAACATCAGGGCGCCGATCGCCAGGGCGGCCCCCGCCACCCGACGGGCCATGGAGGCGACCTGGAGCTGCAGCGGGGTCTTCTGCCGCGGGGCGGCCGCGGCCAGCCGGTAGATCCGCCCGAACTCGGTCGCCGCGCCGGAGGCGAAGACCACGGCCCGCCCGGCCCCGGCGACGACGTCGGTTCCCATGAAGACGCAGTTGCGGGCCTCCAGCGGCGGCCCCGCCGCCACCGGATCGGCGGTGCGGCCCGCGGCGCTGCTCTCCCCGGTCAGCGACGCGTTGTTCACGGACAGCTCGTGCGCTTCGACCACCCGGCAGTCCGCCGGCACCGCGTCGCCGGCCTCCAGCACCACCACGTCTCCCGGCACCACGTCGCGGGCCGGCAGCTCCAGCCGCTCACCGTCGCGCAGCACCCGGCAGGCGTGGGGCACCATCGCCTCCAGCGCCTGGGCCGTCCGCTCCGCCGAGTACTCCTGGGCGAAACCGATCGCGGCGTTCAGCACCACGACGCCCAGGATCGCCACCGCCAGCTGCGCGGTGCCCGCGTCCCGCGGCTCCTCCAGGGCGTACGCCAGGAAGGTGATCCCCGAAGCGACGATCAGCACCACCGCGAAGAGGTCCGTGAACTGCGCCCCCAGCTGCCGCCACACGGTGCGGCGTCCCGCACGGGGCAGTTCGTTGGCCCCGTGCCTCTCCAGCCTGTCCCGGGCCTGTGCCCCCGACAGGCCGCGCCGTGACGTGCCCAGCGCGGCGAAGACCTCGCCGGCGGGGAGTTCCGGCACCCGGGGAGGCGGACCGGAGCCGGACGCGGCGCCGGCCGCCCCGTCCTTCCCCCGGCCCGGCGCCGGCGGTTCCGTACCGGTGCCCATCAGCCGCCCCCGTACGGTGCCGGCGCCCTCGTCACCGGCGCGGCCGACCGGGGCGCCCGGGGGGCCTCGGGTGAGGGCGTCACGGCGGACTCCGGGGAACTCGACGGCCGCCTCGCCGGCCCGCCGCCCGCAGCCGGAGGGCGTTCCCTCGTCCGGTGTCCGGCCCGACGGGCACGGACAGGGCCGCCCGGGCACGGGCTCGGGGCCGTCCGCCGCCTCACGTCGGGACCGTGATGACGGGGCAGTGGGCGTGCTGCAGCACCCCCTGGCTCACCGAGCCCAGCAGCATGCCCGTGAAACCTCCGTGCCCCCGGGCTCCCACGACCAGGCCCAGAGCGTGCTGCGAGGCCTCCGTCAGCACCTGCACCGGATGGCCCCGGACGACCTCGTGGTGCAGCTCCACGTCCGGGTGCGCCGCGGTGCGGCCGGCGACCGTCTCCGACAGCACACGGCGGCACTCCCCCACCGCGGCGTCCTCGTCCAGGACGCCGAGGAGCGGCGTATGCCACACGTACAGCGCCCGCAGGAGCGCTCCGCGCAGGGCCGCCTCCTCGAACGCCACGTCCACCGCCGCCGCCGCGTGCTCACTGCCGTCGACGCCGACCACGAAGTACGCGGGCCGCTGGGCGACGTGCTCGGGCTCCGGTACGACCACGACCGGGCAGGGAGCGTGGGCGGTGAGCGGGAGCGCCACGGAGGCGGAGGAGAACGCCCCACGCCGTTTGCCCAGGTGCCAGGAGCCCACCACCACCAGGGAGGCGTTCCCCGCCTCCTCGTGCAGGACCCACGCCGGCTCCCCTTCCGCCAGCAGCGTCGACACCTCCACCGTCGGCCGCCGGGACCGCACGAAGGAGGCCGCCTCCTTGAGCACCTGATCGCCCAGGCCGTGCAGCGCCCGGTTCCATTCCTCCCAGGACGGCCGCACCTCCCCGGACCGGTATCCGCCGGTCGGCGTGCCCTGGGCGTGGACGAGCCGCAGCGGCAGACCACGCCGGTCCGCCTCGTCGGCGGCCCAGGACAGTGCCAGCCGCTTCGAGGGATCGGGATCGACGCCCACCACGATCGGCCGACGCCCGTCCGCACCAGTCATGGCGCCTCCAGAAGATCTCCGCACCGTTCGTTCTCCGTCCCTCCAGCCTCACCCCCGCCGCCGGGTGACGCCACGCCACGGCCCGCCGGGCACACGGCCGGGCACGCGTTCACCCGTGGCCCGGGGGCGGACCGACGGCCGCCCGGCGGCTGCGTGCACCGTTCGGCCCTGGGCCGTGCGCGCCGTCCGACGAACACTGGAAGCAGGACACGCAGTACGACGACCGCCCGCGCTCCGCCCCGTGGTCGTCACCGGATCCGAAGGGACCGGCCCCATGAGTACGAAGACCATGCCCCCGGCGGTGCCTCCCGCCATGACGCCGCCGGCCCACCCCGCGCGGCTGACCGCGGTCCTCGACGCACCGCTGTCCCGCTGGCTGTGGCTGGTGAAGTGGCTGCTGGCGTTCCCCCACTACGTCGTCCTGTCCTTCCTGTGGGCGGCGTTCCTGGGGACGAGCGTGGTGGCGTTCTTCGCCATCCTCCTCACCGGCCGCTACCCCCGGCCGCTGTTCGGCTTCGGCACGGGCGTGCTGCGGTGGAGCTGGCGCGTGGGCTACTACGCCTACGGCGCTCTCGGTACCGACCGCTACCCGCCGTTCACCCTCGCCGACGTCCCCGACTACCCCGCGCACTGGGACCTGGCCTATCCCGGGGAGCTGTCCCGCGGACTCGTCCTGGTGAAGTGGTGGCTGCTGGCGATCCCGCACTACCTGATCGTGGGGTTCCTCCTGGGGAACGTCCAGGCGACCTGGTTCGCGGGCGGACTCATCGGCCTGCTCACCCTGTGCGCCGGGATCGCCCTGGCCGCCACCGGACGCTACCCGCGGGATCTGTTCGACCTGGTGGTCGGACTGGACCGCTGGGTGCTGCGGGTGGCCGCCTACGCGGCCCTGCTCACCGACGTGTACCCGCCCTTCCGGCTCGACCAGGGCGGCGGGGAACCGGAGGCGGCGCCCTGACGACGGTCCTCGTGCCGGTCCTCCCGTTCCACCACGGCGTCGCCCGCCCGCCGGTGCGGCCGGCACCGGACGTGCTGCCGGACACCGGTGGCGGCGCCGCCGTCCCCGTACCGACCCGCCCCGCGCACTCCTCCGGGAGGACACCGCGGACGGAAGCGAGGTGACGTCATGAACGTACTCGTCGGATACGCGACCGCCCACGGTTCCACCCGGGCGATCGCCGAGAGGACGGCCGCCGTCCTGCGGCACGCGGGGCTGACGGCGGAGGCCAGGCCCGTGACCGAGGTCGAGGACGCCGGCGCCTACCGGGCGTTCGTCCTCGGCAGCGCCGTGCACGGGCAGAGGTGGCTGCGACCGGCCAAGGACTTCGCGCGAGACCACCTGGACGTCCTCGTCCGCCGTCCGGTGTGGATCTTCAGCGTCGGGATGCCGGCGGCGCTGCGCGGACCGTGGCGGCGCATGGCTCCCCAAGAGGTGCCGGTGATCGAGAAGGACCTGCCGCCGGGTCTGGCGTACCGGAGCCACCGTCTGTTCTCCGGCGTCGTCGAACGGGATCACCTGCCCCGCACCGGACGTCTGCTGTTCCGCCTGGTGGGCGGACGGTTCGGCGACTTCCGCGACGGGGAGGCCGTCGACGCCTGGGCGGCGGGCATCGCCGAGGAACTACGGGCAGGGGTGGGACGGGGCGGAGGGCCCTCCGACGGCGCCGGAACGTGAGCGGGGCGCCGTGGCGAGGGCGATCACCGTGAAGCGGACCGTGGAGAGGGGACCGCCCCGGTCGGCGTGGTCCCGTCGACGAGGTCACGGACACGCGCACCCCGCGCCAGGAGGTCCGGGCCGGCCCGGGCCGGCCGGTCCCCCTGGTCCCGCAGGCCGACGGCGGGCCTCTCGTCGCCGACGGACCTGACGCGGTCGTCCGGCTCCAACGGTCCGGAGGCGCCCTGCCTCCCTCCCGGGCCACGGCTTGCGGCGGGTCACACGCGAACGGCTTTCCCCGCACGGATCGGGGATCAGCGGCAGCGACTCGGCCTCATCCGGGCGAAGGCGTCCCGCGGGGTGCCGGCGCAGGGGCCGGGGCGGGACGGCGGTACCGGTGGCGCCCGCCCGGTTCGGTCCCGTCCCCGCCCGGACCGCCGGGCCGCCGGGCCGCCGAGCCGCCGGGCCGCCCGGGCCGTCACCCGAACGGCCGTCGCGAAGGGGTCCGGCGGCAGCGCCGTGGCAGGGGCCCGGTGGAGGAGGGCCGGGCTTGCGGGGTGCCGCCTTAACGCACTCCGGCGCATACGGCGCGTCGAAACGTGGTCACACGTAGTGAAACACCCGAAGGGGTCACCTCGAGGGAGCGGAGCGCCACGGAAGGGGTTCGTATGTGGCAAGGGCCTTGTCACCCGAGAAGCCCCTGAAGGAGGAAGCATGTCCCGCCATCGAATACGTGCGTTCCTGGTAGGTCTGTGTGCGCTGACCGCGGCCTCGCAGACGGCGCCGGCCCTGGCCCTCGCCGCTCCGGCCGGCGGAGCGCCCCCGGCCCCGCACGCCGACACCCGGGCCCTGCACGCGCAGACGCTCGCCGACCTGGACACCGCCCTGCACGGCGAGGCGTTCGCCCACGCCTCCTACCTGCTCTTCGCCGCCGAGGCCGACCGCCAGGGCCACCAGGACGTCGGCCGGCTCTTCCGCGCCACGGCACGGACCGAGCTGCACGAGCACCTGCACGAGGCCGCCGCCCTCGCCGGCACGGTCGGCACGAACGCCGCCAACCTGCGCCAGGCCATCGACGGCGAGACCTACGAACACCAGGTCATGTACCGGAACTTCGCCGACCAGGCCCGCAAGGACGGGGACCTCGAGGCCGCCGACCTGTTCAGCGAGATCGCCGCGGACGAGGGCCGCCACCGCGACGCCTTCCGCACCGCGCTGACGGCCCTGACCACCGGCCACGGCACCGTCCCGGCGCCGCCGAAGGCCGACGTGGTGCCGGTGCCCGCCGGGCCGCCGAAGGTGAAGGCGGCCCGCACCAAGGCCAACCTCGCCACCGCCATGCACGGCGAGGCGCTCGCCCACGCCAAGTACATGCTCTTCGCCGCCCACGCCCGGCAGACCGGTCATCCGGCGCTGGCCCGCCTGTGGGAGGGCACGGCCGAGATCGAGCTGCGGGAGCACCTCGCCGGCGAAGCGGTCCTGGCCGGCCTGGTGCGCGGCACCGCGGAGAACCTCCGCACGGCCGTCACCGGGGAACGCCACGAGGCGACCGTCATGTACCCGGAGTTCGCCGAGCGGGCCGCCGCCGTCGGTGACACCGCCGCCGCCCGCTTCTTCCGCGACACCGCCGCGGACGAGGCCCGGCACGCCGCCGCCTTCCAGAAGGCGCTCGACCGGCTGCGCTGACCGCCCCGTGCCGAGGGCACCGCGGTGAGACCGGCCGGGCGGATCGCGGACCGCCCGGCCGGCCACGGCGTCACCTCCGCCGCCGGCGCCGAAGGAAACACCCGGGGACGAACGGCCCCTGCCCGTCCGCCCGGCGACGTCGCAAGCTGGAGGACGGGGACGAGCCGGCGCAACCGTCCGGGAGGCGGGTGACGTACATGAGCGGGCAGGCCGCGGGTCCGTCGCAGGACACCCGGGTGCTGGTCGTGGAGGACGACCGGGGCATCGCGGAGTCCCTGGTGCGCGGTCTGCGGCAGGCCGGATACACGGTCGAGGGCGTGCGCACCGGCCGGGCGGCCCTGGCCGCCGCGTCCCCCGACGTCGTCCTGCTCGATCTCGGACTGCCCGACATCGACGGCGTCGAGGTGTGCCGGATGCTGCGGACCCGGTCGGACGCCGCGATCATCGCGGTGACCGCGCGGGGCGAGGAGGCGGACCGGGTGGTGGCCCTGGACGAGGGCGCCGACGACTACCTGGTCAAGCCGTTCGGGCTGGCCGAACTGCTGGCCCGGATCCGGGCGGTGCTGCGCCGCAGGCGCCCCGCGGAGCCGGAGCTCGTGCGGCACGGTCCGCTGGCGCTCGACCTGCGCACCCGTCAGGTGTCCGTCGACGGGCGGGCGGTCGCGCTGACGCCGAAGGAGTTCGGGATCCTGGAGTGCCTGGCCGCCGACCCGGGCCGGGTGGTGAGCAGGCAGCAGATCCTGGAACGCGCCTGGGACGCCCACTGGTACGGCCCCACCAAGGTCCTGGACGTGCACATGGCGGCGCTGCGCCGCAAGCTCGGCGTGCCGGGGCTGATCGAGACGGTCTACGGGCACGGGTTCCGGCTCGGGGCGGCCGGGGAGCCGTCGTGACCCGCCGGATCACCTGGACGCTCCTGATCCTGACCTCCGTGCTGCTGGTGCTGGCGGTCGTACCGCTGGCGGTGTCGCTGACGGCCCGGGAACGCGTCGCCTTCCGCGACAGCCAGCGGGCGGACACCCGCGTGATCGCCGCGGCGGCCGAGGAGCACCTGTCCGACCGCGAGCCGGCGACCGCCATGCGCCGGGAACTGGAGGCCGCGGCCCGCGCGGGCGACTGCGCCGCCGTGTACGACGCCTCCGCACGCCTGGTGGCCGGCACGCCCTGTACCGCGGCCCGGGGCGAGGAGGCGGAGGAGCTGGTGGAACGGGTGCTGGAGGGGCACGAGCCGGAACCGCCGGAGAGCGAGGGCCGGCTGCTGAC
Organism: Streptomyces caelestis; assembly: GCF_001279005.1. Taxonomy (GTDB): domain Bacteria; phylum Actinomycetota; class Actinomycetes; order Streptomycetales; family Streptomycetaceae; genus Streptomyces; species Streptomyces heliomycini. Next base: position 190,242 of record NZ_LGCN01000074.1, read on the forward strand.
CGTGGAACCGGCCGGTGAGGTCCGCGAACCCTCCGGCGCGGTCGTCCTGGCCCGCTCCGCGGCACCGCTCGACGCACGGGTCGCCGCGCTCTGGGGCTGGTCGGCCGTGATCGGCACGGCCGCGCTCGCCGCCTCCGTGCTGCTCTCCGTCCGCCTCGCCCGCTGGGTGAGCCGCCCCCTGTCGACGCTCGACGCCGCCGCCCGACGGCTGGGCGAGGGCGCCCTCGACGAGCGGGCCGACGTCGGCGGCGGACCGCCGGAGGTCCGCCGGCTGGCCGCCACGTTCAACACCATGGCGGCGCGCACGGAGGCCCTGGTGCACGGCCACCGGGCCGTGATCGCCGACGTGTCCCACCAGTTGCGCACCCCGCTGGCCGCGCTGCGGTTGCGGCTCGACGTCCTGGCCACCGGCGCCGAGGGCGACACCGCCGGGGAACTGGCCTCCGCCCAGGAGGAGATCGCCCGGCTGTCCCGGCTGGTCGACGGACTGCTGGCGGTCGCGCGGGCCGAGCAGGCGACACCCCTGCCCACCGCCGTCCGGGTCGACGAGGCGGTGGCCGAACGGGTGGCGGCCTGGTCTCCGGTGGCCGAGGAACGCGGCGTCCGGCTGACCGCGTCCGCGGGGCCCGCCCTGACCGCCGCGCTGGGCGCGGGCCACCTGGAGCAGATCCTCGACAACCTGATCGCCAACGCCGTGGAGGCCGTGGCCGAGGGCGGGACCGTGACGCTCGCCCACGAGGCGGCGGGGACGTCGGTCAGGGTGCGGGTGCGGGACAACGGTCCCGGGATGAGCGCCGGGGCGAAGGCGGTCGCGTTCCGCCGTTTCGGCAACCCCGAGGCCGGGGGAACCGGTCTGGGGCTGGCCATCGTCCACCGGCTGGTCACCTCCAACGGTGGTACGGCGCGGCTGGAGGACACCCCGGGCGGCGGGCTGACCGCCGTACTGGACCTGCCGTCGTGGCAGGGACGCGCACCCGGACGGCCGGTGCCGTCCCCGAAGGGCGGCCGGGAGCGGCCCGCCGGAGCCGGAGGGTGACGGAGCCCGCACGGCGGGCCCGAGATCTTTACCGGTTCTGAAGAGGACGTGAGCCGGTTCCCGGGTGCCGTGCGCACAGCCTGGAGGTGCACGCAGCCGATCCGGACCGCCGACCCCACCAGGAGCCGCTGCCATGTCTCCCTCTTCCGACGACTTCGACCGCTCCCTCCCCGCGGCCGGTTCCCCGCTCGCACGCGATCGCGGTCTGCGGCGGGCCCGCCGCCTCACCCGGTGGGCCGGCGTCACCGCCGTGGCCGGCGCGGCGGCCCTGGGCGGCGTCTACGCCCACCTGCTGCCGGGCGGTACGGCCGCTCCCGCGCCACCGGGTCCGCCCGCGGGGAACCCGTCGGCGCCCTCCCCCGCCACCACGGGGGGCGACGAGGAGCACGGCGAGCAGAGCGGCCACGAGGACGACGAGGACGACGCTCCCGCGGCGCCGCAGCCCCCGGCCCAGCCGCCCACCGCCACCCAGCAGCAGCCGCACACCACGACGGGGGCGTCATGACCACGCACACCCCGGCGCCGGTCCGGGCCGTCTTCCCCGCCCTCGGCACCACCGCCACCCTGCTCGTCACCGACCCGCGCGCCCTGCCGGACGCCGAGACGGTGCTGCGCGCCGAACTGGCCGCCGTCGACGTCACGTGCAGCCGTTTCCGGCCCGACTCCGAACTCACCCGCGTGAACCTGACCGCGGGCGTCCCCACGACGGTCGGCCGGAGGTTCGCCGAAGCGCTCCAGGACGCGCTGCGCGCCGCCCGGCTCACCGGCGGCGCCGTGGACCCGACCGTGGGCAACGCGCTGATCGCGCTCGGCTACGACCGCACCTTCGCCTCCCTGCGCCCCGACGACGCCCGTCCCGTGCCCGTGGCCCGCTCCGCGCCCGGCTGGCGGCGGATCGTCTTCGACCCGCGCACCCGCGTCCTGCGGCTGCCCCCGCACACCCGCCTCGACCTGGGCGCCACCGCCAAGGCCCGCACCGCCGACCGGGCCGCCCGGCTCGCCGCCGGGGCCACCGGCTGCGGGGTCCTGGTCGGCCTCGGCGGCGATCTGGCGGCGGCCGGGCCGGCGCCGGAGGGCGGCTGGCGCATCGCCCTGGCCGACGACCACGCCCGGCCCGCCGCCGGCCGCGGACCGGCGGTCGCGGTGACCTCGGGAGGGCTGGCGACCTCCGGTGTCCGGGTGCGCACCTGGCGCCGCGCCGGGCGCACCCTGCACCACATCGTCGACCCGGCCACCGGCGAACCGGCCGCACCCGTGTGGCGCACCGTCACCGTCGCGGCGGCCACCTGCGTGGACGCCAACGCGGTCAGCACCGCGGCGATCGTGCTCGGCGACCGGGCCGCCGGCCTGCTGGGCTCCCTCGCGCTGCCCGCCCGTCTGGTGCGTCCCGACGGCACCGTCGTACGCCTCGGCAGCTGGCCGCCCGACTCCGACGCCCCCGGAGGTTCCCGATGACGACCCTGGCCCTGACCGGCAGCCCGCTGTGGTACGCGAGCCGCGCGGGCGGCACCCTCGCCCTGGTCCTGCTCACCGCCACCGTGGTGCTCGGGATCGCCTCCGGCGGGCGTGCCGCACCGCGGCGGACCGGCCGGTTCGGGATCGGACTGCTGCACCGCGACCTCTCCCTGCTCACCCTGGTGTTCCTCGTCGTCCACGTGGTGACCGCGGTGCTCGATCCGTTCGCGCGTCTCGGGTGGGCGGTGTCCGTGGTGCCGTTCGGGGCGTCGTACCGGCCGCTCTGGCTGGGTCTCGGCACGGCCGCGCTCGACCTGCTGCTCGCGGTGCTGCTCACCAGCGCCCTGCGCCTGCGCCTGGGCGTGCGCCGCTGGAAGGCCGTGCACCGGCTGGCGTACGCGGCCTGGCCGCTCGCCCTGTTCCACGGCGTCGGCAGCGGCACCGACACCCGGCTCCCCCTCCAGCTGTGGCTCTACGCCGGCTGCCTCGCCGCGGTGGTCGCGGCCGTGTGGTGGCGGTTGGCCAAGGCGGGCCCGGGCCGGGTCGCCGCACGCCTGCTGGCCGCGACGGCCGCGACCGCCGTACCGGTCGTGCTCGGCGCGTTCCTCGCCGCCGGCCCGCTGCAGCCCGGCTGGGCCCAGAGCGCGGCGGCCGCGGCCCTTCCCCTCGGAGGCGGACGGTGAACTCCCCGACCACGGCGCCCCCCACCGGCGGCCACGGCGCTCCCCCGCCGGACGGATCCAGCGGCGTCCGGCTGCTGGCCGGCTGGTACGCCACCGGCCGGCCGGCCACCCTCGCCGATCACCTCGGGCGTTACGGACCGCCCCCCGTCACCGCGGCCGGCGGCCCCGCGTCCGCGGGGCTGATCGAGGCCGTCGAGGCGGCCGGGCTCACCGGGCGCGGCGGCGCGGGCTTCCCCACCGCCCGCAAGCTGCGCGCCGTGGCGGACCGCCGCCGTCGCGCGGTGGTCGTCGTCAACGCCGTGGAGAGCGAACCGGCCAGCCGAAAGGACCGGTTCCTGCTGGCCGTCGCACCGCACCTCGTCCTCGACGGCGCGGTGCTGGCGGCGGGCGCGGTCGGCGCGGACACCGTCCACGTGTGTCTGCCCCGCGACCCCTCCGGCGGGTACCGGCGGTTGGACGCGGCCCTGGAGGAGCGCAGGCGCGCCGGCCTCGACCGGGTCCGGCTGCTGCCGCACGCCCTTCCGCACGCCTATGTCTCCAGCGAGTCGACGTCGCTGGTGCGCTGGCTGGGCGGGGGCCCCGCCCGCCCCCAGGGCAGCCCGCCACGCTCCCACGAACGCGGGGTCGACCGGCGTCCCACGCTCGTGAGCAACGCCGAGACCCTCGCCCACCTGGCGCTCATCGCCCGCTACGGACCCGACTGGTTCCGACGGTCGGGCACCCGGGAGGAGCCCGGCACCCTGCTCGTCACCGTCTCCGGCGCCGTCGTCTCCCCGGGGGTTCTGGAGGCCGCGTCCGGCACGCCGCTCACCACGCTCCTCGACCGTGCCGGAGGGCCCGCGGAACCCCTGCGGGCCGTCCTGCTCGGCGGTTTCGCCGGCACCTGGCTCCCGGCGGAACATCTGCGCACGCCCCTCGCCCGGCGCGACCTCGCTCCGCTCGGTGCCGCACCCGGCGCGGGCGTGGTCGTCGCGCTCCCCCGCTCGGCCTGCCCGCTGACCGAGACGGCGCGGATGCTCGCCTATCTGGCCGCCCACAGTGCCCGCCAGTGCGGCCCCTGCCGCCTCGGGCTGCCCGCCGTGGCCGAGGACTTCGCCGCCCTGGCCGCCGGACGCGCCGACCCGGTGCTGTGGTCCCGCCTGTCCCACCGCGTCGCCCTGCTGCCGGACCGGGGCGCCTGCCGCCACCCCGACGGCGCCGCCCGCCTCGCCGCGTCCGCTCTGCACGCCTTCGCCGACGACGTCGACCGCCACCTCACCGAGGGCCCCTGCCCCGCCGCCCACGAGCCGCCCCGTATCCCCGTACCGCCCGCGACGCCCCCGGAGGCCTGGCGATGAACCGCACCCGCCACCTGCGCGTCGACCGCATCTCCTGCACCGGCCAGGGGCTGTGCGCCGAACTCCTCCCCGAACTGATCGACCTCGACGAATGGGGCTACCCGGTCCTGAAGGACCGGACCGTGCCCGGCCACCTGCGCGCCCACGCCCGCAGGGCCGTCGCCGCCTGCCCCCGCCTGGCCCTGCGCACCGACCGGGACCGGCCGTGAGCGGCACGCGTGCGCATCGCCCCGTACGTCCCTGAAGCGGGATCGTGCGTCCCTGGCACCATGCCCGGTGGTGCGGTGTGATGGAAGGAGTCCGGCTCCTGACCTCCGCGCCGGACGGACCGAGGTACGCCATGACCCGACGTGCGTTCATCCCACGGCCGCGCCGCCCGATCGCGGCGGTCGTGCGGCCACGGCTCGAACCCGTTCTCCTGGCCGTCACCGCGGCGGCCCTGGCCGCCGGGGGCATCGCCCGGCTCGCCGGTGCGGGACCGCTCTCCGACCTCTTCTGGGCCCTGGGCGCCCTCTCCGCCGTCGTCCCCGCGGTGGTGTGGGTGCTCGCCGCGCTGCGTCGCGGGCACGCGGGGGTGGATCTCATCGCCGTACTCGCGCTCGGCGGCACCCTGGCCGTCCACGAGTACCTGGCCGGCGCCCTGATCGCGTTCATGCTCGCCACCGGCCGCACCCTGGAGGCCGCGGCCCAGCGGCGGGCCTCCCACGATCTGCGCGCCCTGCTGGAACACGCGCCGCGTTCCGCGCGCCGCCGCACCGGCGCCGAAGTGGCCACGGTGCCCCTGGCCGACGTCGCTCCCGGCGATCTCCTCGTCGTCGGTCCGGGCGAGGTGGTTCCCGTCGACGGCCGGGTGGAGAGCGCCGCCGCCGTTCTCGACGAATCGGTGCTCACCGGTGAGTCCCTCCAGGTCGAGCGGGATCGGGGCGAGACGGTGCGCAGCGGCGCGGTCAACGCCTCGGGCGCGTTCGACCTGCGCGCCACGGCCACCGAGCAGGACAGCACGTACGCCGGGATCGTGCGGCTGGCGCGGCAGGCCGGCGCCGAGTCCGCGCCGGTCGTGCGCCTGGCGGACCGCTACGCCGCCTGGTTCCTGCCCCTGTCGCTCGCCGTGGCGGGACTGGCCTGGCTGATCAGCGGCTCCGCGGTGCGCGCGGTCGCCGTCCTGGTGGTCGCCACTCCCTGCCCGCTGCTCCTGGCGGCCCCGGTCGCCGTCGTCTCCGGGCTCTCCCGCGCCTCACGCCTCGGCGTCGTCATCCGCGACGGCGGCGCGCTGGAGAACCTCGGCCGGGCCCGCACCCTCCTGCTGGACAAGACCGGCACCCTCACCGGAGGGCGCCCCCGCGTCGTCGACGTCGCCGCCGCTCCCGACGTCCACCCCACCGAGGTCCTCCGGCTGGCGGCCTCGCTCGACCAGTACTCGCCGCACGTCCTGGCCCGGGCCATCGTCGACGCCGCCCTGGAGCGCGGACTGGCGCTGTCGGTCCCGTCCGGCGTCACCGAGGAACCCGGCCGGGGCGCCACCGGCACCGTGGACGGGCACCGGGTCTTCATCGGCCGTACGGACCCCGTGGACGCGCGGCCGGCCTGGGCCGGGGCGGTCGACAACCGTGCCCTCCTCGACGGCGCGGCCGTCGCCTGGCTCACCGTGGACGGAGACCCGGCCGGCGCCGTCCTGCTGCGCGACCCCGTCCGCCACGACGCGCCGCGCACCCTGCGGCACCTGCGCACGGCGGGCATCGGCCGACTGCTGATGCTCACCGGCGACCGCGCCGCGTCCGCCCGTGAGGTCGCCGCCGTCCTCGGTCTGGACGACGTGCGCGCCGAACTCGATCCGGCCGACAAGGTCGCCGCCGTACGCGCCGAACGCGAGCGCGCCGTCACCGTCATGGTCGGCGACGGAGTCAACGACGCCCCCGCCCTCGCCGCCGCCGACGTCGGCGTCGCCATGGGCGCCCGCGGCTCCACCGCCTCCTCCGAGGCCGCCGACATCGTGCTGACCACCGATCGCGTCGACCGTCTGGCCGACGCCGTCGTCATCGCCCAGCGCGCCCGGCGCATCGCCGTCCAGAGCGCTCTCGGCGGCATGCTGCTGTCCCTGGCCGCCATGGCCGCGGCCGCCGTCGGCCTCCTCCCGCCCGCCGTCGGCGCCCTGCTCCAGGAGGGCATCGACGTCGCCGTCATCGTCAACGCCCTGCGCGCCCTGCGCGGGGGGCCGGCCGCACGACCGGCCCTCACCCCCGCCGCCGAGGCCCTCGTCCACCGCTTCGCCGCCGAACACGACGACCTCCAGGACGTCCTCGAATCCGTGCGCGACACCGCCGACCGCCTCTCCGACAGCCCCGGCCCCGAGGCCCTGGCGGCCGTCGAGGAGACCCACCGGCTGCTGACCGAACGGCTGCTTCCGCACGAGTACGCCGAGGAGCACGAGCTCTATCCCGCCCTCGCGCCGACGCTCGGCGGCCCCGAGGCGACCGCCACCATGAGCCGCGCCCACACCGAGATCGAACGCCTCTCCCGCCGCGTCGCCACCCACCTGGGACTGGCCCGCGCGGACGGGGGCCTCTCCCCCGAACAGCTCGACGACCTGCGCTCGTGCCTCTACGGCCTGAACACCGTGCTGCGCCTGCACTTCGCCCAGGAGGAAGAGAACTACTTCTCCCTCGCCCCGTGAGCGACGGCCCGGGAGGAGCCGCCGTCTCCGTACCCGCCTGACCGCCTCCGCTGGCGCGGCGGCGCGGGTCCCGGCAGCGTGGAGGTGCGTGGAGTGACGACTGCTGAGTGAGGTGGCCATGCAATCCTCCGAGGTACCACGGGTGGTCGTGGGCGTGGACGGATCCCCTTCGTCGTACGCCGCCCTGCGGTGGGCGGACCGCTACGCGCGGGGCGTCGGCGGCGTCGTGGAGGCGGTCTCCGTCTGGGACACGCCGTCCTCCAGGGGCTGGAGCGGACCCGCGATCGACCCCGAGTTCGACCTGGGGCAGGCCAGGGAGCGTTTCACGCAGGAGCTGCACGCGGTCTTCCCCGACGGTCCTCCCGCCGGGCTGACGGAGCACCTCGTCGAGGGCGATCCGTCGGAGGTGCTGATCCGTGCTTCGGAGGGGGCCGCGCTCCTCGTCGTGGGACGCCGGGGCCGGGGCGGCTTCGCCCGGGCGATGCTGGGGTCGGTCAGCCAGCGCTGCGCCCAGCACGCGGCCTGCCCCGTCGTCGTGGTCCGCCAGGAGGACGATCCCGCCCGCTGACCCGCCCCGCCGGAAGACCGCGTGGCCTCCCGCCCGCCCGCGCGCGCCGTGCGGGACGGGCAGGGGTTCGCCGCCGGGCCGCGGTCGCGTGTCGGGGCCGGGCGCGGCGGGGCCGTTGCCGCGTACGACGGTGGGGGCGAGGCGCCCTCGGGCGGTTCCGTGCCGCCGAGCGGGTGGCCCGACGCCTCGGAGCCGGCCGACGGGCGGTCAGCCGGGGCTCGCCTGGGGCTCCGGGGCCACCGCGTCGGCGGGGGCGCCGCGGACGTCCAGCTCGATCTCCGGGGCCCGGGCCAGGGTGTTGGTCACCGTGCAGTGCGAGACCACCGCGCGCAGGGCGGACAGCCGTCGCGGTGACAGGGCGGGGGCCAGGACGGTCAGGGAGAGGGCGGCGACACGGGCGGGCCGGTCGTCGGCCATGCGGAACTCCGCGCGGACGGACAGGCCGTCCCGGTCGACCCCGTGGCGGTCCAGGAAGCGCCCCGCGTAGTGCGCCGCGCAGGAGGCGACCGCCGCCACGAAGAGCTCCACGGGCGTGGGTGCGGTGTCCTCGCCTCCGTCGGACAGCGGTTGGTCCACCGTCAGGACGTGGCCGCGCACCCGTATCTCGAAGGCGTCACCCGCGATCGGCACCACCTCGGCCGCTCCGGGCCGTCCGGCGGGGGCCGGATCGACGGCGGCGGCCTGGAGGAGCAGCAGCCCGGCGAGGCGCCGGGCCTCCTCGGCGGTGAGAGAGGCCCACAGCTCGCCCTCGTCATGGGGTGCGAAGGACGTGTCCAGCACGACGCGTCCCATGGGAGCGGGCAGTCCCCGCGGTGCGAAGCGGGTGACGTCGATGGTGCGGCCACAGCGCGTTCGGATCTTCATTTCGGCCTCCCTGTCGGCTGGTTCCCCCGCGACGGCCGGACACTTCCAGTTCACCGCCGCGCCCCCGGAGATGTCCTGGGCCGAACGGCCCCCTTTGTGTCCCCGGGGTCCCGGTGACGGCGAGAACGTCCGCCCCTGACCGGTCGGGCGTCCGCCCCCCGTCGCATCGCCGCACCACTGACGGAGGACACCACACCGGCGCCGGGACCGGGGCGGCCCACCGGGTCGGCGGCATCGGCTCGCCCGCTGCCGGGGCGTCGTCGCCGTGGCGGTCGGCGCCGTGGACGCCGCCGACCGCCACGGCGTCCTCGGGGGCCGGCTCCGTCACGGACCGGGGGAGGCGGCGCCTCGGCCGTGAGCCCTGCCGCCCGGAGCGCGCCGGCCGCGGCCTCGGCGATCCCCTTCGTCGATCCGTCGGTCGCCCCGTGGGCGACCGACACCTCCCCCTGCGTGGTGGTCCTCCTCTCACAGCCGCCGCAGCCGGTCGTCCGCGACGTCGCCCGGCACCCGCGTGCCGTTCTGGAACCCGGAGTCGTCGAAGCGGTGGGTGAGCCGGTTCACGACGTCGACGACTCCGTCGGTCCTGCGGGTCATGGCCACGGCGATCTCGGTCTCGCTCTTGCGTTCCATCCGACCGTCCAGCGTGACGACTCCCTCGGTCACGGTGACGTCGATGCTGCCGGTGACCAGCCACAGTCCGCGCTCCAGCACGTCGCGGATCACTTCCCCGCGGATCTCCGCGTCCGGGCGCAGGAAGGTCCGCAGCAGGTCGTGCCGGGTGACGATGCCGGCCAGGCGGTCTTCCTCGTCGAGTACCGGGAGCCTGTTCACCCGGTGCCGGGCCATGGTGCGGGCGGCCTCGACGACGGTGTCCTCGGCGTGCACGCCGACGGCGGGGGCGGTCATCAGACCGCCGGCCGTCCGGGCCCGCGCCTTCGCCGCCCACCGGCGGGCACGGGGAGTCAGCCGTGCGATGCGCAACCGCGGGGACGGCTCGTGGGCGAGTGGGGCCGCGGCCTGGTGGAGCATCAGGTCCGTCTCGGAGACGACGCCGATGACGTGCTCGTCGTCGTCCACCACGGGCAGTCCGCCGACGCGGTGTTCCGCGAGCAGCCTGGCGACGGCCTTGAAGGGGGTGCCGTACTCGGCTCGGACCACGTCGGTGGTCATCACGGAGCCGACCTTCTGGTTCCTCATGTCCGTTCCTCCTCAGCCCTCCGCGTCGAGGTCGAACACGATCCGGGCCTTGACCTGACCGCGCAGGACCTCGTCGATGCAGTCGTTGACGGCGGCCAGCGGGCGGGTCTCCCGGATGACCTTCGTGCGGCCCTCGGCGTGGAGCCGGAAGACCTCGGCGAGGTCCTGCCGGGTGCCGACGATGGAGCCGATCACCGAGGTGCCGTTGAGCACGGTGTCGAAGATCGGGACCTGGAGGGCGCCGTGCGCCGGCAGGGCCACCATGACGAGCTTCCCGCCGCGGCGCAGACCGGAGTAGACGGCCGCGAAGGCGGACGGGTTCACCGCGAGGGCGAGCGCCGCGTGCGCGCCGCCGTGCCGCTTCAGCTCGGCGCCGACGTCCTGGGTACGGGCGTCGATGACGATGTCGGCGCCGAGTTCCCGTGCGAGTCGCAGCTTGTCGTCGGTGACGTCGATCGCGGCGACGGTGGCGCCGGCGATCTTCGCGTACTGCACCGCCAGGTGACCGAGCCCGCCGACGCCCGAGACCGCGACGAGCTGGGCGGGGCGGACGCCCGCGACCTTGAGGGCCTTGTAGGTGGTGACGCCCGCGCAGGTCAGCGGGGCGGCGTCGAGGGCGCTCACGCCCTCGGGCACCGGCTGGGCGAAGTCGGCCCAGGCGAGCATCTTCTCCGCGTACCCGCCGTCACAGCCGTACCCGGTGTTGACCTGGCTCTCGCAGAGGGTCTCCCAGCCGGACCGGCAGTGCTCGCACCGTCCGCACGCCTTGCCGAGCCAGGGCACGGCGACGCGTTGTCCCACGGCGAGGTGGGTCACGCCGTCGCCGAGCTCCTCGACGAGGCCGACGCCCTCGTGTCCGGGGACGAACGGCGGGGTGGGCCTGACCGGCCAGTCGCCGTGCGCGGCGTGGATGTCGGTGTGGCACAGGCCGGACGCCTCGACGCGCACGCGGACCTGGCCCGGACCGGGCTCGGGGTCGGGACGGTCCTCGATGACCAGGGGTTCTCCGAACTCCCGGACGACCGCTGCCTTCATGGTGCCTGCTCCTTCGGTGTTTCCCCGGCCGCGTCAGTCGTGCGCGACGACGGCGACGGGGGTGGTGGCGTGGTGCATGACCGCGTGGGCGACGGCGCCGATGTGCCCGCCGAACGGGCTGCGGCGCACGCGGCGGCCGACGACCACGAGGGAGGCGTCGCGGGCCGCGTCGACGAGGTGGCCGGCGGGGCTGCCGAGCCGGGACTCCTCGGTCACCTCGACGTCCGGGTACTTCTCCCGCCACGGCAGCAGCGCCCCGGTGAGTGCGGCGGCCTGCTCGCGGACGAGGCCCTCGCCGAGGTCGACGCCGGCGGCCAGGCTGGAGGCGTAGTAGGGCGGCAGGTTCCAGCCCTGGACGACGGTCAGCGTGGCCCCGCGGCGCCTGGCCTCCTCGAACGCGAAGGCGATCACCGTCTCGTCGGGGCTGTCGGTGTCCAGGCCCAGGACCACGGGCCGGAAGCCGGTGGCGGCGGACGGAATGCCGGCGGGGTCCTCGAGGTGTTCGTCGGCGGCCTGTTCGCCCGCCCGGACGAGGACCACGGGCACCTCGGCGCGGGCGACCACGGCCTGGCCGACGGACCCGATCAGGAAGCCCGTGAGTCCGCTGAGGGCGCGCGAGCCCAGCACCAGCAGTTCCGCGTCGCGAGCGGCGTCGAGCAGGACCTCCGCCGGGGCTCCGGCCCGCTGCTCGACGGTCACCTCGACCCCGGGGTGACGCAGTCCCAGGCCCTCGGCGGCCTCCCGGGGGATCCGCTCGGTCCAGTACCGGTGCGTCTCGGCGCCGAGGGGCGGGGCCTTGGCCATGGACTCCGGAACCGGCTGCCACACGTGGAGCAGCCGTACCGGCAGCCGGCGCAACGCCGCTTCGCGGGCCGCCCATTCAGCGGCCGCCCGGCTCTCGGCCGAGCCGTCGGTTCCCACGGTGATCGTGCGGGTCATGCCGCCCACCTCCTGTGTCGTCCGATCCGTTCCCAGCGTCTCTTCCGGCGGCCCCGCGGGGCAGGGGCCCGTGGTCCCGGGACGGGACCGACGGTCCCCGCCGGCGGGCCGACGGGGCGGGTCCTTCAAAGGGCCCGTCCCGCCCGCCGCGTTCAGCGCAGCCACCCGTGGTCACGGACCAGCGGGAGCCGGGCCCACAGCCGTCCCAGGCCGAACGCGTCACCGGCCGAGACCGCGGCCAGCGCGATCAACACCACCGCGTAGACCAGGTGGTAGTCGACGAACGGGTTCGTCGACATGCTCGCCGACCCGTCCGACAGGTGCTTCGCGGGCGGCCACTCCGCCACCCACATCAACGCCATCATCACCGTCCCCGCGAAGGCCGCCGGGCGCAGCGCCACTCCGGCGGTCAGGGCCAGCCCGATCCCCAGCAGACCCAGCATGAACAGCCAGTCCGCCCAGGCCGCACCGGCCCACGCATGGAACGTCGGCTCCATCGGACCGACGGCGACGTGCCCGAGGAAACCCTCGGTGGGCGAGCCCCCGTCGATCCAGCCCTTCCCGGACGCGGTCGCGTAGCCGAAGCCGAACGTCTTGTCGAGGAACGCCCACAGGAAGACGAACCCCATCAGCACACGCGCCACGGCGAAGACGTGGGCCCGTGCGGTACGCGCGCCGGCGCCCGCCGACACGGCCGTCTCCGGCGCGGAAGCGGCCCGGCTCCCGCGGAACGACGACAGGTGGAAACCCGGACTACGGTGCGTGGGCTGGTGCACGGCCATGGCGGTGATCCCTTCGGGGAAACTCCGGTCGGTTCCTGACACCACCCACTCTCCCGGCCCCCGCCGCCCCGCACCCGACGCCGAAGGTCCGCTCCCCAGGACTCAACGGCCCGCAACGACAGGGACCTTCGGCCACCGTCGACGGGCCGGGCCGAACGGCGCCGCGCGGGGGCCGCACGGCCCCTCCCGCCCGCGCGAGCGCGGGCCGAGGCGGGGAAGGGTCCTCCACCGGCCCGGCCGGCCCCGCCCGGCAGCGCCTTAAGGAGTCGCGGGGACCGCTCGTCCACTGACGCCGTGCGTCACGAGGCGGGCGGGCCGCCCTCCGCGTCGTCCGAGGGCCGCCCCAGCGGCGCGTGCCACACGAGTCGTGTCCCCCTTCCTCCCGGACTCTCCAGCTCCATGCCGCCGCCGAGTTTCCGTGCCCGCTCGGCCATGCCGGCCAGACCGCTGCGGCGGCCTCCGGCCGGGATGCCGACGCCGTTGTCGGTGACCGTCAGGCGGACCTGCCTGCCGTCGGTCCCCAGCACGACGTCGGCGCGGTCCGCGCGGGCGTGCCGGGCGATGTTGCTCAGGGACTCGGTGAGGACGGCCAGGACGTGGTCGGCGGTCTCCGCGGGCACGTGCGTGTCGAGCAGGCCCTCCATGCGGACGCCGGGGGCGAAGCCCAGCAGCGAGGTGGCCTCGCCGACCGCGCGCACCGCGCGGGAGCGCAGGCCGGGGGCCGCGTCGTCCTCCCGGGAGCGCAGACCGAAGATCGTCGATCTGATGATCTTGATGGTCTCGTCGAGGTCGTTCACCGCCCGGTGGACCCGGTCCGAGGCCCCTTCGTGCCGGATGAACCGGCCGGCGCTCTGCAAGGTCATGCCGGTGGCGAAGAGCCGTTGGATCGCCAGGTCGTGCAGGTCGCGTGCGATCCGGTCGCGGTCCTCCAGCAGGGCGATCTGCTCGGCGTCCTCGCGGCGCTCCGCCAGCTCCATGGCTACGGCGGCCTGGGCGGCGAAGACCTCGAGCGGCTCGGTCTCCTTCTCGGAGAACTCACGGCCGCCCGACCGCCGCACCAGCAGGACGACACCGCGGGCCTCGTCGCCGGAGCCGATCGGTACGGCGACGGCCGGCCCGAGCCCGTCGAAGCGCGGAGATCCGGCCGAGACCCTGGAGTCGTGCGAGACGTCCGGGCTGTTGACGGAAACCCGCCGGACGAACGCCTGCCCGATGAGGGTCCCCTCCACGGGCAGGACGACCCCGCGCCATGCGCCGGCCTCCTGGCCCGTCGCGAGTTCCACGGCGAGTGTGTCCGTCCCGCTCACCGGCATGGCCACCACGCTCAGGGCGGAGGCGGTGATCTCCTTGGCCCGTTCGGCGATCAGCGGCAGTACCCCGTCCTGGTCCGTGCCGGACATGAGGGTGTGCGTGATCTCCGCGTTCGCCCGGAGCCAGCGTTCGCGCAGCCGGGACTCCTCGTACAGGCGGGCGTTGTCGATCGCCACGCCGGCCGCCACGGCCAGGGTGGCCAGCACCGACTCATCGTCCTCGTCGAACTGCTGCCCGCCGTGCTTCTCGGTCAGGTACAGGTTGCCGAAGACGTGGTCCCGCACCCGGATGGGGACGCCGAGGAAGCTGTTCATCGGCGGGTGGTGGGCCGGGAAACCGTAGGAGGCGGGGTGGTCGGAGAGTTTGGCCAGACGCAGTGGCTCGGGGTGGCGGATCAGCTCGCCGAGGATGCCATGGCCCTCCGGGTAGGGGCCGATCCGCGCGATCCGCTCCTCGTCGACGCCCACCGTGTGAAAGGCCGACAGCCGCTCGCCGTCGGGGCCGATCACGCCGAGCGCCGCGTACTCCGCGTCGACCAGGGCCGCCGCGGCCTCCACGATGCCGCGCAGTGCCTGCTCCAGGTCCAGTTCGCGGCCGACCGACAGCACGGCTTCCAGGAGGCTGTGCACCCGGTCCCGGGTGCCGCGCGCCGCGTCCAGCCGGGCCTGCAGCTCCTCCAGCAACTCGTCCAGCCGCAGTTGCGGCAGTCGTACCCGTGCCTCGCGGGCCTCCTCGGCGTTCTCCAACGCTGCTCCTCCGACGCCTCACCGCCTGCCTGCGGCCGTACCGTTCAGCTGCCGCGGTAGCGGCTCGAACAGGGAGGACGATAAGGGATCGGCGCCGCCGTGCGGGCCGACTGGCCGGAATTCTCCCTCCCCGGGCAGCCGGGCCGCCCCGGACCGGGAGGGGAGCCGGGCAGGCGGTCGGCGCGGTCCCGACGCGCACGACCCACAGGTTTTCCCGGCAGGCCCTCGGCCTCCCGATCGGGCGGCCGTGCGGGGACGGGCCGCGGGGCCCTCGGGCCCGGGGCCGGACACGTCGCCGAGCGGCGGGCCACGCCCCCTACCGGCCTTCGGACCGCATGCGGTCACGTGCCTGGGTGGCGATGACGGCGGCCTGGACGCGGCGCTCCACGCCGAGCTTGGCCAGCAGCCGGGAGATGTGGTTCTTGACCGTCTTCTCGGCCAGGTACATCGCGCTCCCGGCCGGTCAGGCCGGGCAGGACGTCCGGCTCCTCGGCCGGCTGCTGTCCGGCGTTCCGCAGGCGTGCCATCACTCTGGCCGTGGCGCCGGCGTCCAGCAGCGACTGGCCGCGGGCCACCGTCCGCACGGCCGAGACCAGGTCCGAGCCCTGGATCTGCTTCAGCACGTACCCGGCCGCGCCCGCCATGATCGAATCCAGGAGCGCCTCCTCGTCGTCGAAGGAGGTCAGCATCAGGCAGGCCAGGTCCGGCATCGTCGACCGCAGGTCGCGGCAGACGGTCACGCCGTCCCCGTCGGGCAGCCGCACGTCGAGGACGGCCACGTCGGGGCGCAGGGCGGGGACCCGGACCAGTGCCTGCTCCACCGTCGCCGCCTCACCGACCACCGTGATGTCCGGTTCGTCGTCCAGCAGGTCGTGCACTCCTCGCCGTACCACCTCGTGGTCGTCCAGCAGGAAGACCTTGATCGGGCTTCCCGTGCCGCCGTCCTGCTCGCTGTGCGCCATCGAACGCTCCTCGTGGTGCCTCGGTCTCCGTCGGACTGCCCATCTTCCCAGGGCGGCCGGAGTCCGGGACCGGTCGGCCCCGTTCCCGCCCGCCTCAGTGGGCCGCGAGGCCGTGTCCGCGGAACTGGCCCCGTACCCGGTCCACGAGCGCCGTGTCGGGGGCCGGGGTGTCGCGCAGGGGGAAGGGAACGCCCAACGCGTCGTACTTGTGGGCGCCGAGCTTGTGGAAGGGCAGGACGTCGACCCGCTCGACGCAGTCCAGGCCGGAGAGGAACCCGGCGAGTCCCTCGACGGCGTCCTCGTCGTCGGTCCAGCCGGGTACCAGCACGTACCTGATCCACACGCGCTTGCCCAGCCGGTCGAGGCGGGTGGCGAAGTCGAGGGTGGGGGCGAGGTCGCCGCCGGTCAGCTTCCGGTGGACGCGGACGTCGAAGGACTTGACGTCCAGCAGCACCAGGTCGGTGTCGGCGAGGAGTTCGTCCGTGGCTCGGGCGCCGAGGAAGCCGGAGGTGTCGAGGGCGGTGTGCAGGCCGAGTTCCCTGCAGCGGCGGAGGAGGGCGGCGGTGAACGCCGGCTGGAGGAGGGCCTCGCCGCCGGTGAGGGTCACTCCCCCGCCGGCGGTGGTGAGGAAGGCCCGGTACTTCCCGATCTCGGCCATCACCTCGTCGACGGTGGCCGGTTCGCCGTCCCGCATGTGCCAGGTGTCAGGGTTGGCGCAGTACAGGCAGCGCAGCGGGCAGCCGCTGAGGAACAGCACGAACCGGGTCCCGGGACCGTCCACTCCCGTGGACAGGTCCCAGGAGTGGATCCGGCCCGTCACCGGCTCGACGGTGGTGCTCACAGCGATCCGTGGAAGGTGCGGCTGATCACGTCGAGCTGCTGCTCGCGGGTCAGGCGGACGAAGTTGACGGCGTATCCGGAGACCCGGACCGTCAGCTCGGGGTACTTCTCCGGGTGGTCCATGGCGTCCTCCAGGGTCGCCCGGTCCAGGACGTTGACGTTCATGTGGAAGCCGCCGGAGGCCATGTAGGCGTCGAGGATGCCGACCAGGTGACCGGCGCGTTCGTCGGGGACGTGCCCGAGTCCCTCCGGGGTGATGGTGGTGGTCAGGGAGATGCCGTCCCGCGCCGCCTCGTAGGGCAGCTTGGCCACCGACAGGGCCGAGGCGGCCACGCCGTGCCGGTCGCGTCCGTTCATCGGGTTGGCGCCGGGGGCGAAGGGCTGTCCGGCGCGGCGGCCGTCGGGGGTGTTGCCGGTGTGCTTGCCGTACACCACGTTGGAGGTGATGGTCAGCACCGACTGGGTGTGCTCGGCGTCGCGGTAGGCCGGGTGCTCGCGCACCTTGGCCATGAAGGACTCCACCAGGCCGACGGCGAGCGCGTCGACGCGGTCGTCGTTGTTGCCGTAGGCCGGGAACTCCCCCTCGGTCTCGAAGTCCACGGCCAGTCCGGTCGCGTCGCGGAGCACCTTGACCCGGGCGTGCTTGACGGCGGACAGGCTGTCCACGGCGACCGACAGGCCGGCGATGCCGCAGGCCATGAAGCGGTGCACGGGGTGGTCGTGCAGGGCCATCTCGATGCGCTCGTAGGCGTACTTGTCGTGCATGCAGTGGATGACGTTGAGGGTGTCCACGTACGTTCGGGCGAGCCAGTCCAGGACGCGGTCGTACGCGGCCGACAGCTCGTCGTAGTCGAGGTACTCGCCGGTCAGCGCAGGCGTCTCGGGGGCGACCTGGTCGCCGGTCATCTCGTCCCGGCCGCCGTTGACGGCGTACAGCAGCGCCTTGGCGAGGTTGACGCGGGCGCCGAAGAACTGCATCTGCCTGCCGACCGCCATCGCGGAGACGCAGCAGGCGATCGCGGTGTCGTCGCCGGTGCGCGGGCGCATCAGGTCGTCGGACTCGTACTGGACGGCGCTGGTGTCGATGGAGACCTGGGCGCAGAACTCCTTGAAGCCGTCCGGGAGCCGGGGCGACCACAGCACGGTCAGGTTGGGCTCCGGGGCCGGGCCGAGGTTGTACAGGGTCCGCAGGAAGCGGAAGGAGGTGCGGGTGACCAGCGGCCGGCCGTCGGCGCCGATGCCGCCGATGGACTCCGTGACCCAGGTGGGGTCGCCGGAGAACAGGGCGTCGTACTCGGGGGTGCGCAGGAACCGCACGATCCGCAGCTTGATGACGAAGTCGTCGACGAGTTCCTGGGCGCGGCTCTCGTCGAGGAGCCCTTCGTCCAGGTCCCGCTGGAGGTAGACGTCCAGGAAGGTGGAGGTGCGGCCCAGCGACATCGCGGCGCCGTTCTGTTCCTTCACCGCGGCGAGGAAGCCCAGGTAGAGCCATTGGACCGCCTCGTGCGCGGTGGTCGCGGGCCTGGTGACGTCGCAGCCGTAGGACGCCGCCATGCGGGTCAGCTCGCCCAGCGCGCGGATCTGCTCGGCCAGTTCCTCGCGGTCGCGGATGACGTCCGCGGTGGACGGCCGGGCGTCCAGCAGGGCCCGCTCGGCGCGCTTGGCCTCGACGAGCCGGTCGGTTCCGTACAGCGCGACGCGCCGGTAGTCGCCGATGATCCGGCCGCGGCCGTAGGCGTCGGGCAGCCCGGTGATGATGCCGGCCTTGCGGGCGGCGCGCATCACGGGGGTGTACGCGTCGAAGACGCCGTCGTTGTGGGTCTTGCGGTAGGCGCCGAACACCTTCGTCACGAAGGGGTCGGCCTCGTAGCCGTACGCCTTCAGTCCGTTCTCCACCATGCGCAGCCCGCCGCCCGGCATGATCGCGCGCTTGAGCGGTGCGTCCGTCTGCAGGCCGACGATCAGTTCGCGGTCCCGGTCGATGTACCCCGGCGCGTGCGAGGTGATCGTGGAGGGGGTGGCGGTGTCCACGTCGAGGACGCCCCGGCGCCGCTCCTCGGGGAAGAGCGCGCTGACCTTCTCCCAGACCGCGCGGGTGCGGTCCGTGGGGCCGGTCAGGAAAGCGGCGTCGCCTTCGTACGGGGTGTAGTTGGCCTGGATGAAGTCGCGTACGTCGATGCGCTCACGCCATGCGCTTCCGGCGAACCGCCGCCAGGCGTCGGCGGTCCGGGGGGCGGCTGTCACCGTCGCGGTCATCGCGGGTCCTCTCCTCGCAGGGTCTCGTCACCGCCGATGCTCGTCGTGCGGGCCAGCGGCGAGGAGTGCCGGACAGGGCACCGGGCGGGCCCCTCCGTCCCCGGCCGGCCGGGACCTTCGGCCCCGTCCCGGGGACCGCGCACCACGGGACGGGTCCGTCGGGGCGAGGGCGGACCGCGGGAGGGGCGCGGTGTGCGCGCCCGGCCACGACGTCGTGGCGCCGGCGCGCCTGCGTGCCCGGTGGACCGGCGGTCGGCCGGCGGGCCGCGCCACCTCGGTCGTGCGGTGCGGGAGCCCGGGCCCGCCGGGCCGGCGCCGTCCGTGGCCGGCGGACGCTCGTCGACGGCTCCCCGTCCCGCCCTGGCCGGTACGACCGGGCGGACGGGCCGGCCGGCGAGGCGCCGGGACACGGAGCCCGTCACGCATCCGCCCGGGCCCGGGGCCGGGGGCCGAGGGCCGGGCGGGCCGGGGCGGCCGGCGGAGTGGTGACCGTCGCGTCGCAGAGGGGCCGGCCGGTGGTCCGCAGGCCCGGTCGTGCGCGGTGTCCGTTCCGGGGAGGCACGGCGCGGGGCGGGCCGGCGGCGCCGGACGCGGATCGCACCGGGCCCGGTCCCCCGCCGGGCCTTCCGCACCGCCCCGTGCGCGGTGGCGAGGCCCGCGGCCGGTTCCCGCCACGCTGCCGTGCGGCCTGACGTGCGCCCCGGGCCGACGGCTTCCGGCGCCCTGGAGCGTCCTTCCGGCCGAGCCCCCGGCGAAGGTCCCGGAGGCCCTTTCGGGACGAACGGCGCGGCCCTGGGCCGGCCGGTCCCCCGGGCGGGACGGCCGGCACCTCGCGCCGGGCGCGCTCCCGTCCCACGCTGGAACCATCACGCCCCCCACGGCTGAGGAGCGCAGCGTCATGGTCCGTTATGTGTACGACTTCACCGAGGGCGGCCGTGACCTGGCCGGCCTCCTCGGCGGCAAGGGATCGAACCTGGCCGAGATGACCCGGCTCGGGCTCCCCGTGCCGCCGGGCTTCACCCTCACCACCGAGGCGTGCCGCGCCTTCCTGGCCACGGGCAGCGAGCCCGCCGGCCTGTGGGAGGAGGTCTCGGCGCACCTGTCGGCCCTCGAGGCGTCCGCCGGCCGGCTGCTGGGGCAACCGGACGACCCGCTGCTGCTGTCCGTCCGCTCCGGCGCGAAGTTCTCCATGCCCGGCATGATGGAGACGATCCTCGACATCGGCCTGAACGACGACTCCGTCCTCGGGCTGGCCAAGGTCTCCGGCGGCGAACGCTTCGCCTGGGACTCCTACCGCCGCCTCGTCCAGATGTTCGGCAGCACGGTCATGGGCGTCGACTCCGCCTCCTTCGAACGTTCCCTCGCCGCGATGAAGGACCTGCGCGGTGTGCGGGACGACGTGCACCTGACGGCGTCCGACCTGGCCGAGCTGGTCGAGACGTACAAGGAGCTGATCCGCCTGGAGACCGGGGAGCACTTCCCGCAGTCCCCCGCCGAACAGCTGCGCCGGGCGGTCCTGGCCGTGTTCGAGTCCTGGAACGGCGAGCGCGCCCGCCTGTACCGGCGGCGCGAGCACATCGCCGACGACCTCGGCACCGCCGTCAACGTGCAGCGCATGGTCTTCGGCAACCTCGGGGCCGACTCCGGCAGCGGCGTCGCCTTCACCCGGGACCCGGCCACCGGGCGCCCCGGCCTGTACGGCGACTACCTGCCCGACGCGCAGGGCGAGGACGTCGTCGCGGGCATCCGCAACACCGTGTCCCTGAGCGAGCTGGCGCGCCTGGACCCCGAGTCGTACGCACGGCTGCGGGCGCACACGGAGACCCTGGAGCGGCACTACCGCGACCTGTGCGACATCGAGTTCACCATCGAGCGCGGCACGCTGTGGATGCTCCAGACGCGGGTCGGCAAGCGCACCGCCGAGGCCGCGTTCGTCCTCGCCGCCGAGCTGGCCGACGAGGGGCTCATCACCCCGGACGAGGCGCTGGCCCGGGTGAGCGGCGAGGGCCTGGCCCGGCTGATGTTCCCGCGGTTCGACGCCTCGGCGACCGGCGCCGTGCTCGCCCGCGGCGTCCCCGCCTCCCCCGGCGCGGCGGTCGGCGCCGTGGTCTTCGACACCACCCGGGCCGTACGCCGCGCCGCGGCCGGCGAGAAGGTCGTCCTCGTCCGGCAGGAGACCACCCCCGACGACCTGCCCGGCATGATCGCCGCCCAGGCGGTCCTCACCAGCCGGGGCGGCAAGACCAGCCACGCGGCCGTCGTCGCCCGCGGCATGGGCAAGGTCTGCGTGTGCGGCGCCGAGGAGCTCGCCGTGGACACCGGGGCCCGCCGCTTCACCGCCGCGGACGGCACCGTCGTCGAGGAGGGCGCCGTCGTCTCGGTGGACGGCTCCGCGGGAGCGGTGTACGCGGGGCCGGTCCCGCTGGTGGACTCGGCGGTCATCCGGTACCTGGAGGGCGGCCGGGGGGACGAGGGCGCGCGGGGCGTGGTCGACGCGGTGGCCCGGGCGCTGTCGCGCGCGGACGCCGTCCGGCGCCTGGAGGTGCGGGCCAACGCCGACACCCCCGAGGACGCCGCCCGGGCCCGCCGGTTCGGAGCGCGGGGCGTCGGCCTGTGCCGTACCGAGCACATGTTCCTCGGCGAGCGCCGCAAGCTGGTCGAGCAGATGATCCTGGCCGGCACGGACGCCGAGCGCGACCGGGCCCTGGCGGACCTCCTGCCCCTTCAGCGGCGGGACTTCACCGGCATCCTGGAGGCGATGGACGGCCTGCCGGTCACCATCCGGCTGCTGGACCCGCCGCTGCACGAGTTCCTGCCCGACCACACCGACCTGGCGGTGCGGATCGCCGCCGCCGAGGCCCGGGGCGAGGAACCGGACGCCCACGACGTCGACCTGCTGAGCGCCGTGAACCGCATGCACGAGGAGAACCCGATGCTCGGGCTGCGCGGTGTGCGGCTGGGGCTGGTCGTCCCCGGTCTGGTCGCCATGCAGGTCCGGGCGATCGGTGAGGCCGTCGCCGGGCGTCTCCTGGCCGGTGGCGCCCCCCGGGCGGAGATCATGGTCCCGCTCGTCGGTGACGTGCGGGAGCTGCGCCTCGTCCGCGAGGAGGTGCGACGGGTGCTCGCCGACGTCTCGCGGGCGGCGGGCGTCACCGTCGACTGCCCCGTCGGCACCATGATCGAGCTGCCCAGGGCGGCCCTGACGGCCGGCCGGATCGCCGAGGAGGCCGAGTTCTTCTCCTTCGGCACCAACGACCTGACCCAGACCACCTGGGGCTTCTCCCGCGACGACGTCGAGGCGGAGTTCTTCTCCGCCTACCTCGACAAGGGCGTCTTCCCGGTGTCCCCGTTCGAGACGCTCGACCGGGACGGTGTGGGCCGGCTCGTCTCGCTCGCCGTCGCCGAGGGCCGCGCCACCCGCCCGGACCTCACGATCGGCGTGTGCGGCGAGCACGGCGGCGACCCCGACTCGGTGCACTTCTTCCACACCGCGGGACTGGACTACGTCTCCTGCTCGCCGTTCCGGGTGCCGGTGGCGCGACTGGAGGCGGGCCGGGCGGCGCTGGAGGGGACCGAGGGGAGCGACAGCAGGTGAGACCCGGGGCCCTGGGACCTCTCGGCCCTGGGGCCGAGGGCCGACCGCCTCTGGGACGCGGGCGGGAGGCGCGGCAGTCCTGAGGTGTCGCAGAACGATCACAGGGAGTGGAGCACATGACCGCCAAGGACACCGGTGCCCGTGAGACCACCGCCACCGTGCGGGTGCGTGCCGACGGCGGGGTGGACGAGGAGTCCCTCGCCCGTCTCCGCGAGAAGGTCGCCACCGCCCTGGACCGGTCCGGACTGCCGCCCGTGAGCGGTGAGGTGCGCGTCCTGCGGGCCTCGGCCCACCACGTCACGCTGCCCTGGTCCGGCGGCGCCGAGATCCGGGTCGGCGGCGACCTCGTCGTCGTCCACGCCCGCGAGGCGACCGCCCGCGAACTCGCCGCCCGGCTCCACGACCGGCTGCGCGCCGGCGTCGAACGCGTCGCCCACCGCCATGACACCGTCCGCCGGACGGCCGCACCGCCCCCGTGGCGCGGCGGCCCGCAAAAGCAGGCGCCGCACGGCGCCTGACCGCCCCGGCGGGAGGGCCGGAGCCGGCCTCCGGCTCCGGCCCTCCCCGTCCGCGCTCGTGAAGGAGGATCCGCCATGACCGCTCGCACCGTCGGTGAAGTGATGACCGGGGACGTCGTCCAGGCCCGCCGGACGACGCCGTTCAAGGAGGTCGTGCGGCTGCTCGACCACCACCGGATCAGCGGGCTGCCGGTGGTCGACGCCGACGACAAGGTCCTCGGCGTCCTGTCCGGAAGCGACCTGGTGCGCCTCCAGGCGCACCGGGACGGCTCCGCGCCGCCTCCCGCCCTGACGGCGGGGGACGTGATGTCGAGCCCCGCGATCACCGTCCACCCGGAGCAGACCGTGCCGGACGCGGCCCGGCTGATGGAGCGCCGTGGCGTCGAGCGGCTGCCCGTGGTCGACGAGGCCGACCGCCTCATCGGCATCGCCACCCGCCGCGACCTCCTGCGGGTCTTCCTGCGCGCGGACGACGACATCCGCCGCCAGGTGACCGGGGACATCGTCGTCGGCGCGCTGGGACTGCCGGCCGACGCCGTCCTCGTCTCCGTACGCGACGGTGTCGTCACCCTCGCCGGCCGTGTCGAACGGCGCGGACAGGCGCCGGAGCTCCTGCACGCCGTCTGGCGCCTCGAAGGCGTGGTCGGCGTGGTGAACCGCCTCGGCTTGCGCGCCGGCGACGGCGCGGCGCCCGCCCCGCTCGCCCGGGCCGGGAACCCGTGACCGGAGCGGGGCGGGCGGTCCCGTGCCGCGGCTCGCCCGGGCCGGGGCCGGCGGTCCCCGCCGGGCCGGGCCGGACGGCCGCGGGAGGGGACCTTCGGCGCCTCCCGCGGCCGTCCGGTCCCCGAGGACAGTGAAGGCGAAGAGCGGACCGCCGTACACCACGGCGGTCCCCGACGACGGAGGCGGACCATCATGACCCGACAGGACGTGCGGACCGAAGACCGCGTCGAGGCCGACGCACCGTCCGACACCGCGGTCGCCGTGGACCGTCTGGTCACGGCCGGCCTCAAGGCGCTCGTCGACTACGAGGACCTCACCCAGGAGCAGGTCGACCACATCGTGAAGAAGGCCTCCGTCGCCGCCCTGGACCAGCACACCGCGCTGGCCCTCCTGGCGGTGGAGGAGACCGGGCGGGGTGTGTTCGAGGACAAGGCGGCCAAGAACATGTTCGCCTGCGAGCACGTCACGCACAGCATGGGTCACATGAAGACCGTCGGGGTCGTCGCCCGCGACGACATCGAGGACATGGTCGAGATCGCCGAACCGGTGGGTGTCGTGTGCGCGGTCACGCCGGTCACCAACCCGACCTCCACGACGATCTTCAAGGCGCTGATGGCGCTGAAGACCCGCAACCCGGTCGTGTTCGCCTTCCACCCCTCCGCCCAGCGGTGCAGCGCCGAAGCAGCCCGCGTCGTGCGCGACGCGGCCGTCGCCGCCGGAGCTCCGGAGCACTGCGTGCAGTGGATCGAGCGACCGTCGGTCGAGGCCACCGGCACGCTGATGCGGCACCCGGGCGTCTCGCTGATCCTCGCCACCGGCGGCAACGCCATGGTCAAGGCCGCCTACTCGGCCGGCAAGCCCGCCCTCGGCGTCGGCGCCGGCAACGTCCCCGCATACGTGCACAAGAGCGCGAAGCTGCGCCGGGCCGTCAACGACCTGGTGCTGTCGAAGTCGTTCGACAACGGCATGATCTGCGCCTCCGAGCAGGCCGTCATCCTGGACACCGACGTCTACGACGCGGCGCTCGCCGAGTTCCGCGCCCTCCACGCCCACCTGGCCACCTCGCAGGAGAAGGCGAAGCTGGAGACCTTCCTGTTCCCCGCCACCGGCGGATCGGGCGCCGGCTGCGAGCCCAAGGTCAACGCGTCCGCCGTCGGCCGGAGTCCGGCGTGGATCGCCGAGCGGGCCGGGTTCTCCGTGCCGGAGGACACCTCGGTCATCCTCGTCGAGGCCGAACGCGTCGGCCCGGACGAGCCGCTGACCCGTGAGAAGCTCTGCCCGGTCCTCGCCGTGCTGCGCGCCGAGGACGAGCGCCACGGCTTCGGCCTGGCCGCCGACATGGTCGCCTTCCACGGCCAGGGCCACAGCGCCGTCATCCACACCGAGGACCCCGCCATGGCCGAGGCGTACGGCAAGCGGATGAAGACCGTGCGGATCATCGTCAACTCCCCTTCCTCGCAGGGCGCGATCGGCGGCGTCTACAACGGTCTGCTGCCCTCGCTCACCCTGGGCTGCGGCTCCTGGGGCAGCACCTCCGTGTCCAACAACGTCTCCGCCGCCCACCTGCTCAACGTCAAGCGGGTGTCCGCCCGGCGCAACAACCTGCAGTGGTTCAAGGTCCCGCCGAAGATCTACTTCGAGCCGCAGGCCATCCGCTACCTGACCTCCATGCCGGACGTCCACCGCGTCACGATCGTCACCGACGCCACCATGACCCGCCTCGGCTTCGTCGACCGGATCAGCCGCGTCCTGCAGCGGCGCCGCGCCCCGGTCACCCTCCAGGTCATCGACACCGTCGAACCGGAGCCCAGCATCGACTCGGTGCAGCGCGGCGCCGGCCTCATGCGGGACTTCCGCCCGGACACCATCATCGCGCTGGGCGGCGGCTCGCCCATGGACGCGGCCAAGGTGATGTGGCTGCTGTACGAGCAGCCCGGCATCGACTTCGCCGACATGCGGCAGAAGTTCTCCGACATCCGCAAGCGCGCCTTCCGCTTCCCGACCCTGGGCAGGCTGGCCCGCCTGGTGTGCGTGCCCACCACCTCCGGAACCGGCGCCGAGGTCACCCCCTTCGCCGTCATCTCCGACCCCGCCACCGGCAAGAAGTACCCGCTGGCCGACTACGCGCTCACCCCCAGCGTGGCCATCGTCGACCCCCTCCTCACCACCGCCCTGCCCCCGGCGCTCGCCGCCGACAGCGGCTTCGACGCCCTCACCCACGCCATCGAGGCGTACGTGTCCGTCTACGCCAACGACTTCACCGACGGCCTCGCCCTCCACGCCGTCCGCCTGGTCTTCGGCCACCTCGAGGCGGCGGTGAACGACCGCGACGGCTCGGCGGAGGCCCGGGAGAAGATGCACAACGCCGGCACCATCGCGGGCATGGCCTTCGGCAACGCCTTCCTCGGCATCGTCCACGCCATGTCCCACACCCTCGGCGCCACCTTCCGCATCGCGCACGGCCGCACCAACGCGATCCTGCTCCCGCACGTCATCCGCTACAACGGCACCGTCCCCACGAAGCTCACCGGCTGGCCCAAGTACGAGGACTACCGCGCCCCCGAACGCTTCCAGGACATCGCCCGCACCCTGGGGCTGCCCGCCGCCACCCCGGCCGAGGGCGTGGAGTCCCTCGCCACGGCCATCGAACGCCTGCGCGACGCCGTCGGCATCGAGCCGACGTTCGCGGCCCTGGGAATCGACGAGCGGACCTTCCTGGACGCCCTGCCGCAGCAGGCCCTCAACGCCTACGAGGACCAGTGCGCACCGGCCAACCCGCGCATGCCGATGCTGGACGACATGCAGGGGATCATGCGCGCCGCCCACCACGGCTGAACACGGGACCGGCCGCCGCGGCCGAAGCCGCCGTACGGGAGCCCGCGGGCTCCCGTACGGCGGCTTCGGCGTGCCGGGTGACGACGCCGGTGGAGGGGGCCCCACGGGCGCGTCGCCACGACGCGGCCACCGAGGACCCGGAGCCGGTCGCCGGGAGGCGACGGGGCCCGGACGGCGGAGCGGACGTCCCCGGTCCGGGCCCCGTCGCCCTCCGTCAGCCGTCCCACGACCAGTCGGCGACCTCGGGCAGGTCGACACCGTGCTCGCGGATGTACTGGTGGTGACGCAGCCGGACGTCCTCCATCCGCTGACGCACGGCCGCCGCGCGCACCGCGAGACCGGGAACGCGGTCGATGACGTCCATGACCAGTCGGTACCGGTCCAGGTCGTTGCGGACCACCATGTCGAACGGCGTGGTGGTGGTGCCCACCTCCTTGTAACCACGCACGTGCAGGTGCCCGTGTCCGGTACGGCGGTAGGCCAGCCGGTGGATCAGCCAGGGATAGCCGTGGTACGCGAAGACGACCGGCTTGTCGGGGGTGAACAGGCCGTCGTACTCGAAGTCGCCCATGCCGTGGGGGTGTTCCTCGCTCGGCAGCAGCCGGGCGATGTCGACGACGTTCACGACCCGGACGGCCAGTTCCGGCAGGTGGTCCCGCAGCAGCCGCGCGGCGGCCAGCACCTCCTGGGTGGGCACGTCGCCCGCGCAGGCCAGCACCACGTCGGGTTCACGGGTGCCGTCCTCGGTGCCGGCCCAGTCCCAGATGCCGGCGCCGCGCGCGCAGTGCGCCTTCGCCTGTTCCATGGTCAGCCAGTCGAAGCAGGGCTGCTTCCCGGCGACGATCACGTTGACGTAGTCGCGGCTGCGCAGGGCGTGGTCGGCGACGGAGAGCAGGGTGTTGGCGTCCGGCGGCAGGTAGACCCGTACGGCTTCGGGGCTCTTGTTGAGGATGTGGTCGACGAAGCCCGGGTCCTGGTGGGAGAAGCCGTTGTGGTCCTGGCGCCACACGTGCGAGGTGAGCAGGTAGTTGAGGGAGGCGATGGGCGCGCGCCAGGGCAGGCGGCGGCTCACCCGCAGCCACTTGATGTGCTGGTTGACCATCGAGTCGACGATGTGCACGAACGCCTCGTAGCAGGAGAACAGCCCGTGCCGGCCGGTGAGGAGGTAGCCCTCCAGCCAGCCCTGGCAGGTGTGTTCGGAGAGGATCTCCATCACCCGGCCGTGCCGGTCGAGGTGCTCGTCCACGTCGAGGATGCCGGCCTGCCACGCCTTGCCGCTGGCGCCGTAGACGGCCTGGAGGCGGTTGGAGGCGGTCTCGTCGGGTCCCACGAGGCGGAAGTCGCGCCGGTCGGCGGTCCCGCGCATGACGTCCTCCAGCAGATCACCGAGGACGCGGGTGGGTTCGTGCAGGGTGGCGCCCGGTTCGTCGACCGGGACGGCGTACCGCTCCAGCGGCGGCAGGGGCAGTTCGCGCAGCAGCAGGCCGCCGTTGGCGTGCGGGGTGGAGCCCAGCCGGCGTGCGCCGTCGGGGACGCAGGCCAGCACATCCGGGCGGGGCGCGCCGTGCTCGTCGAACAGCTCCCGCGGCCGATAGGAGCGCAGCCATTCCTCGAGCTGCCGCAGGTGGTCCGGGTTGTCCCGGACGGCGGACAGGGGGACCTGGTGGGCTCGCCAGGTCCCCTCCACGGGAAGGCCGTCGACCTCGGCGGGGCCGGTCCAGCCCTTCGGGGTGCGCAGCACGATCACCGGCCAGCGGGGCCGCTCGGTCGCCCCGTCCTCGCGGGCGGCGCGCTGCACACCGGCGATGCGGTCCGCGGCGGTGTCCATGGCCCGGGCCATCGCTCGGTGGACGGCGGCCGGATCGTCGCCGGTGACGTGGAGGGGCTCGTGACCGTATCCCCTGAGGAGATCGTCGAGTTCCGGCTCCGGCAGCCGGGAGAGCACCGTGGGGTTGGCGATCTTGTAGCCGTTGAGGTGCAGGATCGGCAGGACGGCGCCGTCGTGCACCGGGTCCAGGAACTTGTCGGAGTGCCAGGAGGCGGCCAGCGGGCCGGTCTCCGCCTCGCCGTCACCGATCACACAGGCGACCAGCAGGCCGGGGTTGTCGAAGGCCGCGCCGTAGGCGTGCGAGAGGGCGTACCCCAGTTCGCCGCCCTCGTGGACGGAGCCGGGCGTCTCCGGGGCCACGTGGCTGGGCACGCCTCCGGGGAACGAGAACTGCCGGAACAGCCGCGCCATTCCGGCGGCGTCCCGGGTGACGTCCGGATAGGTCTCCGTGTACGACCCCTCCAGCCAGGAATTGGCCACCACGGCCGGACCCCCGTGGCCGGGTCCCCAGACGCAGAGCGCTTCCAGACCCCGGGACCGGATGAGGCGGTTGAGGTGCGTGTACACGAGGTTCAGGCCGGGTGAGGTGCCCCAGTGGCCGAGCAGCCGCGGCTTGACGTGTTCCGGACGCAGTGGCTCCGTGAGCAGGGGGTTGGCCATCAGGTAGATCTGCCCGACGGACAGATAGTTCGCGGCACGCCAGTGGGCGTCCAGCGTCCTCGACTCCTCGTCGGTGAGCACACCGGACACCTGCTGCGGTTCGACGGACATGGCGGGCTCCCTTGCGGTTCGAGGGTTCGGCCGGCGGAGGCGCGTACGGGTCCTGTCCCCCGCCCTCCCCGGCCGCTGAGTACCCCATGAGGCCGGCCGGACCCTCCTGCGCACCATCGCCTGCTTCGACGGACACCGTCGGCGCGGCGGCGCCGGAGCGGCCCCGGCGAGCGGCGGACCGGGGCGGCCGGAGCGGGACCGTCGTCCGCCGTGGCGGCGACGGCCGGGCGGGCGCCAGGCGCGGGAGGAGAGGGCCGGACCCGGCCGGAAGCATCATGTGGGCGGTGACGACGGCCCCGGGCCGGGTCCGGATCCGTGCGGGCGGGGCCGCGCCCCGTGGCCCCGCCCGCACCCGGGTCCTTCGGCACGCGCGGCAGGTCGCCCGCGTACGGGCGCCCCGGCGTGGTCCGTCCGAGGGAGCACGGTCCTCCGGTCTCTCGGCGAACCGGGACAGGGCCGACCGGCCCGGGTCCCGGCCCGGCCGGGACGACCGCCCTGCCGGAGAGGGAGAGCCCAGTGAGTGATCCGGCGATCGTAGGGGTGGACGGTTCGGCGTCGAGCCTCACCGCGGTCGGTGTCGCGGCCCGTGAGGCCCGCCTGCGGAGCACATCGCTGCGCATCGTCCACGGCCTGGAGCCGATGGTGCACGGGCACCTGGCCCGGGCGGAGGAACGGGCGCGCGGATCGCCGGCCGGCTCCGAGGGCACTGGAAGATCGACAGCCGACTCCACCACGTCCGCGGCACCACCTTCGCCGAAGACGCCTCCACCACCCGGGCCGGCGGCCTGCCCTGCGTGACGGCCGCTCCCCGCGACTTCACCATCAGCCCCCTCCGACAGGACGGATACCGGATCCGGAACGGTTCAGAGTTCTTCGAGGAACCGTCCTTGGTCGTCGAGGAATCCGTCCGCGAAGAGTGAGCGGGGGGAGAAGAGCGCGGTGAGCGTGATCTTGAGGTCCGACTGCTCGATGGACTGCTTGAGCAGTGAATGGGTCGCGTCCGGGTAACGCTTGACCGTCAACGCGCCACCTGCGTCCAGCACCTCGCGGTACGTGCGCTCCGTGTCGGCGGTGTCCACGTTGATGTCATGGCCCGCGAGGGTCAGCAGTACCGGTACGCCGCGCAGGGCGCGGAGGTCTTGCGTGGCGTCCGCGGTGTAGTTCCTGGAGACGAAGCCCCAGCGGTCGGCGGTCATGCCGCCCGCGTCGCCGCCCATCGCCCTGACGTACTCCTCGAAGGTCGCGTGGCGTCCCAGCAGTCGGCGGGTGGTGTCGCTCTTGGCGACCTCCGCCTTGGTGCGGGCTGCTGATGCGCCGTCGGCGCGCAGCTCGGCGAGGAGGTTGTAGCGGCCTTGCCGGAGCCAGTTGATCGCGGGCGAGACGGCGATGACGAAGCTCACGGGCGTCTTGGCGGCGATTTTCGGCAGGACCCAGCCCGCCTGGCTGGCGCCCCAGAGTCCGATCCGGTCGCCGTCGATGTCCGGGCGGGCGCGGGCCCAGGCGATGGCGGCGGCTGCCTCGTCGGCCCGGTCGTCCATGGACTGGTCGAGCCAGTTTCCGGGCGTGCCCGCGACGCCGGGCTTGTCCCAGGACAGGGAGGCGTATCCGGCTTCGGCGTTCGCCTCCCACATGGGCTTGTAACCGTCGTCGTGGGTGGCGTCGACGGGGCCGTCGCCGTGGATGTACACGATCAGGCCGTGGCGCTTGCGGCCGTCCGCGGGGACGGCCAGTACGCCGTTGAGGGTGTGGCCGCCGTGGCGGATCGTGACCCGCTGCTCGTCCATGTCGTAGGAGTTCTGCCACAGCACCACACCGACGAGGCCGACGGCCACGACCAGGACCGTGACGAGTGACCACACGGCGATGCGGAGCCCGCGCCGTCGGGGCTGGGTCTTCGGACACATGGGAGGGCCGCCTCTGTCGGGGTGTGCAGCGGATACCGAAACTATCATGATGGGAACGGCCGTTGAGGATCTGATAGTTTCAAGTTCCGGTTCCAGAGAGGAAGGAGGCACGGCATGGCACTGGACGCGACAGGCCCCGGGGCCGGACCGGTGACGGTGCAGCGGGACGTTCCGGCCGGAGCCGAGCGGCGGGCGGCCGAGCTGTACTGGGACGCCTTCGGCCGCAAACTCGGTCCCGCCCTGAACCCGGCGGACAAGGCGGTGCCCTTCATCGCCGCCCACCTGAACACCGATCGAGCGGTCTGCGCACTCCTCGACGGGCGGCTCGTCGGCCTCGCCGGCTACCACCACGACGGGCGGGCCCTCACCGGAGGATCGGCCGGCGCCGTGCTGCGCGCTTACGGGCACCTGCGAGGACTGCACCGACTCCTGCTCCTCGCCCTGTTCGAACGTCACCCGGTGCCCGGGCAACTCGTCATGGACGGCATCGCCGTGGATCCGGACATGCGCGGCCTCGGCGTCGGAAGCCTGCTCATCGAGGAAGTGGCCGCCGTCGCGGCGGAGCAGGGCTGCCGGGAGATCAGACTGGACGTGATCGACACCAACCCGCGTGCCCGGGCCCTGTACGAGCGGCGCGGCTTCACGGCCGTACGGACCGAGCACACGCCCTACCTGCGCGGGCTGCTCGGATTCGGCGCGGTGACCACCATGCACCGCCCGGTCGGAACAGGAGGGGTGAGGGAACCGTGAACGCCGACACCGACCACGTCGAGGTCCCCACCCGCATGCTCGTCCACGCGCTGATCCGCGAGGACGGCACCGTCGGCGCGGACGAGCTGTACACCGTCGCCAACACCCTGGGCATGAGCGACCAGCAGGTACGGCTGTGCGTCAAACGCCTCGTGACCGAAGGCCGATTCACCCACGAAGGCCGAGGCCGCAAGGCGGAACTGCATGCGACCACGGACACCATGCGCGCCCTCGCCCCCAACGCGGACTTCCTGCGGCACGCGTTCCGACAGGACGCCGGGCTCGCACCCTGGGACGGGGTCTGGCACCTGGCCGCCTTCGCGGTGCCCGAATCGGCGCGCACTGCCCGGGACGCCCTGCGCGAAACGCTCGTCCGCCTCGGCGGCGCCCCGCTCCAGGGCGGACTGTACGTCTGCGCCAACACATGGGAACCGTACGTCGAGGAAGCGGCCCACCGCCTCGGCGCCCACGACGCGCTCACCCTCCTCACCACGACGGACCTGCGCAGGGGCGACACCCGGGAGCCTGCCGGACTCGCCCGCCGTCTGTGGCCTCTGCAGGAGATCGCCGACCGCTACCGCCGCCTCAGCCGCATCGCCCGGCCCCGCCTCGCCCGGCTCACCGGCCCTGTCGAACTCTCCCCGGCCGCGCTTCTCACCATCGTCGTCGAGCTGGCCGCCGAACTCACCCGCGTCATGGAGCCCGACCCGCTGCTGCCGCCTCAGCTCCTGCCACAGCCCTGGCCCGGCGCCCAGGCCCGGAAGCTCATCGCCCGATGCTGGGCGGCCCTGCACGAACGCGACCACGGCGAGGCCCGCCCCGCCCTCTTCCGCCTCTACGCCGATATCACCCGAGAGGCAGCCGCTCTTGGCGATGCTCGCCGTCGCCCGCCTCAGCGGCCTGCGCCCGCGGCTGCCGGGCGTCCGGACCGTTGTCCTCCCTGACCCGCACGGCCGGGGACCGGCTCCCACCGAGGCGGTAGAGGTGGAAACGTGAGCCAGTGCGATGGGGTGGAAACGGCTTGGGGACGAGTGTGCGCAGGTGGACCGCGTTCCCGCACCAGGTGTCGAGGGAACCGCGAACGACGCGGTCACTGGTCTCGACCACCACCAGGCACGGCACGTGGTCGCGGGATCGCTGGATGTGCCCGATGATCTCGGGGACCGGGGGTGAGGTACGGGTCAGGTCGAGACCTTCCGGGGTGAAGGCCTGGCCCCAGGAGGGCTCCACGATGTAGATGTCGCGCTCGCTGCGGGCGGGGAGCGCGCCGAGCAAGTCACGGTAGTCCGCATGGCGGAGACGAACGGTGGAGCCGACACGGTCCAGATTGCGCCGGCCGGCCTCGTGGACGACCGGGTCGAGTTCGGAGGCGTGTACAGGGCGGTCCAGGCAGCGGCCGAGGTGGTGACCGATGTTTCCGGAACCGCAGAACAGATCGACGACCATCGCCTCGCCGTCGGCCGCGGGGGCGGTGGCCTCGATGTCGGTGATGACGCCGGCGACGGCTACGGGGTGGGGGTCCTTGGTGCACTCGACGGCGGTGCGGCCCGGGATGCGGATCCCCCGGGCGTCCATCTCGGGGGCGGGGATGCCGTAGAGGGACAGGGACTCGGGGCGGCCGCACATGATGCGGCCTGCCTCGCACAACTGGTCCGTGGTCAGGAACCGGTCGCGCAGGGGGCCGAGCAGCCGGTTCCTGAGAGCGGGGTAGTCGGCGTGGGCGGGTTCCTCAGAGGCATGCAATCCGTCTCCAGGTGTCGGGAAGGCCGACTGCCGGGCCGGGCGCCGTCGGCCGGTCACTCGCTGCCCCGAGGGGGAAGGATCCTGGCCAGTACCTCGTGGACCGGCTCACCGCCGAGCAGTCGGCGCAGTTCCTCGACGCCGTGCCGCCGCCGCGCCGGGGTGAGCGAGACGTAGTGCTCGATCCGCTCGTTGAACGTTCTGCGGAACACGCTGTAGAGCTCCTCGTCCTCCTGCACGCGGCCGGCGATCTCCACGAGGGCCGCCGTCCCGGCGAGGTCGTCCTCGGGCAGCCGGTGGTGCGGCAGGACGTCCGCGAACCGGCCGGCGTTCCGGCCGAAGAGCGTGCCGCCGAGACGGCGCAGGGTGTAGACGTGCGCGTAGTGCTGCTCGTGGATCCCCAGCGGCAACCGGCCGAGGACCATCGACTCGTGGAGTGCCGTGAGCCCTGGGGCGAGCAGGTAGTCGGGCGTGCTCGCCACCGCCCGCAGCAGGTCGCGCTGTGGCAGGAGACGGCAGTCGGCCCGCCGGCCGGCGACCGAGACACTCCGTTCGCGGTGCCCGTCGAAAGGGCCGCCGCAGACCAGGACGCGCGAGAACCGGGGCCAGTCCCGCAGCAGGTCGGGGATCCAGTGGTGAAGCAGCCGCAGGTAGTCGTTGTTGACGTCGAAGTCCAGGAGAAAGTTCTTGAACCCGCCGACGTTGACCAGCAAGTCGTACTCCGGTTCGGCGTCGAGCGGGGTGTTCCTCAGAGCTTCGAGGTCGATGATCGGGCCGGTCAGGTGGATCGCGGACCCGGCGCCGAGAGCGGCGAACTCGGCCGCGCGCTCGGGGACGCCCGGGAAGTTCTGCACCACGCTGTGCGTGGCGAGCAGATGGGCCGCGACGACGCGCTCATGCGAGGAGAGCGCGGCCAGATGCCGGTCCGCCGCGACGTAGGAGGAACGTGGCAGGGTCGCGCACAGGTCGCGGATCCGGGCCAACGGCCTTCCGAGCCGCCAGAAACCGAACAGGCTGTCCACCATGACCACCGGACGCCGCGCGATGACGGACCGCAGGGCGAGGTCGGCGTCCATGACCGAGACCACCTGGTCGCCGGTCTCCAGCAGGTCGTCGACCAACTCCGCCCCGGCCCTTCCGCGCGTCGCCTCGATCTCGCGGATGGTGTCGAAGGCGTCCGGGTTGCGACGCGTGAACGTCGCCGCCACACCGCTGCCGACGAACACCCGCTCGTGGTCGGAGAGCAGCCGGGAGACCGCGACGAGTTCGGAGGCCGGACCGAAACCACAGTTCTGCGCCCCCATCACGATGCGCATGTCAGCCTCCCGCACCGGTGCGGAACGAAGTCACCGCACCGGACGGCGCGGTGAACAGCCCGACGAGTCGCCTGGCGAACTCGGCCGGGTGTCTCGCGTAGCCGACGTGGCCGCCGGGGAACAGCTTCCGTTCACAGCCGAGCCGCTCCGCGAGGACGACCGCCGGCCGGTGGACGGCGTGGGTGCGCGAGTCGCGACCGCCTGCGACGACGATCCGGTCCGCCACCCCCTCCAGCTTGCCGAGGTCGGGGACGAAGCGCGTGACCGGCCTGACGGTGTGGGCCAGGAAGAACGCGGTGTTGTCGTGGGCCTCGGGCAGCGTCGGCGCGGGCCCGTCGCCGAACACGAACTGGAGCTTGCGCAGGGCCTCCGCCACGCCCTCGCGGCGGAACGTCTCGTGGACGTCGTCGAAGAACGCCAGATACTCCTCGGCGTCCGGCAGCAGTCCCATCGCGGGCGGTTCGTGGGCGATCGTCAGACGGACCCGGTCCTGGCTGCGGACAGCGAGTTCGAGTGCGACGAGACCGCCCGAGCAACTCCCGAAGACGTACGCGGATTCACCGGGCCCGGTGAGGTGATCGAGCAGGCGGTACGCGTCGTCGGCGTGCTCCTCGATCCGCTGGTCCGTCGGCGGACCGTCGAGGAGGCTGCGCGAATTGCCGCGCGGGTCGTACGTGATGACGCGGTGGTCCGCGGCCAGGACGTCGGCCAGGCGTTTGAAGACGGCCGCGTCGGAGTTGCCGCCCGCGATGAGCAGCACCGGCGTTCCCTCCCCGCGCACTTCGAAATGAAGCCTGGCGCCCGGTACCGCAAGAGTGCCGCTCTCCCGTGGATGCATCGTCCTCCAGATCCGAAGCCGACGCGGCGCTCCGGGGAGTCGCGAAGACCGCCCGCGTCCCGCTCGCCGCGCGCACGCACGGTCCACTGACTCACGTCCGCGTCCCGGACGGCAAGGGGCGAACCGAACGAGCGGGGGCGTCGCCCGGCGCGCGGTCCTCACGGGGCGGCGCGCGGGGCTTCGCGTACCCCCTCACTGCTCCTGCGCGCTCGTCTCACGCACAGGCTTGCCGGGCATCAGCCCTATCACACGGTTCACCCCGAAGGAGGCCGCCTCATGTCCGTCATGAGATCACGAGCACGCCCGGCGGTCCTGGCAACCGTCGTCACCGCACTCTGCACCGGCGCACCGGCCGCCGGGCCCGCCCGCGCGGAATCACTCGCGGTGCTGCAGTGCCAGGGAACCGAGTCCGTCGCCTACAGTCCGGGGATCACCTTCCCACCGCGGGACGTCGACGTCACCACCGACGGGCGTCTCGGATCGTGCGTCGACGGCGCGGGTGAGGTGATGAGCGGTGCGTACGGGGAGCGGTTCACCCTCCACGCGGGGTGCAACGACCTCCTCGGCGGATTCCAAGGTCCTCGGACCTTCACGTGGAGCACCGGCGACACCGGCGTCGTCGAGGCCGCAGGCAGCAGCACCGCGATCGCCGGGCAGGTTGTCACCACGTTCACCGGGACCGTCGTCCAGGGCCGCTTCCGGGGCCGCCCGGCGACCCAGGTCATCGTCCTTCCGCAGCCGGGACTGCTGCGGTGTCCGTCCACCGGTGTCACGGACGCGACCGGAACGACGACGCTCACCCTCGTCTGAGGCCGCGGCCGGTCACCGGACGCGGCGGCCCTGAGCCCTCGGCCCCCGGGGCTGCCGCACGGACACGGGTTCGGGACGCGAGCGGTCCCGCCGCCGGTGACACCCTCTGTCCGAGCCGTCCCCGTCGTGTTCTTCGCGGTCCCGCAAGAGGGCGGCCGTGTTCCCCCACCGGAAGGTTTTCTCGACCCCCTGAGGAGAGCCGATTGCCGGACATCGACGACGTGCGAAGAGTCCTCTCCGAGCTGGGCATCGCACAGGAACTTCTGCGCGAGGACGCGCTCTTGCGCGCCGATCTCGGACTCGACTCGGTCGACATCACGCAATTGGAGATCGAGTTCTCCGAACGACTCGGCGCCCGCGTCGACCTCTGGAGCGAGCACGACCGTACGCTGCGGCAGCTCGCCGACGCCTTGGGCGGGAACGGGGCGGGCCCTCGGCTGTCGGCGGACTACCGGAGCCGCGGCTGGTGGTCCCCGGACCTGCTGGACGAACTGGTCCTGGACACCCGCGGGCACCGGGGCCGCCGTGCGGCACTCGTCGGCGACGGCCGGGTTCTCACCGGGTTCGAACTGGACGCCGCGGTGTCAGGCTGCGCCGCCCGTCTGGCGCGCTGCGGAACGCGCCCCGGCGAGAACGTACTCGTACAACTCCCCAACCAGCCCCAGCTCGTCATCCTCGTGCTCGCCCTGATACGGCTCGGCGCCCGTCCGGTCCTCGCGCCGCCGACGCTGCGCGAACACGAACTCGCTCCCGTGCTGTCCTCGGTACGTCCGGCAGCGATGGCCGTGCCCGTTCGGCAAGCCCGTTTCGACCACCTCCGGTTCGCCGAAGAACTCCGTGAGCGCCATCCGTTCGTGCGGAGCCTGCTGGTCTCCGGCGGCGTCGACCCGGCGCGCGGCCATCTGGACCTCGACGAGTTCGCCGCGGCCGAGGAGGCGGCCCCCGTGGCGGGCGGGCCCCGGCGCCCCTCGGACACCGCCCTGTTCCTGCTGTCGAGCGGCACCACCGGCGCGCCCAAGCCCATCCCCCGTACGCACGAGGCGTTCGGCCATGTCATCCGTGCCTCGGCGGCTGCGTCGGCGCTGACACCGGACTCGGTCTACCTCGCGGTCCTGCCCGTGACGCACAGCTTCGCCTTCGGCCACCCCGGAATCCTCGGCGCGCTCGTCCACGGAGGGAAGGCCGTGCTCGGCGCACCCGGCGATCCCGCCGGCGCGATGGCGCTGATCGAGCGGGAACGCGTCACGCACTGCGCGCTGACCCCTGCGGTCGCCCGCCAGTGGCTCACCGTGCATGCCGCCTCTCACGGGCCCGACCTGTCGAGCCTGGAGGTATTGCAGGTCGGCGGAGCCCGCCTGGACGAGCAGACGGCCAGGCAGCTCGGCGACGCCTTCGGCTGCCGGATCCAGCAGGTGTACGGAATGAGCGAGGGACTGCTGAACTTCTCCCGGCTCGACGACCCCCCGGAGGTGGTGTTCTCCACCCAGGGGCGACCCGTCTCACCGGGTGACGAGACTCTCGTGGTGGACGGCCGGGGCCGCCCCGTCGCCGACGGGGAGACGGGGGAGCTTCTGGCCCGGGGGCCTGGCGTCATCACGGCCTACCACGGCGACACGGACACCGCTTCGTTCACCTCCGACGGCTTCTACCGCACCGGTGACCTGGTCCACCGCCGTCCCTCGGGCGACTTCGTGGTCGTCGGACGCGTCAAGGACGTGATCAACCGCGGCGGCGAGAAGATCCCGGCGGGCGAACTGGAAGCTCTGGTCCAGAGGCATCCCGGTGTGCGCGCCGCCGCCGCCGTCCCGATGCCCCACCGGGTCCTGGGCGAAACGGTGTGCCTGTACGTCGTCGACGGCGAGGAGGGCTCTGCGACGCTGCGGGAGATCCGCCGCTTCCTCGAAGACTGCGGACTGGCCCCGTTCAAACTGCCCGAGAGCGTCGTCAGGGTGCCGGCACTGCCTCTGACCGGCACGGGCAAGATCGACAAGAAGCGGTTGCGCGAGGACATCGCGAACCGGGTGGAAGCCGAGCGGGAAGTTTCCCCGTGATCGCGGATACGTGAGCGTTGTGCCGCGGGTACGTGCTGATGCCGCTGCCTGGTTCCGGCCGGGACCGGGCAGCCGAAAGCTCGGTGCTTGCGCAGGCGGCGGCTGCGGAAGGTCTCGAGGAAGAGGAGACCTCGGCGTGGGCGGCGGCCCGGTCGGGCCGGGCACGGGTGCCGATTTCCTCCTTGAACAGGGCCCGGAAGCTCTCCGCGGCGGCGTCGTCGAAGCATGATCCAATGCGTCCGCAGCTCTGTGGCAGTCCCGACTTCCTTATTCGTTCCTGGAAACGGGTCGACGTGTGTTCGGCGACACATGTCCGTTCGCCGCACGGAGCGACCGGCCGAGGCCGGCGCCTCCGCGTCGGTCGGGTCTGCCGCGGACGGCTACGGCAACGCGTCGGCCGAGTCGTTCTCCGCTCCCTGAGAAGCGAGCTGGTCGACGTCCGTTGCCGGCCCGGCCCGGCCGGGCCGCCGCTCGCACCGCGACATTTCGAGTGGACCGGGAGCCGCTCCACCTTGCGGCGGCTGCACAGCGGTCTCGGCCACCGCGCACCCGCCGACCACGAGGTCACCCCCACGGCCTGGCCACCACACCGATGGTGTCCGTCGAAGCGGAACGAGCTCAGCTGCTCGGGACGGGCTCCGGTGAAGTCGGGTGAAGATGCCAAG
The DNA here is from genome assembly GCF_001279005.1 of Streptomyces caelestis. Taxonomy (GTDB): domain Bacteria; phylum Actinomycetota; class Actinomycetes; order Streptomycetales; family Streptomycetaceae; genus Streptomyces; species Streptomyces heliomycini. Next base: position 229,268 of record NZ_LGCN01000074.1, read on the forward strand.
TGGCCCACCGTGGTGAGGCACCGCACGCGGGAGGGGGCCGGCCGCGGGCGGTGCGTCACGACCACCGCCCGCAGTGCTCACACCGCTGTTGCGCCGGTCGACGCCGGATCGGAACCTGGTGGTGAGGAGTCGGATGCACCGGACCGATGCGGCCGTGGCGCTGACGCGGCTCGGCGGTCCGCCCCCGGTGCCCCTCCGTCACGCGGAGCCCGGGAGGCAGGAGCCGAAGGCCCGATCCGTGGGATGTCCGCGCCGCCGAACAGACGCGGCAGCGATCGTGGGCCCCGTGGTTCAGGACCCGCGTTTCCGTGGGTCGGCGCACCCTTCCCCGCGGCTCCAGGGGTGCGTTCGGCAGTTCCGGCGCGGGCAGTGGGGCCCCGTCGTATCCGTGGACCTCGCCGAAGCGGGTCCCCGTCGTCCAGTCCTCGCGCGCCTGCACGATGTCCTCGTGCGAGCGTCCGATGAAGTTCCGCCACACAGCGAACTCCATCAGCGTTTCCGCACGTCAGTGACGTTCTGGATGCCTGGCGGTCAGCAAACTGTCAGCATCAGTCGTGGGAGTCGGTCGGCCATGGGGCGGAATTCGTTGGTTCGTGGGATGGAGTCGTTCCTCAAGGAGTGTGAGCATCCGCGGTCGCGGTGGTCGACGTGTCCGCACGGCTTCACTCCGCCGTCGAGGTTCAGCAGGGCGTCCAGGATGTCCGGGGAGTCGCGCGGGGTCCCGGGGACGACCATCTGCCCGATGCCCGCAACCTGGTCATTGACGGCGTTGAGCCGGGTGATGCCCGGCTTGAACCCGAAGTACTTCGACGACGGGGCGGCGTTGATGGTGCGTACCGGCACCTGGAAGCGCGGCCCGTCCACGGAGGCGAGCAGCCCCTCGCCCCAGAACTGCACGATCGGGACGTCGGCCTGGGCCGCGATCAGCGCGGCGTTCGCCGCAGCGATGGTGTCGGCCCGCTGGTAGTACTGGTCGACGTGCACGAGCCGGGCCCGGGTCAGGGCCTCGTGGGCGGGGTTGACCACCGGGGCCAGGCCGATGTTGCACGCCTTCGAGACGAGGAGCGCGACCATGGAGGTGGGCAGGCCCTTCATCCGGGTGGTGCCGTCGCCGAGGTGGACGAAGGCGTCGAGGAAGCCGGTCCAGGCGTTCACCTCGAACAGCAGGTCCGGCAGGTCGATCTTCGGGAGCATCTTCTCGATCCGCCCCCGCAGCCGGGTCAGCGACTTCGGCTCGCCGAGCGCGCCGAGCTTGTCGACGTTCGGCTTCACCCGCCCGTCACCGGCCGCCTCGATGGACGCCTTCGCCGCCGGCCCCGCCTCTTCCAGGCGTTCGACGAGCTGCTTCCACCCGGTGTCCAGGCCACGTACCGGCTCCGCCAAGCGCTGCTCGACGGGCATGTCCAGGCTCAGCCCGGCCGGCACGTCCTCCTCGACCGCGTCCCAGTCGGGGCCGTCCAGGAGGCGGGCGCGCGGGTTGGACGTCCCAAGACCGCCGCGCACGCGTTGCGTTCCCGCTGGAAGCCGCTGGAGGGCCGTAAGCCGTCGGCAGGCTGACCGCGTCCGTCGGAAGCGCGGGAGGAGAGCGGAGGCGGGCCTCGGCGATTCAGGTGAGGCCCGCCGCCGCGATGGCCAGGGCGGTGCGCAGGGTCTCCGCGAGATCGGCCCGCGCGGCCGCGGGATCGGGACCCGGCTCGGTCGCCCGGTAGGCGTGGTGTTCGACGGCCGCGCGCAGTGCGGCGTTGAACATGGCGGCCCAGACGGCCGGCCGTACGTCGTCGGCGGGCAGTCCGGCCCGCTCGGCGAGGGCGCGTGCGAAGGCCGGTTCCGCCTCGTCATGGGTCTGCAGCCAGACCGCGCGCAGGCCCGGCTCGGTCCGGGTCAGCCGCAGCAGGGCGCCCACGTCCGGGCCGGGCAGGACCGCGCCGGTGGACCATACCTGGTCGAGGGCTTCCTGGAGAGGCTCGCCGGGGCGCCACTGTCGCAGCGTGGTGGCGATCGTGTCGATGCCGGACGAGAAGAGCGGTCGTACGCAGCTCTCCTTGGTGGGGAAGTACCGCCACACCGTGCGTGCCGAGACGCCGACCGCCTCTGCGATCTGCTCCCCCGTCGTCGCGGTGACGCCCTGGGCGATGAACAGGTCGACCGCGGCGCGGGCGATGTCCAGCCGGACGGCGGCCTTGCGCTCCTCGGTCAGGGGCGGGCGCCCCGTCCGTCCGCGGGCTGCGGTCATCTGCCCCTCCGGCTTCAGTCGTCAATGACCTGCACATTCTCCACCAAGACTTTATGTCTCTCAGAGACAAAAACGGTAGGGTGCCGGCGCGGTGTGACACGAGTCCGCAGCACAGCACTTCTTGGACGGAGCACTTCATGACCGGCGATCTGAACGGGCGCAGCGTGATCGTCACCGGAGCGGGATCGGGCATAGGCCGCGCGGCCGCGCTCGCCTTCGCCGCGCAGGGTGACCGCGTCGTGGTGGCGGACCTCGACGCCGAGAGGGCCGACACGGTCGTCGAGGAGATCGAGCAGGCGGGCGGCACCGCCGTGGCCGTCACGGGCGACCTGAGCGAACAGGCCGTCGTGGACCGGGTGACGGCGACGGCGGTGGAGCGGTTCGGCGGCGTGGACGTCCTGGTGAACAACGCCGGGATCATGGACAGCATGTCGGCCCTGGCCGACGTGAGCGACACCGAGTGGGAACGCGTCATCCGGGTCAACCTGACCGCGCCCTTCCTGCTTTCCCGCGCCGTGCTGCCGCACATGCTGGCCGCGGGGCGCGGCGCCATCGTGAACACCGCCTCCGAGGCCTCCCTGCGCGGCAGCGCGGCGGGCGCCGCCTACACGGCCTCCAAGCACGGCGTGGTGGGCCTGACGAAGTCCCTCGCCGTGATGTACCGCAGGAGCGGCATCCGCGCCAACGCCGTCTGCCCCGGCGGCACCGCCACCGCCATCTCGGTGGAAGCCGACCGCACGGCGCACGGTCCGGCGGCGCTCGGCCCGCACTTCGTCAACCTCGGTCGCGTGTCGCAGCCGGAGGAACAGGCTTCAGTGATCCTGTTTCTCGCCTCGGACGCCGCGAGCAACATCAACGGCGCGATCCTGCCCGTCGACGACGGCTGGTCCGCTGTCTGACACGGTGCCGGTCACGCTCACCGGGGTACCGAGGTGCCGCGTCGTGAGCGCGCGCGGCACCTCACCCGATGACGGACCACGCTCCGGACGGGGCCCGGCCGGCAGCGGCCGGACCCCGGATCGCACCGCGTTGCGGTGTGTGCCCCTAGGCTTCGGCGGCCTTCCGTGCCACGAGGACGTCGTCCATGGACTCCTCGCGCCAGCGCTTCAGGAGGTCGTGGAAAGCGAACGCGCCATGGGGATAGGCGAGCGGTGCGTTCGGCCGGCCGCGCCCCTCACCGTTGTAGTACCCGGGTGTGCACTCGGCGTGGAACCACTCGTGGTCGGGGGCGTCCTCGGCCATGACCGCGAGCCATGCGTCCTCCGCCTCCCGGGACGGTTCGATGACGGCGCCCTTGGCTTCGGCGGCCGCGACGAGCGCCGCGGCATGCACGGCGTGCTCGTCGAGCACATGCGTGTAGTTGACGCTGCTGGCGCTCTGCGTGGCGCCCAGCTGGATCAGGTTCGGGAAGCCGTTGCTGGTGAACCCGTGCAGGGATCGCGGTCCTCGTTCCGCCAGGGCGTGCAGCAACTGGACGCCGCCCCGGCCGTTGACGGGCAGTCTGCCGGAATGAACACCGGAGACCCCGACGGAGAACCCGGTGGCGAAGACCAGGCAGTCGAGTGCGTATTCGGTGCCGCCGACCACGACGCCGTGCTCGGTCATCCGCTCGATGCCGTGCGTGTCCGCGGTGTCGACCAGGGTGACGTTGTCGCGGTTGAACGCCTGCAGGTAGGTGTCGGAGAACGTGGGGCGCTTGCACGCGTACCGGTACCAGGGCTTGAGCTTCTCCGCGGTGTCCGCGTCGGCGACGATCCGCTCGACGCGGGCGCGGACCTCGTTCATCTTGACGGCGTCCGCGACCTCGTAGACCGCTTCGAAGGCCTGCCGGTCCGCCGGGCGGCAAAAGCTCGGCAGGAGCTTCTCCAGCAGGCCGGCCGACGCGGTCCACCGGTCCGCCACGAGGTCCTCCTCGGCGGGCTCGCCGGAGGTGATGCGCAGGAAGTTGTCGCGACGCTCGCGGGCCCAGCCGTCGTGGTCGGCGCCGACGTCCCGGGCGGTGGTGCGGCGGTTGGCGCGCACGTCCACGGTGGAAGGGGTGCGTTGGAAGACGTAGAGGTGTCCGGCGTCCTCGGCCAGCTTCGGGACGACCTGGATGCCGGTGGCGCCGGTGCCGACGACGCCCACGCGCTTGTCCGCGAGGCCGGTCAGCCCGCCGTCCGGGGTGCCGCCGGTGTAGGCGTAGTCCCAGCGCGACGCGTGGAAGGTGTGCCCCTTGAAGTTCTCGATGCCGGGGATGCCGGGGAGCTTGAGCTCGGACATGGTGCCGGTCGCCGTGACGACGTAGGTGGCCCGGAACTTGTCGCCCCGGTCGGTCGTGACGATCCACGCCTGCGAGGTCTCGTCCCAGGTCAAGGACGTGACCGCCGTGGAGAACACGGCGTCCGCGTAGAGGTCGAACTTCTCCGCGATCCGTACCGCGTGGCGGCGGATCTCCTCCCCGGGAGCGTATTTCCACTCCGGGACGTACCCGGTCTCGTCGAGCATCGGCAGGTAGACGTGCGACTCGATGTCGCAGTGGATGCCCGGGTACCGGTTCCAGTACCAGGTCCCTCCGAAGTCACCGCCCTTCTCCAGGACGCGGACCCGCCCGATGCCCCGCCGGCGCAATCGCGCGCCCGCCAGGATGCCGCCGAATCCGCCGCCGATGACCGCGACGTCCACCCGGTCGCGCAGGGGCTCCCGCTCTTCCGTCTCCCGCGCGTACGGATCGTCGGCGTAGTAGCCGAACTCGGCGTCGGCGGCAAGGTACTGCCGACTGCCGTCGGGGCGCACCCGTCGCTCCCGTTCGATGCGGTAGCGCCGCCTCAGCTCGGCCAGTTCCTCGGAGGACAACGTTGCCGGGTTCGTCATGTGGGGGGACCTCAATTCTTCCGGTGCACTGCCAGGAAGCCGCCCTGTCCGCCAAGTGGTCTCGTGGTCAACGGACTTGGGCGGGCATGCACTACCGTAGCAAGTACCGGACAGTGTTGTCCGGTTGAGGCGGAGAGAGCTTCCGCACACCTCGGACAGGAAGAGTGACCCCCATGCGACGACTCCCGATCCGATCCCTCACCGGGCTTGCCGCGATCGGCCTGCTGGCCCTCACCGGGTGCGGTACACAGACAAGCAATGCCGGCGTGGCCCCCGCGGCCGCCGGCGGCGCGGACAGGACCGTCCGCGCCCAGAAGGTCATGCGGCTGACGAAGGTGCACCCCGAGACCGGCATGACCCTGCTGGAGGGCCCGGCCTTCGACGCGGACGGCAACCTGCTCGTCGTCGATGTCACCGCACCGGCCGGCGAGCCCAAGGTGCTGCGGGTCGATGTCAGGAGGAAGACGTCGCGTCCGCTGCACACCGACGACCGCGGCACCTACACCTCGGCCCAGTTCAGCCCCTACGACGGACGCATCTACCTGACCGACTTCTCCCACGGCGAGATCGTCAGCCTGGCCCCCGACGGCAGTGACCCGCGGACCTTCTTCTCGGGAGAGGTCGACGGAGCACCGATGAACCCCGACGACCTCGCCTTCGACCGGGACGGCAACCTGTACGTCAGCGACTCGCGCGGCATGTCCGAGGGCGAGGCGAAGGGACGCGTGATACGGATCGACCGCGAGGGGAAGAACGCCACCGTCCTGGCGGACGAACTGGCGGCACCGAACGGCATCTCGTTCGACACGGAGTACCGCGGACTGTGGGTCAGCGAACTCACGCAGAACCGAGTCTCCTACCTCCTCCTCGACGGCAAGGGCGAGGTGGCGTCCCAGCACACCGCCATCCGGGTGAACGGTGGCATCGCGCAGACCGACTCGATCGCCGTGGACGCGGACGGCAACCTCTACCAGGCCCTGCACGGCCGACCCGCCATGGCGGTGTACGACCGGCACGGCGAGCGCCTGGCGACCATCGAGGTCCCGGCCCGCGCCGCCGAGGGGCTCGAGTCGGCGACCAACGTGGCCATCACGCCCGGAGGGACCAAGGCGTACATGACCGTCAGCGGTCCCGCCGGAGGCTATCTGTACACCTTCGACGCACTGGCGAAGGGCGTCCGTCAGTCCAACGGCGGCTGACCGCCCTCGTCACCGTCGAAGGGCCGCACCGGCCCCACCTCGACACCCAGCAGTCGCCACGCGGCGCGTGCCCGGTGTTCCCGCAGCTCACGAGTGGGGCCGGTGACGGCACCCGAGACCATGGCGACAGCAATCATGAGATCGGCCTCCTCCGCCGCCAGCCGGTGACCGTCCGGCAGAAGCGCCCGCAGGGCCCGCTCGACCCGCCCGGAGAGCGCCGAAGCGTACGCGGGGATGCCTGAGCGGTTGGCCGTCCCGTCGGCGTGCAGGATGTTGATGAAGGCTGTCGACTGGGTCTGGTGCCAGGTCAGCACACCGAGGACACGGGCGATGTCCGCGCCCGGCGCCGCCGCTGCCCGCTCGATCTGACCGACGTTCTCGTCCAGAACCGCGGTGGCGACGGCGGCCCGGTCGGGGAAGTGCCGGTACAGAACACCCTGCCCCACTCCGGCCCGACGTGCGATCGCCGACAACGGGACGTCGAGGCCGTACTCCGCGTAGATCTCTCGCGCGGCAGCGACGAGAGCGGCCCGATTACGGGCGGCGACCCGGCGTCCGTCGTTCGCGGGCCGCCGCTCGTCGGGTAGGGGTCGCTGAGTCACCCCGAGAGGGTATCGCCCGACGACGGCATGTCCCCTTCATTCGGCTCAGGCATTCCCGCGGCCGCTCGCTGTGCGACGCGCGTCCCGGCGAGTTCACGGATGTGACTGCTCTGTGTCGACAGCTCCCACGGTCCGGACTGCCGTGAACCTCGGGTGTCACGCCTCCCGTACGCTGATGGCGGCCCGGTGATGGCGGGGCGCCTCGATCTCGTCGATCAGTGCGACCGCCAGGTCCGCGTACGTGATCCGGCTGACCTGATCACCGTGCTCGGCGATCCGGTACCGGCCGGTGCGCACGCCTTCATGGTCGAAATCGCCCGCCGGGGCCGCATAGACCCAGTCCAGATCACACTTCCGCAGTTCGTCGAGGCCTGCCGCACGGCCGAGGAAGAAGGAGCGGTATTCATTCGGGTAGCCCGGCTCGTCCATCAGGGGAACGCCGGACGCACCGAGCAAGACCGGTGTGAGCCCGACCACCACGAGGCGGTGCACGCCCGCACCGGCCAGACCGGCCGCCAAGGCACGGGACGACGCGGTGAAGAACTCGTGCGGTGGCACGGACAGGTCCGCGGCGGCACTGACGGCGGCGTCATGCGAAGCGGCCGCATGCTTGATACTCGCCATGTCCGTGACGTCGCCCGCCACGACCCTCACGTCGGCCAGGTCACGGTGGCCCGCAGGGTCGCGCACCACCGCGGTGACCTCGTGTCCGCGTCATCGTGCCTCCGCGACAGCCTGTCGCCCCGCCCGACCGCCGGCTCCGAAAACCACTAGGTTCATGACGAACCGCCTCTGTTCAGGGCCAGCGCCCCTGCGCCCGGGCCAGTTCACGGACGCTATCGAAGACCCTGGTCACCAACGGGATACCGGCTAGGGTGAGATCCATGAGGGAACCACTGCCCGTCGACACACACATGTGAGCAATTGTCAAAAGCTGTGGATCAGTAGCTGTTCACGCAGTCTCGTGGTTCAGGTGGATGAGCCCTTCGAGGGAGCCCAGGCGGGCGTGCAGGGCGGGGTCCGGGGTCGGGGTGGTGGTGGTGAGCAACAGCACCTGGGCCGACGAGTGTTCCGGAGCGTAGAGGTCGTCTTCGCCGTCGTCGCCGGGGATGGGGTTGGGCTGGATCTCGATCCGTCCGTTGGGGCTGCTGGCGAGATGGTAGACGCCCCGGTAATCGCTGTCGCGCTCGGTGAAGACCAGCCCGAGGCGGTCGCTGACAAGCCAGGCCAGCTCGTCGGCGGTGTGGGTGCTGGTGCCGTAGGTGTGGTGGTCGGTCATGGTGCACCAGACCCTATGCCGCGACGGTGGCGGGGCGCTCGACCAGTTGTCCGCGTTCGAAGCGGGCCCCGGCACGGACGAGGGCGACGAGGTGGGGTGCGTTCACGGCTCGCCACCGCTGCTGAGCGGACTCGACGAGCTTGAAGACCATGGCCAGGGCGGCGGTGCGGGAGCCGGCCCCGCGAGTGACCTTGGTGCGCAGGCGGACGGTGGCGAAGGTGGACTCGATCGGGTTGGTCGTCCGCAGATGGATCCAGTGCTCGGCAGGGAAGTCGTAGAACGCCAGCAGCTCGGCCTCGTCGTCGGTGATCTTCTTGACGGCCTTGGGGAACTTCGTGCCATAGAGCTGGGCGAACGTCTTGATCGCCTTGGCTGCGAGGTCAAGGTCCTCGGCGTTGTAGATGTCCTGAAGTGCCTTGCGGGCGCCGGGCTGGGCCGACTTCGGCAGAGCGTTGAGCACGTTGGCCGTTTTGTGAACCCAGCACCTCTGATGCCGGGAGGCGGGGAAGAGCTCGGACAAAGCCTTCCAGAAGCCGAGAGCCCCATCGCCGACCGCCAGGACCGGGGCACGCATTCCCCGGCGGGCGCAGTCGCGCAGCAGGTCCACCCATGACTCGCCCGATTCACGGTAGCCGTCCTTGAGCGCGACCAGCTCCTTGCTGCCGTCGGCCCGCACCCCGACGAGGACGAGCACGCAGGCTCTGGCCTCCTCCAGGCGAACGTTGAGGTGGATGCCGTCGGCCCACAAATACACGTAGTCAACCTCCGTCAGGTCGCGGTCCATGAAGGCGGCGTGGTCGGCCTGCCATTGCTGGGTCAGCCGGGTGACCGTGGCAGGGGACAGCCCGGCCGAGCTTCCAAGGAACTGTTCCAGCGCGGGTACGAAATCGCCCGAGGACAGGCCGTGCAAGTAGAGCAGCGGAAGAACCTCGCTGATCTTCGGGCTCTTGCGGCACCAGGGCGGCAGGATCGCGGAGGAGAACCGCTTGCGCTCGCCCGTGGCCTCATCGACGCGCTTATCGTTGACCCGCGGCGCCTTCACCTCGACCGCGCCGGCTGCGGTGGTGACCTGTGTGGGCTGGTGATAGCCGTTCCGGACCACCAGGCGGCGCCCCTTGTCGTCGCGCTCATCAGCCAACTCGGCTATGTAGGCGTTGACTTCGGCCTCCAATGCGGCGGCCAGCATCCTTCTCGCACCCTCCCGGACGATCTCGTCGATCAGGGAGGAGCCGTTGGTGGTGCCGTCGTCGTTCACTACGCTGAGCACGGACGTGCCTTCCCGGCCGGTGCTGCGAACACCGGTCTTGCTCGGTGACCTATCGATCAATCACACGGGAAGGTACGTCCTCCCCGAGATGATCCACAGGTCTTGAGCATTGCTCGAAGCAGGCCCTGTTGGACACTACCTCCATCTCCGCGAATGTCCGGGAACGTCACTTCGCCCGCCGAGCCGGCTCCAACTAGCCGCGATGACTGAGGACCGGAACATCGAATCCGCAGGTGTGCCACTGAAACTGCCCGCGCGGGACCGATGACCCGCTGGGCTGCTGCTCCAGCTCACCGTTGACAGCCGAACGATCCAAGGCCTTCGGGGCGTCATTACCCTCGCCCGTTCTCCGCGTTCAAGCGTGATGGCAAGCCCAAGCACGGCCATCACGGCGCCTTCTTCGCCGGAGGAGGCGTCGGTGTCCACCCCTAGGTCCGTCCCCGGCGCATCCCAGCCCCCGGCGATTGCCTCAGCACACGCTGTGGTAAGGCACATCCGGAACGTAGCTCCGCCATTCCTCACGCGTGATGTCACGGCCGGCCTTGCGGCAGACAGTGCTGATGAGACGGTCGGGGTTCAGATCCAGAGCGTGGGCGCGGGTACCGCTGAGAACCCGTAGCACATCACCGTCGAAGGCCATGGCGTCGATCTGTGTAGCGGTCGGATCGATCGGGCCGCCCAAGGCCAGATGTGCAGATACGTCCCAGATCTGCACGTGGCTGTCGCTGATGGAAGCAGCGAGCAGTGTGCCGTCGGCCGAGAAGGTCGGGTGATACAAGTCGCCACGGGGGTTGACGCCGTCTTGCACCGTGCCGCGCGGCATGCGTGCGAGGCGTCTGCGGACGGCGCCGTCCCACACCTCCGCCCAGCCGGATCCCTTCAGCACGGCGAGTTGCCCGCCGTCCGGCGAGAAGGCGAGGTCGCTGGTCCGTTCCTGGTCGAAGCCCACGCGGCGGGTACGGCCGGTCGTCAGGTCGAGGATGTCTCCGCGCGTGGTGACCAGAAGCCGGCTGTCAGGGCTGAAGACGCCATGGCCGTCCAGGTTCGCGAACTGGTGTACACGTCGGTGTTCCTGCGCGTCCCAGACTTCGATGGTGCCGCCTTTCCCGGACGCGACACCTGGATCGTGGTGCCCCACCGCCACGTGGCGGCCGTCGGGAGCGATCGACAGACCGAGCACGACGCGACCCTCGGGCACGGGAACGCGGTACAGCTCCCGGTCGCGGTCGATGTCCCACACCACGACGGACAGCCCTTTCAGCCCAGGCCCCTCGAAGTCGATGAAGGCGAGACGGCGGCCATCGGCCGACAGCGCGTTGCGCTGGTCCACGTCCGGCACATCGAACTCCGGGATGCGCTGGCGGATCACCGGGCCGAGCTTCGCACCGGTGCGCATGTCGACCAGGTGCTGGAACCTGGGATTCGGGTAACCGGTGCGGTACATGCCTACACTCCCGTCGGGAGATACCGTCGCGCCTTCACCAGTGGGAGGCCGTCCCGTTGCGGACAGAGCCGCAGTCAGATCGAACCGGAGTATCTGATTCCCCTGCAGCGACCGGTACACGAGAGCTTTGGCCCGTTCGTCGAGGATCACCTGATCGGTCAGCCATCCCTCGTCGTCGTCCTGTGCCACGCCCGCCCGGCGGAAGAGGGCGGGCCCGCCGTCACTGCTGAAGACCTCGATCCGACCGTTGTAGGAGTAGGCGAGGACGTATGTGCCGCTGCTGCTCAGCCCTGTGACGTCCGAATCGCCGATGTCCACGTCACTGCACTTCTCGCCGCCGACGGCCGTGGGGCACACGGTCACGCGGCCCTTGTACTTCAGCGCCACGCGGCCGCCGTCGGAGCTGAAGTCGATGTCCGATGAGCAGTCGATGGCCTCGGACGGGTCGGCGTCGACGCTGAAGGCGTAGCGAACGCCGTCCGGAGTCCCAGGGCGGATCGCCCATACTTCCGTGAACTCCTGGCTCTCGGGGACGCATGTCGCGTAGTACCTCCCGTCGGGAGAGACGACCGAGATGCTCCCCTCCTCGGACCAGGAGGCGATCGGCTCACCGGAACTGCCGACGAGTCGGAAATCTCCACTCGGGCTGCTGAAGAGCACGTCCCCCTTGTCCGTCAACTGGTCGGGGAGGAAGCTTCCGCCCGGGTCGGCCACCGGCTTCCCAAGGGGACGCCCGTCCCGGGTGGACACGATCCGGTACGCGGTCCTTTTCCCCGACTTCGTCGGCACCACCAGCAGACGGCCGTCCCGGCTGGCCACGACCTTGGGCGGTTCGGCCGGCCCGATGCCCACACTTCCGTCGAAGGTGGCGACAGGATTCCTCGCCCCTTCCCTGCCTTTGCTGAGATCCCAGATGCTGGACCCGGTCGGGGTCACGGTCACCTGGCTCCGACCTCCACCGAGCAGGACCTGTGTCGCCTCGATGCCGTGGGCGGGCTGAGGCAGATCGATCACGGCCGTCTGCTGCTGGGACGCGGCCGCCGTGAGCGCCGCCCGGGACTCCGGCGTATGTGCGACCCGCCACGACGCGAGGCTGAGCAGGAGCGCCGTGTCGGGCCGGCTGCCGCGCAGACTCTCCGCAGACTGCGCGACCGATCGCGCGGCCGCCTGAGCACGACGCAGTTCGGCTGCGGCCCGCTGGTTCCGGCTCTCCCGTGCCTGGAACCAGCCGAACAGGCCGGCAAGCAGAGCGAACACGGTCAACATGGCGAGGCCGGCGAGCAGTTGGCGGCGACGGCGGACCGAGCGCGCGGCCGCGGTGCGGGCCGTCACGATGAAGCGCGCTTCCAAGGGGTTGGGGCGCAGGTGGAAAGGCGCCGTGGCCAGCCAGTCGAGACAGGTGCGCAGTGTGGTGCCACGCAGGAGGTCGTCAGGGTGTTCACCATGAGCCTGCCAACCGCGGGCCGCTTCGCCGAGCCTGCGGTGGACCGACAGACCGGCGCGTTCGTCGTCGACCCATTCCCGCAGCCGACGCCAGGCCGGTATCAGGGCCGCACTGACGGGACGTACCGATTCCTCCTCGTCGGTCTCCAGGATGCCCTCCGCCGTCAGGACGTCCGCTGCCTCCCTCACCGACCTCTGCTCGGACTCCGGGCGCCGCTCGTACAGTTCCGGCCGGTCGACCGTGCGTACGGAGTCCTGCGAGCCGTCGGACGCGTCACCGGGGACGACCGTGCGCAACAGCACTTCCCGAGCCGCCAGTTGCGCGGCGGAGCCGAGAGCGGAGAACGCCGCCTCGGCACGGTCGCCGAGCGGGAGAACAGCCGTCCCGGTGTCGGTGAGCGTGTCCGTTGCCACTGCCTGGCGCGCACCTTCCCGCAGCAAGGCACGGCGCGGATCGGCAGCCTTCGGCAGTTCACCGATCAGACCGAGCAGCAGCTCCTGTGCGGTAGGCCGATGTTGTGGTTCCTTTGCGAGGGCGGAGGCGATGAGGGGGCGGAAACGCACGGGCACTTTGGACAAGTCGGGATCGAGGGAAGCGGTACGGTGAGCGACCTCCCCGATATGAGCACCACGGAACGGCTCGTCAGCGCTCATGGCGTACAACACGACCGCGCCCCAGGCGAAGACATCGGACGCCGGTGTGGCCCGTTGTCCTGAGAGAACCTCGGGAGCCATATAGCCGAACGTTCCCATCAGGGCGCCGGGCGCCGTGACCGACATGTCCGGTGCGAGGGCTATACCGAAGTCGATGATGCGCGGGCCGTCCGGGCCGAGCAGGATGTTGCCCGGTTTGAGATCACGGTGGACCACACCGGCACTGTGGATCGCGGCGAGCGCAGTTGCCGCTCCAGTGGCAAGACGCAGCCCGGCATCAGGGTCCAGCGGACCGTTGTCCCGGACCTGGGCGGCGAGTGTGGGACCTGCCACGTACTCGCTGACGATGAAGGGAACGGCTTCGCCGGCACTCCCGGCTGTCGTATCGCTCCCCTGACCGACTGGGGTGCCGGGAACGTGGACGTCGAGGATACGAGCCGTGCAGAACGGCGGGACCTGACGCGCTGCCGTGGCCTCGCGACCGAAACGCTGCCGCACGAACGGCTCGGCGCCGCGGTGCAGGGCCTTGAGCGCGACCCTGGCCCCCTGTGCGTCATACGCCTCGTACACCACTCCCTGGCCACCTGAACCGAGCCGAGCGGCAAGCCAGTATCCGCCAAGGCGCTCCGGGTCATCCGGACCGAGCGCAGTCGACAACGTCCCCCTCCGTCCACTCCGCACCAAATCCACAGCTGAGCCCGGGAGACGACCGGCCGGTGCTCACGCCGACAAGCCGTGCGCCTGGGGCGGCGCGCCATGCCTTGCCATGCAGGCTGCACGTACACCATCTGCAAGGACACAGCCCGGCCGGTCCGAGCTCACTCACATGCCATCGCTTCACTGTGCCAGACTCACATCACTGTGTCCTTGGCGTGCAGCGCAATCATTGTTGTCAAGGAGTGCAACTCAAGCCAGCGGCCACGGCACATGCCACCTTCCTCCGCCAGGTCTGGTCTCCTCTGAGCCGGGGAGCGAGCAGTCCACACTTCGCTGACGCCCTCTGTTCGATGCCGGCGTTGAGATCCTGTGGCTTCATTCGACCAACGGGGTACAAGCATCCGGACGATCGCCGGTTTTCCTAACCGGCGATCGTCGGCTATGCCTTCCGCCCCTGTTGTGTCACTGACGCTCCTGCTGGCACGCTGAGGGTGCTCGACGGCAACGCAGGCCCCGTGCAGCACGAGGCCCCTGGTGCGCACCACTGGGCACCGCCTGGCTCATCGGCAGCTAAAGGCTGTTTGCCCGCATCACGATTCATCGGGCTGCCGTCCGTTCTCGACATGCTCGGGTTCGTCATCCAAGGATCCTCTAGTCCGGTGGGCGCCACTGGAAGTGCAGCGTTTCCGTGCCCCACCTTGATGGGGCACGAGCGTCAAAGCTGCGCCACAAAACGAGTTGCTGCTCGCGAGTAGCTGGTAGTGGGCTACATGATCCCCTTCCATCGCCACGGCGGCGCCCCGGCCCGGCCGCGCAAGCAGTCAATGCGGTATTGCGCCTCGCGCCGCCACTTCGGGCGGCTGGCAGCGTGCTGCGCGGCGTAAGTCACCATACGCAACTGGCGTGATTTAGCCAGGAGTTCATACCCTTCCCACTCCGTGACGTCAGCGCCATAGGTCTCGCAGAACGCGGCGTACTCCTCCGCAGACACCGCGCCGGTCGTGGTGAGCTTCACCGCGGTCGATACGAGATCCCACTCCGGGGGGCCGAATGAAGCGCGCTCGAAGTCGAGCAACATCGGGCCGGCCTCCGTGCGCGCCACGTTGCCGACCCATGCATCCCCGTGGACTACACATTCCGGCAGGCCCTTCGGCCTCGAAGCCCACTGCTGCTTGAGATCCTCAAGCCGGCCCTTCAACCACAGCCGGTCATCGTCAGAAATTGTGATCGCTGCGTCGATGCGCTCAACCAGCCGGACGAACGGGTCCAACTCACCCAGTGGCAGGCCTGGCTTCGGCAGGGCATGCAGCTGCTTGAGGAGAACGACGACGTCGGTGACGGTCCCGATTTCGTGTGGTGGCAGCTCTTGCCAAAACGTCACCGGGTGCCCGCTGGCTACTACCGGCTGCCGCAGGTCAAGGGCGCGTACGGCGGGCACGCCTTCGGCGGCCAGCCAGCGGGCGACCTGAACCTCGCGCGCTGCGGCGGCAGACTGTCCGGGCCGGGCGATTCGCACCACCACTCCCCCGGGCAGACGCCATATGGCGTTCTCGGCGATCCGTATCGGTTGGGCGTTGGTCGCGTCGAGGCCGGCTGCGAGGCACGCCTCCTCAAGTACGGCTTGGGTCGGCGTGGGCGAAGTAGTCACGCCCGCACCGTAGCCGCGATGCGCTCGCGCAGGTCGCTGGCCTCGGAGAGGTTCCGGTGCCGGCCTGCGAACCGGGCGAGTTCCCGCAGGTCCTCGGCGGCCCGGTAGGAGGTCAGCTTGCCGACGTCATCCAGCGCTCGGTGGCCGAGTACGACCGCGTGCCGCGGATCGTCGCCCTTGGCCATTACCAGGGAAGCGAGTTTCGTCTCGGAGATGGCGCGCGAGCGGGCAAAGGCGTTGCCGTGTCCTTTCACCGCGATTTCGAATCGGCGGGCCGCCTGCCCGGGGTCCTGGTCCGCGTGGACCGCGAGGTCGAACAACGCGTGGGCGGTGTCGCCGTGGTGCTGCGCGTGGTCGTAGTAGGCCATCCACGGCGGATCCTGTGCCGGGTCGGATTGTTCGAACGCGGCGTCGGCTTCTCCGACCGCGCGCAGGGTGTTGGCTACGTCGCGCATCTTGCCGAAGGCTCGGGCGCGTGCCGCGTGCAGCATGGCACGCTCGGTCGCGGTCAGTCGGTCGGAACGCACCAGACCCTTCTCTGCGTGGGTCAGGCCAGTATCCGGATCTCCGACCCAGATTTCCTGCCGGGCCATGAACGAGTACGTCTTGGCGCGCAGGTGCCACTCCCCGGCTTCTTCCGCGCACTCAGCGGCCAGCCGGAAGCTGACTCGGGCATCGTCGTGGGCGTACGCGTCGAACTGCGAGGCGCCGACGACAATCCCCAACCGAGCGACAGAGGCTAGGAGTTCAGGCCGCAGGGACTCGGGGCAGGGCACCGGCAGCAGGGAGGCACCCCACATGATGGCACCGCGGGCCAGTTCTCGCACCGCGCCGCCGCCTCCGTACTCGTTGTCCTGACGATGGATGACATCGGCCAGCGACTTCAACTGCCTGATCTCGCGTGGGCGGATCTGAGTCGGGATCTCCCGGGGGGCTGCTGGCGTCACGAGGTGGACGAGGTCTATGGGGGCGATGGCGGCAAGGCCGCTCGTGGCGAGGAAGGCGCGACGGTCCACAGGGGCAGGGCTCCCGCTCGGAGGTGTTGTGCTACCTCTACCCAGGATGCGGCCTTCATGGATCTGAACCGGCACCTCCGCCCTGCCGGGGGGGTGCACTTTCCGTTTCGGGGCGGGCTTTTTCCGTTTGCCCGAACACCATCCCCCACGCCCGGGTGAGGACTCCGCCCGTCTGCAGGACCTCGTCCAAGCGCTCAGCCAAGTCCTTCGAACAGGTAGCAGTCCCCTTCTCGATCTTCTCGATGAGTGAACCGCTGACCTGCACCTTCACGCCCAACTCGGCGTGCGTGAGAGGGCTGCGCTCCTTACGCCAGGTCCGCAGTTCATGACCGAACCAGTCACGCGGGGACGCGTCCGGAGTCAATTGCTTCTCGGGTCTTGGCATGGGCTGTCCCTCGCTCGCGAAACGGAAGATCGAGGTTTCCGAATCAAGATCTGCACGCGGTCCTGTCGGCCTGGCTCAATGGTTGCTCACGGCCGCCACCCCAGTACACACCGCATCCGGCGCCGGTTGGAGAGATTTCGTCGAACGAGGGACTCCCCGTGAAGGCAGACCTGATGGGGGCTCAACAGCCCGTTTCAGATGGCACAAGCGCTGCGGTCCGGACGCGTTCCGGAGCATGCGAAATCGACGTCGTTCTGACAGACGCTGCCGTCTCGGGCGTGCGTGACCTCGTCAGCGCGTGCCTCCGTCTGTGGGGCCTGACCGAACTCGACTGGCGGGTCACTCTCACTGCGTCCGAGCTACTGACGAACGCCTTTCAGCACGCCCGCAAGGAGGATGAGTCCTCAGTTCCGGTGAAGGTCGTCCTCACCCGGACCCCCGACGGGCTCTTCCTGTGCGTCAGTGACCCGGACCCCTGGCTCCCAGCCGCCGTCTCGGCAGGCGAAAACGACGAGGGCGGTCGCGGCCTGATGCTGATCAAGACGCTCAGCGACAGATACGGCTGCTCGTCCACTGCCCACGGCAAAGACGTTTGGGTCACGATCCTGCACTCTGCGTAGTCGCTTCCCCTGCCTCTGACGAGACCCGAAAGGACCACCATCATGTGCCGGCATTCGACGGCGTTCCCCGGGGCCGACACGAAGGCCGACGGCGGTTCATCGTCTGCGATGCTGCGCTCGGAAGAATCGAATGACAGCTTCGAGTTGAGGCACGGCCCTCACGCGAGACCTCTTTTGGGAGGGCGGCGTCAGCGAGGCCGCTCGTACTTCCTGGTCTGCCTTCCGCGTCCCCGCGGGCAGAGCGTGGTGTACACCCGCAGTGGCTGCAGCGTCGTGGAGTTACGGCAGGCCTGCCTACGGGCGCTCCGCTGCGTCGCGCCAGTAGTCGGTGAGCATCTCGCCCGGCCAGGCCGGCTGGCGGACGGAACCCCGAGGCCCCATTTCCTGAAAGTAGGGGGCCAGGTCAATCACCGGCGTCCCGTCGACCGCGTCGAGGTCGGTCACCAGAAGGTCGCGGCCGTCCACGCTCAGCAGCCTCGGGTAGCTGACAGCCAACTGGTTGGGACGTCGATGGTTTCGGTGGACGAAGGTTCCGGTCGCCGGCCACCGCACGTTGCCCCTGGGGCTGCGGGCGTGGAGCTGCACGTCCTCGGGCTGTGCCAGGTGGAAGCGCCACGTCACAGTCAGGTGGGAGAACTCGTCGATTCCCTGCAGGGTTTCGAGGGGGTATGCCTCGTTGAGTCGGATCACCGACTGGACCCCGCCTTGGTAATCGTCCTGGACGCGGGTGTGGCCGCCGACGACCGTTGCGATCGATTCGACCTCGTACGTCGTCACCGGTATTGGTTCCTTTCCTCGGACGAAGCTGGTCCGCGGGCTGCCATGGAGCATCGAACGTCCGCGTCGCGATCAGCCTATGGCCCGGAGCATGCCGCGTGCTCGGCGGTCCAGCGCGGTGACATGGCGGCCTCCGCGTTGCCGGACAGGCGAGAGATCGCTCTGGATTCGGACGATGACGTCACGCGTCCGGCCGGACTGGACGCCCGTCATGGCGTCGAGTGCCTCGTTCCAGGTTGCACACGCCTCGTCGAGGTTTCCCCGCTGGACCTGGACTGCGCCGAGGTAGCCGAGCGTCACGCTGTGGGTACGGGCGAACTGCTGACGCCGGCGCGTGGCCACACTCCGCTTGAAGTGGACCTCCGCGTCGAGGGGCTGACCTATATCGCGCAGAGCGCAGGCCGTCTCGTGGGCGAGGGAGGCTTCCTGGAAGAAGCCGACGCGGGCGGGCGCTTCGTTGGTGTCGGCCCGAGCGAGGTCTCGCTCTGCGCGGCTGATGGCCGCGAGGGTGCCGGCTCGGTCGCCGTCGGCCGCGAGTGCGCGGGCGTGGACGATCGCCAGCAGCGCCTTCTCGCGGTGGCTGGCCTGGCCGTAGCGGTCGCGGGACATCGAGGCGTCCGCCAGGGCGAGCGCCCTGCGCGAATGCCCGAGGTCGACGGCCTGGTGGGCGAGGGCGCGCAGGACGTGGCCGCCGAGCGGTCCGTCGCCGGCTTCCGCCGCGATCCTGGCGGCGATGGTGAGGTAGCGCTGGGCGGTGCGGTGTTCACTGGCGTCGAAGGCCATCCAGCCGGCGAGGTACGTCATCTCCGCCACGGAGGAGTACGTGTCGCGGCGGAGCTGATCTGTACGGAATCGGCCGCCGAGCAGCGGTACCGCCTCGTCGAGCAGGTGGCTGGCCAGGGCCTTGCGGCCGGATGCGCCGCCTCGCTGCTGGTCGCGCGCGGAGTAGTAGACCGTGAGGTCGCGGACGTCGTCAACGTCGGCTTGGGTCACCGAGCGCGACGAGGCCGGTCGGCGGCTCGCCGCTGCGGCGGGGGCAGCTGCCCACCACGAGGTGGTGGGCAGGGCGAGACCGGCTGCGGAGTAGGCGGCGGTAGCCAGCAGCTTGCGTCGGTGCATGTCGAGATCGTCGCTTCCCAGCTCGGCCAGTGCGGTCAGAGGGTCGACGCTCCAGTCGGATCCGGTGTCGGTCGTGCCTGTCGGCTCTTCTTCCAGCCCGAGGTCGGCCAGGGAGAGGCGGCGGCCGAGCCTGCGGGACAGCGTCTCGCGCAGGATATGCGGCGCTCCGCCACTCGGCTTCGTGCCGAGCACCCACATGGAGATGTGCGAGCGGGAGATCGCCTCCAGCTCATGCACTCCGCACTCCGCGGCCACCCTGGCGACGGCAGAGGCTGCTTGCGGCTGGGACCAGCCTGCTTCACGCAGGAGTGCGGCGAGGGCGGCGTTTCGTTCACGGGCCATGGACTGCCCCTCGGTTCCGAAATGATCTTTGGCGCCTTTGGCGGCCTTCCCGTCCGCGTAGGCATACCCCTCGGGCGGGATTCGCGGTTCGCTCAACGTAGCTGCCAGATCACTCACTTCGCACGCCAGCCGTCGGCTCCGACCGGTGGTCTCGGCTCACTTTGGCTTGATCCGAACAGGAGTTGTGTCATGCGCCTTTCGCTGGACCCTCGCCGAGACGGCAACCAGCTCGCGAGCGTGCGCGGGCGGCGAGCACCCGTCACTGAGGCGCCGGCGCCGGAGCGCGATCACGTGGTGGCCGCGTCGGAGACGGTGACGCTGGTACTGGGCGAGGATTCACCACTGCCCGGGAGCGCTGCCGATGTGGAGGACCTCGTTCGCCTTCTGCGCGGCCACGTCGCCCAGTTGGGCGCTCGGACTCCTCCAGGCACCCCCGCTCTGCTGCGCACGCAGCAGCTCTGCTCTGACAGCCTCCCCGAGGGCTTCATTCCCAGCCGGGTGTACCTGGTCAGGCTCGCCGAGGCCACCCAGGAGCTGATGGCACACGTGGAACGCGGCGGTCCCGGGCCGATCAGCGTGGAGAGCGGGCGGCGTTGGCGGAAGCCCACGGTCAACGTGCTGCGTGGGGCCGTCTTCGCCCTCGCCCTGGCCTGCCTGGTCTTCGCCGCTTCGGTGCCGCGGACATGACGGTGACCGGTGCCGTCGTCATCGCTCTGGTCCTCGGGCCGACGGCCTGGCTGGTGCTTCGCGGTGAGCGGGCGGCCGGTCCTGCACGAGCCGTCGACGACCTGCCGCCGCCCGGCAACGCTCCTCCCTCACCCCGGTGACCACCGACCTGCCTTCTGCCCACCGTTCCCGGCCGCTGCGGCGGCCCCGATACCGCCCCGGACCCGCGGGGTTCACGGAGATCCACACGATGAAACGGCTTCCGCGCATCGAGCAGTACGGCCTGATCGGCGATATGCAGACCAGCGCCCACGTCTGCGATGACGGTTCGATCGATTGGCTGTGCCTGCCCCGCTTCGACTCGCCGGCCCCGTTCGCGGCCCTGCTCGGTTCGGAGAAGCACGGGGCATGGCGCATAGCCCCCGCCGCCGCCTACCAGGAGGGCGCAGCAGCAAGTGCCGAGCGGCGCTACCTCGGTGAGTCCCTCGTACTGGAGACGGTGTGGACGACCTCCTCGGGCAGCGTGACGGTCACCGACTTCATGCCGCCACGTAACAGAGCCCCGCAGGTGATCCGGATCGTGGAAGGCACGGCCGGTCAAGTCTCCATGGTGTCCGCGCTGCGCGCCCGCCCCGGCTACGGCCGCATCAGTCCGTGGGTCCACGAGGCGGGCGGGCGCATGGTGGCCGAGGGCGGCGAGGACGCACTGTGGCTGGACACGGCCACCGAGCAGCGGGAGAAGGACGGGGCGATCGTCTGCTCTTTCACGGTCGCCGCCGGCGACAGCGTGGCCTTCGTACTGAGCTGGAGCCCGTCACACGGTTGCCCGCCCGAGATTCCGGAGCCCGAAGCCGCGCTGGAGGCGACCCTGGCGTTCTGGGAGAACTGGACGAGCCAGTGCACCTACACCGGGCCCTACCGCGACGCCGTCCTCCGTTCGCTCATCACCCTGAAGGCGATGACGTATGCGCCCAGCGGGGGCATCGTCGCCGCGCCGACCACGTCGCTGCCCGAGGAACTCGGCGGCAAACGGAACTGGGACTACCGCTACACCTGGCTGCGCGATGCCTCCACCACCCTGGCCGCGCTGCTCGGGTCGGGCTTCCGCCAGGAGGCCGGCTCCTTCCGCCGATGGCTCCTGCGAGCGGTGGCCGGCGATCCGGAGAACCTGCAGATCATGTACGGCATCACCGGCCAGCGGGACCTGTCGGAGCGGGAGCTGGGGTGGCTGCCCGGATACGAGAACTCCGCGCCGGTCCGGATCGGCAACGGCGCGGCCGACCAGGTGCAGCTCGACGTCTACGGCTACGTGATCGAGACTCTCTGCCTCGCGCACGAGAGCGGCGTCGCCCCGTGCGGGGACACCACGGTTCTCCACCAGCGGCTCGTTGAGCACCTGGCCGAGCGGTGGCAGATGCCCGACGAGGGGATTTGGGAAGTGCGTGGAGAGCGGCGGCACTTCGTCCACTCCAAGATCATGGCCTGGGTGGCCGTCGACCGCACCATCCGCCTGGTCGAGGCCGGTGCCATGGAAGCCGATCTGTTCGCGCTGATCGAGCTGCGTGAGGCCATCCACCACGAGGTGTGCACGCGCGGCTTCGACCCGGTCCGCAACACCTTCACCCAGTCCTACGGATCACAGGAGGTCGATGCCGCCCTGCTGCTGATCCCCCGGGTGGGCTTCCTGCCGCCGGACGACCCGCGCGTGATCGGAACCGTGGAAGCGGTGCGCCGGGATCTGTCCACCCCCGAGGGCTTCGTACACCGGTACCGCACCGCCGGGAAGCGCACTGGGATCGACGGCCTGACCGGGAACGAGGGGACCTTCCTCCTCTGCTCGTTCATGATGGTCGACGCGCTCGCTCTGACCGGCCGCCTGGACGAAGCCCGTGCACTGTTCGATCGGCTGCTGGCCCTGCGCACCGACCTCGGCCTACTCGCCGAGGAGTACGACCCCACCAGCGGGCGGCAGTTGGGCAACTTCCCGCAGGCGTACAGCCACATCGGGGTCATCGGATCCGCGCTCCTGTTGCAGCAGCTCGGCGCGGGTGCGTCTGCGGCCGAGGCGGACGTTCTCGTGGCGGCGAGCGTCTGATGAACACACTCGCCATCACCACCCTCGTCCTGCTCGCCCTCTCGGCCGTCATCGCCGGAGCGGCAGCTTGGGTCACCCGTCGCCGCTGGCTCGCGGCACGGCATCAGGCCCATCTCCTGGGCCGAGAACAGCGGGCCACCGAGCAGGCCCTGGACCGGCTGGTCCAAGAGGTGCTGCCACAGATCCACACGTCCGGCGGCTGGGCTGCTCCGCCAATTCCGGCACCGGAGCTGACCGGCACCACGGTCGGCGAGCGGCTGGAGCTCGCGGCCAAGGCCACCGCCGGCCTCGCCCAGGCCATCGTCCACGACATCCGGTACGCCGCGCACCAGGAGATCGAACAGATCAAGACGCACGGGGCGGAGGAGCTGCGCCGTGCGCACGCCGACGCGCAAGCGGAGATCGCCCGCGTGCAGGCGAACGCTGTGCGGTCGACCGAGGCCGCGGTGCGCAGCGTATCGTCGGCGCTGGTGGGCATGGCCGCCCGGACCAGCCGCAGGGTCAGCGAGGGGGTCAGGGCGCACCAGGACGACGCCGCCTTCGAGACACTGACCGGGATCGATCGCACCGTCCAGCAGACACTGCTGGTCGCGCAGGGCTGGACCGTCCTGGCCGGCGGCAAGTTGACCCGGCACTGGACCACCACGACCCTGACCGATGTGGTGCGGGCCGCGATGGGCTACGTCGAGGACTACCAGCGCGTGGCGCCGCAGGAGCTGCCCCTGGCGGTGAAGACCCATGTCGTCGGGCCCGTGGTACACACCCTCGCTCTTCTGCTGGACAACGCGCTGCGGTTCTCCCCGCCGCAGTCCCGCGTCCACGTCTCCTTCGAGCAGGGCCACCACGGGGTCACCGTCATCGTGGACGACAGCGGCCTGCAGATGACGCCGGAGCAGCTCGATGAGGCCCGGGACATCCTCACCGGCCAGCGCGCCGACGACATCACACAGCTCGGCGCCCTGCCCAAGACCGGTTTCCGGGTCGCCGCCGCTCTCGCTCGCGCCTACGGCTTCCGGATCGACGTCCAGGCCCCAAACGCGTTGCTGGGCACCCGCGCGCTCCTCACCCTTCCCCAGGACCTCCTCACCACCGTGGCCGAGGCCGCACCTGCACCCGCCCCTGCGGCGCACAGCGTCCCGCAAGGCGCGCTCGCCCCCGTCCCGGAGAGCCGCCTCGCACTGGCCCAGCCCGCGCGAGGACCGCAGCCCGTCCCCGTGCCGGCACACCCGCCGGCAGAGGAGCGCCTCGATGCGTCGGCCGCTGCCGGGACGACAGCCAGCGGGCTGACACGGCGTAACCGGCGCGGCACCCCGGCACCTGCTCCAGCCCGCCGCCCGGTCAACGCGGAGCCGGGACGCGCAAGCGTGATCGTCTCCTGGGCCCACGGCACTCAGGCGGCACGCGCCGAACTTGACGCCGCCCCCTCCCCGACCCCTGACGAGCAAGGACACGAGGTATGAGCGAGAAGAACATCGGCTGGCTCCTGGAGCGCCTGGAGGAGACCGACGGAGTGGAGTACGCCGTGCTCGTCGCGGCCGACGGCATGAGCCCGGACTACACGCCCCGCCTCCCGCAGGAGCAGGCGGAGAAGATCGCCGCCATCACCTCGACACTGTGGGCGGCGTCGCGGGCCTACGACCACGAGACCGGCGGCGGGGGCGTGCGCCAGTTCGTCATGGAGTCGGTCGACCACATCTCCCTGCTCATCCCGGCCGGGGAGAACACGATGCTCGCCGTCCGCACCAGCAGCCCCCACGTCGACATCGGCGTCATCAGCGAGGCCGCCCTGCGGCTGGCGGGAAGTGTCGGCGACCAACTGGGCGTCAAGACCCGGGTGACCAGCGGCGTGGAAGCACCGCCGGCATGAGCAGGCCGCGGCAGGATCCCGACCTGGTCAGGCCCTACGTCCGCACAGGCGGACGTACCCGCCCCAGCACGGACGTGCGTCTGGAGAGCGTGGTCTTCGCCGCGACCGGCACCCACCCCGGACTTAATGCCGACGCTCGCCGCCTGCTGGCTCTGTTCGCCGGCTCCCGCGGCGGCGGTCTGGCCGTCGCCGAGATCGCCTCCGAACTCGCCCTGCCGCCCTCGACCACCCGCATCCTCGTCGCCGACCTCATCGGACTCGGACTGATGACTCTCGCCCAAGGCCACGACGACGAACGCCCTCCCGCCTCACTGATCGAAAGGGTCCTTCATGGCCTCCGCGCTCACGCTTGACCGGTTCGTCGCACCGACGGTGACGGCGACCGCGAAGATCGTGGTCGCCGGAGCTTTCGGCGTGGGCAAGACCACCTTCGTCGGCAGCGTCTCCGAAGTGCCGCCCGTGCACATGGAAGAGACCATCACCCGGGCCAGCGCTCTGGTCGACGACCTGGCCCGCACGCCGGAGAAGTCGACCACCACCGTCGGCATCGACTTCGGGCGCAAGCACCTCGGGGACGACCTGGTGCTGTACCTGTTCGGCACCCCGGGCCAGGCCCGGTTCCGGTTCCTGTGGGAGGAGCTGATCGTCGGTGCCCTCGGCGCCCTGGTCCTTGTCGACCCTCGCGACCTGGACGCCTCCCACGAGATCCTCACCCTTCTCGAAGAGACCGAAGTGGCATACGCAGTCGCGGTCAACCAGTTCGACGGCGCACCCCGCTACCCGCTCACCGAAATCCACGAGGCGCTCGCCCTGGAAGAACACACCCCGCTGAGCGTGTGCGACGCCCGCGAGCGGGCGTCGTGCATGCAGACCCTGATCCATCTGACCGAATACCTCGCCCACCTCGCGCACCGTCTGGAGCCCCGACCGTGAGCACCGCGCCCCCTCGCATCTCCCTGTACGAGGCGGACTTCGCCCAAGACCCGCACGCCTCCTACCGGCGCATGCGCGAGCAGTTCGGGCCCCTGGTCCCGGTGGACCTGGCGCCCGGCGTGCCCGCCACGCTGGTCGTCGGCTACGAGGCGGCCCGCCACATCCTCGGCGACCCGCAGCGCTTCCCCGCCGACCCGCGCCGGTGGCAGACCACCGTCCCGGATACCTGCTCCATCCGGCCGATGATGGAGTACCGGCCCAACGCCCTGCGCTCCGCCGGCGCCGAGCACGCCCGCTACCGGGCCGCGAACACCGCCGCCCTGCAGACCGTCGACCAGCACGCGCTACGCGATCACGTCGAACAGGTAGCCGCCCGGACCATCAGCACCTTCGCTGCCGAGGGGAAGGCCGACCTGCTGGCCCAGTACGCCTGGCCGCTCGCCTTCAACACGCTCAGCCACCTGCTCGGCTGCCCCGACGAGGTCGGGCGGCGGATCGCGGACGGCATGTCGAAAATCTTCGACGGGGTCAACGCCTCCAGCGGCAACCAGATCCTCGCCCAAGCCGTCGCCGACCTCGTCTCCCTGCGCCGGGCACATCCCGGCGACGACGTGACCAGCAGGCTCCTCGTCCACGTCGCGCGACTGAACGACAACGAGATGGGCCAGCAGCTCATCACCCTCTACGGCGCGGGCATCGAACCGCTGACCAACCTGATCACCAACACCCTCCTGGAGATGCTCACCAACCCCGACTTCTCCGGGGACCTGCACGCCGGCGACGCCTCCGTCCGCGAAGCCCTGGACACGGTCCTGTACCGCGACCCGCCGCTCGCGAACTTCTCCATGAGCTATCCGCCCCGGCCCGCCGACGTCGGCGGCTACCTCCTCCCGGCCGACGAGCCGGTGGTCATCAGTTACGCCGCCTGCAACAACGACCCGGACCTCGGTGGGCGCGCGCCGCTGGGCAACCGCGCCCATCTCGCGTGGGGCGCCGGCCCGCACAGCTGCCCGGCCAGCTCGCACGCCTACCTCATCGCCGAGGCCGCCATCCTCCACATCCTCGACGCGCTGCCCGAGATGGACCTCGCCACCCGCCGCGAGGACCTCACCTGGCGCCCCGGCCCCTTCCACCGCTCCCTGGTGACCCTGCCGGTCACCTTCCCCGCCATCTGAAAGAGACCCCGACGTGCCCGAACAGCAGATACTCGTCCTCGACCCCACCGGCAGCGACCCGGGCGCCGAACACCGGGCCTTACGCGAGCGCGGCCCTGCCACCCTCGTAGACATCCTCGGCGTGCGCGCCTGGTCCGTCTCCGACCCGGCCCTCCTCAAGCAACTGCTCACCAGCAAGGACGTCTCCAAGGACGGCCGCGCCCATTGGCCGGCCTTCGCCGAGACCGTCCCCACCTGGCCGCTGGCCCTGTGGGTCGCGGTGGAGAACATGTTCACCGCCTACGGCGCCAACCACAGCCGCCTGCGCCGCATGGTCGCCCCCGCCCTCTCCGCCCGCCGCACCGCCGCCCTCCAGACGGACATCGAGACCCTGGTCACCGGGCTGCTCGACGACCTCGACGCCATCCCGGCCGGGGAAAGTGCCGACCTGCGCGAGCACCTCGCCTACCCGCTGCCGATCGCCGTCATCGGACAGCTCATGGGCGTCCCCGGCGACCAGCGCGCCGAGTTCCGCACCGTGGTCGACAACGTGTTCGCCACCCACCTCACCGCCGAAGAACAGGCTGCCAACGCCGCCGCCCTCTACGGTCAGCTGGACGCCCTCATCGCCACCAAACGCACCGAACCCGGCGAGGACATGACCTCGCTGCTGATCGCCACCCGCGACGAGGAAGGCGACGGTTCCACCCTCAACAACGCCGAACTGCGCGACACGCTCCTGCTGATGATCAGCGCCGGATACGAGACCACCGTCAACGTAATCGACCAGGCCCTCACCACCTTGCTGTCCGACCCGCAACAGCTCACCCACGTACGGGACGGACGGTGCACCTGGCAGGACATCGTCGAGGAGACCCTGCGGCACGAGCCCGCAGTCAAGCACCTGCCCCTGCGCTACGCCCTCACCGACATCCCGCTCCCTGACGGGCAGATCATCCACTCCGGCGACGCCGTCCTCGCCTCCTACGCCGCCGCCAACCGGCACCCCGGCCTGCACCAGGACGCCGACCAGTTCGACGCCACCCGGATCAGCAAGGAGCACCTCGCCTTCGGGCACGGCGTCCACTTCTGCCTCGGTGCCCCGCTGGCCCGCCTCGAAGTCGCCACGGCCCTCCGCCTGTTCTTCGAGCGCTTCCCCAACGCCCAGCTCACCACCCGGCGCGAGGACCTGCAGCGCCTGCCGAGCCTCATCAGCAACGGGCACACCAGCGTCCCCGTCCTGCTGCGCCCCACGACAACCGACTGACCGGCCCTCAACGAGGAACCCTGCCATGACCGCCCTCGCCCTAACACAGCCCCTCACCCCGTCCGAACAGCGCATCGCCCAGCACGTGATCAAAGGGCTGGACGCCCGCGAGATCGCAGCCGCCACCCAGCTCAAGCCGAACACCGTCCACTCCACGCTGCGCACCGTGCGCTGGAAGCTGGCCTGTCCCGAACGCTGCTCCCTCGCCGTCGTCGCCCACCGCCTCCTCGCCTCCGGCCAGATCACCGCCCCGACACCGCAGCGGCCCGCTCCGGATCTCAGCCCCGAGCAGATCAGCCTGCTCAAGGCCGCCGCCGAGCACACCCTGCCCCGCGACATCGCCTTCGCCGCCGCCCTCGCCCCGGCCGACGTGCGCGACGCACTCGACCAGCTCCTCGCCGACACGGACGCACAGGACAGCACCGAGCTGGTGGTGCTGGCGCACAGCTGGCAGCTGCTGTCGGCCGAGCAAGCCGCCCACGCGACGCGAAGCGGGGCGACCCAGTGACCCGGCCCGCGACCCCCACGGCCAGCGAGGACCGCTCCGCCCCCGTCCCGTTCACGCAGGCGCCGCCGGCCGCCATCTACGAGATGCGCATGCTGAGCACCGCGGCCGAGCGTGAGGAAGCCGCCGCCCTCGTCCAGGACCGCCAACGCTGGCTCACCCTGCACGGCCTGCCCGTACCCGCCCGAGCCAACATCCCCGCGCAGTTCCGCGAGGCCCAGACCCTGTCCGCCGGGCTGTTCGAGGACGGGAGGCTGCTGTCTTGCATGATCCTCGAGCACACCCCCGACCTCGGATGGGGCCAGGGGCCCTGCCTCTTCCTGGGCTGCGTCCACACCCTTCCCGGCCAGTCCGACGACATCACCCGCCTGATCACCCTGTGGGCGTCCGACTTCGCCGCCCGACTCGACCTCCACGTCGTACGGGCCGAGACCCTGGCTCGCCATGCCCTTGAAGCCGAACCCCTCGCTGCCCTCCTGCGTCGGCTCACCGACACCGGTTGGGACGTGGGCGGATCCGGCCCCGGACGCGACGGCGATCGAGTTGCCCGCCTCGAACTCCTCGCCGAGCACCGCCCCGGGCTCCGCGCGCTGATCAGCTGCCAGGTCCATGCGCCTCAGCCGGCCCCGGACGATCGGAGCAACGCATGACAACCGACGAGCCGCAGCGGCTCGACCTCGCCCGCGAGCTGATCGCCCGCGCCACGGAATCGGCCGCGCACCGGGCCGAGCGCGTACGCGACCAGCTCGACGCCGTCCAACTCGGACAGGGTCGGCATACCGACCACGCCAACACCAAAGTGCTGCGCCGCATCCTGGCCGAGCACGACTGGCCCGGCCACCGTCTCGTCGGCCCCGACGCGGCCCGTGCCGCGTGGAGCATCGCCCTGCACAGTGACGACGATCCCGCCTTCCAGCGTGCCGCCACCACCCTGCTGGGGCGTGCGGTGCAGGCCGACGACGCCCTGGTCCAACACTGGGCGCACCTGCACGACCGCGCCCTCGTCACCAGCGGGCGCGACCAGGAGTACGGCACCCAGCTCCTGCTGTGCGCCGACGGCATCGAGCTGTGCCCACTGCGCGCGCCGGAGTCAGTCGACGCACGCAGGGCCACCGTCGGTCTGCCGCCGATCGCTGTCGCTCTGAAGGCCGTGCGCCGTCGGTACACGCCCGACGGCTCTGCCGATAAAGCCCCGACCATCGTCCTCGCGGGGGCCACGTGAAGAAGCAGTACTCAAGCTTCAACACCAGTCGGCTTACGGCAGCGACTTCACTCTCCGAAAGGGTTGTTGACAGATGAAGCTCACCAACGCCGTCCTCGCTGCCGGTGCAGCCGTCTCCCTCACCACTGCCGTGGTCGGAGCCGCCCGGCTCCGGCAGGACGCGCGGCACCAGGCCGAGCGGAACGAGGTGGTCCTCACCCGGAACCAACTCGACTGGCTTAACCATCTGTCCACCAACTCCGACTTCGCCAAGCTCTGGGCGCCCGAGGACATGGACGCCGATGAGTACATGCAGTTGCTGAAGGCCAACCAGCTCATCTGCATGCTCAGCCTGCGCGACCGCCTCGGCTTCGTCCGTGCCGGACATCTGCCGTGGTACGCCGCGAAGCTGATGGAGAGCGATGTCTGCCGGCGGTACTGGGCCCGCTTCGGCGACCTCCGCGCCCAGGAAGCCGAAGGCGACGAGCGGGCCGAACACTTCACCCGCGTACTGGACCAGGCCGCGAAGAACCGCTCGCGGGCGCAGCCCGCGGCAGCCTGACGACACGGCACGCCAACCTCCGGACACGCGACTGCTCAGGAAATTTCGCCGGCCTTCGCCGTCTGGCAGCAAACTCCGGGCCCTACCGGGCTCCGGGATCCTGCACCATCCACCACTCCCAGGAGGCATGCATGACCGCCATCCAGGCCGAGAGGCCGACCGCTCCCGCGCAGACGGACCTCGTGAAGACCGACGACGACCCGTTCGGGCTCGACATCACCTTCATCGAGGGCACGCCGGCGACCGAGACGGTCCTGATGTGCAGCACGGGCGACACCTGCGGCAGCTCCTGCCCCAGCGCCTGCACCACCTCATAAGCCGGATCACCCCGGCAACGCGGGCCGGACGAGGCTTCCCCTCGTCCGGCCCGCCCCCGCCCGTCACGCCAGAAGTTGAGGAGAGCGTTGATGACACGGCACCGGCCCAGCCTGTACGAGGCCGCGGGGCAGGCCATGCTGCGCGCCGCGGTACACACGACCGAACCCGCCATGCCACCCTGGCCGACGCACACGGCGCCTGCGGAAGAGTGGCGCGCGTGGCTGAGCACGGTCTGGTCCGACACCGACTTCCGCCGGACCGTGTCGCAGGCGAGCCCTCACCTCGTCGAGCAGGTGCAGGCCATCATCGACGGCCGTACACCGAAGGTGCGCCGGATGCGCCGGGCGGCGCTGTCCACCGCCCGCTATGCGATCCGCTACGCACGCCGCTCCACCCCTTACGGCCTGTTCGCTGGCGTCGCCCCGCTCGACTTCGACCAGGCCACGTCCGTCCGCATCGGCGACGAGCACCAAGCTGTGGCGCGCCCCGAACCGGTAGAACTCGAGGAGATGCTCAGCACCTGGGAGAGCGACACTGCGCGCATGGCCGACGCGGAGGTGTGCGTCAACACCCTGATCCGGCAACGCGACCAGCACATCCACGTGCCGTCCGAGGGTGATGCCGAGTTCCGCCTTGCCCTCAACCCTGCGCTGCGTCTCGTACTCGACCTGGCCCGATCACCGATCGGGTACCGCCAGTTGTCCGCCAAGCTGGCCGCGGAGTTCCCCGCCGTGAGCGGCACCGCGCGTGATCAGCTTCTCGGTGAACTGCTGCGGGTGCGGTTGCTGCGCTCCTCGCTGCGCGCGCCCGCCACCGTCGCCGACCCCACCGACGTCTTACCGCCCGCAGCACGCACTCAGGCAGCCAGCCTGCGGACCGCGTGCGACCTGCGGCTGGACGCCGACGTGCGGCTGCACGAACAGGTGCTGACCGAAGCGGAGACCGCGGCAACCATCCTGGCCCGCCTGGTCACCCATCCGAACGGGACACCGACCTGGCGGCGGTGGATCAAACAGTTATCCGAACGCTACGGCGAGAACACCACGGTGCCGGTGGAGGTGGCCACGGATCCCGATCGGGGCGTGGGCTTCCCGGCCGGGTTCGTGACGGCGAGCGAACCGCCTCGGCCGATGTCCCGGCGTGACCGTCTGCTGCTGGAGCTGGCTGGCACCGCCGCCGCCGAAGGCAGCCGCACCGTCACGGTGACCGGGGCGATGATCGAGGAACTGGAAGCAGCGGCCGGCGCCAAACCTCACGACCTGGCGCCCCACCTCGAACTGGCCGCGCAGGTCCACGCGCCCTCTGTTCCGGCCCTGGACCGGGGCGACTTCCGGCTGTGCGTGTTGACCGTCTCCCGCTCGGCCGGATCGATGACCGGCCGGTTCTGGCACCTGTTCCCCGGCATCGAGACGGCGTACGCGAACCTGCCCACGGTCGATCCGCAGGCGGAACTCGCGCAGCTCTCCTTCCACGCCGGGCGTGTGCCGGCCGACCTGCTCACCCGCGCGCCCCAGGCCCTGCTCCGCGTCGTCAGCGTCGGCGAATTACGCCGCCCCGCCCCGCACGTCCTCTTCCCCCGCGACCTGTCGGTCACCCTCGCGGACGGTCGCCCCCAGCTGGTGGAGACGGCGACGGGCAAGCCGCTGGAGCTGCTGGCCCCCACAGCCATCAACTTCCTGTGGAACAACTACACCCCGCCGATGGCCCGCTTCCTCGGCGAGATCAGCCGGGCCGCCTCCCCTCAGGTGACCTGGTTCGACTGGGGCGCCGCCTGGACCCTGCCCTTCACCCCGGCCCTCACCTACCGGCGCACCATCCTCACCGCCGCCCGGTGGAAGATCCGCAGCCGCACGCTGCCCGCCCGCACCGCCCCCATCCAGCAGTGGGCGGACCACCTCCATGCCTGGCGCTTTCGGTTCCGGGTGCCGGAGCGGGTTCTACTCGCCGAGGACGACCAGCAGCTGCCCCTCGACCTCAGCCGCGACGTCGACCTGGACCTCCTGCGCGCGCACCTGGACGCCAGCCCCTTCGGCATCGCCACCCTGCATGAAGCGCCCCCGCCGGACGCCGACGGGTGGATCGGCGGCCGGGCCCACAGCATCGTCGTCCCCCTGGCCAGGCGCTCATGACCACGACGACCGTGCCCCGTACGCAGGACCTGTCCGAGGGGCCCCTGGGGATGGCCCTGCTCGACCTCGAGCGCCGTAACCTGGCCACCGCCCGCCGCCACCTCGCCCAGGCCACCGCCCGCGGGGTCAGCACCGGAAGCAACGCCAGCCTCTTCCACGGCGCGCCCGCCCTGGAGTTCGTCCTGGCACGCGTCCACGGGGCCGGCGACGACGTCCGCTCGGCCGTAGACCGCGTCGTGGATGCCCGACTCGCCGCCGCACACCGCCGTCAGGCGGCCGGCGCGCTGCCCCACCTCACCGAATGGGACCTCATCCGCGGTCTGACCGGACTCGCCGCCCTGTTGCTGTCCCGCCAACCGCCCGCGCCCCGGTTGCCTGACGTGCTCGCATGCCTCGTCTCGCTCGCACACCCTGCCCGCGGTGACGGCCGGATGCTGCCCGGGTGGTGGTCGGCGGTCGGCCCGGATGGGAAGGAGATGGCTGGCGGGCACGGCAACAACGGCATGGCTCACGGCATCGCGGGGCCCCTGGCCGTGCTCTCCCTCGCCCTGCGCGCCGGCGTCAGCGTCCCCGGTCAGGAGGAAGCCGTCGGCACGTTCGCGACCTGGCTCGACCGGCACGGCGTCCACTACTGGTCCACTACAGCGCACCTGGACGCCGAGCAGCCACCCGCGTCGGAGCCGGCCCGCCAGTCCTGGTGCTATGGCCAGCCCGGCATCGCCCGCGCACAGCAGCTCGCCGCGCTCGTCCTCGGCGACCCTGCCCGGCGCCAAGCGGCCGAGGACACCGTCGCGACCATCCTGACCGACCCACTGCGGCTCGCCCGGATCACCGACTCCACGCTCTGCCACGGCTGGGCCGGGCTGCTGATGCTCACCCGCGCGGTCGCCGCCGACAGCCCCGCACCCGACCGCTTCACCCCGATCATCCAGGACCTGCACCGACGGCTGGCCATCAGCTGGGAGCACCTGCCCAAGCCCGGCTTCATGGAAGGCCGCGCCGGCGCCCAACTCGCCCTGCAGGCCGCCGATACCACCGGCTGGAGCCGCGCCCTCCTGCTCACCTGACCCCCAAACCTGCCGCCCTGCAAGGAGTTTCCTACTTATGACCTTCGACGACGAGAACCTGCCGATCCCTCCGGCCACGTCCTGGTGGCACGCATCCGTGGCCTTCCTCGCCCCGCACAGGGACGCCGCCCGAGCCCTGGCGACCGCGCTGGCCAACCACCGCTTTCACTTCCTGCGCAAGGACGCCGGCGTGCGCCTACGCACCGAACAGCCCACCACTGGTCTTCTGGACCAGCTCGTCGCCGACCGCGTGATCACCAGCTGGATGGGCGGGATTTACGAGCCGGAGACCCATGCCTTCGGCGGCCCCGAGGGCATGGCGGTCGCGCACGACGTGTTCTGCTCCGACAGCCCGGCCGCGCTCGCCGAGACCGGCACCCCTGGCGCCCGCGAGCGCAGCGTGATGCTGCTGTCCGCCATGATCCGCGAGGCCGGGCTGGACCCGTTCGAAGCCGGAGACGTGTACGCCCAGTGGGCCGCCCTGCGGCCCCCCGTCACCCCACCCCAGGGCCCCGCACTGGAGCAAGCCGTCTCCGCGATGCGGCGGCTGATGAACGCGGACGCCGTCCTCCGGCCCGACGCGGAAGCCGGCTGGGTCGAGCGCGTCGCCGCGTTCGAGGACGCCGGCCGCCGCCTGCGCCGACTCGCCGCCGACGGCCGGCTGATACGCGGAATCCGGGGCGTCATCACCCATCACGCGATCTTCGCGTTCAACCGCGCGGGCGTGCCAGCCGACGCGCAGGCGGCCACCGCGTGGCTCGGCCGTCACGTCGCCTTTTCCGCCCAGGAAGGAGCCGACGTGTATATCCCCAAGTCCGCCTCCGCGGACCCTAACCTCCCTCGAATGGAGACCACCATGCCACCCGTAACCGACCCCAACCAGCTGCACGAAGCCCTCGCCCAGCGACTCGTCGACAGCGGCCACCTGCGCAGCAAGGCGGCCATCAACGCGTTCCGCACCATCAACCGGCACGCTTTCCTGCCCGGCATCGACCTGGAGGCCGCGTACAAGGAGGACGCGGTCCCGATCAAGCACGACGAGCACGGGGAGATGATCTCCTGCATCTCCGCGCCGTCCATCGTCGCCACCCAGCTCGAACAGCTCGGCGCCCACCCCGGCCACAAAGTCCTGGAAGCCGGAGCCGCCACCGGCTACAACGCCGCCCTCCTCGGCAAGATCGTCTCGCCCGGCGGGCAGGTGTGGACCCTCGACGTCGACCAGGACCTCGTCGCCGGCGCGAGCAAGCACCTCGCCGATGCCGGCGTCGACAACGCCACCGCGGTGATGGCCGACGGCGCGGCCGGGCTGCCCGAGCACGCCCCCTACGACCGGATCATCTTCACCGTCGGCGCCGGCGACGTCCCCGTGAAAATCCTCGACCAGCTCACCCCCGGCGGACGCCTGGTCCTGCCGATGCGCATCCGCGGCAGCATCTCCCGCTCCTTCGCCTTCGAACGCGACGGGGACATGTGGAAGACCGTCTCCTGCGAGATGGCCACCTTCATCCCGCTGCGCAAGGGCGTCTGCGACGACGTCTACACCCTCGTCCCCATGGCCGGCGACGGCAACGTCCGCCTGGAGACGTTCAGCGAGCAGGACGTCGACCGCGACAGCCTTCGTACCGTCCTCGACCAGCAACAGACCAAGCTCTACACCGGGGTGAAGTTCCGCCAGGGCTCCGCGTGGGAGTGGCTGTACCTGTACCTGGCCTGCGTGCTGCCCAACGGCCTGTCCCGCCTGCCGGGCCAGCGCCCCGGGTTCACCCCGCACTTCGGCTGGGGCTCCATGGCCGCCCTCGACGGCGGATCGCTCGCGTACCTGACCATCCGTGAGGGCGAGGACGAGAAGGGCCGGTACTGGGAGGTCGGCGTGATCGGCCACGGCGAGGGCGGCGCCGGCCTCGCCGAGCGCGTCGTGGACGAGATCCGCGCCTGGGACGCGACCGGTGGCAACGACGCCCCCGAGCCGGACTTCCGGATGGCTGTCGCCGACTCGCGTGACCGGCTGACTGCGGGCGACCCGCGCTTCGTCGTCGACAAGCCCTACAGCCGACTGGTCGTCGACTGGGCGCGCCAGGGCTGAGCCGATGATCCCCGCGATAGCCAGCCGCATTCCACTGGTCCGCCGCACCAAGGCGCCCGCGCTGCCTTTGGAGGAGCGCATCAACCACCTCACCGGGCTGACCGTCGCGCCCGCAGGTGTGAGCCACCACGACCTGGTGGCCCGCGCCTGCGGGGTCCTCAACTACGCCGCGCTGATCGCCTCCGACGTCGGCTTGCCCCGCCTGGCCAAGGACCTGTGCTGGCGCCAGCACCAGGTCTTCGCCGACGCTGGCCGCCTGAGCGGACGGGTCGCTCTCATGTCGCTGATGCCGCTCGTCAACCTCGCCCGGCTGGAGACCCGCGCAGGCCACGGCGAACTCGCCTACAGCTTGTTGCACTGCCTCAACGACGCCGCCCGGCACCGGAACAAGACCGACATCGACGGCCGCACCGTCGACCTCGCGGCCCTGACCGGCACGGACGAGGACCACCGTGCGGTATGCCAGGAGCTGTACATCGCTCTGCTCGTGGACGGCGCCCGCGCCCTCGCACGCATCGGACGGTGGACCGAAGCCGCCGACGCCATGACCCAGCACCGCGGCATCGGCAACCGGCTCCTCGACGGCCGCCAGATCAAGATCATGGCCTTGATGGAGCAGGGACTGGACGAGCAGGCCCGCGACCTGATCGACACCAGCCAGCCCACCGAGCCGTGGGAGGAAACCGTCGCCCTCCTTCTGCACGCCCACTGCCGGCCCACAGCCGCCCCCATGCCTGAACCCGACCTCGACCGCACCCTGGAAGCCGCCCTCCAGCTCCTTGACCTCCCTGATCCTCCGACCGCAGCCTTCCAGACCCGGGTGGGCCTGTCAGCCCTGGAACTCGACCCCACCGGACGCCATACCGCACGCATCCTCGACTGCCTCGTCGGCGTCGCCCGACTCGACGCCTACGCCGCACGAGAAGCGCTGCATCACCCCCTCGCCGGGTCCGCCCTGGACGACTGCGCGGCAGACGCGCTCCACAGAGTGATCACCACGGCCGGGCTGGGATCCGGCGTCCTGTCCGCCCGCCACCACGAGGCTCTGACGGGCGCGGTCGACCACGCCGAGACAGAGCTGGAAACGCTGCTGCAGGCTGAACCCGATCCCGACTAGGAGGGCACGACTGGGGCGCCGCGCCGTACTGCGGATGCTGTTTGTCGGTGTCGGCGTTTCGGCCATTTCCTGCTCGCAGCCGCCCAAAGCCAGACCAGGGCTCCGGCGCCCTCGGGGTTCCTCGACGCAGGAAACAGCGGGATATCCAGCACGACCGAATGACGTGTGTTCGAAATCGCAGCCGCGTCGTTGAACCTCACGACTC
Source organism: Streptomyces caelestis (assembly GCF_001279005.1). Taxonomy (GTDB): domain Bacteria; phylum Actinomycetota; class Actinomycetes; order Streptomycetales; family Streptomycetaceae; genus Streptomyces; species Streptomyces heliomycini. Next base: position 265,975 of record NZ_LGCN01000074.1, read on the forward strand.
TGCCGCAGCGACCGTCCTAGGGGGAACGATGACCTCGGCCGTTACACAGGACCAGCCGCCGCAACCACCCAAAGGAACCGTGCCGGACGACGAACCGCAACAGGCCAGTGTTCGAGAGGAGGAGTACCTCTACCGCGACGAGTCGAGGCTCCAGGCCGGCTCACAGCTGACCTCCCGCACCATGGCACGGCGCCTGCCCTCGCTCGTGCGGCGCTCGGTGCAGATGGCCTGGCGCGTCGACCGCGGCGCGACCATCGGCCTGCTGGTCTGCCAGATCGGGACCGGCGTCCTCGCCGCGCTCGGCCTCCTGGCCGTCACGGGCACGATCAACGCACTGATCTCCGCAGGTGACATCACGGAGCGGCTGTGGGACGCCGCCCCGCAGCTGGCCGTCATCGCCGCCGCCACCGGACTGCGCGCGCTGCTGGGCATCACCGTCGCCTGGCTGACCGGCCGTCTGCGCCCGGTACTCGGCCGGGCAGCGGAGCTGACGATGATCGAGGCCGCGCTCGGTGCGGAACTGGCCGCCAACAACAAGCCCGGCTACAACGACGCCTACGACATCGCCGACCGCGGAGCCCAGGTCACCCCCGACCTCGTCGAAGAAGCCCAAGACGTTCTCGCGGCGACCGCCACGCTCACCGCCGGCGCCACCGTCCTGACCGTCCTGCACCCCCTGCTCCTCCCCCTGCTTTTCCTCGCGTGCCTGCCGCAGGCCGCCGCCTACGTCCGCTCCGCGCGGGTGATCTACCTCGCCGGGCTGGAGACCTCCGGGCGCCGCCGGATGCTGGGCAAGCAGCGCTGGCACATGGCCTCTCAGGAGTCCAGCGAGGAGATGCGCGCCTGCCTCGCCGGCCCCTTCCTGATCGGCCGGTACCGGCGACTGGCCGCCTCGGTCAACGCCGCCGAACGCAAGGCCGCCAACACCGGTGCCTGGATGGGGCTGGCCGGAGCAGTGGCCGGCGGCATCGCCTCAACCGCGGTGTGGGCAGCGCTGCTGTGGCTCCTGGCCTCCGGCCGGATGAGCCTGGCGGCCGGAGGCGGCGCTGTCTTCGCCCTCCAGACCGCCACCGGCTCGGTGCGCGGCATCATCAACGGCGGAGCCCGCCTCGTGCGCACCGGCTGGTACGTCCAGGACTGGCAGAACTTCCTCGACAACGCCCACGGCCAGGCCATGACCGACTCCCGCGGCACCACGCCCGTGACCGCAGTACCGGAGCGCTTCGAGATCCGCGACGTCACCTACCGCTACGACGGCGCCCCCAAAGACAGCCTGAGCAACGCCCGGCTTCTGCCGCCTGGAAGTCGACCCCGACGGCGACAACGGAGTCCTGAACCCGCCGCCCAAGCACTGGCCCGCCGCCGCCATCGTCCGTGGGGCCTCCCTCGGCCGGCTGACCCATGAGCGCATCGGCGACGGAGACGACGGCAAGGGCCGATACGAGTTCGTCGTCCACGGCTACGGCGACCAAGGACACCTCGCCGCGCAGGAGGCAGCCGAGCAGGTCGCGTACTGGCAGCGCAACCACCGCGGCGCCCGCTACCCCTTCATCACCGCCCGCCCAAGCAGCCGGCCGTGACTCGGCGGACACGGACCATGAGCCGCACGTGTTCGCCAAGAAGCACACCCGCATCACCGTGGACTGGCCGATCGTCTCCGGTAGGGCGGGGAGCCGCAGCACCGGATGAACAACGGTACCTCCCGCTCTCCCTAGCTGGTCCGCGCTGAACCCCCACCCGTCCACCGCCCGAAAGGCAGAGCCACGTGACCTCTCCCGTCTCCGCTTCAGATCACGTCACCCCGCGTCCCGCTCCGCCCGCCCGGCAGTACGCCGCTTCCCGGCATGCCGCGTGGCTCGGCGCTGCGTCCGCATGACCGGCACCCCAAGCGGCACACACCGCCGTGTGTCCACTGCGACCACGGCCGGCCGTCAGGACACCCGCCTCGTGGTGATCCGCGGCAACTCGGCGTCAGGCAAGTCAAGCGTGGCTCAGGGCCTGCGAGATCACTACGGCCGCGGTATCGCGATCATCGGCCAGGACGTGATCCGCCGGAACGTGCTCAGGGAACACGACACCGCGCGCGGCGCCAACATCGCCCTGCTGGGCAGAATCGCACGCGAAGCACTGAACGCCGGCTTTCACGTAGTGCTGGAGGGGATCCTGTACGCCGATCGCTACAGTCACATGATCACGTCTTTGGTACGGGACCACCGCGGCGTCTCTCGCTGCTACTACCTGGACGTGCCGCTGGAAACGACGTTTGTCCGCCACGCGTCGAAGGCGGATGCCGCGTACCTGGCCCAGGTCACCAACAGCCACCTCACCTCCTGGTACCGCGGGCTGGATCTGCTGCCCGGCGGTCTGGAGACCGTGATCCCGGCCGACAGCACGCTGCAGGACACCATCGCACGCATCCTGCGCGAAACCGACCTGGCCCCTGCCTCCCCCATCCCGCCACCGCAGTGCAAGCCGTCACAGGGAGACTCGATGAGCAGTTCGGTGTTGATGAGCAGTTCGGTGTTGATGTCCGATCCGCGGGTCGCCGCGGTCCCGGTGCGCGAGTGCGGGAAGCCGCTCGTCGACGTGCGTGACCACGGCTTCCGCGTCGATCCCCGCAAGCACGATCCGCTGGGCGCGTTCGCCCACGTCCGCGAGGGCGTCCTGGCCCGGCTGGAGCACGCCCGCTCGCTCCTGCCCGCCGGCACCGACCTGCTGTTCATCGAGGGCTACCGGCCGCCGGCCCTGCAGCAGCGCTACTTCACCAAGTACCGGGACGAGCTGGCCGCCGCTCACCCCGGCTGGACGGCTGAGCAGCTGCACCAGGCCGCCAGCCGGTACGTGTCACCACCGGAGATCGCGCCCCACTGCGCGGGCGCGGCCGTGGACGTCACCCTCGTCGACCAGAACGGCCACGAACTCGACCTCGGCACCCGCGTCAATGCCTCCCCCGAGGAAAGCAACGGTGCCTGCTTCACTCACGCCCCGAACCTCAGCGATCGCGCGCGCCACCACCGCACGCTGCTGCTCAACGCCATGGAGAACGCAGGTTTCACGAACTATGGAACCGAGTTCTGGCACTTCTCGGCAGCGGACCGGTACGACGCGCTGATGCGGCAGGAGCCGCACGCGCGCTACGGACCGATCGAACTGCCCTAACGCGCCGGCATCCTCGTCCACTTCCTCGCCACCCACGCCGCTCCGGAAACACAGGAGCGTGACCACCGCACCCTGGCCCGGTGGCGATCCCAAGACCGCAACGGACGGAACGCATCGAACGGAGGCACGTATGCCTGACAACACCCAGCAGGCGATCCCAGCCGTCCCGAGCCCGGCGGCCGGAGACGAACCACACGAGCACCACATGCACCTGCTCGGGCGGTACTACCTCCAAGTGGAAGCAGGCCGCAAGACGATCGAAGTGAGGGTGGCCACCCCGAACAAGCGCGCCGTCGCAGTCGGTGACACGGTCGTCTTCCACGACCGGGACACCGGGCGGGAACTCGACGTCATCGTGCAGCGGATCACCCCGTACTCCTCCTTCGAGGACCTGCTCAGCTCGGAGGACACCGCGCGCATCGACCCGGACGCGCCGCCCGGAGAACTGCTCGCCAACCTCCGCAGCATCTACCCGCCGGCCAAGGAAGCCCTCGGCGCTCTCGCCCTGGCATTCGATCACCGCCCCGCCCGGCCCGGCCACCCCATGCCGCTGACGGCCGAGGAGTACACGCAGACCGTCCCCCACCACACGGTCTACGGCTGCCTGTACATCCGCGACGAGCACGACCGGCCCATCCAGCTCCGCTCGGTCTACGGCTCGAGACTCTGGCAGTTCCCGGGCGGCAACCTGGACGCCCCAGGCGAGGACCCCCTGCAGACCGCCCGGCGCGAGGCGATCGAGGAGACGGGCCTCGAACTCGGCCTGGGAACGCCGAGGCTGCTCCTGACGCACTTCCTGCACGCCGGGCCGCGCCTGCCACTGAACAAGGTGAAGGCTCATCTTCGACGGAGGCCGGCTGACCGCCGGCCAGCTCGGCCGGATCCGCCTTGATCCCGCCGAGCACGACATGCGGACCGTCCACGACCTCGCGACCTGGCAGGAGCTGATGGCGCCGCGCGCCTTCACCCGCCTCGACGCCATCGAACGAGCCCGGCGCGGCGAAGGCCCCGCCTACCTGATCACGCACACCTGACCCCCAGCACACCCACCAGGAGACAACCGTGCCCGCCGAGGACACCAACACCCGCGCCTGGCAGATCTACGGCCGGCGCCAACTGGCCCGCGCCTACACCCCGCCCATCCCCGACCGGCTCGGCTGGACGCCCTGGGAAGGAATCGGACCGGGAGCAGAAGTCCTCGGCGACGTCACCGGCCGCCGCGTCCTGGACATCGGCTCCGGAGCCGGCCACCACGCCGTCCACCTTGCCCAGGCTCACGGAGCCCGCGTCACCGGCATCGAGCTCTCCCCGACCCAGCACGAACGCGCCATCTCCGCCCACGCGGACGTTGACGGCGTGGAGTTCGTCCAAGCAGACGTGACCGAGTACCTGGCCGGAGCCGAGCCGTTCGACGCCGCGTACGCCATCGGGACGCTCGCCTTCATCGACCCGCACCGCTCGCTGCCGGCACTGCGCGACGGACTGCGTCCCGGCACCCCCTTGATCCTCTCGCTCCTGCACACCGACCTGCACGGCCGCGGTCCGTCCACGGAGGTGGCGCCGCGCGAGCAGATGATCCTGCTGCGCGACGACCCGCCCCTGCCGACACAGATGTGGGTCCTGGCACCGCAGCTGTGGGAGGACCTGCTCACCGAGTACGGCTTCCGCGTCGAAGCCATCGACCTGCTGCCACACCCCGATGAGAGCGCCTCGGTCATCCAGCAGCTCATCCGCGCCCGGCGCCTGCCCGACCGGCCGGCGCGCGTCTCCAGCCGCCCCCGCAGCACCCGGGCGCCAGCCACCCATGCGGCCGTCGGCGTCGGAGCGATCCTGCTCAGCGAACAGGGCATCCTGCTGGGCCGGCACCGCCGCGGCACCCTCGAACTGCCCGGCGGGAGCGTGGAGGCCGGGGAATCCTTCGAAGACGCGGTGATCCGCGAACTCGCCGAGGAGACCGGGCTGGTCGCTCACGCCGAGGATGTGGGGCTCCTGGGCACGCTCGTCGATCACGTCGAAGGTGTCCTGCGGGTCACCGTCGGCGCGCTCGTCCACGCCTGGCAAGAACAGCCGACCACGCAACCGGACGAGAGCGTCGGCGACTGGGCGTGGTACCCGCTCGACCAGCTCCCCGACGGCCTGTTCGTGTGCAGCGCCCAGATCCTCACCGCATGGCGGCCCGACTTGCCCATCGACCACCCGCCCGCGCACTTCACGCGTTTCGCATCCGGACCAGCGGCCACGCCGGGCAACGGCCCGATCTGAACGCCGGCACCGACGTACCTGTCGCGCCACCTCAGCCTTCCCGTCGAAGGAGACAAAAGTGGGCGCGGGCGTACTCGTGGAACTCTGGGTATCCGCCGAGGAGCACGAGGGCGCGCGGGAAGGGACTCCGCCCTCCAGATCTTCTTGGGAAGAAGATCTCCAACTTCGGGCTCATGATGGGACGAGGTTGCCGTCCTGGACGGTAGCGGCTGATGCTGCGCAGGCCAAGGCGAGAGGAGTGGGCCAGGCGAGCCAGGGCGGGCCCGGCAGCATTGTGGTACCAGTCGAGGGTGGTCGCGTCGCGGCGGTATGCGGCGTTCTCGGCGCCTTCAAGCCGCTGGTGCGCCAGGGCGTAGGCCAAGGGCAGGTCCTCGTCGTCCGGCGGCAAGACGGAACCGGGGTCGAGCAGGGTCAGCGCGGCGGCAGTGCGTCCGCGTCCGTGTGCGTGCTCACTGGGCTCATTCGGACAGTTCAGGGAACAGGCCACGCTGGTCGAGGGCCTGCCAGGCGGTGTGCAGGACGGTGGCGCGGTCGTTGGCGGCGTCGATGCGGACCACCGGGCCCAGGGCCGGGTAGGCGGCGGCTTCGTCGGTGACCGTCTGATAGACCTCGCGGACGCGGGCCTGGATGTCCAGGACGTCCCAGTCCGGGCGGGTGGCGTCGCCGGAGCGAGCGGCGGCCCGCTCCATGGCGGCCTCGGGTGAGATGTCGAGGACCAGCGTGAGGTCGGGGATGACGTCGAGGTGTTCGGCGAGGTGGGGATAGGTCTCCTTCGGGCTCCGGTCGTGCTTGACCGCGAAGAAGGCGAGTTCGGACAGCAGCCACCGGTCCGCGATCACCGGGCGTGCCGGCAGCGACGGCGCGATCAGTCGGGTGGCGGTGGCCTGCTTGTCCGCGGCAATCGCGGCCAGATAGCGGTACCGGTTGTCGGCGGACGGCTGGTATTTGCCCTCGACCAGGTCGGCGGCCACCGATGCGTCGAGGAAGTTGGTGGTCAGCACCGCGAGCGGGGTGACCCGGTACAGGCCCTCGAAGAGGCGGAAGAGCCCCTTGCGCAAGGTGGTCTTGCCGGTGCCGTCCAGGCCCTCGACGACGATGAACGGGTTGCGCGCGTTCTGCATCGGCTCACTCCACCTCCCCGGCGCCGGTGCCTCCGGCGTACTTAGCGAACCGGCCGCGCCAGGGGATCGACGTGGTCACCAGGTCCACGAGCCGCAGCTCGCCCAGCTTCTCCAGGAGCGCCGGCAGCGTCGGCTCGATGACGATTCCTTCGGTGACGGCCCGGCAGTACGCGAGCCGAACCGCTTCCTCACTCGCGTCGTGCCGCAGCTGCTGGGCGAGAACGCGTTGAGCGGTGCCGAGTGCGACGACGCGGACCGCCTCGTGCAGTGTGTCCGAGCCGACGGTGTCCTTGACGGGCGTGAGGCTGCTGTGGTGCACGCCGAGGTGCCGGATGGCGGCGAAGGCACCGACCCACCAGGCCGAGGCAGCGGCGACCACTCGCACGGCGCCGCGCAGCGCGTCGTCGGTGACGCCGGGCAGAAGCAGGGCGTGGACGTCCTCGGCGGCGCTGGCCAAAGGGCTGACCGCGGCATCGGACCGGCCGTGCTCGGCGGGCAGATCTACCCAGGCACTCAAGCCAGCCGCGTCGATGAGCGCCAGGGTTTGTGCGGTGGGCGCCTCGGCAGGACGGGCGACCACGGCAGCAACCGTGATGCCGGTCCCCGCCGTCTGCACGGTGAGCTGCTCGTGCAACTGCGGCAGGTGCAGGGCGAGGCGCTGGACGTGAAGGCCGTCAGCGAGTACCTCCCATGACTCGTAGAGCGTAGGCGGGGACGTCAGGGAGGGCGGCACGAGGTCTCCTTCGAACGGCACAGGTGCGGGGTGCACAGGCATCGTGGCCACGGGCCGAGGCAGATTACCGGCCTCGCAGGACTGTTCCGGGTCGGCGCCACGATCGTGCTGAGCCAGTTCGGCGCCGGGGACCGGCAGGCAGGCCCATGTCACCGACCCACCGCGATCGGCATCGGGCCGACGGCCCCAGCGCAGGCACAGAGCCTCGACGATCTCCAGGCCGCGGTCGTCCTCGGCGTCCGGGCCCGGCCGCGCGGCCACCAGCTCGCCGTGCGGCTGCGGGTCGAAGACCTCCACATGCAGCAGCGCGTGCTGGCGGCGCACGGTGCGTATCTCTTCTGGGGCTACCAGATCATGGGACGCATCAAGCACGCCCCCGAATCCCCCGTGTACGACGCGATGCTCCTTCGCCCGGCCTGATCTCTGGAACACCTGCCGCCTGCGTACAGCCGCAGGCAGCAGCATCGCCATGCCCGCCGCCTATAGCGCTTGAGCGGTATCTCTACAGTGCGACTTCACAGAATCGGTCTCGGTGGCGCGGAGCAGGATCTCAGCGATCGGCGTCCAGGTGCAGCAGCGGCGGTCGAGGTCCTGGTGCACGTGGACAGCTACGAGATGGCTGATGGTGGTCTCGACGCGCTTTGGCCATCCTCGGGGAGGCACACGAGATGCTGCCCACCCTCTCTGGCCGCCGGGCTGTCCTGCTCACTCGGCGCCGCCCCACTGCGAGCCCGGAGACATCGGGCCCAATCGATAGGGTGGCCAGACCCCACCGCTGCCCCGGCGGTAGGTCCACCCTTCTTGGAAGGACTTCGCAGTGAGCCAGCTCCGTCTCGCCCGCGCGGCGGTGTTCTCTGCCGGGTCCTGGGGCACCGCCGTTGCCAAGATCATGGCCGACGCAGGCACCGACGTGATCGTGCACGCCCGTCGTGGCGAGATCGCCGACGCGATCAACCGCGAGCACCGCAACCCCGGCTACTTCCCGGACGTGGACCTGCCCCAGACGCTGACGGCCACGACCGACCCGGCCACCGCCCTGGACGGTGCGGATTTCCTCGTACTGTCCATCCCTGCGCAGTCCCTTCGGGAAAGCCTCGCCTTGTGGACGCCGCACATCGGACGCGACACCGTAATCGTGTCGCTGATGAAGGGCATCGAACGCGACACCGACCTGCGGGCGAGCGAGGTCATCACCGAGGTGACCGGCATCCCCGCCAAGCGGGTGGCCGTGTTGTCGGGGCCGAACCTCGCCCGCGAAATCATGGCCGGACAGCCCGCCGCCGCGACCGTCGCCTGCCCCGACGAAGCCACCGCCATCCGCGTCCAGCAGGTGTGCCACACCAGCTGCTTCAGGCCCTACACCAGCACCGACGTGACCGGCTGCGAGCTCGGCGGCGCGGTGAAAAACGTCATCGCGCTTGCCGTCGGCATCGCCTCAGGCATGGGCCTGGGCCACAACGCGCAGGCCATGCTGATCACCCGCGGCCTCGCAGAGACCACCCGGCTGGCCATGGCGCTGGGCGCGCACCCCGCCACCCTCGCAGGACTGGCCGGCCTCGGCGACCTCATCGCCACCTGCTCATCCCCGCTCTCCCGCAACCGCACCTTCGGCACGCACCTCGGCAAAGGGCTGAGCGTCGAAGAAGCGACCGCCGCCACCCGGCAGACCACCGAGGGTGTCAAGAGCGCCGAGGCGATTCTCGGCTTGGCGCAGGCCCACGGCGTCGACATGCCGATCACCTACGTCGTTACGGCACTGTTGAGTGGCAAAGTCACGCTGGAGCAGGCCACGGCCGCGCTGATGCAGCGTCCGCCCAAGCCCGAACGCTGACGCCGACGGCTCCGCGCCCCACCATTACTGTAGGTAACCTCCCCAACTACGGATGTCACGCTCGCGCGTCAGTAATGTCCGCCGCTGAGATCACTGTCCCGGCAGCTCCCTCGGTTACGCCCCGAAGTCGGATCAGCGCGCCAGGTGGAAGACGGCCGCCGCGACAATGGTGCCGAGGATGGTGCCTGCGATCACCTGGTTGCGCGTGTGGTCGCGCAATTCAACGCGGGACCATCCGACGACGATGACCAGAAGGAAGCCGAGGGCCATCCACGGGCCGTAGGTCTGCACGAGCATCGCGCAGGCGCCTGCGGACACGGCCTGGTGAACGGAGATCTTCCAGGCGAAGGTGATTGCGGTGAGGATCGCGAGCGTCACCAGCATCGAGACTATGAGGCCAACCATGGTGCGCGGCGCCCCCGCAACGAGCATCAGGACGATGCCGGTGGCTACTGAGAGCAGAATGACGGCCATCACGACAAGCCGTGCCGGCTTCTCCCCGACATGTCTGTCGCCCCAGTGGCCCTTGCGAATGCCGGACTTGATGAAGGCGATCGGGATGACGGCGGCGAAAAGGGCGCCGACCACTCCCCAGGCAACGCCTGTCCATTGCGCGGTGTGCCAACCGACCAGCAGGGTGACAGCGATGATCCAGTTCTTCGGCTCGAGCCAGTCCGTAATGCGGCGCGCCAGCCGCGACTCGCTGCGGCGGACATCAGTTGTCATGTGAGGAGATCCTTTCCGAATCGCCCTGCCCGTGGGAAATGGTCGACTGCTCTTGCCGGACGAATTCCGAAACGATTGGAGAGGAGAGGTATGCATCGGCAACGGTGCGCAACCATGACAGTTCACTCACTCTGTCCCGCCCAGTGACGCCGAGGGATGGGTATTCAACTCCCCGCAAACGTTCCCCATTTCGGGCGCTCTGGACGGCTGCACGCAACCAACAGGCTTCCGCGACTGCATCAGAGTGTTGCGCATCGACCCCTTTCTGGCGGACGAACTTCCGAGCCTTTGCGTGCGTGTCGACTGACACGTACTCGCGAAGCGCCAGGCAGGCATCCTCGATCTCGATAACGCACCGCTCCAGCCGGAAGGGGACGCGCCTTCTACGCACGGAGGTCGCCAGCACCACGTACGGGGCTGCTTCCGTGAGCTGCGCCCACAGGGGCCGCAGCCTGCGCAGGGTGCTCCACGCCGCGACGTACTCAACGGCGACGGAGAGAGGAGGCAAGCAGACGCCGAGCGCGACCGACAGGACCGTGGCCTGCTTGAGTGTCGTGGAGAGAAGGTTCTCCAAGCCTGGGTAGTTGGTGCCCGAGGCGAGCTGAACCGTCACAAAGACGATGCGTTGGAGGGCGTACAGACTTCCGAGCAGGGTTCCCAAGCCCAGAAATCCGAGGCCGGCCTTCCCGAGGAGAGTTCGGCTGTGGCGTACGCCGCCGAGGAACAGCCATGTCGCTACGACCATGGCGATGCCGATGTAGAGCGTGAAGACCGCCATGTAGAGGACAGGGAAAAGGGCACCATGGCCCTCTCCGAGCCTGACAGGCCCTCCCGGCGTCCAGTTGGCCAAGGCGTAGAAGGCGAGCATGAGGGGCAGCGTCACGCTGGCTGCCACCAGCCGGGTGCGACGCGCCAGGCCCTGCGGTCGAACAACTGCGATGACGAAGTCGAGCAGGTACGCCGCCGAGGTAACGCCGAGCATGTGTTTCAGCAGCGGCGACAGCCTGGCGTCTGTACCGACGGCGGCATCGACTGCCTCTTTGACCTGCGGAACCTCGAACGTCATGGCAACCGCGAGAGTCACCAGGGTCAGCGCCAGGCTTCGCTGCTTGTGGGAGTGCCGGATGGACGGCAGTCGCCACAGAGCCACCAGCCAGAGGACGCCGGCGACGATGGTGGATGTACTCATGAGCGGCGGTTCCTCCGGGGGTGGACCAGAGCGTCGTCGAGCCGCGACACCACGCCGGACCGGCCTCGTTCCCGGATCGAGTGGGCGAGATCCTGAAACAGCTCCCCCAGGCAAGAGGCAGCCATCTCGGCGTCGTACTCGGTTTCACTGTCGTAGCTCGTCCGACCGAAAGCGGAGAGCACGGCGGAGGGATCGACTCCGTCGGGGAGGATCGCCAGCAGGGAGTTGACGACGCTCTCGTTATTTCCGGCATGCCCGAGTAGCAGGTGCGCCAGCTCGTGGCGCACGATCTGCGCGCGATGCCGTTCGCTGGTAGCCGCGACGTGGAAGATGTGGTCCTCGTGGTCGAAAGAGAGGACCATTCCACAGGGAGAGTTGGCCCCTCCGGTTTCAGGCAATTCGTGGAGGTGCAGAGGGCGGCCACGCTTGATGGCGAGCTGCCGACATATTTCGTCCACCGCGTAGGGATCAGGTATCTCGATCCCCCGCAGCTGCTCCTCGCACAGTCGCCTCAGCTGCGCCTCTCTGCGCGCAAATTGCCGATTGAACATGGACGAGATCCTTGCTGTAGCCCCCGAATGAGCGCTGACACGGCCTGCGCTAACCGGAATCCGCCACTCCGAGTGGCTCCAGCAGAGCTTTGCACACGCATAGACGGTTACCCAAGACGATCTTGAAGGACCGGGTGCGGCATACCAGTCATATCCACCCAGCCGGTGAGAGCAGTCACATCACTGCTTGGGCTTGTCGAGCCCTTCCCATCGGCGCGCCTGATTGATCACGTCGGTGATCATTTTCAAGCTCTCCGCCGAGAGGCCGTTGGCTCGAAGCGCAAGGCCGCGCACGTCACTGTCGGCCACGGCCTCGATCAGCTCCATGGAAGCGCGCACCTTCTCGGCCTCCTCGAGGTCGTAGTCAGAGAAGAAGTACTGCTCTTTGACGTGGAAGTGGCCGGCAAGACGTTCCACCGTCGTGTAGGTGGGGTTGGGCTTAGCGCCGGTCCGCAACTGCGAGATCGCACTCTCGGACACGGAGATCGCCCGGGCGACCTCGGCGTTGGTGTAGCGCTTACCGGTCTCCGGGTTCGTCACGGTCTGAAACAGGTGGTTGAGCTTGTCGGCAAATGAGCGCCGAGCGCCGGCGGCGCCACCGGGTGCCTGCGCCGGTCCGCTGGACTCCACCATCACCGACTCCTCCCATCTAGACGTTGAAGCCTGGACTGTACTGCAGTGTAGTTCCTAAGACCAAAGCCTGAGGAGCTTCACTTCAGTGTTGACAGACAGGGATCACTTTGGCGTAGGTTCTCGATCACAGCTTCACTGAAGTGTTGCGACGTCGACAAGGCGCGGTAAGCGCTCCTTGCCCGGCCTTCGCGGCATACGTACGCGCTAGGACTCGCCCATGCTCGCTCCACCCTCGTCGCAGCAGCTCACGCGACTTCTACAGGGTTTAAGAACCAACTCTCGACCTTGACGCGGAGCCGTGCGTATGTTCGTCGTCCCCCGCCGGGCAGACCGCCCGCATGGACGAGCACAGGAGCAATGACGTGCACAACCTCCGGGCCTCATAGGTCCCTGGATACAGCGACGGCGCCCGAGAGCTGCAACTCCCGGACGCCGGACGCTTAACGGCTGTACCGCCCCGGCAAGGGCGGAGATCGCCACCATCACCACGCTGATCCCTTCCACGGGGCGTCTCAGCGTGGCAACACCAAAGGAGATTCTTGCATGCGCTCCGCCCTGCGTAAAAGGCCCTTCCGTCCGGCCTGCGCGGCAGCTAGCTCCGCCTCGGCGCCTCAGCGCCCCGAGTCGGACCGCACCACCCTGACCCCGGCGAGCCGACGCTCCCGCCCGCTTGCAGGGAGCGGCCGATGAGCAGCGAAGCCCGCGAGTGGGTGTGGGAGCACAGCTCCAGCCGAGGGGCCGCGCGTCTGGTCCTGCTGTCGATCGCCGACCGGGTGGCCGACGATCAGTGCATCTCCTGGGCCTCGCTGTCCGGCCTGGCCAAGCGCACGCACGCCTCGGTCTCCACGGTGCGCGAAGCCATCGAGCGTCTGCTCCTGGCCGGCGAGCTGGAACAGCTCGACGACCTGGTGGGCCCGCAGCGCAGCACGGTCTATCGCCTGCCTCTCGCCGCCGAAGCGGTCGCCCAGGCGTTTCGAGAGCAGCGGGAGGAAACGGGCGACACGGCAGTGTCGGACGAGCCCGCCGGCCCTGCGAAGCTCCGGCTGTCGGCCCTGCGGCGGTACGGAATCCGCCCGCGTGAGGTGCCGGAATCCCCCGCGAGGATCCGGAATCCGGCAGTACCGGAAACCGGCAGGTCGCGACGGAAACCGGCACAGCGGCGTACCGGCCACCGGTACAGCGATGTACCGGCCACCGGCACACAGAACCGTAGTGAACCTGATGTGAACCGGAGGTACAGCAGTGGTGGTGCTGCGGTCACCTCGGCTGCCGAGTGGCAGGTCGACCCCGCCACCCACACCTGGGCCCGCCAGCAGGGACACCTCGACCGCCTCGGCAAGCAGGGCTTGCAGGCCGCCGACGCGAAGTGGCGTGCCCACCGGGCGGCCCACGCCCCGAGGCCGGCGGAAGCCTGGGCTGCCGACTGGCGCTCCTGGATCACCCGGGAGCATGCCCCCAGCCGCCCGAACCTCTACGCCGTGCCCGGCCAGAACACCACCGCGCCCGGTGGCATGACGCGGGCCGAGAAGCACACCGCCGCCCTTCTCGCCGCCCTGGACGAGCCGACCGGAACGGAGGGCTGACCGTGGACCGCCGTGAAATCGCCGCCCTGCTGGCCTACATCGGCCGACTCGACCCCCGTAGCATCCGCACCGACGAGGGCGAGGCCCGCGATCAACTCGCACAGTGGCACGAGCTGCTCGGTGATGTGCCGATGGCCACCCCGCACGGCTGGGACGCCCTCGCCGCCGCCCGCCAGCACTACCGCACCTCGCCGTACCAGATCCAGCCCGCGGACGTGGTCCGCCCCTGGGAGAGCTACCGGCGCAACCGCCTGGCCCTCCACTCCGACCCCACACCGTCCGCGGACCCGGACGACCAGGCCGCCTGGACCGCAGAGCTGGTCGGCACCCGCCGCGCTGTCGCCGCCGGCATAGCGCAGCCCACGCAGGCCCGGGCCATCACCAGCAGCCAGGAGGGGGTCAACCCCAGGCTGCAGGCTCGGCTGGACCAGATCGGCTCCTGCATACCGCCCGCCGCCCGAGCTGCTCTCATACCGTTCCGGCCCGCCCGGGCAGCACGCGAAGCCGCTGTCGCGCAGGGGCTGCCTGATGCCCTGAGCGTGCGATGCGAGTGGTGCCTGGCCCCGGTCGGCGAGCCGTGTCGCCGCCGCCGGATCGGCCCTAACGACGGGGTACGCGCCATCACGCCGCGCGCCACCCCGCACCCCGGCCGCCTCGACCTCGCCGCCCAGCAGGCCCAGCACACCGAACAGGACCAGCAACCCGCCCTGGCCTGACCGGCGCCTCCGGCGCGTGCATCCCGTCCACTGCACCGCCGCAACATCACCGTCCCGCACCGGCTGCGGCGCACGCCCACGCGCCGCAGCCGGCACCCGACGCCGCACCCACCGAGCACCGCGCTAGCCGGCCGGTGCGGCAGCACATCGGAGACTCGCCTTGCGCCACATCACCACCCTCGACGCGCCGACCACCGGCCTGCGCGGCATCGGAGACACCAGTTGGCACACCCGCGGAGCGTGCCACGGCATGGACGTCGAGGACGCCGACGCCGTGTTCTTCCCCGGGCCCCGCGATCACGAGGAGATCGCGGAGGCGAAGGAGCTGTGCGGCTGGTGCCCCGTCCGCCGCGCGTGCCTGGACTTCGCCCTGGAGAACGTCCTCAAGGAGGGCGTCTGGGGCGGGCTCACCGAAGCCGAGCGGCGCCCGCTGCACGACAACCTGCACCGGCGCCTGGACTACCGGCGTGTGACCGCCTTCTTCCATGGACGCGACGTGCACCTGACGGAAGCCGAGCGGCAGGTGGTCATCGACCACGCCTACGTCCGGGGCTGGCAGCCCGACCGGCTCGCCGCCGCCCTGCAGATCAGCCACAAGCACGCCCGCGACCTGCTCCGGCAAGCGGCCAACAAGGTCTTCGACCGCGACCGCAATTACGGCGTGCCCCGCTCCAAGAAGAAGCGGAAGAAGACCTCCAAGGCCAAGGGCACCCCCGCGCCCGCAGTTCCCGGTGCTCAGCAGCCGACAGGCCGCCCGGCAGCGTCGAACCCGGCGCCCGCCCCTCTCGGAAAGGCAGCATGACCCACCCCGTCCTCGCCTTCGGTGCTACTTCGGACCTCCCTCTCCTCCTCGCCGCCGTCGTGCCCGCCGCCCTCGCGTTCATGCTGACCGCCTGGGCGATCCGGCGCCGGGGAACCCGCCCGCAGAAACGTCTCGGCGGCCCTGCGGTCAAGGTCGCCGCCGTCGCCGCCCTGGGCTGCACCGCCTACAGCGCCGACACAAGCTGGCGCTTCGCCGCCGACTACCTGGACATGGCCGGTACCGCCGAGCGCGCCGGCATGTTCGCCGCCGCCGAACTCGCCTTGTTCGCCACCGCGCTGATGGCACGGCAGAACCTCGCCGTCCAGGGCGCTCCCGGCCTGCCGGGCACGCTGGTCTGGGTGATCACCACGGTGCAAGTGATCCCCGCCTACGCCGAGAGCGGCCCTGTCGGCGGCACGGTCCGCGCCTTCGTCGGACCGGTCATGGCGGCGATGCTGTGGCACCTGGCCATGGGCATCGAACTGCGCCTGCGCACCCCGGGTGCAGCCTCGCACGGACTGATCGCTGTCCTGGGCCGGGAGGCACGCGAACGGCTGCTGTCCCGCCTGGGCATCGCCGCGCGAGACCGCGACGCCGCGCAGATCACCCGGGACCGGGCCACCGCCCGTGCGGTCGCCCTCGCCGCCCGCCTCGCCGAACACACACCCGAGCAGCAGCAGAGCCGTCGCGGCCGACGGCTGACGCGACGCCTGTCGAAGGCGGTCGGCAGGGCTTCGGTCGGCACCGATCCCCTCCAGCGGGCGCAGATGCTCGACCAACTTGCCGCTCGGCGACACGCGCTCGCGCTCGCCACGGTCCCGCTCCCTTCTCCCTGGTCCCCGACGCACAGCAGCGCATCGGCGGCCACGGTCCCCGCACAGCCGACATCGAATGTGCCGGTCCCCGTCCCCGGTCCCGACGGTTCCGACGAGCCGGTCCGGGACCGAGGACCGAGGACTCCTCGGGGACCGGTCCCCGAGGAGGCGGACCCTGAAGCCAAGGTCGGCGCGGGGACCAAGGCCGGCGCAACGGGAACGGCCGCGGGAACCAAGCTCTCTGAAGACGGTGCGGTCCCGGGGACCGAACTCGCCGGTCCGGAAGCCGCAGCGCGGGACGCAGCGGCCATGAGGACCGACCACAACACGCAAGAAGTAGCAGCTCAGGGCCCGTATTCTCATCGGGGGCCGGGCATCGCAAAGTCGGGAACCGAGGCCACCGAAAACCGAGGACCGGCCACCCCACAGTCCGGGACCGAGACCACCCAGGACCGAGGACCGGCCACCCCACAGTCCGGGACCGAGACCACCCAGGACCGAGGACACAAGGTCCCGCTTCGCCGGGAGCCAGCCAGGACGTCCCGGGCAAAGAACAAGGACAAGCCTGCCCGGTCCCGCTCTCCGCAGACGGAGCGCCAGGCACGCGAGCTGGGTGAGTCCGAGCGCCAGCTTGTCCGTGAGGTGCGCCCCCATGTTCCCGCCCTGCTTGAACGGGACGGCAATGGCGCAATCACTCGGGTGCAGCTGCGCGAAATCATCCGCCGCCAGGGCCTGACGGGTGTCGGTAACGACCGACTCGGCCTCGTCCTTCAGGAGCTGCGGAACGGGGACATCACAACGACGAGGAGCACCGCCCGATGAAGACCTGCCACCAGTTCAAGATCGTCCGTGCGGAGTACGAGCGAGAGATCGGATTCATGCTCGCTCACTCCGAGCGGCATGCGGGCAGGCCGGCGGCGAAGTCCAGTGCGAAGCAGGCTGCCTCGGCGAAACAGCGGATGGCTCGCGCGCTCAACAGCCATGTCGGGCGCTGCCCCGAGTGTGGCTGAGCTGGCAAAACTTCTGAGCAAAGCCTGTACCCGTAAAGGTGGCCCGGTCCCACGCGGGGCCACCGCCCCTCTTAAGGAGGTACCCCGTGACCCCGCGTCCCCCTCGCTCTTCCCAGCCCGCCACCGCCGAGGCCAATGCCTGGGCGGACGTCCTGGTCCGCCGGCAACTCCTCCACGCCGTCGTCCTCACGCCGACCGGGCAGTGGCTCGTCCAGGACCGTCCCAGCAGACCGGTCCGCGTCCTTGCCAGCCCAGCCGATGTCCTCGCGCTGGCCGCAACCATCCAGCACCGCACCCGCTCTACGAGGCCCGAATCCCGATGACGAACGCACGCAAGAACGGCACCACCCCGGAACCTGATCCCGGCTCCAACTCGGTCTCGGGGCGAGCAAGTTATCGCAAGAGCATTGCTCCCGTCGGGAGCAATGCTCTTGCGTCCCCCGCTCCTGAAGCGGCGGGAGCGGACCGGCACCGGGGGGCGCCGACCCGTGAGGATGCGACCGAGGGCGGCTCGCATCCTGGGAAGCAGGACCAACACACCTGCCACAGTGCGCACTGCACGCACACCGCCCCTTCCAAGCCGCATGTGCAGCAGCGTGAACGCCTGCGCGATGAGAACAAACGCATACGCCAGCCCAGCTGCCGCATGAACGACGACGAGTACCAACTCCTCACCCGAGCAGCCGCCGTATGCAACATGAGCGTCGCCAGTTTCCTCGCCCACGCCGCTCTCAATGCCGCCCGCGACCTCGACCGCACAGCAGCGGAAATCGCCACCCAACGAGAAGTCCACAGCGAACTCTTCGCTGTGCGCCGGCACCTCGGCCACATCGGTAACAACCTCAACCAGGTAGCCAAAGCCATCAACTCTGGTGCCGACGTCCCGTACGCCGAAGCCGTACTCGGCGCCGTCCAGCGCGTCACCCAGCGCGTGGACTCCTTCATCCAGCACTACCTCGACACCGAAACGCGAACCGGATGATCCCGCGCGTCCACAAACGCGGCTCGACCACGTTCGGTCTGCTCAACTACCTCTACGGCAAAGGGACCCACGAGGAGCATGTCGACCCGCATCTCGTGGCGGCCTGGGACAGCTTCGCTCCCGACCCCGGGCGCGATCCGCACGCTACGAAGAGACAGCTGCAGCAGCTCCTGGACCAGCCCGTCCAGGCGCTCGCGGAGTCGCGACGCCCGGCGAAGCACGTCTGGCACCTTTCGGTCCGGGCCGCACCGGATGACCCGGTTCTCTCCGACGAGCAATGGGGCGAGATCGCCCGACGCATGGTCGCCGCGACCGGCATCGCGCCGGCCGCCGACGAGGCGGGGTGCCGCTGGGCGGCCGTGCGCCACGCCGACGACCACGTCCACATCATTGCCACGCTCGTCCGCGAGGACGGCCGGCGCCCCCGGCTCAACAACGACGCCAAGCGATCTCAGGCCGAAGCCCGCCTGATCGAAGCCGAGTACGGGCTCAAGCAGCTCAGCACCGGGGATGGGACCGCAGCGCAGCGCCCGACCAGCGCCGAGCGCCACAAGGCCCAGCGCCAGGGCCGCGAGCGCACCGCGCGCGAAGAACTGCGCGAGAGCGTACGTCGAGCGGTGGCCGGCGCCAGAAGCGAAGAGGAGTTCTTCGACCGCCTCGCCGCCGCCGGCCTGCTGATCCGCAAGCGCGAGGCGCCATCCGGCGACCTGCTCGGCTACAAGGTGGCCCTGCCGGATGACCGCAACAAAGACGGTGAGCCCGTGTTCTACCCCGGCGCGCGCCTCGCCCCGGATCTGTCCCTGCCGCGCATCCGGGAGCGATGGTCCGCCGACTTCGACAAGACGGCGTCGCCAGATTCCCCTGGCAATGCCTCGCCCAACAG
Source organism: Streptomyces caelestis (assembly GCF_001279005.1). GTDB lineage: Bacteria > Actinomycetota > Actinomycetes > Streptomycetales > Streptomycetaceae > Streptomyces > Streptomyces heliomycini. The sequence goes on from NZ_LGCN01000074.1 coordinate 284,971, forward strand.
CCCTTCTGCAGCGCGTCGCCGGACGGCCACGGTTGCGTGGGGGGCAATCGGGGCTGTCGAGTACGGTGACGACGCAGTTGCTGTCGCGTACATCTCCGCGACCGGCGAGGTCCTGGACGCCCTCGCGAAAACGTCCGCCGCCCACACCCGCAGCGAACTACGCGACGCGGCCTTCGCGTTCGAGCGGGCCTCGCGTTCCCACGTACGCGCTGCGCGGGGACACGACCGGGCCTTGCGGCAGGCAGCCCGCGACCTCGTCCACGGAGGTCCGGCCCTCGGCCGGGGCGAGGACGGTGCCGCCACCGCTATGGCGATCGACATGCTGTTCTTCCTCGTCACTGCCGCCGCCCACTGGCATGCGAGGAAGGGCCACGCCCAGCAGGCCGAAGCCGCGACCCGGGCCGCCGAGCACCTGCGCAACGCCTACCGGCCCGCCGCCGCTCAGCCGCTCGGTCTGCTCTACCAGCGCGGCCGACGCCGACGTCCTGGAGAACGGTGTCGAGGACGGCTGCTCGCCCTGGGCGTGCCGCGGAGACGCCGACGCGCTGACGCAGGACGACTTCGGGCTGGCCACGTGATACTCGACCTCTTCGCGGGGCCTTCTGTGAGCAGAACTGCAGCGTCTCATTACGACCCAGCGCCCCAGCGACCAGCACGTTTGCGCTTTGCAGTCGCTTGAGTCGCATAGGTACGGTCCCCGCCATGCTGATGACGTTCTTCTCCTCTGCCACCTGGGAGTCCTGGGGACTATCGAGTCAACCGGTCATTCCGGACCGGATGCCGATCCTGCTCGATGACGACCTCCTCTTCGAGGACTCGGCCGGCCCTCGCGTCACGACCGTGATCAACCGGTGGGCCCAGGAACTCCCGACAAACGGATGCCCGGCCCCGAACTCCTGGGAAACCTACGTTCGGGTTGTGCGGGACTGGACGCTCTTCCTGGCCAGCCGGGGCATCCAACTCTTCGACAACCGTCGCGAGTTGCGGCGCGGCCTGAGTGCCTACGCGGTACACCGCGCCTGCGGCCCGCTGAAGGAACGGTTCGCCGCATCCACCTGGAACCAGCACATGAGCATCCTGTCCCTGTTCTATGGGTGGGCCGAGGGCGAAGAGCTCACGACCGCGGTGCCGTTCACCTACAAGCAGGCCGTCACGGCGTACGGCGACCAGGTGCGCCTGCAGTCGGCGAACCTGTCCAAGCGGCGGACGCCGAAGCCGCACGTGACGATCAAGTACTTCGAGAAGGACTTCGAGGACACCTTCCTGAAAGGGCTGGGCGGTCTGCGCCCGGACGGCGCCGAGGACAGTCTCTACCGGGGCCGGACGACGGCACGCAACGCGGCGGTGGGCGGCTATGTGCTGTCCAGCGGGCTGCGGCGGCAGGAGTTCACGTACATGTTGGAGTGCGAGGTTCCGCCGCTACCGCCCCGCCGGACCGAGTTGCCGATCTGGGTGCCGGTTCCGGCCGGGGTCACGAAGGGCCGGAAGTTCCGCGCCACGTGGACGACATACGACCCGCTCGCCCGACTGCACCAGTACTTGCGGTTGCAGCGTGCTGTTGCGGTGGCTCGCTCGTCATGGATTCCGCCGGCCAAGTGGGGGTCGCCCCTGGTGGTGACCGAGGCAGACGAGATCGGTGGCCGAGTTGATGGTGAGCGCGTGCTGTGGGCCGAGTTGACCCCGCGGGAACGTCGGTGTCTGGTCCGGCCTGATGGCGGATCGATGCTGCTCGCCGTGCAGAGTGACGGGAGTCCGTTTCGCGACTGGCCGACGGTCTTCAAGCGAACGTCGGAGCGGATCAGGGATCGATTCGATCCGCGTTTCCCGCATACTTCCCCGCACCGGTGCCGTCATACGTTCGCGATCAGGACGCTCGAGATGTTGATCGGCGGCTACTACGCCCAGCTCGCGAAGCTCGTCAAGGACACCGACGCGGACGCGGCCCTTGCGCTCTACCTGCGCAAGAACGACCCGGTGATGATCCTGCGTGACCTCCTCGGTCATACCAGCACTCTTACCACGGAGGTGTACCTCCGCCGCCTGGATACGACCCGGATCTACCGCGAGGCATATGAGCGGGCGGGCCATGACCACGGTCTGCTCGCCGAGGCCGAACGCGAGGCCGATGCCGAGTTCGACGACTTCGATGAGGACGATATCTGATGCCCGCGGAGATCTTGGAGAACCCGCTGCGGCTGTTCTGCACGTTCACCAGCGGCACCACGTCGACCCTGATTGTCGACGACTCGGTCAACCCCGTACTCGTCCGCGAGTTGCTGACGGGCCTGGTCTATCTGATGCATCCGCATGGCCAGGGTGACTCGCACCGGACCGCGGAGAAGTACAAGGGGACCATCGACTGGTTCGTCGGAGAACTGGAAATGCGTGGTCACCGGGGCGGGGCAGCAGGACTGACCCGCGCCGGACTCGCAGCGTTGTGGTGGGAGGCGGGAAATCGGCGAGAGTCGGAGAGCCGCCGCATGCTCGCCGCCCTGGACGCCGAGACCTCCGTGCTGGCTCCGGACGTCCGGGAACTGGTCCGAGGGCGTCTGTACAACCGGCATCCGAACAGCGAGCCGCTGCCGCCGTACGACGAGGTCGCCTGGGCAGGGCTGACCCGTGCAGCCCGAACGATCGCCAAGGAGTCATGGGCCGCGTACCGGGCGGCCCGAGCAACGGCGGAGGCCGGCCAGGACCCGTACATGCATGGCTGGACGAGAGAGAACATCTTCTGGCTGATGGTGCACCACGGTCCCGCAACGCCAAGGTCGTTGGGCGAGCGCGTCGGCTTGTCGTACAACCAGATGCGCTACCGAATCGGTGATGGTAACCAGCGCTTCTTCGTGGAAGCACGTGAAGCGCTCTTCCCCAGCGCTCGCGTCGTCATCGCATACCAGGTGTTGTTCGGCGTGTACAGCGGCATCGTGCCGGACGGCATCGCCGATCTGGGTATCGACGGCCTTGACTGGGCCGGCGACGCCGCGGTGTTGGTCCGCTATATCAAGGGCCGTACGTCCGAGGAGAGCATCACGCTGCCGAGCAAGGCCGTACGGGTGCTGGAGCGCTGGCTCGACTATGCCGACCTGGCGAGGTCGCATTGTCCGCCACAGCTGCGCAACAGGCTGTGGCTGTGGCTCGCCTACACCTCGCGTCGCTCGGGCGACGAGGGCCTGGGGCCGTGGAGATATGGACGCCCCTACAAGTCCACCATCGTCGACTGGTCTCACGATGCGGGGGTGGTCGACGCCAACGGGGCACCGGTGGTTGTGCACCGCCATCGGATCCGCACGACGTTCGAGTCCCACCGGGACCGCTCTTCCTGGATCGGCAGCCGGCGCTCGACGATCGACCCCAACCACACCCCGGCAGTAGAAGGCGACCACTACCTGTCCGCGATGACTGAGGCCCAGAAGAGTGCCCTGGAAGACATCGTCGAGCAGGCTCAGGGCGATCTCCTCCGCCGGGGCCAACCGCCCATGGTTCTGTCGGACGAACAAGTCGCAGACCTGGCCCGCCAGTTCCCGCAGCTGGTCAGCGAGCTGGAGCTGGACGATCGGGCGATCGCCGAGCTCGTGGGTGGCCAGCGCGATGTGTTCGTGGCGTCCTGCATCGATCCGACCGCCGGCGTGCACGGCCCGAAGGGAAAGCCGTGCCCGGCTCGCCCCTGGGTGTGCCTTCTGTGTCCACTCGCTCTGTTCACGCCGCGGCACGCGGCGAACCTCCTGCGCATGAAGGCGTTCTTCGCCCGGCAGTGGCAACAGATGCCCGCCGCGCAGTTCATGGCCGTCTTCGGCCACTATGCCCAGCGCATCGAGGAAGTCCTGGTCAAGTACGACCCCACGCAGCTCGCTACGGCTGCTGCCCACGTCACGGACACCGACGCCGAGATACCGCTCCTGCCCGAGGAGAGCACCCTGTGAGCACCATCGCCCATCCCGGGGTCCCGCTGTCCGGAAGCGTGTCGTCGCCCTTCGCCGGGGCTGACATCTGCGGCCTGGCCGGCTTCGTCCTCCCCATCAAGGCAGTCCGCTCAGTCTTCGAGGACGACGTTTGGGTCTTCACCCAGGTCATCGGCATCCCCGCCTACGTGTCGAAGTGCGCACGGCGCCTGGACTTCTCGGGGATCATCAATGAACGGTGGAAGACGGTGGCCAAGGAGTACATCGCCGCGCAGATGGCCCCCGGGCACGAAGCCGTACGGACGCTGCCGTACGCCAACCGGACGGTCCGCGTCGTCAACAGCCTCTACACCGAGCTGCTGGAACTGGTCCGTTGGCTGAACTGGCTGACCGCCCAGGGGGTCATCGAGCTCGGCGAAGTCACTGAACATCACTGCACGTCCTTCGCGCAGTACCGCGCCACCCACCGTCCCAACGGCAAGAAGACACACGACCGCCCCAGCGTCCGCAGAGCGGTCGAGCTGACGATCATCGGCCTGGCCCGTTACGGCGAGTTGTTCACCACCGACCGCTACCACCCCGGGCTGCGGCCGTTTCCCGGACGGGCCACCAGCAAGCCCAGCGGCAACGCCAACAAGACGCCGCCGGTCGCGGATCCGACGTTTCAGCCGCTCCTGGGTGCAGCCCTCTACCTCGTCCAGACTCTGGCCCCGCCCCTGCTCCGCGAACTCGACGCCAAGCGGCGCTATGTCGCCCGCCGGGCAGCGCTGCCCGCAGCACGTATGGACCTGGGCGAACTCGAGGCGGTCATCCTCCGTCATGTCGAAGAGCAGCGTCCCTTCGACCGGAACGTCAACTGGGCCAAGACCAGGAAGTGGATCAGCAAGGACGACCCGTTGGGCCAGGTCAACCTCTACGCCCTCGCCGCGGAAGCCGGCCGGAGGGAGATCAACCCTTCCACGTTGAGGGCGGTGCGCGACGTCCTGGAGGAAGCGGTGGAGGGCGTTGGGATCGAGGAACCGTTCTGCCGCGGGGCCGACATGGTGGAGCGAGCCGACGGCCAAGGGGAGGTGCCCTGGTCAGGGCTGCTGTCCGAGCGTGGCCTGCGGGCGCTCACCGGCGTGGTGAAGACCGCCTCGCACGTGGTCATCGTGGCTCTTTCCGGTATGCGCCAGAGCGAACTGCGCGAGATGAATGTGGGGTGCCGTGTGCCCCCGATCAAGGCCGGCCCGGGGCTGAAGAGGTACAAGCTGGCGAGTCGGGTCGTCAAGGGAAAGCCGCTGGGCGGTGTGCCTGACGAGTGGGTCGTGATCTGGGAGGCGTATCAGGCGGCAGAGGTCGCCGAGCAGCTCCTGGGCCCGGGCGCCGAGATCGGTGATCCCCTGCTCACCTCGCCGCTCGACAACGACCGCTTCACGCTGTTCCGCCAGTGGGTCAACGGCTCCGCAGGACAGGCGCTGGGGCTGACTCCGATCCCGGAGGGACAACTGACGACGAGGATGCTCAGGCGCACACTCGCCTTGGAGATCGCCTACCGCCCCGGTGGCCTGCTCGCCGCAAAGGTGCAGCTCAAGCACTTGTCTGTGGTGACAACGGAAGGATATGCGGCCCGTCCGGGTGGGGCACAGGCCAAGTTCCTCGCGGAGGTCAACGCCGAGGAAGCAGAACGCAACAAGGACCTCGTGCTGGCCGAGTACCGCCGCTACCAGCAGGGCGAAATGCCGGCAGGTCCCGGCGCCCGTGACCTGATCAGCTTCTTCGCCAGCATCGACGGGAAGCTGGCCCGCGCCGCCGCAGAGGACGCCACCGTCGTCGGCAGTGACCAGGAGGTCAGAGCCCTCCTCGCCGAGATCGCCGGCGTCCTGCACCTGGGGGTGGCGAACTACTGCTGGTTCATCGACCCCTCCAAGGCGCTGTGCCTGAAACTGGCCGGCACCCCGAACGCGACGAAGCCGCTGGCGGGCATGTGCGATTCCGCCCGCTGCCCACAAGCCACCCACCATCCCTGCCACCGCCCGGTGTGGGCCGAGAGCGTACGGAACAAGCAGGTCTTCATCGAATCGATCGGCCGCAACCACAAGACCGAAAAGGCCCGGCTGCAGGCCGACTTGGATCGGGACGTAAAGGTGCTTGCCACGATCGACGCCGCCACCACGTAAGGAGAAACCCCACCTCATGGCACGCATCAGCACAGAAACCCGCGCCCGCAACGAGCAGGCCGTCCGGGCCGCAATGGACCGGCTACTGAAGGGTGACCTCCCGCCCGGCGGCAGCTGCGACATCAAGACACTGGCCGCCGAAGCCGGCGTGACACGCACCGCGTTCTACGCGAAGAAGAACCGGAACGGCACCACCCGCCCCGGCCCCTACCAGCACCTCGCCGAAGAGTTCGAGCGACGCCTTCTCACTCTGCAGCAGGCCGGCGAAGTCGTCGACCCGCGGATCGCGCAAATCGAGCGGCTCAAGACCAAGGTCACCGAGCTCAAGGAACGCCTGACCAGGAGGGACGAGACCGTAGCCGAGCTCACTGCGTTCAAGGAACTCGCCGTCTCACGCTTGGCCGCACAGCACGACGAGATCGTACGTCTACGGGAACAAGCCGCAGCCCTCGGCAACGTCCGCCGCCTACCCGCCACCCGCCCCGGAACAGCCCCGTGCGGATCGTGCAGCTGACGCCGTAAAGACCCTGCCCAGTGGCTTCTCACCGATAGGGGCGCAGTGCACGGTGGAGAGCAGCGAACTCCTTTGACGCCGTGATGCCGGGAATTTGCATCACTTCTTGCACCGTGCGGGCGTTACTGGGCATACAGCTTGAGCTTGCGGGGCTGATTTTCCAGGAGAAGCCGCTGGGATAAAAGTTCTCGTCCTCGCCCTCACTCACGAGCGCGAGGGGGCCGATATCGAGGTCGCTACCGTCTGCATCATGAAGTGTAATCGTAACAACTCCGATCCAAGGCGCCTTACCTGCTTCCTCTGAATCGGGGCCGATCGTCAGGGAGAATCGGTCGTTTTCTCCCGACTTCACATCGAACCGAACGTCCTCCGTCGTCGCCTTAGTGAAGGGTGGTTTCTTTGACATTGGAATTTCGACGGCATAGTGCGCTGCGATACCCAGATCCCCACCTGTACCCCCGCAGGTTGCAAGGCTTTCGGACCTTGCCACGCTCACGGTTACCTTCGTGATGATCGCAGAACCGCTACCACGATTACGGACAGAGATGTCAACCGCAGGACCACTAAGTCCCGTCACCTTCTTCTCCGAGTCAGTAGATTTCTCCACCCCGTCCAGCTTGTCGGTGAAGCCTGCGCTTACCGCAGTAACTTCCAAGAGTCCCCTGCGCTCAGACTCCGTCTTCGCGGTCTCCGCCGAGTCGAAGGCCGGGACCAAAGCAATGATGCTAAGGACCAGTGCAGCAAGGGAAATCGCCGCAGCGGCAAGGGAGATCACCGTACTTGGCGCGCGCCACCCATCTGCCTGTCCCACAGGCGGGTTCGTTCCCTGCTGCGGTGGCACAGGCGGGTTCGTTCCCTGCTGCGGTGGCACAGGCGGGTTCGTTCCCTGCTGCGGTGGCACAGGCGGGGTGGCACAGGCGGGTTCGTTCCCTGCTGCGGTGGCACAGGCGGGTTCGTTCCCTGCTGCGGTGGCACAGGCGGACATTCCCTTCTGGGGATTTTCGACTGTTCATGATCGAGCTACAGTCGGGAGGGATTAGCTATAAAACAGATCACCGGTGGTGACGTCGTAAGCCGTGAGCTCTTCCATGTTGCCCGCGTACACCACGTCACCTGCAATAATCTGGACCGCACCTTTCATTGGCGCCGACCAGATAACCTCGCCAACCGTGGTATCAATGGCAACTACTTTTGACCCGGCGTTGGCCAACACCGCTCCCGGAGGTCCGGGAATAAGCTCGTATGTGGACTCAGCCTTTAGCCGCCACCGCTCCTTTCCAGTTTTAGCATCGAGGCCGAGCACAGGATAGGCACCATCAATAGGAATGGTGAAATTGGCGATAAGAAGCCCATCGTGAAGAACCATGACCGTTGGAGCTTCCGGCTCCGGTAGCGGAATGGACCAGGCCGCCTTCCCCGTGTCACCATGCAGGGCTAGGAGCCGGTCACCAGAGGGCAGATAGAGAAAGCCGTTGCCCACAAGTGAGGAATCTACATCCAGGGGCTGCAGTGTTCGAGCCCACTGGACGCGGTTGGTATCGGTGGAGACTGTGCGAACCTCCCCCCGGGTGGGCACGAACAGAGTCGTCCCGTCGTCCTGGCCCTGCTCAACAACACGAGAGCCAACCATGTGGACCAGATCGCCGGCCACCCTGAATTCTACCGAGTTAGCACCCCGAATATTCTCAGACCAGATCACCTTTCCGGTCTTGCGGTCTAGCGCCGTCGCCCCGAATGGATCGCCGTTCCCATGAACGAGGATGAACGTCTCGCCATGCGCCTCGATCATCCTCCCCTGGAAGACCTCGGTCTGCCAGAGGATCTCACCCGTCGCCGCGGACAACCCGAATACAGATTTTTGGGTGGCCGCTACAGCAACATCGCCAGATCTTGCGATCTCAGAGACCTGCTTGCCAGGAAGCGTTCGGCGCCACATTTCCGTACCGTCGGCTGCACAGAGCGCTACCACCTCACCAGTCGGGTCCCCGGTTCCACCTCCGAATAGGACCTGGCCTTTGGCCACGACCAATTGCGGGTAGTGAGGTTGACTAACTTTGTCCGGGCTGCCGCCCTTTCCTACGGGGGTGCGCCATATCAGGCGTCCGCTACGTGCGTCCCGTAGCCACACGGCGCGGTCGGTCCCCGCCCCGAACAGCCATGTGTTGGTCAAGGAAAGCGACTCGCGCAATCCTGTGAACGGTACTGGCCATGTGGGCGCTCCAGGTGACGCGCTCGACTTGGGCCAGGACGGGCAGCGATGAGCATTTCGACCCTTGTCATCTGCATCGCTGCCGCCCAGACAACCAGAAACCCCCGCAAGGGAACAGACCGAAAGGGTGCTCCATAACGCGAACGACCTCCGCGTCATACCACTGGAGGGCACAAGCCCATCGTTCATCGCTGCGCTCCTCCGAGAGAATCACGGCACACACCGGCTGCCACCCGGCTCGCTTGCCCAGGGCAGCCTCAACGACCCCCACAGTTTACGGCCCGTCAGATGGCGACAAGGGCTCTGCTCGAAATGATCAAGAGGGACTCCCTCCCGGCGCCGCTTGTAGAGCATCTGTCGTCTGCGAGTGCAGACTTACCCCACGTCAGACCAGGCCGCGAGATGTGATGTCCCTCACGGTCAGCAGCCGGGAAAGGGACACCGCAGCTCGTCATAACGCGACACGGACCAGAAGCTCAACCCTAGCCCGAAGCGACACGACCTGCGGGGGACACAGTCTCTGCCGACACAACGGACCGGGCGGCTGGAGCACGGCACTGCACGTCCTGGGCGTGCGCGACGTCGGGCTGGAATGGGATCAGTGGGCGTGTAAGACGCGTGCTGCGGCAGGGCAGTTGACCATCCGGTGCGACGTGGCGAGGTATCCGGCCTGGCCGTTCCTCGGCCGCACCCGCGGTGTGATCGCTTCGCCGCCGTGTCAGGCGTGGAGCATGGCCGGCAAGCGCCTCGGCCTGGTCGACCAGCCGCTGGTGCACGCGGCGGTCGAAGACCTGGCCGCCGGGCGCGACACCCGCGAGCGCCTCCTCGCCGCCTGTCGTGACGAGCGCTCCCTGCTCGCCGCCGAGCCGATGCGCTACCTGTACGCGCTGAATACGGTCGGCGAGCCCGACTGGGTCGCCATGGAGGAAGTACCGGACGTGCTGCCCTTGTGGAAGCAGTACGCGGCCGTCCTGCGCGGGTGGGGGTTTTCCGTCTGGTGCGGGATCCTCAACGCCGCCGACTTCGGCGTCCCGCAGACCAGGAAGCGAGCGATCCTCCTGGCCTCCCGCGTTCGTACGGCGCAGCCGCCCACGCCCACGCATGCTCAACTCGCCGAGCCGGAATCGCTGTTCGGTCCGGGCCGTGCCCGCTGGGTCAGCATGGCCGAAGCTCTGGGATGGGGCGCGACAGACCGGCCCGTTCCCACCGTCTGCGCAGGAGGTGGGCCCGGAGGCGGACCCGAACCGTTCCCGTCGGGCTCCCGCAAGACGCTGTCCGACGCCCGGGCGCGCGGCACCTGGATGCCCCGGCCGGACGGGGTGGTTCTGCAGTCCCGCCGCGAAGGCACGGGGTGGGCGACCCGGCACGGCACCCGAGACAACCGTACGGCCGACGCTCCGGCGCCCACGTGCACCGCCGAAGCCCACCGCTGGTCCTGGTCCCTGCGCAGCAACAACCAGGCCAACGCCACCGTCCGGTCCATCCAGGAGCCAGCTGGCACGCTGTTCTTCGGGCACCGCGCCAACGAGTGCACCTGGGTCGCCGAACCCGCCACACCGCCAGCCGAAGAAGCCGATGCGCCGGCCGTTCCCGAGCCGATCCGGATCACCGCCCGCGAGGCCGGCCTCCTGCAGACCTTCCCCGCCGACTACCCCTGGGCCGGCAACAAGGGCCAGCAGTTCTCCCAGATCGGCAACGCCGTTCCCCCGCTACTCGCCGGCCATCTCCTCGCCCCGCACCTCGGCCTCCCCCTCGACCCTGACGACTTCATCCTCGCCGCCTGATGCCCCACACCCCCAACCCCGCCGAAGACGACCTCGACGCCGCCCCACCGCCCCAGCCCGTCTTCCACGTCGAGCAGGCCCTCCTCGGAGCCCTCCTCCTCGACCCGCACCGCCTGGACGACGTCAGCGGCATCGCCGCCGACTCGTTCTCCACCGCCGCGCACGCCGCCCTGTACGCCGCGATCACCACCCTGCCGCGACCCGCCCCCGCCGAGCACGCGAAGAACACCAAGTGGCTCGACCGCGTGCTCACCGCGGGCCAGGAGCAGGCGCGCGGTCTGACCGCCACCTACCTGCACACCCTCGTCCAGGTCTGCCCCTGGCCCAGCCACGCCCCCGCCTACGCCCGCATGGTCGAGGCCGAGCACGCCCGCCGCCGCCTGCTGACGGCCGCCGAACGCCTCATCCACACCGTCCACGACGCCAGCCTCCCCCACCCCGTTCAGACGGTGCTCGCCGAGGCCGACGCACTCGCCGCGGTCGTGGACGACATCGCGAACCGCTTCACCCCGCGCTCCGGCATCCTCCCCCGCACCGCGGCACCGCCCCCCGCCGCCCCTGACCACACCGAGGCGGTCGAGGAGGAGCAACTACTCCTCGCCACCGCCACCGCCCGCCCCGCCGACATCGACGCCGTGCGGTGGCTAATCCCCGACGACCTCACCCTGCCGCTGCACGCCGGCCTGTGGCAGTGCCTGACCACCCTCGCCCGCCGCAACGAGCCCATCGACCCCGTCACCGTCCTGTGGAAAGCCCAGCAGCGCGGCCTGCTGGACGGCGGCAGTGAACCAGGCACGGTCCTACGCATGCTGGCCGAACCGGCCGGATCCGTCGAGCACTGGGCCGAACGCGCCCTGCAGCGCTCCCTCCTGGCCACGGCCGAGCACACCGGACGGCGCATCGAGGCATACGCCAGCGACCCGGCGAACACCCCCTTCCAGCTCGTCGTCGGCGCCCGCCGCGCCCTCGCCGACATCGCCACCGTCCGCACCCGCTGGCAGAACGCCACCGGAACCACCCCGCCGCAGCAGCGGCGACCGGCGCCTGCCATCCGCGCCGGCCCGCCGACCACCACGGCCGCACACGCCGCCCGGTCCACACGAGCAACCCGATAACTCCCGAGTACGCCGGTGGCCGGACCCGAAGGCCCGGCCACGGGCAGAACAGATGAGACCCCACGTGACTCCCGCCATCGACGCCCATGTCCGCCTCGACACCCATCCCACTCACCCGAGCGCCGTGCAGGCCCACCTGACCGGCATCCAGGCCCGCGTCGCCTACATGGCTTTGGAGGCTGTCGGCTGGAGTGCCGCCGTCACAGGCGTCCTGGTCCTGGCCCGCATCGATCACGAGGAGTCTCAATGACTGAGAGCTTGTCTCACGTGGTGAACTTTGCGAGTTTCTTGTAGCAGGTCAGGACCGCTGCGAGTCCGAGGAAGGCCAGGAAGTGGCTGCCTTTGCGCTCGT
>NZ_LGCN01000075.1 GCF_001279005.1 Streptomyces caelestis
CTGTTCGCGGTCGAGGTGGCGTTGTTCCGGCTGGTGGAGTCGTGGGGTGTGCGGCCGGAGTTCGTGGCCGGGCATTCGATCGGTGAGGTGGCGGCGGCGTATGTGGCGGGTGTGTTCTCGCTGGCGGACGCGTGTGCGCTGGTGGCTGCTCGTGGCCGGCTGATGCAGGCGCTGCCGGCCGGTGGCGCGATGGTCGCCGTCGAGGCGGCGGAGGCGGAGGTGCTGCCGCACCTGACCGGCGAGGTGTCGCTCGCGGCGGTCAACGGCCCGTCCTCGGTGGTGATCTCGGGTGCCGAGGCCGCGGTGGAGGCGGTGGCGGAGGTGTTCCGCGTACAGGGGCGTCGTACGTCCCGGCTGCGGGTGTCGCACGCCTTCCACTCGCCGCTGATGGAGCCGATGCTGGAGGAGTTCCGCACGGTCGCCGAGGCACTGTC
>NZ_LGCN01000076.1 GCF_001279005.1 Streptomyces caelestis
CTGTTCGCGGTCGAGGTGGCGTTGTTCCGGCTGGTGGAGTCGTGGGGTGTGCGGCCGGAGTTCGTGGCCGGGCATTCGATCGGTGAGGTGGCGGCGGCGCATGTGGCGGGTGTGTTCTCGCTGGCGGACGCGTGTGCGCTGGTGGCTGCTCGTGGCCGGTTGATGCAGGCGCTGCCGGCCGGTGGCGCGATGGTCGCCGTCGAGGCGGCGGAGGCCGAGGTGCTGCCGCACCTGACCGGCGAGGTGTCGCTCGCGGCGGTCAACGGCCCGTCCTCGGTGGTGATCTCGGGTGCCGAGGCCGCTGTCGAGGCGGTCGCCGGGGTGTTCCGTGAGCTGGGGCGTCGTACGTCCCGGCTGCGGGTGTCGCACGCCTTCCACTCGCCGCTGATGGAGCCGATGCTGGAGGAGTTCCGCACGGTCGCCGAGGCACTG
>NZ_LGCN01000077.1 GCF_001279005.1 Streptomyces caelestis
GTGGCGCGGGGGTATGTGAACCGTCCGGGTCCGACGGCTCAGCGGTTCGTCGCCGACCCCTTCGGACCGCCCGGGACCCGCATGTACCGCACCGGGGACCTCGTCCGCCGACACCCCGACGGCAACCTCGAATTCCTCGGCCGCACCGACTTCCAGGTCAAACTCCGCGGCTTCCGCATCGAACTCGGCGAAATCGAAACCGTCATCACCCGCACCCCCGGCATCACACAAGCCGTCGCCCTCGTACGCGAAGACCGCCCCGGCGACAAACGACTCGTCGTCTACACCGTCCCCCGCACCGGCCACCACATCGACCCCACCACCGTACGCCGCCACGCAGCCCACACCCTCCCCGACTACATGGTCCCCGCCCACATCGTCGTCCTCGACACCATGCCCCTCACCCCCAACGGCAAAGTCGACCGAC
>NZ_LGCN01000078.1 GCF_001279005.1 Streptomyces caelestis
CGCGGGTCAGACGTACCGGATCAGCGTGGCCGCCGGCAACAAGTGCCTGGAGATCAAGAACGGCGTCCCCGACGACGGCGCACTGCTCCAACAATGGCAGTGCACCGACGCCGCATGGCAGCGCTACACCCTGACCCCCTCCGGAAACGGCCTGCACTCCCTGGTCAGCGCCCACACCGGCAGATGCCTCGAGATCCGCAACGGCACCACGGCACAACAGACCCAGGCCCAGCAGTGGCAGTGCACCGGCGCCCCCTGGCAGCAATGGCGCCTCAACGCCTCCGGCAACGGCACCTACCAGATCATCAACAACACCAGCGGCCTCTGCCTCGCCAACCAGAACGCCGGCACCGCCAACGGCACCCCGATCGTCCAGGAAACCTGCGCCGACACCACCACCAAACAGTGGCTCTTCACCCCCGCCGG
>NZ_LGCN01000079.1 GCF_001279005.1 Streptomyces caelestis
GAACAGGAACGCCGTACGGCCCGTACCGGCCACGCCCTCCACGACACCCGCATCCGGACGACCCGCGGCGAGCGCCTCCAGGGCAGCGGCCTTGTCCTCGGCCAGCACCACAGCCCGGTGATCGAAGACGGAGCGCTGCGTGGCCAACGAGAACCCGAGGTCCGCGCCACGGATTCCGGCGCCCGCCGTGAACTCCCGCAGCCGGTCGGCCTGCGCACGCAGCGCGGCCTCACTCCTGCCGGAGAGGACCCACGGCACCAGGACGGCCGTTTCGGTGTCGTCGGCGTCGGTTGCCGCCGAAACGCTTTCGCCCGCGAATTCGGGCTGTTCGAGGATGACGTGCGCGTTGGTGCCGCTGATGCCGAACGAGGACACACCCGCACGGCGCGGACGTCCCTCATCCGCCCACTGCACCGGCTCG
>NZ_LGCN01000080.1 GCF_001279005.1 Streptomyces caelestis
CTCTATCGGGTCCTATCCCCGTGTCCGCGTCCAGGACGACGGCCGCCAGGTCGTCTCCCAGGCCGGTTCGGTCCTGCTGGTCGAAACGGTCCGCAAGACCGGTCTTGACCAGGCCATATCCCAGGCTCTGGCGCCATGGCGCAAACGCCGGGCCGTTCATGATCCCGGCAAGATCCTCCTGGATCTCGCTTTGGCGGTCGCGCTGGGCGGGGACTGCCTCGCGGACGTTGCGATGCTGCGGGCCGAGTCGGCCGTCTTCGGTCCGGTCGCCTCCGACCCGACCGTCTCCCGCCTGATCGACACCCTCGCCGCCTCCGGCGGGAAGGCCCTGCGGGCGATCCGGTCCGCACGGTCCGAAGTCCGTCACCGTGTCTGGTCGTTGGCCGGTGAGAACGCCCCGGACACCGACGGTCAGGTCACC
>NZ_LGCN01000081.1 GCF_001279005.1 Streptomyces caelestis
GAACAGGAACGCCGTACGGCCCGTACCGGCCACGCCCTCCACGACACCCGCATCCGGACGACCCGCGGCGAGCGCCTCCAGGGCAGCGGCCTTGTCCTCAGCCAGCACCACAGCCCGGTGATCGAAGACGGAGCGATGCGTGGCCAACGAGAACCCGAGGTCCACGCCACGGATTCCGGCGCCCGCCGTGAACTCCCGCAGCCGCTCGGCCTGCGCACGCAGCGCGGCCTCACTCCTGCCGGAGAGGACCCACGGCACCGCGCCGGAGGCGGTCTCCGGTTCCCGTGCTGTTTCCGGCGCTGCCTCGATGCCGGGGTCCGGCTGTTCGAGGATGACGTGCGCGTTGGTGCCGCTGATGCCGAACGAGGACACACCCGCACGGCGCGGACGTCCCTCATCCGCCCACTGCACCGGCTCG
>NZ_LGCN01000082.1 GCF_001279005.1 Streptomyces caelestis
GGGCGGGCAGAGCGACCGGATCACCTCCGACGCCGTGCCGAAGCTCAACCAGGCGGCGGTGGCGGCCGGCGACGCGGAGATCGACGCGGTGTCGGGGGCGACCTACACGAGTTCCGGCTACAAGAAGTCGCTGCAGTCGGCGCTGGACAAGGCGCGGGCGGCCGGGTCCCCGGGGTCCTCCGCACCGGGGAACGGCGGGGGTGCCGGGAGCGCGGAGGCGCGGACCGTCACCGGGGACGTGGTGCGGACGCAGTACGGGCCGGTACAGGTGCGGATCACCGTCAGCGGCGGGAGGATCACCGCGGCCGAGGCGGTGCAGGCGCCCACGGGCGGGCAGAGCGACCGGATCACCTCCGACGCCGTGCCGAAGCTCAACCAGGCGGCGGTGGCGGCCGGCGACGCGGAG
>NZ_LGCN01000083.1 GCF_001279005.1 Streptomyces caelestis
GACGTCGTACACACGCTCGGGCGGTTTCCTGCACGACGCAGGGGACTTCGACCCCGAGTTCTTCGGGATGAGTCCGCGGGAGGCGGTGGCGACGGACGCGCAGCAGCGGCTGCTGCTGGAGGCGACGTGGGAGGCGATCGAGCGGGCCGGGATGGACCCGGTCTCGCTGCGGGGCAGCCGGACCGGCGTCTTCGCCGGCGTCATGTATCACGACTACGCAAACCTTCTGACCGGCCCCGAGTTCGAGGGCTACCAGGGGAGCGGCAGCGCGGGCAGTGTGGCGTCGGGCCGGGTGGCGTACACGTTCGGGTTCGAGGGTCCTGCGGTGACGGTGGACACGGCGTGTTCGTCGTCGTTGGTGGCGTTGCACTGGGCGGCGCAGGCGTTGCGG
>NZ_LGCN01000084.1 GCF_001279005.1 Streptomyces caelestis
GCACTGCCCCGGTACTGACGTGAGCGAGCCGTCGGCCGGATGTCAGTCGGCTGACGGAGGCTGACGGCACGCCGGCCGGGCCATCCTCGTGGAGACATCGAATCCGCCCGGTATCCGGGCGGGACCACGAGGAGCGGACCATGTCCTTCGTCACCACCGGCGACGGAGTCGAGATCTTCTACAAGGACTGGGGTGCGGGCCGGCCGGTCATGTTCCACCACGGCCGGCCGCTGAGCTCGGACGCCTGGGACGCCCAACTGCTGTTCCTCGTCCGGCGGGGCCACCGCGTCATCGCCCACGACCGCCGCGGGCACGGGCGCTCCGCCCAGGTCGGCCACGGGCACGACATGGACCACTACGCGGCGGACGCCGCCGCCGTGGTGGCCCACC
>NZ_LGCN01000085.1 GCF_001279005.1 Streptomyces caelestis
GGGTGGGGCGGGGCCGCGTCGGGGGTGTCCGTCCTCGGACCGGCGCGGATCACGCCCGCTGGAGGGGGTGCGGGGTGCGGACGCGCCGGCCACTGCGGGCGGCCACCCCCGCCCCGACCCCTTCCCGCCGTACGCGGCCACCTGCCGTCGTCGCCACCGCCTGCCGCCGCTGTCGCGGGCAGTCGTGCCGCAGGGCGGCACGGGTGGGCGCGACAGCACCCCGCAGGCGCCGCGCGTTACAGGCGTGACGCGTTGCGCTCGTACACCAGGCGCAGCCCGACCAGCGTCAGCCACGGCTCGTGCTCGTCGATGACCGAGCTCTCCCCCAGCACCATCGGCGCCAGCCCACCCGTCGCGATGACGGTCACGTCATCGGGATCGTCCGCCAGCTCGCGGGCCATCCGGTTGACCACACCGTCGACCTGCCCGGCGAATCCGTAGATGATGCCGGACTGCATCGCCTCGACCGTGTTCTTGCCGATCACACTGCGCGGCCGCGCCACCTCGATCTTCCGCAGCTGCGCACCGCGGACGCCGAGCGCCTCGACGGAGATCTCGATGCCGGGCGCGATGACCCCGCCGACGTACTCCCCGCGCGCGCTGACCGCGTCGAACGTCGTCGCCGTGCCGAAGTCGACGACGATGGCCGGGCCGCCGTAGAGGTCGACCGCCGCGACCGCGTTGATGATCCGGTCCGCGCCGACCTCCTTGGGGTTGTCGGTGAGGATCGGCACGCCCGTCTTCACGCCCGGCTCCACCAGCACCGCCGGCACGTCCCCGTAGTAGCGGCGCGTCACCTCGCGGAGTTCGTGCAGGACGGACGGGACCGTCGCGCAGATCGCGATGCCGTCGATGCCGTCGCCCAGGTCGTCGCCCAGCAGCGGGTGCATGCCCATGAGGCCCTGGAGGAGGACCGCGAGCTCGTCGGCCGTGCGGCGCGCGTCCGTGGAGATGCGCCAGTGTTCGACGATGTCGTCGCCGTCGAAGAGGCCCAGGACGGTGTGCGTGTTGCCCACGTCGATCGTCAGCAGCATGACCGGTCCTACTCCGCCGCGCGCAGGTCGAGGCCGATGTCGAGGATCGGCGAGGAGTGGGTGAGGGCGCCCACGGCCAGGTAGTCGACGCCCGTGTCGGCGTACGCCTTGGCGCCTTCGAGGGTGAGGCGGCCGGAGGCCTCCAGGGCGGCGCGGCCGTCGACGAGGGCCACCGCCTCCGCGCACTCGGCGGGCGTGAAGTTGTCCAGCAGGATCAGGTCGGCGCCGGCGTCCAGGACCTCGCGGAGCTGGTGCAGGGTGTCGACCTCGACCTCGATCGGGACGTCGGGGAAGCGTTCGCGGACCGCGTGGAAGGCCTCGGCGACACCCCCGGCGGCCACCACGTGGTTGTCCTTGACCAGGGCCGCGTCCGAGAGGGACATGCGGTGGTTGACGCCGCCGCCGCAGCGCACGGCGAACTTCTCCAGGCTGCGCAGGCCGGGGGTGGTCTTGCGGGTGTCGCGGACCTTCGCCCCGGTGCCCTCCAGGGCGTCCGCCCACGCGCGCGTGGCGGTGGCGATACCCGACAGGCGGCACAGGAGGTTCAGGGCGCTGCGCTCCGCGGTGAGGATGTCGCGGGTGCGGGTCGTGACGGAGAGCAGGGTCTGGCCCGCCTCGACGCGGTCGCCGTCCTCCGCGTGGCGTTCGACCTCGAACTCCTCCGTGCAGACGACCGACATGACCGCCTCGGCGATCCTCAGGCCCGCCACGGTGCCCGCCTCCCGCGCGGTGAAGTCGGCGGTGGCGACGGCGTCCTCCGGGATGGTCGCGACCGTCGTCACGTCCACGCCGTGGGCCAGGTCCTCCTGGAGGGCGACGTTGGCGATGTCCTCGACCTCGACGGGGTCGAGGCCCGCGTCGGCCAGGAGCTGGGCGAGCGCGGGGTCGAGGCCGCACTCCAGGTAGGTCTCCTCGTCGGCGCCGCAGGCGCAGCCGTCGCCACAGCCGCCGGAGGAAACGAGGGGAAGGTCGGGGGTGGTCACTGCTGTCACTGCTCCTGGGCCGGGGGGAGGGTCGGGGGGAAGTCTGTGGTGTCGGTGGTGTGCACCGCCGGTGATCGGTCCGGATTCAGCCGTACGACGATGTGGCGGCGCCAGGTCGTGTCGTCGCGCTCGGGGTGGTCCTCGCGCCAGTGGCAGCCGCGGGTCTCCTCGCGCCGCTGCGCGGCGGCGACCAGGACGCGGGCCACGCACAGGAGGTTGGTGGCCTCCCAGGTGTCGACGCCGGGCTCGGCGGTCTTGCCGTCCTCGTCGAGGGCGTCGCGTGCGTCGGCGTGGAGCCGGTGAAGATGGTCGGCGGCCTCGGAGAGGGAGGCCCCGGAGCGCAGGACGCCCGCCCCCCGGGTCATGATCCGCTGGATGGTGAGGCGGGCCTCCGGGGGGAGGAGCGGGTACGCGGGGCGCTCCGTGGCCGGCAGGGGCTGCGGCACGCGCGCGTGGAGGGTGTGTCCGCCCCGCGCGATGTCGGCGGCGATGCGCTCGGCGTAGACCAGGCCCTCGAGGAGGGAGTTGGAGGCGAGGCGGTTGGCGCCGTGCACACCGGTGCAGGCGACCTCGCCGCACGCGTACAGGCCGGGCACGGTGGTGCGGCCGTGGGAGTCGGTGCGGACGCCGCCGGAGGCGTAGTGGGCGGCCGGGGCGACCGGGACGGGCTCGGTGACCGGGTCGACGCCGTGGGCGCGGCAGGCGGCGAGGATCGTGGGGAAGCGGTTCTCCCACATCTCGGCGCCGAAGTGGCGGGCGTCCAGGTACATGTGCGCGGCGTCCTGCTCGCGCATGCGGCGCATGATGCCCTTGGCGACGATGTCCCGCGGGGCGAGTTCGGCGAGTTCGTGCTGTCCGCGCATGAAGCGCACGCCGCCCGCGTCCACCAGGTGGGCGCCCTCTCCGCGCACCGCCTCGGAGACCAGGGGCTGCTGGCCCTCCGCGTCCGGGCCGAGGAAGAGCACCGTGGGGTGGAACTGGACGAACTCGAGGTCGCTCACCTCGGCGCCCGCGCGCAGGGCGAGGGCCACGCCGTCGCCCGTGGAGACGGCGGGGTTCGTGGTCGCCGAGAAGACCTGGCCCATGCCGCCCGTCGCCAGGACCACGGCGGGGGCGTGGACCGCCCCCACGCCGTCGTGCCGGCCCTCTCCCATGACGTGCAGGGTGACGCCGGCGGTGCGGCCGTCGGCGTCGGTGAGGAGGTCGAGGACGAGGGCGTTCTCGACGGTGCGCATCCCGCGCGCGCGGACCGCCTCGACGAGGGCGCGGGAGATCTCCGCGCCGGTGGCGTCGCCGCCCGCGTGGGCGATGCGGCGGCGGTGGTGGCCGCCCTCGCGGGTGAGTTCCAGGCCGCCGTCGGTCGACTCGTCGAAGTGCGCGCCGGTCGCGATGAGGCGGCGTACGGCGTCGGGGCCCTCGGTGACGAGGAGGCGGACCGCCTCCTCGTCGCACAGGCCCGCACCGGCGACCAGGGTGTCGTCCAGGTGCTGCTCGGGGGTGTCGCCCTCGCCGAGGGCGGCGGCGATGCCGCCCTGGGCCCAGCGGGTGGAGCCGTCGTCGAGGCGGGCCTTGGTGACGACGACCGTCGTCAGGCCGGCGGCCTCGCAGCGCAGGGCGGCGGTGAGGCCGGCGACGCCGGAGCCGACGACCACGACGTCCGCGTCGATGGACCATCCGGGCGCGGGCGCGTGCAGACGGGGGCGAGCGCGAGGCGCTCTCGTCCGAGGGTGGGCGACGGGCGGACGTATGCCTGTGCTGGTCACGAGGCGGCTCCGAAGGTTCCGAAGGTCAGGGGGAGGTTGTCGATCAGGCGGGTGGCGCCCACGCGGGCCGCCACGGCGAGGACGGCCTCTCCGGTGAAGTCGTCGCCGATCTCGGTGAAGTCGGTGGGGTCGACCAGGGCCAGGTAGTCCAGGGCGAGGGGCGGCGTGAGGCGGGCGGCCTCGTCGAGGACCAGGTGGGCGGCGGCGCGGACGGCCGCCGGGCCGCCGGCGGTCGTGGCGACGGCGTGCGCGTCGGCCGCCGCGCGGGACTCCCCTATGGCGCTGAGCGCCTCGGCACGCGCGCGCGTGGAGGGCACTTCGCTCGCTCGCGCGCGCAGCGCCTGCTGGGCGGCGTGCCGGTCGCGGCCCGCGAACAGGGCCTGGGACAGGGCGAGCGCGGTGCGCCGCTCGGCGGCCGAGAGGTAGCGGTTGCGGCTGGA
This sequence comes from Streptomyces caelestis, assembly GCF_001279005.1. Lineage (GTDB taxonomy): Bacteria > Actinomycetota > Actinomycetes > Streptomycetales > Streptomycetaceae > Streptomyces > Streptomyces heliomycini. The sequence continues at coordinate 4,221 of NZ_LGCN01000085.1, forward strand.
CAGGGCGAGCCCGTCCTCCTCGCGGACGGTGGGGACGCCGACGATCTCGACGCCGAAGTTCAGGTCCCGCACCATGCGGCGGATCAGGGCGAGCTGCTGGGCGTCCTTCTGGCCGTACAGGGCGGCGTCGGGGCGGGTGAGGTGGAGCAGTTTGGCGACGACGGTGAGGACGCCGTCGAAGTGGCCGGGGCGCGCGGCGCCCTCCAGGCGTTCGCCCATGGGGCCGGCGCTGACGCGGACCTGGGGTTCGCCGCCCGGGTAGACCTCGTCCACGGACGGGGCGAAGACGGCGTCGGCGCCCGCCTGCCCGGCGAGCTCGAGGTCGGCGTCCAGGGTGCGCGGGTAGCGGTCCAGGTCCTCGCCCGCGCCGAACTGCAGCGGGTTGACGAAGACGGTGGCCACGACCTCGCCGCCGGGGCCGGCGATCTCCCGCGCGGTGCGGATCAGCGTGGCGTGGCCCTCGTGCAGGGCGCCCATGGTCATCACGACGGCGCGACGGCCGGTCCGCGCGCGTGCGTGCAGTTCGGCGGCGGTGCGCAGCAGGGTGGCGGTCATCGGGCGACTCCGTTCCGGGACGCGCGCGTCGTCGTACGGGTGGGGTGGACGGGGTGTCGGGGCGTGCCGCTCATCGGTCCTCCCCCGGGGCGCTCCCGGCGCCGTCGGTTCCGTCGGCGAGTACCCCGAGGAGGTCCTCGGCGAGTTCCGGCTTGAGCAGTCCGTGGGCGAGGGCGCGGTCGGCGGTCGCGCGGGCCATCGCCAGGTAGCCGGCGACGGCTCCGGGCGCGTGCCGGCGCAGCTCGGTGACGTGCGCGGCGACCGTGCCCGCGTCACCGCGCGCGACCGGGCCGGTGAGGGCCGCGTCACCGGAGCGCAGGGCGTTGTCCAGGGCGGCTCCGAGCAGCGGGCCGAGCATCCGGTCGGGGGCCCCGACGCCGGCGGTGCGCAGCAGCTCCAGGGACTGGGCGACGAGGGTGACCAGGTGGTTGGCGCCCAGGGCGAGGGCCGCGTGGTAGAGCGGGCGGTTCTCCTCGGCGATCCACTCCGGCTCGCCGCCCATCTCCACGACGAGGGCCTCGGCGGCCGGCCGCAGCTCCTCGGGGGCGGTGACGCCGAAGGGGCACCCGGCGAGGCGCTGCACGTCGACGGAGGTGCCGGTGAACGTCATCGCGGGATGCAGGGCGAGCGGCAGCGCACCGGCCCGCAGGGCGGGGTCGAGCACCTTCGCGCCGTACCGCCCGGAGGTGTGCGCCAGCAGGTGGCCCGGCCGCACCGCGCCGGTGTCGGCGAGTCCGGAGACCAGCTCGGGCAGGGCGTCGTCCGGGACGGTCAGCAGCACCAGCTCGGACCGCTGGAGGACCTCGGCGGGCGGCACCACCGGCACGTCGGGGAGCATCCGCTCGGCGCGCCTGCGGGAGGCGTCGGAGACGGCGGAGACGGCCACCGGGCGGTGCCCGGCGAGCTGGAGGGACGCGGCCAGGGCGGGGCCCACGCGTCCGGCGCCGACGACGCCGACGGTGAGCCGCGCGGGGCGGCCTCGGGGATCGGGCTGTGGGGTTGTGTTCACGCGAGGGCGGCCTTCCCGTTCCAGTCCGCTCGGGGTACCGGACGATTTCTCGTCATGTTAACGCGATCGGTCACGGAGGCGGCCGGTCGTCCACAGGCTGTGGGTTTCCGTGCACCGCCGCGACACGCGCGTGCGGACGTGTGCGGACGTGTGCGACAGGACCACGTCCGGGACACGAGGGTGCCCGCGCGGCCGGGGACGCGGGATGATCGCGCGCATGAGCGATGCGGACGGCATGAGTGACCCCACGACGGTGCGGGACGGGCGGGCGACCGGGCCGGAGGCGGACGGCGGGCCGCGGCCCACGGTGCGCGAACGGCGGATCGCCGCCTGTCGCCGCGCACCCCGCGCGCTCGCGCGCCTCGGCTTCCTCGCCCCTCTCGCGGAGCGGCTGGCCCTGCTGGAGGCGGCGGGGAGCGTGTACGACCTCGACGAGACCTCCGACGTCTACGGCAGCGGGGTCGTGGAGGCCCTGGAGAAGCGGGTCGCCGGACTGCTCGGCACCGAGGCCGCCGCGTTCTTCCCGACCGGCACGATGGCCCAGCAGGTGGCGCTGCGCTGCTGGGCGGGCCGTACCGGGAACCCGACGGTGGCCCTGCACCCGCTCAGCCACCCCGAGGTGCACGAGCGGAACGCGTTCAGCCGGGTCGGCGGGTTGCGGCCGGTGCGGATGACGGACGAGCCCCGGCCGCCCACCGCCGCCGAGGTCCGCGACTTCGAGGAGCCCTTCGGGGCGCTGATGCTGGAACTTCCGCTCAGGGACGCCGGTTTCGTGCTGCCCTCGTGGGAGGAGCTGACCGGGGTGGTGGACGCCGCGCGGGAACGCGAGGCGGTGGTGCACTTCGACGGGGCGCGGCTGTGGGAGTGCACCGAGCACTTCGGCCGGCCGCTGGAGGAGATCGCGGGCCTCGCGGACAGCGTCTACGTGTCGTTCTACAAGTCCCTCGACGCCTACGGCGGCGCCGCCCTCGCCGGTCCCGAGGACCTGATCGAGGAGGCGAGGGCCTGGCGGCACCGGTACGGCGGCAACGTCTTCCAGCAGTTCCCGACCGCGCTGTCGGCGCTGATCGGGCTCGACCGGGAGCTGCCCCGGCTGCCGGAGTACGTCCGGCACGCGCGCGTGGTGGCGGCCGCGCTGCGCGAGGGCCTGGCGGCCGGGGGGCTGCCCTGGTTCCGGGTCCATCCCGAGGTGCCGCACACCCACGACTTCCAGGTGTGGCTGCCGTACGACGCGGATGTGGTCGCCGAGGTGGCGATCGAGGCGGCCGAGGAGACGGGGGCCGTGCTCTTCGCCCACCACTGGGGCCCGAAGGGGCCGGGGCTGTCCTTCACGGAGGTGTACGTGCGTTCCGCGGGGCTGGAGTGGACGGCCGAGGACGTACGCGCGGCGGCGGTGGAGTTCGCGCGGCGGCTGCTCCGGGTCTGAGGGTTTCTCCGCCCCCGCCGCCCCTGCCCTGGGGGCTGTGCCCCCAGCCCCCCGTCCGGGCGGGCCGGCGTCCGGCCCCTCCGGCGTTCGAGGAGCGGGTCCGGGGCGGAGCCCCAGGTCGGGACGGGAAGGGGCGGCGGGGGCGAGAACCCCTCGCTCCCGGGCCCGGCACGGACGAGGTGCACCATGTGGGCATGAGCGTGAGCATCGACATCGCGGGGCTGCGGCCGGAGAGGGTCACCGCCGTGCCCTCGCCCCTCGCCGAGCTCGGCATGGCGCTGCACGCGCTGTCCGAGCCCGGACACCATCCGGGGCTCCAGGGCTGGGTGACGGCCGTGACCGCCCGGCTGGACCCGCACCTCGCGGACCGGATGTGCGAGGCCGACTTCCTGTGGCGCACGACGTTCTCGGACCTGTTCCTGCCGAGCGCCGGCACACCGGACCGCGCGGCGCTCCCGGGCGGCACGCTCACCGAGGAGCTGGACCTGCTGGACAAGCTGTCCGACGAGCAGTTCGTGGACGCCGCCCTGGAGTTCACCTGCGCGCTCCCCCACGGCGCTCCGGGCGCGGGCCCGCTCACCGACGAGGGGCTGCGGCGCCGCTCGCTGGAGCTGGCCGCCGCGCGGGGGCCGCGCCAGACGGAGTTCACCGAGCGGCTGCTCGCCGACCCGCCGCGGATCAGGGCCTGGCTGCGACAGTTCCTCCAGGACTGCGACGAGGCGTTCTTCGCCGGGACGTGGTCCCGGCTGCGGCACCAGCTCGCCGCGGACACCCGTCACAAGACCGAGCTGCTCCGGCACAAGGGGCTGGCCGAGGCGCTGGCGGCGGTGTCGCCCGCGGTGACGCTCGACGAGGCCGCCGGGCGGATCACCGTCGACAAGCTGGGCGAGGGGCGTACGGCCACGGGCGACGGCGGGCTGCTGCTGATCCCGACCAGCCTCGGCTGGCCGCACCTGATGGTGCTGCACCGGTACGGCTGGCAGCCGGTGCTGCACTACCCGGTCGGCTCCGCCGCGCCGGCCGCCCCGCCGACGGTCGAGCAGCTGGCCCTGCGGATGACCGCGCTGTCCCACCCGGTCCGCATGCGCATGTGCCGCGACCTCGCCCGCAGCGCGTACACCACCGGCGAGCTGGCCCGGGCGCACGGCATGACGGCGCCGGAGATATCCCGGCACCTGGGTGTGCTGAAGAAGGCCGGCCTGGTCACCACCCGCCGCCGTGGGCGGTACGTGCTGCACCAGCTGGACGTGACGGTCGTGGCCCGGCTCGGCAGCGACTTCCTGGAGGGGATCCTGCGCTGAGGACGCGTGCCGCGCGGGCGGTCAGTCCCGGCGGATGTGCCGGATGCCCACGCCCGCCTGCCGCATCCGGGTCCGCAGCCGTCCCTCGTGGTGGGGGAGCGGCTTCAGCCCGGCCAGGACGGCGATGCGGTCGGCCGTCTTCGGCACCGTGGTGTGGTCGGCCCACAGGTGCTCGGCGAACTCCGGCTCGCTCAGCCGTTCCAGGCAGTGGTCGAGGCGCCGCACCGCCCAGCTCTCCCGGCGCGGGGAGGCGTTGCCCATGACGGACCCGAGGAGGTGGCCGAAGCCGCGCTCGCGCAGCCGCCGCAGCACCGTCGCGCGTTCGGCGAGGAGGGTGAAGTGGCGCACGTCGTGGCCGAGCTCGCGCAGCCGGCCGACGGTCTCCGCGAAGTGCCCGGAGCCGGTGACGGTCATGGGGGCGATCACCACGCCGTCGTGCCCGGCCAGGGTGAGGTCGAGGACCTCGACGACGCCCTGCCGCCAGGCCCTCAGGTCCTGGAAGTCGCCGCGCGGTCCGGGCGGCGGCATGCGGTGCGGGCCGAACCCGACGTGCTCCGGGTCGCGGATGACGCCGCCCGGCAGGCGGCGCCGTATCCCGTGTGCGGTCTGTGTCCTGCCGCCCCGAAAGGGCCGTTGATCCACAGCGGCATGCGCGGCACCCTGCCGGCGCGCGGCCGTCCGTTCAGCCGTGTCCGCCGGCCCGTACCAGACCCGTCTCGTAGGCGAGGACGACCACCTGCACCCGGTCCCGCAGGCCCAGCTTGGTCAGGATGCGGCCCACGTGGGTCTTCACGGTCGCCTCGGAGAGCACCAGCCGGGCCGCGATCTCGCCGTTGGACAGACCCTGCGCGACCAGCACCATGACCTCCCGCTCGCGCTCGGTGAGCCGTTCCAGCTCCTTGTGCTCGGGCTGCTTGCCCGCGCTGGGCAGCATCGGCGCGAACCGGTCCAGGAGCCGGCGGGTGGTGGACGGGGCGACCACGGCGTCGCCGCTGTGCACCGCGCGGATCGCGGCGAGCAGCTCGCCCGGCGGCACGTCCTTGAGCATGAAGCCGGACGCGCCCGCCTTGAGCCCGGAGAAGGCGTACTCGTCGAGGTCGAAGGTGGTGAGGATCAGCACCTTCGGCGGATCGGTGTCCGCGCAGATCCGGCGGGTCGTCTCCACACCGTCGAGTTTGGGCATGCGGACGTCCATCAGCACCACGTCGACGGCGGTGGAGCGCAGCACCTCCAGGGCCTCGACCCCGTTGCCCGCCTCCGCCACGACGTCCATGTCCGGCTGGGCGGCGAGCACCATGCGGAATCCGGTGCGCAGCAGCACCTGGTCGTCGACGAGCATCACGCGGATCGTCATCGGGGCTTCTTCCATTCGGTCGTCGGGTCTTCGCAGGGGGGTGTGACAGGTGTCAGCGGAGCGCGCACGGGCGTCAATGCGCGGGTTTGAGCGGCAGCAGCACACTGATGCGGAATCCTCCGCCGGGGCGCGGGCCCGCGTCCAGGGTGCCGCCGACCATGCCGACCCGCTCGCGCATGCCGATCAGGCCGTGGCCCTGGCCGTCGAACCCGCCCTCCTCGTACAGCTCGTGCGGGGCGCCCTTGCCGTCGTCCTCCACGAGGAGGCCGAGACCGTCGTCGAAGTACACCAGGCGCACGCTGGCGCCCACGTGGGGTCCGCCGTGCTTGCGGGTGTTGGTGAGCGCCTCCTGCACGATGCGGTACGCGGTGAGCTCGACGCCGCTGGGCAGCGGGCGCGCAGTGCCCTCGACCTTGAAGTCCACCGGCAGCCCCGACCCCCGGCACTGCTCGACGAGGTCCTCGATCTGCCGCACGTCGGGCTGCGGCACGTACTCCCCGGCCTCCTGGTGTTCGCCGGTGCGCAACACGCCCAGCAGGCGGCGCATCTCGGCGAGGGCCTGACGGCCGGTGGAGGAGATCGTCTCCAGGGCCTTCTTCGCCTGGTCGGGGGCGGCGTCGAGGACGTAGGCGGCGCCGTCGGCCTGCACCACCATCACCGACACGTTGTGCGCGACGACGTCGTGCAGCTCGCGGGCTATCCGGGCGCGTTCGGCGGCGACCGCGACCTTGGCCTGCGCCTCGCGCTCCTTCTCCAGCCGGGCGGCCCGCTCCTCCAGCTGCGCGAAGTACGCGCGGCGGGTGCGGATGGAGTCGCCGAGCACCCAGGCGAGGGCGAAGGGCACGGTCTGGAGGACCATCACGGCGAGGTTGGTCGCCACGCCCACGTCCTCGTTGGGCCAGCGCAGCTGCGCCAGCGGGGCCGCGCACAGGCCGGCGGTCAGCGCCAGGCGGGAGGCCCAGCGGGCGCCGACCGCCGCGACCGTGTAGACGATCACCAGCAGGGCGAAGTCGGCGGGCAGCGTCGCCACGTCCGTGATCAGCTGTCCCAGGCCCACGGCGAGGGCGAGGAGCAGCATCCGCTCGGGCATCCGGCGGCGCAGCGCGACGACCAGCGACAGCAGCAGCGCGACCGGCACGATGAGGGCCGTCCGGTCCGTCCCCTGCGGCTCCTCCACGGCCGCTCCGCTGAACACCGAAATCCCGAACAGGACCACGGCCCAGAAGCCGTCGACCCACGTCGGGTGTCTGCGGAGGAAGTCGTAGAGGAGCTGCACGTGACCCAGCGTAGGGAAGCGAAATGCGTGCAGGGGTCAACCGGAGGGCCGATCCCCGGTCGGCACGTGTACTCCGCAAGGTGGAGGCCCGGCACGTCCGTGCGCTTAACCTGGGCCGGTGACGACGGCGAGGGCGGGTGAGCGGAACCGGTGACGGCGCAGGCCGGGGAGGCGGGCCGGCGGGGCTGGCGGGCGGCGGCCCAGGACGCCCTGTACGGTCCCGGCGGCTTCTACCGCGGGCCCGGCGCGGGCCCGGCCGGGCACTTCCGTACGTCCGTGCACGCCTCCCCGCTGTTCGCGGACGCCGTGGCGCGACTGCTGTGCCGGGTCGACGGCGCCCTGGGGCGGCCGGCGGTGCTCGACTTCGTGGACATGGCGGCCGGACGGGGCGAACTGGTCACCGGCGTCCTCGCCGCGCTGCCCGCCGACGTGGCGCCGCGCGTCCGTGCGTACGCCGTCGAGCTCGCCGGCCGGCCGGCCGGGCTGGACCACCGGATCGAGTGGCGGGCCGAGCCCCCGGAGGGGATCACGGGACTGTTCTTCGCCAACGAGTGGCTGGACAACGTGCCCGTGGACGTCGCCGAGGTGGACCCGGCGGGCGTACCGCGGCTGGTGCTGGTGGGGGAGGACGGGACGGAGCGGCTCGGGGAGCCGGTCGCCGGTGCGGAGGCCGCGTGGCTGGCGCGGTGGTGGCCGACGGCGGCCGAGGAGGGACTCCGCGCGGAGATCGGACTGCCCCGGGACCGGGCCTGGGCCTCGGCCGTCGACACGCTCGCGCGGGGGCTCGCCGTCGCCGTGGACTACGCGCACACGGCGGCCGCGCGGCCGCCGTTCGGGACGCTCACGGCGTTCCGGGAGGGGCGGGAGACGGCGCCCGTGCCGGACGGGACGTGCGACCTCACCGCGCATGTGGCCCTGGACGCGTGCGCCGCGGCCCGCGCGCTCCCCGGCACGCGCCTGCTGACCCAGCGGGACGCCCTGCGCGCCCTGGGCGTCAGCGGCGCACGCCCCCCGCTCACGCTGGCCTCCACCGACCCGGCCGGGTACGTGCGCGCCCTCGCGGGCGCCGGGGAGGCCGTCGAACTCACCGCGCCGGGCGGACTCGGCGACTTCGGCTGGCTGGTGCAGCCGGTGGGGATCGCGGGCGCGGGGGACCTATTTGTCGATGTCGCCGACGACGAAGAACATTGACCCGAGGATCGCCACCATGTCCGCGACCAGCGTCCCCGGCAGCAGCTCGGTGAGCGCCTGGATGTTGTTGTACGACGCCGAGCGCAGCTTCAGCCGGTACGGCGTCTTCTCGCCCTTGCTGACCAGGTAGTAGCCGTTGATGCCGAGCGGGTTCTCGGTCCACGCGTACGTGTGTCCCTCGGGCGCCTTGAGCACCTTCGGGAGCCGCTGGTTGACCGGGCCCGGGGGCAGCTCGGCGAGCCGGTCGAGGCAGGCGTCGGCGAGGTCGAGGGCGTTGTGGGTCTGCTCCAGGAGGCACTCGAAGCGGGCGAGGCAGTCGCCCTCCGCGCGGGTCACCACCTTCAGGACGTCGCCCAGTTCGCCGTAGGCGAGGTACGGCTCGTCGCGGCGCAGGTCGAAGTCGACGCCGGAACCCCGCGCGATCGGCCCGCTGACGCCGTACGCGTGCACCGCCCGAGGCGACAGCACGCCGACGCCGCGCGTGCGGCCGCGGAAGATCTCGTTGCCGAGCACCAGGTCGTCGAAGCGGTCCATGCGGGAGCGCACGTCGGCGACGGCGTCGCGCGCGCGTGCGGTCCATCCCGCCGGGAGGTCCTCCTTGAGGCCGCCCACGCGGTTGAACATGTAGTGCATGCGCCCGCCGGAGACCTCCTCCATGACGTGCTGGAGCTCCTCGCGCTCCCGGAAGGCGTAGAAGATCGGGGTGATGCCGCCCAGTTCCAGCGGATAGGAGCCGAGGAACATCAGGTGGTTGAGCACCCGGTTCAGCTCGGCGAGCAGCGTGCGCAGCCACACCGCGCGCTCGGGGACCTCCATCCCGAGCATCCGCTCCACGGCGAGGACCACGCCCAGCTCGTTGGAGAACGCCGACAGCCAGTCGTGGCGGTTGGCCAGCATGATGATCTGGCGGTAGTCCCGGGCCTCGAACAGCTTCTCCGCGCCCCGGTGCATGTAACCGATCACCGGCTCCGCGCGGACGATGCGCTCGCCGTCCAGGACGAGCTTCAGCCGCAGCACGCCGTGCGTGGACGGGTGCTGGGGCCCGATGTTGAGCACCATGTCGGTGCTCTCCGCCGCGCCGCCGATACCGACCATGGTCTCCGTCGTGGGACTCATGGACACAGTCTCCCCTACGTACGCTGGGGCCATGGAGACGGGGAGCCCGCACGACACGGGGACAGCGGCAACGGGCGGGCCGGCGGCCCCGGGCGGCGAGGAGCCGGGGTGGATCGCGCTGCCCCCGGGGCTGCTGAGGATGCGGCGGCTGCTGCTGGTGGTGTGGCTGGGGCTGCTGACCCTGGCCACCGCGCTGGTACCGGGGCTGCTGGCCGGGCCCGGCTGGGCCGCCTTCGCGCTGCTGCCGCTGGCCCTGCTGGTCTGGGGCTGGGTGATGCTGGAGCGGAACTGGCGCTCCTGGCGGTACGCGGAGCGCGCCGACGACCTGCTGATCAGCCGGGGCGTGCTGTGGCGCGAGGAGACGGTCGTGCCGTACGGGCGGATGCAGCTGGTCGAGGTCACCTCCGGTCCGGTGGAACGGCACTTCGGGCTGGCCAGCGTGCAGCTGCACACGGCGGCGGCGGCGACCGACGCCACCGTCCCCGGCCTCGATCCGGCCGAGGCGGAGCGGCTGCGCGACCGGCTCACCGAGCTCGGCGAGGCCCGATCGGCGGGGCTGTGACGGCCCCCGGCGTCCACGAGGACGTGCGCGACCGGCCGCCCGTGACCGAGAGGCGGCTGCACCCGGTCACACCGCTCAGGCGGGCGTGGGCCCCCGTCGCGGTGCTGATCGGATGGGCGCTGCACGACCCCGACCAGGCGCAGCGCCAGCTGACCCGGCTGACCACGACGAGCCTGCTGATCGGCCTCGCCGTACTCCTTCCGGCCGCCGCCCTCTACGGCTTTCTGACCTGGTGGTTCACCCACTTCGCGGTGACCGCGAGCGAGCTGCGCATCCGGACCGGGCTGCTGTTCCGGCGCACCGCGCACATCCGCCTTGAACGGATCCAGGCCATCGACGTCACCCAGCCGCTGCTCGCGCGGGTGGCGGGCGTGGCGAAGCTCAGACTCGACGTCATAGGCACCGACAAGAAGGACGAACTCGCCTTCCTGGGCGCCGGTGAGGCGCGCGCCCTGCGCGCGGAACTCCTCGCGCGGGCGGCGGGCTTCGCGCCGGAGACCGCGCACGAGGTGGGCGAGGCGCCGTCCCGGGAGATGCTGCGGGTGCCGCCGGGCGTCCTCGCCGTCTCCCTGCTGCTGACCGGGGCGACCTGGGGCTGGCTCCTCGGCGCCGCCGTCATGGTGCCGCTGCTGTGGACGGCCACCCACAGCCTGTGGACGGTGCTCGCCGCGGCCGTGCCGCTGTTCGGCGCCGCGGGCGCGAGCAGTGTGGGCCGGTTCGTCGCCGAGTACGACTGGACGCTGGGCGAGTCGCCCGACGGGCTGCGCATCGACCACGGGCTGCTGGACCGGGCGCACGAGACGGTGCCGCCGGGGCGCGTGCAGACGGTACGGCTGATCGAGCCGCTGCTGTGGCGGCGACGGGGCTGGGTGCGGGTGGAACTGGACGTGGCGGGTTCGTCCAACTCCCTGCTGCTGCCGGTCGCCCCGCGCGAACTCGCCGAGTCGGTCGTCGCGCGGGTGCTGCCCGGGGTGAGCGTGCCCCCGCGCGAGGCGCTCGTCCCGCCGCCGCGCCGCGCGCGGTGGTGCGTTCCGGTGTGGTGGCGCGGCTACGGACTCGCCGTCACCGACGCGGTGTTCGCCGCCCGCCACGGACTGCTGCGCCGCAGCCTGTCCCTGGTGCCGCACGCCAAGGTGCAGAGCGTGCGGCTGGTCCAGGGACCCTGGCAGCGGGCCCGGGGGGTCGCGGACGTCCACGTGGACACCGGCGCGAACAAGTCGGTGACGGCCCGCCTCCGGGACGCCGGCGAGGCGGCGGCCCTCCTGCGCTCCCAGGCGGAACGCTCCCGCACCGGCCGCAGGGACGCCCGCCCGGACCGCTGGATGACCTGAACCCCGCAGGCGGCGGAGCGCCTGCCGGGACCACCGGGCCGACGCCACACGGACTCCACGAGCCACCCCACCGGCCTCCGAAGCGGCACACGGGCCTTCGAGAACCCCAGCGGAACCACCCGGGACGCGACAGGCGCACGGAAGCACGGGAACGCCCGCCACAGCCACCGGGACGACGGCACCACAAGGCTCCACGAACCACCCCGCCGACCTCCAAGGCAGCACACGGGCCTCAAGAACCCCGGCGGGACCACCCGGCAGGAGGGTGAGCGCGTCTGGCAGGGCCGGGACGGACGGTGTCGACGGGTGAGCGGGGCCGTCGGGGCGCGGCGCGCAGCGGGCGGGGAAGGTCGCGCACCCGGCCCCGGGAGCCCGTCCCGGTCGGCCGTCGGACGGCACCGCCCGTGCGCGCGGGCGGGCGGGCGGGACGCCGACGGGCCCCGCGCGGTGTGCGCGGGGCCCGTCGGAGCGGTCGGTGGTTCAGGAGGCCGCGCTGCGCAGGCCCTCGACGTCGATGTGTTCCGTCTCGTCGTGTGCCGTCAGGTCGATGACCTGGCCGACGCCGCGCGCCTCCTCGTCGGCGGGCTTGAACCGCGCCTCGGCCTCCGCCTTGTGCAGCGCGAGCGCCTCCTGGCCGACGACGTCGGCGAGGTCCTCGTTCTGCACGGCGTCCAGGGCGGCGCCGTCCGTCTCCTGCTTCGTCCCGAAGAAGTCGAAGCCGCCGTCGGACACCGGCCGCCGTACCGGTGCGGTCGGCGGTACGACCGCCACCGCCGTCGGCACGGTGAAGTGACCGGAGGGCTGCCGCGCGGACCGGTCCGCAGGAGTGGCCGGCGCGGAGGAGGCGGTCGTACGCCCGTGCTCGTCGGCCGCCTCGGTCCGCCCCTCGGCCTCGTCCTCCCGCGCCTGCTCCCGCTCGGTCCGCTTCGTGGGCTCGGGGCCGTCGTCCTCGGGGCCCTCGGGGGCGCCGTCGCCCTTCGGGGAACCGTCGTCCTCCGGCGTGTCACCGGTCCGGGCGTCGTCACCGGCCGGGCCGGTCGCCTCGTCGGCCCGTACGTCCGTGTCCGCGCCGTCCTCCGCGGCCTCGGCGGCCTCGGCGGCCTCCGCGAGCCGCGCCAGCGCCGCGTCGGCGCGCAGGAACAGCTTCGACCCCTCCGGCGAGAAGACGGCGGGAGCCGCCGGCGCCTCCTCGGCGACGGTCCCGTCCTGCTCCACCGTCTCGGACGCCGCCTCGGACACCGCCTCCGCGGGCGCCTCCGCGTCGTCGGCCGCCGCGGAGAGTCCCGCCGGCAGCGCGCGGGCCGGAACCGCGGCCTCTATCTCGAGCACCCGGCGTTCTTCCAGGACGCTCGCCCGGTCGACCTCGGAGGCGGCGTACCGCCGCAGCAGGGCCGCGTGCTCGTTGCGCAGCCCGGCGAGTTCCGCGCGCTTGGCGCGCAACCGCTGCTCCAGTTTCGTCCGCAGCTCACGCGACTCCTCGAGGTCGGACTCCAGTTCGGCGACCCGCTCCTCGAAACGCCATTCGTCGCCCGCACGCGCGCGCGTGAGTTCGGCGACGCGCTTGCCCGCCTGGATGTCCCAGTGCCGCATGACGACGGCACCGCCGATCGCCGTGACCGCGGCGACCGCGGCCAGGACGCGCAGCACCATCGGTTGCGTGAACACCCAGGGCCCCAGGGCGCAGACGACGGACACGCCTGCGATCGCCGACGGGGGCAGCATCCTGTGCAGGGGCGGGGAATGACGGTGACGTCCACGTGGCATGGCCAGAAACTTACCGCGCGTAGGCGAATGTTGGCGCCCCGCCCCGTAAAAACAAAGCCGTACCGAGGCTTTCACAGGACATCAGGGAACGCATGTCACACGTGAATAGACGTATGACCCCATTATCAAGATCGTTTATTGCCCCGCAGAACCGCCCGCCGAACTCCGCCCGGCGAACTCCCGTTGCTCTCGGCCGCTTTGCCGCGCGCGGTGAACACCTCCTCCAGGCCGCCACCCCCGAAAGGGCGCGAACGTCACCCGGCGCCCGGATCGGCGCCGAGGCGAGGATCCCGCGCGGAAGCACGGGCGCCATGCCGGCCGGGGCAGGGGAGAAAGCGCCTCGCCGCTCCCCCGCCGGCCGGTCGCCGGCCCCGGACGGAACGCGGCCGCGCCCCGGAGCACGGTCCCCAGGGCCCCGCCCGGCCCGAGGCGCACCCCGTCCTCTTGCTGGGCCTACGCTGAAGATATGAGCAACCACAGCGGACGCCGCCAGGTCGCGGGCCTTCCTCCCTGGGACCGCTGCGCGGTCATGGGAGTCGTGAACGTCACCCCCGACTCCTTCTCCGACGGCGGCCGCTGGTTCGACACGACGACCGCGGTCAAGCACGGCCTCGACCTGGTCGCCCAGGGCGCCGACCTGGTCGACGTCGGCGGCGAGTCCACCCGGCCCGGCGCCACCCGCGTCGACGAGGCCGAGGAGCTCAAGCGCGTCATCCCCGTGGTCCGCGGCCTCGCCGCCGAGGGCGTCACCCTCTCCGTCGACACCATGCGCGCCTCCGTCGCCGAACAGGCCCTCGCGGCCGGCGCCGCCCTGGTCAACGACGTCAGCGGCGGACTCGCCGACCCCGCCATGATCCCCGTCGTCGCCGCCGCCGGCGCCCCCTTCGTCGTCATGCACTGGCGCGGCTTCCTGGAGGGCGGCAGCATCGAGGGCGTGTACACCGACGTGGTCACGGAGGTCGCGGAGGAACTCCACGCGCGCGTGGAGGCCGTCCTGGAGGGCGGAGTCGCCGCCGACCGCGTGATCGTCGACCCCGGCCTCGGCTTCTCCAAGGGCGCCGACCACGACCTGGCCCTCCTCGCCCGCCTCGACCGCGTCCTGGCCCTCGGCCACCCGGTCCTCGTCGCCGCCTCCCGCAAGCGGTTCCTCGGCCGCGTCCTGGCCGGCCCGGACGGCGCTCCCCCGCCCGCGCGGGAACGCGACGCGGCCACCGCCGCCGTCTCCGCCCTCGCCGCACAGGCCGGCGCCTGGGCGGTCCGCGTGCACGAGGTACGCGCCACCGCGGACGCCGTACGGGTCACGCGCGCCATCGCGCAGGCGCGCACGACGGACCCCACACCCCCCGAATCAGGCGCGCACGGCGCAGAAGGAGCCCGGTGAGCGCACCCCACACCGATGTCGAGCACGTCGAGGCCGCCAACACCGCCTTCTACGAGGCACTCGAAAGGGGCGACTTCGAAGAGGTCTCCTCGCTCTGGCTGACCCCCGGCGACCTCGGCGTCGACGAGTCGTACCACGACCCCGCGGACACCGGCGTGGTCTCCTGCGTGCACCCCGGCTGGCCCGTGCTCACCGGACGCGGCGAGGTCCTCAGGTCCTACGCCCTGATCATGGCGAACACCGACTACATCCAGTTCTTCCTCACCGACACCCACGTCTCCGTCACCGGCGACACCGCCGTGGTGACCTGCACCGAGAACATCCTCAGCGGCGGCCCCGCCCCCGAGGCCGGCGAGGAGCTCGGCCCCCTGGTCGGCCAGCTCGTCGTCGCCACCAACGTGTTCCGGCGCACCCGGTCCGGCTGGAAGCTCTGGTCCCACCACGCCTCCCCGGTCCTCGCCGAGGAAGAGGACGGCGAGGACGACGACACCCCGGCCTGAGCGGGTAGGCGGACCCCGACGCCCGTCGCCCCCTCACCGGAAGCGGCCGGCGGCACGACGGGACGGGCAGGGGCCGCCACCGCACCGTGAACCCCCGGCCTCCCCGGGGGAAACGGACGGTGACGACCCCGGACACCGGCCCGTGTCCGCACCCCCGGGCCGTCGGCGCCGTCGGCGGCCGCGGGTAGATTCGGGTGCAGGCCGGTGTGCCGCCCGCACGGGCACCGACCGGCCGGACCGACGACTGCAGGAGTGATTCGCGTGGATCGTGTCGCGCTGCGCGGCCTGAAGGCCCGCGGGCATCATGGTGTGTTCCCCAAGGAGCGCGAGGAGGGCCAGACCTTCATCGTGGATCTCGTCCTCGGCCTGGACACCCGCCCGGCCGCGGCCGACGACGACCTGACGAAGACCGTGCACTACGGCATCGTGGCCGAAGAGGTCGTGGCGGTCGTCCAGGGCGAGCCCGTCGACCTCATCGAGACGCTCGCCGAGCACATCGCCCAGGTCTGTCTGAAGCACGACGTGGTGCGGGAGGTCGAGGTGTGCGTCCACAAGCCGGACGCGCCGATCACCGTGCCCTTCGACGACGTGACCGTCACCATCACCCGGAGCCGCGCATGACCAGGCCGTCCATCCAGGGCCAGACCGACCCGACCGTCCAGCCCGTCCCCGCCTCCGTGGTCGAGCAGGTCGACGCCGCCGACGCCACCCTGCACAATCCGAAACGGGCCGTGGTCGCCCTCGGCGCCAACCTCGGCAACCGCCTGGAGACCCTCCAGGGGGCCGTCGACGCCCTGGAGGACACTCCGGGCATCCGCGTCAAGGCCGTCTCCCCCGTGTACGAGACGGAGCCGTGGGGCGTCGAGCCCGGCAGCCAGCCCGCGTACTTCAACGCGGTCGTGCTCCTGAAGACCACCCTCCCCCCGTCCTCCCTGCTGGAGCGGGCGCACGCCGTCGAGGAGGCCTTCCACCGGGTCCGGGACGAACGCTGGGGCCCGCGCACCCTGGACGTGGACATCGTCTCCTACGCGGACCTCCGCTCCGACGACCCGCACCTCACGCTCCCGCACCCGCGCGCCCACGAGCGCGCCTTCGTGCTCGCCCCCTGGCACGACGCCGACCCCGAGGCGGAACTCCCCGGCCGCGGCCCGGTCGCCGATCTCCTCGACGCGGTCACCCGGGAGGGCGTCACGCCCCGCGCCGACCTGGAACTCCGGCTGCCCGAGTAGCCGTTAAGGTCGACACGACCACATTCCGGGGCACCGTCCGGGGGAACGCGAAGGGACACCGTGAAAGAGCTGCGCATCAGGGTGCTGGCAGGCGTCTTCGTCGTGGCCGGGATCCTGTCCTGGGCCGGCGCCCGCCTCTGGAACTCCCTGGGCACCCTGCCGAGCGTGCCCGTGGCCGCGCCCATCGTCCTCGCCCTGATCGCGGTGGTCCTCGCGGCCACCGCGCTGTCCCTCCGCGCCCGCCTCAGGGCCCAGCGCGAGCGGCAGGCCGACGCCAAGGGCGTCGATCCCCTGATGGCGGCCCGCGCGGTCGTGTTCGGGCAGGCCAGCGCCCTGGTGGCCGCGCTCGTCGCCGGCATGTACGGCGGCACGGGCGTCTTCCTGCTGGAGTCCCTGGACATCCCCGCCCGCCGTGACCAGGCCATCTACGCCGGCTTCTCGGTCCTGGCCGGCATCGGCGTCATAGCGGCGGCCCTTTTCCTGGAGCGCGTCTGCAAGCTCCCGGAGGACGACGACACGACCGGCCCGGGCACGGCTCCGACGGCGTGAGTCGCGCCCGCGTCAGCGCGCCATGATCAGGCTCATCGCCTCGTTGCGCGTCGCCGCGTCCCGCAGCTGACCGCGCACGGCCGAGGTGAGGGTCTTCGCACCGGGCTTGCGGATGCCCCGCATCGACATGCACATGTGCTCGCACTCCACGACCACGATCACCCCGCGCGGCTCCAGGATCTCCATCAGGGAGTCCGCGATCTGCGTGGTGAGCCGTTCCTGCACCTGCGGGCGGCGGGCGTAGACGTCCACCAGCCGGGCCAGCTTGGACAGCCCCGTGATCTTGCCGCTGGTGGACGGGATGTACCCGACGTGCGCCACGCCCCGGAACGGCACCAGGTGGTGCTCGCAGGTCGAATACACCTCGATGTCCTTGACCAGCACCATCTCGTCGTGACCGAGGTCGAACGTCGTCGTCAGCACGTCCTCGGGCTTCTGCCACAGCCCCGCGAATATCTCCCGGTACGCCCGCGCCACCCGCGCCGGGGTCTCCAGCAGGCCCTCCCGGTCGGGGTCCTCGCCGATGGCGATCAGCAGCTCGCGCACGGCGTTCCGGGCCCGCTTCTCGTCGAACTCACCGATGGTGGCCATGCCGTCCAGCGTCACGGGGTCGGTCATGTGGGATGCCTCGTTCCTGTGCTGTCACGCGTGAGGGGCACGCGTCTCCACCGCGGGTACGCACATGCCGCGCCCCCCAGGCTAGAACCTGGGGGGCGCGGCATCCATTCCGGGCCCGGCGGGGCCGCCGGGAGCCTCGGGATCAGCTCTCGGGGCGTTCCTCCGGGGTCCGCTCCGGTGCCGGGGCGGGGTCCGTCGTGGTGTTCTTGACGGTGGTGATGGCCGGCGTCGCGCCGTTCGCCCCGTTCGTCAGGGCCAGCTCCTTGGGGGAGAGGACCGGCGGGCGGGTGGACGGCGTACGGCGGGAGGAGCCGGTCCAGGCGGGCCTGGGCGGGCGCTTGACGATCGGCGCGAAGATCTCGGCGATCTCCTCCTTGCCCAGCGTCTCCCGCTCCAGGAGGGCCAGGACCAGGTTGTCGAGGACGTCGCGGTTCTCGACCAGGATCTCCCACGCCTCGTTGTGCGCGGTCTCGATGAGCTTCTTGACCTCTTCGTCGACCAGCGCGGCGACCTCTTCCGAGTAGTCGCGCTGGTGAGCCATCTCACGTCCGAGGAACGGCTCGGTGTTGTCCCCGCCGAACTTGATCGCACCGAGGCGCTCGGTCATGCCGTACTGCGTGACCATCGCGCGGGCCACACCGGTGGCCTTCTCGATGTCGTTGGCGGCGCCGGTGGTCGGGTCGTGGAAGACGAGCTCCTCGGCCGCGCGGCCGCCCAGCATGTAGGCGAGCTGGTCCAGCATCTCGTTGCGCGTGGTCGAGTACTTGTCCTCGTCCGGGAGCACCATCGTGTAGCCGAGGGCACGGCCCCGGGAGAGGATCGTGATCTTGTGGACGGGGTCGGAGTTCGGGGAGGCCGCCGCCACCAGGGCGTGTCCGCCCTCGTGGTACGCGGTGATCTTCTTCTCCTTGTCCGACATGATCCGGGTCCGCTTCTGCGGGCCCGCGACCACACGGTCGATCGCCTCGTCCAGCATCTTGTTGTCGATCAGCTTCTGATCGCTGCGCGCGGTCAGCAGCGCGGCCTCGTTCAGCACGTTGGCCAGGTCGGCGCCGGTCATGCCGGGGGTGCGGCGGGCGACGGCCGAGAGGTCGACGTCCGGGGCGACCGGCTTGCCCTTCTGGTGCACCTTGAGGATCTCGAGGCGGCCCTGCATGTCCGGGCGGTCGACCGCGATCTGGCGGTCGAAGCGGCCGGGGCGCAGCAGCGCCGGGTCGAGGATGTCGGGCCGGTTCGTCGCGGCGATGAGGATCACGCCGCCCTTGACGTCGAAGCCGTCCATCTCGACGAGGAGCTGGTTCAGGGTCTGCTCGCGCTCGTCGTGACCGCCGCCGAGGCCGGCGCCGCGGTGACGGCCGACCGCGTCGATCTCGTCGACGAAGACGATCGCGGGAGCGTTGGCCTTGGCCTGCTCGAACAGGTCACGGACCCGGGAGGCGCCGACACCGACGAACATCTCGACGAAGTCGGAACCGGAGATCGAGTAGAACGGCACACCGGCCTCGCCCGCGACGGCACGCGCGAGCAGGGTCTTGCCGGTACCGGGCGGGCCGTAGAGCAGGACGCCCTTGGGGATCTTCGCCCCGACGGCCTGGAACTTCGCCGGCTCCTGCAGGAACTCCTTGATCTCGTGGAGCTCCTCCACCGCCTCGTCCGATCCCGCGACGTCGGAGAACGTCGTCTTCGGGGTGTCCTTGGTGATGAGCTTCGCCTTGGACTTGCCGAACTGCATGACGCGGGAGCCGCCGCCCTGCATCTGGTTCATCAGGAACAGGAAGACCACGACGATGAGGACGAAGGGCAGCAGGGACAGCAGAATGCTCACGAAGGGGTTCTGCTTGGACGGCGAGACCGTGTAGCCGTCCGGGATCTGCTTGTTCTGGAACTTGTCCTGCAGCGTGCTGGCGATGGTGACGCCCTGGTCGCCGATGTAGCTCGCCTGGATCTTCGAGCTGTCCTTGACCTTGACGCCGTCCTTGAGCTGGACCTTGATGGTCTGCTCGTCGCCGGTGGTCAGCTTGGCCGACTCGACCTTGTTCTCATTGATCGCCTGGACGACCTCGCCGGTGTCCACCGTCTTGTAGCCGCCGGACGAGCCGACGACCTGCATCAACACGACCACGGCGAGGACGGCCAGCACGATCCACATGACCGGCCCACGGAAGTATCGCTTCACGTCCATCCATACGGAGCGGTGCCGCCCCGTCCCTCCTGCCATAGTGAGTTTGATAAAGACTGTTCTTCGGACGGTACCCCAGCATCGCCCCCCGAAGCTGCGAGGGACAGCCGGCGATCGCGTCCACGCATGCTCCAACGCCGCGGAGCCCGCCGGGGTTCCCGATCACCGTACGGCGGACCGGGCCCCCGGCCTCAGCCGCCGTAGACGTGGGGCGCGAGCGTACCGACGAACGGGAGGTTGCGGTACTTCTCGGCGTAGTCGAGGCCGTAGCCGACGACGAACTCGTTGGGGATGTCGAAGCCGACCCATTCCACGTCGATGGCGACCTTGGCGGCGTCGGGCTTGCGCAGCAGCGTGCACACCTTGAGGGAGGCGGGCTCGCGCGAGCCGAGGTTGGAGATCAGCCAGGACAGGGTCAGTCCGGAGTCGATGATGTCCTCGACGATCAGGACGTGCCGGCCCTTGATGTCGGTGTCGAGGTCCTTGAGGATCCGCACCACACCGGAGGACTGGGTCCCCGCCCCGTACGAGGACACGGCCATCCAGTCCATCGTGACGGGGGTGGACAGCGCTCGGGCGAGGTCGGCCATCACCATCACCGCGCCCTTGAGCACGCCGACGATCAGCAGGTCCTTGCCCGCGTACTCCGCGTCGATCTTCGCGGCCAGCTCCACCAGCTTGGCGTCGATCTCTTCCTTGGTGATGAGCACCTTCTCGAGGTCGGCACCCATGTCTTTCGCGTCCACCCGCATCACTTTCGGTCGTCCCACCGGCCGGTCCGGTCCGCCCCGCGACTCGTACGGGTCGGTGGGGTCCGGATTCAGCCCTGCCGAATCACCAGTCTGCCACCCTGCCGGCGGGCGACGACCCGGCCGGGGAGATTGATGGCCCCCTGACCGCGCCAGCCGGTGATCAGCCGGTCGACTTCCTCGATGTGGCGGGCGAACAGCGAACCGGCCGGCGCGCCGGCCTCGATGGCGGCGCGCCGCAGCACACGGCGGCGTACGGCGGGCGGCAGGTCGTGCAGCGCGGCGCACTCCAGGCGGCCGTCGGCGTCGCGGACGCCGGCCTCGGCCCGGCCGGCCCAGGCGTCGAGGGCGTCGGCATCGTCACGGGAGAGCTGGGCCGTACGGGCGAGGGCCTCGACGACGCCCTTGCCGAGGGCCTTCTCCAGGGCGGGCAGGCCCTCGTGGCGGAGCCGGGAGCGGGTGTAGGCGGGGTCGGCGTTGTGCGGGTCGTCCCAGACGGGCAGGGACTGGACCATGCAGGCCTTGCGGGCGGTCTGCCGGTCGAGCCGCAGGAAGGGGCGCCGGTAACGGCCGTCGGCCCCCGAGACCGCGGCCATTCCGGACAGGGAGCGGATGCCGGAGCCGCGGGCGAGGCCGAGCAGGACGGTCTCGGCCTGGTCGTCGCGGGTGTGGCCGAGCAGGACGGCGGCGGCGCCGTGCCGGTCGGCGGCGGCGTCCAGGGCGGCGTAGCGGGCGTCCCGGGCGGCGGCTTCGGGGCCGCCGTCGCGGCCGACGGTGACCGCGACGGACTCGACGGGTTGGAGGCCGAGTTCGCGCAGGCGCGAGGCGACTTCGGCGGCGCGCAGGTCGGAGTCGGCCTGGAGGCCGTGGTCGACGGTGACGCCGCCGGCGCGGACGCCCAGGCGGGGGGCTTCGAAGGCGAGGGCGGAGGCGAGCGCCATGGAGTCGGCGCCGCCGGAGCAGGCCACGAGCACGAGGGGGGAGGGTGGCGGCTCGTGCGCGGGGCGGCCGGGCGCCCGGCCGTGGTCGTCGAGGATGTCGTTCAGGACGCGGCGGACCGCCAGGCGTATCGCCGCGACCGCAGGATGGGGACCCATGTCCGGTTCCCTTCATGAAATTGTCGGGGGGTGAGCCCGAGGTTCGGTCACTCAGAGTGTGTAGATGGTGACAGAACCGGGCCGTTCCCCGAGCATTGCACGCCTACTCCGGACTCACGGTCCCTCGGACGGGTGATTGAAGGGGCGTCCGTCTGCCGTCGGCCGTGCACGGCGCATGACGGTGCGCGGGGCTCAGGCTTCCGGTTTGCGGTGCACCCGTGTGATCCAGTCCGCCGGTTTGGCGATCTCCGCCTTGGTGGGGAGCGTGTTGGGCGAGGTCCACACCCGGTTGAAGCCGTCCATGCCGACCTCCTCGACGACGGCGCGCACGAAGCGTTCGCCGTCGCGGTACTGACGGAGCTTGGCGTCCAGGCCGAGCAGCTTGCGCAGGGCCATGTCCAGGCGGGAGGCGCCCTTGGCGCGGCGCTGCTGGAACTTCTCGCGGATCTCGGCGACGCTCGGCACGACCGCGGGGCCGACGCCGTCCATCACGAAGTCGGCGTGGCCCTCCAGCAGGGACATCACGGCCGTGAGGCGGCCGAGGATCTCACGCTGGGCGGGGGTCTGCACGAGCTCGACCAGGGAGCGCCCCTCGTCGCCCTCCTCGCCCTCGGGACGGCCTCCGGCGAGCGACTGGGCGGCCTCGCGGACGCGTTCCAGGACGGTCATGGGGTCGACGTCGGTCTCCCCCAGGAACGACTGGATCTCGCCCTCCAAGTGGTCCCGCAGCCAGGGCACGGCGGTGAACTGGGTGCGGTGGGTCTCCTCGTGGAGGGTCACCCACAGGCGGAAGTCGTGGGGCTCGACGTCGAGTTCGCGTTCGACGTGGACGATGTTGGGGGCGACGAGCAGCAGCCGGCCGGCGCCGTTCGCGCCGGCCGGGAGGTCGCGGGTGGCGGGGGCGAAGGTCTCGTACTGGCCGAGGACGCGGGAGGCGAGGAAGGACAGCAGCATGCCCAGCTCCACACCGGTGACCTTGCCGCCGACGGCGCCGAGGACCACGTTGCCGGGGCCGGTGCCGCGCCGTTCCTGCATCTTGTCGAGGAGTGGTTTGAGCAGTTCGCGGAAGCCGGCGACGTTGGCCCGGACCCAGCCGGGGCGGTCGACGACGAGGAGGGGCGTGTCGTGGGTCTCCTCGGTGCCCAGACGAGTGAAGCCCCGGACGTGTTCCTCCGAGGACTTCGCGTGCCGGCGAAGTTCCGCGACGACGGCCCGGGCCTCGTCGCGGCTCACGTCGGGGCCCGGCCGCATGAGCCGGGTCGCGGTCGCGACCGCGAGATTCCAGTCGACCATCCCGGAAGAAGCAGCACCACCGATGCTCGTCATGCGTCAACGGTACGTGAGTGCCCGGGTTTCGGGCAGGACGGCGAGGTGACCGAGGTGCACCGGGGGTGGGGGCCGGCGGCGGCCGGGCGCGGTGCCGTTCGTCGCGCCTGCGGTTTCCCGCCCCCGCCGCCCCTTCCCGTCCCGTCTCCGGGGGCTTCGCCCCCGGGCCCCCGTGCGCCCACGCGGCAAGCCGCATGCCGACACGGCCCCGCGCCCCTTTCGGGGTCAGCGGCAGCCGCAGGCCGCCAGGGCGGTGGCCGCCTTGTCCAGGGCGGACTGGGCCGCCGTCGGGTCGGTGGTGGCGTTCGCCAGGAAGGCGAAGGCCACCAGGCGGCCGTCCTGGTCGACGACCGTGCCCGCCAGTGTGTTCACGCCGGTGAGTGTGCCGGTCTTGGCGCGTACGACGCCGGCCGCGCCGTCGGTGTAGCGGCCGGCGAGGGTGCCGGTGAAGCCGGCGACGGGCAGGCCGGTGAGGGCGGGGCGCAGCTCGGGGTGGGCCGGGTCGCCGGCCTTGACGAGCAGGGCGGTGAGGAGGCCGGCGGTGAGTTTGCCGCGCCGGTCGAGGCCGCTGCCGTCCCTGATGTCGATGCCGGCCCCCTGCAGGGGGAGGCCCAGGTGCTTCAGGCGGGCGGTGACCGCCGCGCCGGCGCCGGCGAGGTCGGCGCTCCCGCCGGTGGCCAGGGCGGTGTGGCGGGCGAGGGCCTCGGCGAGGTCGTTGTCGCTGTCGGTCAGCATCCGCTCGACGAGGGCGGCCAGCGGGGGCGAGGAGACCGTGGCGAGGGTGGAGGCGCGGGCGGTGGCCTTCGAGGGGCCGGGGGGCGTGGCCTTGACGCCGCGCTCCTCCAGCAGGCCGCCGAAGGTCCGCGCGGCGTCGGCCGCCGGGTCCGCGGCCCGTGGGGCCGGGCCGCTGGTGGAGTCGTCGGTGCGGGCCTCGTCGACCATGAGGGGGGTGACGGCGGCGATGTTCGGGTTGACCCCGATCGGGTGAAGGGTGGCGCCCTTGTAGAGGGTCGTGTCGTACGACAGCGTCACCTCGCGCACCCCGCGTTCGGCCAGGGCGGCGGCGGTCCGCTCCGCGAGGTCGCGCAGGCTCGCCAGTCCCCGGGCCTCCTTGCGGGCGGTGAGCGTGGGGTCGCCGCCGCCGACCAGGACGACCTCCTCGGTGTCGGGTTCGTACACCGCGCGGGTGGTGAGGCGGTGGTCGGCGCCCATCGCGGAGAGCGCGGCGACGGCGGTGGCGATCTTGGTGGTCGAGGCGGGGGTGAGCGCGTCCTCGGAGCCTGTGCCGTAGAGCCGTTCGCCGGTGGCCACGTCGACCACGGCGGCGGAGCGGCTGCCGAGCGCGGGGTTTTTCAGCAGCGGGTCGAGGACGGCGCCGAGGGCCTCGCGGCCGGGCGCCGACTTCACGGTGGTGGCGGTTCCGCCGAGGCCGGTGAGCACGGAGACGGCCGGCGGGGCGGCCTGGGATCCGCGGGGCGGCGTACCGGCGTGGGCGCGGGTGCCGCCGTGATCTGTGCCACGCGCGACGTCCAGGGCCACGGCCCGGTCCCGCTCGGCCGTACGCTGACCCGAGGAGTCCCAGGGACCGGCGGCGGTCACCACACCCGCGGCCAGCGCCAGACCGGCGGTGGCGGCGGTCGCGGTGAACCGCCAGGTCTTCGGCCGCGGGGCCCGTGGTGATCCCGGTCGGTCCGGCCGTGCGAACCGTGGTCCGACGGCCGCGGCGACACGCGCCAGACGTGGCCGTACGGTCTCCGCGGCCCGGGTGAGACGAGGTCGTACGGCGTCCGCGATCCGCACGACGTGCGGTGCCGCGGCCCGCCAAGGCCTCAGCTCTGGCACGACCACCAGCCCCTTTCGCGATCACACACCTGCGTGAGGGACACTTAACCACCAGAACTATGTGCTGATCATGGAGGAGCGTCCGGTGGAGTTCGACGTCACGATCGAGATCCCGAAGGGTTCGCGGAACAAGTACGAGGTGGACCACGAGACGGGTCGGATCCGCCTGGACCGTCGGCTCTTCACCTCGACCGCCTACCCGACCGACTACGGCTTCGTCGAGAACACCCTCGGCGAGGACGGCGACCCGCTGGACGCGCTGGTCATCCTGGACGAGCCGACGTTCCCGGGCTGCCTGATCCGCTGCCGCGCGATCGGCATGTTCCGGATGACGGACGAGGCCGGCGGCGACGACAAGCTGCTCTGCGTCCCGTCGACGGACCCGCGCGTGGAGCACCTGCGGGACATCCACCACGTGTCCGAGTTCGACCGCCTGGAGATCCAGCACTTCTTCGAGGTCTACAAGGACCTGGAGCCGGGCAAGTCGGTCGAGGGCGCCAACTGGGTGGGCCGGGTGGACGCCGAGGCGGAGATCGAGCGGTCCTACAAGCGTTTCAAGGAGACGGGCGGCCACTGAGCCCTCCCGCTGCGCGACGCAGGAACGGGCCGCACGCGCGCGTGCGGCCCGTTTTGCCGTGCGTGCGCATACTGAGGCTGTACGGGGCAGGCTTACGGACGGTCCCACGGACGGTGTCGTAAAGGGAGAGCGGAGCAGGTGACGGACGCGGAGGGCCGCAAGCCGCAGTCGGACGAGGCGAGGAGCGTGTTCGCGCCTCCCACCGGTGTCGCGGCGCCGGCCGAGTCGGAGTCGTCGACGACGTCCGAGTTCGCCGTCCCCCAGGGGCTGGCCGTCCCGAGGACCGGTACGGAGTCCGAGACGACCTCCGAGTTCGCCCTCCCGGAGGGTCTGGACGTGGCCCCGCCGCCCCCGGACGGGACGGAGGGGTCGGCGTTCAGCACGCCGAGCACCTACGGGGCGAAGCAGACCGCGGCGTTCACCCCGGCGAGCGGGATCCCGCTGGTCAGCCTGGCCAAGGACGTGCCGTGGCAGGACCGGATGCGCACCATGCTGCGCATGCCGGTGACCGAGCGGCCGGCTCCGGAGCCGGTGCACCGGCACGACGAGGCCGGTCCGGCCGTGCCGCGCGTGCTCGACCTGACCCTGCGCATCGGCGAGCTGCTGCTGGCGGGCGGCGAGGGCGCCGAGGACGTGGAGGCGGCGATGTTCGCCGTGTGCCGCTCCTACGGCCTGGACCGCTGCGAGCCCAACGTCACGTTCACCCTGCTGTCGATCTCCCACCAGCCGTCCCTGGTCGACGACCCGGTGACCGCGTCGCGCACGGTGCGGCGCCGCAGCCCCGACTACACCCGGCTGGCGGCCGTCTACCAGCTGGTGGACGACCTCAGCGACGACGAGACGCACGTCTCCCTGGAGGAGGCCTACCGGCGGCTGGCGGAGATCCGCCGCAACCGGCACCCGTACTCCGGCTGGACGCTGACCGCGGCGAGCGGACTGCTGGCGGGCGCGGCGTCGGTGCTCGTCGGCGGTGGCTTCCTGGTGTTCGTGTCGGCCGCGGTCGGCGCGATGCTCGGCGACCGGCTGGCCTGGCTGTGCGCGGGTCGCGGACTGCCGGAGTTCTACCAGTTCACGGTGGCCGCGACGCCGCCGGCCGCGATCGGGGTGGCGCTGACGGTGGCGCACGTGGACGTGAAGGCGTCCGCGGTGATCACCGGTGGGCTGTTCGCCCTGCTGCCCGGGCGGGCACTGGTGGCCGGCGTGCAGGACGGCCTGACCGGCTTCTACATCACGGCGTCCGCGCGCCTGCTGGAGGTCCTGTACTTCTTCGTGGGCATCGTGGCCGGGGTGCTGACGGTGCTGTACTTCGGCGTGCAGCTGGGCGCCAAGCTGAACCCGGACGCGGAGCTCGGCGTCTCCGACGACCCGCTGTCGCAGATCGCCGCGTCGATGCTGCTGTCCCTGGCCTTCGCCGTGCTGCTCCAGCAGGAGCGGTCCACCGTGCTGATGGCGACCCTGAACGGCGGGGTCGCCTGGGTGGTGTACGGCGCGATGCGCTACACGGGCGACATCTCGCCGGTGGTCTCCACGACCGCGGCGGCGGGCCTCGTGGGTCTGTTCGGGCAGTTGCTGGCCCGGTACCGGTTCGCGTCCGCGCTGCCGTACACCACGGCGGCGATCGGGCCGCTGCTACCTGGTTCCGCCACGTACTTCGGTCTGCTGGGCATCGCCCAGAACGAGGTCGAATCGGGGCTGACGTCCCTCACGAAGGCCGTGGCGCTGGCCATGGCCATCGCGATCGGGGTGAACCTCGGGGCGGAGATCTCGCGGATCTTCCTGCGGATCGGGTCCGCGGAGAAGCGGCGGGCCGCGAAGCGGACGCGGGGGTTCTAGCGCGGAGGTTTCGGCGCGGGCGCCGTCGAGGTTTCGGCGCCGTCCGGCCCGGGACCTCGTGCACATCGGCGGCCGCGGGCCGGTGAGGGCCTTTCGCGCGGTTCCCCGCGCCCCTGGGTTGGTTCAGTGACCGCGGTTGTACGGCTGCTGCTGGTTGTAGTAGTCGTCGCCGTACGGCTGCTGGGGCTGCTGCTGCGGGTAGCCCTGACCGTCGTACGGCCGCCGGGGCTGCTGCTGCGGGTGACCCTGCTCTCCGTACGGCTGCTGCGGGTAGCCCTGGTCGCCGTAGTGCTGCTGCCGGGGCTGCTGCGGGGTGGGCGGCGCGGCCGGGGTGATGCGGCGCAGCTGGGTCGTGGCGTCGTCCATGACCGGGTACTGCGGGGCGGCGGCCGGGGTCTCGGCGGCGGCGCGCTTCTTCTTCCCGCGCTCGCGCAGGTACTCGATGATGATCGGCACCACGGAGACGACGACGATCAGGATCAGGATCGGCTCGACGTTGGTCTTGATGAACTCGATCTGGCCGAGCCAGTAGCCCGCGAGGGTGACACCGCAGCCCCAGGCGACACCGCCGATGAGGTTGTACGTGAAGAACGTGCGGTACTTCATGCGGCCGGCGCCCGCCACGATGGGGGCGAACGTGCGCACGATCGGGACGAAGCGGGCCAGGACGATCGCCTTGGGGCCGTACTTCTCCATGAACTCGTGCGCCTTCTCCAGGTTCTCCTGTTTGAAGAGCTTGGAGTTCGGCCGGCTGAACAGCTTGGGTCCGAAGAACTTGCCGATCATGTAACCGACCTGGTCGCCGATGACGGCGGCCAGCACTATCAGCGTGCACACCAGCCACAGCGGCTGGCTGATGTAGGTGCCCTCGGCCACGAAGAGACCCGCCGTGAACAGCAGGGAGTCACCGGGCAGGAACGCGAAGAGTCCGGACTCCGCGAAGACGATCAGCAGGATGCCGGGAAGGCTGAAGGTCTCGATCAGGTAGTCCGGACTCAGCCACTCAGGGCCGAGCGCAAGCGTGGTCACGGGGATGTGGCTCCTGCAGCTGGGGGGTAAGGGCTGGGTTGGCTGCCCAAATTATGAACGCAGCCGTCGAGGCCCAGGTTCCGCGGGGGTACCCAGGATGCCCTGTGATCCGCCCCGGAGAAAGCCGTGAGCCGTGGGGCGGGAAGCAATGTGCAGGTCGTGGCCCGGATGCGAGCCGGGCCACGACGCTCAGGAGGCGTGCCGCGCGGCGTTCGCGAGGATCGCCTCCCTGAGGTGCTCGGCGAGACCGGGCCGCAGGGAGTCGTAGTACGCCTTGAAGCGCTCGTCGGAGACGTACATCTCCGCGAAACACCGGTGCATCTCGTACGGCACCTCGAAGTACCACGTGCCGATGTGCCGTCGGTGCTCCTCGGCCAGGTCCATGGCCGCCTCGCCGGACGGCTGCCCTCCGGCGGCCACCAGGGCGGTGTACCGCTCCTGCCAGTCGTCGACCTCGGCCTGGACGCGCTTCCAGTCCTCCTTGGTGTAGCTCGCCGCGCGGCGCTGCGACTCGGCGTACGCCTCGGTGCCGCCCCAGCGCGCCTCCGCCTCGTCGGCGTACTGTTCGGGGTCCTTGTCCCCGAACACCTCGAACCTCTCCTCGGGCGTGAGATCGATTCCCATCGTGCGTGCCTCCATGGCGTGTTCCACGGCCGCCGCCATCTTCTTCAGCTTCTCGATCCGGGCGGTCAGCAGTTCGTGCTGCCGGCGCAGGTGCGCGCGCGGGTCCGCGGCCGGGTCGTCGAGCAGGGCGGCGACCTCGTCGAGCGGGAAGCCGAGCTCGCGGTAGAACAGGATCTGCTGCAGCCGGTCGAGGTCGGCGTCGCTGTAGCGCCGGTGCCCCGCGTGGCTGCGTCCGCCGGGAGCGAGCAGGCCGATGGCGTCGTAGTGGTGCAGGGTGCGCACGGTGACGCCGGCGAATCCGGCGACCTGTCCCACGGAGTAGCTCACTTCCGCTCCTTTCCGGGTGTGCGCTCCAGCCTGGGACCTCACGCCACGTGAGGTGCAAGCCGGTGATCGATTTGACCGACTCGTCCGCTTATCGTGTGCGCGTGGCCCAGGACAGCGCACAGCAGGCACCCCCCGCCGCCCCGGCACGCGCCCTGCTGCCGACCATCGTGCCCGCGCTGCTCGTGGGCGTGGTGGCGAGCCTGGTCCTGGTGGGGGTCGGCACGGCGGCCGGGGAGCTGCAGGACGTGCTCTGGCAGGACGTGCCGGACGCCCTCGGCATCGGCGGGTACTCCGTGCCGTGGATGTTCGTGATGCTCGTCGCCACCGGGATCGCGGTCGGGCTGGTGGTGTGGAAGGTACCGGGCCACGCGGGCCCCGATCCGGCGACCACCGGTCTCGACGCGCCCGTGCTGCCGCCCGCGGTGCTGCCGGGGCTGCTGCTGGCGACCGCGCTCATGCTGGCCGGCGGGCCCAGCCTGGGGCCCGAGAACCCGATCATCGCGGTGAACGTCTCGCTGGCGGTCCGGGTGGGCCTCAGGGCCTTCCCGCGGACCCGGGAACGCGCCTGGGTGGCGCTGGCGGAGGCCGGGACGATCGGCGCGCTGTTCGGCACGCCGGTCGCGGCCGCGCTGGTCATCTCCGAGGCGCTGGCCGGGCAGCGTGTCAAGGGGCGGCTGTGGGACAGCCTCTTCGCGCCGCTGGCTGCCGCCGGGGCCGGCGCGCTCACCGTCTCGCTGGTGTCGGAGCCGAGCTTCGACCTTCATCTGCCGCCGTTCGGGCGGCCCGGCTGGAGCGACCTGCTGGCGTCCCTCGTGGTGGCCTCGGCGGGCGCGCTGCTCGGCCTGTGCGCCGTGTACGCCTTCCCGTTCGTCCACGGGGCCTTCGCGCGGCTGCGGCACCCGATGCTGATGCTTCCGGCCGGTGGGGTGGTGCTGGGCGCCCTGGCGGCCCTGGGCGGGCACCTGACCCTGTTCAAGGGGCTCGACGAGATCGCGGTTCTGGCGCGCGACCCCGACGGCTGGTCGGCGGGCGAGTTCGCCACGATGACGGTGGTGAAGCTGGCGGCGCTGCTCGTCGCCGCGTCGTGCGGCTTCCGGGGCGGGCGGATCTTCCCCGCGGTGTTCGTCGGCACGGCGCTCGGACTGTGCGCGCACGCGCTGGTGCCGGGGGTGCATCCGGCGATCGGCGTGTCGGCCGGAGTGCTCGGGGTCCTGCTGGCCATCACCCGGCAGGGCTGGGTGAGCCTGTTCGTCGCCGCCGTCCTGGTCGCCTCCCCGTCGGTGCTCACTCTGCTGTGCATCGCCTCCCTGCCCGCCTGGCTGCTGGTGACGGGCCGCCCGCACATGCAGCTCCGGGCGGACGGGACGGCCGTGCGGTGACCGTCCCCCGCCCCGCCCCGCGTTGGCCGAACGTGGTCACCGGTCGTCCCCGGAGTGCCGCTCCCCCGTCGCGTACGGGTTCTCCTCGCCCTCGGCCAGGACGCCGACGAACGGCTCGCCCTCTCCCGCGAAGGTGTAGGCGCCGCCCCGGATGCGCTCGATGAGGGCGCGGGTCCACTCGGCGCCGGTGTCGGCGGAGCGGACCCAGAAGTTCATGATCTCCCCGATGTGGCCCAGCTGCCCGGGGCCGCCCTCGGGCGTGTAGTACTCGGTGACGGTCCTGCGCCACTCCCCGATGGAGCGCACCCGCCGCTCCAGGAGGGCGAGGGCCTCCTCGCGCTTCAGGTCGACCATGAGGCCGAGCCCCGCCGAGAGCACGTCCGGCTTCTGGTCGTAGGAGGTCAGCGCCTCCCGCAGCAGCCGGAAGTACTCCTCGGCGCCCTGCTCGGTGATCTCGTACTCCGTGCGCGGCGGGCCGCCGGCCGTGGACGGCGCGGTCTCGTGCGCGTGCAGCAGTCCCTGCTTCGCCATCTGCTTCAGCGCGTGGTAGATCGAGCCGGGCTTGGCGTTGGACCACTCGTGCGCGCCCCAGTACTCCAGGTCGTTGCGCACCTGGTACCCGTGGGCCCGCCCGTGCTGGCGCACCGCGCCGAGCACCAGGAGACGGATCACTGACATGTGCCCAGCGTAGGGCCCCGGGGAGCGGCCCCGGGGCCGCCCCGCCCGCTCGGAGCCCGCTCAGAACGGGAAGCCGCTCCGGCCGTGCTGCACCGAGATCCACTTCACCGTGGTGAAGGCGTCCAGCATGGTGTCGCCGTTGAGGCGGCCGATGCCCGAGTGCTTCTCGCCGCCGAAGGGGACGATCGGCTCGTCGTGCACGGTGCCGTCGTTCACGTGGAACATGCCGGTGTCGATCCGCCTGGCGAAGTTCACGCCGCGCTCGATGTCGCCGGTGTGCACGGCGCCGCTCAGGCCGTACGGGGTGTCGTTGACGAGACGCACGGCCTCCTCCTCGCCGTCGAACGGGACGAGGAAGGCGACGGGCCCGAAGACCTCCTGCCGCAGCAGCGCCGAGTCCGCGGGCAGGCCGGTGAGGACGGACGGCTCGACCAGGTTGTCCCTGCGCGCGCCGCGGACCAGGGCGGTGGCGCCCTCGGCGAGCGCCTGCTCGACCACGCCGGACAGGGCGTCCGCCTGACGGGAGTTGATCACCGGGCCGATGACCGTCTCCGGGTCGCGCGGGTCGCCGGCCTTGAGGGACGTGACCTTGGCGACGAACTTCTCGGTGAACGCGCCGGCGACCGACCGGTCGACCAGGACGCGGTTGGCGGCCATGCAGACCTGGCCCTGGTGGACGAACCGGCTGAAGACCGCCGCGTCCACGGCGTAGTCCAGGTCGGCGTCGTCGAGGACCACCAGCGCGCTGTTGCCGCCGAGTTCGAGGACCGAGCGCTTGAAGAGGGAGGCGCAGACGGTGGCCACGTGACGGCCGACCGCGTCCGAGCCGGTGAAGGAGATGACCTTCGGTATCGGGTGCTCCAGGAAGGCGTCGCCGATCTCCTCGATGTCGGTGATGACGACGTTGAGCAGACCGCCGGGCAGGCCCGCGTCCTCGAAGATCTTCGCGACCAGGGAGCCGCCGACGACCGGCGTGTCCTGGTGCGGCTTGAGCACGACGCCGTTGCCGAGCGCGAGCGCGGGAGCGACCGACTTGAGGGAGAGCAGGAAGGGGAAGTTGAAGGGGCTGATCACGCCCACGACGCCGACGGGCACGCGGTAGACGCGGTTCTCCTTGCCGTCCACCGGCGAGGGGATGATCCGGCCCTCGGGGCGCAGCGCCAGGTGGACCGACTCGCGCAGGAACTCCTTGGCGAGGTGCAGCTCGAAGGCGGCCTTCAGACGCGTGCCGCCGAGTTCGGCGACGATCGCCCCGGCGATCTCCTCCTCGCGCTCCTCGACCAGCCTGAGCGCCTTCTCGAACACCGCGCGGCGGGCGTAGGGATTGGTCGCCGCCCACCGCTTCTGCGCGCGGGCGGCCGCCCGGTACGCCTGATCGACCTCGTCGACCGTGGCTGTCGTGATCGACGCGAGCTTCTCGTCGTCGTACGGGTTGAGGTCGATGATGTCCCAGGAGCCGGTGCCCGGACGCCACTCACCGTCGATGTACTGCTGAGCCAGGTCGGTGAAGTACGACGACATGTGATCCCTCAATCCCTCGCTGCCTCAGCGGAGCACTGATCGACTGGATGATCTGACCACATGTCATCGTACTTACGTTTCATGTGAGTTGGGACACGCTCAGGACATGTGCAGCAGCCCCCGCAGGAGGTCCCGGCTCTCCGCGGGACCCGGGCTGTCGTGCTGGAGCTCCTTGAGCGCCTTCTCGTACTGGGCCACGTCCTCGGCCTTGTCGAGGTACAGCGCACTGGTCAGCTGCTCCAGGTACACGACGTCCGACAGGTCGGACTCGGGAAAGCTGAGGACGGTGAACGCGCCCGACTCGCCGGAGTGCCCGCCGAGGCTGAACGGCACGACCTGCAGCCGGACGTTGGGCCGCTCGGAGACGTCGATGAGGTGCTGGAGCTGGCCGCGCATCACCGCGCGGTCGCCGTACGGCCGGCGCAGGGCGGCCTCGTCGAGGACGACGTGGAACTCGGGGGCGTTCTCCGCGACCAGGTACTTCTGCCGCTCCAGGCGCAGCGCCACCCGCCGCTCGACGTCCTCCTCGCTCGCCCCCTTCATGCCGCGCCGCACCACCGCGCGGGCGTACTCCTCGGTCTGCAGCAGACCGTGCACGAACTGCACCTCGTACGCCCGGATCAGCGAGGCGGCGCCCTCCAGGCCCACGTACGTGGGGAACCAGCTCGGCAGCACGTCCGAGTAGCTGTGCCACCAGCCCGCCACATTGGCCTCCTTGGCGAGGGAGACCAGCGACCGGCGCTCCTGCTCGTCCGTGATGCCGTACAGCGTCAGCAGGTCCTCGACATCCCTGGTCTTGAAGCTCACCCGGCCCAACTCCATCCGGCTGATCTTCGATTCGGAGGCGCGGATCGAATAGCCCGCCGCCTCGCGCGTGATCCCCCGCGCCTCACGCAGTCGCCTGAGTTGTGATCCGAGCAGCATGCGCCGCACCACCGATCCCGGCTCTCCCGCGCTCACGTTCGCCAGCCTCCCCAACGTCTTCAGGGCCCGCAGTCTGCCACTAAAACACTTCGAGCAGTACTCGCGCGGTTACGGAAACGGAATCCGGCCGATCGATCCGGTCGGGAAGCGGCACGGAACGGGCACGGAAGGAGAAGGGAGGAGAAGGGAGGAGTAACGAGGAGGCAAGGGAACAGCCGTGAGGGGACGGGGAGATGACGGAAAAATTGACCAACAAACCAGTACGGCGGGGATGATTTCGGTCAGCTGCACGTGCATCTGCCCTTGCATCTGCTGTACGCATCCGAAACCATGGGCCCCGCACCACCGCCGCCTCGCTACGACCGCGAATTCCCGGGAGTGCCTCGCATGGGGACGAATGGATCGACCATGCTCGAGCCGTTACGGCAGGGC
Organism: Streptomyces caelestis; assembly: GCF_001279005.1. Taxonomy (GTDB): domain Bacteria; phylum Actinomycetota; class Actinomycetes; order Streptomycetales; family Streptomycetaceae; genus Streptomyces; species Streptomyces heliomycini. The sequence continues at coordinate 37,900 of NZ_LGCN01000085.1, forward strand.
CTTCCGCCGCTGAACCTCGCGGCCACGTCCGACGCCGCCTCCTGCGCCCTCCCCGCCCGCTACGAAGCGGTCCGTGAGGCCCGGCACTTCACCCGCGGGACGCTCGACCGGTGGGACCTGGGGAACCGTTTCGACGACGTGTGCCTGGTCGTCTCCGAGCTGGTCACCAACGCCCTGCGGCACGGCCTGCCGGCCGACACCCCGCGGCCGGCGGCGCCGGACCTGCCGGTACGGCTGCACCTGATGCGGTGGACCGGGCGGCTGGTGTGCGCGGTGCGCGACCCCAGCGCCGACAGCCCCGTCACGCACGGGCCGGACGACTGCTCCGCCGAGTCGGGCCGGGGGCTGTTCCTGGTCGAGTCCTTCAGCGACAGCTGGGGCTGGCACCCGATGACCGGCGCGCTCGGCGGCAAGGTGGTCTGGGCCCTGTTCCGGCTCCCGCGCCCCGCCGGCCGCCTCTGTCCCGGCGCCTGACGCATCGCGGCGCTTCCGGGCGCCGCGGTGCTCCGCGTGTCGGCGCCTCCTGAGCCGTTCCGGTCCCCTCCCGGGCGCCACGGGAGCCGCGCTCCGGCCCCGGCGGGCCGGTCAGCCGACGACCAGGTGGTCGAACTCGCCGTCCTTCACGCCCAGCAGCATGGCCTCGATCTCCGCGCGGGTGTAGACGAGCGCGGGGCCGTCGGGGAAGCGGGAGTTGCGCACGGCCACCTCTCCGCCGGGCAGCCGGGCGAACTCCACGCAGGAACCCTGCGAGTTGCTGTGCCGGCTCTTCTGCCAGGCCACGCCGTCCAGCCTGGTGGCCGCCATGCCGTTGTACACGCCGGACGCGTCGGCACCGTCGTACACGTCACCGTCGTACACGTCGTGGTCCACAGGTCGCTCCCCGCTGGTGCACTGGCTGGTGTGGCCATTGATGCAGTAGTCAATTGACCCGGATCATAGCTTTGTTCATGTACTGATGCATGAGCAGATGCACGTGCACGCGGGGTGTTCCCGCGGTTACCGTCCTGACGATCGAACGGCGCCCACTGTGACGGACGCTTCACCGGACCCCGCTTCCTAAGAGACGCGAGCGAGGGCCTTTGTGTTCCCTCCTGTTCCCTTGTGTGTCCTCCGCCTTCCCCGCGCGCCGGCTCACCGACGCGCCGTGACCGTGCGGTGCGAGGTGTGTCACGGAGGCTGGTGGTGCGCCGGGTGGGTCCTGTTAGCTGACGGCGGTCGTCCGGCCGACGGGGCCGGCCACAGCCAGGGGGGTCGCAGTGACTTCGGAGGCTTCGGTGACGTACCGGCCCGTACCGCCGTCATCGCGCGGGTCGCGCTCCCGGCGCTCCCGGCGCGCACGGGTCGCGGCCGTGGCCGTGGGGCTGCTCGGCACGCTCGCGCCGACCGCGTGCGGCGGGGGCGGATCCGGCGACTCGGGCGGCTCCGCGGCCGGTCCCACCCCGTCCGCCACGGCGACCGCGGACTCCGGTGGCGGCGCCGAGGGCTCCGGTGCGAGCCCGGCCCCGGCGGGCGAGCTGGAGGGCAGCTGGCTCACCACCGCCGACGGCAAGGCCGTGGCCCTGATGGTCAACGGCGGGGACGCCGCCCTCTTCGCCACGGGCGGCCCCGTGTGCAGCGGCACCGCGCGGGAGCGGGCCGGGACCCACTCCATCCGCCTGAAGTGCGACGACGGCACCGAGGACCGGGCGAGCGGCACGGTCGACTCCGTCGGCGAGGACTCCCTGAGGATCACCTGGGAGGGCGCCCTCGGCACCGAGACGTACACCAGGGCCGAGGGGGGCTCCCTCCCGACGGGGCTGCCGACGGCGGGGCTCGGCTCCTGACGGGTGCCCCCGGGGCGGATCGGCGGCGGGTGCGTGATGATGGCCGGTGGGCACCTCCACGAACCCCGAGGATCACTCATGCGCACCAGGCCGATCGCCGTCCCCGCCGCCCTCGCCGCACTGCTCCTGCTGGCCGCCTGCGGCGGCGCGGGCGGGGGCGGGGGCGGCGACGGGAAGCGGGAGAGCACCACCTGCTCGGTCGACACGGTGAGCATGGAGGTCGGACCCGCGAGCGTCGCACCGGCCGCCGGGGACACCGGCGAGGTCCCCGTCGGCTTCACCAACCAGAGCGCCGCCTGCACCCTGGACGGCTTCCCCGAGGTGCGGCTGGCCGGCGCCGGCGACTCCGCCACCGTCGAGGTGCCGCCGGCCGAGGGCGCCACGGCCCAGAAGCTGACCCTGGCCAAGGGCGAGTCCGCGTCGTTCACCCTCACCTACGAACGCGGCGCGCCCGGCGAGGGCGCCTTCGACGCCGAGGAGCTGCGGGTCGAACTCTCCGGCGCCCGGAGCTTCCGCTGGACGTACGGCCCGGTCGCGGCCGACGGCCCGTCCGGCCACAAGATCTCCGTGAGCGCCTACCAGCAGGCGGGGGACTGACGCTCAGGGAAGGTGCGGGCGGGCCCTGACCTGTGCGTCGTCCGCCGCGCGGGCGCCCTCCTCCCAGCCCGCCGCGTCGCTCGCCCCGCGCAGCCGGGTGGTCGTCGTCTCCGGGAACAGGCGGTCCGTCCGCTCGGTGACCGCCACCGCGCGGGAGGCGAGGACCGGGAGCAGGTCGTCGCTCACCCGGATCTCGGCGACGGCCGCCAGACGCGTGCCCACGCGGTGCGCGTAGGCGGCGAGGAAGGACTGCCGGAAGGTCTTGGTCCGCTTGCGTCCGCCCGCCCTCTGCGCGGCCTCCGCCCTGGTCATCGCCGTGGTGGCCTGCACCAGCAGTGAGGTGTAGAGGAGTTCCACCGCCTCCAGGTCGGAGGCGAAGCCGACCACGGTGGAGAAGCCCAGCGGTTCGTTCCACACGGCCCGGCAGTGGTTCGCGCCGGCGACCGCGTCCAGCAGCACCGCCTTGGCCTGTTCGTACGGCGGCTCCACCCCGATCCGGCAGGCCCCCGGCGTCTCCCCCGAGGGCTCCCGCGCGGCGAGCAGCGCCTCGTCGACGCTGTGCCGCGCCATCAGCTCCTGTGCCTTGGCGCTGAGCGCCTCCGCCTCGTCCGGGAACCCGGTCGCCTCCGCCTTGGCCAGCAGCGCGCGGATGCGGCCGAGCACGCGGGACTCCGGCCGCCGGTCCCGCGGGGCGGGGGCGGCCGTCTCGTCGAGGGGTTCGAGGGCGGGCAGGCGCAGCAGCAGGCGGTACAGCTCCAGGGCGGCCGTGGCGTAGGCGAACCGGTCGCCGCGCGCGACCTCGTCCGCCCCCAGCTCGTCGAGCTGGGCCTTCCAGCGGGGACCGCGCGGGCGGTCGTCGCGCGGCGCCTGCGCGCGGATCAGCGCGGAGACGAGCCGTACGTGGACGTCGTCCAGCTCGCGCCGGACGATCCGTACGACGTCGGCGGGCTGCCAGCCGCGCCGCCAGGCGGTCGCCACGAACTCCTCACCCCGCCGGGCGAGTTCGGCGTCCGCCGCCGAGTCGGCGGCGAGCAGGGACGCGCCGGTGTCGAGGGCGGTGTCGCCGGTGTCGTAGAGGGCGGCCCGGAAGGCCCGGTCGACGGTGCTGGACGTACTCACGAGCCGATCGTGCCACGTCCCGGGAGTTCACCCGCAAGTGTCAACTTCGGGTTGACAGCCCTCGACTGTCAACTTACGGTTGACACATGACGACGAATCCGATCATCAAGTCATCCGTGCGTCTCGACGACCTCATCGCGGCCATCAAGAAGGTCCACGAGGAGCCCCTGGAACAGCTCCAGGACGCGGTGCTCGCCGGTGAGCACCTCGGCGACGTGGCCGACCACCTGATCGGCCACTTCGTGGACCAGGCCCGCCGTTCGGGCGCCTCCTGGACGGACATCGGCAAAAGCATGGGCGTCACCCGGCAGGCGGCCCAGAAGCGGTTCGTGCCCAAGGAGGGCAACGACCTCGACCCGAGCCAGGGCTTCGACCGCTACACGCCCCGCGCCCGCAACACGGTCATGGCCGCGCACAACGAGGCGCAGGCCGCGCACAACGCCGAGGGCCTGCCCGAGCACCTGGTCCTCGGTCTGCTGGCCGAGCCGCAGGGCCTGGCGGTCGAGGCGATCACCGAGCAGGGCGTCACCGCGGACGCGGTCCGCGAGGCCGCCCGCGCGGCGCTCCCGCCGGCCGTCGAGGACGCCCCCGAGCTGGTGCCGTACGGCCCGGCGGCCAAGAAGGTCCTGGAACTCACCTTCCGCGAGGCCCTCCGTCTCGGCCACCACTACATCGGCACCGAGCACATCCTGCTCGCCCTGCTGGAGCACGAGAACGGCGAGGGCGTCCTCAGCGGCCTCGGTGTCACCAAGGCCGCCACCGAGCGGTACGTCGCCGAGATGCTGGCGCAGTACGTCGAGACCCGGACGGAGGACGAGTCCGGTCAGGAAGGCTGACCGGGGGCGTTGTCAGACCCCCCTGTCACACTCGCGGCATGGCCGACCGGTGGGCACTCGCTCCGGCCGAGGACGGTGGCGTGGACGTCGCCCCCCTCGGCCCGGACGGGCTGCCCGCCGGTCCGGTGCTGCGGGAGGCGGACCCCGCCGAGGCCGTACGGAGCCGTCCCGGTGTCACGCGGTGGGTGTGGCGGTCCACCGCCGAGGTCTACCCGCGCCTGCTCGCCACGGGGGTGCGAGTGGAGCGGGCCTACGACGTCGAGGCCGCCGAGACCCTCCTGCTCGGCCACGAGGGGCGGTACGGGGAACCCCGTTCGGCCGCGGCGGCGCTGGCCCGGCTGCGCGGCGGCCCCGTACCGCCCGACCCGCCGCAGCGCCAGGCCGAACCGGGCGCCCAGTCCTCCCTCTTCGAGCCCCAGGGCGTCCGGCTGCCGCTGACGGACCTCCTCGCGGTCTACGCCGAGCAGCAGCGGCGGACCGACGCGACCGCGCGCCCCGACCGGATGCGGCTGCTGACCGCCGCCGAGTCGGCGGGGACGCTGGTGGCCGCCGAGATGAACCGCGCCGGACTGCCCTGGCGGGCGGACGTGCACCGCGCGGTGCTGCACGACCTGCTCGGCGAACGGTACGCGGGCGGCGGGGAGCCGCGCCGGCTCGCCGAGCTCGCCGACGAGGTGTCCGCCGCCTTCGGCCGCCGGGTCCGGCCCGACCTGCCCGCCGACGTGATCAAGGCCTTCGCCCAGGCCGGCGTCAAGATCGCCTCGACCCGCCGCTGGGAGATCGAGTCCGTCGACCACCCGGCCGTCGCACCGCTGATCGAATACAAGAAGCTGTACCGGATCTGGGTCGCCCACGGCTGGTCCTGGCTCCAGGACTGGGTGCGCGACGGCCGCTTCCGGCCCGAGTTCCTCGCCGGCGGGACGGTGACCGGCCGCTGGGTGACCCACGGCGGGGGCGCCCTGCAGATCCCCAAGGTGATCCGCCGCGCGGCCGTCGCCGACCCCGGCTGGCGGCTCGTCGTCGCCGACGCCGACCAGATGGAGCCGCGCGTCCTGGCGGCCGTCTCCCGCGACCCCGGCCTGATGGAGGTCGCCGGCCGGGAGACCGACCTGTACCAGTCGGTGTCCGACCGCGCCTTCTCCGGCGACCGCGCGCAGGCCAAACTCGCCGTCCTCGGCGCGGTCTACGGCCAGACCTCCGGCGACGGCCTGAAGAACCTGGCCGCGCTCCGGCGCCGCTTCCCCCGGGCGGTCGCCTACGTCGACGAGGCCGCCCGCGCGGGCGAGGAGGGCCGGCTCGTACGGACCTGGCTGGGCCGCACCTGCCCGCCGGCCGCCCGCACGACGGACGACGCGGCGGAGGAGGCCGGCATCCCGGTCGCGGAGGAGGACGCCACCGAGGGGGGCCGCCCCTGGGCGCCGGGCCACTCCTCGGCCAACGCCCGCGCCCGCGGCCGCTTCGCCCGCAACTTCGTCGTCCAGGGCAGCGCCGCCGACTGGGCCCTGCTGCTGCTCGCCGCGCTGCGGCGGGCCCTGAGCGGCATGGCGGCCGAGCTGGTCTTCTTCCAGCACGACGAAGTGATCGTGCACTGTCCCGAGGAGGAGGCGGCGACGGTGGCGGAAGCGATCCGGCGGGCCGCGGACCTGGCCGGACGGCTGACCTTCGGGGAGACACCGGTGCGGTTCCCGTTCACGACGGCGGTGGTGGAGTGCTACGCGGACGCCAAGTGAGCGGACCGCCGACCGGACCCCACCGTCGCGCCCACGGATCAGACGACCGGCGGTCAGGTGGCCGGCGGTCAGACGACCGGTGGCCGCCCCAGCCGGGTGAGCCGCCACACCGTCCGCCAGCTCATGGCCCGCCGCTCGCCGGCCGGCTCCCGCAGTCCTTCCACGAACCCGCCGAACCACGCCCGCAGCCCGCTGACCGACCGGTTCCGCACCACGGTGAGCAGCGTCCACACCCCGAGGTGGACGGGGACGAGCGCGAACGGCAGCCGCCGCCGGGCCAGCCACACCCGGTTCCGGGCGTTCACCCGGTAGTAGATGGCGTGCCGGGCAGGGGAGGTCTTCGGGTGCTGGAGCAGCAGTTCGGGCGCGTAGAGGATCCGCCACCCGGCGTCGACGGCCCGCCAGGCGAGGTCGGTCTCCTCGTGCGCGAAGAAGAACGCGGCGGGCCAGTCGCCGATCTCGTCGAGCATCGCCATCCGCAGCGCGTGCCCGCCGCCGAGGAACCCGGTGACGTACCCGCCGCGCATCGGATCCGACTTCCCGATCCGGGGCACGTGCCGCTGCTGGGTCTCCCCCAGCTCGTCGGCGATCCGGAACCCGACGATCCCGAGCCGTTCGTCGGCGGCGTACAACTCCCCCACTCGGCGCAGCACCTCGGCGTCGACGAGCAGCCCGTCGTCGTCCAGCTCGACGACGACGTCCACGTCCCCGAACTCCCGCAGCCGCGCGATCGCCGCGTTCCGCCCGCCGGGGCAGCCGAGGTTCTCCTCCAGCTCCACGCCGGTGACCTCGCCGGGGAGCGACAGCCGCCGGGCGAACTCGGGCAGCGGGCAGCCGTTGCCCACGATCACGATCCGCGCGGGCGCCACGTCCTGCTTCGCCACGGACTCCAGCAACGCATCCACCTCGGCGGGCCGGTTCCCCATGGTCACCACGGCGACGGCGATCCTCGGCGTCCCCACGTCCTCACCTCACCATCCCGGCCGACGACTGCGCCCGTGATGCCAGCCTTTCACGCCACGGTCTCCCGCGGTGGACCGCACGGACGCCTCCGTGCGGCGCCGCGTGGCCCACGCTCTCCTACGGAGAGGGGCGGAACGGTGTTCACCGGGCGGGGCCGGGGCGACGAGGCGGGACGTCGGCGGTGGCCGCCGCTCAGGAGGGCTTGACGACGGAGACGACGGACCAGCGCTGCTCACCCGTCCCCGAGCCGCACCGCGCCACCTGGAGCCTGGCGTCGTTCCCGGCGGAACCGCCGCCGACCACGCTCATGCACAGATCGCTCGCGGCGTTGCGGATCCGGTGGGCCCCCGACTGCGGCTCCAGCCACCAGAGCTGGTTGTCCGCGGCCGGCCTGCAGTGGTACTCGGTGACCTTGGTCCCGGGGGCGACACCGCCGTAGTCGGGCAGGTCCATGCACATCCCGTCCTTGCGGTTCCTGATGACGAACAGGCTCGCTCCCCGCGGTCCGCTGTCCGCGTCGGCCACCTCCAGGTCCCAGAGCTGGTTGTCCTGGGTGGTGGGCCGGCAGTCGTACTGGCTCACCGGGCCGTCGACCGAGCCCTTGTCGAAGTAGGGCAGGTCGGCGCACTTGCCGGTCGCGACGTTCTTCAGTTGCGCGTTGACCCGGGTGGAGAGGGCGTTGGCCAGTTGCCGGGCGGTGATCGCGGGGGGCTTCTCCGCCTTCGGCGCGGCCTCGCCGTCGTCCTTCTCCTTCCCGGCGACGGCCCGGGACGCGGCCTTCTCCCCGGCGTCCGCCCGCTCCGAACCGGAGGGCGACGGCTCGGACTCGGCCTTGGGCGCGGCCGGGGCGCCCGACGGGGACGGGGATCCGCTCGGTGACGCCGAGGGGGACGGGGAATCGGCCCGGTAGTCGACGGCCGGAACGTCGTCGGAGGTACCGGGGTCGAGCGTCGTTCCGCCGACGGGAGCCGTCTCGACCGTGCGCTCGTCCTCACGGTTCAGTGCGAGTACCAGGAGGGGCACGCAGATCAGCACCGCCCCCACGAGGGCGGCCGCGGCCACCATGGGCCCGCGCAGCCGCCCCGGCGCCGTCCCGTCGGCGTCCGCGTTCGCCGCCGCCCTCCCGCCGTCACCGTCCCCGGCCGCGACCGCACCGGCCGCCGCCTCGGCCTCCGCTCCGTCGGCCTCCGCCGCCCGCCGCTGCTGTCGCTCCTGCCGCCGTCCCTCTTCCCCGGCGGCCCGGGAGCGCCGCTCGGCGGACGCCGGTGCCGGTACCGCGGCGTCCGGGTCGGCAGCGGAGTCGGGCGCGGGAGCAGGCCCGGGGCCGCGCGGTCTCAGCTCCGCGCCGGGGTCCTCACCCGGCGCGGGCACGGCGACCGCACGGCGGACGGCCGCGGCCGGCGTCGCCCCGCCGGCCGGAGGTTCGTGCTGACGTGGCATGAACGCTGCTCCTCACTCACCGCAACCCACCGGGCCCCGTCGATCACAGGCACGCCCCAAGGGCTTGAGACTCACACAACTCACTCTGAATCACGCTTGATTGCGTCCGAACCCCGACCGGGTGAACGTAGGATGACACAGCCCGCCACCGCCCCGCCGGGCCCGGTGACCTCGTCGTGCTGTGCGGCCGAGGAGTCCGTGCCCTCAGGACCCGCCCTGCGGTGCCGCACCTGGAGCCGGCCGACGGGCAGGCCGCACGCGTGGATCAGGCTCTGACCGCGACGCCGGCAGCCGTACCGGCTCACCCGGTTCACCTGCGGAAGGGCGATCGCGAGGGCCACCGACACCCGTGCGGCCCGGACGCGGTGCCGTCGGCGCATCCGCTGAACGAGAAAGTCCCAGCTCAAGGGTGACGAGTTGGGGCTTCTCCGGAGAGCCGCCTTCGGGATGCGAACCCGAGACCCACTCATGACGAGAGCCCGCAGGATCGTGACGGCCGGCCGTACTCGACCGGGGTTCGGGAGACGGTCCGCCGAAACCGCGCCCCGGGCCGCTCGCCCGCATCGCGCCCGCCCCCGAGTCGCTCGGGCTCCCTGCGGGTTCGCCCGCGGGTCGCTCACGCCGAGGCCAGCGCCTCCGTCGGGGGGAGCCGGGCCGCACGGAACGAGGGGTAGACCCCGGCCACCATGCCGACCGCCACGGCACCGAGGCAGCCGGCCACGACCGAGGTCAGGGGGATCACCGACGGCCAGCCCTGATACGCCGCGTACCCGACGGCGGCGAGCACACCGAGCGCTGTCCCGGCGAGGGCGCCGAGCAGCGAGAGCGCCACCGACTCGGTGAAGAACTGGGCCCGTATCTGGCCCCGGGTCGCACCCAGCGCCCGACGGAGCCCGATCTCCCTACGGCGCTCCAGAACCGAGATGACCATGGTGTTGGCCACACCTATCCCACCGACCAGCAGGGCGACACCGGCCAGCCCGAGGAAGAGCGAGGAGAAGGAGTTCTGCGTGGCACGCTTGGCGGCCAGCGCATCGGACGGACGGCTGACCTGAACCTGTCCCGGCTGTTCCGGGAACACGGTGGCGGGCAGCACCTTCCGTACGTCCTCGAGGTGATCCTCCCCCGCCTTGACGTAGATCACCGTGGGGTTTCCCTTGAACCGCAGGGTGTTCTTGGCTGCGGTCCACCCCGTCAGCACGGCGACGTCGAGTTCCTCGGCCAGGGGTACGGAGCGGAGGATGCCGACGACGGTGAACCACGACCTGCCGATCCGTATCTCCGGAGCCGGCTCGTCGGCGGGAATCTCCCCGATACCGAGACGACTGGCCGCCTCGTAGCCCAGGACCGCGGTGGGAAACCGTTCATCGGCCTCGCTGAAGAACCTTCCCGACAGGACCGTGCCCCCCACGACATCCAGGAGATCCCGCCGGGCCGCCAGAACACTCAGCCCCGCGCTGGAGAAGTCCTCCCCGGAGGTGACATCGGAACGCTGCACCTCCGTATTGGTGTTGGCCACCGCGCTCGCCCCGGTGACCGGCCCGATACGGCGCACCATGTCGACCGACCCCTCGGGCAGCAGGACCGGCTCGGACTGCCCGGCGACCGGCTGCACCCGCAGCATGTTGGGACCCAACGCCGATATCTCCTCGATCAGCGCCCGGTGGCTGGAGGCCGGGATTCCCGTCACCACCACCATCGTGGCGACACCGATGGAGATACCGAGCGCCGACAACGCGGCACGCATCTTGCGGGTCCGCAGGCCCAGCATGCCCAGACTCAGCAGATCCAGAAAGGCCAGCCGTACGGGCTTGACACTGCTCGTGGCGGACCCGCGCGAGCGCGGGGACACGGCAGTCGACCGCTGGGCGGAGAACGGCTCGGAGCGGGAGCGCTTGGAACGGGAGTGTTTGGAGGGGGTGGCTGTCATGTGAGGCTCTCGGTCAGTGCGGTGTCCGCGACCTTGTGGCCGTCGCGCATATGGACCCTGCGCGGCAACCGGTCGGCGATGTCCCGGTCGTGGGTGATGAGCGCGATCGTGGTGCCTGCCGCGTTGAGTTCGGTCAACAGGGCGAGCGCCGCCTCGCCGTTCGCCGTGTCGAGCGCGCCGGTCGGCTCGTCGGCCAGGACGAGGGCGGGCTCGTGGACGACTGCGCGGGCTATGGCAACCCGCTGGCGCTCGCCCCCGGAGAGCTGGTGAGGGAGATGGCCGGCGCGGTGTGCGAGACCGACACGGGCGAGGGCCTCCGCGGCCATCCGCTTGCGGTACTTGCGAGGCACGCCGGCATACAGCAGACCGGTCGCCACGTTCTCCGCCGCCGTGAGTCCGTCCGTCAGATGGAAATGCTGGAAGACGAAGCCCAGGCGCCGCCCGCGCAGGGCGGACAGTTCGCGGTCGGACAGCTCCGCCACGTCGTGCCCCTCGATGATCACACTGCCACTGGTCGGCCGGGCCAGTGTGCCCATGATGTTGAGCAGGGTGGACTTGCCCGAGCCGGAAGGGCCGAGGATCGCCAGCAGCTCGCCCTGCGCGACGGACAGGGACACACGGTCGAGGGCCCGTACCTCGGGCGGGTAGGTGACGCTGGCTTCCAGGACGCTGATGACCTCGGTCATGCCGTGGCTTCCACCTTCATGCCCTCGGCGATGTCCTCACCGCTGATCTCGACCAGTCCCCTGGCGAACATGCCCGTATCGACAGGAACGAGCCGGCCCCCGGCGGAACGCCCCTCAGCGGAACGGCCTTCGGCCAGACGCACCGCGTAGCCTCCCTCGCGCAGAGCGAGCAGAGCCCCGACAGGGACGGCGAGTACCCCCTTCTTGGCCTCGCCCTCGAACCTCACTTGCACGGGCGCGGCGTCGATACCCTTGACCGCCTCGGCATCGTCGACCGAGACGGTGACATTGATCTTGGTTACTCCCGTGCCGCTCTCTCCTTCCTGGTCCGCCTTGATGGTCGTACCGATCGTGGCGACCTCGCCCGCGGTTTCGGTCCCGTCCGGAAGCACCACGGTGACCTTCTGACCCGCCTTAATGGTCCCGAGATCAAGCGTCTCCACCGGAACGTGCACGGACTTGGTGGTGGCGGTGACCGACAGCAGGTCGCTCGCCGCCGCGTCCCCCGTCTGGGCGGAAACCTCCGAGACACGGACCGCTGAACGTGTCACCACCACATCGGAGATCTCCAGAACCCCGGTCGGCTCGATGTCGACGGCCTTCTGCCACCGCTTGATCGCGGACATCAGGCCCTCAGTGAGCACACCGTCGCCCTCCTTGACCCTGGCCTGCCGGGCGGGCGTGGGCGACTGGCCCGCCCCCGTCCGGTCTTCCGCCGACTGGCCGGCTCCGGTCTCCTGGCCGGCGTCGTCGCCCTGAGCCGACGGGGGCGGGCCGGAGCCCGGCTCGGCGGTCTCCCGATCCGCTCCGGTCGCTGTCGAAGTACCGGCGTCCGCCGACGTCTGCTGATCCACTGGTGCCCGCTGCTGAACGACCGTGCCCACAGCCGGCTGTTGCCCGATGTCGTAGCCGGCGGCCTTCAGGTTGTCGGCCACGACCCGTATGTCACGGCCGACACTGCCGGGAGTGTCGAGCCTGCGGTACAGGGGGGTACTGCCGTAGAAGACCACGGTGGGACGCTCGTCGACGCGATACAGCTGCTCACCGCGTGCGACCGTCGCACCCTGTTTCGGAAGCCAGGTCACCACTCCTTCGCCGGCGCCCCGGATGGTGCGTACGGAGTCGTAGCCGAGCGTGCCCTCCATCTCCCTTACCCCGGACATATCGGTCTCGACCACGGCGACCTGCCGTATCTTCGGACCGGCCTCGGGCTCGAGGGTCTTTCCGCCACCGCCCGCCCACAGCAACCCGGCTCCCACTCCTGTCGCCAGGAGCACGGCGACGATACTGAGAACTACCGCCGTCTTCCGGCCGCGTGCCGTCGGCTCAGGGAGGTCCGCCTCATCATCAGGGACTTCTCTGCTTTCTTCTTGAACGGCCACGCGCAGAGGCATCGTCTCGGAAGGATCGCGGCCACTATTCACTGAACGCCTCGATCATGCATTCCTGGTCAATCTGATCAGCGTTTCTGGGTGGCGTCGTGCCCGCTTTATAGTTCCAACCCTCACCGTTGGGAAGGGGGTCCACTTTGAGCCCCTTGGCGTTCATGCACTGGATATATTCAGCGTAGTCAGACATGTAGTTGGGATTTCTCTCCGGGTCCGTCTCCGCGGGCGGGAGAGGCTTCTTCCCCAGACACTTCTTCTCCGCGTCCGGATGGTCTACCGACACGTCCACGCCGGCCCATCCCAGAAGGTCGGGGTCCACTCCCTCCACTTTTGAGCCGATCTTGCCGATTTTCACACCATGATTTTTCAGGCACTGGAAATAGCCCTGGCTCATCCGCACCTCCTCGGCAGCCGACGTGTCCATCCGGCGCTGAGGACGACCGGACTCGGAGTCATCCGACTTCGCGTCCGAACCATCCCCCGTCCGTGATTCCGCTTTGCCTGCCGTTCCGGTGGACCCCTCGACGGAATCAACACCTGACCCCTCGTTTCCACCGGCGCCGGAGCAGCCGGCAAGCAGCATCACCGCCACCACGGCGCCGAAAACGAGCTGGAACTTCTCACGTGAAAGGCACAACGGACGGAAGCCGGTACCGCTCAGATCTGTTCTCATGCGGCACAGCCTGGCATGAGATTGTCAGGAAAATATTAACACTTGCGTGCGAGCCGGCCTCTAGCACGCAATTGTCAAGAAGTTGTCAGGGAAACCGATCCACTGCCTCCATTTCCACCCGTGCACCACAGGCTTATGATCTGGCCATGTCCACATACGTACTGGTGGCGGAAGACGACCGGAAGCAGGCGGAGTTGATCCGCCGCTACCTTGCGCACGACGGCTATGAGGTATCCGTCGTGCACGACGGCAGGACAGCGCTCGGGGAAGCCACCCGCCGCCCACCGGACCTGCTCGTCCTCGACTGGATGCTCCCCGGCCTGGACGGGCTGGAGGTATGCCGGCGACTGCGGGGTGCCAGCGAGTTGCCCATCCTCATGCTCACCGCCCGCTCCACGGAGGACGACCTCCTTCGAGGCCTGGACCTCGGAGCGGATGACTACATGACAAAACCCTTCAGGCCGCGCGAACTGGTCGCACGCATCCGCACCCTGCTGCGCCGCAGCCGCCACACGGCCGGTCCGGCCACCGTAGCCGCCGTACCTCCTGCGGCGCCCGAGAGCCCAGCAGTTCTCACGGTCGGCGGACTAACCGTGAATGCGGCTCAGCACCAGGTATTCGTCCACGATCGCCCGGTGAACTGCACCCCTGGCGAATTCCGCATACTGAGCGCAATGGCTGCCTCACCCGAGCGGGTCTTCACCCGATCCCAACTGCTGGACTGCCTGACGGATCACGGCAGACCCGTCTCCGAGCGCACCGTGGACGTACACATACTGAACCTGCGGAAGAAGATCGAGACCTCTCCCCGCAGACCCCAGCACCTACTCACGGTCCACGGCATCGGATACAAACTGGCCAGCGGCGACCATGGCACCTGAAGTGCCGCTGCGCAACAGCCTGCTGCTCCGCCTCCTGATCGCCTCCTTCGCGATCTCCCTGGTCTCCATCGCCGCCACAGCCTGGCTCACGGCACGTAGCACCACGCTCGCCCTCAAACAGGAACGGGGCCAGATCCTCGCGGACGACGCCACCATCCAGAACACGCTCGAAGGCTTCGCGGCCTCGCACCCGAACTGGGACGGAGCCGAACGCACCGTCCGGGATCTCGCTCGTAGAACCGGACGCGGCATCGTCATCACCACGCGGGCACGCGAGGTCATCACCGCCTCGGACCGGTCCTCGGTGGACCGGCTACCCCTCAACGCGAGCGCTGTCATCGATCCTCTGCACCTCAGTCCGCTCCCGGACCAGGGTGCCGGCCCGCCGGAGGACGTCTCCCGAATCGACCCACGGGCGGTCGGCCCCTACCTGCTTCCCACCCCGGAACGGAAGAAGCTGAGGCAATTCGCCCGTCAGGAGGTCTCCTGTCTCTACGACACACACGGGCTGCGCACGCACATCGTCGAGGAACCCAGCGGCAGGCCCGCCATCCGGGCTCTCCCCTCCGGAGCGGTCACCCCGCAGACCTGCGCGACCAAGGACCTGTCCGCCCCCACCCCGACCGAGGCGAAGGCTCTCACCGAACTCACCGCGCTCGTCCGAACCTGCGCGGAACGCAACCGCATACGCATCGAAGAACCCCTGACCATCGATACGCGGTTCCGGTTGAGCCAGGCCGGCTTCGAGCAGGGCTCCTCCCGCCTCGACGATTGCGTGGAGGAGGGCCGACGCGAACAGCTGGCGCCCCATGTCGCCCCGGCCGCCCTGCTGTTCGTCACCAGCCCCTCCCAGACGGCCACTCCGGTCTTCGATCTGTCCAGGGCCGGAACCCTGCGCGTGCTGGGGACCACCGGCCTGGTCCTCACCGTGACCGTCGCCATCACCGCGATCGTCGCGATCCGGCTCGTGCGTCCGTTGCGGGCGTTGACCAACGCGGCCCGCGACCCCTCGGGCCGGCACCTCCGGATCCCCATCACCACCAAGGACGAGATCGGCTATCTGGCCGCCGCCCTCAACGAGCTCTCGGAACGGCGCGAACGCACCGACGAACAGCGCAGGGTCATGGTCAGCGACATCGCGCACGAGCTGCGGACCCCGCTCAGCAACATACGCGGCTGGCTGGACGCAGCCCAGGACGGTCTGGCAGATCCGGACTCGTCGCTCGTCGCCTCGCTCCAGGAGGAAGCGGGCCTGTTGCAGCACATCATCGACGACCTCCAAGTGCTCGCTGCGGCCGACGCCGGTTCCCTGCGCCTCAACCCCCGCAAGCTGAGCCTGCGGGAGCTGGCCGAACAGTCACTCGACGCCCACCAAACAGCCGCGCAGGCAGGCCGAGTCGCACTGACCGGCCACTTCACGGACGACCTCACCATCGAGGGCGACCCCGTCCGCCTGCGCCAGGTACTGGGCAACCTCCTGTCGAACGCGATACGCCACACACCGCCCAACGGCTCGGTCACGGTCAGCGCCCATCGGGTGGAAGGCGGCGTCGACCTCCACGTCGCCGACACCGGCAGCGGCATCCAACCGGACGATCTGCCCCGGGTATTCGACCGCTTCTGGCGAGCCGAACAGTCACGCAGCAGGAATACCGGGGGCAGCGGTCTCGGACTGTCCATCGTCAGGCACCTCGTGCACGCGCACGGCGGAGAGGTCTCCGTGGCGAGCAGACCGGGCACCGGAACCGTGTTCACGGTCCGGCTGCCGGCCTGATCATCCGCAGGGGGTCGTGTCCCCGCATGTCGGACAGGATCATTTCCTCGGGCGAGTGGGCAAGGCCGACCGGTTCTCGGGCGCGGGAGGCGCACGCACGTGAGGACGCCGCCGGCGCGCCTTCATTGTGACGCCAGGGTCTCGGCACGCCGAGTGGGGCGCCGCCCGTTCGGCGCGCAGGCCCGGAGGAACAGCGCGACACACTCCGATCGGCCGGTGTGGTCCTCGGTGACGGCATCAAGCACAGGGACAGCCGGAACGTGCCGTCCACCTGATGCGGCACCCATCGACGACACGCGTCGAGAACCGGATCCCAAGCGGGGCGGACCCCTGTCATAAAGGCCCGCCCCCGCTCTTCCTCCTGGCCCACGGCTCGCTCGTGCGTTCTTCAGGGCGTCGCAGTCCGACGGGCACGCTCCTGGTGGCGGCGAGCCTTCAAGCGATTACCGCAGGTCTTCATGGAGCACCACCGCGCGGTGTTGGCGCGGCTGCGGTCGAGCAGGAAAAGGTGGCACTCGTCGTTGCCACAGGGGCGCAGTCGCCCTGGTCTGCGCTCGCGGACGTCGTACCACGTGAGCACCAGCTCCACGGGGAGCATCCGTTCGGGTGGCGCCTGCAGATGCCACTGAAGTCCCGCCTCGGAGACTTCGGGGAGCCGGTGGACGTCCGCGAGTATGCGCCGCATCTCCGCCTCGGGCAGGCTGCCGCGTGTGGCGGTCTGGAGTACGTCCCTCGCTGTCCGCAACCACTCGAGCGACGCGATATCGCCACGGTCGCCCTGCTCGCGCGCCCACTGCCGAACGCCGGCGTCATCCGCCCACAGATCCTGTGTCCGGCCGTTCACCACGGGGGTGGTGTTCAGCACCCCCAACAGCGTGTCTTCGTCGATCACATCTCTTCACCCTTCGAGCTAACCCCTATCGGCACCTTGACAGGTTACCTTGCATCGCGTTCACTGCCCATGCGAACGAGAAACCACCATGGACACCTGAAGGGGTTAGATATGACTGAGACGCTTCACCAGTACGCGACCGTGGACGGGCACCGCATCTTCTACCGGGAAGCCGGGCCTCGTGACGCGCCGACCGTCGTGCTCCTGCACGGGTTCCCCACCGGCTCGCGCATGTTCCGCCGGCTGATCCCCGAGCTGGCCGACCGGTTCCATGTGATCGCCCCCGACCACGTGGGCTTCGGGCACTCCGACATCCCGTCCGTGGACGAGTTCCCGTACACGTTCGACGCGCTGACGGACGTCACGGAGAGGTTCCTGGCGCAGCTCGGGATCACCGGCTACGCCCTCTATGTACAGGACTACGGCGCCCCCCTCGGATGGCGGCTCGCGCTGCGCGATCCCACGGCGATCACCGCCGTAATCACCCAGAACGGAAACGCCTACGAGGACGGCTTCGTCGCGGATTTCTGGGAGCCCGTGTGGGCCTACGCGAATGACCCGGGGCCCGAGACGGAGCAGGGGGTCCGTGGTGCCCTCAGCCTGGAGGCCGTCCGCTGGCAGTACCTCCACGGAGTGGATCGCCCCGAACTGGTCGACCCCGACACCTGGACGTCCGACTACCGCGACATCAGCCGCCCCGGCAACGACCTCGCCCAGCTGTCCCTCTTCCGCGACTACGCCACCAATCCGCCCCTCTACCCGCGGCTGCACGAGTACTTCAGGGAGAACCGGGTGCCGCTCCTGGCGATATGGGGAGCCGAGGACCTCATCTTCGGCCCTGACGGTGCGCGCGCCTTCGCGCGCGACCTTCCGGATGCCGAGATCCACCTGGTCTCCGGAGGCGGCCACTTCCTGCTGGAAAGCCACCTGGAGACCGCGGCCGGCCACATCCGGGACTTCCTGACTCGTTCGTTGTCGCCAGCTCGGGCATGACAACCAGAGTCCGCGTCGGCATCCGGCCCTGTGGAGGAGCGGATACCGGCGCCCTCAGCGCAAACGAAGGGCATGCCGAGTCGAGTCGACCGGAGTCGGCTCAGCAATAGGTGCGCCCCGCTTCCGCCTGGGACGACCCGCCCGTCAGGGATTCCTCGAGCAACCCGGACGCGGCCACTACCAGAAACGGACTTAACGGCCTCTTTGGGCACTTGGCCCAGCCCACAAGCGGTCGCTGCACTCCCGCACGCAGCGAGGGACATGGCGGCCGACGGCGACCAGCAGGCCAGGGGAACAGCGACAGGCAGCTGCCGCTCAGAGGCTGCTTCCACGTGCCGGACCAGCACAGAAAGCCCTCCGGCCGGCTGCCCACCGGAGCAAGTGACCACTCGGTCACCGAAGGGCTCAACCGCACCAGAACTGCAGGTCAGAGCCTTGCCAAAACTCACGGGCAACAGCGAGACGAACCTGCGGCCTACACATTGAGTCGAACAGACCATAAGTGACCGATCTACCGTGCCATCACGGTCACCAAAAGAAAAACCCCAGGTCACGGGCTATGCGACCTGGGGTTCCAATGGAGCCGCCTTCGGGATTCGAACCCGAGACCTACGCATTACGAGTGCGTTGCTCTGGCCATCTGAGCTAAGGCGGCGCGCTGCGCACCCATGGTGCGATCAGCAACGTCGGTAAGTCTACACAGTTTCCGGAGGTGCTTCGTACCGGCCCCGGAGGCGGGCCGGAGCGGACGCCTCCGGGGGTGGTGGTACCGGCTACGAGCAGCGCTTTCCGTCCTTCGGCGGGGTGCCGGCGAGCAGGTAGGCGTTGATCGCGGAGTCGATGCAGGCGCTGCCGCGGCCGTAGGCGGTGTGGCCGTCGCCCTCGTAGGTGAGGAGGCGGGCCGAGGAGAGCTGGCCGGCCAGGGCCTCGGCCCAGCGGTACGGGGTGGCCGGGTCCCGGGTGGTGCCGACCACGACGATCGGGGCCGCGCCCTTCGCCTCGATGCGCCGGGCCTCACCCGTGGCTCGCACCGGCCAGTACGCGCAGTTCAGCGAGGCCCAGGCGAGGCCCTCGCCGAACACCGGGGACGCCTTCTCGAAGGCGGGGAGCGCGCGCCGCACCTCGTCCGGGGAGTCGAAGGCGGGCGGGAGGTCCAGGCAGTTCACGGCGGCGTTGGCGAACATCAGGTTGCTGTAGTCGCCGTGCGCGTCACGTTCGTAGTAGCTGTCGGAGAGGAGGAGGAGTTCGGCGCCGTCGTTCTCCTTCATCGCGGCCGTCAGCGCCTCGCGCAGTTGCGGCCAGGCGCCCTCGTCGTACATCGCGGCGATGACGCCGATCGTCGCGAGCGACTCGGTGAGCCTGCGGCCGTCGGCGTCACCGGTGGGGATCGGCCGGGCGTCGAGCTTCTCGAAGAACGCCCTGAGGTTGTCGCCGGCCCGCCCGACGCCGGTGCTCCGGCCGCCAAGCGGGCAGCCGCTCCGCCGCACGCAGTCCTTCGCGAAGGCGGCGAACGCCGTGTGGAAGCCCTCCGCCTGCTCGAGGTTGAGCCGCCGCGCGGGCAGCGAGGGGTCCATCGCGCCGTCCAGCACCAGCCGGCCCGCCCGGTCCGGGAACAGCCCGGCGTACGTCGCGCCGAGGAAGGTGCCGTACGAGGCGCCGACGTAGTTCAGCTTCCCGTCGCCCAGCGCGGCCCGGACGATGTCCATGTCCCGGGCCGCCTCGACGGTGGACACGTGGCGCAGCAGCTTCGGTGCGTCCGCCCCGCAGCCCTCGGCGAACCTCTTGTACGACGCGACCAGCGCTCCGGTCTCCTTCGCGTCGTCCGGCGTGACGTCCGTCCGCGTGTACGCGTCCATCCCGGGCCCGTCCAGGCACTCGACGGGGGAGCTGCCGGCGACGCCCCGCGGGTCGACGGCCACCACGTCGTAGCGGGCGCGCACGTCGGCCGGGTAACCGATCCCGGCGTACGCCTGCACGTAGCCGACCGCCGAGCCGCCCGGGCCGCCGGGGTTCACCAGCAGTGAGCCCAGTCGCTTCCCGGGGCCCGTGGCCTTCTTGCGGGTGAGGGCGAGGCGCACGTCGCCGGCCGTCGGTTCGGCGTAGTCGAGCGGGACCTTCAGCGTGGCGCACTGGAAACCGGGGACCCCGCAGTCGCGCCAGGCCGGTTTCTGCCGGTAGTACGGCGTGAGGGCCGCGGGTGTGGAGCGGGGCAGGGGGGCGAGGACCCCCGCCGCCTCCCCCGCCGCCGCGCTGGCCGTACTCGGGCTGTTCCCCGAGGAGCAGCCCGCGATCAGCAGTGCGGAGGCGGCGAGCAGAGCGGCTGCGGTTCCGGTACGGGTCCTGCGGTGGGTGCGCCTTGTGTGCATACCGCGAGCGTAACCGTGTGCGACGGCACGAGTGCGCTGCGCGCACGTCGTGCCTCGTACGGGTGACCGTGTCGGGCCGCTGGGCGGACGCCCTCGGTCAGCCCGCCCTGAGGGCCATCGTCATCGCCTCCACCGCGAGCAGCGGGGCCACATTGCGGTCCAGGGCCTTGCTGCACGCCGCGATCGCCTCGATGCGGCGGAGCGTGGACTCCGGGGAACTGCCGCGGGCCATGCGCTCCAGGACGTCCTCGGCGTCGCCGTTGGCGATGGCGACGCGCGAGCCGAGCTGGAGCGCGAGGACGTCGCGGTAGAAGCTGGTCAGGTCGCTCAGCGCGATGTCGAGGGTGTTGCGCTGCGTGCGCGTCCTGCGACGCTTCTGGTCGGCCTCCAGGTCCTTCATCACGCCTGCCGTGCCGCGTGGCAGTCGGCCGCCCTGGGCCGCGCCGAGCGCCGCCTTGAGTTCCTCGGCCTCCTTGCCGTCCATCTCCTCGGCGAGCTGCCTGGCGTCCTCGGCGGCGGCGTCGACGAGTTCCTGGGCTGCCTTCAGCGCGCCGCCGACGTCCTCGACCCGCAGCGGCAGTTTCAGCACGGAGGCACGGCGTGCGCGGGCGGCCGGGTCGGTGGCCAGGCGACGGGCCCGGTCGACGTCGCCCTGGGTGGCCCGGGCGACGGCGGCGGCGACGTCCGGCTCGATGCCCTCGCGCCGTACGAGCATGTCGGCGACGGCGGCCACCGACGGCGTGCTCAGGTTGAGGTGGCGGCAGCGGGAACGGATCGTCGGCAGGACGTCCTCGAGGGAGGGGGCGCACAGCATCCAGACGGTGCGGGGGGCGGGCTCCTCGACGGCCTTGAGGACGGCGTTGGCGGACTTCTCGTTCAGCCGCTCGGCGTCCTCGACGAGGATCACCTGCCAGCGGCCGTTCGCCGGGGCGGTGAACGACTTGCGGACGGTGTCGCGCATGTCCTTGACCAGGATCTCCGAGCCGACGGCGGCGACCGAGCTGACATCCGCGTGGGTGCCGATCAGCGCGGTGTGGCAGCCGTCGCAGAAGCCGCAGCCGGGGACTCCGCCGAGGGCGCGGTCGGGGCTGACGCACTGGAGCGCGGCGGCGAAGGCACGCGCGGCCTGGTTGCGTCCCGCGCCGGGCGGGCCCGTGAAGAGCCAGGCGTGCGTCATCCTCGACGCCTCGGGCGGGGGCGCGTCGGTGGCCGCCGCGGTGACGAGCGCGTCCGCGTCGCGGGCGGCGCCGGCGAGCTGCTCGCTCACCCGCTCCTGCCCGACGAGGTCGTCCCACACGGTCATGGGTCAGCCCGTCCTTCCGTCACGTCTGCCTTGCCGCATCCATTGTGCGGGTGGGCACCGACAACACCCGCACGACGGACCGGCCGGTCAGCGCCGACGGCCCCGGCGGCCCCGGCCACCGTCCTCGTCGTCACCGTGCCCGTCCTCGTGTTCGCCGTCGCGCGGGCCCAGCAGCTCGTCGGCCAGCGTCGGCAGGTCGTCCAGCGGGGTCTCCTCGGCCCAGTCCGAACGCTGCCGGCGGCGGGGCTCTCCGGGGTCGATCCGGGGCAGCTCGCGCGTGCGGTCGTCGGGGCCGTCGGCTCCCCCGGGTCCGCTCGCCGGGCGCTCGTCCCGGAAGTAGCCCGACGGCGCCCGCCGGTCCGCGGGGCCCTGCTCGTCCCCCCGCACCGGAGGCAGCACCGCCGTCTCGTCCGCCGCGCCCGGCAAAACCGGCGGCTTCGGCAGTTCGGTCGTCACCTCGGCGTCGGACACCCCGGACCGGCCGCCGGAGCGCCGCCCCGCGTCCTCGTCCGGCACCCGGGGCAGCACGGCGGTCTCGTCGACCGGTCCGCCCGACGCGTTCGTCGGCGTCACCACGGGCGTCGGCACGGTCGCCGCCTCGTCGACCGGCCGCCGGCCCGCGGCGCCGGGCGCGGCCGTCGTCTTCGGCCCCGCCTCCGCCGCGGCCGCCGCCTGCTCGGCCAGTCGCCGGGCCTGCTCCGCGCGCAGCAGCGCCTCCTCGGCCTTGCGCTGCTTCTCCAGGCGCAGCGCCTCGGCCTCGGCGCGCAGCCGCGCCTCCTCCTCGGCCTGCTTGCGGCGGCGTTCCTCCTCGGCCTTGCGGCGGGCCTCCTCCTCGGCGCGCGCCTTCTCCTCGGCGAGCAGCCGCTGCCGCTCCTCCTCCGCGCGCCGGTGTGCCTCCTCGGCCCGCTGCCGGGCCTCCTCCGCCTGCCGTTCCGCCTCGCGCCGCTGCGCCTCCTCCAGCTCGCGCCGCTTGCGCTCCTCCTCCTCGGCGCGCAGCCGGGCGAGCTGCTCCTCGCGCTCGCGCTCCAGGCGCTCCTCCTCGGCCTTGCGGGCCGCCTCCTCCTCGGCCTTGCGGCGGGCTTCCTCCTCGGCCTTGCGGCGGGCCTCCTCGCGGGCCCGGATCTCGGCCTCGGACAGCGGCAGCACCTGGTCGAGGCGGTGCCGGATCACCGTGGTGACCGCCTCCGGTTCCCGGCCCGCGTCGACCACCAGGTAGCGGCCGGGGTCGGCGGCGGCCAGGGTGAGGAAACCGGCCCGCACGCGCGCGTGGAACTCGGCGGGCTCGGACTCCAGCCGGTCCGGCGCCTCGGTGAAGCGCTCCCGCGCGGTCTCCGGGGCCACGTCCAGCAGCACCGTCAGATGCGGGACCAGCCCGTCGGTCGCCCAGCGGTTGATGCGGGCGATCTCGGTCGGCGACAGGTCGCGTCCGGCGCCCTGGTAGGCGACGGAGGAGTCGATGTACCGGTCGGTGATGACGACGGCGCCGCGCTCCAGGGCGGGCCGTACGACGGTGTCGATGTGCTCCGCGCGGTCCGCGGCGTACAGCAGTGCCTCCGCGCGGTGCGAGAGGCCGGCGCTGGAGACGTCCAGCAGGATGGACCGCAGCCGCTTGCCGACCGGGGTCGCCCCGGGCTCGCGGGTGAGCACGACCTCGTGCCCCTTGGCCCTGATCCACTCGGCGAGGGCCTCGGCCTGGGTGGACTTCCCGGCGCCGTCGCCGCCCTCCAGGGCGATGAAGAAGCCGGAGGCGGCGGACGCCTGCTCGGGGTCGCTGCCGCCGAGCAGCGCGTCGCGCAGGTCCTGCCGCAGCGGCACCCCGGAGCGGTCGTCGACCTTGGCGAGGACCAGCGCGGCCACCGGCAGCAGCAGCGCGCCGAGCAGCATCAGCGTGAAGGCGGCGCCGCCGTGCGCGAAGACGAACCGGCCGTTCTCCAGCCGGTGCGGGCCGATGACCGCGGCGACCAGCGGGGCGATCACCGCGCCGAGCGCCACGAAGACCCGGACCACCGCGTGCAGGTGCTCGGTCGTGCGGGCCCGCCGCTGGTCCTCGGTCTCCTGGTCGAGCAGCGTGTGCCCGGTGTTGGCGGCGAGCCCCGCGCCGACACCGGCCAGCGCCATGATCAGCACCACGCTGGTGACGTCCGGTACGAGTCCGGCGGCCAGCAGCGCGACGCCCGTGAAGGCGAGCGTGAGCGCGAGCAGCCGGCGCCGGGACAGGGCCGGCAGCAGGGCGGGCGCCGTGCGGATGCCGACGACGACACCGCCGGTCAGCGCGCCCACCAGCAGGCCGTACAGCACGGGACCGCCGCCCAGGTCCTTGGCGTGCAGCACCGACACGGCGACGGCGGCCGACACGGCGGCGGCGACGGACGCGGACGCGAGCACCAGCAGCGGCAGCGCGCCGGTGCGGCCCCTGTCGGCGCCGGCGGCGCTCTTCGGGCGGCGCAGTCCCTCCAGCGGCGACCGGGCGCGCGGGGTGCGGGTGCCGGGCAGTTCCAGGACGGTCAGGACGGACAGCGACGCGGCGAACAGTCCGGCCGCGACGTACGAGGCGAGGGCCGCCTGGTGCGCGCCGAACCAGTCGATCCCGGTGCCGAGCAGGTTGTTGAGCAGGGCCGCGACGACGAGCGTGACGGCCGCGAGCGGTATCGCCACGAAGCCCGTGCGCAGCGACAGGCGGCGCAGCGCGTCCATGTGGTCGGGCAGCGGGCGCACGGTCGCGCCCTCCGGCGGCGGGCCGGGCAGCAGCGAGGGTGCGGCGCTCTCGCGGCACACCGTCCAGAACCGCTCGGCGACTCCGGTCACGAAGGCGGTGACGAGGAGGACGGCCAGTGCGTTCCCGGGTGTCCAGTCGATCCATAGCGGCGCCACGATGAGCAGCGCGGCGCGCAGCCCGTCGGCGCCGACCATGGTCCAGCGGCGGTCCAGCGGTCCGTCCTGCGAGGTGAGCGACGTGAGCGGGCCGAGGAGTACGGCGCCGAACAGCAGCGTCGCCAGGATGCGTACCCCGAAAACGGTCGCCACTGCGAACGCCGCGCCCCGGTAGCCCCCGCCGAAGGATCCCTCGGCGACCGCCGCCTGAAGGGCCAGGAGGACCAGCACCAGGAGGGCGAGGACGTCACCGACCCCGCCCACGAGCTGTGCGCTCCACAGCCGTTTCAGCTGCGGTCGGCGCAGCAGGGCGCGGACGGCACGCTCGCGGGAGTCCGCGACAAGGGTGTCGTCGGGGGCCGGCTGTGGGGCCGTTGGCTGCTCGGCTCGCGTCATGCGTTCAGCCTATCGGCCCGAGCCGACAGCCTGGCGCGACGCGCCTGACATGCCCACGCCCCGACACCGAAGTGTTGCCGGGGCGTTCGCATTCCGAACCCTTGGCGAAGATCGACACGGGTCCGGCGCAGGTCCGCGACCCCTGGCGTCTACCCCCGCGCGGAGGACTCAGTCCTCCGCCGCGTTCGAGGCGGTCGCCTTCTTGGCGGCGGTCGCCTTCGCCGTCGTCTTCTTCGCGGCCGTGGTCTTCTTCGCCGCGGTCTTCCTGGCGGCCGTCGCCTTCGCCGGCGCCTTCTTGGCCACCGCCTTCTTGGTGGTCTTCTTCGCCGTCTTCTTGGCGGGGCCCTTCGCCCGCTTCTCGGCGAGCAGCTCGAAGCCGCGCTCCGGGGTGATCTCCTCGACGCTGTCGCCGGAGCGCAGCGTCGCGTTGGTCTCCCCGTCGGTGACGTACGGACCGAAGCGGCCGTCCTTCACCACGACCGGCTTCTCGCTGACCGGGTCGGTGCCCAGCTCCTTCAGCGGCGGCTTGGCCGCGGCCCGGCCGCGCTGCTTGGGCTGGGCGTAGATCGCCAGCGCCTCCTCCGGCGTGATCGTGAAGAGCTGCTCCTCGGACTGCAGCGACCGCGAGTCGGTGCCCTTCTTCAGATACGGCCCGTAGCGGCCGTTCTGCGCGGTGATCTCCTGGCCCTCGGCGTCCGTGCCGACCACCCGCGGCAGCGACATCAGCTTCAGCGCCTCGTCGAGCGTCACCGTGTCCAGGGACATCGACTTGAAGAGGGAGGCCGTACGCGGCTTGACCGCGTTCTTGCCGGTCTTCGGGGTGCCCTCGGGGAGCACCTCCGTGACGTACGGGCCGTAGCGGCCCTTCTTGGCGACGATGTCGTGACCGGTGTCCGGGTCGGCGCCCAGGACACGGTCGCCGCTCGGCTCGGCGAGCAGCTTCTCGGCCAGGTCGAGGGTCAGCTCGTCCGGCGCCAGGTCGGTCGCGATGTCGGCGCGCTGGTGCTGCTCGGTGTCCTTCTCGCCGCGCTCGATGTACGGGCCGTAGCGCCCGACCCGCAGCACGATGCCGTCGCCCACCGGGAACGACGACACCTCGCGCGCGTCGATCGCGCCCAGGTCGGTCACCAGCTCCTTGAGACCGCCGAGGTGGTCCCCGTCGCCGTTGCCGGCGTCGGCCGCGTCACCGTTGCTCGCGCCCTCGCCGAAGTAGAACCGCTTCAGCCACGGCACCGCCCGCGCCTCGCCCCGCGCGATGCGGTCGAGGTCGTCCTCCATCCGGGCGGTGAAGTCGTAGTCGACGAGCCGGCCGAAGTGCTTCTCCAGCAGGTTGACCACGGCGAAGGAGAGGAAGGACGGCACCAGGGCCGTGCCCTTCTTGAACACGTAGCCGCGGTCGAGGATCGTGCCGATGATCGACGCGTACGTCGACGGGCGGCCGATCTCGCGCTCCTCCAGCTCCTTGACCAGCGACGCCTCGGTGTAGCGGGCCGGGGGCTTGGTGGCGTGCCCGTCGACCGTGATCTCCTCGGCGGTGAGGGCGTCGCCCTCGGCGACCTGCGGCAGCCGGCGCTCGCGGTCGTCCAGCTCGGCGTTCGGGTCGTCGGCGCCTTCCACGTACGCCTTCAGGAAGCCGTGGAAGGTGATCGTCTTGCCGGACGCGCTGAACTCGACGTCCCGGCCGTCGGCCGCCGTGCCGCCGATCTTCACGGTGACGGAGTCGCCGGTGGCGTCCTTCATCTGCGAGGCGACGGTCCGCTTCCAGATCAGCTCGTAGAGCCGGAACTGGTCGCCGGTCAGCCCGGTCTCGGCGGGCGTACGGAAACGGTCGCCCGAGGGACGGATCGCCTCGTGCGCCTCCTGCGCGTTCTTGACCTTGCCCGCGTAGGTGCGCGGCTGCGGGGGCAGGTAGTCGGCGCCGTACAGCTGCGTGACCTGGGCGCGGGCGGCGGCGACCGCCGTCTCGCTCAGGGTCGTCGAGTCCGTGCGCATGTAAGTGATGTAGCCGTTCTCGTACAGCTTCTGGGCGACCTGCATGGTCGCCTTGGCGCCGAAGCCGAGCTTCCTCGAAGCCTCCTGCTGCAGCGTCGTCGTACGGAACGGGGCGTACGGCGAGCGGCGGTACGGCTTGGACTCGACGGAACGCACGGCGAACCGCGTGTTCTCCAGGGCGGCGGCCAGGGCGCGGGCGTTCGCCTCGTCCAGGTGGAGCGTGTTCGCGCTCTTCAGCTGTCCCAGGGAGTCGAAGTCGCGGCCCTGCGCGATCCGCCTGCCGTCGACGGTCTGCAGGCGGGCGACGAGGGACGACGGGTCGCTCGCGTCCCCGGCCCGGCCGGTCGCGAAGGTGCCCGTCAGGTCCCAGTACTCGGCGGAACGGAACGCCATGCGCTCGCGTTCCCGCTCCACCACGAGCCGGGTGGCGACGGACTGGACCCGGCCGGCGGACAGCCGGGGCATGACCTTCTTCCACAGGACCGGCGAGACCTCGTAGCCGTAGAGGCGGTCGAGGATGCGGCGGGTCTCCTGCGCGTCGACCAGCTTCTGGTTGAGCTGGCGCGGGTTGGCCACGGCCGCGCGGATCGCGTCCTTGGTGATCTCGTGGAAGACCATCCGCTTGACCGGGATCTTCGGCTTGAGCACTTCCTGCAGGTGCCAGGCGATGGCCTCGCCCTCGCGGTCCTCATCGGTGGCGAGGAAGAGTTCGTCGGACTCCTTGAGCAGGTCCTTGAGCTTCTTGACCTGGGCCCGCTTGTCCGCGTTGACCACATAGATCGGCTGGAAGTCGTGGTCGACGTCCACGCCGAGGCGGCGCACCTCGCCGGTGTACTTCTCCGGCACCTCGGCGGCGCCGTTGGGAAGGTCGCGAATGTGCCCGACGCTCGCCTCGACGATGTAGCCAGGGCCGAGGTAGCCCTTGATCGTCTTCGCCTTGGCAGGCGACTCGACGATGACGAGTCGGCGGCCGCCCTTCGCGGTCTCGCTGGTCGGGGACAACTTCGCTCTTCTCTCCGGTCGACGCTTGGGGCTCCCCAGGCGGTCTCCCCCGGGGTCGGGTCATGGTGACGCTGCGGAGTGTGACGGTACATCCCGCCCCCGTGTCAAACGGGAAAAGCCCGCAACGGCCACTCGAACGGTAACCCGACTACCACCGTTCCTGCCGCCCGGAGTGTCCAGACTCCGCCCGCGCTTATGCGGAGTGCGATCTACCGGTTACTGGAGGCCGCCGGGGTTCCGCGCCCCTCACAGGCGGGTCAGACACCATGCGCCGAGGGCCAGGGAGATCATCGCGACGAGTCCCGCGACGGTGATCGATGCGACGGGGCTCACACCCTGGGCGACGGGACGGCGCTGCCGCGCGCGGGTCACGGTCCAGGCCAGCAATCCGCCTCCGAACAGGCAGAACACCATCCCCGCGAAGATCGCCGGTCCGCTCTCCATGGTCGCCCGATGCCCTCTTTCCCGTCCGCCGGTACCGGCCCCGGAGTGACGCTGCCACGCCCGGGCGGCGGGCAGGCGAAGCGGAGGTGAACGCGAGGGCCACGGGCCCGGTCACGTGTCCGGGGACCGGTCCGGGGAACCTTTCACGGACATTCCGGATCGACGGGAAAGAGCCGGGGCGGCGGCCGCGACAGGCGTGAAAGATGCGACAGGAGACAGTGACGTGACTCATGGGGCGACCTGCCGGGGTGCCCCATGGGACCGCTCGGGAGACCGCCGCCGCTCGTGTCAGCCGACGGGCTCCAGGAAACCCTGCTCCACGAGCAGCCGGATCTGGGCCGGCGTCCGGTCGCGCAGCAGTACGGGATCCTCACCGAGGAGCTGGGCGATGGCGTCCAGGATCCGGCCCGCGCCCATGGTGCCGTCGCACACGCCGGCGAAGCCCGCACCGATCGTGTCCACCTTGGTGGCCCGGCGCATCCCGCGGTTCTGCCGCAGTACGACGTGCTCCGGGTCCTCGGCGCCGGGCAGTCCGACCTGCTCCTGCACAACCTCGGCGGCCAGCGCGAAGCGCGCTTCGAGGAGCGCCGCGTCGTCGTGCGTCCGCAGGTAGTCGAGCCGGTCGAAGTGCGCCCTGACCGTCTCGCCGAGCGGTTGCTCGACCGGGTGCGGCCACTCCTCCACCGTGATCGACTCCGCGGCGGAGCCCGACTTGCGCAGGGTGATCCAGCCGAAGCCGACCGCCCTCACCTTGCGCGCCTCGAACTCGTCCAGCCACGCGTCGTACCGCGCCCGGTACTCGTCCCGGTCGCCGCGGTGGTCGCCGGCGTCCCTGAGCCACAGCTCGGCGTACTGGGTGACGTCCTGCACCTCCCGCTGCACGATCCAGGCGTCGCACCCGCGGGGCACCCATGACCTGAGTCTGTCCTGCCAGTCCTCCCCCTCGACGTGCTGCCAGTTGGCGAGGAACTGCGCGAACCCGCCCTCGTTCAGCCGTTCCCCCGCCTCCTGAACGATCGTGCGGCACAGATCGTCCCCGCCCATCCCGCCGTCCCGGTAGGTGAGCCGGGCGCCCGGCGAGATCACGAAGGGCGGGTTGGACACGATCAGGTCGTATGTCTCGTCGTCCCGGACCGGGGCGAACAGCGAGCCCTCGCGCAGGTCGGCGGCCGGGACCCCGGAGAGGGCCAGGGTGAGCGCGGTGATGTGCAGGGCGCGCGGGTTGACGTCGGTGGCCGTCACGCGCGTGGCGTGCCGGGCGGCGTGCAGCGCCTGGATGCCGGACCCGGTGCCGAGGTCGAGCGCGGAGGCCACGGGCGTACGGACGGTGATGCCGGCCAGGGTCGTGGACGCCCCGCCGACGCCGAGCACCACGCCTTCGTCCCGGCTGCCGATGCCCCCGGCGCCGCCGACCGCGCACCCGAGGTCGGACACGACGAACCAGTCCTCGCCGCCCGGCCCGCCGTACGGCCGTACGTCCACGGTCGCGGTGAGGTCGCCCGCGCCGGCGCGCGTCAGCCACCCGCTCTCCAGGCAGACGTCGACGGGCAGGACGTCCGCCACGCGCGCGTGCGGCACGGGCTGCTGCAGCAGGAACAGCCGTACGAGCGTCTCCAGCGGTGTGTCCCCGCGGGTGGCCCTCAGGGCGGGCACCGTCTCGCTGCGGGCCAGCGCCGCGTAGGCGGGGGCGCCGAGCAGTTCGAGCAGTCCGTCGGCGGTGAAGGAGGCTCCGAGCAGTGCGTCCCGCAGCCGGGCGGCGGCTTCGGGGCGGTCGGACGAGGGCAGGGGCGGCAGGCTGGCGTCACTCACGCCCTCCATTGTGGCCGCCGCCCCCACCCGGTGCGTCCCGCGGTGTCAGCTCTTGGCGGTCCCCGCCGTCGCGGTGGCCGTCCGGCAGCTGGGCTGCCGGGACATCGCCTCGCCGACCTCGCCCTCCTCCAGCGTGCTGAGGGCGTTGCTGCCGCTCTTGCCGAGCTTGTCCAGCTCGGCGGCGATGTCCTTCAGACCGTCGGCGAACTCCGCCTGGTCGCCCGTGTCGAGGCCGTCGACCTGCTTCTTCAGCGAGGCGTACGACGCGGAGATGCCGTTGAGCTCCTTGACCGCGTCCTTCTGCTTCTTCTCCCCGTCCTCGACGTCCGGCGCCCCGGCCTTGTTCACGGCGGCGCCGATCGCCTTGTAGGCGTCGGACATGTCCTGGAAGGCCTTCGAGTCGGCCTTCTGGACCTCTTCCGGCGTGCTGTTGTCCGAGGTCTCCTTCTGGATCGCGGCGTTGGCCGACTTGATCTTCGCGGCCTGCGGCTGCACCGCGTCGCAGACCTGCTTCGCCCAGGCGTCCAGCTTCTCGTTGCCGTCGTCGCCGCCGCATCCCGTCAGCGCCAGTACCAGTACCGCACCGCCGGACAGTGCGGCCGCGAGCTTCTTGTTCACCGGATTGGTCCCTTCCATGGCCTTCGGCCCCGGAACATACACGCCGGATGGCCTACACCCACCCGCCGAACATCCGGTAAGGGACTTTTGAAGCCATTTGCACCACGCGAGAGAAGGCTCACGGCATGGACCCCGCGGGCGGAAAAAAGAGGGCGGGCGGCGCGTCAATACGCGCCGCCCGCCCTCACCTTGATCCGGTGTCCGCCGCCCGGCGCTAGGAAACCACCGCCGGATCGGTGGACTTGGGTTCCGGCTCGGCGTCATCCTCGTCCTCGTCCTCCACCGCGATGCCGCGCCGCTTGGACACGTACACCGCGCCGACTATCACGAGCAGCGCCAGGACCGCGACGAGCACCCGCAACCCGACGCTCCTGTCCGCGCCGTAGGAGAACTTGACGACCGCGGGCGCGATGAGCAGCGCCACCAGGTTCATCACCTTCAGCAGGGGGTTGATCGCGGGTCCGGCGGTGTCCTTGAAGGGGTCGCCGACGGTGTCGCCGATGACGGTGGCCGCATGGGCCTCGCTGCCCTTGCCGCCGTGGTGGCCGTCCTCGACGAGTTTCTTCGCGTTGTCCCAGGCGCCACCGGAGTTGGCGAGGAAGACCGCCATCAGGGTGCCCGCGCCGATCGCGCCCGCGAGGAAGGCGCCCAGGGCGCCGACGCCGAGCGTGAACCCGATGAAGATGGGCGCCGTCACGGCGAGCAGTCCGGGCGTGGCGAGCTCGCGCAGGGCGTCCTTGGTGCAGATGTCGACGACCTTGCCGTACTCCGGCTCCTCGCTGTAGTCCATGATCCCGGGCTTCTCGCGGAACTGCCGCCGCACCTCGTAGACCACCGAACCCGCCGACCGCGACACCGCGTTGATCGCCAGCCCCGAGAAGAGGAAGACGACCGCCGCGCCCGCGATCAGACCGACGAGGTTGTTGGGCTGGGAGATGTCCATCATCAGGCTCATCGGCGCGCCCTCACCGCTGAGCCTCTCGCCCACGTCCCGCGCGCCGGTGGTGATGGCGTCCCGGTAGGAGCCGAACAGCGCCGCCGCCGCCAGTACGGCCGTGGCGATCGCGATGCCCTTGGTGATGGCCTTGGTGGTGTTGCCGACCGCGTCCAGGTCGGTGAGCACCTGGGCGCCCGCGCCCTCCACGTCGCCGGACATCTCGGCGATGCCCTGCGCGTTGTCGGAGACCGGGCCGAAGGTGTCCATCGCGACGATCACACCGACCGTGGTGAGCAGTCCGGTGCCGGCCAGCGCCACCGCGAACAGCGCCAGCATGATCGACGTGCCGCCGAGCAGGAACGCCCCGTACACGCCGAGGCCGATCAACAGGGCGGTGTAGACGGCGGATTCGAGACCGATCGAGATACCGGAGAGGACGACGGTGGCCGGGCCGGTGAGCGAGGTCCTGCCGATGTCCCGCACGGGACGCCGGGTGGTCTCGGTGAAGTAGCCGGTGAGCTGCTGGATGAGGGCGGCGAGCACGATGCCGATGGCCACCGCGACGAGCGCGAGGATCCGCGGGTCGCCGTCCCTGCCCAGGATCGCCTCGTCGGTGACGCCGTCGAGATCGGCGTACGACGACGGCAGATAGACGAACACGGCGATCGCGACCAGGACGAGCGAGATCAGCGCGGAGATGAAGAACCCCCGGTTGATCGCGCTCATGCCGCTGCGGTCGGCGCGCCTCGGGGCCACCGCGAAGATGCCGGCCATCGCGGTGAGGACACCGATGGCGGGCACCAGCAGCGGGAAGGCGAGCCCGGCGTCGCCGAACGCCGCCGAGCCCAGGATCAGCGCGGCCACCAGGGTCACGGCGTACGACTCGAACAGGTCGGCCGCCATGCCCGCGCAGTCGCCGACGTTGTCGCCCACGTTGTCGGCGATGGTCGCGGCATTGCGTGGATCGTCCTCCGGAATGCCCTGCTCGACCTTGCCGACCAGGTCGGCGCCGACGTCGGCGGCCTTGGTGAAGATGCCGCCGCCGACCCGCATGAACATCGCGATCAGCGCGGCCCCGAGACCGAACCCCTCGAGCACCTTCGGGGCGTCGGCCGCGTACACCAGCACCACGCAGGAGGCGCCCAGCAGGCCGAGACCGACGGTGAACATGCCGACGACACCGCCCGTACGGAAAGCGATCTTCATCGCTTTGTGCGAGACGGCGGTGAGATCCTTTTCCGGCTCGCCCTCGGCCGGAGTCGCTTCGCGCGCCGCCGCCGCGACCCGTACATTGCTGCGCACGGCGAGCCACATGCCGATATATCCGGTGGCCGCCGAGAACGCCGCTCCGATCAAGAAGAACACCGACCGTCCGGCACGCTGGCTCCAGTCGTCCGCGGGCAGCAGCATGAGCAGGAAGAACACGATGACGGCGAATACGCCGAGGGTGCGCAGCTGACGGGCCAGATAGGCGTTCGCGCCCTCCTGGACCGCTGCCGCGATCTTCTTCATGCCGTCGGTGCCCTCGCCGGCCGCGAGGACCTGGCGCACCAGGACGCCCGCGACCACCAGTGCCGCCAGCGCGACGACGCCGATGACCACCACGAGCAGGCGGTTGTCGTCGGTCAGCACGGCGGCCGCGAGGGATGCGGACCGGTCCGACTCTTGTATGAGGGAAAGCCCCGCCATTCGTCCTCCTTGACGCTTGGGCTGAGCTCAAGATGTGGACGGGATTGTAGGTAACGGAAGCCGATCAAAACAGAGCGCGTGAAATGTGAATGTCTTGCACGCACTCTTCCATAATGATCGCCGGATGGCCGACGACCGGAAATCGGTAATGCCTTTGAGGCATTCACGTGATCGCATTTCCATGGCACGGCCGGTCGTGAACGAATTCACGCGATCAACCGCTCGAGACCACTGTAAGCGCGGGCGTCGGCACCCGCACACGACGAAGGGCCCCACGAGGGGGCCCTTCGGAAAAACAGTCGCCGTCCGGGTGAAGCGGTCAGGCGAGGAGAGCGGCCGGCGGCGCGGTGGGCCACCTCATGCGGATCGATCCGCCGTGCTCCCCCGCGCTGACCTCGACGTCGTCCACGAGTCCGCTGATGACCGCGAGGCCCATCTCGTCCTCCTCGGTCTCCGCCGCGTCACCCGGCACCTCACCGGGCGCCCGCTCACCGGGAACCGCATGGGGCGCCTCGTCGCCGACCTCGATGGAGAACTGCTTCTCCTCCTCGATCAGCAGCACCTTCACGGGTGCCGAGATTCCGACGTTCCGGTGCAGTCCCACGGCACGGCTGCAGGCCTCGCCGACGGCGAGTCTGACCTCGTCGAGGACGGCCTCGTCCACTCCGGCCCTGCGCGCCACCGCCGCCGCCACGAGCCGGGCGGTCCTGACGTGCTCGGGCAGCGCGCTGAAGCGGAGTTCGACGGTGGCCATGCATCCCCCTCGCGACTACGGGCGTGCTGTGGAGAGGCCGGGCCGTCACGAGCCCGGTCTCTCCTCTTGATTCTCTTCCGGCTCCCGGGCACGCGGCCCGGGAGCGGGGTGGTCAGTCGGTGGCCGCCACCGCTTCCTCCACCGAGGTGTGGATCGGGAACACCTTGGTGAGGCCGGTGATGCGGAAGATCTTGAGAATACGCTCCTGGTTGCACACCAGGCGCAGTGAGCCCTCATGGGCACGGACGCGCTTCAAGCCGCCGACCAGCACGCCGAGTCCGGTGGAGTCGAGGAAGTCCACGCCTTCCATGTCGACGACAAGGTGGAAACTGCCGTCGTTCACCAGCTCGACCAACTGCTCGCGCAGCTTGGGCGCGGTATATACGTCGATTTCGCCACCGACCCTGACGATCGTGCGATCGCCCATGGTCTCGGTCGACAGGGACAGGTCCACGGATCCTCCAGCACCTAGCTATCGAGCGGTCGCCCTTGGGGCATCTCGGCTCAGCCCCCGGGACGGTTCGCCAGCCGCGATGGCATTCAATCACTTACCGGCAGGCGTGCACGACGCCTTGGCCCCATTGTCCGTCACGCCAGTGACACACTCGGTGCCGATGGCCAAGAATCACCGATCCGATCGACCCCCGACGGACCACCCGTCCGGGCCCGCCCCGGGCGCGGTCCTGGACCGGCTCGCGTCCGGACCGAGCCGGGCTTCGCGCATCACTCATACGGAGCACTTGCCCCCGCGCGAGGGTCGCCATGCCGTTTGGCCGGACCGGATCCGTCCGGAGGTCCTCGCCGCCGTGCGGGCCGCGGGCATCGAACACCCCTGGTCCCACCAGGCACGCGCCGCCGAGCACGCCCTGGACGGCGAGTCCGTCGTGGTCGCCACCGGCACCGCGTCCGGCAAGTCCCTGGCGTACCTCGTGCCCGTCCTGTCCGCGCTGCTGGACGGCGCACAGGCCCCGAACGGCCGCGGCGCGACCGCCCTGTACCTCGCGCCCACGAAAGCCCTCGCGGCGGACCAGTGCCGATCCGTGAAGGAACTTTCACAACCACTGGGCCATTCGGTGCGCGCGGCCGTCCACGACGGCGACACGCCGTTCGAGGAACGCGAGTGGATCCGCCAGTACGCCAACTACGTGCTGACCAACCCGGACATGCTGCACCGGGGCATCCTGCCGTCCCACCCCCGCTGGTCCTCCTTCCTGAAGTCGCTGAAGTACGTCGTCGTCGACGAGTGCCACACCTACCGGGGCGTCTTCGGCTCGCACGTCGCCCAGGTGCTGCGCCGGCTGCGCCGCCTGTGCGCCCGTTACGGCGCCTCGCCCGTGTTCCTGCTGGCCTCCGCGACCGCCGCCGAGCCCGCGGTCGCCGCCCGTCGCCTCACCGGCCTGCCGGTCGTGGAGGTGGCCGACGACGCCTCACCACGCGGTGAACTGGTGTTCGCCCTCTGGGAGCCGCCGCTGACCCAGCTGCACGGCGAGAAGGGCGCACCGGTCCGCCGTACGGCCACCGCCGAGGCCGCCGACCTGCTGACCGACCTCACCGTGCAGGGCGTCCGCTCGGTCACCTTCGTACGCTCCCGGCGCGGCGCCGAACTCATCTCCGTGATCGCCCAGGAACGCCTCGCCGAGGTCGACCGCTCGCTGGCCGGGCGGGTGGCGGCGTACCGGGGCGGCTACCTCCCCGAGGAGCGCCGCGCCCTGGAACGCGCCCTGCACTCCGGCGAACTGCTCGGCCTCGCCGCGACAAACGCCCTCGAACTCGGCGTGGACGTCTCCGGCCTGGACGCCGTGGTGATCGCCGGCTACCCGGGCACCCGGGCCTCCCTGTGGCAGCAGGCCGGGCGCGCGGGGCGGTCCGGGCAGGGCGCCCTCGCCGTCCTGGTCGCCCGTGACGACCCCCTGGACACCTTCCTCGTCCACCATCCCGAGGCCCTCTTCGACCGGCCCGTGGAGTCCACCGTCCTCGACCCCGACAACCCCTACGTGCTCGCCCCGCACCTGTGCGCGGCGGCCGAGGAACTACCGCTGACCGAGGAGGACCTGGCCTTGTTCGGCCCTGCCGCCGAGGACCTGCTCCCGCAGCTGGAGGCCGCGAAGCTGCTGCGCCGGCGGACCAGGGCCTGGCACTGGACCCGTCGCGAGCGGGCCGCCGACCTGACCGACATCCGGGGGCAGGGCGGCCGGCCGGTCCAGGTCGTCGAGGCCGGTACGGGCAGGCTGCTGGGGACGGTCGACGCGGGCGCGGCACACACGAGCGTCCACGAGGGCGCGGTGCACCTGCACCAGGGCCTGACGTATCTCGTCCGCTCGCTCGACCTGGAGGACTCCGTCGCCCTGGTCGAGCGGGCGACCCCGACGTACACCACGGTGGCCCGGGACACGACGTCGATCTCCGTGCTGGAGACGGACACCGAGGTCCCGTGGGGCGACGGCCGCCTCTGTTACGGCTCCGTCGAGGTCACCAACCAAGTGGTCTCCTTCCTGCGCCGGCGGATCGTCACCGGCGAGGTGCTGGGCGAGACGAAGCTCGACCTCCCTCCTCGTACGCTGCGCACCCGCGCGGTGTGGTGGACGGTCACCGAGGACCAGCTGGACCGGGCCGGGATCGTCCCGGAGATCCTCGGCGGTGCGCTGCACGCCGCCGAGCACGCCTCGATCGGCATGCTGCCGCTCTTCGCGACCTGCGACCGCTGGGACATCGGCGGTGTCTCGATCCCGCTGCACCCCGACACGCTGCTGCCCACGGTCTTCGTCTACGACGGCC
The DNA here is from genome assembly GCF_001279005.1 of Streptomyces caelestis. Lineage (GTDB taxonomy): Bacteria > Actinomycetota > Actinomycetes > Streptomycetales > Streptomycetaceae > Streptomyces > Streptomyces heliomycini. The sequence continues at coordinate 74,581 of NZ_LGCN01000085.1, forward strand.
ACCCGGGCGGCGCGGGCTTCGCGGAACGCGCCTTCCACACCGCCCGCGCCTGGCTCACCGCCACCCGTCAGGCCATCGCCTCCTGCGAGTGCGACGCCGGCTGTCCCTCCTGCATCCAGTCCCCCAAGTGCGGCAACGGCAACGACCCTCTGCACAAACGGGGCGCGGTACGACTCCTCACGGTGCTGTTGGAGGGCGCGCCGGCGGAGAAGCCGGAGGACGCGGGGGGCGCTGCCGGGGCACAGCGGGGGCCGGCGCCCGGGGCGGAGGTTCCGCCGGGCCCGCCCGGGCCCTGATCTCCGCCGTGAACGGCCCCCGGCCCGAAGCCACCGACACGTCCGACACCTCGCCGGTGATCACGCACCGTACGAGCCGCGCGCCCTGCGCCCGGGCCACCCGGTCCGCCCGGTCGCAGGCCGCCGTACCGCCCTCCGTCCAGTGGTCCGCCGCCGCGAGCGCCGCCAGGTCCGCGCCGCCGGCCGCCCGGTGCCGGACCACGACGGCGTGCCCCAGGGCGAGGACGACGCCGAACACCACACACAGCACGGCGATCGCACCGACGCTCCAGACGGTCGCCGACCCCCGGTCGGAGCGCCGCGCGCGCCGCCACCCGTCCGTCGGCCCCCGCACCCGGAACCGGGCCCTCACGTCGCCGCCCCCGCCGTCTCCTCCGCCGCGGCGACGGCCTCCTCCCGCAGGTCGAAGGGCAGTCCGCGCAGGACCGGGAGCCTGGCCTCGACGACCACCCGGACCTGCTCGGCCTCCCGGCTCACCGTGACTCTCGCGCCGGGCGGCGCCGCCGCGCGGGTCACCTCGAGGACGGCGTCAGGGGGATCCTGCCGAGCCGCCGCGCGGGCGCCCGCGCGCGCCGCGTCCACGCACCGGATCTGCGCCGCCACCACCAGCAGGCCCCAGACCAGCGCCATCGCGAACATCACCAGCACGGGCAGCACCATGGCCGACTCCGCCGTCACGAACCCGCGGTCCGCACGCCGCTCACATCCGGCCATCGAGCGCCTGCTGCACGATGTTCCGCAGCGCCGCGCCGACCGGTCCGCTGGTGACCACCTTGTAGAGCACGACGGAGAACGCCACCGCCGCCACGATGCCCATCGCGTACTCCGAAGTCACCATCCCGGCGTCCCTCCGTGCCGTACGCACCTTGCACACCAGGGCACGCAGTCGTGCCCGTACCGCCTGATACATCTCGACCTCCATAAGAAGAAACCGCATTGACCTCATGGTTCGTGTCGCTTCCGTCAGTCGTCTCCCGTCAGGCGCCGCCTCCTCCCAGCACCCCGCCCGCGAGCCCGATCACCACGGGCAGCACGCCGACCGCGATGAACGCGGGCAGGAAACACAGCCCCACCGGCGCACTGACCATGACGGCCGCCCGCCGGGCCCGTGCCGTCGCCGCGCGGGCCCATTCCGCACGGGCCTCGGCGGCGAGCCGGGCAGCGGGACCGGCCAGGGGCAGTCCGGAGACATCGGCCCGTTCCAGCAGCCGGGCCAGAGGCCCGGCGCCCGGTACCGACGCCAGCCGGCGCCACGCCGCGGCCGGTTCACCGCCGAGCCGCACCTCCGCCGCGCCCCGCGCCAGCGCCTCCCCGACCGGCCCGCCCAAGGTCTCTCCGACGGCCTGCGCGGCGGCTACCGGGCCCGCGCCCGCCGCGATGCACGCGGCCAGCAGATCCGCGGCGAGCGGCAGTTGACGTTCCGCCCCGGCGGTTTTGGGCTCCCGCGTCTGCGGAGCGGCCGCCGTCCGCCGCAGACGCCACCACCACAGTCCGGCCGCCACGGCCGCCCCCGTCACCGCTCCGGCAGGACCGCCCACCAGCACCCACCCGGCACCCGCCACGCCCGCGTACGGCAGCCGGCTCCGCGCGGCGCGCAGCAGCGTGAGGTGGGGGACGGCCGCCGTCCGTTCCAGGGCCAGCGCCTCGGCCAGCCGCCGCCGCACTCTCCGTCCTCGCCGCGCACGGCTCCACCACCCCGCCGGCCAGACGAGCGCGGACACCGCCCCCACCACTGCCCCCAGCCCCTGGACGAGGTCTCCGCTCATGCCGCCGCCTCCTCGGCGCCCCGCACGATCCGCAGTGCCCACCACAGCCCCAGGCCCTCCAGCACTCCGCCGGCCGCCAGACAGACCAGTCCCGACGATGTGTGCAGCAGGATGTGCAGCGGGTCGGCGCCGAGCGCCGCACCGAGCGCCAGGCCCACGACCGGCAGCCCGGCGAGCAGCACCGCCGTCGCGCGGGCGCCGGCCAACTGGGCGCGCAGGTCGGCCCGCTGGTCCCGTTCGGCGCGCAGCGCCGCTTCCAGCCGGTCGAGCCCGGCGGCGAGCCCGGCTCCCTGGTCCACCGCCACCCGCCAGCACGCGGCGAGTCCCCTCAGCCCTTCGGCGCCCGGCTGCCGTGCCGCCTCCGCGAGCGCCTCCGGGACGTCCCCGCCGAAGCGCGCCGCCGCCAGCACCGTCGCCTGCATGTCGCCGAGCCCGCCCGAGTCCCGCGCGGCCGGCAGCAGCGCCTCTCCCGGCTGCCGCCCGGCGCGCACCTCCCCGGCGAGCGCCCCGCACAACACGATCACCGCGTCGCCGCGGCCCTCCCGTGCGCGACGTCGCCCGGCGGCCCGCCGCACCCGCCGCAGCAAGGGCACCCCGGCCGCCCCCGCGACGACCGGCAGCGGCGACGCACCCAGCACCGCCAGCACCAGCCCCGCGGCAAGCGACCACCACTCGGCCCGCAACCGTCCGCACGTCCGTCCCCACGCCCGGGCCACCCGGGGCCACCCCGGCGGCCCGCCGCCCACCGTCTCTCCGCCGGCCAGCAGCAGTCGCGCCCGCCCGGCCCCGGCACGCCCGCCGCCCAGCAGCCAGGCCGCGGTCCCCAGGCACGCCACGGCCGCGCCCGTCGACACCTCGGTCGTCCCGTTCATCCCCCGACCCCCTCGCCCGGTCCGCCGGTGTTCGCGTTCCGGAGCAGCTCCCGCAGGCGCTGCCATCCCCGCTCCCGGGTGAAGGCCTGCGGGCCCCAGCGCAGCGCCGGCACCGTCCGCACCAGCCCCGTCGGGTCCCGCTCCAGCACGTGCACCTCCGCGATCCGCCGCCGCCCGCTCCGGTCACGCACGAGGTGCAGCACCACCGAGAGAGCTGCCGACACCTGGCTGTGCAGGGCGAACCGGTCGAGTCCGGCGGCCGTACCGAGCGCCTCCAGCCGGGCCGGCACGTCGGTGGCGGCATTGGCATGGACCGTTCCCGAACCGTCGTGGCCCGTGTTGAGGGCGGCCAGCAGATGGACCACCTCCGGGCCGCGCACCTCACCGACGACCAGCCGGTCCGGCCGCATCCGCAGCGCCTGCCGCACCAGGTCCTCGAGGGTGACGAGGCCCGCGCCCTCCTGGTTGGCGGGTCTGGTCTCCAGGCGCACGACGTGCGGATGATCGGGCCGCAGTTCCGCGGAGTCCTCGGCCAGGACGATGCGCTCGTCCGGCCCGGCCAGCCCCAGCAGCGCGCTCAGCAAGGTCGTCTTGCCACTGCCGGTGCCCCCGCTGACGAGGAACGACAGCCGCGCGGCCAGCAGCGCCCGCAGCACGCGGTCCCCGCCCGGCGGGACCGTCCCGGCCGCCACGAGCTCGTCGAGGGTGAAGGCGCGCGGTCGTACGACCCGTAGCGACAGACAGGTGCAGCCGACGGCCACCGGGGGCAGCACCGCGTGCAGTCTGGTCCCGTCGGGCAGCCGCGCGTCGACCCAGGGCCGGGCGTCGTCCAGGCGCCGGCCGGCCACGGCGGCGAGCCGCTGGGCGAGGCGCCGGACGGCCGTCTCGTCGGGGAAGGCCACCTCGGTCAGCTCCAGCCCGCCGCCCCGGTCCACCCAGACCCGGTCCGGCGCCGACACCAGCACGTCGGTCACCGAGGGTTCGGACAGGAGCCGCTCCAGTGGTCCGCTGCCGACCAGCTCGGACCGCAGTTGCTCGGCCGCCCCGAGTACTTCGGCGTCGCCGAGCACCCGCCCCTGGTCCCGCAGCGCCTGCGCGACCCGCGCGGGCGTCGGCTCGGCCCCGCTCTCGGCCAGCCACCGCCGGACCCCGTCGAGCAGACCGGGAGGCATGACCGCCGCACTCGTCGCCTGCCTCCTCATGCCGCCCTCGCCTCCACCAGCACCCGCTCCCAGAACTCCCTGCAGAAGCGGGCCAGCGGTCCCCGGCCCGAGGCCCCGGGCGGCCGGCCCACCTCGTACGGGCGTCGCAGGGCGGGTTCGCCGGGCACGTCCCCGGCGAGGGGCAGCCCGAGCAACCGGGCCACCTCACGGTCGTCCAGTCCCGGCGCGTACGGCCCGCGCACCGCCACCCGCAGATCACGCAGGACCATGCCCACGGCGGAGGCGACGCGGCCCGCCGCCGCGACGGCACGCAGCTCCGCGGGGACCACGAGGAGCCCGAGGTCGAGCTGGGCGAGTACCTCGGCGACCCCGTCGTCGACGCGGCGCGGCAGGTCGACCACGACGACGCCGCCCCCGCGCCGCGCCGCGGCGAGCACCGCGCGTACGGCCCTGGGCGGTACGGCGAGACAGTCGCCGCGGTCCCAGCTGAGTACGCGCAGCGAGTGCAGCTCCGGCAGTGACTCCTCCAGGGCGCCGCCGCCGACCCGGCCGTGTGAGGCGGCGAACGCCGGCCAGCGCAGCCCTTTGGCCGTCTCGCCCCCGAGGGCCACGTCGAGTCCGCCGCCCAGCGGATCGGCGTCCACCAGGAGGGTGCGCAGTCCCTCACGCGCGGAGGCGACGGCGAGCGCGCACGCGAGCGTGGACGCTCCGGCACCGCCCCGGCCGCCGATGACGCCGACCGTCAGGGCGGGCCGTCCGACGCCTTCCGCCACGTCGGCGATGCGATCGACCAGCCACTGCTCGCCGTCGGGCAGCATCAGGACGTGGTCGGCGCCGATCTCGACGGCCCGCCGCCAGACCCCGGGATCGTCCTGATCGCGGCCGACCAATACCACTCCCGGCCGGCGCGCCGCCCCTCGCACCCGTCGCGCGGCGTCGTCCCCGACCAGGACGAGCGGTGCGGTCTCCCAGCCGCCCCTCGGCTCCGGCACCGTGTGATGGACCTCCGGCGTGGCGCCGGCCGCCGCGCACAGGCGCAGCAGGTCGTCGAGGAGCCCGGCGTCCTCGGTGACGATCAACGGTGCGCCCGGCCGGCCTCCTCCGGTGACCGGCGGCGGATCGTGGGTGATGGTTCCGGACATGTTCGTCCCCTTTGCCGCATCTTTCGCGCAGCCCCTGCGGCCCCGCGATTCCCAGACGTGTGAAGAGCCGACAAGCGGCCTCCCTTTGCGCGGCCGACGGAAACCGGCCACAGGCGACCCGGCAAACGGAACCGGATGTGAACTCACGGCGAGCGGGACGCGCTGGAATCACGATGCGGCGATGCGGAAAACCATGTGGATCTTGGTCAATAACTGTGGACGAGGTGGAGGCTGTGAATATCGCGGCCACTCATACCGGTGACTCCCGCACACCCCCTGTGCGGCTCCCGCAGAGCAGTCCGACAGCTACCATGAGTAACATCTCATGCGCATGACAAACAAGAATGCGCCCGACGCCGGTGAGGTGCGCCCACCACGAAGAGAAAGAGGAAAACCCACCCGGACATGCGACGACCCCCGCCGGGGGGGAGAGCGGGGGTCGTCCCCACGGCCGACTCGGGGGGGGAGGAGTCGGACCGGGTTAGACACGGTCGCGAACGATCCGTGACTTCCATGGTGTACCCGAGAGCCCTCTCAGGCAAACCCACACGCCCCACCTTACGCCGAATGGGCTGCGCCTATGCTCAGGGACGTGGAAAACCACTCGATGCCCCGCACAGCCGCCTTCTTTGACCTGGACAAGACGGTCATTGCGAAGTCGAGCGCGCTCACGTTCAGCAAGTCGTTCTATCAAGGCGGCCTGATCAACCGCAGGGCCGTCCTGCGCACCGCGTACTCCCAGTTCGTGTTCCTGGCCGGCGGCGCCGATCACGACCAGATGGAGCGGATGCGCACGTACCTGTCCGCGCTGTGCCGCGGCTGGAACGTCCAGCAGGTCAGGGAGATCGTCGCCGAGACGCTGCACGACCTGATCGATCCGATCATCTACGACGAGGCCGCCACCCTCATCGAGCAGCACCACACCGTGGGACGCGACGTCGTGATCGTGTCCACGTCGGGTGCCGAGGTGGTCGAGCCGATCGGCGAACTGCTCGGCGCGGACCGAGTGGTGGCCACCCGTATGGTCGTCGGCGACGACGGGTGCTTCACCGGCGAGGTGGAGTACTACGCGTACGGCCCGACCAAGGCCGAGGCGGTCAGGGAGCTGGCCGAGTCGGAGGGCTACGACCTGGCCCGTTGCTACGCCTACAGCGACTCGGTGACCGATGTGCCGATGCTGGAGTCCGTGGGCCACCCGCACGCCGTGAACCCGGACCGCGCACTGCGCCGGGAGGCCCTCGCGCGGGAGTGGCCGATCCTCGACTTCCACCGGCCGGTACGGCTCAAGCAGCGCTTCCCCGCGTTCTCCGTACCGCCGCGCCCCGCCCTGGTCGCGGCGGCCGCCATAGGCGCCGCGGCGGCCACCGCGGGCCTCGTCTGGTACGCGAGCCGGCGCCGCACGACGGCGGCCTGACCGCCCCCCGCGCGAGCCGCTCGCCCGTCGGCGGCCGCGCCCCCGTCGACGCCCGTTCGACACGCCTTCGAGCACGGAAGCAAAGAAACGGTGCGAGGACTTCCTCTTGCTCCGAACCCGGAGTACAAAGGACTTAACGGCCCGCGAGACCAAGGGCATCCGCGAGGATCACCTTCATCAACGCATGAGTGGCCCCACGGACCGAGCATGAACACCGGGAACCCACGCGACGTCGACCCGTCGATTACGGGCCAGCCGCACCAGGTGACGGGCGAAGTCCCCGACCTGATGGGCACATATCGAGGACGCTTGGTAACGCGGTGGACGTGCCAGCGGCGGTACGAGTACTCGTACCGCCGCATTCACGCCCGGTTCCCGTCCGGCCCCTTTTACGCGGCCCCGCGCTGGAGCGCCTCGCACACGGCCGTCGATTCGCGCGCGCCCAGCTCGACCGCGCGCCCGCAGTGGGCGATCCAGGCCGCCACACCCTCGGGAGTACCGGAGACGTAACCCTCCAGCGCCTTCAGATAGGCCTCCCGGCCCAGATCGGCGTGGCCGACCTCGGCCGGACAGACCGACTTGGGGTCTAGACCGCTGCCGACCAGGACGATGCGTTCGGCCGTACGCGCGACCAGACCGTTGTGGGAGGTGAAGGGACGCAGTGCGAGGAGTTCGCCGTGCACGACGGCGGCCGTCACCAGCGCCGGGGCGGAACCGCCCGCGATGATCAGCTCGGACAGCCCGTCCAGCCGGCCGTGCGCCTCCGCCGCACTCGGCGGATGACCGGCTCGCCCTCCTGGCGGGGCCGTCCGACCCGCTCGGCCTTGTCGGCCGCCGCGACCAGGTGCAGCCGGGCCAGGACCCGCAGCGGCGACTGTCGCCAGACGGACAGCAACTGCCCCGCCTCGGCGGTCAGCCGCAGCGCCGCGCCCATCGTGCGGGCGCCGTCGTCGCCGCTGAAGTCACTGCGCCGCCGCACCTCCTCGAGGGCCCAGTCCGCACCCGACAGCGCCGCCGAGCCACGGGCGCCGCGCAGCGCCGCTTCGGAGGTGATCTCGTTGCTGCGCCGCCGCATGACCCGGTGTCCGTAGACCCGGTCCACGGCCTTGCGCACGGACTCCACGGAGTCGGCCACCCCGGGCAGGGAGCCCAGGGCGGCGAGCGGGTCGGCGGTCGCGCCTGTCGTACTCATGAGTACGACACTACGCACCCCCGGCACCCACCCCACGAAGGAGTGGTCTTCTTCACGTCCGACTGCCACATGCAGCGATCACTCCATTACGCTTGGTGAACATGAAAATTGCTTTCGTGGGAAAGGGCGGCAGCGGAAAGACGACCCTGTCCTCCTTGTTCATCCGTCATCTCGCGGCCGCCGGAGCCCCGGTCGTCGCGGTGGACGCCGACATCAACCAGCACCTCGGGGCCGCGCTGGGCCTGGACGAGGCGGAGGCCGCCGTGCTGCCCGCGATGGGCGAGCACCTGCCGCTGATCAAGGACTATCTGCGCGGCACCAATCCGCGCATCGCGTCCGCCGAGGTGATGATCAAGACCACTCCACCCGGTGAGGGCTCCCGGCTGCTGCGGGTGCGCGAGGACAATCCGGTCTACGACGCCTGCGCGCGTCCGGTGGAACTCGACGGCGGGACCGTCCGCTTGATGGTCACGGGCCCCTTCACCGACGCCGACCTGGGGGTCGCCTGCTACCACTCCAAGACCGGGGCGGTGGAGCTGTGCCTGAACCACCTGGTGGACGGCCCCGGCGAATACGTCGTGGTCGACATGACGGCCGGCTCGGACTCCTTCGCCTCCGGCATGTTCACCCGCTTCGACATCACGTTCCTGGTGGCCGAGCCGACCCGGAAGGGGGTCTCCGTCTATCGCCAGTACAAGGAGTACGCCCGCGACTTCGGCGTCACCCTGAAGGTCGTCGGCAACAAGGTGCAGGGCCCGGACGACCTCGACTTCCTCCGCGCGGAGGTCGGGGAGGACCTGCTGGTGACGGTGGGGCACTCGGACTGGGTCCGCGCCATGGAGAAGGGCCGGCCGCCCCGGTTCGACCTCCTGGAGGAACCCAACCGGCACGCGCTGCGCCAGCTGCGCTCGGCCGCCGACGCGACGTACGCGTCGCGCGACCATGAGCGTTACACCCGCCAGATGGCGCACTTCCATCTGAAGAACGCCCGGTCGTGGGGCGACGAGCGCACCGGGACCGACCTGGCGGCCCAGATCGACCCCGGTTTCGTGCTCGGCGAGAACGTCACGGCGTCCGCCTGACGCTCATCCCTTCCCGGCCGGGGCCCCGGGCGCCCCCTTGGGGGCCGGCGCGGAACCACCGGCCAGGAAGGCCTCCCAGCCCTTCTTCGGAGCCTCGCCGACGCCCAGCGTGCGCAGTTTCGCCAGGGTCTCCGGGTCCTGGGCGTCCAGCCAGTCCACCAGCTGCCGGAACGAGACGCAGCGCACCTCGGACTTGGTGCACACCTCCTCGATGACCTCCTCGACGGCCCGCATGTAGGTGCCGCCGTTCCAGGACTCGAAGTGGTTGCCGATGATCAGGGGCGCCCTGTTGCCCTCGTAGGCCCGCTCGAAGCCCTGGAGGAGGCCGTCCCGCATCTGGTCGCCCCACATCCCGTGCTTGGCGGGGTCGCCCTGGGTGGTGGTGCCCGACTGGTTGACCATGAAGTTGTAGTCCATGGTGAGCTGCTCGAAGGAGTGCCCGGGGAAGGGCACGAGTTGCATCGACAGGTCCCACAGACCCTGCTTCTTCTTCGGCCACACCTGGTTGTCGACCCCGCTGGTGTCGTAACGGAAACCCAGGTCGCGGGCGGCCTTCATGAAGTTCTCCCGCCCTTCCAGGCAGGGGGTGCGGGCGCCGATCAGCTCCTTGTCGTAGTCGAAGGGCAGCGGGGCCGAGTCCTTCATGCCGGTGTGGGTCTTCCAGGTCTTCACGAAGTGCTTGGCCTGGGCGATCTCGTCCTTCCAGTCCGCCACCGACCATTCGCCGACGCCACCGCCGCTGCCGCAGAAGTGCCCGTTGAAGTGGGTGCCGATCTCGTTGCCCTCGAGCCAGGCGAGGCGCAGCTGCTTCACGGTGTCGGCGATGCCCTCCCGGTCGTTGAAACCGATGTCGGAGCGACCCGGGGAGTGCTGCGGCGGGCGGTACAGATCGCGTTTCCCCTCCGGCAGCAGGTACACGCCGCTCAGGAAGTACGTCATGGTCGCGTTGTTCTCCTTGGCGACCTTGCGGAAGTGCGAGAAGAGCTTCTGGCTGTCCTCACCCGCGCCGTCCCAGGAGAAGACCACGAACTGCGGGGGCTTCTCGCCGCGCTTCAGCCGCTCGGGCCGGGGCAGGTGCGGCTGTGCCCCGGTGTACGCGGTGGAGCCGTCGCCGATCAGCCGGACGACGTTCTTCGGCGCCGGGGCCGGCTTGGCCTTCTCCTGGTCACGCGCCCGCTCGCCGGTGCCGTCGGCGCCGCTCCCGCAGCCGGCGAGCGAGGCGGCGCAGAGCGCGGCGATCACGGTGCCCGTGGCGATTCTGTGGGTGGCGGCCATCCGCCCACCTTCTTCCTTCTCTCGGGCCGAGCTCGATGAGGGCTTTGCGTGGTGCTGTGCCGGTCCACGCCGACAGCGCCGTCAAAGTCGCATGGAACGAAGAAGGAATTAATACGACAAGCCGATGAAATAGCTACATCACTCCCTGGAGTGACTTATTCACCCATTCACCCGGAAAGTCTATGCCATCCCTTTACTCTCGATTACGATCCGTTTACGGATTGTTGATAGGTGAGAGAGGGGAAACCATGTCAGCCTGCGTTCCCGCCCGCGCCGTCGACTCGGATCGGACCGAACGGGCCCACCCTCCCCACAGCCCGCCGGCGCGCCCCCCGCGTCCGCGTCTCGCGGGAGCCGATCTGTCGGCCTCGATCGCGGTCTTCCTGATCGCCCTTCCGCTGTCCCTCGGCATCGCCCTCGCCACCGGCGCGCCGCTCCAGGCCGGCCTGGTCGCCGCCGCCGTGGGCGGAATCGTCGTCGGGCGGATCGGCGGCTCCCCGCTCCAGGTGAGCGGTCCCGCGGCCGGACTCACCGTCGTCACCGCCGACCTCATCCAGCAGTACGGCTGGCGGACGACCTGTGCCATCACCGTCCTCGCCGGAATCGCCCAGCTCGGCCTCGGCTGTCTGCGCGTGGCGCGCGGCGCGCTCGCCGTGAGCCCCGCGATCGTGCACGGGATGCTCGCCGGCATCGGGGTCACCATCGCCGTCGCCCAGCTGCACATCGTCCTCGGCGGCACCCCGCAGAGTTCCGTCCCCGACAATCTCCTCGCCCTTCCGGCCCAGCTGGCGAACCTGCATCCCGCGGCCCTGTCGGTGAGCCTGCTGACCCTGGCCCTGCTGCTGCTCTGGCCCCGGCTCCCGGGCCGCGCCGGACGCGTTCTCCGTATGGTTCCGGCAGCGCTCGTCGCCGTCGCCGGAGCCACCGCGGTCGCCTCCGCGGCCGGCCTCGTCCTGCCCAAGGTGGATCTGCCGTCCTGGCGCAACCACGCCCTGGCCGGGCTGCCCGAGGGGCCCGTGCTCGGCCTCGCCGCCGCCGTGCTCACCACGACGCTGGTGTGCAGCGTGCAGTCGCTGCTCGGCGCCGTGGCCGTGGACAAGCTGGTGTCCGGCCGTCCCGGTCCCGGCCATGTCGGGCGCTCCGATCTGGACCGTGAACTGCTCGGTCAGGGCACGGCCAACATCGTCTCCGGCTCGCTCGGCGGACTCCCGGTGGCCGGAGTGGCGGTCCGCAGTTCCGCGAACGTCAAAGCGGGCGCCGTGAGCCGGAACTCCACGATGCTGCACGGCGTTCTCGTAGTGATCGCCGCGCTGCTTATGGTTCCGCTCCTGGAGCTCATCCCGCTCGCCTCGCTCGCCGCCCTGGTGATGGCCGTCGGCATCCAGATGGTGTCCCTGCACCACATCCGCACGGTGACCCGCCACCGCGAAGTCCTGGTCTACGCCGCGACCACCCTCGGCGTCGTGTCCCTCGGCGTCCTGGAGGGCGTGGCGCTGGGCATCGCCGTCGCCGTCGGGGTGGCACTGCACCGGCTCACCCGCACCCGGATCACGCACGCGGAGCAGGAAGGAGTCCATCACGTCCACGTACGAGGCCAGTTGACGTTCCTCGCGGTGCCACGGCTCAGCCGGGCCCTGCACCTCGTCCCCCAGGGCGCCGACGTGGTCGTGGAGCTGGACGGCTCCTTCATGGACCACGCGGCGTACGAGACGCTGCAGGACTGGCAGAGCACGCACACCGCCCGGGGCGGCACCGTCGAGATCACCGGCCGCCGTGCCGGGGTCCGGATCGCCGAGCCCGCGGCCCTCGTCTCCGGGCACCCGTCCGACGGGATCGAGGAGACCGACGCGTCCGACGCCGGCTGCCGCTGCCGGCCCTGGACGGCCTGGCGCAACCACCAGTGCGAACGCCCACGCCCCCTGCCGGGCGACGTCCCGCGGCCGGACGGGACCGGCGGAAGGAGGAGAGCGGACGGAACGGACGGAGCCGTCGAAGGCGAGCCGGAGCCGGCCGACACCGGCGGCCACGAACTGATCCGCGGCATCAGCGCGTTCCAGCGCCACACCGCCCCCCTGGTCCGCGGTGAGCTGGCCCGGCTGGCGCGCGAGGGGCAGCGGCCCGCACAGCTGTTCCTGACCTGTGCCGACTCCCGGGTGGTCACCTCGATGATCACGGCCAGTGGTCCGGGTGACCTGTTCGTGGTGCGCAACGTCGGCAACCTCGTGCCACCGCCCGGCACGGAGAGCGGCGACGACTCCGTGGCGGCCGCGATCGAGTACGCCGTGGAGGTGCTGGCGGTCCGGTCGATCACGGTGTGCGGGCACTCGGGGTGCGGTGCGATGCAGGCGCTGCTCGGCACCGAGCCGGACGGCGCACGCACCCCGCTGAGACGCTGGCTGCGACACGGCCGGCCGAGTCTGGAGCGCACGGGCGACGGCAGCGGGCCCCCGCCGCGGCTGGCCGGGCGGGCGCCCGCCGACGCGGTCGAGCAGCTCTGCCTGACGAACGTGGTGCAGCAGCTGGAGCATCTGCGCGCCCACGAACCGGTGGCCCGTGCCCTGAAGGACGGCGCCCTGGAGTTGCACGGCATGTATTTCCACGTGGGTGAGGCCCAGGCGTATCTCCTCACCGAACGGAAGGAGGAGAGCGTGTTCGACCGGGTGCGGTCCGCGGACCTGGCGAGGTGAGGGGACCCGTCCGGGTGTGAGAGGCGTTACACACCTTGAACCGGCTCACTCCGGGCCCCGTGGGAAGGGGTGTCGCACGTCGCACCACTCCACCCGACAGGTCTAAACCAATTTCCCGTCGGCCCTTGTCAGCGCACCCCCGGGTCTGATGAGCTGTGGCCTGGGACACAACGGACACCCTGGGAAAGGCAGATGCCGTGAGCAATGAAAGCCTGGCCAACCTTCTGAAGGAGGAGCGTCGCTTCTCGCCCCCCGCCGACCTGGCCGCGAACGCCAACGTCACGGCGGAGGCGTACGAACAGGCCAAGGCTGACAGGCTCGGCTTCTGGGCCGAGCAGGCCCGCCGGCTGACCTGGGCCACCGAGCCCACCGAGACCCTGGACTGGTCGAACCCGCCGTTCGCCAAGTGGTTCAAGGACGGCGAGCTCAACGTCGCCTACAACTGCGTGGACCGGCACGTGGAGGCCGGGCACGGCGACCGGGTCGCCATCCACTTCGAGGGCGAGCCGGGCGACAGCCGCGCCATCACCTACGCCCAGCTCAAGGACGAGGTCTCCAGGGCCGCCAACGCCCTGCTGGAACTGGGGGTCCGCGCGGGCGACCGGGTCGCCGTCTACATGCCGATGATCCCCGAGACCGCGGTCGCGATGCTGGCCTGCGCCCGCATCGGCGCCGCGCACTCCGTCGTCTTCGGCGGCTTCTCGGCCGACGCGCTCGCCACCCGTATCCAGGACGCCGACGCGCGTGTCGTCATCACGGCCGACGGCGGCCACCGGCGCGGCAAGCCCTCCGCGCTCAAGCCGGCCGTGGACGAGGCGGTCGCCAAGGCCGGCACCGTCGAACACGTCCTCGTCGTCCGCCGCACCGGCCAGGACGTCGCCTGGACCGAGGGCCGCGACGTGTGGTGGCACGACCTGGTGGAGCGGCAGAGCGCCGAGCACACCCCTCAGGCGTTCGGGGCCGAGCACCCGCTGTTCATCCTCTACACCTCGGGGACGACGGGTAAGCCGAAGGGCATCCTGCACACCTCCGGCGGCTACCTGACCCAGACGGCGTACACGCACTGGTCCGTGTTCGACCTCAAGCCGGAGACCGACGTGTACTGGTGCACGGCCGACGTCGGCTGGGTCACCGGGCACTCCTACATCGTCTACGGCCCGCTCGCCAACGGCGCCACCCAGGTGATGTACGAGGGCACACCGGACACCCCGCACCAGGGCCGCTTCTGGGAGATCGTGCAGAAGTACGGCGTGACGATCCTCTACACGGCGCCCACCGCGATCCGCACGTTCATGAAGTGGGGCGACGACATCCCCGCCAAGTTCGACCTCGGCAGCCTGCGGGTGCTGGGCTCGGTGGGCGAGCCGATCAACCCCGAGGCGTGGATCTGGTACCGCAAGAACATCGGCGCGGACCGCACCCCGGTGGTGGACACCTGGTGGCAGACCGAGACCGGCGGCATCATGATCTCCCCGCTGCCGGGCGTGACCGACGCCAAGCCGGGCTCCGCCCAGACCCCGCTGCCCGGCATCGCCGCGACCGTCGTCGACGACGAGGCGAACGAGGTGCCCGACGGCGGCGGCGGCTACCTGGTCCTCACCGAGCCGTGGCCGTCGATGCTGCGCACCATCTGGGGCGACGACCAGCGGTTCATCGACACCTACTGGTCGCGCTTCGAGGGCAAGTACTTCGCCGGCGACGGCGCCAAGAAGGACGACGACGGCGACATCTGGCTGCTCGGCCGGGTCGACGACGTGATGCTGGTGTCCGGCCACAACATCTCCACCACGGAGGTCGAGTCCGCGCTCGTCTCCCACCCGTCGGTCGCCGAGGCGGCCGTGGTCGGTGCGGCGGACGAGACGACCGGGCAGGCGATCGTCGCCTTCGTGATCCTGCGCGGTACGGCGGCGGAGAGCGAGGACCTCGTCGGCGAGCTGCGCGGCCACGTGGGCGCCACCCTCGGCCCGATCGCCAAGCCCCAGCGGATCCTGCCGGTGGCCGAGCTGCCGAAGACCCGCTCCGGCAAGATCATGCGCCGTCTGCTGCGGGACGTCGCGGAGAACCGCCAGCTCGGCGACGTCACGACGCTGACGGACAGCACGGTCATGGATCTCATCCAGACCAAGCTGCCCCAGGCGCCCGGCGAGGACTGAGCGGACCGCACCTGACCGGGGCATCCCGCGCGGCCGTGCGCGGGGTGCCCCGAGGTGTTCCTGGTGCGCTTCGCGGCACGTTAGATAAACTAAGGAAAAGCTGTTTCATGGGGCGCCGGGAAGTCTGGTCGGCATGCGATTCGTGCTGCCCATCGACCAGAGGACCTCCCCGTGACCGCGCCCCGCACCCCCACCCCCCGCAAGGCCTTCGGCCGCCTCTCCCTGCCCGAGCGGTCCTACGTCGCGGACGCGCTGCGCACCGAGACCGTCGGCGGCGTACTCCTGCTGCTGGCCGCCGTCGTCGCGCTGATCTGGGCGAACGTACCCGCGCTGCACGACAGCTACGAGAGCGTCAGCGACTTCCACTTCGGGCCCGGCGCGATCGGGCTGGACCTGTCCGTGGCGCACTGGGCCGCCGACGGGCTGCTCGCGATCTTCTTCTTCGTCGCGGGCATCGAGCTCAAACGTGAACTCGTCGCCGGTGACCTCCGCGATCCCAAGGCAGCCGCACTCCCCGTCGTCGCCGCCCTGTGCGGCATGGCCGCACCGGCGCTGGTCTACGTGCTCACCAGCGGCGCGGGCGGCGGCTCCCTGGCCGGATGGGCCGTGCCCACCGCCACCGACATCGCCTTCGCACTCGCCGTGCTCGCCGTCATCGGCACCTCCCTGCCGAGCGCGCTGCGTGCCTTCCTGCTCACCCTCGCCGTCGTCGACGACCTGTTCGCGATCCTGATCATCGCGGTCTTCTTCACCGCCGACCTGAACTTCGCGGCGCTCGGCGGCGCCGTCGCCGGCCTGGCCGTCTTCTGGTTCCTGCTGCGCAAGGGCGTGCGCGGCTGGTACGTGTACGTGCCGCTCGCGCTGGTCGTGTGGGCGCTGATGTACAACAGCGGCATCCACGCCACCATCGCCGGTGTCGCCATGGGCCTGATGCTGCGCTGCCACCGCCACGAGGGCGAGGAGCACTCCCCCGGGGAGCACATCGAGCACCTCGTCCGGCCGCTCTCGGCGGGCCTCGCGGTGCCGCTGTTCGCCCTGTTCAGCGCGGGCGTGGCGATCTCCGGCGGCGCCCTCGCGGACGTGTTCACCCAGCCCGAGACGCTCGGCGTGGTGCTCGGACTCATCGTCGGCAAGACGTTCGGCATCTTCGGCGGTACGTGGCTGACGGCACGCTTCACCAGGGCCTCGCTCAGCGACGACCTGGCCTGGGCGGACGTGTTCGCGGTGGCGACCCTCGCCGGGATCGGGTTCACCGTCTCGCTGCTCATCGGTGAACTCGCCTTCGAGGAGAACGCCTCGATGACGGACAGCGTCAAGGCCGCCGTCCTCACCGGCTCGCTCATCGCCGCCGTCCTCGCGACCGTGCTGCTCAAGATACGGAACGCCAAGTACCGCAGGCTGACCGAGGACGAGGAGCGCGACGAGGATCTCAGCGGGATTCCGGACGTGTACGAGCAGGACGACCCGGCGTACCACCTGCGCATGGCGGACATCTACGAGCACAAGGCCGCCGAGCACCGACGGCTCGCCCGGGAGAAGGCCGCCGCGCGTGACGCGCTTGCCGAAGTGACCGACGGGGCAAGCGAGGACCACGACGGTCCGGCATGATCTGACGAGACGGTACAAAGACGGAACCGCACGCGCAGGCATGCAGAACGCACGCAGAAGAGGGAGACCGCGATGAGCGCACCCGACGGCAGCCCGGTCGGCGCCGAACGCAGCATCGGCCAGCTGTTCGCCTCGGCCACGGCGGACATGTCGGCGCTGGTGCACGACGAGATCGCGCTGGCGAAGGCGCAGCTCAAGCAGGACGTCAAACGGGGCGCGACCAGCGGCGGCGCGTTCACGGCGGCCGGCCTGCTGCTCCTGTTCTCCCTGCCGATGCTGAACTTCGCCCTGGCCTACGGCATCCACACCTGGAGCGGCTGGAACCTCGCGGTCTGCTTCCTGCTGTCCTTCACGGCGAACGTACTGATCGCGCTGCTCCTCGCGCTGATCGGCGTCGTCTTCGCGAAGAAGGCGAAGAAGGGCCGGGGCCCGCAGAAGGTCGCCGCCTCGATGAAGGAGACGGCGGGCGTGCTGCAGAAGGCCAAGCCGCACCCCCGCCCCGAGCTGCCCGAGGACCGGGGCCCCCGGTCCATCGAGGCTGTGGCACGCTCGTCTTCATGACGGATCCCGCCACCTCTCCGGCGCAGCCCGCCTCGGTCGTACGGCTCGACATCCCCGGCGGCGCCGGACTGACGCACCGGGACGTCGCCGCCAACGGCGCCCGCTTCCACATCGCGGAGCTGGGCGACGGCCCCCTGGTGCTGCTGCTGCACGGCTTCCCGCAGTTCTGGTGGACCTGGCGGCACCAGCTCACGGCGCTCGCCGACGCCGGGTTCCGGGCCGTCGCCATGGACCTGCGGGGTGTCGGCGGCAGCGACCGCACACCGCGCGGCTACGACCCGGCCAACCTGGCGCTGGACATCACCGGGGTGATCCGCTCCCTCGGCGAGCCGGACGCCGCGCTGGTCGGCCACGACCTGGGCGGGTACCTGGCGTGGACGGCCGCGGCGATGCGGCCCAAGCTCGTACGGCGGCTCGCGGTCGCGTCCATGCCGCATCCGCGGCGCTGGCGCTCGGCTCTGGTCTCCGACGCCAGGCAGTCGGCCGCCCTGTCCCACATCTGGGGGTTCCAGCGGCCCTGGATCCCGGAGCGCCGGCTCACCGCGGACGACGGGGCGCTGGTGGCCGAGCTCATCCAGGACTGGACCGGGCCGCACCCGCCGGACGAGAAGGCGCTGGAGAACTACCGGCGGGCCATGTGCATCCCGTCCACGGCGCACTGCTCGATCGAGCCGTACCGCTGGATGGTGCGCTCCCTGGCCCGTCCGGACGGCATCCAGTTCAACCGCAGGATGAAGCGGCCGGTGCGGGTGCCGACGCTGCATCTGCACGGCTCGCTGGACCCGGTCGTGCGCACGCGCAGCGCCGCGGGGTCCGGGGAGTACGTGGAAGCGCCGTACCGCTGGCGGCTGTTCGACGGGCTGGGGCACTTCCCGCACGAAGAGGATCCGGTCGCGTTCTCCACGGAACTGATCAATTGGCTGAAGGATCCCGAACCCGACCGGTGACCGGGTCGAGCACTCGTCCGACGACCGGCCAATTGCCCGGCGCATAAGCCAATTGAGTGCGCGTGAGGCGGTTATCGACCTTGGGGCGGGGGCAGACGTCGGGGTATGGGCTGGACGCACGACTACAGTGACGCAAGCCGTGACCGCCGCTCGGCGGGCGGTATGGGTTCCCACCAGCGAGGCGGTGCACCACAGATGGCAGGTACGGACCTCAAGGTGGGAATCCCGCACATCCTCCGCCGCCGGGCCCGCTGGGTCTCCGTCCGCCTGCGCCACCCACGCGGCTGACGGCCCGTACGACCGTACGACTCTTCTCCGGCACCAGGGCCCCTAGAGCGCGCAGTTGTCGCTGTCCACCTGCTGGTTCGCGGCGCGGCCCTTGGCGATGTCCTCCTGGATCTCGTCCGCGGTGAGCGCGTAGCCGGTCTCCGCGTCGTCCCTGGACTTCGCGAAGATCACGCCGTAGACCTCTCCCTCGGGGGTCAGCAGCGGGCCGCCGGAGTTGCCCTGACGGACGGTCGCGTACAGGGAGTACACGTCGCGGCGGACCGTGCCCCGGCGGTAGATGTCCGCACCGTTGGCCGTGATGCGTCCCCGCACGCGCGCGGAACGGACGTCGTACGACCCGTTCTCCGGGAAGCCGGCGACGATCGCGCTGTCGTTGCTGCTCGCGTCCTCGCCGGTGAAGCGCAGCACGGGCGCCTTGATGTCGGGCACGTCGAGGACGGCGATGTCACGCTTCCAGTCGTAGAGGACGACCTTCGCGTCGTACTTCCTGCCCTCGCCGCCTATCTGCACGGTCGGCTCGTCGACGCCCCCCACGACGTGCGCGTTGGTCATGACGCGGCGCTCGGCGAAGACGAAGCCGGTGCCCTCCAGGACCTTGCCGCAACTCGGGGCGGTGCCCATCACCTTGACGATGGAGCGCTGCGCGCGGACCGCGACGGGGCTGCCCGCCAGGGCCGGGTCCGGGGGCCGGACGTCGGTGATCGGCTCACTGGCGAAGGGACTGAAGACCTGCGGGAAGCCGTTCTGCGCGAGGATGGAGGAGAAGTCGGCGAACCAGGTGTCGGCCCGGTCGGGCAGCGCCCGGGAGACCCCGAGCAGCACCCTGGAGCCGCGGACCTCCTTGCCGAGCGTCGGCAGCGTCGTGCCGGCGAGGGCCGAGCCGATCAGCCAGGCGACCAGGAGCATCGCGACGACGTTGACCAGTGCGCCGCCCGTCGCGTCCAGCGCGCGGGCCGGCGACCAGGTGATGTGGCGGCGCAGCTTGTTGCCGAGATGCGTGGTCAGGGCCTGGCCGACGGAGGCGCAGACGATGACGACGACGACCGCGACGACGGCGGCCGTCGTACCGACCTCGGAGTCGTCCGTCAGGGCGTCCCAGATGACGGGCAGCGCGTAGACGGCGGCGAGACCGCCGCCCAGGAAGCCGATCACCGACAGGACGCCGACGACGAAGCCCTGGCGGTAGCCGACGACCGCGAACCACACGGCGGCGACGAGCAACAGGATGTCCAGCACGTTCACCGCTTCACGCCTCGCCTCGTCCGACCCAGCACGGCGCCCACCCTGTCATGACCGCCAGTCCAGCGGGACCCGCCTGTCCCGGTCCCAGGGCCGCTCCCATCCCGCGAAGTGCAGCAACCGGTCGATGACCCCGGCGGTGAAGCCCCACACGAGGGCCGACTCGACCAGGAACGCCGGACCCTGGTGACCGCTGGGGTGGACCGCGGTCGCACGGTTGTCCGGGTGGGTGAGATCCGCCACCGGGACGG
Source organism: Streptomyces caelestis (assembly GCF_001279005.1). GTDB lineage: Bacteria > Actinomycetota > Actinomycetes > Streptomycetales > Streptomycetaceae > Streptomyces > Streptomyces heliomycini. The sequence continues at coordinate 94,517 of NZ_LGCN01000085.1, forward strand.
TGAACACCCGCGCGGTCTCGTTCGGGTCGACGACCCCCACCGTGCTGGGCACGCGCCACCAGCCCAGCACGGGGGTGACGACGAAGCCGCTGACCGGGATGTAGAGCTTCGGCAGGACGCCGAACAACTGGACGCCGGACGGATCGAGCCCGGTCTCCTCCTCGGCCTCGCGCAGGGCCGCCCGCAGCGGACCGTCGCCGTGCGGGTCACCGTCCTCGGGGTCGAGGGCGCCGCCGGGGAAGGACGGCTGCCCGGCGTGCGAGCGCAGTGAGCTCGCGCGCTCCATGAGCAGCAGCTCCGGGCCGCGCTCGCCGTCGCCGAAGAGGATGAGGACGGCGGACTGGCGCCCCGTGCCGTTCTCCGGGGGCAGGAAGCGGCTCAGCTGTCCCGGCCGGACCGTCTCGGCCGCGCGGGCCACCGGGTCCAGCCAGGAGGGCAGCCCCTCCTGGCTGAGCGTCACCGGACCGCCCCGGGCACCACTCGTCCGCGTCACCGCCACCCCCGTCGTCCGACCGCGTCCCACGGGTCCAACGCCCGGCGGCCCCGAGATCGTTCCGCGGGCCGCCGCGCACGCCGCTCCGTCATCCGGCCCCCAGCGGCGGGGCGGGCCTGCCGCCGGCGTCCAGGTAGGCCTGCGGAGGCTTCAGACGCTGGCCCGGGAAACCGCCCTTCTCGTACTTCAGCAGCTTCTCCGCCTTCTCCGGGTCCGTCTCGCCCTCGCCGTACGCCGGACAGAGCGGCGCGATGGGACAGGCGCCGCAGGCGGGCCTGCGGGCGTGGCAGATGCGGCGGCCGTGCCAGATGACGTGGTGGGACAGGTCGGTCCAGTCGCTCTTGGGGAAGAGCGCGCCGACGGCCGCCTCGATCTTGTCGGGGTCGGTCTCCTCGGTCCACTTCCAGCGGCGCACCAGCCGCTGGAAGTGGGTGTCCACGGTGATTCCCGGGCGGCCGAAGGCGTTGCCGAGCACGACGAAGGCGGTCTTGCGGCCCACACCGGGCAGTTTGACGAGATCCTCGAGCCGGCCGGGCACCTCTCCGCCGAAGTCCTCCGCCAGCACCTTGGACAGCCCGATGACCGACCTGGTCTTGGCCCGGAAGAAGCCGGTGGGGCGCAGGATCTCCTCCACCTCCTCGGGGTCGGCGGCGGCCAGGTCCTCGGGGGTGGGGTACTTCGCGAAGAGGGCGGGGGTCGTCTGGTTGACGCGCAGGTCGGTGGTCTGGGCCGACAGCACGGTGGCGACGACGAGTTGGAAGGGGTTCTCGAAGTCCAGTTCCGGGTGGGCGTACGGGAACACCTCGGCGAGCTCGCGGTTGATCCGGCGCGCGCGGCGCACCAGCGCGGTGCGCGACTCGCTCCCGGCCGGCTCGACGGCGGCCCTCGCGGGGGCGGACTTCTCGGCGCCGGCCGCCCTCTTCGCCCCGGCCGCCCGTCGCTTCGCCGCCGGTTTCCCGGCCGCGGCCTGCGCCGGCTTCTCCGCCGACGTGCCCGTCCCCTCGGCCGCCCCGCTCGCGCGGACCACCGGTTCCTTCTTCAACGGTGACCTCTTTGCCGTCTTCGCCGTTTCCCTACCGCCATCGGAGCCCTGTTCGCCCACAGCGGAATCGCGACGTACACCCACTCGCGCAGCTCCCTCCGCCCGTGCTCTCACCGGCGATTTGGACACCCGGCCAGCCTACGGCCCGGCACCGACATCCGCCCCGGACCCCGAGGACCGGCGTCCAATCGGACCCCTGCCGCTTACCCCCACCGGCCCGTACGGCATCCTTGTGACAGATCACACTGTTTGGACCGTCCGGCAAAATGGGAACCACGGTCCCCTGGTACGTGGGGGAACAAGATCCCCTGAGCAGGCCGACAAGGAGAGAACTCGTGGACGACGTTCTGCGGCGGAACCCGCTCTTCGCGGCGCTCGACGACGAGCAGGCCGCCGAGCTTCGCGCCTCCATGAGTGAGGTGACCCTCGCACGGGGCGACTCCCTGTTCCACGAGGGCGACCCCGGCGACCGCCTGTACGTGGTCACCGAGGGCAAGGTGAAGCTGCACCGCACGTCCCCCGACGGCCGCGAGAACATGCTCGCCGTGGTCGGTCCGGGCGAGCTGATCGGTGAGCTGTCGCTCTTCGACCCGGGCCCGCGCACCGCGACCGCCACGGCGCTCACCGAGGTCAAGCTGCTCGGCCTGGGCCACGGCGACCTGACGCCCTGGCTGAGCGCCCGCCCCGAGGTGGCCACGGCGCTGCTGCGGGCCGTCGCGCGCCGGCTGCGCAAGACCAACGACGCGATGTCGGACCTGGTCTTCTCGGACGTCCCGGGCCGTGTCGCCCGCGCCCTGCTGGACCTCTCCCGCCGCTTCGGCGTGCAGTCCGAGGAGGGCATCCACGTCGTGCACGACCTCACGCAGGAGGAGCTGGCCCAGCTGGTCGGCGCGTCCCGCGAGACGGTCAACAAGGCCCTGGCGGACTTCGCCCAGCGCGGCTGGCTCCGCCTGGAGGCCCGCGCGGTGATCCTCCTGGACGTCGAACGCCTCGCGAAGCGCTCCCGCTGACACCCGGCACCGGAGCCCCACTCCCTGGGGAGTGGGGCTCCGCCGTGTCCGCGCACCCCGCGGGCTCGGGGGGTGGGCTAGATGAGCCCGTGCTCCCGGAGGTACTCCAGCTGGGCGCGCACCGAGAGTTCCGCGGCCGGCCACAGGGAGCGGTCGACGTCGGCGTAGACGTGGGCGACGACCTCGGAGGGGGTGCGGTGGCCGTCCTCGACGGCCGTCTCGACCTGGGCGAGGCGGTGGGCGCGGTGGGCGAGGTAGAACTCGACGGCGCCCTGGGCGTCCTCCAGGACGGGCCCGTGCCCGGGCAGTACCGTGTGGACGCCGTCGTCGACCGTGAGCGACCTGAGCCGGCGCAGCGTGTCCAGGTAGTCGCCGAGGCGGCCGTCGGGATGGGCCACGACGGTCGTGCCGCGGCCCAGGACGGTGTCGCCCGTGAGGACCGCCCGGTCGGCCGGGAGGTGGAAGCACAGGGAGTCAGCCGTGTGCCCGGGGGCCGGTACGACCCTCAGCTCCAGGCCCCCGACGGTGACGACGTCCCCGGCGGCCAGCCCCTCGTCGCCGAGCCGCAGCGCCGGGTCCAGTGCCCGCACCTTCGTGCCCGTCAGCTCGGCGAAACGGGCGGCGCCCTCGGCGTGGTCGGGGTGACCGTGCGTCAGGAGGGTGAGCGCGACGCGCTTCCCGGTCCGCTCGGCGGTGCCGACGACGTGCCGCAGGTGTCCGTCGTCCAGCGGGCCGGGGTCGACCACGACGGCGAGGTCGGAGTCCGGTTCCGACAGGATCCAGGTGTTGGTGCCGTCCAGGGTCATCGCCGAGGGGTTGGGAGCCAGCACGTTGACGGCACGCGCGGTGGCGGGCCCGGAGAGGACCCCGCCCCGCGGCTGGCCGGGAAGGGTGCTCGCGTCCGTCATGCGGGGGCTCCCCCGGTCGGGATGTGCTGGGTGAACTCGTCGTGTCCCGGCCAGGAGAGCACGATCTCGCCCCCCACCAGGCGCGCGGTGGCCAGGACCGGCGTGAGGTCCCGCGCGGGAGCCGCGTCGAGCGCCTCCGCGGCCGTTCCGTACGCCGCGAGCCGGCGCAGCGTCGCGATGGTCGGCGGCATCATCAGCAGCTCGCCCCGGTCGTACGCCCCGGCCGCCGCGCGCGGTGTGATCCACACCGTGCGGTCGGCCTCCGTGGAGGCGTTGCGGGTGCGCTGGCCCGCGGGGAGCGCGGCGACGAAGAACCAGGTGTCGTAGCGGCGGGGCTCGAACTCGGGGGTGATCCAGCGCGTCCACGCGCCGAGCAGGTCCGAGCGCAGGACCAGCCCGCGGCGGTCCAGGAACTCCGCGAAGGACGTCTCCCGCGCGACGAGCGCGGCACGGTCCGCCTCCCAGTCGTCGCCGGTCGTGTCGCCGACCACGGAGTCGGGGGTGGGTCCGGCGAGCAGGACGCCGGCCTCCTCGTACGTCTCCCGCACGGCCGCGCAGACGATCGCCTGGGCCTGTGCCCCGTCGACGCCGAGCCGGTCCGCCCACCACGCGCGCGAGGGGCCCGCCCAGCGGACGTGCCGGTCGTCGTCCCGCGGGTCGACGCCGCCGCCGGGGTAGGCGTACGCGCCGCCCGCGAACGCCATGGAGGCACGCCGGCGCAGCATGTACACGGCGGGCCCGTCACCGGTGTCCTTGAGCAGCATGACGGTGGCCGCGCGCTTCGGCACGACCGGCGTGAGGCCGCCGTCCGCCAGCGCACGGATCCGCTCCGGCCACTCGGGCGGGTACCACTGCCCGCCGGCCTGCGCATTCACCATGGCCGGAGGCTATCCCGTGACGGGCGGATGTTCGAGTGCCCGCGGAGGACGGCGGAACCGGGGAACGACACGGCGGTCCGGCGGACCGGACACGGCGGTGGCCGCACGGCTCACGCCCGGCGCCCGGAACCGCGGTCCCCCGGACGAGCCGCGCACGTCCCGCACGAGACCGAGGGGGACGGCACACGCCCCCGCCCCCGCCCCGGACGCGGGCCCCCGCGCCGGGTGCCGGGGACTCGTAGGCGTGCCCCCACAGCGCGCGCCCGGACCCCGACGCCCGCACACCGGGCGCCCACGCCCGCCGGGGCACGCCGTCGGGCCGCGCACCGGCGCCCCGGCGCCCCGGCGCTCGCGCGCCGCAGGCGCCACCCGGACGACGAGGCGCGGGAGCGGCAGGGCCCGAAGCGCCAGGAGCCGCCGTCACCAGGAAGTGCCCTCACGCCGGGCGTCGGTTCCAAGGCGCCGCGCGCCGGGCCCGGCCGTCGCGCCGGACGCCGGGGCCTCGGCATCACCGGGTCCCGCGCCTCGCGGGCCCCGGCGGCGCGGATCACGCCTCGGTGAGTTCCACCTGGATCTCGACCTCCACCGGGGCGTCCAGGGGCAGTACCGCGACGCCCACCGCGCTGCGGGCGTGGACGCCCTTGTCGCCGAGGACCTCGCCGAGCAGTTCGCTCGCGCCGTTGAGGACGCCCGGCTGGCCGGTGAAGTCCGCGGCGGAGGCCACGAAGCCGACGACCTTCACCACGCGCGCCACGCGGTCCAGGTCCCCGGCGACGGACTTGACCGCGGCGAGGGCGTTCAGCGCGCAGGTGCGCGCCAGCTCCTTCGCCTCCTCGGCGGTGACCTCCGCGCCGACCTTTCCGGTCAGCGGAAGCTTGCCCTCCACCATGGGCAGCTGGCCGGCGGTGAAGACGTACCGCCCCGACCGCACGGCGGGCTGGTACGCGGCCAGCGGCGGGACGACCTCCGGCAGGCTCAGGCCCAGCTCGGCCAGTCTCGCCTCGACGGCGCTCATCCCTGCCTCTCCCGCTTCAGGTAGGCCACCAGCTGTTCGGGGTTGTTCGGCCCGGGCACGACCTGGACGAGCTCCCAGCCGTCCTCGCCCCAGGTGTCCAGAATCTGCTTCGTCGCGTGGACGAGCAGTGGCACAGTCGCATATTCCCACTTGGTCATGCGGCCGACTCTAGCCCTCGCCCGCGCGGGACGCGGCCCCCGCACCGCCCCCTCGCGCGGGGCGCGACGGCCGGGAACCGCCACCCGGATCCGACGGGGCGCGGGAAGAGCATTTAGTCTCGAAGACGTGAGCAGGCTCCAGGTCGTCAGTGGCAAGGGCGGAACCGGCAAGACCACGGTGGCCGCGGCCCTCGCGCTGGCCCTGGCCACGGAGGGGAAGCGGACGCTCCTCGTCGAGGTCGAGGGCCGCCAGGGCATCGCACAACTCTTCGAGACGGAGGCACTGCCCTACGAGGAACGGAAGATCGCCGTCGCTCCGGGAGGCGGCGAGGTGTACGCCCTCGCCATCGACGCCGAGCTGGCCCTCCTGGACTACCTCCAGATGTTCTACAAGCTCGGCGGCGCCGGCCGGGCCCTCAAGAAGCTCGGCGCGATCGACTTCGCCACCACCATCGCCCCCGGCGTGCGGGACGTCCTGCTCACCGGCAAGGCGTGCGAGGCGGTGCGCCGCAAGGACCGGGACGGGCGGTTCGTCTACGACTACGTCGTGATGGACGCCCCGCCGACCGGCCGCATCACCCGCTTCCTCAACGTCAACGACGAGGTCGCCGGGCTCGCCAGGATCGGCCCGATACACAATCAGGCGCAGGCGGTCATGCGGGTGTTGAAATCGCCGGAGACGGCCGTGCACCTGGTGACGCTGCTGGAGGAGATGCCCGTCCAGGAGACCGCCGACGGCATCGCGGAACTGCGCGCCGCGCGGCTGCCGGTGGGGCGGGTCGTGGTGAACATGGTCCGGCCGGAGGTGCTGGACGGGGACGGCCTGGAACTCGCGGCGGCGGTCCCTCGTTCCTCCATCGCACGGGCGCTGTCGTCCGCCGGCCTCGGTGGCGCGCGGCGCGGAGGACACGCCGAGCGGCTGGTGGAGCCGTTGCTCGCACAGGCCGAGGAGTACGCCGAGCGGTACGCGCTGGAGACCGAGCAGCGCGCCGTGCTCACGGACCTCGACGTGCCGTTGCACGAGCTTCCGCTGCTCGTGGAGGGCATGGACCTGGCCGGCCTGTACCAACTGGCCAGGCGACTGCGCGAACAGGGCGTGTCATGAGCGGCCGCGCCCGCACGGTGCGGTCCCGAGGCGACCGCCGCCGTACCGGCCCCGTCACGAGTCGGAAGCACCGGAAGCAGGGGATGTCATGAGTCGTCGTCCGGAACCGGCGCAGGACCAGGACCCGGCCCGTCACCACCTCTCCCCCACCCGCGCCCTCGACATCGACCCGCTGCTCGAGGACCCCGCCACCCGGATCGTGGTGTGCTGCGGCTCGGGCGGGGTCGGCAAGACGACCACCGCCGCGGCGCTCGGCCTGCGCGCGGCCGAACGGGGACGCAAGGTGGTGGTCCTCACCATCGACCCGGCCCGCCGGCTCGCCCAGTCCATGGGCATCGACTCGCTCGACAACACCCCGCGCCGGGTGAAGGGCATCGACGACTCCGCGGGCGGCGAACTGCACGCGATGATGCTCGACATGAAGCGCACCTTCGACGAGATCGTCGAGGGGCACGCGGACCCCGAGCGGGCCGCCGCGATCCTGGGCAACCCCTTCTACCAGTCGCTCTCCGCGGGCTTCGCCGGCACGCAGGAGTACATGGCGATGGAGAAGCTGGGCCAGCTGAGGTCCCGGGACGAGTGGGACCTCATCGTGGTCGACACCCCGCCGTCCCGTTCCGCGCTGGACTTCCTGGACGCGCCCAAGCGGCTCGGGTCCTTCCTCGACGGCAAGCTGATCCGCGTGCTGCTGGCCCCGGCGAAGGTCGGCAGCCGGGCGGGGATGAAGTTCCTGAACGTCGGCATGTCGATGATGACCGGCACCCTGGGCAAGGTGCTCGGCGGTCAGCTGCTGAAGGACGTGCAGACGTTCGTGGCCGCGATGGACTCGATGTTCGGCGGGTTCCGCACGCGCGCGGACGCCACGTACAAGCTGCTCCAGGCGCCCGGGACGGCGTTCCTGGTGGTGGCGGCCCCGGAGCGGGACGCGCTGCGCGAGGCCGCGTACTTCGTGGAGCGGCTGGCGGCGGAGGGGATGCCGCTGGCCGGTCTGGTCCTCAACCGGGTGCACGGCAGCGGCGCGGACCGGCTGTCGGCCGAGCGGGCGCTGGCCGCCGCGGAAAATCTTGAGGACTCCCGCATTGTGGATCAGGAGGGCGGGAAAGCTGGACTTCGTAACTCTCCCGAAACGTACGGCGGTTCAGACCCATCCGGTTCATCCCCCGCTTCCGGGACACCGGTTTCGGACGTCCCCGGCACAGGCTCCCCCGCCCCTGCCGACGACATCGGAGGCGCGCGCACGAAGGACACCGGAGCGGACGCGAACACGGACGCGGACCGGTCCGTCGACCTGCTCACCGCGGGCCTGCTGAGGCTGCACGCCGAGCGGATGCGGCTGCTCTCGCGCGAGCAGCGCACACGCGACCGCTTCACCGCGCTCCACCCCGAGGTGGCGGTGACCGAGGTGGCCGCGCTGCCCGGCGACGTGCACGACCTCGCGGGGCTGCGGGACATCGGCGACCGGCTCGCGGCCGACCGGCCGGAGCTGCCCGAAACGCCCTGACGACACCCTGGACCGGAACCGGGCGGGACCGAGAACCCCCGAGGGCCCTCAGCCCACCGCCGCGTAGTTCTCGTACACCTCGTCGTCGAGCGGTACGAGACCCGACCCCCGCTCGTACTCCGAGCGCGCGGTCTCCAGCAGCCTGCGCCAGGAGGTCACGGTCGGCCGCCGGCGCAGCAGCGCACGGCGCTCACGCTCCGTCATGCCTCCCCACACGCCGAACTCGACGCGGTTGTCGAGCGCGTCAGCCAGGCATTCGGTGCGTACCGGACATCCGGTGCACACCGCCTTGGCCCTGTTCTGCGCTGCTCCCTGAACGAACAGTTCATCCGGATCGGTAGTGCGGCAGGCAGCCTGCGCACTCCAGTCGGTAACCCAGCCCATACCGGCGCCGTCCTCTCCCGAATCGAGGCTCCCCCACGGCGGCAGCGGCATATTCACCGCCGCCAGTTGAGGACGTTACGGAAGGTGGGCACGGCGCAACACCCCCAGCGGGCCCAATCTTGAATGGTCCGAACGGACTATGGGTAAGCGGCAGATCACCCGGGGGAGTGAGGGGGCGACATGCGTGACGAACCCGGCATTCCAGGTCAGTTCCCTTGCGTCACAACGGGCACCGCATGACACACGAGGCGGATCCGGACACGAACTCAACACCCCTCGGCACACACGCGTACGAAAAAAGTCGAGGAGATCCGGAACGATTCGGGGTCGCCGGACGTATTGATACGTGGCCTCACTGCTGTGACAGTTGAGAGCAGCTTAGGCCAAGGCATATACGCTTGTCCGGCGAATGAGAACGTAGGCTGCTCCCATGCCAAAGAAGCGCTCGGGCGGTGGTCTGTCCTCCACGCAGCAGGCCGTCAAGTTCCTCGGTGTCAGTGTCCTCGCGGGGGCCGTCATGGCCGGCATCGCGCTGCCCGCCGTGGGCGCGCTCGGCCTGGCGGCCAAGGGATCGGTCGAGAGCTTCGACGAGCTCCCGGCCAACCTCAAGACGCCGCCGCTGAGTCAGCGCACCACCATCCTCGACGCCGACGGCGGCCAGATCGCCACCGTCTACTCGCGCGACCGCACGGTGGTCGACCTCAAGGACATCTCTCCGTACCTGCAGAAGGCGATCGTCGCGATCGAGGACTCGCGCTTCTACGAGCACGGCGCGGTCGACCTCAAGGGCGTCCTGCGCGCGCTCAACAAGAACGCGCGCAGCGGCGAGGTCTCCGAGGGCGCGTCCACCCTCACGCAGCAGTACGTGAAGAACGTCTTCGTCGAGGAGGCGGGCGACGACCCGACGAAGGTCGCGCAGGCCACCCAGCAGACCATCGGCCGCAAGATCGCCGAACTGAAGTACGCGATCCAGGTCGAGGAGGAGCTGGGCAAGAAGAAGATCCTCGAGAACTACCTGAACATCACCTTCTTCGGCCAGCAGGCCTACGGCGTCGAGGCCGCCGCCCGGCGCTACTTCTCCAAGTCCGCCAAGGACCTCAACCTCCAGGAGTCCGCCCTCCTCGCCGGCCTCGTCCAGTCGCCGAGCCGCTACGACCCGGTCAACGACGAGGCCGAGGCGAAGAAGCGGCGCAACACCGTCCTCCAGCGGATGGCCGAGGTCGGCGACGTCTCCCGGGAGGAGGCCGCCGAGGCGGCGAAGACCCCGCTGGGCCTGAAGGTCAGCAAGCCGAAGAACGGCTGCATCACCGCGGTCGACGACGCGAGCTTCTTCTGCGACTACGTGCGCGAGGTGTTCCTGAGCGACCCGGTCTTCGGCAAGACCAAGGCCGACCGGGCGAAGATCTGGAACCAGGGCGGCCTGACCATCCGCACGACGCTCGACCCGCAGGCGCAGGCGTCGGTGCAGCAGTCGCTGGAGGACCACGTCAACCAGTCGGACTCGGTCGCCGCGGCGTCCACGCTGGTCGAGCCCGGCACCGGCAAGATCGTCGCGATGGGCCAGTCGAAGCCGTACGGCTACGACAAGAACGAGACGGAGATCAACTTCTCGGTCGACTACGCCATGGGCGGCTCCAACTTCGGCTTCCCGACGGGTTCCACCTTCAAGCCGTTCGTGGCGGCGGCGGCGCTGGAGGAGGGCAGGCCGGCGACCCAGACCTACTCGGCCCCGTACCAGATGCCGTACCCGTCGTCCGTGCGCGGCTGCGAGAAGCCCTGGGTGAACGACAGGGGCTACAAGCTGGAGAACGAGAACGAGTCCGAGGTGGGGCCGTACGCGCTCAAGGAGGCGATGGCCAAGTCGGTCAACACCTACTTCGTGCAGATGATCGAGGACATCGGCATGTGCCCCGTGGTGACCATGACCGACAAGCTCGGCATCGTCCAGGGCAACGGCAAGAAGATCCCCGAGGTCCCCTCCTCGATGACCCTCGGTTCCACCGGCCTCTCGCCCCTCACGATGGCGAGCGCGTACGCCGCCTTCGCCTCCCGGGGCATGTACTGCACGCCGATCGCCATCGAGGCGATCACCCAGAAGATCGGCAAGGAGCAGAAGTCCCTCGAGGTCCCGAAGTCGACGTGCTCGCGCGCGATGAGCGAGAAGACCGCGGACGCGGTGAACACCCTGCTGCAGGGTGTGGTCGACTCCGGTACGGGCCAGGCGGCCGGCCTCAGCGACCGCGCCAACGCCGGTAAGACGGGTACGACCGACGAGCGCAAGAACGCCTGGTTCGTCGGCTACACGCCGAACATGTCGGGCGCCGTCTGGGTGGGCAGCGCGAGCCAGGAGGTCGAGATGAAGAACATCACGATCGGCGGCCAGTACCACGCGCTCGTCTTCGGCGGCGCGGTCCCGGGCCCCATCTGGAAGGACGCCATGACCGGCGCCCTGTCGGGCAAGGAGTCCCCGTCCTTCAACCTCGTCGACATCCCGGACGCCCAGAACCGTGACCGCGGCGACGGCGACGGCGGCGGCAACCGTGACGACGACGGCGACAACGACGACGGCGGCGACGGCGGTCTCATCGGCGGCCCGGTCGGCGGCGGCAACGCCAACGGGGGCGGCAACGGAGGCGGCAACAACGCGGGCGGCGGCGACGCGGGCGGCGGCGAGCCGGACCCGACCTTCTCCCTCCCGGGGGGCTTCTTCCGGGGAGCGGGCGACGGCCCCGGCGGACGCGGCTGACGGCCCCGGCCGGACACGCCGAACGGCCTCCCCCTCCGCTGTCGGAGGGGGAGGCCGTTCGGCGTCGTACGACGCGCCCGCGATGCGCGGGGAGCGGACCGGACCGGCCGCACACCGCCCGTCGCACCCGGCGCGGGAACCGCCGGTCAGCCGGCCAGCAGCTTCTTCACCGCGGCGGCGACCCGGCCGCCCTCCGCCTGCCCGGCCACCTTCGGGTTCACGATCTTCATCACGGCGCCCATGGCCCGCGGCCCCTCCGCGCCCGCCGCCTTCGCCTCCTCCACGGCCTGGGCGACGATCGCGTCCAGCTCCTCGTCGGACAGCGGCTTGGGCAGGTACCGTGCCAGCACCTCGCCCTCCGCCTTCTCGCGCTCGGACTGCTCGGGACGGCCGCCCTGCGCGAAGGCCTCCGCCGCCTCACGGCGCTTCTTCGCCTCGCGGGTGATCACCTTCTGCACCTCGTCGTCGGAGAGCTCGCGCTTCTCCTTCCCCGCGACCTCCTCCTTGGTGATCGCGGCGAGCGTCAGCCGGAGCGTCGAGGAGCGGAGCTCGTCACGCTCCTTGATCGCGGCGTTGAGGTCTTCCTGCAGCTTCGACTTGAGCGTGGTCATGGCTAGATTGTCGCAGGTGCGCGCGGCGGAACGCCTGCTGATTTAAAGGCCACCGCGCCCACGGGCGTGCGGGGCGCCCGCCCGGGTCTGACACGATGGACGCATGCGCGCGCGATACAAGATCCCCCTGGGAATCACGGCGGCCGGCGCCGCCGGGCTGCTGTACGCGGCGGGCTTCGAGGCCCGCTCCTTCCGCCTCCGACGGGTGACCGTCCCCGTCCTCCCGTCCGGGATGCGCCCCCTGCGCGTGCTCCAGGTCTCCGACATCCACATGGTCGGCGGCCAGCGCAAGAAGCAGCGCTGGCTGCGCTCCCTGGCGGGCCTGCGCCCCGACTTCGTGCTCAACACGGGCGACAACCTGTCCGACCCCGAGGGCGTGCCGGAGGTCCTCGACGCGCTCGGCCCCCTGATGGAGTTCCCGGGCGCGTACGTCTTCGGCTCCAACGACTACTACGGCCCCACCCTGCGCAACCCCGCCCGCTACCTGGTCGAGAAGGTCCAGGGACGGCACGGTCTGAACGGCAACGCGCAGGCGGTCGGCGTGGTCCACAACCCGTGGGAGGACCTGCGGGACGGCTTCGACGCGGCGGGCTGGCTGAACCTGACGAACACCAGGGGCACCCTGAAGATCGAGGGCGCGTCGATCGAGCTGACCGGCCTGGACGACCCGCACATCAAGCGCGACCGGTACGCGGAGGTCTCGGGCGGCCCGTCGGACGCGGCGGACTTCTCGATGGGCGTCGTCCACGCCCCGTACCTGCGTGCCCTGGACTCCTTCGCGGCCGACGGCTACCCGCTGATCATGGCCGGCCACACCCACGGCGGCCAGCTCTGCATCCCCTTCTACGGCGCCCTGGTCACCAACTGCGACCTGGACACGGACCGCGTGAAGGGCCTGTCCACGCACACCTCCGAGGGCCGCACGTCCTACCTCCACGTCTCCGCGGGCTGCGGCGCCAGCCGCTACACCCCGGTCCGCTTCGCCTGCCCCCCGGAGGCGACGCTGCTGACCCTGGTGGGCCGCGAGCAGAGGGCCCTCCGGTAACCCGAACGGCTCACCCGCGTCGCCCCGGACCGGACGTCCGCCCACGCTGGGGTGCATGACCGCCCCGATACCCAGGGACCTTCCGGACATCCCCGCCCTGCCGCGTACGCATCCGGCGTCGGCCGCCCTCTTCGCCCCCGCCAGAGCCGTCGTCCCCCTGGTACGCCGCCCGCTGACGGCGGCGTACCGCCTGCTCCTGGCGCTGCTGGCGGCGGGGGCGGTGCTGGTGGAGGCCCTCCTCGGCGGCCCGGCGCGGGCCCTGAGCCACTTCACGGTCCAGAGCGCGCTCCTCCTGGCCCTGGTCATGCTCGCCTCGGCCCGGCGCGCCTGGGGCGCCCGGCACCCCTTGCCGGGCGCTCTCACGGGAGCGGCCCTGCTCTACGTGATCATGGCGTCCCTGACCCACCACGTCCTCCTGGCGGACGCGCCACCGCCCTTCCCGACGGCGGACGCGGCCGCCGGGATGGGCCGGCTGGAACCACTGGCCGCCCACACCCTGCACACGGTGCTCCCCGTCGCCGCGGTACTGGACTGGCTCCTCCTCTCCCCGCCGGCCCGCCTCCGGCTCCGCCAGACCGCCACCTGGATGCTGTACCCCCTGGCCTATCTGGCCTTCACCCTGGTCCGGGGCGAACTCCTCACCGGCTCCCCCGCCCGCTACCTCCACCCCTTCTTCGACGTCGCCCGGCACGGCTACCGGAACGTCCTCGCCGACGCCCTCCTCATGGGCCTCGCCCTCTACGCCCTGGCCGTCCTCCTGGTGGCCCTGGACCACGCCCGCCCGAACCCGGTCCGCCACCCCCCGAAAACCGGATTTCGCCTCCGGCTCCCAGTGGGCTAAAGTAAACGTCGTCGCCGCGAGAGCAGCGACGATCGGGGTGTAGCGCAGCTTGGCAGCGCGCTTCGTTCGGGACGAAGAGGTCGTGGGTTCAAATCCCGCCACCCCGACAGTGGAGTAACAGGTCGGCCACCTACTCATATGAGTAGGTGGCCGACCTGTTTCATCTGCGTGACTACCGGTTCCCGCGTGTCCACGGCCGCCGCGGACCAGCGCCGAAGATCCTGTCCATGACCACGGCTCCCGTCTGGATCACGGGTCGACTCTGCTTCCGGTAGACCTTCTCGGCCACCGCCGTCCCGGGGTGCTCGACGAGCCGGGCGATCACTTCCAGCGGGATGTCATGGTCGGACGGCAGGGAGGCGCGGCCCTGCTTCAGGGATCCCGGCGGCAGTACAGCAAAGGCCGAGGGTTCCGCAGAGGAGCGCGGGGGAGTATCTGCCGTGCGGCCAGTTCTTCCGGCTTCACGAAGGGTCATCATGGGTGCCAATTGGGCAGGGTTGTTAATCGCCGTGGTGGGCGTGGCGGGAACGCTGGGGGCCGCGCTGCTGACCCAGAACCGCGCGGACCGGACCAAGCGCATGGAGCTCCGGGCCGCCGCTGAACAGCGGCACGAGGAGCGCGGTCATGCCGAGGAGTTGCTCCGGGCGGAGCAGGCCAGGCAAGAGCAGCGCGAGAGCCTTGAACGGCGGCGTACCTGCTACATCACCCTGAACACTGCCTCACGCCAGTACCTGACGTCGATGACCAATTACCTCTACGCACTTCAACGTGGTGAGGACGTCGACACGTCCCTGAAGGAGCTGGAGGCGTGCAGGCTGGCCTATCGGGACAGCTACGCGGAGTCCCAGATGGTTGTCCCGGACACGGTGCTGCGTTCCTCCGGCACGGCGAAGAAGCGTTTGAACTCCGCGTACGGCAAGCTCAGGAAGTACGGAGCGGCACCCACCACATACGCAGATGAACTGGCGGCGCTGGAAGGTGAACTCCACGACGAGGTCTGGCCTTATCTGGGGGCACTGAAGCAGTCCATGCGCGCTGATCTGGGTGTCGCCGAGTAGTTGTGGCCGGTCAGTCCCTCACCGCAGCCGCACCAGAGCGGGCGAGGAACAGCGGTAAATCACGGTGAATTCAGGTATTACCACCATGGTCGCAATCCAACCGTTCGCCCGGTTCAGGGGCTGATTCGGCCCTACATGATCGCAGCTTCCCAAGCTGATGGCGCCTTCGGGCAAGAGGCCGCCCCTCAGCGCCCACCCTGCCTGTTCCGCGAGTAAGCCGGCCTGTCAGTGCAGTATGAGGGGCCTTGGCCCAGGGCCCGTTCGCCGGCCGTCATCCAGCCTCGTCACGCCCAGCGGCTACCGCAGGATCCGCGACCGCGCCCACGCGACGGGTACCGACGGGCATGCTTGCCCACATCATCGGACGCATGCTCGGCTACTTGGACACGGAGCGCCCCGACCCGGCGAGTGCGGCCGTGCCGGCCAACCGCGACGGTCAGTACCTACACCTGGTCGGCCACTCCTTCGGGTGCCGTTTCCTGTGTGAGGCCGTTCCATGGGCAGCGGACGCCACGCTCGACCACTCTGGCGCCCTGGACGGGGGCGGTCCGTCCGCCGTACATCGGCATCGTCCCGGCTCCCCTTGCCCAGCGAGAACGAGAGGTGCCCCGTGAGCGCTGCTCACGGAGCCGGTCAGGGTGCATAAACCGTGTGGCTGCCGGATTCGCGGCGCCGGTATCGTCCGGGTCTCCGGGCCGTCGTACCGGCGGCCCGCGTACAGAGAGTGACGTGCATGACCAGTCGGCAGGCAACGACGATCCTGTGGCGCCCCACCGGCCCCAAAGAGCTCGATCTGGTCCGGGAGTTGAATTGGCGTGCCTGGCCGCCCCGGCTGCCCGAGCAGCCGATCTTCTACCCGGTCCTCGACGAGGACTACGCGATCAGGATCGCCCGGGACTGGAACGTGAAGCACGACGGCGCCGGTTTCGTCACTCGTTTCGAGGTCGAGACGGAGTTCTTGAGCCGGTACCCCGTCCAACAGGCCGGCGGGCGGACGATCCTCGAACTCTGGGTCCCGGCCGAGGAACTGGACGACTTCAACGCCCACATCGTCGGCGAGATCCAGGTGGTCCACGAGTTCCGCTGAGGCGGGGAGGGCTGCCGGCGGGGCGCCCTCCGGCGTTCCCCGTCTCAGCCCTTGAGGTCGATCATGCGAGCCGGCTGCCCGGTGGTGCGGGCGATGGTTTCGAAGTCGCGGTCGTGGTGCAGCAGCGTGAGTCCCGCTTCTTCCGCGGCCGCGGCCACGAGCAGGTCGACGGCCCTGGCATTGCGGTGCTCACCCTTGGCGGTGAGCTCACGCTGGACGACACGGGCACGCCGGTGGACACCGTCGGGCATGGGGCACCGGGTGAAGCGCGTGCGCGATCGGGTGAGGGGACGGGAAGCTTCCGGCGTGGGGGCCCGGTGAGCCGTTACGCGCCTTCGGCGCTGCGGCTCGGGCGGAGACGCAGCAGCACCGCCGCGCACCCCACCACGGGTACGGCGACGGCGGGCACGGTCCACCACGGGATGCCGGTCCACACCGCCGGCAGGCCCACCCCGAAACAGACCGCGGTGATGGTGAGGAGCAGCCGCCTGCCGTACGGGTCCCAGGTGAAGGGTTCGTGGTCACGGGGCCTGGCCAGACGCACCGCGCCGAACACGAAGAGCTGAGCCGCGACGAGTCCGGCGAGCACGCCCACGGCGGCGTTCATCTGGAGCTCGTCACGGGGCGCCTCCGAGGTGTTCTGCCGTACACCGTCCTTGCCGAGCACCACGATGTCGCCGCGCCAGGCGATGGCCTCGACCCGGTCGCCGGACTCGAGCCGCTCCAGGAGCGGGCCGGAGTCGCCGAAGGACACGGTTCCGCGCCAGGAGTCCTGGTACGTCAGGGTCGCCCGGTAGGAGGAACCCTTCCCGGCGGCCTCGTTCACCGTCTCCTCCACGGTGAGGTGCCAGGTACTCAGGCAGTCCGTCCACCCCCGCTCCATCGCGTGGGAGGAGCACGGCTCGGCCGCGCGGTAGTCCCGGTAGCGCTCGCCGTCGGAGGGCAGCCACCGGACGAACACCCAGTGGCAGGCCGCCGCCGACATCAGGGACAGCAGGATCAGCAGCACGCCCGTGAACCGCGTCCGGCCCGGCGACCGCCGGCCGGCACGGCCCTCGTTCGGTGGCCTGCCCGTGCTGTACGCCGTACTCCTCGCCCGTGTCGTCATCCCCTGCCTCCTCCGCTCCAGCCTTCACCAGCCGGAAGCGGGAACACCACGAGGCCGGACGGCAGTCCGGGAGAGGCCGTGCCTTCCGTGTTCCGGCAAGCACGGCCGCGAGGGGGCCTTCCGGGGGGAGCCGGTCGGCGCCGGGACGGAGGGGCGCCGTTCCCGGCTGCGGGCCCGGGGGTGGCGGGCGCGTGAGAAGCGCGCTGACGGGCCGTCTCCGGCTCTTTTCCGGGGCGGTGTGTCGTCGTGGGGCGTGTATTACCGTTCGGGAGTACGCGGGATCCTGTTGGGGGAGAATCGGTGAGCGCTCGGATTCTGGTGGCCGAGGACGACGAGAAACAGGCTCGGCTGGTCCGGATCTATCTGGAGCGGGAAGGCAACGCGGTGCAGGTCGTGGGTGACGGCCGGGCGGCGTTGGAAAAGGCCCGTTCGGTGAAACCGGATCTCATCGTTCTCGATGTGATGCTGCCGCTGGTCGACGGACTCGACGTGTGCCGCATTCTGCGGACCGAATCGGATGTTCCCATTCTCCTTCTCACCGCCCGCACCACCGAGGAGGACATGCTCCTCGGCCTCGACCTGGGCGCCGACGACTACCTCACCAAGCCCTACAGCCCCCGCGAGCTGACCGCGCGGGTGCGGGCGCTGCTGCGCCGGTCGAGGAAGGCCGCCGGTGCGGCGGAGCCCGCGGTGCTGCGGGTCGGCGCGGTGGTGCTGGACACCGCGCGCTTCGAGGTCCGGGTGGCGGGGCGGCCCGTGGCCCTGACCGCCAAGGAGTTCGCCGTCCTGGAGGCGCTGGCCCGGGAACCGGGCAGGGTCTTCACGCGTGCGCAGATCATCGAGCGCGTCTTCGGCTTCGACCACGGCGTGCAGGAGCGGACCGTCGACGCCCATGTGATGAACCTGCGCCGGAAGCTGGAGGCGGACCCCGGGCGCCCGCGCCACCTGGAGACGGTGTACGGCCGGGGCTACCGCCTCAACGACGGTCCGGGCCCGGCGTCCTCCTGACGTCCGCCGCCCGAAGCCGCGGGCAGCGCGATGGTGAACGTGGTGCCCGCCCCGACCGTGCTGCGCACCTCGATCGTTCCCCGGTGGTCGGTCACGATCTGGCGGGCGATGGACAGGCCCAGACCGCTTCCCCCCGTCGCCCGGCCCCGGGACGCGTCCGCCCGCCAGAAGCGGTCGAAGAGGTGCGGCAGGTCCTCCTCCGCTATCCCCTTGCCGGTGTCCCGCACCTCCACGACGGCCAGTTCGCGCCGGGGGGCCAGGGCCAGGGTCACGCTGCCGCCCGCCGCGGTCGCCCGCAACGCGTTGCCGACCAGGTTGCCGACGACCTGGCGCAGGCGGTCGGGGTCGGCGGTCACGAACACCGGTCCGTCCGCCTCCAGTTCGAGCCGGACGCCGGACGCCTCGGCCTGGGCGCGGTGGGCCGTGCGAGCGGCTTCCAGCAGTTCCCCCAGGTCGACCTCGGTGGGGTGGTAGGTGAGCGCGCCGGCCTCCGCCAGCGCGAGGTCCTGGAGGTCGTCCACGATCCGCTGCTGCAGCATCGCCTCCTCGTGCAGGGAGGCGAGCAGTTCGGGGGTCGGTTCGACGACGTCGTCCCGCAGGGCCTCCAGATAGCCGCGCAGATTGGCCAGCGGGGTGCGCAGTTCGTGCGCGATGTCGCCGATGAGGCGGCGCTGGCGCTCCTCTCCGGCCTGGAGGGAGTCGGCCATGCGGTTGAAGGCGCCGCCGAGTTGCGCGATCTCGTCCCGGCCGGAGACGGGGACGCGGCGCTCCAGGTCGCCTTCGCCGAGCCCTTTCGCGGCCAGCGTCATGGCCCGGACGGGGCGCAGTACGGCCCTGCTCAGCAGCAGGGCGCCGAGGATCGCGGCGAGGGCGACCCCCACCGCGACGGCCACGGTGGGCGCGGCGGCCAGGGTGGGGGGTGACTCGTCGCGCACGCCCAGACGGATCTCCAGGCGGGGCGGGGCGACGGAGGCGGTCCGTTCGTTGAACACCCGTTGCAGGCAGGCGGTGGGCCGCCGGTCGGTCCCGCACGGCTGGACCGCCTCGACGTCCTGCGGCGTCGGCGGGTTCGCCCCCGGCTTCGGCTCGTCGCACCGCGCGGGCCTCCGGCCGGGGCTGATCCGGGGCGTCCCGACGTCGTCCGCGACGGCCGTCGGCTCCGCTCCGGCCCGGGTCAGGCAGGTCGCGTACGCCACGGCCGCGCGGTAGTCGGCGATCGCCGTGGCGGTGAGTTTCACCGAGGTCCGCGGTTCCCGGACCGCCGGGAACCGCAGGACGGGGCGCGGGTCGACCAGGACCGCGGGCCGGCTGCCCGGCGCACGGGGGTCCCGGCCGGCGAGGGCGTCGGAGTCGGCGAGCAGGACGTCCGACTCCGTGACGACCCGGATGCGCTGGCCGGTGTCCCGGGCGAGTTCGGCCACCGTGGGCGAGAGCCCCTCCCAGGTGCCGTGCGCGAACCCGTACGCGCGCAGGGCGCCGGTGATCCGGGAGACCTCCTGCTCACCGGCGGTGACGGTCTCCTGGACCTGACGGTTGGCCTGGCGCAGCGTCAGCCACGCGGTGGCGGCGGTGGCGGCCAACGCCACCAGCATGAGCATGCCGAGGACGCGGAACCGGAAGCTCACCGTGCCTCCTTCATTCGTTTCCGGATTTCAAGAGGGCGTCATGGGCCAACATCATCAGGAAATGGCCCATTTCTTTCACTTTGATGTTTTCCGGCCCCTTGGGAACGAAAAGCGGCCACTCACTGACGGAAGCATTTCTTCACCTTATTTCGGGTGTGATCGTACATAAGGCCGCTCGCGTCCCTGCGGATACGGGCGCCGCCGCTTTCGCTCCGGCGCCGTCCGGCAGGCGAGTGCGGCACTGGCACACGACAACATGGGGGTTCATCATGAAACGACTCGCGGCACTCGCACCCGTGCTCGCGGCCGTCGCCGTGGCGGTTCCGCTGTCGCTGGCGACGCCGGCCGCCGCGCACGCCTCGTGCGGTACGAACGTCTCCGACAAGGACGGCAGTTCGTGGGGGAAGACGGCCAACGGGGCCAACGAGCGCAGTGGTTCCAGCACCGGCTGCACGATCAAGGGCGTCGCCTACAACACGCAGGCGCTGGACTACCACTGCTACACCGTCGGCAACGACGGCTACACGTGGACGTACGTCAGGAACGACGCCACCGGCGTCACCGGCTGGATCCGTGACGACCTGCTGAGCGACGGCGGCAGCTTCGTCCACTGCGGCTTCTGACACTCCCCTCGCCGTACTGAGCACCACGCGGTGACACGCGCCGCCGGGCGGCCCCGACCGGGGACGCCCGGCGGCGTTCATGTGCCGGACAGCGCCTCCGTCGGGGACAGCCTGCTCGCGCGGACCGCCGGATACAGGCCGGCGATCGCGCCGATGGCCAGGGTCGAGGCGATGCCCGCCAGGCTCGCCCACGCCGGTACCACCGTCGGCCAGTCGCGGCTGAGGGCGTATCCCGCCGTGATCAGCGTGCCGAGGACCGTTCCGCCCAGGCCGCCGATGAGGGACAGCAGCAGCGACTCCGTCACGAACTGGGTGCGGATCTGGCCCTTGGTCGCCCCGAGGGCACGCCGGAGACCGATCTCGGGGCGCCGTTCCAGTACCGAGATGACCATGGTGTTGCCCACGCCCACGCCGCCGACGAGCAGTGCGACCCCGCCGAGACCGAGCAGCAGCCCGGTCAGCGCCGACTCGGTGGCCTCGCGGGCCGCGAGCGCGTCGGAGGGCCGTGAGATCCGCACCTCGCCCGGCTTCTCCGGGTACGCCGTGGCCGGGAGCACCGCCCGTACCGCCGCGACCCGGCTGTCCTGCGCGCGGACGTACACCGTCGACGGGTGACCGTCGAAGCGCAGGTAGGTCCGGGCCGCCGACCAGCCGACGAGGGCGGCGCCGTCGAGTTCCGGCGCCAGCGGCACCGGATCGAGCACGCCGATCAGCGAGAACCAGCGGCCCCCGAGCCAGACCCGGGTGCCGGGCGTGTACACGTCGAGCCGCTGGGCGGCGGTGGCGCCGAGCACCACCGCCGGGTACGCGTCGGTCGCGGAGTCCAGCCAGCGTCCCCTGCGGACCTGCCCGCCCACGGCCGGCAGGAGGTCGGCGCCGGCCGCGAGCACGGTCAGGGAACCGGTCCGGCCGATGGCGATGTGGTCGTTGCGGTAGACGTGCGCGTCGGTCGCGCCGGTGGCGGCCACCTGCCGCACCGGCGGGATCCGGCGGACCATCGCGACGGCCTCGTGCGGCAGCCGGGCCTTCTCGCCCGTCAGGGACTCGCCCGGAGCCACCCGCAGCAGGTTGGTGCCGAGGGCGTCGAGCCGCCGGTCCACCTCCGCCTGTCCGGAGCCGGAGATGCCGACCACCGCGATCATCGCGGCGACGCCGATGGCGATGCCGAGCGCGGAGAGGAAGACCCGCAGCGGACGCGTCCGCAGACCCGTCCCGCCGAGCCGTACGACGTCCGCGGGCCCGAGCCGGGCGGCCCGCAGCCGGTCCCCCGGGTTCCTCCCGGGGGAATCAGGGGTTCGGTCCGTCAACGGGTCACCCCGATCGACGGGCCGGACGCCGGGCCAGACGACGGGCCGGACGCCAGGCCGGACGCCGGGCCGGACGCCGGGCCGATCGGCGTGTCAGTCGCCGTGTCGGTCGGCGGTCCGGACGCCGGACCGAACGATGGGCCGGTCGCCGTGTCGGCGACCAGGCGTCCGTCGCGCATCTCGATGCGGCGTGGCAGCCGCGCGGCTATCTCACGGTCGTGCGTGATGACCACGACGGTGGTGCCGGCCGCGTGCAGTTCGTGCAGCAGGGCGAGGACGGCCGCGCCCGACGCGGAGTCGAGGTTGCCGGTCGGCTCGTCCGCGAGCAGGACCGAGGGTCCGCCCACCACGGCACGGGCCACGGCGACCCGCTGCCGCTCACCGCCGGAGAGCTGGTGGGGCAGGTGCCGGACGCGGTGGCTGAGCCCGACCCGGGCCAGTGCCGCCGCGGCCTCGGCCCGGCGCCGCCGCAGCGGGACGCCCGCGTAGAGCAGTCCGTCCGCCACCGAGTCCAGGACGGGGACGCCGACCGTGAGATGGAACTGCTGGAAGACGAAGCCGATCCGGGTGGCCCGCAGCGCGGAGACCTCGCGGTCGGACAGTCCGGCCACGTCGTAGCCGTCGATCAGGACCCGGCCCGAGGTGGGCCGGTCGAGGCTGCCCATGAGGTTGAGCATGCTGGACTTTCCGGAGCCGGACGGGCCGACCACCCCGACCAGTTCCCCGCGTCCGATCCGCAGGCTCACGTCGCGGACCGCGGCCACCGGGCCCGGATACGTCTTCGAGACGGCGTCGAACTCGACGACGGCCTCGGATCCGCCGCTCATTCCGGAATCCTCACCTTCAGTCCCGCGCGCACCGCGGGACCGCTCACTTCCACCTTGCCGTCGGCGAACAGTCCGGTCCTCACGGCGACGAAGCGGCCGTCCGCCGTCTCCAGCCCGTGGCCGCCCTCCGCGAGCGCCACCAGCGCGGCGACCGGGACGGTCAGCACGTCCCTGGCCTCGCGGCCGACGTACTCGACGGTGACGGGACCGCTCTCCAGCCGCCCCACGGACTTCTGGTCCTTGATCGTGACGGTCACCGGCACGGTCGCCCCGCCCTGCTGCGCACCGCCCTCGCCGGAACCGCCCTCGGGCGCACTGGCCTGCCTGCCCACCGACGCCACCTCGCCCCGTACGGTCCTGTCGTCGGGCAGCCGGACTCGGACGGCCGTGCCGCGCACGGCCCAGGAGGCGTCGGCGGCGGAGGCGTCGACGACGACCTTGCGGGCCGTCCCGGTGTACGTGAGGGCGTTCTCGGCGACGGCTTCGCCGAGCCGGACGCCCGGCCGGCCGATCCGCACCTTGCCGGCGGAGTAGATGACGTCGCCGATGCCGACCGTGCCGGTCTCGGGCATCCCGAGCGACTTCTGCCACCGTTCGACGGCGTCGGCGGTCTTGGCGGTGAACGTCTCGTCCACCGTGAAACCGGTGTAGCCGAGGGCGGCCAGGTTCGTCTCGAACTGCAGGACGTCCATGCCCTTGAGCTCCGTCACCGTGGCGGCCCCGGCCCCGGTCCCGGTCGGCGCCGGCGACGCGGAAGGGCCCGCGGCGGCGGCGTCGCCGGTCCCGCCGTCCGGCTTGCCCGCTCCGGAGGCCGCTTCCCCGGACGCGGTACCGGCGCCGGTCCCGGACGCGGCGGTGGTCAGTCCCAGGTCCCGGTACATGGGCAGCGACCCGTACAGCAGCACCACCGGGCGGTCGTCGACGCGCAGCAGCGTGTCGCCGCGCTTCACCGTGGTCCCCGCCTCGGGCAGCCCGGTCACGGTCCCGGTCGCCTTGACCGGCAGGGGTATCTCCGCGCCGTACCCCAACTGTCCGTCCACCTGGGTGCGTTCGGTCAGCGTGGCCCGGGTCACCGGAACCAGCGAGCCGGCCCGGGGCGGCGCGCTCGGGCCCTCGTCCCCGCCGCCGCCGAGCCCCAGGGCGCCCACCACGGCGACCGCCGCCACGACGAACACGGCCAGGGCGATCAGCGCCGTGCGCCGCCCCCGTCCGCCGCGCGGCGGTTCGGACACCGCCTCGGGCCCGTCATCGATCCGCGTCACCGTGTCCGCCACGGTCAGCCCTTGCCGGGGCCCGCGGACTCCGGAACGCCCACGATCGGCCCGCAGATCCGGATGGCCCGCTTCGCACCGGCGGAGCTCTGGTCCCAGTCGCCCTGCCCGAGGCCGTCGGGGCCCGGGTCGGGGAAGTCGGCGGCCCCGTTCTCCTGCATGCACTTCGCGTACCGCTGCTTCACCTTGATCTGCTCGTCGGTGAGCTTGGACTGGTTGTCCTTCTCGATGCTCTCGGGCACGGCCGCCAGGAGGTCGGCGCACTTCTCCGTGGCGGCCTGGAACTTCGCGTCCTTCTTCAGGGCCCGGTTGTCACCGAAGTCGATGGTTCCCTTGTCGTCCGGGTCCGGAGCGTCGACCCCGTTCTCCCGCAGGCACTTCACGTACGCGCGCTGCGCCCGCACGTAGGCGGCCACGTCGTCCCCGCCGCCCTGCGCGTCCGAGCCGGCGGACCGCGTGGTCGCGCCGCCGCTCGCGGCCGTCGGGATGTCCGACTCGCCCTCGTCGCCCCCGCAGCCGGTCGACGCCAGCGCCATGACCGAGGCCACCGCGGCCAGCAGTACCCGATTCGCCCTCACCGGTTCTCCCGCTCTCCGTCGTACCCGTCCGCGGACGCGGCGGGCAGACCGACCGTAGGACGGAGCCGATGAAGAACTCTTGAAGAACCTGTCAGCCGGCCGTGCGGCCACGGGCGGATCGCGGCGGCGGTGGCGGTGTCGGTACGCTCACAGCCTTGACGCGGGCCAACGGGCCGTTTCCTGGGGGGAATCATGAGGATCCTGTCGTTCGGTTCCGTGCCGCGCGGAGTGACGGGAGCGGTGTCCGCCGTCGTGCTGTTCGCCGGGGGAGCGGTGGCCTGCGGAGGGGACGGCGGGAGTGATCCCGCGCGGGGGGAGCCGTCCGGGGTGACGCCCGCGACGGCCGTGGCGAAGGCGGCGGCGCACTCCGCGGACATCGTGTCGCTCCACTACCGGATCACCGGGACCGTGCCGGAGGAGGGCCGGCTGGAGGCCGACGCGTTCATGAGGACGGACCCGCCGGCCATGAGCATGGAGCTGAGCACGGCCGGCCGGAGTGGGAACGGCCGGCTGCCGGTCCGGTTCGTCGACGGGGTGATGTACGTCGGCGGGGCGGCGAAGGGCAGGAGCTGGTTCCGGGCGGACCCGGCCACGTGGGGAGGCCTCACCGTGGACAACGACTCCTACGGCGTACTGCCCCGTCAGCTGGAGGGCAGCCCGGTCGTCCAGTCCACCCTCCTGACCGGGTCCGAGGACGTGCGGAGGGTCGGGACCGAGACGGTCGACGGCGCCAGGACCACGCACTACAGGGGAACGGTCACCTTCGACGGCCTGCGCGCCGCCCGCGACGCCGCCCCGGACGAGGCGACCCGGGAGCGCCGGGTCGAAAGCCTCGACCAGTTCATGGGGCTGCGCGTCTCCGACACCCTCACCATGGACCTGTGGGTCGACGGCGACGGCCGCGCCAAGCGGTTCCGCTGGCAGGCCCGGACCGACGGCGCGCGGGGCGGCACCGGCGGCGGACCGCTCGACCTGACCGTCACCTTCCTCGACGTCGACCGGCCCGTGACCATCGAGGCCCCGCCGGCCGAGGACACCGCCGCCCTCGTGGAGGACGCGCGGGAGGTGCTGGACTGAGCCCGTGGGCCT
Source organism: Streptomyces caelestis (assembly GCF_001279005.1). GTDB lineage: Bacteria > Actinomycetota > Actinomycetes > Streptomycetales > Streptomycetaceae > Streptomyces > Streptomyces heliomycini. The sequence continues at coordinate 119,835 of NZ_LGCN01000085.1, forward strand.
CCGGTCCGGGAACGCCTCCGGCCACGGCGGCCGGGGCGGCCGCGGTCAGCGCACGACGCCGAGCTCCGGCGCCGGTTTCCGCATGCTGAGCGCGTCGGTCGCGCCCCCGTCGGCCGGGGCGACGGCGGCGGACAGCACCCGCGCCCTGCTCAGGGGGGTGCGGGTCCGGTGGACGGCATCGGCCTGCCCGGCGATCCCCGCCATCCCCTCTCGCACGGCCCGGCCCCGGTGTACGGCGTCCGCCCTAGGCGTCCGCGCCCTCCCCCACCTCCTCGGGGGCCGCCCACTCGACGAACCGGACGACGATCCCGTTGGGGTCGGTGACCTGGAAGAGCGTCTCGCCCCACGGCTCCTTGCGCAGCGGCAGGGTGATGGCCGCGCCCCGCTCCCGCAGCCGCCGTTCCTCGTCCTCGATGCCGGTGACCGTGAAGGCCAGGACGGCTCCGGCGGCGTGCGGGCCGCGCCGGCCGGCGGGCAGGGCCTCGGCGCCCCGGCGCAGCAGGACGATGTCGACCGCCGCGTCGCCCCGGGTCAGTGAGGCGAAACCGTCGGCGGCGGCGATCTCCTCGTAGCCGAGGTGGGTGGTGAAGAACCGCCGTGAGGCGGTCACGTCGTCGACGGTGAGCGACACGGTGGAGACGGTGATCCGCACGGTTGTCTCTTCTCTCTTCGGGGTCGGGCGGGGCGGCTGTGCGACGAGCCCGCCTCACCATCGGCCTGCGGCACATCGTGCCGACGCGGGGGGCCGGCGCGCTTGTGCGGGGTGCGGCAGTGTTGCGGCCGGTCACGTTGCCGACCGCGGTCACCGTCTGGTGTGGTGGTTCGGGGGGCCGAGGCCCGGGAAGGATCGACGACATGATCATTTTTGGCACCAAGGGGTACCTGCACCAGCTGGCGATACTGACGCTGGTGTGCGCGCAGTGCGGGAACCCCGCCGCGCACACGCTCAGGAAGCGGGTCACCAAGTTCACCCTGTTCTTCGTGCCGCTGTTCCCGGTCTCCACGAAGTACGCGACGCAGTGCACCTTCTGCGGCGCGGAGCAGAAGGTGACCGGGGAGCAGGCCGAGCAGCTCCAGGCGCAGGCCCTCGGCGGCGGGCAGGGGTACGGGCAGCAGTCGCAGCAGCAGCCCTACCGGTCGTAGCCGGTCACGGTCGTAGCCGGTCGCTGTCCTAGTAGGGCTTGATCAGGTTCGTAGGGGTGTGGGTATGTTGCGGTGGCAGGTGGGGCAGGCGCCGGTCCATGTGGCGAGGAGTGTCTGGAGCTCGCGGACGACTTGGTAGAGGCTCAGACCTGCGCCGGATCTTTTGGGTGGCGGGCCAGTCGTTGCAGGGTGCAAAAGGCATGGGCGGCGGAGACGAGGGTGACGTGGTGGTGCCAGCCGGCCCAGGTGCGGCCCTCGAAGTGGGCCAGGCCCAGGGCCTGTTTCATCTCGCGGTAGTCGTGCTCGATGCGCCAGCGGAGCTTGGCCAGCCGCACCAGGGTGGCCAACGGCATGCCGGAGGGCAGGTCCGACAGCCAGAACTGCACCGGTTCGCTCTCGGTGGCCGGCCACTCCGCCAGCAGCCACCGCTCGGGCAGCTCCGGATCATCGGCGGCCCTGCGGATGCCGCGTCCGGCCGGGCGGATGCGCAGGGCGACGAAGCGCGAATACATGCGCTTGACGCCGCTGCGGCCCTTGCCCGGACGGGAGCCCTCCCGCCAGGACACCGGCCGGGCCGCTGCCTTCCCGGCCGCGATGACCAGGTCCTTCACGGTCTGCGCAGGCTCGGGGTACTGGGCTTTCGGCGGACGCCCGGTGCCCGCGTAAGCGGGCTGAACGGGCCGGGCCTCGGCCGGATGAGCGGTGTGACGGGAGGAGATGCCCACCGCATAGGTGAGGCCGCGTTCCTCCAGCCCGTGTCGGAAGACGGCGGCATCGCCGTAGCCGGCGTCCGCGACCACCAGCGGGATGTCGATGCCCCACGAGAGGGTCTCGTCGATCATGTCCAAAGCGAGCTGCCACTTCTCCACATGCCCCACCTGGTCGGGAATCCCGCAGCGAGTGCGACGGGCGACCTTGTCCGCATCGGCCTGCGGCGAGGCCGGGTCCCAGGAGGCGGGCAGAAACAGCCGCCAGTCGATCGCGGCCGAGGCACGGTCGCAGGCCAGGTGCACCGAGACGCCCACCTGGCAGTTGGTGACCTTGCCCGCGGTGCCGGTGTACTGCCGCGACACACACGCCGAGGCGTCTCCGTCCTTCAGGAACCCGGTGTCGTCCACGATCAGCGCCTCCGGACCGATCGCCTCGTGCATCCTCCAGGCCAGCCGGGGCAACCGGTAAGCGTCGACCCGTGTTCCGTAGCGTTCCTGCCATGCCGGGTCCATCGACGCGCGCATCCAGTCGGGCACGGCCGTAGCGAGTGCCTCCGGTGTCGCCCGCAATGTCTCGCCGATGAACTCCAGGCGGTTGAGGCTGCGGATCGCGGCCAGGATATGCGTGGCTTCCGTGCGCTGACGCCCGCCGGGGGCGACCATGCCCATCTCGGCCAGCCGTTCCAGAAGCAGGTCCAAGATCCTTTCCTCCAGTCCGTGCGCCAGCAGCCGTTCCCGGAACCCGGTCAGCACGGTGTGGTCGAAGCCGGGGTCGGTCAGCTCCAGACCGAGCAGGTACTTCACGTCGATCCTGGCCCGCACCGCGTGCGCGGCCTGGCGAGCGGTCAGGTTCTCGGCGAACTGAAGGATGCTGACCAACGCCAGCCGGCCGGGCGGGATGCCAGGACGCCCCCGAACCCCGAAGGCCGCTCTGAACTCCTCGTCCAGGAACAGCGGACCGAGACTGTCCCGGATCCTCATCGCCAGACACCCCTTGGGGAACGCTGCCCGGGCGACATCCCGTGTCACCGCGGGAACCTCCACCTCCGAGCTCGACCGCATCGTCACAACGCCACCCCCGATTTCCGCAGCCAGAAGCCCAGTTCACGCCCTCGAAACCGCCTGCACCACACACTCGCGAACCGGAATGCCACGCGGCAGGCGATCACGACAGCTTCACTCAATTGGGCAACAGGGTCATCGACGGTTTCTACAACCCCCGCCGCATCCAGAAACGGCTCGGCTACCTCAGCCCGATCGAGTACGAGGAGAAGCATTACGCCGACCAGGCAGCGGCCGAACAAGTGAACCTGAAACCACGTCAACCCGATCTGACCTGCTAGTCAGCCACTCCCGCGCAGCGGGAGAACCTAACTGACGATGATCGACTATGCCTTGGTTGTGGTCCGTATAGGAGGACCTCGGCTTGACGGTCAGACGGGGTAAAGGGCACGGCGTCGCGTGTCAGCAGGCGCAAGCGAATCGTTCGCACTTCCATGTCTCACTACAGATGCAGCGCGATAATTTGCGGTTAACCGGATGGCTTTTTTCAATTACCCAGCGGTTTGGGATGCGTTACAGTTACAGCAACCACAAGAGGGCCTTCTGAGCCAAAAGGCGATTCCCTGTCATCATTCTTCAGCCACTCCGCACACCTGCGCCACAGCCGTCCGTAGGATCCCTCACGAATCCCGCACATCTATGCGGGTGTCCTGAGTGTGCGCGAGGGAGAGAAATTGATGAATCGTCACGTCCGGCGGCTGTCCTCATTAGCAGCCTCGCTGGCAGCAGTAGCCTCTCTTTCCTTGGCAGGTAGCGCCAAGGCTGCTGACGAAGCCCAGCAGTCGGAGAACAGACAGTAGGCGCTCGGTGTCGCCAAGACCATTGACCTGCCGACGGAGCCTGAGCGTGGCCAGGCAATGGTTAGTATCGAGGAATCGTGTTCTCCCGTCGCCGCCTCCGAACGTGCGGCCTTAGGTGGCGCGGTCAAGGCGTGCGTCGGGACAAGGCCGACGAAGGAATCCAGCACCGTAACGGCGCGGACTGCCGAGGAGGCCGACACTGTCGAAGCCTGCGACATAACCAAGCCGGGCAAGTGGACCTGGGAACGAACTAAAGGCATATGCCTGAACGGCAATGAGGTGACCTTCACGCTCAGCGACGAACAGGGCGCCGTCCTGGGTACTGCTCTAATAGACGTCAAGAGCAGCATGAACCTCAGGTACGACAGCCTCACCTGGAACGAACTGATCACCGTCAAGGTGACCAAGGCGACCAATGCCGTAAGCAACGTCAATATCAAATTCGACGTGGACTGCACCTCGAGTTGTTCCCCGACCAACAACCGCCCCTGGACTGGGACAAAAACCCTCGGCCAGGGCGCAGAGGCATCCGGATCGGTCACCTACACCAGCAATGTGGCTTCCGGTATGCGGGACAACATCCGCACCAAATACCACATGTACATCACCGCGACGGGCACCACCCCCACCAAGCCGAACGTCAGTTGGGAGCTCCCGTACCAGGCCAATCTTCGCTGCGACGCCGAGCTCACCACACCCGGCTGCGTCTTCTCCGACATTCGCGCCAGCCTCAAATACTCGCTGTCCGACCCGAAGCACGCCGCAGCTTCGGCGGCTTACAGCTTCGCTCAGGGCCGCCTGCGCGACTGGGCCCCGCTGACTCGGGCGGACGGCCTCAACACAGCCAACCGGAAGCGGACCTGCGAGGAGGGAAGCAGCGACCCGTTCGTACATATGTACGATGAAGTTCCGGGGGACACCTGTGACGAGTTCCCCTTCGCCGGCTCCCTCGAGGGAGGGACCAACGGCGCTCTGTGCGCCGACATCATCCCGCGGTACGAGGACGGGGCATGGTGGATCTATCCGGCTCGGACTGACAAGCCGTTCACCTACGAAGAGCCGTGCGTGCGTGCCCATGTCTCCGGGGAGGCCAATTCGTCTGCCGGCGGCAAGTATGGTGCGCTCGTGAAGAGCGCGCGCATCCTCGACATCGAGAAGTACAACGTCTCCGTCATCGAGTAACAGAGGAGACAGCAGCACTACGCCGGGGCCCCGAAAATGATGCTCGGGGCCCCGCCCGGCAAACCCGAAGGAGCCCCAGTGAAAAACTCCACCACCGGGCCATGGGCATGGGCCGAGGATCCGCGCGCCGTGATGTGGTGCGTGACCATCACCTACGGCATCACTCCTGAAGAAGTGCTCGCCCGCTACGGAGCCGACGCCCGCACCGCCCGGCTTCTCACCCGGCAGCAGGCCGCCCAGCTGGCCGGTGACGACCTGCCGGAGGGTTCGGTACTGCGGGCAGGGCGGACGGGTGACTGGTCGTTCTGCTTTGAGGACTACGGGGTCATGGGATGCATGTCCGGCCCGTTGTCCGCGCTGTCCCGCGGCACGGAGACCTTCAGCGTACTGCGAGGCGGGGACGGTATGAACGGCTTCGCGTACTGGCGGGACGGACAGTGCACCGAGCGGTTCGAGCCGGGCGCCACCGGCACCAAACCTCGTCCTCCACACCCCTGGTGGGATGCAGTGCAGGGGCGGCTAGACGCATCGAGCGAAGAATTCCCCGGCCTCGTCCCGGTACTGGAAGCGACAGCGCGCCACACCAGAGCCGTACTCGACACGGGCATCCTCGACGGGCCGCTGCTCACCCTGCGGCTCGATGACAGCGACCTCACCCCCGCCCCTCAAACTCCCCAGCAAGCACCACGGCCTCCCAAGGGCGTGAGGGGCGTCCCCGCCCGGCCTGGACCACCCCCGCCACCCACCATGAGGCAAGCCATCAACGTCCCCGTCACCTGAGGTCGGCAGTCGCCCGTGCTCTGGACCATGTAGGGCTCGGGCGGCCCTCCGGCTTCACCCACGAGGTGGTGTTCCGGCGGTGCCCTGACTGCCAGGAGCACAACATCGTGCGCGAGGACGACTTCGTCTGCGTCTTCTGCGGCAGCGATCTGCCGGAGACGTGGAACGTGGATCCCACCGCGTAATGGCCGAGGGTCACAGCCACTCGTTGATGGCAGCGACGAGGACAGTCGCCTCGTAGCGGACCGCGAGCTTGTCGTATCGCGTGGCGACAGCGCGGTGCCTCTTGAGGCGATTGATCCCGCACTCGACCGCATGGCGCTCGCGGTAGTCGACCGGGTCGAAATGCGGTGGCCGGCCGCCGCAGGAGCCGAGCTTCTGGCGGTTGCGTGCCTGGTCGGCCTTGTCCGGGATGGTGCAGCGGATTCCGCGGCGGCGCAGGTAGGCGCGGTTTCTGCGGGAGGCGTACGCCTTGTCTGCGCGGACCCGATCAGGGCGGACGCGTGGCCGGCCCGGTCCGATGCGGGGCACGCGGACTTTCTCCAGTACGGGTTCGAACTGCGGCGAGTCCCCGCGCTGCCCTACCGTGATCACGATCGACATGGGCTTCTGGCCTTGCTCGACGGCCAGGTGCAGCTTGGTGGTGAACCCGCCGCGCGAGCGTCCCAGTCCGTGATCGCCGGGCTCGGTGAAGACACCGCCTGGTGGTTCCTTCTGCAGGTCACCCTGCTTGCGAGCCCCGGCCGCATGCTGATGGGCGCGGCACACGGTTGAGTCGACGCTCAGATCCCACGTGATCAAACCCTTCGCGTCGGCCAGGGACTGGAGCCGGGTAAGGATCCGCTGCCAGGTGCCGTCCCGCTGCCATCGGCGGAACAGGTCGTAGATCCGGCCCCACGGACCGTACTCGACGGGCACGTCCCGCCACGGCACACCGGTCCGGAACCGTATGCCGTCGATCAGCAGCCGCCGGGACCAGAGGGGCGGCCGCCCCGCCTTCGCCCCCTTCGGCAACAACGGCTCCAACACCGCCCACTGCTCATCCGTGAGATCTCCCCGACCCATGAACCGTGATCATTCACAGCTCAAGATCTACTTTCGGTACACGGCCTAGCCGCTCCACGCCTCGTCGTACGGGTCCTGCGGGACCGGGACCGGTACGGCGCGGGTGACCTCGAAGTACGGGACCGGTCCGTCGTTGACGGGATCCTCGGTGCGGCGCGGGGTGTAGCGGCCGGTGACCTCCAGCCAGGTGTCCGGCCGCAGGACCGGAGGGACCGCGCCGGTGAGGGCGATCTTGACCGGCTGGGCGTCGGCGGCACAGCAGTTGAGGCCCATGCGGACCAGGTACGGGGTGCCGGCGCCGTCCAGGGCCACGAAACCGGTGATGCCGATGGGGCGGTCGCGCAGGTGACGGCCGTGGTCGTAGACCGCGCGGGCCGCGTACTCCCCGACTCCCAGGCGCAGGGGGCCCCGCTCGGGCAGCTCCGGATAGCCGAGGGGTTCCCGCAGGGCCGTACCGGTGTGGGTGGCGCTGTAGGAGCCGAGGGCGGGCGGGGCGACCAGGATCAGGGCGAAGAGCGGGAGCGTGAGGAGCCAGGAGACACGGGGTTCCCGGTGCGCCTCCCGCGTGCGCGGCCCGCGGCGCCGGGTGTACCGGACCGTCGCCGCCGCCGTCGCGATCAGCACCGCGCCCGACAGCAGGAGCAGCGGGCGCAGGCCCGCCTTGACGTACCGCAGGTGGAGGTCGGTCAGTCCGGCGTGCAGCACGGTCGCGCCGAGGAGGAACAGCAGGGCCGCCTGGGCCTGGTGGTCCAGGTTCGACTTCACAGCAGCACCGCTCCCGTCAGGGCGGAGACGGCCACCGCCAGGGCGAAGGTGGCGGGGGCGAAGCGCAGGGCGAAGGCGCGGCCGAACGTGCCCGCCTGCAGGGCGAAGAGCTTCAGGTCGACCATCGGCCCCACGACCAGGAAGGCCAGCCGGGCCGTCGGCGAGAACGGGGTGAGCGACGCCGCCACGAACGCGTCCGCCTCCGAGCAGATCGACAGCAGCACCGCCAGGACGGCCAGGACCAGCACCGACAGCACCGGACTGCCGGCCGCCGCGCGCAGCCACTCCGCCGGGACCACCGCCTTCAGCGTGGCCGCCGCCACCGCGCCGACCACCAGGAAGCCGCCCGCGTGCATCACGTCGTGCCGTACCGAACCCCAGAACGCCGCGCCCCCGCCCTGACCGTCGTACGACGAGCGGGCCGGCGGGCGCAGCAGGTCCGTGCGGCCCAGGCGCTGCCACAGCCAGCCCATCGCGCACGCCACCAGCAGGCTCGCGACGAAACGGGCGAGGACCATCTCGGGCGCGGCGGGGAAGGCGACCGCCGTCGCCGTCAGCACGACCGGGTTGATCGCGGGGGCGGAGAGCAGGAACGCCAGGGCGGCGGCCGGCGTCACCCCCCTGCGCACCAGCGCACCCGCCACCGGCACGGACGCGCACTCGCAGCCCGGCAGCACCGCCCCCGCCGCGCCCGCGACGGGTACGGCCAGCGCGGGGCGCTTCGGCAGGGCGCGGACGAAGAACGACGGCGGGACGAACACCGCGATCGCCGCCGACAGCAGGACGCCGAGCACCAGGAAGGGCAGGGCCTGGAGGACCACCGCCACGAACACCGTCATCCAGCTCTGCGTCACCGGCGCGGCCAGGGCGCGGCGGACGGGGTCCTGGAACATCACGGCGGTGAGGAGGACGAGGGTGAGCAGGAGGGGGGAGGTGAGGTGGCGGGACGCCTCGTCGTGCGTCCTGTCCTCCCGGCCGTCCTCCGGTCCCTCCGTCCCGTTCGGGGGTGATGTGGTGGTGGTCACGGGCCGGGTGCACCTCCGGTGTGCGCGCGTGGGCGGGCGGGGCCGCGCCCGGGCCCCTCCCCCTCGGTACGGAGGGCGGGGCGCGGCCGTTCAGGCGCACTCTGGAACCACCCGCCACGATGAGGCAGTCTTCTCCCCTGTGGTGAGCCTCCTTCCCAGCCCGGCCCTGCCCGGCGACCCGTCGGCGCACATGGTGGTGTGCGGGGACGACGGGCTCGCGCACCGGCTCGCCGCCGAACTGCGCGGCGTGTACCGCGAGCAGGTGACCCTCGTCGTGCCGCCGGTCGGACGCGGCGTGCGGCAGCCGATGGCCGGGCGGGCCCGTGCGGCCTCCGCGGCCCTGATCGACCGGGTCGTGACCGCGGTCAACCGGGGCAACGGCGGGTCCGACGACACCTTGGCGCCCGGTGAGCGGGTCGTGGAGGCCGCCGAGCCGACCGAAGCCGTGCTCGCCGGGGCCGGGGTGGAACGCGCCGCCGCGCTGGCGCTGGTGTACGACGACGACGAGACCAACATCCGTGCCGCCCTGACCGCCCGCCGGCTCAACCCCCGGCTGCGGCTCGTCCTGCGGCTCTACAACCGGCGGCTCGGCCAGCACATCGAGGAACTGCTCGACCAGGCGGCCGGGTTGGCGGGACGCGGTGGGGCCGGTGGGGTCGGCGGAGCCAGTGGGGTCGGCGGAGCCGGTGGGGCCGACATCTCCACGACCGTGCTGTCCGACGCCGACACGGCCGCGCCCGCGCTGGTCGCCACCGCGCTCGTCGGCAGCGGCAAGGTCGTCGACGCGGAAGGGCTGCTGCTGCGGGCGGTGGAGCGCCGCCCGCCGGGCCCGGGCGAGGTGGCCGACCCGGGACTGTGCACCCTCGCGCTGCTCTCCGCGACCAGCAACGACCCCGCCGGGGAGGATGGTTCGGAGGACAGCGGCGAGCAGGGGCCGCAACTTCTGCCCGATGCCGCGGCGGTGGCGGCGGCGACCGGGCGGGGGACGGTGGTGCTGGAGCAACTTTCCTACTCCGGAACCCCGTTGCCGGCCCGGCGGGGCGGTCCGCCGTTCGCCTCGCTGTTCTCGCGACGGCTGCGGTGGTCGCTGGCGGGGCTGGTGGCGGCGGTGATCGCGCTCGCCGTCGCGCTGACGGTGGTGACCCGGGACGACCCGCTGCACGCCACGTACGTCACGCTGCTCGACCTCTTCGCGATCAACGAGCCCGCACACCACGAGACCACCGGGCGACAGGTGCTGCAACTGCTGTCCATGCTGGTGGGGTTGCTGCTGCTGCCGGTGTTGCTGGCGGCGGTGCTGGAGGCGCTGGGGACGTTCCGCACGGCGTCGGCGCTGCGGAAGCCGCCGCGCGGGCTGAGCGGGCACATCGTGCTGCTCGGACTGGGCAAGATCGGGACGCGGGTGCTGACGCGGCTGCGGGAGCTGCACATCCCGGTGGTGTGCGTCGAGGCCGATCCGGAGGCGCGCGGCATGGCCGTGGCGCGGCGGCTGCGGGTGCCGGTGGTGCTGGGGGACGTCACGCAGGAGGGGGTCCTGGAGGCCGCGAAGATCCATCGTGCGGACGCGTTGCTGGCGCTGACCAGCGCGGACACGACGAACCTGGAGGCGGTGCTGTACGCGCGGTCCGTACGGGCCGACCTGCGGGTGGTGCTGCGGCTGTACGACGACGACTTCGCGAAGGCGGTGTACCGGACGCTGCGGACCGCGCACCCCTCGGCGCTGACGCGGAGCCGGAGTGTCTCGCATCTGGCCGCGCCCGCGTTCGCCGGGGCGATGATGGGGCGGCAGATCCTGGGGGCGATCCCGGTGGAGCGGCGGGTGCTGCTGTTCGCGGCGGTCGTCGTGGGCGGGTGCGCGCCGTTGGAGGGGCGGACGGTGGGGGAGGCGTTCCGGGCGGGGGCCTGGCGGGTGCTGGCGCTGGACACGGCGGGGTCCGCCTCGGGCGGGGAGGGGGTGCCGGGGTCCGGGCTGGTGTGGGACCTCCCTGACACGTACGTGCTGCGCGCCGAGGACCGGGTGGTGCTGGCCGCCACCCGGCGGGGGCTGGCGGAGTTGCTGGGGCGGCGGGCGCGGAGCGCGGCGGGACGCTTGCCGCTGGGGGGTGGGCGCTTGCCGCTGGGCGGGGGGGGGCTTCACTTGCCCGCGTCCGCGGGGTGCCGCTGCGCCCACCCGTGCCGCCCCAGCGGCACGACTGCCCGCAGCTACGGGTAGCGGGGCGGGGCGGCGCGGGTGGGCGGGGTTATGCGGGGAGGTGTTCGGCGGCGAAGGCGAGTTCCAGGCGGACCTGCTTGATGCGTTCGTCGACCACCAGGGAGCCGTGGCCGGCGTCGTAGCGGTAGACCTCGTGGACCGCGTCGCGGGACTCGAGGCGTTTGACGTAGTTCTCGATCTGCTGGATGGGGCAGCGGGGGTCGTTGACGCCCGCCGAGATGTAGACCGGGGCCTTGACCCGGTCGACGTAGGTGATCGGGGAGGACGCCTCGAAGCGCTCGGGGACCTCCTCCGGGGTGCCGCCGAGCAGCGTGCGGTCCATCGCCTTCAGCGCTTCCATCTCGTCGTGGTACGCCGTGACGTAGTCGGCGACCGGAACCGCCGCGATGCCCACCGCCCACGCGTCGGGCTGCGTGCCGATGCCGAGCAACGTGAGGTAGCCGCCCCAGGAGCCGCCGGTGAGGATCAGCCGGGCCGGGTCGGCGAGACCGGAGGCGACCGCCCACTCCCGCACCGCCGCGATGTCCTCCAGCTCGATCAGGCCCACCCGGTGCTTCAGCGCGTCGGTCCAGGCGCGGCCGTAGCCCGTGGAACCCCGGTAGTTGACGCGGACCACCGCGTAGCCGTGGTCGACCCAGGCGGCCGGGCCGGCCGCGAAGGAGTCGCTGTCGTGCCAGGTGGGGCCGCCGTGGATGTCGAAGACCGTCGGGAGCGGACCGCTCGCGCCGGCCGGCTTCTGGACGAGCGCGTGGATGCGCCCGCCCGGGCCCTCCACCCACACGTCCTCCACCGGCACCGATCCGGGCGACTTCATCCCGGGCGGGTCGAGGACCACCCCGCCCGTCGTGGACCGCACCGCCGGCGGCCGGGCCGCCGACGACCACAGGTACTCCACGCTGCCGTCGGGCCGGGCCGTCGCGCCCGAGACCGCGCCGCGCGGGGTGTCGATCCGCACCAGCCGGCGTTCGGCCAGGTCGTAGCGGAACAGCTCGCCGCGGGCCTCGAAGCCGTGCACGACGAGCAGCCCCGTGCCGTCCGGGTACCACTCGGCGCTCACGTCGCCGGGCAGCTCCAGCGCGAGGTCGGTCTCCTCCCCCGTCGCCACGTCCCACACCAGGGGCTCCCAGCGTCCGCGCCGCTGGTGCCCGATGAGCAGCCGGGTGTCGCCCGCCACCGGCGCAAAGCCCAGCACCTCGAGGCCCAGCTCCCGCGTGCCGCCCTCGGTGTCGTCGAGCTCGGCGACCGTCGTGCCGTCGGGCCGCAGCACCCGCAGCGCGGAGTGCATCGCGTCACCGTGCTCGGTGTGCTCCACCGCGATCAGCGAACCGTCGTGGGAGAGGTCGCCGACGCCCGCCGACTCGCGGTGCCGGTAGATCTCCACGGGTCCCTCGCCCGTGCGGGCCAGGTGGATCGTCGTGCCGTCCTCGTCCGTGGAACGGCCCACGACCGCCGTGCGGCCGTCCCGGCCCAGCGCGAGGCCCGCCGGGTACGAGGGGTCGAGGCCCGGCGCCGCGAGTTCGTCCTCGCCGCCCGCGAACCGCTGCCGTCGCCACACGCCGAACTCGTCGCCGTCCTTGTCGTCGAACCACCAGATCCACTCGCCGTCCGGCGAGAGCACGCCGTCCGTCGTGCCGTTGGGCCGGTCCGTCACCTGCCGCTGCTCGCCCGTCGCCCGGTCCCAGGCGTACAGCTCGTACGTCCCCGTCGCGTTCGACACGAACAGGGAGCGGTCGGGGGCGTCCTCCGCCCAGTCGGGCAGGGACACCCGGGGCGCCCGGAAGCGCTTCTCCCAGTCGGGCATGCCCGCGCCCTGTTCCACTCGCTCGGTCTGGTGGTCCGCCCGGCCCGGCGCGTCGAACGCGTTGCTCTCAGTCATGACCCCATACTGCCCGTCCCGGAGGGCATCGCGCCGCCGAGCTCCCCAGCCTGTGGACAACTTCTTCCCGATCTTTCACCGGCCCCCCGTGGGGATGCCCGTGGGAACGGCCCGCCACGCGGCGACCCCGCGGGACGGGAACCGCCCGCGGGCCCGTACCGTTGAGGGCGTGTACCGGTTTCTGCTGACGCCCCGCTGGTGGGGGATCAACGTCTTCCTGCTGCTCTCCATCCCGTTCTGCGTCTTCATGGGGTCCTGGCAGTTGGGCCGGTTCGAGGACCGGGTGGACAGCCACCGCGACGCCGAGGCGCGGATCGCCACGGACAAGCGGGAGGCGGCCAGGCCGCTGGACGACCTGCTGCCCGTGACCAAGGCCACCTCCGGCAAGCAGGCCACCGCGAGCGGCCGGTACGACACCCAGCTGCTGGTGCCCGACCGCACGCTGGACGACCGGGACGGCTACTACGTCCTGACCCTGCTGCGCACCGACACCGGCCGCGCGCTGCCCGTCGTCCGGGGCTGGCTGCCCGGCACCCCCGACCCGGCCGAGGCGCCCGCGGCGCCCACCGGTGAGGTCACCGTCACCGGCGCGCTCCAGGCGTCCGAGACCCCGGGCAGCAACGGCGTCAGCGCCCGCGGCGGACTGCCCGAGGGGCAGACGGGAGCGATCAGCTCGGCGTCGCTGGTGAACCTCGTGGACTACGACGTGTACGACGCCTGGGTCACGCTCAACCAGGGCGACGCGGGGATGCGGGCGGTGCCGGCGACCGCGCCGGGCGGCACCGGGCTGGACCTGAAGGCGTTCCAGAACCTCGGCTACACCGCCGAGTGGTTCGCCTTCGTCGGCTTCGTGATCTTCATGTGGTTCCGCCTGCTCCGCCGCGAGGTGGAGCTGGCCCGCGACGCGGAACTGGGCCTGGTCCCGGACGGGGACCGGGACGGGAACCAGGACGAGGCCCCGGACGGGGAGCGGGAACCGGAGCGGTCGAGTCCGTCAGCGGTCTGACAGCGGTCCGGGGCGGGCGGTCCGGCGGTCCGGGGCGGGCGGTCCGGCGGCGGAGCCGGGGCCGCCCCGTCACACCCCCGTCAGCAGCCCCGTGTAGTACACCGTGCCCGCGCACGCGTTGCTCACCGTCGCGGTGGCCGGGCCCGAGCCCGTGGGCGGCGTGTACGTCACCGCCACACTGCCGTCCCCCACGCCGTCCTCCCTGACCAGCTGGGCGACCGTGCCGCCGTCGGTGCCCGTGGACGCCCCGGCCGCCCCGGACGCCCCGGCCGTCGTGGTCGGGGTGCCGGTCGGGGTCGGGTCGGGCGAGGGCCCGCCGGTGCCGCCGCCCGTGCCGTCGCCCGGAGCCGTACAGGTCTCGGAGGGCACCCAGGCGAACCTCACCTCGAACGCCGCACCCGGCTTGAGCACCAGCCGCGCGGCCTCCAGCGACGGGTCGGGCAGTCCGACCGCCGCGTCCCCCGCCACATGCCGCGCCGAGCCCACCTTGGCGGTGTCGGCGGCGCCCTGCGGGGCCGCGTTCACGGAGCCGGCGGCCTCGACGGCACAGCTCGCGGTGGAGACGTTGACGACCCGGAACGAGCCGTAGACCGCGCCCGTGGAGTCGGGGGCGGCGCTGGACGCCGTCGCCGGGCCGAGCTGGGCGGCGGTGCAGGCGGACAGTCCGGCGGCGGCGCTGGACGAGGGGTCGGCCCCCTCCGTCGACCCCGCACCGGAGCCGGTGCTCGCCCCGTCCTCCTCCTCGTCCTTCTTGTCGCCCTTGTCGGTCCCCTCGACCTGGTCCGAGGTGCCGCCCGCGGTGCTCTCGCCGCCCTCCGGGTCCTTGCCGTGGCCGGTGCCGCCCTGCGCCTGCGCGGCGTGGCCGACGGCGGAGGGGTCGGCGTCGGAGCCGGCGGCGCCGGAGACGTGGACGAGGGCGGGGACGGCGGTGCCGAGGAAGAGGGCGGCGGCTGCCATGCCGACGAGGGCCTGACGCTTGCGGGCCCGGCGGGCGGGGACGGCCCGCCGCAGGTAGTCCAGGGTGCCGTCGCCCGGCTCCACCTCCCGCACCGCCTGCCGCAGCAGGGTGCGCAGTGCCAGCTCGTCCGCGTCGAGCCCTTCGGAGCTCTGTCCGTCCAAACCGTCGTTCACAGTTCCGTTCCCCGCGTGCGTGTGCTTCGGTTCGTTCCCGTCGCCGGATTCCCCCGCGCCCTCGGACTCCCGCGCGGCGCCGGACGGGCGGGAGGCTCCCGGGTCCTCCGGCCCGCGGTCCTCGCGCCGCGCGCCCTCGCCGTCGCTCATGCCGGCGCCTCCATGGCCAGCCGCAGCGCCGCGATGCCGCGGGAGCCGTACGCCTTCACTGAGCCCAGCGAGATGCCGAGGGTCTCGGCGACCTGCGCCTCGGTCATGTCCGCGAAGTAGCGCAGCACCAGCACCTCGCGCTGGCGGCGCTGCAGGTTCTTCATCGCCTTGATGAGGGAGTCGCGCTCCAGTTGGTCGTAGGCGCCCTCCTCCGCGCTCGCCATGTCGGGCATGGGCTTGGAGAGCAGCTTGAGGCCGAGGATGCGGCGGCGCAGCGCGGAGCGGGACAGGTTGACGACCGTCTGGCGCAGATAGGCCAGGGTCTTCTCCGGGTCCCGGACGCGTTTGCGGGCGGAGTGGACGCGGATGAACGCCTCCTGCACGACGTCCTCGCAGGAGGCGGTGTCGTCGAGGAGGAGCGCCGCGAGGCCCAGCAGCGAGCGGTAGTGCGCGCGGTAGGTCTCGGTGAGATGGTCGACGGTGGTGCCTGCCGCCATGACGTCGTCGGCGCCGTCACGCTGACCTGGTATGCGGGCGGGGCGCGCTGCGGGCATGGGCGCGATCACCGGCATGCCGCCGGACGCGCCGGACGCGCCGGACATGCGGGGTCGGCGAGCCTGGCGGGGCGGCCGGAGGGCCGTGCCGCGCGGCGCTGTGAAATCGAGTACCTCAGCCACGCCAGTTGGACACGCTTCCCCTGGTAAGGGTTGTACGCGCCGGGCGTCACTTTTGCGGCGGACGGTGCGGTCGGCCGGTCGCCCGCGTCAGGCAGCACCACCGACAGCACATCAAATGCCCTCATGCGTCCCGCTCTTCCCCTGTGTCCCATGTGAACGGACGTCCCCACGCCCGGTTTCCGGACGTCCCCACGTCCGGAGAGCAGCGCCCTCACGCCCCTGGTAAGGGTGACCGCAAAGACGCTCCCCGCCCTCCGCGCGGTTGCGGAGAACGGGGAGGTGAATCCTCGTACAAGCCTCGCTCAATCCTCGGTTGCCGGAACGTGCCGATCAAGAGGCTCCGGCCGGGAATCCGGCTCACAAGACTTCCACAGATCCTACAAACGAACGCTGTGCGATCCAGACCTTTTCACCGTTCAACCGCTACGAGTTCGGCGACCTGCGCGGTGTTCAGCGCCGCTCCCTTGCGCAGGTTGTCCCCGCACACGAAGAGCTCCAGCGCGGTGGGGTCGTCCAGGGCCCGCCGTACCCGCCCGACCCAGGTCGGATCGGTGCCGACGACGTCGGCGGGGGTGGGGAACTCCCCCGCGGCCGGGTTGTCGAACAGGACCACGCCGGGCGCCGTGGCGAGGATCTCGCGCGCCTTGTCGACGGTGACCTCGCCCTCGAAGCGGGCGTGCACGGTGAGGGAGTGCGTGGTGACCACCGGGACGCGTACGCAGGTGACCGCCACGGGCAGGTGGGGCAGGCCGAGGATCTTGCGGGTCTCGTCCCGCACCTTCATCTCCTCCGAGGACCAGCCGTCCTCGCGCAGCGACCCGGCCCACGGCACGACGTTCAGCGCGACCGGCTCCGGGAACGGCCCGGTGTTGTCCCCCACGGCCCGCCGTACGTCACCGGGGTGGGTCCCCAACTCCGTGCCGGCCACCAGGGACAGCTGTTCGCGCAGGGTCCGCACGCCCGCGTGTCCGGCCCCGCTGACCGCCTGGTACGACGAGACCACCAGCTCGCGCAGGCCGAACTCGGCGTGCAGCGCGCCCAGCGCGACGATCATCGACAGGGTGGTGCAGTTCGGGTTCGCGACGATCCCGCGCGGACGCCTCCGCACGGCGTGCGGGTTGACCTCGGGGACGACGAGCGGCACGTCCGGGTCCATCCGGAACGCGCCGGAGTTGTCGACCACCACCGCGCCCCGCGCGGCGGCGACGGGCGCCCACCGCTCGGCGACCTCGTCGGGTACGTCGAACATCGCGACGTCGACCCCGTCGAAGGCCTCCTCGGTGAGCGCCACGACCTCGGTCTCCTCGCCGCGCACGACCAGCTTGCGGCCGGCCGAGCGCGGGGAGGCGACCAGTCGGATCTCGCCCCAGACGTCCGCCCGCTGGGACAGGATCTGGAGCATGACCGCGCCGACGGCCCCGGTCGCTCCCACGACCGCGAGCGTCGGCCGCCCGGAACGTCCGGGTCCCGCGGTTCTTGCCATCAGCGGCCGGTGCCTCCGTAGACCACGGCCTCGTCGCTGTCGGAGTCGAGCCCGAATGCGGAGTGCACGGCGCGGACGGCCTCCGGCACGTCGTCCTTGCGGGTGACGACCGAGATGCGGATCTCGGAGGTCGAGATCAGCTCGATGTTCACGCCCGCGTTGCTGAGCGCCGTGAAGAAGTCGGCCGTGACACCGGGGTTGGTCTTCATCCCCGCGCCGACCAGGGAGATCTTGCCGATCTGGTCGTCGTAGCGCAGGGAGTCGAAGCCGATGGCGCCCTTGTTCTTCTCCAGCGCGTCGATGGCCTTGCGGCCCTCGGTCTTCGGCAGGGTGAAGGAGATGTCCGTCAGGCCGGTGGACGCGGCGGACACGTTCTGCACGACCATGTCGATGTTGATCTCGGCATCGGCGATCGTGCGGAAGATCGATGCGGCCTCGCCGGGCTTGTCCGGCACACCGACGACCGTGACCTTGGCCTCGGAGGTGTCGTGCGCGACACCGGAGATGAGAGCCTGCTCCACCTGCTTGTCCCCTTGCTTCATCGGCTCGCTGCTGACCCACGTGCCCTGCAGTCCGCTGAAGGACGAGCGGACGTGGATCGGGATGTTGTACCGGCGGGCGTACTCCACACAGCGGTGGAGCAGCACCTTGGACCCGGAGGCCGCCAGTTCGAGCATGTCCTCGAACGCGATCCAGTCGATCTTCCGGGCCTTGCTCACCACACGCGGGTCGGCGGTGAACACACCGTCCACGTCCGTGTAGATCTCGCACACCTCGGCGTCGAGCGCGGCGGCGAGGGCGACGGCGGTGGTGTCGGAGCCGCCGCGGCCGAGCGTGGTGATGTCCTTGGTGTCCTGGCTGACGCCCTGGAAGCCGGCGACGATGGCGATGTTGCCCTCGTCCACCGAGGCCTTGATCCGGCCCGGCGTGACATCGATGATGCGGGCTTTGTTGTGGACCGAGTCGGTGATGACACCTGCCTGGCTGCCGGTGAAGCTCTGGGCGTTGTGGCCCAGGTTCTTGATCGCCATGGCCAGCAGGGCCATGGAGATCCGCTCTCCGGCGGTCAGCAGCATGTCGAGCTCGCGTCCGGCAGGGATCGGGGAAACCTGCTCGGCGAGATCGATCAGCTCGTCCGTCGTGTCGCCCATCGCGGAAACCACGGCGACCACCTGGTGGCCGTTCTTCTTGGCTTCCACGATCCGCTTGGCGACGCGCTTGATGCCCTCGGCATCGGCTACGGAGGAGCCTCCGTACTTCTGCACGACAAGGCCCACGTGCGCTCCTCGCTCAATCCGTCGTTTTCCACAGTCCGCACACATATGTGTCCGCTGCGGTCGGCTCAGTCTATCGAGCGTCCGAAAAACCCCTCTGCGATATCGCATGATGAGACATCCGGCCACTCGTGCAGGGGGGCTCCTGCCCATCCCGACCCGGCCCACTCGGAAAAGCGACCCGCGTCACACGCGGGTTCAGTCGACGAGGTCCTCGAGGGGTCCGGTGTCGAGGGTGATGTCCACGGGGTCGGGGAGCTCCACGGAGGCGCCGAAGGGGAGTTTCTCCTGGTGACGGTAGCGGCCGTCCTCCGGCTGGTCGAACACGACGACCGAGCGGTCGTCCCGGTCGATGAGGAGGTAGACGGGGATGCCTGCGGCGGCGTAGCCGTCGGGCTTCTCGACTCGGCCGCGCTGGTGGGTGTCGGAGTCGTGCGACGTGACCTCCACGGCCATGAGCACGCCCTCCGCCCCCGACCAGTCCCCGTGCCCCTTCGCGAATCCGAAGGGAGCCAGAACCCCGTCGGGGCGAGCCCTGCCCTTGCGGTAGGCCTCGACCTTCATGCCACGGTCTCCGTAAAGCCACAGCTCCGGACGGTGCTGCATGCACAGCCTCTGCAACCAGGCCACGATCTGGTCGTGGTTGCCGTCGGTCGCCGCCTTGACCCGGACCTTCCCGTTGATGAACTCCCGCCGCACGGTCTCCGGGGCATGGCGCTCCAGCTCCTCGAACTCCTCGACGGACATCTGCGGCCGGTGCTCGATCGCGGGGGTCATGGCGTCGCCTCCTCGACACCATGGCGCCCCGACCGGCACCTCCCGCACGCTCACTTCCAGCGCCTGGGCGGGAGGCCGTTCGCGATGCGGTCGCGGTTGTCGCGGTAGTGGTAGAAGACACGGTCCTCGATGGGCACGGGGCGGAACGTGTCGGGCACGGGGCCGCCCGTGCTCCGCTCCAGCTTCTTCCGCAGGAAGTACGCCGACGTGGTGCCCAGGTGGGCGATCTCCTCGAAGCCCTTGATGACGTCCTCGTCGGACATCGGGGCGGCCTCGTTCTCCCTGCGGCAGTCCTCACAGATGCCCCGGTCGATCTTCACCGTGCGTTCGTCCTGATCGCAGGTGGCGCAGGCCATGATCGCGCGGGTCACCTTCGCACGGGGTTCCTTCTTCTGCGGCGGCATTTTCGTCTCCAGTCGTCGGCGGGCGAATCCGCCCGGGTTGCCGACCTCGGGCGGAAGTCCTTCGGTCAGAGCGCGGGTGATGTCCTTGGGGGTCGCCCCGCGGGACAGCCACTCCTCGGTGAGCGGTTCGAGGGAGCGGCAGTCGCCGTCGCTGAGCGGCATACGGGGGTCGGCGGCACACAGGCCGGTGAGGACGCGGTACGCGGCACTCTCCGGCTCGGGCTCGTCCGGTACGGCAGGCTGCTCGGCTGGGGTCTCCACGGCGGCCGGCTGCTCCTCGACGCGGGCGAGGCCCGGCTGGTGGTCCCGGGTCACGTCCTTGCCGTGGCGCTCCCGTGCGAACCGCGCCCACCACTCGGCCGACCTGCGGGTACGCGACCAGTACGTACGCGTGACCCACCGCATGGTGCCGTCCTCGACGGTGATGTGCTCCTTGATCCAGCGCAGGTGGCCGGCCTCGGTGATCCGGGTCAGGGAGGTGCGCATCGCCTGCTGGCCGTAGCGGGGGTGTTCGACCGCGAGCACCTTGTGGCCCATCGCGTGGCCGGTGTCGAGGTGGTCGATGAAGACGGCGATCTCGGCGTCGCGCGGGAGCAGGTGTGCGAAGTCCGGGTCGGCGTGCGGGTCCTCGTCACCCGCGTGACGCTTTCCGTACCCCGTATTGGCCATGGGGTGGGACGGGGAGGGGAGGGCAGGACTAAGGTTGGCGTAGGCCACCATCGAAGGGTCTCGATTCGATGTGTCGGTCAGGCCCCGGATTGGTGTTCGCTCACCGCCGGGGCCGACTCATTTGCTGGTCGTTTGCTGCGAACCTAGAGCCGCGTGACACAGCGACGCAAGCCGATCACGGAACGTCACTCTTACGAGGTACGCCGACTCAACTCACGTTCAGACTTGGTTGGTTGGGTATTTCAACCAAACCAGTGAACCCAGGGGAAGAGCTCGGAGCCCGAAGCTCAAGCTCCGGGCTGAACTGCGGAAACGAACGCCGACCAGGCAGGCGCGGCGATACGGAGTTCGGGGCCCGCGAGGTTCTTGGAGTCACGGACGTGGACGGCACCGCAGTGGGCGACCTCGACGCAGGCGCCGCCCTCGCTGTCGCTGTGACTCGACTTGAACCACGCCAGTGCGACCTCGACGCAGTTGCCGCCCTCGCTGTCGCTGTGACTCGACTTGAACCACTTCAACTGGTCGCTCACGGCTGATTCACCATCCGCTCGATGAGGCGGACCGACTCGTCGGGGTCGAGGGCCCGCGTGCGGATCATGCTAAGCCGCTCGGTCACACGGCTGACAACCCCTGGTTCGGCCGAAAGCTCGCTGACGAACGCGCCCTCCGTGAAGGCGAACCGCTCGTGGTCGTGCCCCTCCACCAGCACCATGGGACCCTCCAGCGCATTCGCGAACGCCCGCTCGAAGGGCAGCACCTGCACCACGACATTGCGCAGCCGGGAAACCTCCAGCAACCGCTCGAGCTGCTCCGCGTCCACCAACGAGCCGCGCAGGACGGCCTCGTAGAGGACGAAGCTCAGCCCGACCGGCGGCTTGCGCTCCGTGAGGATGGCCTGCCGTTCCATCCGGGCCGCCACCCGTTCCTCCACCGTCTCCTCGTCCAGCGGCGGAATGCGGTTGTCGATGAGCGCCCGCGCGTACGCCTGGGTCTGCAACAGACCGGGGATCAGCGTGACTTCGTACGTCCAGAGGCTCGTGGCCTCCCGCTCCCGCTCGATGAAGTCCACCGCCCGCGTGGAGTACCGCTCCCTGCGCACGTACTCCTTCGCCGCACTCAGCATCCCCTGCGCGCCGCACAGTTCGTCCGCCACGTCGAGCACCCTGGGCGACGGCATCCGCACGCCGCGCTCCATGGACGCGATGGTCTCCGGGGCGTAGTTGGCCGCGGCGGCCAGCGCCTCACGGCTGACGTTGGCCATGGTGCGCCAGCGCTTCAGCTGGTTCCCGCTGTAGCACCAGGCCGCGGGTGGCTGGGAATTGCTGTTCGGGACCGGCACGACGCCCACCTCCGACTGGTACACCACGGCACGAGTCTCCACGGTGGCCACCGAGCGTAGACCGTGCGACATCACCGTGTGACCGCGACGAGTGCGATTCACCGTCCCGTATGAACGACCGCCTCCGTCACCGGCCACGAGGAGAACCGCCTCCCGCCGGGGGTCGAAGACGAACAGGATCCGCACCTCGGTACTTCCTGAACTGCCCGGCCGCGGGTCCGCCGACCGCGAGCATGCCGATCGCCGTTTCCATGAGGTCCGCGGACACCGGATCCTCCTCCGACAGCTTGAGCAGCCACGACTCCACCGAGGGATGGAGGTTGCTCTCCCCGTTCACGCCTCGCATCCGAGCATGGAGCCCGGGCCGACATAAGGAAATCCTTATACCTCCAGCTCAACGGGTGAAAACACCCGTACGGCGCGGTGTGCGGAACTCGCCGTTACTGGACCGGGCGCATGCCCAGGGGGGTGCCGATCTCCTCGGCCATGACCTTGCCCGCCTCGAACTCCAGGGTGTCGTCGCCCATGCCCTGGTCGGTGTCCAGGCCGTCGAGTTCGGCGAGGGGCTGGTTGAGGCGGACGTGGGCGACCACGGACTGGAGGGCGCGCAACGCCGCGGACGCCGTGGAGCCCCAGTTGGAGAAGTAGGAGAACTGCCACCACCACAGGGCCTCCGTGACGCGGCCGGCCTTGTAGTGGGCCAGGCCGTGGCGGAGGTCGGTGATGACGTCGGTGAGGTCGTCGGAGATGCGGGCCGGGACCGGGGCCCTGCGGGGCTCGTAGGGGTCGAAGACCTCCGAGTAGACGTCGATCGGGTCGAGCATGCGGGCGAGGTTCTCGCGGAGTTCGTCCACGTCGGCCTCGGGGCCCAGGTCGGGTTCGTAGCGCTCCTCGGGGACGATGTCCTCGTGTGCGCCCAGGCGGCCGCCGGCCAGGAGGAGCTGGGAGACCTCCAGGAGGAGGAAGGGGACGGCCGAGTCCGGCTCGTCGCCCTTCGCGACCTCCGTGACGGCGACCAGGAAGCTCTCGATCTGGTCCGCGATCTGGACCGCGAAGTCGTCCGGGTTCTGGTCCGTCGCGTGCAGCGTGGCATCAGACATCTAGGAGTCGTCTCCCCTCGAAGGCGCGGCCGAGGGTCACCTCGTCCGCGTATTCCAGGTCGCCGCCCACCGGGAGGCCGCTGGCCAGGCGGGTGACCTTCAGGCCCATGGGCTTGATCATGCGGGCGAGGTACGTCGCCGTGGCCTCGCCTTCGAGATTGGGGTCCGTGGCCAGGATGAGCTCCGTGACCGTGCCGTCGGCCAGGCGGGCCAGGAGTTCCCGGATGCGCAGGTCGTCCGGGCCCACCCCGTCGATGGGGCTGATCGCGCCGCCGAGGACGTGGTAACGGCCGCGGAACTCACGGGTCCGCTCGATCGCCACGACGTCCTTGGGCTCCTCCACCACGCAGATGACGGACGGGTCGCGGCGGGTGTCGCGGCAGATGTTGCACTGCTCCTCCTGCGCGACGTTCCCACAGGTCGCGCAGAAGCGGACCTTCGCCTTGACCTCCATCAGCGCGTGCGCCAGACGCCGTACGTCCGTCGGTTCCGCCTGGAGGATGTGGAAGGCGATCCGCTGCGCGCTCTTGGGACCGACGCCGGGCAGCCGCCCCAGTTCGTCGATGAGGTCCTGGACCACGCCTTCGTACAACGGACTGCCGTCCCTTCCTGGTGTTGCTTCAGTACGTACGGTAGAGGCCCGCGGGCCGTCCTCGAAAGGTTCGAGGAGTTCAAGAGGTCAGAAGGGGAGGCCGGGAAGACCGCCGCCGCCCAGCCCCTGGGCCAGCGGGCCGAGCTTCTGCTGCTGGAGGGCCTGCGCGTTCTCGTTGGCCGCCTGGACCGCCGCGACGATCAGGTCGGCGAGGGTCTCGGTGTCCTCCGGGTCCACCGCCTTCGGGTCGATCACGAGGCCGCGCAGCTCGCCGGAGCCGGTGACGGTGGCCTTCACCAGGCCGCCTCCCGACTGCCCGTCGACCTCGGTCCTCGCCAGCTCCTCCTGGGCCCTGGCCAGGTCCTGCTGCATCTTCTGGGCCTGCTGGAGCAACTGCTGCATGTTCGGCTGGCCACCACCGGGGATCACGATTGGGCTCCTTGGTCGGTCCGTCGGTAAGGGTTTTACCGTTCGGCACGAGCCTACGTGGTCGCGGGGGCCGTTGCCCCGGCACTCTTTCGAGTGACTCCCGGTGGGGCCCTATACCTGATCACGGCCCTCTTCCGGGCGGAAAAGAGCCCGAACCCCCGGCGTCGCCACCCATTGGGCGGTAAGAAGGGCCAGGCGCTTGAGCACCTGGCGTCACACTTCGTGGACGGAACGTAAGCGGAGTCGGCAGGGGCAGTAGGGAGATACCGGGTGGGTCAGCCGGAGATGCAGCCCGAGGGTCGGCCTCAGGACGGGCGGGGCGAAGAGGCGGCCGGGCTGTGGCCGGGCGACCTGGAGGGGCGGGAGTTCCCGCTCGGGGACTGGGGCGAGCCGGCGGCCCGGCTGGACGAGCTGTACCGGTGGATGGAGCGCGGCGCGCTGGACACGGCCGCCTGGTACCTCGCGGAACGGCTGTGGAAGCGGCGGTGCGCGTGGGCGCTGCGGGCCGGGACGGCCGGGGGCGCGCTGACCGGGGCCGCGCTGCCGCTGCTCGATCTGACCGGGGTGGCCGACGGGGCCGCGCCCTGGGGGTATCTGGCGCTGCTGCTCGGGGCGGCCTGTGTGGCCGGGGACCGGTTCTTCGGGGTGACGTCCGGCTGGATGCGGGACGTGGCGACCGCGCAGGCCGTGCAGCGGCGGCTGCGGGCCTTCCAGTTCGACTGGGCGTCGGAGTGCGTGCGTGAGGTGCTCGGCCCGGCGGACGGCACGGCGAGCGAGGCGGCGGAGCGGTGCCTGTCGGTGCTGCGGCGGTTCTCGGAGGACGTCACGGAGCTGGTGCGGGTCGAGACGGCCGACTGGATGGTGGAGTTCCGCACGGGCGGCGCGCCGCTGGGCGTCCGGACGGCGGTGGCGGGTGCGGGGCGTCCGGAGGGCTCCCTCCCGCACGGCCGCCTCCCGTCCCCGCAGGGGCCGGCCCGCCCCAACATGCCGCGGCAGCGTCCGCCCGAGCCGCGCTGAACGCTCTCGTCACGGCGTGTTCCGTGCGCACAGTCCCATCCCCGCCGGGGTCCAGCACGGCAGGTGGCCGTGGGTGCGGATCACGTCCTGTCCGTTGCCGCGCGTGAGGTACGTCAGGAAACTCGACACCAGTGAGTCCGCCGGCGGCTGTCCGTAGGTGTAGGCGTACTCGATCTCCCGGTACGGGTAGGGGCTCGTCCCGTGCTCGATGGCGTCGACGGACGGGGCCTCGCCGTCGAGGTCCAGCCTGCGCAGGCCCTTCGCCCGGGAGGCGCCGGCGTGTTCGCTGTAGCCGATCGCGCCGGGGACGTCGGCGACGGTCTCCAGCACCTGCTCGGTGGAGTCGAGTTCGCAGCGGATGACGGGGGCGGTCGGGTCGTCCTTGTGCACGCAGTCGACGGAGGAGTGGGCGATCTCGCCCCGGCCCAGCACGCGGCGCTGGAAGACCTGTCGCGTGCCCGAGTTGGCGTCCCGGCTGACGAGGTGGACCGCCAGGTCCGGGCCGCCGAGCTCGCTCCAGTTCGCGATCTCGCCCCGGTACAGCCGTCGTACGTCCGTCGTCGACAGGTTCCGCAGCCGCACGTCCTCGTTCACCACCAGCGTGAACACCGAGACCGCCACCCGGTTCTCGCGCAGTTCGGGCAGTCCGCCCGGCTTGGGCCCGTCCGACAGGACCACCAACGGCGGCGAGCCGTGCTCCGCCTCCGCCCCGGCCGCCGCCAGGTCCCGTATCCCGGCCGTCGACCCGTGCGGGTCCACCCTGACGCGCGGGCCGTCGTCCGCGCAGTCCCGCTCGTACTTCTCCGCGACCTCCCGCAGCACCGGCGCGAACGCCGTCGATCCGGTGAGGGTCAGGGTGCCGCTCCGGCAGCCGATGGGGGGCGGGCTGTCGTCCTGGGCCACGACGATCACCGCCAGGGCCACCACGCACAGCGTGAGCGTGATGGTGATCAGCCGGGCCGCCCGGCTGAACAGCGGGGCCTTGTCGTCCGGGGTGGCGCTCCGGTTGCGGTGCACGTCGCCCTCGCTGAGGTCGCCGCTCAGCTGGATCCCGTCGCCCACGCGGCCGCCGGAGAGCAGCACCAGCAGCTTGTAGTAGGCGCCCCGGTTCAGCGGGACGCGCGGGAGGCGCAGGGTGCCGTCCTGGTAGCCGAAGCCGCGTTCCCGGGTGAAGTGCTCGAGGAGGTGGCTGGTCTCCGAGGGCTGGGTGACCGAGACGCCGAGGATGGTGCGCTCCCTGAACTCCACGGTCAGGCCGTGGTCTCCCGGGCTCTGGTAGTCGTCGCGGCCGATGGCCTGCGAGCCGTCGTTCTCGATGCGCAGCAGCACCATGCTGGCGTGCGTCATCCCCGCCGCCGCCGTGTCGAACCAGCCCTCCCGCCGGCTGGTGCGGCTCGCCCGCTGGCCGTCGCCGATCGGGACGTCCAACTGCACGCGGTACCCGAGTCGTTTGCGGCGCGGCACCCGCCGCTCGTACCAGACCATGACGGCGGAGGCGACCACACCGAGGATCGCCGTCGCCACGGCCACCAGGTTCTCCGCGCTCAGCCACTCCATCGTGCCGCCCCCGTCGCTGCCCGCCCGTCCGACCGGGCAGTCACCGTACGGCCGTACGAGGCGGCCGGCGGGGTCCGTCCGCGGGAGTTCGCCGAACGTTCAACGGCCGTGTTCGGTAAGGGTGTCAGTCCCGCGTGTAGGTGAGCTGTTCGCCGTTGCCGGTGTTCAGGCGCTGGAGGGAGCCGCCGGGGAGCAGGGTGACCTCGCTGGCGGAGCCCGGGGTGCAGGCGCTGCGCGGCTGCCCGACCGTCACGGAGGACGGGCCGAGCTCCAGGCGGTCGCCGGAGCCGGCGGTGAGCCGGGCCTCGAAGACGCAGTGGTAGGCGCCGTCTCCGGTGGGCCCGTCGGCGACGAGGGACATGACCGTGTCACCGATCCCGCCCTGCCGGAGGGTCAGCCTGCGGGTGTGTTCGCCGCTCGCGTTGTCGATGGTGGCGGACCAGCTGCCCAGGTAGTCGGCGGGGACGGCCCCGTCCGCGGGGGCGGAGGCGCCGGGCCGCCGCGTTTCGTCGGCCGGGGTGGTGGGGGCGGTGCTCGGGGGCGCGCCGCCGGGCGACGGGGGTGCGGTGGGGTCGCCGCCGGTGCGGTGGTCGAGCTCCCCGCCGTTCATCAGCGCGTACACGGTGCCGCCGGCGGCGAGCGCGACGACCAGTGCGATCACCACGAGCAGCGCGGTGGACCGGTTGTCCCGGCGCGGTGCGGGCGCCGTCCCGAACGGAGGTGGCCCGTAGGGCGGGGTCCGGCCGGCGGGGTGCCCGTTGTAGTTGTAGGGGTGGCCGTAGGCGGGCTGCTGGGGGTGCCCGTAAGGGCCCGGCGACGGGGGCTGGGCGGGGGTGCTCTGTCCCGCCACGAGGGTGGGCGGGTGGTTCACCCCCGGCGGCCCGGGCGGGGGCGGGGAGGCCGGGCCGGCCGCGGGCGGCCCGGCGGAGTCGTCGGCGACCCGGGCGTGCTCGGGGGTGCCGGCGTGGCGCCCCGCCCCGGGCGGCACGGACGGCCCGGCGGACGCACCGGGATGCGCCGTCCCCGGCGGCACGTGGTGCCCGCCGACGGGCGCCCCCGGCTGCCCGGCCGCCGGCACGGCGGGACCACCGGACTGCCCCGCGACACCGGCCGCACCTCCCTGCCCGGCGACGGGCGCGCCGGGGTGCGCCGATCCCGGCGGCACCGGCTGCCCGGCCGCCGGTGCCGTAGGCGTGCCGGGCCGGCCGGCGGGATCGGCCGCGTCGGCGGGGCCGCCCTGCGCGGGCGTGCCGGAGCCGGGCGGCCCGAAGGACCACGCTGCCGCCGCCGGAGCGGCGGCGGGACCGGGCGGTACCGGTGGCCAGGCCGTGGGAGGCGTGCCCGCCGGGGCGGGGGGCGCCGGGGTTTCCGGGTCCTCCGCGTCCAGGAGGCGGACCGCGTGGCGGCCGAGCTGGGCCACCAGGGCGCCCGGCAGCCAGGGGTCGCGGGAGCGGCCGCCGACGACGGTGTCGTCCGCGCCGGTGCGGTGCAGGACCTGGTCCAGCGTGGGCCGCGCCGCCGGGTCCTTGCGCAGGCAGTCGCGTACGAGGTCGGCGAGCCCCTCGGGCACCCGCTCCAGGTCGGGCTCCTCCTGGGCGATGCGGAACATCAGCGCGTGCACACCGCTGTCGGCGGTGCCGAACGGGAGCGCGCCGGTCGCGGCGTAGGCGAGCACCGAGCCGAGGCAGAACACGTCGCAGGCCGGTGTGATGCGGTCGCCGCGCACCTGCTCGGGCGCCATGAAACCGGGCGAGCCGACGAGCGCCCCGGTGCGGGTGAGCCCGCCGTCGGTCACCGTCTCCAGCGCCCGCGCGATCCCGAAGTCGATGACGCGCGGACCGTCGATGGTGACGAGCACGTTGGACGGCTTGAGGTCGCGGTGCACGATGCCGGCGGCGTGGATGTCCTTCAGCGCGTGCGCGAGACCGGCGCCGAGGATGCGCACCGAACGCTCGGGCAGCGCCCCGTGGTCGTGCCCCACCACCTGCTGGAGACTGGGCCCGGCGACGTACCCGGTGGCGACCCACGGCACGGGCGCCTCCGTGTCCGCGTCGAGGACCGGCGCCGTCCAGTCGCCGCCGACCTGCCGCGCGGCGTGCACCTCCTGACGGAAGCGCGCCCGGAACTCCTCCTGCCGCGCCAGTTCCTCGCGGACCAGCTTCACGGCGACGGTGCGCCCCCGGTCGGAGCGGGCGAGGTAGACCTGCCCCATGCCGCCGGCCCCGAGCCGGGCCAGCAGCCGGTACGCCCCGATTCCCTGTGGATCCCCGGGCCCGAGCTTGTCCATCGCCGCGCCGCCTCCCCCCGATGAGCAACATCCCGAGGATAGTGCGGGGCCGGTGACCGGTGCGCCGGGCGACCTCTACGGTTCCGTAACAGGCGGCCCGAGGGCGCCCAGCACCGTGGACAGGGGTTCCGGCGCCCGGACCGCCCGGGCGGGTTCCGCCTCACCGTACGCCGCTCCGTACGCCTCCGCCGGCCGCTGCGCGAAGGCCGCGTGGCCGGGGCCGACGCGGTACGACGGCTTCCCGTCGGCGGTCGC
This sequence comes from Streptomyces caelestis, assembly GCF_001279005.1. GTDB lineage: Bacteria > Actinomycetota > Actinomycetes > Streptomycetales > Streptomycetaceae > Streptomyces > Streptomyces heliomycini. Next base: position 148,602 of record NZ_LGCN01000085.1, read on the forward strand.
CTTCGACACCCTGTCGCGGAAAGTCCCCCGCCGCAGACAGGCCGCCGATGTCGCGGCCCCCCGGCCCGGGCCTACCCTCGGCGGCATGACCCCTCAGCCGAATCCCGAGGTCGGGGCCGCCGTCAAGGCCGCCGACCGTGCGCACGTGTTCCACTCCTGGTCCGCGCAGGAGCTCATCGACCCGCTCGCCGTCGCCGGGGCGCGGGGATCGTACTTCTGGGACTACGACGGCCGGCGCTACCTCGACTTCACCAGCGGCCTCGTCTACACCAACATCGGTTACCAGCACCCGAAGGTCGTCGCCGCGATCCAGGAGCAGGCGGCGCGGATGACGACGTTCGCGCCCGCGTTCGCCGTCGAGGCGCGGTCGGAGGCGGCGCGGCTGATCGCCGAGCGGACCCCGGGGGACCTGGACAGGATCTTCTTCACCAACGGCGGCGCCGACGCCGTGGAGCACGCCCTGCGCATGGCGCGGCTGCACACCGGCCGCCCCAAGGTGCTCTCCGCGTACCGCTCGTACCACGGCGGCACCCAGCAGGCGGTCAACGTCACCGGCGACCCGCGCCGCTGGGCCTCCGACAGCGGCACGGCCGGGGTGGTGCACTTCTGGGCGCCGTTCCTGTACCGCTCCCGCTTCTACGCCGAGACCGAGGAGCAGGAGTGCGCGCGGGCGCTGGAGCACCTGGAGACGACGATCGCCTTCGAGGGACCGTCGACCGTCGCCGCGATCGTCCTCGAGACCGTCCCCGGGACGGCGGGCATCATGCCGCCGCCCGCCGGTTACCTCGCGGGCGTGCGCGAGATCTGCGACAAGTACGGGATCGTCTTCGTCCTGGACGAGGTCATGGCCGGGTTCGGGCGGACCGGGACGTGGTTCGCGGCGGACCTGTACGACGTCGTCCCGGACCTGATGACCTTCGCGAAGGGCGTGAACTCCGGGTACGTGCCGCTGGGCGGCGTCGCGATCTCCGGGGCGATCGCCGACACGTTCGGCAAGCGGCCCTACCCGGGTGGGCTGACGTACTCCGGGCACCCGCTGGCCTGCGCCGCCGCCGTCGCGACGATCGGCGTGATGGCGGAGGAGGGCGTCGTCGAGAACGCGGCGGCGCTCGGCGCGTCCGTCGTCGGTCCCGGGCTGCGGGAGCTGGCCGAGCGGCACCCGAGCGTGGGCGAGGTCCGCGGGACCGGCATGTTCTGGGCGCTGGAACTGGTGCGCAGCCGGGAGACCCGGGAGCCGCTGGTGCCGTACAACGCGGCCGGCGAGGCGAACGCCCCGATGGCGGCCTTCGCCGCCGCCGCGAAGGAGGCCGGCGTCTGGCCCTTCGTGAACATGAACCGGACGCATGTGGTGCCGCCCTGCAACGCGAGCGAGGCGGAGCTGAAGGAGGGCCTGGCGGCGCTGGACGCGGCCCTGTCGGTGGCGGACGGCTACGTGGAGTAACCGCGCCGGAAGGCCGACGCGAGCGGGCGCGAGGGGGTCTCCCCTCGCGCCCTTTCGAACACCCGGGGCCCGTCCGAACGCGTAAGGTGACGTGCTCGCGCACATCCGCGTGCACGTCACTCGAACGCGACGAGGGAGACGCCCCGACCATGCCCGGCTTCAGCGGCGGCGCCGTGACCCGCAGCACCCTGCGGCAGCAGATCGCGGACGCGCTCCGTGACGAGGTGCTGGCCGGGCGGCTCCAGCCGGGGCAGGAGTTCACCGTCAAGGAGATCGCCGATCAGTACGGGGTGTCCGCGACCCCCGTCCGGGAGGCGCTGGTCGACCTGTCGGCACAGGGGCTGCTCGACGCCGACCAGCACCGGGGTTTCCGGGTGCACGCGTACTCCGTCGACGACTTCCGGGGCATGATCGAGGCCCGCGCCCTGGTGACCGACGGGATGTTCCACGCGCTGACCGACGGGCCCATGGCCCATCTCCAGCCGGACGCGCCCCCGGTCACCGCCGCCCTCGCCGGGGTGCGCAGACGCGGCGAGGAGGCGCAGCGCGCGGCCCTCGCCGGGGAGGTCACCGTGCTGATCGGCTACGACCTGCGCTTCTGGCGCGAACTCGGGTCCGTGTTCGGCAACCCGTACCTCACCGACTTCCTGCACCGGCTGCGCGTGCAGACATGGGTGTGTGTGGTGCAGCGTCTGCGACGGCTGCCCGACCTGCGCGGGCGCCTATGGGCCGCACACACCGATCTGGTCGATGCCTTGGTGTCCCGGGACACCGATGCGGCCCGCGCGATCGTCGAGTCGTACGACGCGCACGCGCTCTCCCTCGTCGAGGGGCTGACGGACGGTGGTGCGGGTAAGGGACCCGCACCGGGGTCCGCACAGGGGGAGCCGCCCGCGCCGGGCGCCGATACGCTTTCCTGACCACGAGGACCACCCGACGACCGTGCTGTGTGAGGAGCCTTCTTTGGCCTGTGACCTGTGGCTGGTACCGCTCGTCGACGTGTTGTGCCACACGCCCGACAATCCGTTCGCCGAGGAACTCGCGCAGTACAACGCGGTGCTGGCCGAAGCGGGCCTGCCACCGGTGCCGGTCTACCAGTACATGCCGGGGCTGACCGGCGAGGTCGCCCCGGTCGCGGGTTTCGACTACGACGCGCTGCACTTCCTGCGACGGGTGTACCTGCTCCAGGTGTGCGGGCTGCCGGTCACGCCGGTGGACGAACTGGGCGGCGACTACGAGCAGTTGCTGGAGATGTTCGAGACGACGGCCCAGCAGTCCCACCTGGTCTGGCACTACGACCACGCGGGCGCGTACGTCCCCGTCGACTTCCCGCACCCCCTCGCCAACGACGAACTCCTCGCGGGCGGCGGCCCTCTGGGCTCCTCCCACGCGCTGCTGCGGGAGCTGGAGCTGATGGCCCCGTCCCTCGGCATCGACCCGATGAACCCTCCACCGGCGCCCGAACCCCCGCGCGCCCCGACCGAGTTGGAGGAGCCGGCCGTTCCCGCCCCGTACGACCCCAGCCCCTTCGCCCGCGAACGCCACGTCTGGCTGGGCCTGCACGCGGCGGCGACCCGGAGCCTGGCGCAGGGATCGATGATCGTCTTCAGCTGACGGCCACCGCATCACGGAGAGCCCCTTCCGCAGGCCCTCCGCGTCATCACCGGGACCGTCCCGGCCTCGGCGTTCGGGCGGGTGAGGAACGGCTCGTCGGCGGGTCCGAGCTGTCCTGCACACCGAGGACCGGTGGAGCCGTCCGCCGGCCGGAGCCGCTCCAGGGGCTCCTTCATCGGCTCGGACGGCCTCCCGCTGCGGACGACTTCGTTCGCCTCCTCCGTCTCCTTGCCCGCCTCGGGCAGCACGCGCATCGCACCCGCCTTCTTCCGGCCGGCACGCACACGCGCTGAGGACTTCGGGCCATGCCCGTTCGCGGCGCGTCTCCCGGTGCGACCGGAGGCTGTCTCCCGCCCGGGCGGGAGACAGCCTCCGGTCGCGTACGGGTGCCTCAGAGGAACGAGTTGATCTCGATCGTCTCGTCGCGGCCCGGGCCCACGCCGATGGCGGAGATCGGGGCGCCGGACATCTCCTCCAGGGCCTTGACGTAGGCCTGGGCGTTCTTCGGCAGGTCGGAGAAGGACTTCGCCTTGCTGATGTCCTCGCTCCAGCCCGGCAGCATCTCGTAGACCGGCTTCGCGTGGTGGAAGTCGGACTGCGAGTACGGCAGCTCCTCGACGCGCTTGCCGTCGATCTCGTACGCCACGCAGACCGGGATCTGCTCCCAGCCGGTGAGGACGTCGAGCTTGGTGAGGAAGAAGTCGGTGAGGCCGTTGACGCGGGTGGCGTAGCGGGCGATCACCGCGTCGAACCAGCCGCAGCGGCGGTCACGGCCGGTGGTGACACCGCGCTCGCCGCCGATGCGGCGCAGCGCCTCGCCGTCCTCGTCGAACAGCTCGGTGGGGAACGGGCCGGCGCCGACGCGGGTCGTGTACGCCTTCAGGATGCCGATGACCCGGCTGATCTTCGTCGGGCCCACGCCCGCGCCCGTGCAGGCGCCGCCCGCGGTCGGGTTCGACGAGGTGACGAAGGGGTACGTGCCGTGGTCGATGTCGAGCAGGGTGCCCTGGCCGCCCTCGAAGAGGACCACCTTGTCCTGCTCCAGCGCCTGGTTCAGCACCAGCACCGTGTCGGCGACGTACGGGGCGAGCTTGTCCGCGTAGCCCAGCAGCTCCTCGACCACCTGCTCCACGGCGATCGCGCGCCGGTTGTAGAACTTGGTGAGCATCTGGTTCTTCACGTCGAGGGCCGCTTCGACCTTCTGGGTGAGGATCGACTCGTCGTACAGGTCCTGGACCCGGATGCCGACGCGGTTGATCTTGTCGGCGTAGGTCGGGCCGATGCCCCGGCCCGTGGTGCCGATCTTGCGCTTGCCGAGGAAGCGCTCGCTCACCTTGTCCACCGTCACGTTGTACGACGTGATGATGTGCGCGTTTCCGCTGATCAGGAGCTTGGACGTGTCGACGCCTCGCTCGTTCAGACCGCTCAGCTCGGAGAGCAGGACCGACGGGTCGACGACGACTCCGTTGCCGATGACCGGCGTGCAGCCGGGAGACAGGATTCCGGAAGGGAGCAGGTGGAGGGCGTACTTCTGATCACCCACGACTACCGTGTGGCCGGCGTTGTTGCCGCCCTGGTAGCGCACCACATAGTCGACGGAACCACCGAGCAGGTCCGTCGCCTTTCCCTTGCCTTCGTCACCCCACTGAGCACCGAGCAGCACAAGTGCGGGCACGCGCGTACACCCCTTCCGGGCGGGGCATGTCCAAGGTCAGGGGCGCGCGCGGAGGATCACCGTCGCGTGCACCGCGACCACCGTTGGCCGCCAACCGTCGGACCGGATGCCCCGGAATAGACGAAGCCCCTGGCGCAATAGCGCAAGGGGCTCTTGCACAAAGATGCTACCCGAGGAAGCGAGGCATGGCCGAGGTGGCGACTTCCAGGACCTTTTCCGCGACGTCCGATCAGCTCCTGGTGGTCGTCGATCCGGTCGCCCGGCGGGCGGACGGCGAATCCGTCCGGATCGCGAAGGACGTGCTCAGCGCGGGTGCGGCGGGCGCCAAGGTGTGCCTGCCGGACGGGCCGGAGGAGTTCGCCCGGGCGCTGGCGCGGCGCGGGTCGCGGCGGCCGGTGGTGGTCGGCGACGACCGGGCCCTGGTGCGGGCGGTGACGCTGCTGCACCGGCGGCGGGAGCTGGCCGACTGCGCGCTGTCCCTGGTGCCGGTGGGGGGCGCGCTGTCCCTCGCCCGGTCGCTGGGGGTGCCCATGGGGGCGGTGGCGGCGGCGCGGGCCGTGCTGGACGGGACCGAGCGGCGGATGGACCTGCTGGTGGACGACAGCGACGGGGTGGTGCTCGGCGCGCTGCGGATCCCGCCGGCCGGGGGCGTCACCCGGGCGCGGGAGGGGGCCGAGGGGGCGGGACGTCCCTGGCTGCGGACCTGCCGGTCCCTCATACACACGCTGGCGCCCGCCCGGCCGTCCAGGGCCGTCTCCGACCCCGAGGCGGGACCGGCGCAATTGCGGGTGGAGGTCGACGGGGCGACGCTCGTCGACCTGCACCAGCCGGTGGAGTCCGTCTCGGTCGCCCCCGACGCCTCCGGAACGGCCCGGGTGGAGGTGCGCCCGGCGGCGGAGGCGGCTCCGCTGCTCGCGCAGGCCCGCACGGTGACCGTCTCGGGCGCGCACTTCCGCTACCGGGCGGACGCGACGGTGTCGGGACCGGTGCGGACGCGGACGTGGGTGGTGCGGGAGGGGGCCTGGGGGCTGACGGTGCCGGCGCGGTAGCGCGACCACGTCTCACCCCCGCCCGAACCGCTCCTCCCGATGCGCCCGCCAGCGCTCCATCATCGCCTCGACCTCCTTCTCCACGAACTCGAAGAAGGCCAGCGTCTCCGCCAGCCGGCGGCCCGCCGGGGTGTCCGCGCCCAGACTGACGACACCGTCCCGGAGGGCGTCCTCCCAGCGCTTGAGGACGGTCTCGCGGTTGGTGAGGGCCTCGTACCACTGGTCGCCGTGGACCCGGTACCGCTCCCGGCGCGAGCCGGGCTCACGCTCGCGCGACACCATGCGCACCTGGGACAGGTAGCGCACCGCGCCGGACACCGCGGCCGGGGAGATCCTGAGCTGTTCGCCCAGCTCGGCGGAGGTCAGGACGCCGGCGTCGGAGGCCAGCAGGGCTACGAAGACACGGGCGGGCATGCGCGGGAGCCCGGCTTCCACGAGCTGCGCCGCGAAGTGCTCCACGAACCGCGAGACCACCTCCGGGTCCCGGCCCGTCCCACTCGGCTCCGCCATGATCCGATCATCTCCCCTGCTCAGACGCCATGGATCAGTCTAGTCGCAGGTTTATACGCTTCCTTAACTTCACAAATTTGTGAACAGAGCGTACGTTCCGAAGCATGACGAAGGCCATCACCGTGTCCGGTCTGCACAAGTCGTTCGGCCGGACCCACGCGCTGGACGGTCTCGACCTGAGCGTCGGGTCGGGCGAGGTCCACGGCTTCCTCGGCCCCAACGGCTCCGGGAAGTCCACCACCATCCGCGTCCTGCTCGGCCTGCTGCGCGCCGACTCCGGTGCGGCGCGGGTGCTCGGCCGGGACCCGTGGACGGACGCCGTGGAGATCCACCGCCGCATCGCCTACGTCCCCGGTGACGTGACGCTGTGGCGCAACCTCTCCGGCGGTGAGGTCATCGACCTGTACGGGAGGCTGCGCGGGGGCCTGGACCCGCGCCGCCGCGCCGAGCTGGTCGAGCGGTTCGAGCTGGACCCGACGAAGAAGGGCCGCACGTACTCCAAGGGCAACCGGCAGAAGGTCGCCCTGGTCGCCGCGTTCGCCTCCGACGTCGACCTGCTGATCCTGGACGAGCCGACGTCCGGCCTGGACCCGCTGATGGAGGAGGTCTTCCGGCGCTGTGTCGCCGAGGAGCGGGAGCGCGGGCGGACCGTGCTGCTGTCCTCCCACATCCTCAGCGAGGTGGAGGAGCTGTGCGACAGGGTCAGCATCATCCGCAGGGGGCGGACCGTGGAGAGCGGTTCGCTCGCCGAGCTGCGGCATCTGACCCGGACGAGCGTGAGCGCCGAACTCGCCGGGCCGCCCGACGGGCTCGCCGGACTGCCCGGCGTGCACGACCTCGACGTGCGGGGGCGCAGGGTGCGGCTCCAGGTGGACACCGACAAGCTCGACGCGGTGCTGCGCTCGCTGAGCGAGTCGGGCGTGCGGTCGCTGACGTCCACCCCGCCGACGCTGGAGGAACTCTTCCTGCGGCACTACCAGGACGAGGTGACCGCCCGATGAGCGCCGCGGCCCTCGCCGTACGGCCCACGCGTTCGCGCCAATTCGCCGGCACCGGGATCCTGCTGCGCTTCGCGCTGCGCCGGGACCGGGTGATGATCCCGGTGTGGGTCGCGGTGAACGCCCTCATGGTGCTCTCCATGCCGAACACGCTGGAGGGCCTGTACGGCACTCCCGCCGAACGCGCCGACCTCGTCGCCCAGATGGCCGGCAACTCCTCCCTGCGCGCCATGGTCGGCCCCGTCCTCGGCGACTCCCTCGGCGCGCTGACCGCCTGGCGGGCCGGGGTGTACGCGGGGGCGCTGGCCGCCGTGGCCGGACTGCTGGTCGTCGTACGGCACACCAGGGACGAGGAGGAGAGCGGGCGCCAGGAGCTGGTCGCGTCCGGGATGGTCGGGCGCCGGGCCTCGCTGACGGCGGCACTGCTCGCGGCGGCCGTCGCGAACGGGGTGCTGGCACTGCTGGTGACGGCGGGACTGGCCGGGCGGGGCGCGGCGGGCGCGCTCGCGTTCGGGCTCGGCATCGGGGGCGTGGGCATGGTCTTCGCGACCACGGCGGCGATCATGGCCCAGCTGACGGAGAGCGCCCGGCTCGCGCGGGGGCTGACGGCGGCGGTGCTCGGGGCGGCGTTCGTGCTGCGGGCGGCCGGCGACTCGGTGACGGACGACGGTTCGTCGCCGCTGACCTGGGCGTCACCGCTCGGCTGGCTGACGAACCTGCGGGCCTTCGCCGGTGAACGGTGGTGGGTGCTGGGCCTGTTCGCGGGGGCGGTGCTGGTCCAGGGAGCGGTGGCGTACGCGCTCGCCGGACGCCGGGACCTCGGCATGAGCTTCCTGCCGAGCCGTCCGGGGCCGGCCGCCGGGCGGCTGGGGAGTGCGGGGGCGCTGGCCTGGCGGTTGCAGCGGGGCGGGGTGCTCGGCTGGAGCACCGGGTTCCTGCTCGCCGGGCTGGTGTACGGCGGGATGGCGAAGGGGGCGGCCGAGCTGGTCGGCGACAACGAGGGCGCCCGGGAGATCTTCCGGCGGATGGGCGGGCAGTCGGGACTGACGGACGCGTTCCTCGCGGCGATGGCCGGGATGCTGGGGCTGGTGGCCGCGCTGTTCATCGTGGCGTCGGTGCTGCGGCTGCACGGCGAGGAGACCTCGGGGCGGGCCGAACCGGTCCTCGCGGGGGCCGTCGGACGGCTGCGGTGGGCGGCCGGGCACCTGGCGGTGGCGTTCGGCGGGGCCGTGGTGCTGATGCTGCTCGCGGGGGCGGGCCTCGCCCTCGGCCACGGTGAGCGGGCGGGAGCGGTCCTGGGCGCGTGCCTGGTGCAGGTCCCGGCGGTGTGGGTGGTCGGCGGGGTCGCGGTCCTGCTGTACGGGCTGCTGCCCCGGGCGGCGACGGCGGCGTGGGGCGTGGCCGGTGCGGCGCTGCTGATCGGCTGGGTCGGTCCGGCGCTGGACGTACCGCGGGCGGTACTGGACCTGTCCCCCTTCGGTCATCTGCCGAAGCTGCCGGGCGGGGGGATGGAGTGGCCCCCGGTGCTGGTCCTCACGGCTCTCGCGGCGGCTCTGGTGGCGGCGGGGCTGGCCGGGCTGCGGCGGCGGGACATGACGACGTGACCGGGGCCGTCAGTCCATGTACGGCTTGAGCTCCTCGGTGTCGAATTCGATGCCGACGGGCTCCGGAAGCACGACCCTCTTGCCCAACTGGCGCTTCTGGACGTTCCGGTAACCGACCTCTGGGTCCGGGTCGCTGTGCACGAGGACCGAGCGAAGGTCGCGGTCGATCAGCAGGTAGACGGGGATCCCGGCTTCGGCGTAGGCCTGGGGCTTCTCCACACGGTCGCGATCGTGCGTGTCCGAGTCGAAGGAGGTGACCTCCACCGTCATCAGCACACCCTCGGTGTCCGCCCAGTCCCCCTGCCCCGCGAAGTGGGCGACAGGGGCGAGCACCGCGTCCGGCCGGGCCCGGCCCTTGCGGTAGGACTCCACCTTCAGCCCCTGCACCGGGCTGAGATCGAGTTCGGGCCTGGCCCGCATGCACTGACGGACCAGCCACATGATGATCGCACCGTGATTGCCGTTGGTCACTTTCCTGAGCCCGATCCGTCCGTTGATGAACTCGAAACTGACGGTCTCGTCCTCACGCTCGGCGAACTCGGCGATCCGCTCGAACATGTCCACCGACAACCGGGATGACGCGCGTTCTGCCATAACCGTCATGGTGCCCTCCTTCGCAGGCGCTCACCAGCCTGCCGGACCGCGGACGAGCGCCCGGGCGGATCGGCGACATGATCAGCCGAACGGGTGATCACCCCACCTCCACGGCCAGCCCCTCCAGCCCTCTGATCACGAAGTTCGGCTTGCGCCTCGGCTCCGCCGCGAGCCGCAGCGTCGGCGCCTTCTCCAGCAGGGCCGTCATCGAGGCCGCCAGTTCGATGCGGGCCAGCGGGGCGCCGATGCAGTAGTGGATGCCGGCGCTGAAGGAGATGTGCGGGTTGTCGCGGCGGGTGAGGTCCAGGCGTTCCGGGTCGGCGAAGACCGCCGGGTCGTGGTTGGCGGAGCCGAAGAGCATCGCGATCTCCGCGCCCCTCGGGATCACCTGCCCGTCGATCTCGATCTCGTCGAGGACCCAGCGTTCGAAGAGCTGGAGCGGGGTGTCGTAGCGCATCAGCTCCTCGACGGCGAAGGGGACGAGGGAGTGGTCCGCGCGCAGGGCGGCGAGCTGGTCGGGGTGGCGGAACAGGGCCCACCAGCCGTTGACCGTGGAGTTCACGGTGGCCTCGTGGCCGGCGTTCAGCAGCAGGACGCAGGTGGAGATCATCTCCTGCTCGGTGAGCCGGTCGTCGTCCTCGTCGTGGGCGGCGATCAGGCCCGAGATCAGGTCGTCGCCGGGGTTCTTCCGGCGCTCGGCGATCAGGCCGCGCAGGTAGTCCGAGAACTCGACCGACGCCCGGACCGCCCTCGCCGCCGTCTCCTGCGACGGGTTCAGCTCGTACATCCCGCAGATCTCCGCCGACCAGGGGCGCAGCGGCGCCCGGTCCGCCTCCGGGACGCCCAGCATCTCGGCGATCACCGCGACCGGCAGCGGCTCGGCGACGTCCGTGAGCAGGTCGCCGCCGCCCGCCTCGACCAGCCCGGACACCAGGTCCCGCGCGAGCCGCCGGACGTACGGCCCGAGGCGCTCCACCGTGCGCGGGGTGAACGCCTTCGACACCAGGCGGCGGATGCGGGTGTGGTCCGGCGGTTCGAGGTCGAGCATGCCGTGGTCGTTGAGGGTGTGGAACGGCTCGTGCTCCGGCGGCGGGGCGGTGCGGCCGAACTCCTCGTGGGTGAAGCGGTGCCGGTACGTCCGTCCCAGGCGCCGGTCGCGCAGCAGCGCCGAGACGTCCGCGTGGTGCGCGACCAGCCACTGGTCCGTCGGCTCGAAGTACCGCACCCGGCCCTGTTCCCGCAGCTCGGCGTAGGCGGGGTACGGGTCGGCGACGAACGCGGGGTCCCACGGGTCGAACGCGGGGCGGGGATGGGCTGTCATGGGCGGACGGTAGCCCGGCGCCCCGCGCCCTGACCAGGGTCAGCCGGGGGTGACCAGCCGCGCCTCGTACGCGAACACCGCCGCCTGGGTGCGGTCCCGCAGGCCCAGTTTCACCAGGATGCGGCTGACGTGCGTCTTGATCGTGGACTCGGCGACCACCAGCCGCCCGGCGATCTCCACGTTCGACAGGCCCTGTGCGATCAGCACCAGCACCTCCGTCTCCCGCTCGGTCAGATCGCCGTACGCCGCCTGCGCGGACGGCATCAGCCGCGGGCCCCCGGACAGCTTGGAGAACTCGGTGATCAGACGTCTGGTCACCGAGGGGGCGAGCAGCGCCTCCCCCGACGCGACGATCCGCACCCCTTCGGCGAGCCGGCGGGCGGAGGCGTCCTTGAGGAGGAAGCCGGAGGCGCCCGCGCGCAGCGCCTGGTAGACGTACTCGTCGAGGTCGAAGGTGGTGAGCACCAGCACCTTCGCCGCGCCGTCGGCGGCGACGATCTCCCGCGTCGCCTCGATGCCGTTCAGCTCGGGCATGCGGATGTCCATGAGGACGACGTCGGGGGCGAGTTCGCGGACCCGCTCGACCGCCTCCCGGCCGTTGACGGCCTCGCCGACGACCTCGATGTCGGGCATCGCGCCCAGCAGCACCGAGAAACCCTCGCGCACCATCATCTGGTCGTCCGCGATCAGGACACGGATGGTCATGCGTCACCTTCGTTCACCGTGGCGACCGGCAGGAACACGGCGACCTCGTAGCCCCCGTCGTCCGTCGGTCCCGCCGTCATCTCGCCGCCCAGCATGGCGACCCGCTCGCGCATGCCGGTGAGGCCGTGGCCGGCGCCGGGCGAGGGTTTGACCAGGCTCGGGTGGGGCGCCGGACCGTTGACCACGCGCACGCCGAGTCCGCCGAGGACGTACCCGATCTCGACGCGGGCGCCCGCGCCGGGCGCGTGCCGCAGGCTGTTGCTCAGCGCCTCCTGCACGATCCGGTACGCCGACAGCTCCACCCCCTGCGGCAGCTCCCGCACCGCGCCGGTCACCACCTTCTCCACCTCGAGGCCGGCGCCCCGCACGTTGACGAGCAGGGCGTCCAGGTCGGCGAGGGTGGGCTGCGGGGCGTCCGGGGCCTCGTAGTCCTCGGCGCGGACCACGCCCAGGATGCGGCGCAGTTCGGTGAGGGCGGCCACCGCGTTCTCGCGGATGGTGGCGAAGGCGCGCTCCAGCTCCGGCGGCGGGTTCTCCACCCGGTAGGGCGCGGCCTCGGCCTGGATGGCGACCACCGACATGTGGTGGGCGACCACGTCGTGCAGCTCGCGGGCGATGGTGGTGCGCTCCTCCAGCGCCGTGCGCCGGGAACGCTCGTGCGCGGTGACCGTCTGCTGGGCGGTCACCTCCTGCTGGGCGTTACGGCGGACGTGCCAGAGACAGACCACGAGCAGGGCGAACGCGGACGTCACCATCATGGGCCCGCTGTTGGTGTAGTAGTACGACCCGCCGAAGAAGACGTCCGAGAGGAAGGCGTACGCGGCGGTCAGGACCCACATCCAGGCGGCGGTGCGGGGCCGGGTGCGCAGCGCCACGACGACCAGCACCGCCAGGTGGCAGACGAACGCGCCGGGCATCCACGGCCAGTCGTCGTCACCGCTCTTGACCAGCGCGACCACCGGGGTCACCGCCAGGGACAGCCAGAACGCGCCGACCGGCCGGACCAGCGTGGTGAGCACCGGGAGCGCGCACAGCAGACCGATCAGCAGGGCCACCACATCCCCGCCGGGCAGGCCGCTCGACAGCGCGCCGGCCAGCAGGGCGATCAGCGCCAACGCCCCCACCACCGCGTGCGGGAGGTGCTGCGCGGCCGACCGCGGCCGGGCGGGCAGCCGGCGGACGAACGGGCCGTCCGGGCGCCGGGGCGGCAGCGGGCGGTAGGCGAAGGGTTCGCGGAACAGGTCCTGGCGCAGCCCGCGCAAGGTGTTCCGGACCGCCTGGTACTCCGGGCTGCGGGTCCCGGCTCCGGCCCCGCGCGGGGCGGCCGGGGGCTGCTGGTGCGTCGTCTCGGTCACGCTCACACGGTAGGCCGACCGGGTGGTCGCGGTCGTCCCCGCTGAGAGGGGTTCCCGGGCGTCCGTCTCAGGTACTACGCGGGTCACGAGGGGACGTTCCTCAGTATCCCGAGGGGCGGACCAGCCCGGACTCGTACGCGAACACCGCCGCCTGGGTGCGGTCCCGCAGCCCCAGTTTCACCAGGATGCGGCCGACGTGCGTCTTCACGGTCTGCTCGGCCACCACCAGCCGGACCGCTATCTCCGCGTTGGACAGGCCCTGCGCGATCAGCGCGAGCACCTCCGTCTCGCGTTCGGTCAGCTCCCCCACGCGCTGTCTGAGCGGGGTGCGAGGGCGGGCGTCCAGCCGGGAGAACTCGGCGATCAGCCGGCGGGTGATCCCGGGCGCGAGCAGGGCGTCCCCGGCCGCCACCACCCGTACCGCCTCGGCGAGCTGGTCGGCGGAGGCGTCCTTCAGCAGGAAGCCGGAGGCGCCCGCGCGCAGCGCCTCGTACACGTACTCGTCGAGGTCGAAGGTGGTCAGGACGAGGACCCTGACGTCCGGGGTGGCGGCGGTGATGCGGGCGGTGGCCCCGATGCCGTCGAGTTCGGGCATGCGGATGTCCATCAGAACGACGTCCGGGGCGAGTTCGGCGACCCGCGCGACCGCGTCCGCTCCGTTCACCGCCTGGCCGACGACCTCGATGTCGGGCTGCGTGTTGAGCAGCACGGTGAAGCCCTGCCGGACCATCTGCTGGTCGTCGGCGATCAGTACGCGGATCATGCGGTGCCGTCCTGGGGAGAGGGTGCGGAAGCGTGCGGGGAGGGGGCCGGGAGGTAGGCGTCGACCTTGTAGCCCCGGCCGGACCAGGGGCCGGCCGTCAGCCGGCCGCCCAGCATGACCGCGCGTTCCCGCATGCCGAGCAGCCCGTGCCCGGCCCCGGCGGACGGCGGCGCCTCCCGGGTCGGGCCGGTGTCGACGACCTCCACCCGCAGTCCCCGCGGATCGTAGGCCAGGGCGACGTGCGCGGTCGCGCCGGGCGCGTGGCGCAGGACGTTGCTCAGCGCCTCCTGCACGATCCGGTACGCCGACAGCTCCACCCCGGGCGGCAGCGGGCGCCGCTCGCCGGTGATCTCGGTGGTCACGGTGAGTCCGGCGGCGCGGGTGTTCTCCACCAGCGAGTCGAGCCGGTCGAGGGTGGGCTGCGGGGCGTGCCGGGAGGTGTCCGGGACGTCCGCGCGCTCGCCGGGGGCGGGGTGCTCGGAGCGCAGTACGTCCAGGACGCGGCGCAGTTCGGTGAGCGCCTCGACCGCGTTCTGCCGGATGCCGGCGAGGTTCTCCTTCAGCTCGTCGGACGGGTCCCGCACCAGGTGCGGGGCGACCTGCGCCTGGATGGAGATGACCGACATGTGGTGGGCGACCACGTCGTGCAGCTCCCGCGCGATCCGGCCGCGTTCCTCCAGGAGGGTGCGGCGGGCGCGTTCCTCGGCGGTGAGGGTGGTCTGCCGGCCGAGTTCGGCACGGGCCTCGCGGCGGCCGCGCAGGGCGGTGCCGAGGACGACGGCGACGGCGAACAGGACCACGGCGGTCTGGCCGGTGGACGAGTAGTTCCACGCCCCCCAGAGACCCTGGAGCACGTAGGTGAGCAGGGCCGTCACGGCCAGCGCCTCGACGGAGACGCGGGTCGGCACGCGCAGGGCGAGCAGCAGCAGGACCAGCAGGTGGGCCACGATCCCCCAGGTGGGCCAGGGCCACGGAAATCCGTCGATCTGGCCGGCCATCAGCATGCGGCGCAGCAGGACGGCGCCCGCCAGCGTGGCGGTGAGCGACAGCCACAGCGCCGGCACCGGACGCCGCAGCGCGAGGACGATCGCTCCGCACTGTCCGACCGCGACCAGCAGGGAGTGACCGGGGCCGAGTTTCCCGTCCCCCTGGAGCTGGTTCAGGTCGCCGAGGAGGATGCCGACCGCGGCCAGGCACACGAACCCGTGCGGCACCCAGCGCAGCCACACCGACGGCGGCAACGGGTCCGCGCGGGCCGTCAGCAGGTCGTCCCGCAGCACGCCCAGCCACCGCCGGACGAGTCCCGCCCCCTTGTCCGTCACGCGGTTCAGCCTAGACATGCCGTACGTCCTCCGTCGTCGGCCGGTGGGTGCGGACCACCCGGGACCGTCCGTGCCGCCGCCCGCCCCCGCCCCGCTCCCACGACCGGAACGCGGACCGGCAGACCGCGAGGGCGAGGACGAACACCGGCAGCCACACCAGCCGGGCGGCGACCCAGCCGAGGCCGTCGGGGGCGGTGTGCAGGCCGGGGAGGCGGCCGGCGAGGAGGCCGGTGGCGGTGGTCGCCATCAGGGCCGTCTGGTGCCAGAGGAAGACCGTCATCACGGAGAGGTTGACCAGCGCCACCGCCGCCCACGCGACGGGACGCCGCATCGCCGTGCGCAGCCGGTCCCGCAGCAGCAGCGCCAGCCCGCACTGGGCGAGGCCGAAGGTGACGGCGGCCAGCGTCGGCGGGTTGAGGTTGGACACCCCGGCGCCCGGGACGCCGACCATCGACGCCGGGTAGCCGGCCCAGGCGACGAGCGCGGCCGTGGCGGCCGTACCGGAGAGCAGGAGGATCCAGCCGGACCTGCGGCGTTCCAGATCTCCGCGCGTCCAGGCCGCGCCGAGGGCGTACGGCACCAGCCAGCCGGCCGCCAGGTTCAGCCAGCCGAGCGCGTCGGGGGCGCCGAGGCCGAAGCGGAGCAGGTCGACGTGGAGGACGACGGCGAGCGGCCACAGCGGGTGGAGCCGGGCGACGAGCGGGGTCGCGGCGGTGAGGGCGGCGAAGACCAGCAGGAACCACAGCGGCGACAGGGCCAGCTTCACCAGCGTGCGGACGGTCGCGTACTCGGCGCCGGAGACCAGCAGGACGGCGGTGACGGCCGTCCACAGGAGGAGGACGGCGGCGACCGGCTTGAACAGCCGGGCCAGCCGGCCGTGCAGCCAGCGGCGGTACGGGATGCCGCGGGCGCGGGACGAGGCGTACCCGCGCGTCGCCACATGGCCGCCGACCAGGAAGAACACGGCGAGGGTCTGGAACGCCCAGGACACGGGCGCCAGCCACGGCAGGTGCTGGAGCGGGCTGGCGGCGCGCAGGGTGCTGCCGTCCGTGACGAGGGCGGTGACCAGCCAGTGGCCGAGGACGACCCCGAGGACGGCGCCGGCGCGCAGGGCGTCCACGGCACGGTCGCGGTGGTCCGGGGTGGCCGCGTCGACGCGGCCGGCGGCGTCGCGCACCGCGGCCGCGAGGCGGTTCACGAGGTCACCGCCGAGGTCTCGCCGAGGACGATCCGGGTGAGGTTGGCCAGGGAGGCGGAGCCGGGGGCGAAGTAGTCGCTGTGGCCGCCGTCGCCGGCCGCGAAGACCCGGGCGCCGAAGGCCGGGGAGACGGGGTCGGCGCCGAAGCCGACGGTGGTGCCGAGGAGGTCGGCGCTGAGGTGGGGGACGTTCCCGATCCAGTCGTCGGCGCCCCGGGCGGCCCAGATCCGGGCCCGGGTGCGCAGGGCGGCGGCGGTGTCGGCGCCGGTGCCGGGGCTGCCGAGGAGGGCGATGTCGTCGACGTCGAGTCCGTCGGCGGCCTCGGCGCAGACGACGGAGCCGTAGGAGTGGCAGAGGAGGGAGATGCGGGCGCGCGGTCCGGCGACGGCCCGCACGTCGCTCACCGCCTTCCGCAGTCCGGGGGCGGCGTCCTCCGCCCGGTCGGTGGTGGCGACGGTGGTGCTGACGGTGCCGGGGGTCGCGTAGCCGAGCCAGGCCACGACCGCGGCACGCCCGCCGAGCCGCTCGTGCAGCGCGAGGGCGGTGGCGCGGAACCGGCCGTAGGTGTCGATGCCGGTGTCGGAACCGGGGACGAGGACGGCGACGCGGTCGGCGTGCGCGAGGTCCCCGAGCACCTCGGTGACCAGCCCGGGCCCGCGCCCGTCGAAGTACAGCAACCGCCGCCCGGCGAGAGCCCGGTCGGCGGCGGCCCGCCCCCGGTCCCCGTACGCGTCGGCCATCCGGGCCGCCTCCAGGGCGTTGGCCCGGTGGGCGGCGTAGACCGCGTCGAGGGTCGCCGCGGAAGGCGCCGCGAGCACGGCGGGCCCGGGCGCGGGCACCCGCGCCCGGGCCGCCCCGGCGAGCGGCACGACCACCGCACAGGCCACGAGCGACGCGAGCACGCCACGCCACCACCGCGCCCCGCGACCGCTCCCGCGGGCGGTCGTGCCTCCCCCAGTGCCTTGAAGGCCTGGGAGGCACCCCCAGGGCGAGGGGGGTCCCCCCGCCCGTGCGAAGCCGAGAGCGGGGGAGGGCGGGCGCGACGGCGCCCCGCAGGCGTCGGGCCGCGCGAACCCGCCCCCGGCCCCCGCCCTCGCCGGCTCCCCCTCGCGCTCGCGCACCATGCTGGTCGTACCTCCCCATCCGCCCGGCCATCGGGCTTACCGAGAAGGGAAGTTACGGAGTGCGACGAGTAATCCGCGTCCCACCGGGGGACTCACCTGCGGGGTAGCTCTCAGGTACTACGGGTATGACCGAACAACACTCGCAAGGGGGTTGCTCACCAGGCGAGTTGAGCGATCTCCTCCGCCACCACCGCACACGCGTCCGCCCCCGGATCGACCAGCGGGAAGTGCCCGACGTCCTCCAGCAGCGTCACCCCCACCACCTCCCCCGCCTTCGCCGCCGCCTCCGCGTACGACTCGGCGACCGCCTGCGGAACCACGACGTCGGTACGCCCCTGCACCAGGGTGGTGGCGATCCCGGTGGGCAGCAGCAGCCCGGGGTCGGCATACGGCCGACGCTCGGCGAAGTGGTCGTCACCGCCCAGCAGTTGCCGCACCGCACCCCCGCACACCGCCAGCTTGTCGGCGACCTCGAGGTCCGCGACCGGCGCGAGGGCGACCACCCCGCGCAGCGGCGCGGGCCCGTCCGTGCGCCAGGGAGAGCCCGCCGGCAGGACGTGCCGCGCGGCGGCCCACAGCGCCAGGTGCCCGCCCGCCGAGTGCCCGGTGAGCACGATCCGCCGCGGGTCGGCCCGCGGCACGCACTCCCGCACCAGCCCCGGCAGCGCGTCCACCGCGGCGGCGACGTCGTCGAAGGTGTCGGGCCACCGCCCCGCGACCGGAACGCCACCGCCCGGCTCCCCCGCCCCGCGCCGGTACTCGACGCTGGCCACGGCGAAGCCCCGCCCGGCCAGGAAGGCCGCGAACGGGCTGACGTGCCGCCGGTCGTACGCCGTGCGCCAGGCGCCGCCGTGCAGCACGACCACCACCGGCGCGGGCCCGCCCTCCCCGCGCGGCGCGTAGAAGTCGATCAGCTGGTCCGGGTCGTCGCCGTAGGCCGCCGTGGCGTCGGGCTCCACGGGCGGACGGGAGAGGGCCGACTCCTCCTCGGCGGCGGACCGGGCGGCTGCGGCGTCGTCCGTCATTGCTCCAACCTCTCAGCTACAGAACGCGGGTGACGGACCGGTGGGAACGCGGCCGTTCGGCCGGGACGGTACCAGCACGCCCACGTGCCCCGACATGGGGATGTCACGCTCGGTCAGCGGGCCCGGGGGCGGCCCCGTACGACGTCGCCGCCCCCGGCCCCGCCTACGCCAGCTCCTCCGCCAGCACCCGCGCCGCCCGCTCCACGTCCGCGAAGCCGACGTACAGCGGGGTGAAGCCGAAGCGCAGCACGTCCGGCCGGCGGAAGTCGCCGACCACCCCCCGCTCGATGAGCCGCTCCATCACGTCACCGGCGTCCGGACAGCGCAACGCGACCTGGCTGCCCCGCTCCCCGTGCGCACGCGGCGTCACGCACTCCACCCGGCCCTCGGGCACGTACTCCTCGACGCACTCCAGGAAGAAGTCCGTCAGCGCGAGGGACTTGGCCCGCACCGCGTCGATCGTCACCCCGTCCCAGACCTCGAGGGCCGCCTCCAGGGCGAGCATGGAGAGGATGTCCGGGGTGCCGACCCGCCCGCGCACCGCGCCCGCCGCCGGTTCGTACTCCGCCCGCATGCCGAAGGGCTCCGCGTGGGAGTTCCAGCCGGGCAGCGGCGAGTCGAAGCGGTCCTGCAGATCCGCGCGCACGTACAGGAACGCCGGCGCACCGGGGCCGCCGTTGAGGTACTTGTAGGTGCAGCCGACCGCCAGGTCCACGCCGTGCTCGTCCAGGCCCACCGGCAGCGCGCCCGCGCTGTGGCACAGGTCCCACACGACGTACGCCCCCGCCGCGTGCACGGCGGCCGTCAGCGACGGCAGGTCGTGCAGCCGGCCGGTGCGGTAGTCGACGTGGTTGAGCAGCACGGCGGCGGTACGGTCCCCGAGCGCGTCCGTGACCTCGGACGGGGGCACCGGACGCAGCGTGCAGCCGGTCATCCGGGCCGCCGACCCGGCGAGGTAGCCGTCCGTGGGGAAGGTGGTCGCGTCGACCACGATCTCGTCCCGCCCAAGGCCCCCGCCGTCCGCCTGCCGTGCCAGCCGTACCGCGCCCACCAGCGCCTTGAAGACGTTGACGCTCGTCGAGTCGCCGACCACGACCTGCCCGGCCGCCGCGCCGACCAGCGGCGCGATCCGGTCGCCGATCCGTTCCGGCGCCGTCCACCAGCCGCCCTCGGTCCAGGACCGGATGCGCAGCTCGCCCCACTGCCGGCGCACCACGTCCTCGACCCGGCCGGGGACGGCGGCGGGCAGCGCGCCCAGCGAGTTGCCGTCGAGGTAGACGACGTCGTCCAGGACGAACTCGGCCCGCTTGGCGGCCAGTTCGTCGGCGGCGTCCAGCTTCTCCGCCTTCCTCGTGAGTTCAGACATGCGACCGCGCCGTCCACAGCTCGGGGAACACGCTCTTCTGCGCCCGCTTCTCCAGCCAGGCCACCCCGGCGGAGCCGCCCGTGCCGGTCTTGGCGCCCATCGCGCGGCGGGTGGCGACCAGGTGGTCGTTGCGCCAGCGCCACACCAGCTCGGCGACATCGGTCAGCGCCTCGCCGAGCCGGGCCACCTCGTCCCGCTCGTCACCCGAGTAGACGGCCGTCCAGACCGCCTCCACCTCGGCCGACGGCTCGTACCGCCGGGTCACGTCGCGCCGCAGCACGTCCTCGGGGACCGCGTGCCCGCGCCGGGCCAGCAGCCGCAGCACCTCGTCGTACAGGCTCGGCTCGTGCAGCGCCTTCTCCAGCTCGGCGTGCACGCGCGGCGCGCCCCGGTGCGGGACCAGCATGGACGCGGACTTGTCGCCGAGCAGGAACTCCAGGCGCCGGTACATCGCCGACTGGAAGCCGGAGCCCTCGCCGAGGGCGCCGCGGTAGGAGTTGAACTGCGCCGGGGTGAGCCCGCCCAGCGGCTTCCAGGAGGCGTTCAGCGCCTCCAGCTCCCGCACGGACCGCTTCAGCGCGTCGACCGCGGTCGGGACGTCGTCCTCGCGCAGCGCCTTCGCCGCGGTCTCCCACTCGTGGACGACGACGGTGAACCACAGCTCCATGACCTGGGTGGTGACCAGGAAGACCATCTCCCCGGGGTCGTCGGAGAGGAGGTGCTGCAGGTGGGTGAGGACGTCGGCCTTGACGTAGTCCTCGTAGGGGGTGGTCCCCCGGAAGTCGAGATGCGGGGTCTCGGGCTCGTGAGCCTCGTGGGACATCGCTGTCTCCTGTACGTGTACTCCGGGTAGCGGTCCGCCCCTGCCGTTACCGGCACGGGGGCCCCGGTCCCCACGGTGCATCCTGCGCAATCGTCCCCCACGACCGCAAGGCCCGCCCGCCGGCGGGCGGGCCCCGAGGACGTCACGGGTCAGCCGAGGACCTGGGCCGCCGTCGGCGAGGAGTCCTTCAGGAACTGCGCGCAGCGCTCGTACTCCTCCTGCTCGCCGATCGCCTGCGCGGCGCGGGCGAGGGCGTGCAGGGCGCGCAGGAAGCCGCGGTTCGGCTCGTGCTCCCACGGCACCGGGCCGTGGCCCTTCCAGCCGTTGCGGCGCAGCGCGTCCAGTCCGCGGTGGTAGCCCGTACGGGCGTACGCGTACGACTCCACGACGCTGCCCCGCTCGAAGGCCTCGTCGGCCAGCCGGGCCCAGGCCAGCGAGGAGGTGGGGTACTTCGCGGCGGCGTCGGCGGGCGTGCCGCCCGACGCGAGCAGCTCGCGCGGGCCCGGGTCGTCGGGAAGGTGGGTCGGGGGCGGGCCCCCCAGGAGGTTCTCGTGAATCGACATGGGTCCAGTCTCGTACATCAGCGGGCCCCGCTCCCGCGCTCCTCCCCCGGTTCCGGTTCCGTCTCCGGCTCCAGCGGGGGCACCGCCACGCTGCCGTGGGTGTGGCACTCGGGGTGCCGGCAGTCCGGCGCCGGGCGGCGGACGGTCGCGAAGGCGAGGGCGGAGCCCAGCACCAGGACGCCCGCGCACAGGACCATCGCCCGCCGGAACGCGTCGTCGAAGGCGCCGGGGAGCCGGTACGCCTCCGGGCCCATCCCGGCGAGCAGCGGCAGCGCCGCCACCGCCACCAGGCCGGCCGCGCGGGCGGCGGCGTTGTTGACGCCGCTGGCCAGGCCCGCCCGCGCGGTGTCCACGGAGGCGAGGACGGTCGCGGTGAGCGGAGCCACCAGGGTGACCATGCCGAAGCCGAGCACCAGCAGCGCGGGCAGCACCTCGGTGGCGTACGAGGCGTCCGGGCCGACGCGCAGCATCAGCAGCATCCCGGCGGCGCACAGCAGCGGTCCGACGGTGAGCGGGACGCGCGGGCCGATCCGGTCGCCCAGCTCACCCGACCGGGCGGAGAGCAGCAGCATCAGGGCGGTCGTGGGCAGCAGGGCCGTACCGGCGGCGAGCGCGGAGTACCCGACGACGACCTGGAGCTGGAGCGCGGCGAGGAAGAAGAACCCGCCGAACGCCGCGTACACGCACAGCGTGACCACGTTGACCGCCGAGAACTGGCGGGAGGCGAAGATGTCGAGCGGCATCATCGGGTGCGGGCGGCGCTTCTCGACGAGGACGAAGGCGACCGCGACGGCCGGTCCCGCGACGGCGCAGACCACGACGAGCGGGGACCCCGCGTCGGCCTCGATCAGCGCGTACGTCACCAGCGCGAGGGCGAGCGCGCCGAGCGCGGCGCCGAGGACGTCGAACCGGTCCCCGGCCCCGCCGCCCGCCGACTCCGGGACGTGGCGGACGGCGACGGGGGCGCAGAGGAGGGCGAGGGGCACGTTGAGCAGGAACACCCAGCGCCAGCCGGGGCCGTCCACCAGCCAGCCGCCGACGAACGGGCCGACGGCCGCGCCGATGCCGCCGAAGCCGGACCACAGGCCGACCGCGCGGCCCCGGTCGTCGGGGTGGAAGGACGCCTGGATGAGGGCGAGCGAGCCGGGGGTGAGCAGCGCCCCGCCGACGCCCTGGAGGGCGCGGGCGGCGACGAGGACGCCGGGGGTCGGGGCGAGGCCGCACAGCAGGGAGGCCCCGGCGAACCACAGCACGCCCACGACGAACACCTTGCGCCGCCCGAACCGGTCGCCCAGCGCCCCGCCGAGCAGGATCAGCCCGGCCAGCGTGACCATGTAGGCGTTGACGGTCCACTGCAGTGCGGCGAGGTCGGCGTCGAAGTCGCGGCCGATGCGCGGGAGGGCGACGTTGACCACGGTGGAGTCGAGCAGGACCATGCTGGAACCGAGGACCGTGGTGAGCAGGATCCACTTGCCCTGCGGGGAGGACAGCCGGACGTCGGGCATGCGGCGAGCATACGGAAGAGCCCGGCACCGCGGCCGGTGCCGGGCTCGACGCGTCGTGCTACTTCAGGCGGGTGCCGGTGGAGCGCAGGTTCCGGCAGGCCTCCACGACGCGGGCCGACATGGACGCCTCGGCCAGCTTGCCCCAGGTGCGCGGGTCGTAGGTCTTCTTGTCGCCGACCTCGCCGTCGACCTTCAGGACGCCGTCGTAGTTGCGGAGCATGTGGTCGGCGACCGGACGCGTGAACGCGTACTGGGTGTCGGTGTCGATGTTCATCTTCACGACGCCGTTCTCCAGCGCGGTGAGGATCTCCTCCGGGGTGGAGCCGGAGCCGCCGTGGAAGACGAAGTCGAACGGCTGGGAGCCGGCCGGCTTGCCGTACTTGGCGGCGACGCCCTCGTTGAGCTCCTTCAGCAGCTCGGGACGGAGGACGACGTTGCCCGGCTTGTACACGCCGTGCACGTTGCCGAAGGACGCGGCCAGCAGGTAGCGGCCCTTGTCGCCGAGGCCGAGGGCCTCCGCGGTGCGGATCGCGTCGTCGACCGTGGTGTAGAGGGAGTCGTTGATCTCGTGCGTGACGCCGTCCTCCTCACCGCCGGTCGGGGTGATCTCGACCTCCAGGATGATCTTCGCGGCGCGGGCGCGCTCGAGGAGCTCCTGGGCGATGGAGAGGTTGTCGGCGAGGGTCTCCGCGGAGCCGTCCCACATGTGGGACTGGAACAGCGGGTTGCGGCCGGCCTTGACGCGCTCCTCGGACACCGCGAGCAGCGGACGGACGTACCCGTCGAGCTTGTCCTTCGGGCAGTGGTCCGTGTGCAGGGCGATGTTGACGTCGTACTTCTCGGCGACGATGTGCGCGAACTCGGCGAGCGCGACCGCGCCGGTCACCATCTCCTTCTTGTGCTGGCCGCCCAGGAACTCGGCGCCGCCCGTGGAGATCTGGACGATGCCGTCGCTCTCCGCCTCGGCGAAGCCGCGCAGTGCCGCGTGCAGGGTCTGGGACGAGGTGACGTTGATGGCCGGGTAGGCGAACTTCTCCGCCTTCGCCCGGTCGAGCATCTCGTTGTAGACCTCGGGAGTTGCGATGGGCATCTGTCCGCTCCTTATGCGTGCGGTGTGGCGTACTGCGTACGGTCGGCCCTGACCTGGAACCTTGGATGCGACGTCATTGTCGGGGCCATCTTCCCAGACTTGCCCGTCCGGTCGACGGCGCAGGTCAAGTCGTTATGCGGGAGATGCGAGGGATGCGGGGGAGCCGGGAGGCCGGGGCGCCCGGGGCGCCCGGTGGCCTCAGTCGAGGCCGAGCTCGTCCTTGGAGTAGGCGAACAGGTACGGCACCCCGGCGCCCTCCCGGATCTTCTCGGCGGCGCCGGTCGCCCGGTCGACGATGGTCGCGACGGCCACGACCTGGGCGCCGGCCTCGCGCACGGCCTCGACGGCGGCGAGCGGGGAGCCGCCGGTGGTGGAGGTGTCCTCGACGACGAGCACGCGGCGGCCCTTGATCTCCGGGCCCTCGACGCGGCGCTGGAGCCCGTGCGCCTTGGCGGCCTTGCGCACGACGAAGGCGTCCAGCTTCCGGCCCCGCGCGGCGGCGGCGTGCAGCATGCTCGCCGCCACCGGGTCGGCGCCCATGGTCAGCCCGCCCACCGCGTCGAACTCCAGCTCCGCGGTCAGGTCCAGCAGCACCTGCCCGACCAGCGGGGCGGCCTCGCCGTCGAGGGTGATGCGGCGCAGGTCGACGTAGTAGTCGGCCTCCAGACCGGAGGAGAGGGTCACCTTGCCGTGCACCACGGCCTTGTCCTTGATCTGCTGCAGCAGCGCGCCGCGTGTCTCCGTCATGGCAGCCAGCTTAGAGGCGGGTCCAGGTCCAGGTCGTCGAGGCCTCCAGCGGCTCCAGCGGGGTGACCAGGCGCGGGTGGGTGTTCAGCCCGTTCGGCGGCCCGGTCTGCGGCTCGACGCACACGGCCTCGCGCTGCTCGTCGTAGACCACGACCCACTCCTCGCGGCTGGCCACCTTCAGCTCCAGCCGTCCCGGCCAGGTGAGGGTGACGTCGACGCCGCCGGGCATCCCGAAGCAGTCGTCCCACGGCCCGGGCTCCGGCTCGACGCGCCGCCCGGTCGGCAGGTGGTCCTCCCCGCGCTCCTCCTGCCAGGCGGGCGCGAAGCCGATCGCCACGTCCTCCCCGCCGAGGTTCCGGTTGAACCACGGGTGCCAGCCGATCTGCGCGGGGAAGGACGACTCGTACGTCTCCACGCTCATCGTCAGCGTCAGGGAGTCCCCGGTCAGCGCGATCTGCTGGGTGACCCGCCCGGAGTAGGGCCAGGGCGCGACGAGGTCGTACGTGAGCACGGCCTCGTCGGCGCTCTTGCGGGCGGTGCGCCAGGCGGCGTCGCGGGCGGTGCCGTGGATGGCGTTCGGCGGGGCGTTGAGCGGCATCTGCTGCACGGTCGCGCCGTCCCGGAACCGTCCGTCGCGGATCCGTCCGCACCAGGGCACCATCGGGAAGCACCCGAACCGCTCCCCCTGCCGCAGCAGCTCGACGCCCCCGACCCGCAGCCCTCCGACCCGTCCGCCGTTCCCCGGCAGCACGGTCGCCTCCGCGTCACCCGCGGTCAGCGTGATGTCTCCGTCACTCACGCGACGACCCTACTGGGACGATCAAGAACACGCCGCCCCACCGCAATCGCGGGCAGTCGTGCCTTCCCCAGTGCCTTGAAGGCCCGGGAGGTGCCCCCAGGGCGGCACGGGCGGGCACGACGGCACCCCGTAAGCGCCGGGCTGCGCACCCACCCCCCGCCCAGCGGCAACAGCTCAGCGGCGCTTACGGAGCGCCCTGATCGCGACGACCGCCGAGGCCACCGCCAGAGCCGCCGCCGGCGCGGCCCACCGCAGGGGCGTGCCGACGGCGACGGTCTGCGGAGCGGGAACGGGCGCGTAGCGGCCGCGCGGCGGCGCGTGGTCCACCTCCTCGGCACTGCGGCCGATCATCGTCCGCCGGGCGTGCGCCGCCTCGGCGACGGAGTCGTCCTCCTCCTCGAAGGAGGACGCCGGGACCTCCGCGTCGAAACCGGACGGGACGTCCACGTCCGGAGCCGGCGGTGGGCCCTCGTCCACGTCCGGGACCGGCGGCGGCGCGTCGTCCGGGACCGGCGGCGGCGCGTCGTCCGGGACCGGCGGCGGCGCGTCGTCCGCGTCCGGCGTGGTGTCGAAGTCGGTCGTGGCCCGGGGCTCGAAGTCCCCCGTGGACAGCAGCTCGGGCGACTCCGGACCAGAGGCCCGCTCCGCCGCCTCGGCGCCCAGGTTCTCCGCGAAGCGGTTCAGCAGGCGGGACACCGCCGAGGCCACCGCGTCCGCCGGAAACTCCGTGATCCGGCCGTCGGCCGTCACCGTGCCCTCGACCGTGAGGGTGGCGCCGCCCTCCGCGTCCCGCAGGCGCAGCCGCAGCGCGAGCTTCACCGAGCCGCTGCCGCGGGACTCCGCCGCGTCGCCCTCCACGGCGTAGGAGCCGTCGTCCCGCGCGGCCACCCGCACGGCGCCCCGATAGGTGACGGAGTGGCCGCCCACCCGGACCTTCAGCCGGCCGGCGACGGGAGCCGCCCCGGCGTCGTGCTGGAGCCCGGGCACCGCCCGGGCGACCCGCGCGGGGTCGTCCAGCACCTCCCTGAGCCGCTCCGCCGCGACCGGAACGAACACCTCGTGCTCCATGACTGCCGAGCCTACCCACGCGACACCGGGCTGCACCTCCGTCGGCGGGAAGTCGCGGCGCGTCGGCGCGGAACACGGTAGGAGAGCTCAGCCGGTGTACCGGGGGTGCACCAGGGTGGACGGCGGCAGACCGGTGACCCGGGTGCGCTCCGCCGCCCGGACGTCCGCCGCGAGGGAGGCGTCGGTGAGCGTGCGCGGACGCGGCCCGGCGGGGTCGAGGCGCGGCTCGGGGAGGTGGCGGGCGGCCAGGACGAACCCCCAGTCGCGGTGGGCGTGGGCGGTGGCCGTGCCGCCCCGGTCGGGTCCGGCGGCGAAACCGGCCCGCCGGCCGCTCACCCGGTACGCGGCGGTGCGCAGCCCCGCCGCGCGGAGCGTCGAGTCCACCGTCCAGAAGTCGCGGGGACGGGACGCCACCGCGCCCCCGTGCACCACGAGCCGCCCGCCGGGCGCCAGCACCCGCCGGGCCAGCCCGTAGAACTCCTGCGCGTACAGCTTGGTGCTCGCGGTGATCCCGGGGTGCGGCAGGTCCGAGACGACGACGTCGTACGCCGCCGGGGGCGCCCCGCGCAGCCAGTCGAAGGCGTCCGCGGTGGTCACCCGCACGCGCGGGTCGTCGAGGGCGTGCGCGTTCAGCGCGGACAGCGCCGGGTCGCGGCGGGCCAGCCGCACCACGCCCGCGTCGATCTCGACGACGTCGACCCGGTGCACGCCGGTGTGGCGCAGCACCTCGCGCACGGCCAGCCCGTCACCGCCGCCGAGGACCAGCACGCGGGTGTGCGGCCCGTGCATCGCGGGGTGCACCAGCGCCTCGTGGTACCGGAGTTCGTCCCGGCCGCCGACCCGCAGCCGTCCGTCGAGGAACAGGTTCAGGGGCCGCCCGTCCCGTCCGCCGGTGAGCAGCACCTCCTGGACGTCCGTCCGCAGGGCCACGCGGACGTCGGAGCCGTACAGGGCGTGCCGGGCGGCCCGCTCGAAGTCGTCGACGAGGACGGCGGCCGTGGCGAGGACGACGAGCACGCACGCGTTGACGGCGATCAGCAGCCGGCGGGCGCGCGGCGTGAGGTCCCGCCGGAACAGTCCGAGCACCAGCGCCCCGCCGACGACCGCGTTGACCGCGCCGGTGATCAGCGCGCCGGTCAGCTGGCCGAGCAGTGGCAGCAGGAGGAAGGGGAAGGCGAGCCCGCCGACCAGCGCGCCCACGTAGTCCGCGGCGGACAGGTCGGCCACCGCGCCCCCCGCGTCCTGTCGGCGGATCCGCTGGATCAGCTCCATCAGCAGCGGCACCTCGGCCCCGATCAGCAGCCC
Source organism: Streptomyces caelestis (assembly GCF_001279005.1). Taxonomy (GTDB): domain Bacteria; phylum Actinomycetota; class Actinomycetes; order Streptomycetales; family Streptomycetaceae; genus Streptomyces; species Streptomyces heliomycini. The sequence continues at coordinate 176,166 of NZ_LGCN01000085.1, forward strand.
GGTGGCCAGGGAGAAGGCGACCAGCAGCGCGCGCGGGCCGCCCGCCCAGGCGAACACGGCGTACAGCGCCATCGCACTGCACCCGCCGACGAGGGCGAGGGCCGCCTCGACGGCGCCGAACCCGGCCGCCGCGTGGCGCCGCAGCCGTTTCGCGGCCAGGGACCCGATGCCCATCGCGAAGACCATCACGGACAGCACGACGGAGGTCTGGGCGACCGAGTCACCCATCAAGTACGCGGCCAGCGCGACCAGTTCCAGCTCGTACACGAGTCCGCAGGCCGCACAGACGAACACGCCCGCGAGGACCAGGAACCGTCCCGTGCCCTGCCGCACCGGCAGCCGCAGCGCGCTCCCCGCCTCGCCGGCGGGGCCGCCCGGACCGTCCCAGGACTGCGTGGAGCCGGGCGGTGCGGGGGCCTGCGGTTCGATCACTCCAGCGACGTTACGTTACTTCATCACCGCGCAACGTCACCCACACGCGTGGTTTTTGTTTACGCTTGCCCGATATCGGCACGAGCGAGGACTCCCTCGCCCCCGCCCCGGCCCCTGGCCGGCCTCACACCCCCGACCCCACCCGCACCCCCACCCTCGTCCGCGTCGCCACCAACTGCCCGTCCTGCGGATAGGCGTGCCAGGTCCGCCAGTGCACCTGACCCTCGTGGTACTGGGCGAGCATCGCCGTGAACGCGTGCGGGCTGCCGGGGAAGACCCCCGCGAGGCCCTGCGGATGGTCGGAGACCAGGGCCAGCAACTCCTGGGCGCGGCCCGCGAAGGCCCCCGGGGAGAGCGCCTCCACCCGGGCGGCGAACTCGTACTCCCAGTCGTCCACCCGCTTGGCCACGCCCAGCGGAAGCGGCGTGCTGCTGCCCGGAATGCACGCCACCGTCTCCGAGCAGAGACCCCGCCCCTCCTCGATCAGCACCTGGTGGGACGCGCCGAGCAGCCTCAACTGGATTTTCGTCCCGGCCAGTTCGAGATCGAGCGTGGCCAGCGCGGGAAGCGGCTCGCGTCCCAGGGCCCAGGCGAGGTCGGCCGCGCGCGTGTCGGAGTAGGCGGTGTTCAAGGTCGTGAGCATGGATCGACTCCGCAAGCACACAAGGAGAGGGAGATAAGGAGGTCCGCGCACCCCGGCCGCACCGGGGAACCCGGCCGGTCAGCCCGGTCACCCGACCGGAAGAAGGGGCCGCGGGGAGTCCGAGGGCTGCGTCGGTGATTTATAGGCAATCATGAAGTCTGGTGCCACCACAGTGTTTTTACCCAACTTCGTGGGCTTTCCATTCCCTGGGGGGCTCCCCAGCTCACCTGTTCAACTCCGGCGCACGCCCCGAGGTGACGGCGTACGCCGGTGTGCCTCGTACCGGAACGGCACAGCGGGGCCCGCCCCAGGTGCGGACCCCGCTGTCTCGGATGAGTCGTCCCCCGCGGGGGGAGACGGGCTGCCCCGTGTCAGCTGCCTCCCCCACCGCATCCGCCGCCGCCCCCGCAGGACGACCCGCCTCCGCAGGACGAGCCACCACCACAGGACGACCCCCCGCCGGAGTCCGACGACGAGCAGGACCCGCCGCCTCCGCCGCTGCCTCCGTCGCCCGCCCACCAGCTGTTACGGCTGTCACGGCCTCCGCCGCGACGGCCGGTGCCCACCCGCCGCGCGGGCCTGCGGGCCGCACGCGCGGCGCCCCCGACGAGCAGCACGAAGATCCCCACCAGGATGATGCCGACGATCATGGCGTCACCCTCCTCTCATTCCCCCGTGATCCCCCGAAGCGGCCCCCCGTGGGCGCCTCGCTCACGTGTGTGACCGGGAGATGCCCTCCGCCCGCGCGGCCCAAAGCAGAGTTGAGGAACTCCAGAGCTTCGGCGCAGGATGACCGCCATGACCTCCAGCGCGCGCCCCTTCCTGAACCGCCGGCTCGCCGAGTTCGGGACGACGATCTTCGCCGAGATGTCCGCCCTGGCCCTGCGGACCGGATCCATCAACCTGGGCCAGGGCTTCCCCGACACCGACGGCCCCGAGGAGGTCAGGGAGGCCGCCGTACGCGCCCTGCGGGACGGCCGCGGCAACCAGTATCCGCCGGGCCCCGGCGTCCCCGAGCTGCGCGCCGCCGTCGCCGCGCACCAGAAGCGCCGCTACGGCCTCACCGTCGACCCCGACACGGAGGTCCTGGTCACCGCCGGCGCCACCGAGGCGATCGCCGCCGCGCTGCTCGCCCTGGTGGAGCCCGGCGACGAGGTGATCGCCCTGGAGCCGTACTACGACTCCTACGCGGCCTGCATCGCCATGGCGGGCGGCGCCCGCGTCCCCGTCACGCTCCGCCCGCGCGAGGGCCGCTTCCACCTCGACCTCGACGAACTGCGCGACGCCGTCACCGACCGCACCCGCCTGCTCCTGCTCAACACCCCGCACAACCCGACCGGCACCGTCCTCACCCGCGGGGAACTGGCCGCGATCGCCGAGCTGGCGGTGGAACGCGACCTGCTCGTCGTGACCGACGAGGTCTACGAGCACCTGGTCTTCGACGACGCCGAACACATCCCCCTGGCCACCTTCCCGGGCATGCGGGACCGCACGGTGACCATCTCCAGCGCGGGCAAGACCTTCTCCTTCACCGGCTGGAAGGTCGGCTGGATCACGGCGAACGGCCCGCTCGTCTCCGCCGTCCGAACCGCGAAGCAGTACCTGACGTACGTCAGCGCGGGTCCGTTCCAGTACGCGATCGCCGAGGCGCTGCGACTGCCGGACTCGTACTTCGACGGCTTCCGCGCGGACCTCCACCGCAAGCGCGATCTGCTCGGTGACGGTCTGCGGGCGGCGGGATTCGAGGTCTACCAGCCCCAGGGCACGTACTTCATCACCACCGACATCACCCCCTTCGGAGAGAAGGACGCCCACGCCTTCTGCCGCGCCCTCCCCGAGCGCTGCGGCGTCGTCGCCGTCCCCAACTCCGTGTTCTACGACGATCCCGACGCCGGCCGCAGCCAGGTGCGCTTCACCTTCTGCAAGAGGGACGACGTCCTCCACGAGGCCGCCGACCGCCTGCACCGCATGGCGCCGTGAGCTCACGCCCTTCGCCCGAACGGGACCGAGGCACGGGAGGCGTCGGCCACGGCCCGTCGCGGTGAGCAGCTCGACCCGCCGCCGGACCGTGCCGAGCCGGCCTTCCACGACGCGGTCGCACACCGCGACCATGGCCGGGTTGACGGAGATCGTGGCAGCCCTGTGGGGGCCCGGAGGTTCTGGAGCAGCCCGCCTCCCGCTACCGCATCCGCGTCCACGTACGTCAGGTACTTCACGTACTTGACGTACGTGGGGGAGGGGTGCACGCTGGGGAGGCCGGACGATCGAGGAGGCAGGTCATGGCCGCTGTGCACTACGAGAGCTACACCCAGGCGCGCGCCCATCTGAAGGACCTCCTCGACGCGGCCGACGAGGGGCGGGTGGCGACCGTGCGCCGTGACTCCGGCCGCTCGGCAGTCGTGGACGTCGAGCGACTGCGCCGCTACCTGTCGCTCGTGTGCCCCTCGAAGGCCGAGGTGGTCGCGGAGGCGGGCGGCTGGTCCGTCTTCCTGCCCGGCCTGCCGCTGGCAGCCGACGGGGCCACGTTCGATGAAGCGATAGGGGAGATGGTCCAGGTCCTGCGCGAGTATGCCGAGGACTGGCAGGACAGGCTGCGGGTCGCCCCCAACCACGCGGAGAACTGGGGTCTGGTACAGCTGATCGCCCTCAGCGAGGACGGACAACTGCGCGACTGGCTGGTGGGTGCTCCACAGTGACCTGGCCCCAACCCGACCGTGAGAACCACGATCGTTTCTGCCGCGTCGAGAAGTGGGAACGCGTCCGGGATTCCCGCGGGCGCACCGGCACCCATCATGTGACCTACGAACTCACCTTGCACGACGGCAGGATCCTGCGAACGAGAATCTCGCACCCGGTGGACCGCACGGCGTACGGCCCCGCCATGTGGCGACACATCCTGCGGGACCAACTGGACGTCACCGAGGACGAGTTCTGGGCCTGCGCACAGCAGGGCGAACTGCCTGACCGGGGCGCTCCCGAGCCGCCACGCGAGGCACTCCCCGCCGACCTGGTGCATCTGCTCATTCACCGCGTGGGCGTCGGCGAGGACGCCGTGGCAAGGATGACCAAGGAGGAGGCGGTCGCGAGGCTCCAGGAGTACTGGACGGACGGGAGCTGAGCCCGCGCTTCGACGCGAAAGGCGGAACCGATGTCCGCCAAGGGAACTCGCCCGCCCTGCGAAGGTCTCCCAGCCCGTGCTCGACGAAGATGTCCACGCCGTCCGTCGCGCCCGCCTGCGGATCTCGCATCGTCGCACATCGAGTCTCCCGTCCGGGGACCGATCGCACACCCGCCCATCGGCTCAGCAGGCGGCACGGAGACGGCTCCCCGAGCGGCAGCTTCGGCACCGTCCGGGTTCCGGTGCGCGGAACGCCTTGTCGCAGCCGTCGCAGGTCTGGAAGGGGAGGACGGCGGGGCGTTCGTCGCGGGGTGTCGGTGAGAGGGGCGGTGCGGGCAGCGGTGTCTCGCGCAGGCGGTAGGCGAGGATGCCCGCCGGACGGGTCAGGAAGCGGTCGGGGAGGCCTTCGGTCAGCAGCTTGACGATCTGCACCGTTCCCAGGCCTGCCGCGAGCCACCGGGAGACGGCCGGCGCCAGCCGGGCGGCTTCCCGCACGGACAGGAGCAGCCGGGGATCGACCCGCTGCAGTGCGGTGAGCACGGCGACGGCCCGGGGGTCGGCGTCGGCGAGCGACGACGGCTCCGGTTCTGGCTCCGGGACGGTGGTGGCCGGTGCGGTGACCGGGCGCTTCCGGGGCCCTCGCGGGGTCGGTGGCTCGGGCGGTCCGTCCGGGTCCGGGTCCAGGTCCGGGTCCGGGTCGGGGTCCGTTCGCGGATCGCCGCCGCCCGGGACGTCGTAGAAGTACGTCCGGGTGCGGATCTGCCCGGTGGGCAGGCGCTCGCGGCGGCGTTCCAGGTAGCCGGCGGCCTCCAGCTCCCGCAGGGCCCGGGAGATCAGGATCTCGCCCTCGGTGAAGTGCGCGCACAGGGCGGCGATGGACACGGGGGTGCCGGTGGGCAGGGAGAGGATGTAGACCGCGACGCCGACGGTGACCGCGCTGCCGCGCCGCTGGGCGAGGGCGTTGGGGATCACGGTGAAGTCGGCGGTGAGGCGGGTGCGTACGTGGATCACGCCGGAAGTCGGGACTCCGGCGTCGGCGCGCAGGCGCGCGTTAGACTGCGGATCAGCCATCGGGAAGGTTCTGCTTCCTGATCGGTGAGGCCCTCGTTCCGGGACGGCGAATCCCGGGCGGGGGCCGCATGTGTCTGCGGTTGCTGCGGCGAACGTAACCGCCCGATTCCCGCACCTGCAAGCCAGTCACTCGCACGGGTGACGCGGGCCTTCCGGCGGGGAGGGTGGGCGGGCGGGTAGTTCTTTCCCCCGGTTCTTTGGGGAGGTCAGTGGCCCACCGGCCCCTCGCGGACGAGGCACCGGCGGACCCGTACAAGGGCCCGCGACCGGTGCCCCGTCGACTCAGACGCGGTGGCGGTCGGTCTTCAACTCGCCTATGAACGCGGCCCAGGAGACGGCTTCGAAGCACAGTGCCGGACCGTGCGGGGCCTTGCTGTCACGGACGGGGACGACGGCTCGAAACCCGTCGGCCACTTCCACGCAGTTGCCGCCTTCCTGATTGCTGTAGCTGCTCCTGCGCCACACGGCGACGCTCGGATCAGGACGGGACGTTCGCTCCACGGTTGCACCCCTCAGGGACGGCGATGCCCGGTCTTCAACTCGCCTATGAACGCGGCCCAGGAAGCGACTTCGAAGCGCAACGCCGGACCGTGCGGGGCCTTGCTGTCACGGACGGGGACGACGCCGGGGAATCCGTCCGCCACCTCCACGCAATTGCCGCCTTCCTGATTGCTGTAGCTGCTCCTGCGCCACACGGCGACGCTCAGATCGGGATGGGACTTTCGCTCCACGGTTGTAGCCCTCCATCACGGATCGGATCATGTCGAGGGACATGAGCGGGGGCAGAGCTGCCGCCCGCAGCCGATCGTAGGTCAGCGCGAAGCTCCTGACCTCGTGCGGATCCTCCACGAGTTGCCCGTAATGCGCGCCCTCCGTGTAGGCGACCTCCGAGCCGTCCGGCAGGGTGAGGAGTGTGAGAGAGCCACCCATGACCTCGTGCTCGCCCTGGTTGAAGGGCAGCACCTGCACGGTGATGTGAGGTTCCGATCCAATCCCGAGCAGCCGCGCCAACTGCTCATGCATCACCGGCTTACCGCCGACAGGACGCCTGAGCACCGACTCATCGAGAACCACCCACAGATCGGGGCGATCGGGCATGCCGAGACGCTCCTGCCGTCCCATACGGACACCGACCCGCTCCTCCAACTGCTCCTCGTTACCGAGCGTTCGACCGACTTTCAGTACAGCTCGCGCGTACGCTTCCGTCTGCAACAAGCCCGGGACCACATGCGCCGCATACTCGCGGACGACCACCGCCCGCTCCGAGTGCTCCATGAACTTCCGCGACCAGTCCGGGAACGCCTCCCGGTACACGTACGGCCAGAGCTCGACGAGCAGGTCGTCCGCCCCGAGGGCGGCATCCAGTGCACGCGCCAGCTCCAGCGTCGGCTTCGCCCCCGACGCCCGCTCGATCTGGGTGATCCGCGTGCCCACCACGTGCGTCCTGGTGCCGAGCTCGGCCTGGGTCAGTCCGGCCGCCGTACGGAGCCTGCGCACCCGCGCCCCGAACAGGGCCGCCATCGACGCGCTGGGGTCAATTGCGTTGGCCAAAGCGTCACTTCCGTTCCTTATGGCCTGAAAGGTAAGTCCGCGCCCTCTGTCGAGCGTAGGGCGATCGGACGATCCTTGAACACGGAATGTGATGACTCGTGTACACCACGAGACGTCTGTGCTCGACAGGCAAGGACGGAAAGCCGTGCTGACAGGAACGACCACTCACCAGGACGAGCCGGAACGGGGCGCCGCCCCCGTCGCCGCGGAGGCACGCGGACAGTTCGCCTCCTCGCCGCGGGGCGCGCGGCTCGCCCGGCGGCACGCCGTGCGGTGGATGGAGGAGTGGGGCCACCCGCCGGCGTCGGACGCGTCGTGCGCGGTCGCCCTCGTCGTCGGGGAACTCGCGGCGAACGCCGTACGACACGGCCGGGTCCCCGGACACGACTTCGGCCTGCGGATCGCCCTCGACGCGGTGACGGGCCTGGTGCGGGTCGAGGTCGCGGACGCCGCCGCCGCGAAGCGACCGCCCGAATGCGCGCCCTCGTCGTGTCCCGAAGGCGAGTCCGGCCGGGGTCTGCTCCTGGTGGAGGCCCTGGCCCTGCGCTGGGGAACGGAACCTCGCCGGCCCGTCGGCAAGACGGTGTGGGCGGAGGTGTCCACGGAGCCGGTGAGTACCTGTACGAGTACCCGTACTCATGTCTGAGCGAGCCCTTCGGGTCACTGTGGTGATCATCAACCCGTACCGGCTCGAAGGGCCTTCCATGTCGACCTCTCCTCGCCACCGTGCGCGGCAGTTCCTCGCGCTCGCCACGGGCGGCCTGCTCGCCCGGTGCTATCTGGCCGTCGTCGCCCTCGGCGTCCTGGTTCTGTTCGTCGCCCCGGACAGCCCGTACGCCATGGCGCCGGCGCTGCTCACGGCGCCGCTCTCCTTCCTGCCCGTGGCCCTCCCGTTCGGAGCCGGGACCGCGGGAGGCGGGGCGGCCGAGGTGGTGGCCGCCGGGCTGTGGGGCGGGTGGCTGCTGCTGTGCGCCCTGGTGAACGCCGCCGCGCTCGGCGCGCTCGCCCGCAGGCAGGACCGGGCGCCCTCCGTGCGCCCGCCCGGGCGGCGGACGCTGCTCGCGGCCGCCGTGGACAACTGGCCCGCGCGGGGCTACGTCGCCGTGGTCGCGGCGGCGCTGGGTTTCTTCCTGTACGCCGTGCTGCTGTCCCCGGATCCCGGTTTCGCGGCGATATGGCCCCTCCTCGCGGCGGCGCCGCTCAGCTTCCTCGCCGTAGCGGTCCCGGTACCCGCCGAGTACTCCTCGCTCCCCTGGCTGGGCTCGCTGGTCTTCTTCGTCGGCGTGGTCCTGGCGGGGCTGGTCAACGCCGTGCTGGTCGGCCTGCTCACCCGGAGGCTGAGGGTCCGGCCCGCAGGGCGGTGAGGCGGGCGGCTAGTCCCGCACCGGGTTGCCGTTCAGCTTGCGCCGCTCCCAGCGGTTGGGGTGGCGGACGACCACTCCCGCCATGCCGCCGGACCCGGTGAGCCGGATCAGCGGGGTGCCCGGGAGCCGGTCGGACGTGGTCCTGTCCTTCAGGCCGCCGATGCCGGGGTCCAGGGCGCCGGTGTCCGCGGCCCAGCCGTCGGGGATGACGATCGTGACACCGGCCGCCTCCCCGTACGCCTCCACCGTGACCTCCGGGAGGCGGCACTCGGCCCGGGTGAAGTCGAGCTTCACACCCCCCAGGCCTCCGTGGGCGATCACGTGTCCGGGGACCTCCCAGCGTCCGGGGCCCCGGGACGCTCCGTGGAGGCCGCCCTTGAGCACCAGGGGCGGCTGCCGGCTCCCGGGGGGCTCCCGCCGCGGCAGGTCGGCGGTCAGGACGGCCAGCTCGGCGTAGGTCTTGGAGGTCAGCGCCTGCTCCAGGCGCGCGTCCAGCTCGTCGAGGTCGATGCGCCCCTCGGCCGCCGCGTCGCGCAGCTGCTCCACCACCGCTTCCCGGTCGTCGTGGGAGGCGCGGAGCTCGCCCGGGGGAACGGGGTGCGGGAAGGGCTCCGGAGACTGGGCTGTCATGGGCACAAGAATAAGCAGCCGACGGGCCGAACGGACCGGGCACGGGAGAGCCCGCCCCCGGGACCGGCCGTGGTGCGGTCGGTGTCGGGGGGCGGGCTCTCCTCGCGTACGGCGCGTGTACCGAGACGGACTACTCGTCGTCCTCGGGCTTGTCCGCCTCGTTGATCTCCTGCTCCAGGCCGAGCTGCTCGACCAGCCACTTGTCGAACTCGATCGCGGCCCGCACCCAGCTCACCGTCGACGAGACGAAGTGCTCCAGGCTGACGCCCATGCCGATCAGCATCTGGGCCTCACCGATGAGGCGGACCGTGCCGTCGTCGTGGGTGTGGGTGTAGACCTTGGGCCACAGGGTGCGCCGGTTCCAGTCGTCGACGGACTCGAGCAGCTGCGGCTTCTCGTCGATCTGGTGCGGCCGGTCGTAGAACGTCCGGACGGAGAAGATCTGCTGGTCGCCCTCACCGCGGAACATGAAGTAGGTGCGGAACTGCTCCCACGGCGCCGCGAGGTCACCCTCGTCGTCGACGACGTACTTGAGCTCCATCTGGTCGAGGAGCTGCTTCACGAGGTCCTGGTCCGGGACGACGGGGCCCGCCGGTCCTTGCGGCTGCGGCTCGGGCTGGCCCCCGAAATTCGGGATCGAGGACGGATCGATGGTCATACTGGGACACTCCTACGTCGTCTGGCGTCCGGCCGTCGCTGAGACCAGACGTACATCCCACCCTCTCTCTCTTGCCCTGTGCCGGGCAACCTGCCCCGGCCGACAGCCGCCGTCGAATCGGCCGTCGGCGCGAATGGCGGGGTCCCGTCCCGGCCCCTCGGCCGGGACGGGACCCCCGGGTCACAGCGTCTTGCCCGTCGCCGGACCCACCTGCAGGCCGTCCCCGGAGCGGTCCACGCGGACCGTGTCGCCGTCCTTGATCTCGCCGGCCAGGATCTCCTTGGCGAGGCGGTCGCCGATGGCGGTCTGGACGAGGCGGCGCAGCGGGCGGGCGCCGTAGGCGGGGTCCAGGCCCTCCTCGGCGAGCCACTCCAGCGCCTCGGGGGTGACGTCCAGGGCGAGGCGGCGCTCGGCGAGGCGTCGGGAGAGGGACTCCAGCTGGAGCTTCGCGATGCGCGCCAGTTCGGGCTTGGTCAGCGCGGAGAAGACGACCAGGTCGTCGAGGCGGTTGAGGAACTCGGGCTTGAAGGAGGCGCGGACCACCTCCAGGACCTGCTCCCGCTTCTCCGTCTCGGTGGTGAGCGGGTCGACCAGGTACTGGCTGCCCAGGTTGGACGTCAGCACCAGGATGGTGTTGCGGAAGTCGACGGTGCGGCCCTGGCCGTCGGTGAGGCGGCCGTCGTCGAGCACCTGGAGCAGGATGTCGAAGACCTCGGGGTGCGCCTTCTCGACCTCGTCGAGGAGGACGACGCTGTAGGGGCGGCGGCGGACGGCCTCGGTGAGCTGGCCGCCCTCCTCGTAGCCGACGTAGCCGGGCGGGGCGCCGACGAGGCGGGCCACGCTGTGCTTCTCGCCGTACTCGGACATGTCGATGCGGACCATCGCCCGCTCGTCGTCGAAGAGGAAGTCGGCGAGGGCCTTCGCCAGCTCGGTCTTGCCGACGCCCGTCGGGCCGAGGAAGAGGAAGGAGCCGGTGGGGCGGTCGGGGTCGGCGATGCCGGCCCGGGAGCGCCGTACGGCGTCGGAGACGGCGCGCACGGCCTCGGTCTGGCCGATGAGGCGCCTGCCGATCTCGTCCTCCATGCGGAGCAGTTTCTGGGTCTCGCCCTCCATCAGGCGGCCGGCCGGGATGCCGGTCCAGGAGGCGACGACGTCGGCGATGTCGTCGGCGCCGACCTCCTCCTTGACCATGGTGTCCCTGGCGACCTCTTCCTCGGCCTCGGAGGCGGCCTCCAGGTCGCGTTCGAGCGTGGGGATCTCGCCGTAGAGCAGTTTGGAGGCGGTGTCGAAGTCGCCGTCCCGCTGGGCGCGTTCGGCTTGGCCGCGCAGTTCGTCGAGCTTCTCCTTCAGTGCGCCGACCCGGTTGAGGGACTGCTTCTCCTTCTCCCAGCGGGCGTTGAGGCCGCGCAGTTCCTCCTCCTTGTCGGCGAGGTCGCGGCGCAGGCGCTCCAGGCGTTCGAGGGAGGCGGCGTCGGTCTCCTTGCCGAGGGCGAGTTCCTCCATCTTCAACCGGTCGACGGCGCGCTGGAGTTCGTCGATCTCGACGGGCGAGGAGTCGATCTCCATGCGGAGGCGGCTGGCGGCCTCGTCGACGAGGTCGATGGCCTTGTCGGGGAGGAAGCGGGAGGTGATGTAGCGGTCGGAGAGGGTGGCGGCGGCGACGAGGGCGCTGTCGGCGATCTGGACCTTGTGGTGGGCCTCGTAGCGGCCCTTGAGGCCGCGGAGGATGGCGATGGAGTCCTCGACGGTCGGTTCGGCGACGAGGGTCTGCTGGAAGCGGCGTTCGAGGGCCGGGTCCTTCTCGATGCGTTCGCGGTACTCGTCGAGGGTGGTGGCGCCGACCATGCGGAGTTCGCCGCGGGCGAGCATGGGCTTGAGCATGTTGCCGGCGTCCATCGCGGAGTCGCCGCCGGCGCCGGCGCCGACGACGGTGTGGAGTTCGTCGATGAAGGTGATGATCTGGCCGTCGGAGTCCTTGATCTCGGCGAGGACGGTCTTGAGGCGTTCCTCGAACTCGCCGCGGTACTTGGCGCCGGCGACCATGGCGCCGAGGTCGAGGGCGACCAGCCGCTTGTTCTTCAGCGACTCGGGGACGTCGCCCTTGACGATGCGCTGGGCGAGGCCCTCCACGACGGCGGTCTTGCCGACGCCGGGCTCGCCGATCAGCACCGGGTTGTTCTTGGTGCGGCGGGAGAGGACCTGCACCACGCGCCGGATCTCCTGGTCGCGCCCGATGACGGGGTCGAGCCTGCCCTCGCGGGCGGCGGCGGTGAGGTCGGTGCCGAACTTCTCCAGGGCCTTGTACTGGCCCTCGGGGTCGGCGGTGGTCACCCGGCGGGCTCCGCGCGCCTTCTGGAAGGCGTCCTGCAGCTTCCCGGCGGTGGCGCCCTGCTGCGACAGCACCTCGCCGGCGGCTCCGCCCTTGGCGGCGATGCCGATGAGGAGGTGTTCGGTGGAGAGGTACTCGTCGCCGAGGTCGCGGGCGCGGGACTGGGCGTCCGCGATGACGGCGAGCAGTTCACGGTTGGGCTGGGGCGGCGCCACGGTGGACCCGGTGACGCTCGGCAGGCCGGCGAGGACGCGCTCGGCCCCGGAGCGTACGGCGGCCTGGTCGGCGTCGACCGCCGCGAGCAGGTCCGTGATGTTCTCGTTCTCCTGCCCGGCGAGCAGGGAGAGCAGCAGATGGGCGGGGGTGAGGTCGGGGTGTCCCTCGGTCACGGCCCGGTTGCCGGCGGTCTGGATCGCTTCCCGGCTCCGGTTGGTCAGCTCGGCGTCCACGTATCCGTTCTCCTCCTTGCGGTGACCCGTCAGCGGCCTTCACGGCTGACTCGGTCAACGTACACAAACTTGAGTCTATTCCACTCAAGGTGGCGGACGGGAGTGCGACAGGGGCTAAGTTCCGGTCCATGACCACCACGTACTCGGTAGATCCGGGCGATCCGGACGCCTCGTATCTCGGCTTCTGGCGCGAGAAGCACCTGTGCACGCTGACCACCCTCCGTCCGGACGGCACCCCGCACCTGGTACCCGTCGGGGTGACATACGACCCCGAGGCGCGGATCGCCCGGGTGATCACCAGCGGGACGAGCGCGAAGGCGCGCCATGTGCGGGCGGCGGGGGCGCGGGGCGCGGCCGTCGCGGTCTGCCAGGTGGACGGCCGGCGGTGGGCCACGCTGGAGGGGCGGGCCGTGGTCCGCGCGGACCGGGAGAGCGTCGCGGAGGCGGAGCGGCGGTACGCGGAGCGCTACGGGCGGACGCCGCGGCCGAACCCGTCCCGGGTGGTCATCGAGATCGCGCTCACGCGCGCGATGGGACGCGGGTGAGGCGGGCCGCGCGGTCCGGGCGCCGAACGGCGGCTTCCGGCCATCACGCGGCCGGTCCGATACCCGGACATGTCCGGGAAAACTGCAGCGGCGTCACCGTGTTCAGGTCACGGTGACGCCGCTGCGGGGGGAAGCACCTGCGCGATCTTTTACGACGGGGGAATCGCGTCAGGCACTGCGGGGGGTGGCCGAGATGGTCCGCGGGGCGGGGGAGTCGGACTCCACCTGCCGATGGTCCCGCTGGTCCAGGTTCACAAAGATCATTCCGTACCGGATGGCACACCGCACGGGCTGCGGCGCCCCCCTGGGCCGCCGCAGGCACCGGTACGCCCGTACGTCCCCGTCCTCGTCGCGGGTGACGACGACCGGTTCACCGAAGACGGTCACCATCAACGAGTCACCGCTGTGGGGGATGGCGGTGACCAGGTCGATGAAGTGCCATCCGGACCGGTAGGCGGTCGCCATCTCCCTGCGGAAGGAGCGGTCGTCGGGTGGAGTAGCCATGTCAAGCCCACACGCTGTCAGCCGTCTGCGCGGGGCCGGCGGCCCACACGCTGTCGGCAACCGGTGCGTCCTGCGCGACGATCGGCGGCCACACGCTGTCCGCCCGGACGTCTTCCTTCGCCTCGGAGAGGCCGCCCGCTATTCCGAAGGCCACACCGACGGAGAAGGCGGCGACAAGCACCGAGCGAAGCATTTTCTTACCCATAGTCGGCTTCGTCCTCACTTGAAGGTCCCCTCTGTCCCCCGTCGAGTACGACGATGGCTCATTCGGGCACATCATGGCCACACGATCGGTGCATCATGTTCCTGCATGTTCAGGACCCTGTGGGGTGGAGATTTGGGAAAAAAACCGACCAAGACGGCACATCCTCACGCCGTGACTGAGCTGTGCGAGGAGGGGGGGCGACTGTACGCGAATGCTCTGCGCGCGGGACGTATCGCCCGCGCCGACGTGGCACCCGCGCCCTGCTTGATGGACTTCGCCCTCCTTCACCCGGATCCCGACGATGCGCAGTGGTTGCGTCCCGTGCTCCCCTCGATCGCGCTGGCCCAGCGATTGAGCCCCATAGAGCGGGAAATCACCGAGCGCAGGCGCCTGTCGATAGAACTCGCCGACACTTTCGAGCCGTTCATGTCCCTGAGTACCCAGGAGATCGCCCCCACCCACGCGATCACGGTGCTCGAGGGCAACGACCGCATCAACAGCGCGCTGGACCTGGCCACCGCACAGTGCCGCACGGAGATGCTCACCGTCCAGCCCAGCGGGCACCGGCCCGAACGCAGTCTGCTCCAGGGGTTCGAGCGCGACCGGCTGCTCATCGAACGCGGCGTGCGCATCCGCACCCTCTACCAGCACACCGCGCGGTTCAACCCCGAGCGCCTCTCCTACGTCGAGCAGTTCGCCAAGGGCAGGGCGGAGTACCGCACCATCGACGAGCTGGTGGAACGCCTCATCATCTGCGACGAGACGGTCGCCTTCATCCCCGTGCGCGACGACCGCCAGGTCGCCCTGGAGCTGCGGCACACCGGCCTCGTCCGTTACCTGAGCAAGGTCTTCGAGTTCATGTGGAGCCGCGCGGTCCCGCTGACCGCCGGCACCCCCTACGAGACCGCGCCCGACGGCATACCGCAGATCCAGCACTCCATCGCCAAGCTCCTGGTGGAGGGCCACGTGGACGAGGCCATCGCCCGCCGCCTCGGCATGAACGTACGGACCTGCCGGGCCCACATCGCCAAGCTCGCCGCCACCCTCGGCAGCGGCAGCCGGGCCCAACTCGGCTATCTCATCGCGGAGTCCGGGATCCTCAACCAGAAGGGAACACCGGAGTGACCCCGCCGGCGCGGGCGGGCCGCCTCACCGGGCGGTCCGGGGCCCCCGGCCGGGCAGGGGGACGGCGGGACGCCGGAAGCCGTCCAGCCCGGCCTGGGCGATGCGGACGCCCAGCTGCGTGCGGCTGACCGCGCCCAGCGTCTCCGACAGACGGGCGATGTGCGCCCGGCAGGTCCGCACGCTGATGCCCAGCCGTTCCGCGATCACCGCGTCCTGGTGGCCCTCCGCGAGCAGGGACGCGATGGACTGCTCCCGGTGCGAGATGCCCTCGATGCCGGTCTCGGGCAGCGGGGCGGTCAGCGGGATGGCGAGCCGCCACAGCCGGTCGAAGACCGTGCCCAGGTACTCCACCAGCGCCGGGTGGCGCAGCTCCAGCGCCATGGTGCGCTCGGCGTTGGCGGGGATGAAGGCGACCGTGCGGTCGAAGAGGATCAGCCGGTCGATCACCTCGTCCAGCGTGCGCGCCTCCACCGCGTCGCCCATCAGCTCCAGATAGCTGAGCAGCCCGTGCCCGTGCCGGGCGACGTGCGTGTACAGGTCCCGCATGCGCACGCCCCGGCCGCGCAGCGCCGTAGCCCGGTGCAGGCCCTCCGACAGCTCCGCCTCGCGCCGGATGCCGCCCGGCTGGACGGTGAGCACCTCGGTGGTGCACGCCTGTGTCGCCTCGTCCATCGCGGCCTGGATGCGGGCCAGCCCGTCCAGCACCCGGATCGCCGGGCCCTCCGACGCGGACCGTGACGCGGGCACCTGGCGGCCCAGACCGGCGTACCACTCGAAGGCCTCGACGGCCGAGCCGACGCGGCGCTGGCTCGCGCTCACCTCGTCGTACATCCCGCGCAGCAGCCGGGTCATGACCTCTTGCGGGGAGGTGGGGACGAGCCAGTCCATGTCGTCGGGGTCGGGGTGCAGCAGGGCCAGTTCCAGCAGGCAGGGCACCGGCTCCGCGTCCCGGCGCGGCAGCCGTCCGCGCCGTACGGCCCGGGAATACACGCGATCCCCGGCCTCGCACAGTCGGTCAGCACCGTGTGGATGCCCGTCCGTCCCGTGCCCGGCCATCGCCCATCCCACCCCCGGTTCAGCCACTTTCCGAAGCGCAACTATGCGCGGCCGGAACCGGCTGTGCAACACGGGTGGGCCCGCCCGCCGGCCGGGGGACCGGCGGGTGGCCGGATATCGACGGGGCGGCTACTTCAGCTTGGCCGCCTCGCACGCCGCCGCGAACTCGGCGGTGCAGATGTCCGAGACCTCGTAGATCCCGTCGGCGATCACGGTGTCCTCGATGTTGTCCTTCGTCAGCGCGACCACGGGCACGAGCTGCGCCGGGATGTTCTTGTCGGTGGGGCTGTTCACCCGCTCGCGGGTCAGCGCGTCGAACTGGATGTCCTTGCCCTGGACCCTCGCCACGGCCATCTCGGCGGCGCTCTCGGCCTCGTCCGGGTAGGACTTGTACACGCTCATGTACTGCTCGCCGACGAGGATCCGCTGCACCGCCGCGAGTTCGGCGTCCTGGCCGGTGATCGGGGGCAGGTCGGTGACGCCGGCGGCCTTCAGCGCCTTGACGATGCCGCCCGCCATGCCGTCGTTGGCGGAGTAGACCGCCTTGATGTCGTCCGCGCCGATCGCGTTGATCGCCTCGGCCATGTTGGCCTGGGCGTTCTCCGGCTTCCAGTCCTTGGTGTCGTAGGACTTGGCGATCGTCACCTTGCTCTTGAGCTCGGAGAGCGCGCTCGCCTTGAACTGCTTGGCGTTGGGGTCGGTCGGCGAACCGTTCATCATCACGATCTTGTCGGTGACGGCGGGTTCCCCGAGCGACTCCAGCAGGGTACGGCCCTGCACCTCGCCGACCAGGCCGTTGTCGAAGGAGATGTACGCGTCGATCGGGCCCTCGGCGAGACGGTCGTAGGCGATGACGGGGATGCCCGCGTCCTTGGCCTTCTGCACGCTGTCCGCGATGGCGTGCGCGTCGACCGCGTCCAGCACGATGACGTCGACCTTGTCGTCGATCATCTGCTGCATCTGGCTCGCCTGCTTGTCGGCGTCCGCCTCGGCGTTGGCGTACTCGACGGTGCCCTTCTTGTTGGTGAGCGACTCCACCTTCGTCTTGAAGATGGGGTAGTCGAACTGCTCGTACCGGGTGTTGGCCTTCTCCGGGAGCAGCAGACCGACGGTGACGTCGTCGCCCTTGCCCGGGCTCGCGTCGTCGCCGCTCCCCGTCGCGTTGAGCACGCCGCATCCGGCGAGCATGACGGACATGGAGGTGGCGGCCACGGATATGGCGATACGACGCATGCGGAGGCTCACTTCAGGTGCGTTTCGGACGTGGGCACGGCTTTGCGGCCCATGTGACTGAAAAGCCAACCTTCAGCCCCCACCGGCGTCAAGGTCGGCCGCTTAACGAGATGGACACGGCACGGTGTGTGCCGAACTCGTGAGAGACCCGCGGACGTCCGGCGAGGATCATCTGGACACGCAGCTACACGATAGTCACACACATGTCCGCGCATAAGCCGGGAGGCCCGGAGGTCCACTCGACCTCCGGGCCTCCCGGCACCGCACACCCGCGCCTCAGTCCTGCTGCTGCCGCCTGGGCCGCCACACCACCAGCGCGCTGGTCTGCTGCACCTCCTGGTACGGCACCAGGTCACGGCGGTACGAGGCGTGCACCGCGGCCTCGCGCTGCCGCATCGCCGCGGCCGCCCCGTCGAGGGCGCCCTCCAGTTCGGCCACACGGGCCTGGAGGGCGGCGACCTGGTTCTCCAGTTCGATGATGCGCTTGATTCCGGCCAGGTTGATGCCCTCGTCCTGCGACAGCTGCTGCACCTGACGGAGCAGTTCGATGTCACGGGCCGAGTAACGGCGGCCCCGGCCGGCCGTGCGGTCCGGCGACACGAGACCCAGCCGGTCGTACTGACGCAGTGTCTGCGGGTGCAGACCGGAGAGCTGGGCCGCCACCGAAATGACGTAGACCGGGGTGTCCTGGGTCAGTTCATACGGATTGCGTCGACGGCCGTCCATGCAGATCAAGCTCCCTTCGCGGCCTGGAACAGCTCCGCCCGCGGATCGTCGTCCGCGGTCGCCTCGCGATACGCCTCGAGCGCGTCACGAGCCTTCCCCGACACGTCCTTGGGAACACTCACCTCCACGGTGACCAGCAGATCACCGCGGCTGCCGTCCTTGCGGACCGCGCCCTTGCCCCGGGCCCGCATGGTGCGTCCGTTGGGCGTGCCCGGCGGCAGCTTCAGCGTGACCGGCGGACCGCCCAGTGTCGGGACCCGGACCTCGCCGCCGAGGGCGGCCTCGGCGAACGTCACCGGAACCGTGACGGTGAGGTTGTCGTCCTTGCGGCCGAACACCGGGTGGGCGCCGACGTGCACGACGACGTACAGGTCGCCGGCGGGACCGCCGCGCTCGCCCGGCGCGCCCTTGCCGCGCAGCCGGATCCGCTGACCGTCGCTGACGCCCGCGGGGATGCGCACCTGCATGGTCCGCGAGGACTTGGCCCGGCCGCTGCCCTTGCAGATCTCGCAGGGCTCCTCCGCGATCAGGCCGCGGCCCTTGCAGTCGGGGCAGGGATCGGTGAGCGAGAAGCCGCCGCCGGAGCCCCGCGCCACCTGGCCGGTGCCGACGCAGGTCGGGCACACGCGCGGTGTGCCGTTCTTGTCGCCGGTGCCCGAACAGGCCTTGCAGGGCGCCTGCGACGACATCCGCAGCGGGACCGTCGCCCCCTCGATCGCCTCGGTGAAGCTGAGCGTCACCTCGGACTCGATGTCCTGGCCGCGCCGCGGCTGGGTACGCGTGGTCCCCGCGCCGCCGCGGTTGAACAGGCCCCCGAAGACGTCACCCAGGCCGCCGCCGAAGCCGCCCGCCTGCTGGCCGCCGGCCTGACCCCCGAAGAGGTCGCCCAGGTCGAAGTTGAAGGAGCCGCCGCCCGCGCCCGGCCCCGGGCGGAAGCCGCCGTTGCCGAAGAGCGCGCGCGCCTCGTCGTACTCCTTGCGCTTCTTGGGGTCGCCGAGGACGTCGTTCGCCTCGGAGATCTCCTTGAACCGCTCCTCCGCCTTGGCGTTGCCCTTGTTGGCGTCCGGGTGGAACTCGCGGGCGAGCTTCCGGTACGCCTTCTTGATCTCGGCCTCGGTGGCGTCCTTGGGGACGCCGAGGACCTTGTAGAAGTCCTTCTCGATGAAGTCCTTGGTGCTCATCCCCGACGTCCCTCCTTCCCTGCGTCCGTTCCCGCGTCAGCCCTCGTCCGGGCCACCGCTCTCCTTGTTCTCCGAGTCGTCCTGCGCCTCGGTGCCCTCCTCGGCCGGCTTGACCGTCTGCGCGCCGGGCTGCGGCTCGGCGACGGCCACCCGCGCGGGGCGGATGGTGCGCTCGCCGATGCGGTACCCCGGCTGCAGGATCGCCACGCACGTCGTCTCGGTGACGTCCGGCGCGTAGCTGTGCATCAGCGCCTCGTGGATCGTCGGGTCGAAGGGCTCGCCCTCCTTGCCGAACTGCTGGAGGCCCAGCTTGGCCACGGTGGTCTCCAGCGACTCGCCGACGGACTTGAAGCCGCCGACCAGCTCGCCGTGTTCCCGCGCGCGGCCGATGTCGTCGAGCACGGGGAGCAGCTCGCTCAGGAGGTTCGCCACGGCGACCTCCTTCACCGCGATCCGGTCGCGCTCGACCCGGCGCCGGTAGTTCTGGAACTCGGCCTGGAGGCGCTGGAGGTCCGCCGTGCGCTCGTTGAGCGCCGTGCGCGCCTGGTCCAGCTGGGCCACCAGGGCCGCTTCCTGGCCCGTGTCCCCGGCCGGGGCCGCCGCCTCCTCCTCGGAGGGCTGGGCGGCGGCCTTCGGCTCGGCTTCCTCGGAGGGGACGTCGGGCTGCTGCGACTGCTCGTCGAAGCCCGGGGTCTCCTCGGTCACGCCGCACCGTCCTTGCGGTCCTCGTCGACGATCTCCGCGTCGACGACGTCGTCGTCGGCCTTGGCCTCACCGGCGCCGGCGGACGCGCCGCCGGCCGCCTGGGCGCCCTGGGCGTCGGCGTACATGGCCTGGCCCAGCTTCTGGGAGACGGCCGCGACCTTCTCCGTGGCGGTGCGGATCTCGGCGGAGTCGTCGCCCTTGAGCTTCTCCTTCAGCTCGGCGACGGCGGTCTCGACCTCGGTCTTGACGTCACCGGGGACCTTGTCCGCGTTGTCGCTGAGGAACTTCTCCGTCTGGTAGACGAGCTGCTCGCCCTGGTTGCGGGACTCGGCGGCCTCGCGGCGGGCGTGGTCCTCCTCCGCGTACTTCTCGGCCTCCTGGCGCATCCGGTCGACCTCGTCCTTCGGCAGCGAGGAGCCGCCGGTGACGGTCATCTTCTGCTCCTTGCCCGTGCCCAGGTCCTTCGCGGTCACGTGCATGATGCCGTTGGCGTCGATGTCGAAGGAGACCTCGATCTGCGGGACGCCGCGCGGCGCCGGGGGCAGACCGGTCAGCTCGAACATGCCGAGCTTCTTGTTGTACGCCGCGATCTCGCGCTCGCCCTGGTAGACCTGGATCTGCACGGACGGCTGGTTGTCCTCGGCCGTGGTGAAGATCTCGGAGCGCTTCGTCGGGATCGTGGTGTTGCGCTCGATCAGCTTGGTCATGATGCCGCCCTTGGTCTCGATGCCGAGGGACAGCGGGGTGACGTCGAGCAGCAGGACGTCCTTGACCTCGCCCTTGAGGACACCGGCCTGGAGCGCGGCGCCGATCGAGACGACCTCGTCCGGGTTCACGCCCTTGTTGGCCTCCTTGCCGCCGGTCAGCTCCTTGACGAGCTCGGCGACGGCGGGCATGCGGGTGGAACCGCCGACGAGGACCACGTGGTCGATCTCGGACAGCTGGATGCCGGCGTCCTTGACGACGTTGTGGAACGGCGTCTTGCAGCGCTCGAGCAGGTCCGCGGTCAGCTGCTGGAACTGGGCGCGGGTCAGCTTCTCGTCGAGGTGCAGGGGGCCCTCGGCGGAGGCGGTGATGTAGGGGAGGTTGATCGTGGTCTCGGTGGACGAGGACAGCTCGATCTTCGCCTTCTCGGCGGCCTCGCGCAGACGCTGCAGCGCCATCTTGTCCTTGGCCAGGTCCACGCCGTGCCCGGACTGGAACTGCTTGACCAGGTAGTCGACGACGCGCTGGTCCCAGTCGTCACCACCGAGGTTGTTGTCACCGTTGGTGGCCTTCACCTCGACGACGCCGTCGCCGATCTCCAGCAGCGAGACGTCGAACGTGCCGCCACCGAGGTCGAAGACCAGGATGACCTGCTCGTCCTTGTCGAGGCCGTACGCCAGGGCGGCGGCCGTCGGCTCGTTGACGATGCGCAGCACGTTCAGGCCGGCGATCTCGCCGGCCTCCTTGGTGGCCTGGCGCTCGGCGTCGTTGAAGTACGCCGGGACGGTGATGACCGCGTCCGTGACCTTCTCGCCCAGGTACGCCTCGGCGTCGCGCTTCAGCTTCTGCAGCACGAAGGCGCTGATCTGCTGCGGGTTGAAGTCCTTGCCGTCCAGGTTGATCTTCCAGTCGGTGCCCATGTGGCGCTTGACCGACCGGATGGTCCTGTCGACGTTGGTGACCGCCTGACGCTTGGCCACCTCGCCGACCAGCACCTCACCGTTCTTGGCGAAGGCGACGACGGACGGCGTGGTCCTGGCGCCCTCGGCGTTGGTGATGACGGTGGGCTCGCCGCCCTCCAGAACGCTGACGACGGAGTTAGTCGTGCCCAGGTCGATGCCGACCGCACGTGCCATTTCGATTCCTCCAGCTGACTTGAGTGGAACAGACTCAAGCATGCATGACACCCGGCGTGGGGTCAACAGAGCTGAGTCGAGCAGACTCAACTCTTATCCGTTCCTTACGCGCAACCGCTCTGTGACCTGCGGCGATGCCTCGGCGGATCGTTGGCGAGGGCGGAAAACAGGAGTGACGGGAAGACGGACGAGCGCGAGGACGACCACCGCGGCCACCGCCGCCACCCACACCACCGCACCCCCGGACATCCGCCCGGTGTGGACGGCCACCCCCACGAGCACCCCGCCCAGCGCTCCGCCGCCGAGCAGCACGGCCACCGCGCGGGGGGCGAGTCCGAGCCGCCGCAGCCGGTGCCCGAGGTGGTCCGGCCGGCCGCGGGTCAGCGGCCATCGGGAGAGCCGTCGCGCGAGGACCACCAGCACGGCGTCGGCGCACGCCACGGCCGTCAGGGCGAACAACACCCCGGCGCCGGCGCCCATTCCCTGTCCGGCCCGCACGAACACCGCCGCCGAGGCCACCACGAACCCCGCGAACAGCGAGCCGCCCGACCCGAGGCCGGCCCGTGCGGGATGCCAGTTGTGCAGCAGGAACCCGGCGAGCGCGGCGGCCAGCACGCCCGCCAGCACCGCGATCCCGTCCATCAGCTCGGCCGCCGCGCAGGCCGCCACCCCGAACGCGGTCACCGTCCCGACGGTGCCGGCCAGCCCGTCCGCGTGGTCGAGCCCCCGGAAAGCGGTGGTGACCGCCACGATCCACCCCACGGCGAGCACCCCCCGCACCACCCCGGTCTCCGCGTACGGCACGACGAGCGCCGCCGCCACGGCCGTACCGGTGAGCGGGATCCACCACCGCAGCCGCCACACGTCGGCGGCCAGCCCGAGGACGGCGAGCCAGACCCCGGCGGCCAGCAGCCGCCCGATCCCGGTGCCGAGCGGGGCGAGCCCCGTCCGGTCGCCGAGCCCCGCCACCATCCCGGTCGCGAGCACGACGGCCGTTCCCCCGGACAGCGGCACCGCCAGACGGCGTCTGCGGTCCAGGATTCCCAGGCGCAGGGCGGGGACCCGCAGCACCTCCGTGAGCAGGACGGAGAGCAGCAGGGCGGTGGCGGTGGCGGCGATCCCGTAGAGCACGGATATAAGTTAGGGGTGTATGGACCGATTTAGCGCGAATAACACGATCCGATCCCGGACGCCATCCGGGAGCCCCCGAGGGCGCCTCCGTAGGCGACCCTGAGCGATTCAGATCACCCCGCGCCCGGCTACAGTGCGACCGGAGATGGGGGTAATCTCGAACGGACTGCATAAGTTACCGCTTAGTAATTTCGGGGAAGCCGTAGTGGAGCCCCCGTCCCAGTCCCGAAGATCCCTCGTCAAACCCCTCGCAGGCCCGAGGAGCCCCCATGCAACTCGCCGCGATCATCGTGTCGCTGGTCCTGACCGTGGTCGGCGTCGCGCTGCTCGCACGCGCGATCGGCCAGTTCGTCCGGTACTTCAAGCTGGGCCAGCCGGTCCCGGCCGGCGCCCGGACCGACAATCCCTACCAGCGCAGTGTGACCCTGGTGCGGGAGTTCCTCGGCCACACCCGCATGAACCGGTGGGGCGTCGTCGGCATCGCCCACTGGTTCGTCGCCGTCGGCTTCCTGACGCTGCCGCCGACCATCGTCACCGCCTACGGCCAGCTCTTCGAGGCCGACTGGGTGCTGCCGGTGCTGGGCGGCTTCCTGCCCTACGAGCTGTACATCGAGTTCATCAGCGCGATGACGACCCTCGGCATCCTCGTGCTGATCGTCATCCGGCTGCTGAGCCTGCCCTCGCGGCCGGGCCGCAAGTCGCGGTTCACGGGCTCGAAGATGGGCCAGGCGTACTTCGTCGAGTACGTCATCCTCACCATCGGCCTGGCGATCTACGTGCTGCGCGGCCTGGAGGGCGCACTGCACCACGTGGACCACTACGAGGCCGCCTACTTCGCCTCGTACCCGCTGGTCCTGGCCTTCAAGGGCCTGTCCGTCGCGACGCTGCAGAACCTGGTCTACCTGTTCGCGATGATCAAGCTGGGCACGACCATGATCTGGATGATCACGGTCAGCCTGAACACCAACATGGGTGTGGCCTGGCACCGCTTCCTCGCCTTCCCCAACATCTGGTTCAAGCGCGAGGCCACCGGCGGGACCGCCCTGGGCGCGCTCCAGCCGATGACGTCCGGCGGCAAGGCGATCGACTTCACCGACCCCGGTGACGACGACGTCTTCGGCGTCTCCCAGGTCGAGCAGTTCTCCTGGAAGGGCCTGCTGGACTTCTCCACCTGCACCGAGTGCGGCCGCTGCCAGTCGCAGTGCCCCGCCTGGAACACCGGCAAGCCGCTCTCCCCCAAGCTGCTGATCATGTCCCTGCGCGACCACGCGCACGCCAAGGCCCCCTACCTGCTGGCCGGCGGCGGCAGGACGGCGGAGGGCGAGGAGAAGGCGTCCGAGGAGCAGCTGGCGGGCGTGCCCGCGGCGGCCCTCGCGGAGGCCGAGCGCCCGCTGATCGGCACCGCGGAAGAGAACGGCGTCATCGACCCGGACGTCCTGTGGTCCTGCACCACCTGCGGCGCCTGCGTCGAGCAGTGCCCCGTCGACATCGAGCACGTCGACCACATCGTCGACATGCGCCGCTACCAGGTGATGATCGAGTCCGCGTTCCCGTCCGAGGCGGGCACGATGCTCAAGAACCTGGAGAAGAAGGGCAACCCCTGGGGCCTGGCCAAGAAGCAGCGCCTGGAGTGGACCAAGGAGGTCGACTTCGAGGTCCCGGTCGTCGGCAAGGACATCGAGGACCTCTCCGAGGTCGAGTACCTGTACTGGGTCGGCTGCGCCGGCGCCCTGGAGGACCGCGCGAAGAAGACCACCAAGGCCTTCGCCGAGCTGCTGCACATCGCGGGCGTCAAGTTCGCGATCATGGGCGGCGACGAGAAGTGCACCGGTGACTCCGCCCGCCGCCTGGGCAACGAGCCGCTGTTCCAGGAGCTCGGCATGGAGAACGTCATGTCGTTGAACGCGGCGTTCGGCGAGGAGATGGACGACGACGGCAAGGTGACCGACGAGTCCCGCAAGCCCAAGTCGGCGAAGAAGATCGTCGCCACCTGCCCGCACTGCCTCAACACCCTCGGCAACGAGTACCCGCAGCTCGGCGGCGACTACGAGGTCATCCACCACACCCAGCTGCTCCAGCACCTGGTGGACGAGGGCAAGCTGATCCCGGTCACCCCGGTCGAGGGCCTCATCACCTACCACGACCCGTGCTACCTGGGCCGCCACAACAAGATCTACACGCCCCCGCGCGAGATCATCGGCAAGGTCCCGGGCCTGCGCAACGAGGAGATGCACCGCCACAAGGAGCGCGGCTTCTGCTGCGGCGCCGGCGGCGCCCGGATGTGGATGGAGGAGCGGATCGGCAAGCGCATCAACAACGAGCGCGTCGACGAGGCCCTCTCCCTCAACCCGGACATCGTGTCCACGGCCTGCCCGTTCTGCCTGGTCATGCTGACCGACTCGGTCAACGGCAAGAAGAACGACGGGGCGGCCAAGGAGTCCATCCAGGTCGTCGACGTCGCCCAGCTGCTGCTGGAGTCCGTCAAGACCCCGGCCGACCCGGCGGGCGAGGAGGAGAGCGAGAGCACTCCCGAGCCGGAGCCGGTGAAGTAACGCGACACCCCGTCGAAGGGGCCGCCCGGAAGGGCGGCCCCTTCGACGTGTCCACGCGCACCCCCACCGCTTCGGTCCGGCCCGCGCGGGCAGGAGGAGAGGGCAGGGCCGTGGGGAGTCCGGTACGGCGGCTGACGCCGGGCTTGCGGTGGGCCGCCGTCGGAGGGGTCCCCATCGTGCGCCGGGCGAGATGCGGCGAGACGGCCGTCTCCGTGTTCGTCCACCCCCCGGCCGCGAGGCCGGCGATGCGGCGTTCACCGCCGGTGAGCGCGGCGGAACCGGTGCGCGGGGCGCCGGCCCACCGGGCGCCGTCCCCGCCCAGCGGCTCCTCGGCGACGGCGCGCCCACCACCTCGCGCGGCGGCTCCCGGGCACGGGAGCGCCCCCGGCCGGTGGGTCTCCGTCCTCCGTAGGACCGAACCGCCACGACGCCCTCCGCGGGACGGACGCCCCGGCTGACGACCCCTTAGGGGATGTCACAGCTCGGCCGCAAAGCCGGGCCCGAACGCCGGGGCCCGGTACGCCACCGCCCGGGACCAGGTACGTTCGATGACGTGGCTGGATTCAGGATCGGACGCGGCCGGAACAACAACGGCGCTCCTCACGCGCGACCGCAACACCCCCCGCACGGGCAGCAGACGCCGCAGGGGCCGTCGTACGGCTCCCCGCAGGCGCCGCGGCCCTACCCGCAGCAGCCGTCGTACGGCGGTGGCGGCGCCGGCCCCTGGCCGCACGCGAACCGCGGCCCGGGCGGGCCCGGAGGCCACGGCGGCCCCGGGGGCCCCGGGGGCCACGGCGAGCCGGAGTACTTCGGCGACGGCGCGCACCCGCACGGCGCCCAGGGCGCCCCGCACGACCCGTACGCCGCCAACAACCCGGGCCACACCCAGGCCTTCTCGATCAACGAGGACCCCTACCAGCAGGGCGACGCCTACCGCGCCGGCGCGGCCCCGCCGGCCGGTCCGGTCGGCCCCCGCCTGGGCTGGAAGGACCTGCTCAAGGGCATCGTCCTGTCCCCCGCCCCGACGTTCCTGCGGATGCGCGACTACACGATGTGGGGCCCCGCCCTCATCGTCTCCTTCCTCTACGGCCTGCTCGCCGTCTTCGGCTTCGACACCGCGCGCGAGGACGCGATCAACGCCACGCTGTCGAACGCCGTCCCGATCGTCCTGACGACGGCCGTCGCGATGGTGCTCAGCGCCTTCATCCTCGGCGTGGTCACCCACACCCTGGCCCGCCAGCTCGGCGGCGACGGCGCCTGGCAGCCCACGGTCGGCCTCTCCATGCTGATCATGTCCCTCACGGACGCGCCCCGCCTGGTCTTCGCCATGTTCGCCGGCGGCGACGCGGCCTTCGTCCAGCTCCTCGGCTGGGCCACCTGGGTGGCGGCCGGCGCCCTCCTCACGATCATGGTCAGCCGCTCCCACGACCTCCCCTGGCCGAAGGCCCTGGGCGCCTCGGCGATCCAGCTGGCCGCCCTGCTGTCGATCGTGAAGCTGGGCACGTTCTGACCCCGCCCGCGACACGGAAGGGGGCTCCCGACCGGGAGCCCCCTTCTGCTTGCCCTTCTCGCTTCTCTCCGGCCTCTCAGGCCTCTCAGGCGTCGAGAACCTGCCCGGACCGCCTGACGACCGGCGGCTGAACGCTCCACGGGAAGTTGATCCACTCGTCGGTGCGCTTCCAGACGTACTCGCACTTCACCAGCGACTGCGTCTTCTCGTAGACCACGGCGCTGCGCACCTCGGCGACGGCGTCCAGGCAGAAGTCGCGCACGAGCTTGAGCGTCTTGCCGGTGTCGGCGACGTCGTCCGCGATCAGCACCTTCTTGTCGGTGAAGTCGATGGCGTTGGGCACCGGCGCGAGCATGACGGGCATCTCGAGCGTGGTCCCGACCCCGGTGTAGAACTCGACGTTCACCAGGTGGATGTTCTTGCAGTCGAGGGCGTAGGCGAGCCCGCCGGCGACGAAGACGCCGCCGCGCGCGATGCTCAGCACGACGTCGGGCTGGTACCCGTCGTCGGCGATCGTCTGGGCGAGCTCGCGGACGGCGACGCCGAACTG
The DNA here is from genome assembly GCF_001279005.1 of Streptomyces caelestis. Classification (GTDB taxonomy): domain Bacteria; phylum Actinomycetota; class Actinomycetes; order Streptomycetales; family Streptomycetaceae; genus Streptomyces; species Streptomyces heliomycini. The sequence continues at coordinate 203,275 of NZ_LGCN01000085.1, forward strand.
CTCGTAGCTGAGGTTCTCGCGCATGCCGCTCACACCTGCGTCCGGTGGAAGTTGAGGTAGGACCGCGAGGCCGTCGGCCCCCGCTGCCCCTGGTACCGCGACCCGTACCGCTCGCTCCCGTACGGGTGCTCGGCCGGCGAGCTGAGCCGGAACATGCACAGCTGCCCGATCTTCATACCGGGCCACAGCTTGATCGGGAGCGTCGCGAGGTTGCTGAGTTCGAGGGTCACGTGCCCGGAGAACCCTGGGTCGATGAACCCGGCGGTGGAGTGGGTGACCAGCCCGAGCCGCCCGAGCGAGCTCTTCCCCTCCAGCCGCGAGGCGAGGTCGTCGGGAAGCGTGATGACCTCGTACGTACTGGCCAGCACGAACTCGCCGGGGTGCAGGATGAACGGTTCGTCCCCCTCCGGCTCCACGAGCCGGGTCAGATCCGCCTGCTCGACGGAGGGGTCGATGTGGGGGTACCGGTGGTTCTCGAACACCCGGAAGTAGCGGTCGAGGCGTACGTCGATGCTGGACGGCTGCACCATGGCGTCGTCGTAGGGATCGATACGCACCCGTCCGGCGTCGATCTCGGCCCGGATGTCCTTGTCTGAGAGAAGCACGCCCCGAGAATACGCAAGGCGCGCGGACCGGCCGCAATCGGCCACCCCACGCGCCCTCGCTGTTACCGCTCGCTACTGCTTCTGAAGGCTCACCGGCACGACGCTGCGGAGCCGCGCACAGCGCGGACACCGCAGGAGCCGGCCGGGACCGAGCCGCTCGGCCTTCTGCATCGGAAACGAGGCGGCGGTGAACACGTGCCCATCGGCACAGCGGACGACGGTGCGCTCCATCAAGTCCAAGAGTCCCTTCCCCAAGAGGCCGCGTCTGGCGAACTGCCCGACAACAAAAGCCACATTACGGGATCAAAGGAACAGCCCTCCAGGCGGCACCCCGCACCTTCACCGTACGCCCCAACGTCTGCCCCCCGCAGCCGCATCCATCCCCTGAAACACGGTCAGGCCCCCGGGCTCGAACACCGGGGGCCTGACATGAGGTAGAGTGACGGGGCATCCGGACACCGCTCAACGCGGGGCCTCCGGATTACGCGGGTGTAGTTTAATGGTAGAACATCAGCTTCCCAAGCTGAGAGCGCGAGTTCGATTCTCGTCACCCGCTCCATGCGAAACCCCCAGGTCATCGACCCGGGGGTTCTTTGTTGTCCGGACCGGTGCGCGGGCGTCGCACCACAACCGCACCATTAGCCCGCCGACAGTTCCTCCCCGTAGCGCGCACGGTCGTCGGTGTGGTGCTTCGCACGCTCGGCGCGCACGAGGTCGTCCAGCCCGGCGGCGACCTCCCGCTGCCGCTCCTCGTCTGAGTGCTGGTAGATCAGCGCCGCCTTCTCGGAGGACTGGCCGGCGCGCACCATCGTGTCCCGGAGGGTGGCGCCCGAGCGGGTGGACAGGGTGTGCCCGGTGTGGCGGAGGTCGTAGAAGCGGAAGCCGTCCGGGAGACCGGCTACCGCACGGGCCCGCCGCCACTTCCGCCCGAACGTCGTGCGCCGGAAGGCCGCGCCCTTCTCCCCCACGAAGACCAACCCGTCCAGGCCCTTCTCCGCGAACCAGTCGAGGTGCCGCTTCACCTCCTTCCGGAGGAAGGGCGGGAGGACGACCACGCGAGCACCCGCGTCGGACTTGGTCGGCCCGGGAGCCCGCTTACCGTTGGTGCGCTCCGGCTCGGCGACCCGCACGCGAACCACGAGGTTGTCGACGTCGACGTCCCGACGACGGAGGCCGGCCAGCTCCTCCGGCCGCATCGGACCGTAAGCGCCGAGGTAGACCATGAGCCGCCAGCGGATACCGATCGCGTCGGCGAGCGCGTCGACCTGGGCGACGGTGGCGATGCGGCGTTCCGCCGCCGACTCCTTGCCCGCCCCTTTGATCCGGCAGGGGTTGCGCGTGATCAGGTCGTCGTCGACTGCCGTCTCAAGGATGCCTTTGAGGAGGCGGTACGCCTTGGCGACGGTGGTCTTGGCCTGGGTGGTGCGGAGCCGTTCGGCGCGCCACTCACGTACGCGCGGGGCCGTGATCTCGTCCAGGTCGAGCCCGCCGAACGCCGGGAGGATGTACAGGCGGAGCAGGTGCCGGTACAGGTCCTCGGTCCGAACGGCCAGCTCCCGTTCCTCGACCCACTTCTCGGCGTAGACGCCGAAGTTGACGGCCCCAGCGTCGGGAGCGCGCCAGTCCCCGCGGCTGAGGTCCGCCTCGACCTGGGACAGCCAGATCTCGGCGTCCTTCTTGGTCGCGAAGGTCCCGTCCGCACGGATGCGCTCACCGTCGGGCCCGAGGTACGAAGCCGTCCATCGGCCCGACCGGTACTGCCGCACCGCACCGAAGCGCCGACGCCTGCCCTTCTTGTTGGCCATCAGGCAGCCCTCCGCAGTCCGGCGCGGCGGAGCCTCACCGGTTCCACGGTGTGGGCGGCGAGGTAGTCGCGAACGGCGCTCTCGGGGATGCGGACGTGCCGGCCGACCTTCACGTACCGGATGCGCCGCTCCTCGATGAGCCTCCGCGCGAAGCGGACGCCCGTCCCGAGGCGTTCGGCGACCTGGGCCACGGTGAGGAGTCGCTCCATGGTCACCACTCCCCCTCTGCCCCGGCTTGGTCGCGTAGTGCTTCGCGGGCGGTCTCGCGATTGAGCCGGATGTCCCGGGCGATGGTGGCGGCGAGGGCGGATTCACCGGGGGTGTGGCCGTGTCCGGCGTACTGCCAGTCCGCCAGGACGAGGACGGTCTCCGGCTCGCGGGCGTCCAGTCCGAGGGCCCCGGCGTCCTGTGCGGCGCGGTAGTCGGCGCGTGCCTGGCGGAGGGCGCCGAGGGTGGTGGAGTAGTGGCGGGACTTCGAGGAGAAGTGGCCGCGGAAGCCGAGCATGTGCGCCCAGGCCCAGAGGCGACGGTCCGGGTACAGGTTGTCCAGGTCGCGGCAGGCTGTGATGAGCTGGCGGGTGTGGTCCGGGACCCGGTGACGGTCGAGTTCGGAGAGTTCGCCGATACGGCGGTCGAGGGTGCCGGTGTTCTCTGCTGCCTTGGTGGAGTATTTGGCGACGTACGAGGCGACGGCCTGTTCGGTGATGTCGGAGCCGTCCCCGAATGCCTTGACCGGCCGGACGTCGAGCTGTGTGCCCCAGCGGAAGGACCGGGCGGGTTGGTCCCCGGCGGCCGGGACGGAGACCGAGGTGTAGGAGTGCGCGGCAGCCGCGGCGATCGCGTCGGCGAGGACACCGGCCGTGGCCCACGCGGGCGGCGGTGTTCCAGGCCCCTCCGGCCCATCCAGCCGGATCACCGCATGGAAGTGCAGGGCGCCCCGCTTCTGGAACTCGGCGACCTTGCCGTACGAGAGACGTACGTGGTCGGCGAGTTCCCGGCGGGGAAGGCCGGCGCGGGCGGCGAGTTCGCGGCGGAGCCGAGTGGTGAAGCGCTGCCAGAGCTGCCCAGCATGGTTGTTGAACAGCACCGCGCCCGCGTAGTCGTACGTCGCCGGGTCGAGGGCGGTGCCCAGTTCCGGGGCGTCGGGAGCGTGGCGGGTGCCGCAGCGGCAGACGCCGTGGTCGGGGCGGTTGTGGACCGGGCCGAACGAGGGCGCGGTGAGGGTGACGAAGACGCGCGGGTGGTCGCGGACGGTGGCAGGGATGTCGCGGCGGTCGTCACCGGCGAGGCCGGCGCGGATGAGGTGGTAGGTGTCGCCCGCGTAGGTCCAGGCGCAGGCCGGGCAGCGCGAGGCACGGCGGTTGCCGCAGGCGAGGCGGAGGCGTCCGCCGGGCTCGTCGGCGGTGGTGTAGTGGTGGAGGGTTTCGCCGGTGGTCTTGTCCTTGTGGAGGGTCCAGCCGGTGAGGTGGATGGGGTCGGAGCAGCCGCCGGTACGGCGGATCTGGTCTTCCCAGCGGGTGTAGTCGGAGGCCGAGGCCACCCGCAGCAGGTCGCCGAGGGTGATCGGGTCAAGCAGAAGCTCAGGTGCGGACAGGGCGCGATGCGCCATGCTGGGTGCTTCCTTCCGGTTGTGAGATCGGAGAGGGGACGGCTCCCGGGCGGCGGATGCTTGGCGGTATCGAGGCCGCCCGGGGGCCGGTCAGCGACGCTTGGCGTCGGCGTTGACGAGCGAGCGGATCACCAGTGCGCAGACGGCGACCGAGGCGCCCGTGATGGCGACGGCCAGGAGCAGGGAGACCAGGACGGCGCCGACGACCAGGACGACGGCGGTGCCGCCGCCGACGAGGGCGAGCGCGGTGCCGGGGGTCAGCTGGACCGTGGGCCGGGTCGGGACCGGGACGGTGGCCGGCGGGATGGAGGTGCCGGGGGTGATCGTGGTCGGCTCGACGACAACGGGCGGGGTGACCGTGCCGGTGGGCTGGGGCATGGTCGGGAGCTTGGGCCGGAACATCAGCGGATCTCCTTACTTGACGGCGGAGTCGATGAGCGGGGCAAGCACGCTGTCGGCGAGGAGGAAGCCGCCGAGGAGCAGCACGGCGATCAGCCACCAGGGCGGGCGGACGAGCTTGACGCCGAGCCAGCCGACGACGATCAGGGCGAACCAGAGCGGGACGTCCATGACGGTGGCCTCCTAGCGGACGCGGCAGCGGTGGGTACGGGCGGCGAGCTGAGCGGCGGCGCGGGTGGTGTAGTCGGCGGACCAGCCACAGCCGTCGTTGCTGCACACGGCGGCGTGCTTAGTGGTGCCGTTGCGGTCGCGGTGGGTGCCGATCTGCACGGGGCCGATCCGCATCACGGAGTGGAAGAAGTCGCGGGCGGGCATGTCAGTCGGTCTCCGTTCGGGTCGGGGCCGGGTCGGGGAAGGTCGCGCGGATCGCGGCGGCGGTGGCCGGGTCGGAGGTGAGACGGGCGGCCTCCTCGGCGAGCAGGTGGGCGAGGTAGGGCCGGTTCGCGGCGGTCATCTCGCGGGCGGCGTCGAGGTGATCGGCGGCGGTCAGGTCGTTCGGGTCACCGAGCACGGCGTATCTCCTTTCGGATCAGATGAGTTGGGCGGCGATCGCGTCGGCCAGGTGCGGCGGGACGCCGAGGCGGGCGCGGAGGGTGTCGGCGTCGATGCGTGCACCGGTCCGTTCTTCGTGGTCGGCGGCGACCTTGCGGGCGTGGTCGACCAACGCGGCCGGAACGGCAACGGCCGGCGGGGCCGGAGCGGGGTGGACCGGCAGGAAGGTCGGGGCAACGTCGACGGAGTCGACCGGGGCCGGTTCCGGCTCCACCTCGACCACGGGGTCCGGGGCCGGCGAAGCCGAGGTGCGCCCCGCGGACGAGTGGGCGAGGAGAGTGCCGCCCATGAAGGCCAGGGCAGGCCAGGCGGCGACGAGGATGCGCAGCCAGGCCGGTACGTCGTCCAAGTCGAGGAGTCCGGCGGTGGCGACGTTCGCGCCGAGCGAGGCGACGAGGGCGATCAGGAACCAGCACCACGCCAGCCGAGACGGCCCGTCCGTACGCAGTCGACGCCAGGCGGCGACGAGGAGCAGGTCCACGGAGACCGGGTAGGCCCAGGCTTTCCAGCCGTCCTGTCCAGCGGCGGCGGCGAGGTCGTGAAGGTGGGCGAAGGACAGTGCCCCGGCGATGACGGCCTGAACAAGCACGGCGTCCACGCGAAGGGCGGAGCGGGTCATGACGGCTCCTCCTGTGATCAGGCATGGCGGGGGTAGGGACCTGGCGCGAAGGGCGGTCGCGCCGACCGTGGGGTGTGGAGAGGTCAGGCGGTGGCGGGGGCTGTCTTGGACAGCGGCGCACGGGCCGAGGGCAACGCGGCGACCGGGGGCCGGAACGCGGCCAGGGCGGGGAGGTCCGGGGTGCGGTCGGCGTACTTGTTGCAGGTGTTCACGGCGTGCCGTAGCGAGGTGTGCGGGGCGCGGATGCGGTGCCAACCGCCGGTGGAGTCCCCGGCGATGGCGAGCCCGCGGGTCTCGGCGGGGATCTGGATCGCAGCGAGGACGGCGTCCGGGGCGATGTCTCCGAAGGCCATGTTCGCCGAGGTCTCGTCGTTGACGCGGTGGGCGGTACGGCCGGTGAGCTGGGCGCGCAGCATCGTGATGCCCTTGCCGAGTTCCGAGCCGAAGCGCTGCCCGCAGATCTCCAGGTAGATGCCGGCCGCGCGGCCGAGCTGGGCGAGGCGGACCAGGGCGGTGATGATCCGGTCCCGCCGCTTCTCCTCCTCCTTGCTCGCGAAGAGGGCGAGTTCGGCGACCTCGTCGACCAGAACCACGACCGGCACCGGCCGCAGGTCTTCGGGCAGGTCCCAGATGTCGGCGGCGATCTCCGCATCCGGCACGGCGACGCTGACGCGCTGCTCAGCCCGGATGAGCTGATACACGTCCCCCATGTGGGAGACCAACGCCTCCAGCAGCTCCAACGCGGTATCGGGATTGTCGGCGAGCGCGGAGAACCGGCGTGCCAGCGGGAAGAGTTCGACTCCTTGCTTGCAGTCGATGCCGACCAGAGCGACGTGCTGCGGGGCGAGCCCGGCGACTAGGTTGCGCTGATAGACCGACTTACCGGACTCCGTCGCGCCGAGGGTCAGCCCGTGCGGGACGGCACGGTAGTCGCGGTAGTGGACCGAACCGTCCTCCCGCAGCGCCACGGGAACCCGCATCGGGCGAGCGTCAGTCTTGGCAGGCATCTGCACCCGCTTGAGTACGTCGTAGCCGGTCATCCGGATCTCGACGACGCCCGAGCGCAGCTCCCGGGAGGTGACGCCGTACATCCCGAAGGAGTGGCGCAACCGGTCCGAAGCGGCGGCGACGTCGAACGCGTCCTGTCCGGGCCGGAGTTTGAGCCGCAGGACCAGTCCGGTACGGGTCGGTCGCAGCCGCAGGATGCGCGGTGCGCGGGACTCCGGCGCCGGGCGGTTGGTCATCCGGGCCAGCGTCAGACGCCAGCGCGAGGGCGGGACCGTCAGGCCGCAGGCGTCCATGACCGATCCGTACCGGACCAGTACCCGCAGGACCGCGAGGGTGACCCCGAAGGTCAGCCAGTACCAGGCGGGACGCCGCCACCGCAGGAGACCCGCAGCGGCGACGACCACCAACAGTAAGACCGTCGGCCACGTCACGGCTCAGGCCGCCTTCGAGGCCGGGTCGACGTCGACCAGCGAGGTGACGGCGACCGCGCGGAAGGCGATCCCGTGCCGCTTCTGGCCGTTGAACTCGTTCTCCCACGGCCGCGCGACCAGGCCGGTGAGCGCGACCGGGGTACCCATGGCCAGCTCACCGGAGAAACCGGTCTCCGGAACGGTGATGGAAAGGATCTCCACCTCGTCGTTCGCCGCGAACATCACGTCGACCGTCATCAGCTTGACGCCGGTCTCCATGTCGGTGGCGATCTCACCGGTACGGCGGTCACGGACCTTGGGCTGCGGGGCCTTGGCGACCATCACAGTGGCACCGGACGTCTCCACGGGAATCTGACGCACAGCAGGTCACTCCTCTATAGATGTTGAACTCCGCCACTCATGTACATGAGTGATGGGAAGAAGAGTGCCTGACTCCTGTACATGAGTCAACCCGCCGCGGCTACGAAGTCACGACGGGTTGCGAGGAGTTGAGCGGGCGTCAGTCGGCTGCAGGGATCCGGTACTCGAAAACGAACTGGTCAGCGGCCATGAGCGTGTCGCAGACCTCGACCACGAGACCGGCCGTCGTACGAGCCTCACGGATCAGGTGAACCACCGGCGCACCGGGGCTGAGCGCCAGCTCGGACGCTTCCACCTTCGAGGCCGGCCGCGCTTGCAGCGTCTCGACGAACTCGGCGAACTCATGCCCGTGGTCCTCGAGTCGGGCATAGATGCCACCACCGCCCGGGTTCTCGGCGAACAGTTCCGGGATCTCCTTGACGACATCCCACGGGAGGTACGAGGAGGCGGTCTCGACCGGGGTGCCGTTGCGGAAGTAGAGACGCCGGCGCGCGAGCACCTGAGTGCCGACGGGAACGCCGAGCCGCCGGGCTACGTCCTCGGGAGCCTCCATGGGCCCGATATAGAGGACGCTCACCTTGGCGGTGGCACCGGACTGCGCCGACTCCGCGAGATACGCAGCCTTACCGCCCTGCCGAAGCGACCGCCGGAACCGATCCGACGACCGATGCCGCACCGGCGGACGATCCTTCACGATCGAACCCTTGCCGTGCCGAGTCTCGACAAGCCCACTCGCCCGCACCTCGACCATGGCCTTACGGATCGTGCCACCGGACACGCCATAGCGCTCCACCAGCTCCGACTCACTCGGCACCATGTCACCGGGCTTGAGCACACCCGCCCGGATCTGCCGCACGATCTCATCGGCGATCTGCACATACCGAGGCCCCGACCTGCCCCCCTCTACCGCAGTTCCCATAGCCGTTCTCCGCCTCCTATGCTCCTGTACATGAGTCAATCACAGGAAGCAACGCCCTCACCCCTGCACTCCGTATCCGTCGCCGGAGTCGTGGTGCGCGAGGACGGGCGCCTCCTGGCGATCCGCCGAGCCGACAACGGCACATGGGAGCTCCCCGGCGGAGTGCTCGAACTCGACGAGACCCCGGAGGCCGGCGTAGCCCGCGAGGTCCTGGAGGAGACCGGCATCCACGTCGAGGTGGACGAACTCACCGGCGTCTACAAAAACACGACCCGAGGCATCGTCGCCCTGGTCTTCCGCTGCAAGCCCTCCGGCGGCACCGAGCGCACATCAAGCGAGTCGACGGCCGTCTCCTGGCTCACACCCGACGAGGTCAGCGAGCGCATGGCCGAGGTCTACGCAATCAGACTCTTGGATGCCTTGGACGGCAACGGCCCCCATGTACGAAGCCACGATGGCAAGCAGCTCATCTCAGCGGGATAAGACTTTCCCTACATTCATCAAGCCCGCGCACGGCGCGGGTGCGCGCCGCCTCTGCGGCGCGGCCCGCCTCCTGTCTTCGCCCCGGCTGGCCGCGCCCGGCGGCGCGCTCGGCGGCTGCGGGCATGAAGTGGAGACACCCTCTGTGGCTGGGGCGGTCGGCTCCGCGGCTTTACGCAGCCACTTTGGGGCGAGCCTCGAAGATCATGGCCCCAACGTCGTGCTTTACCGGGCAGGTCCACAGACTGCCCGACGCGCCGGAAGCTTACGGGGCCATGATCACTCGCCCCAAAGCAGCTCCAGCCCAAAGCCGCTCCACCGACCTGCGATTGACCCCAAAAGCTGCGCCAGAGACCCCGATGATGTACTTAGAGAGCAAGATCACAGCAGCGATCTCGACACCTCGTCACGAATAGGGGTTATGCGAAATATGCCTGAATCGAAACAAAGAGGAAAAATCTTCCCGATCGTAGAGATTTACGGGCATCCTCACGATTCGAACGCTGCTCACGCCCAGAAAGCTCGTGAAGACTCACTCTGCCCTTTCGCCGGCGGCCCTTGCGAGAAAAAGCAGCAGTATGACATGGGTTACTGCTCTGTTACCTACCAGGCGAATTGGGACGATCGACAACATCCTTATGCCGTATGTGATCACAGGCTAGATGGCATGCCTACAGAGTGGGCAGTGCGAGATTACTTCGGTGATCAGCCGGCTCGCCTAGTCGCGGAAGTTACAGTGACACAAAAACCGCGACTCAATCTTGATTACGTAGCATATACGCACGATGTCAACCATCGCGGCGAAATCAAAGCAATCGCTATCGAGACTCAGTCGATCGATCTACGCGGTGGGAGCGTGCGCCCTGCTTGGGATGCTTGGGAATCTGGTGAGCCGGAAAAATGGCGAGAGTACTACACCAGAGAGGCAAAGAAGAATAACAGGCCTGACACGGTCAACTATGGGGTGAATACTGGCAACGTCTACAAGAGGCTAGGTACCCAAGTTGCCGAAAAGGGGGTTTACCTGGAACAGATCTCCGTTCCACTATACGTAGTGATGCAGCAAAAGATCCTGCAGCAACTTAGATCGCGCATCGACTTTACACCCCTGAGTAATTCAGACCCATGGGACATCACTTTCATGGGGTTCGACTATGACGGAACCCAATTGGACGACGGTCGACTTGCAATGCCACACGTGGAAACCGTCCGAACAAGTGTCGAAAACTACACGCGAGCAATGTTCTCGAATGGGAAATTGAACATTACGCGCGCAGACTTTGAGGCTAAAGTGAAACGTAAGGCTGCCGCACAGTTGCGGCAGCGCACCGCCGAGCATCGTCTATTCTAGAAAAGCGCGTCGCGCCGCTCAAACACTTCACCTGTTTCTTCCTGCTCTTCCTCGTGAGCTGAAACTTTGCCTGCGATGTTTTTTCGCGCAGACTTAGAAAAGTGAGGCGTGATTTCAAATCCCAGAGCACGTCTGCCATTTTTCACAGCCACAGAAAGTGCGCGACCTGTCCCACAGAAAGGATCTAGAACAAGCCCGTTCGGCGGGCAAGAGCTAAGGATTCTCGGCTCAATCAGCTTGGTAGGAAAAGTGGCCGAATGACCGTCAGATCCTGGAGCAGCGTTCACGGTCACAACATCCCGTGCGCCGTCTTCCACTGCTGTCATGTCGTAGTAGTACTTAGCTCGCCCCTCCTTGGGGCGCTTCACGAAGTGGAAGAAGTGTTCATGAGCTAGCCGCAGACGGTCCTTCTCCGGCCTAGGCGGCACGTTACGCTTCTCCCAGATGACGTCATTTCGCAGAATCCAGCGATTTTCCTGCATGGCGATTGCGAATCGTGCAGGAATCAAGAGAAGTTGCTTCTCCTGCCGGAAGCCACCCATTGGCGTCTTTCGGCGCATACGGGGATTATCTCCCAGCCCTTGCCTCCCATCCAGCCGAATGCTGGACCAGCGGGCAAAATAAGTATCCCCGATATTTACCCACACACTCCCACCAGGCTTGAGTGCTGCCGCACCTCGCTGGAAGAATTCAGCAAGGTTCGCCACATACCATTCAGGCAGCGGCTCCATTCCCAGACAACCTCCGTGCATTCGATACCAATCATAAGGAGGCACTTGCTCCTTACTCCCTCCTTCTGCCAGCCACTCATTGAGAATTTCCTCATTGTGACTCAAACCGTACGTGCGAAGACCCCAGTACGGAGGCGAAGTGATGATCAGGTCGACCGATTCAGGTGGAAGCTTCCCCAAGAGGTCATATGCGTCCCCTTCGCAGACTTCAGCCACTTGCTTTTGGCGAGGAATTGAGATTTCCTCGGAATTTTCCATACTTACGAGACTCCTTACGTTCGACCACTTCAACTTCGATGCCGACCAATTCTAGCATCACTCGCCATATAGCTAAGTCAGCAAGGTGCGGAAATCTTACCTGACCTCCGCACGCTCAGCTCTCAAATAGACATCAGGGCGCACCCCCAAAACGACGAATAAATTTATTTTCTCCCCCCGAGAAAATCATGAGAAGTGCCGGACCAGAAGGAATTCCTCCTGATCCGGCCACGTCTTCAGGAGTAGCGGGTTTCAGATGTTGCCAGGCGGTGACCGCGACTGGTCGCCACACGGAGCGTGTCCCTCAGCGCTCCGGTCAGGCCCTTTACCAGAAGCCGCATGTCGTCCGGGGACGTGTCGGCTGCGGTGAGCATGTCGATCGCCTGATCCAGTAGTTCGGTTGCCATGCCGAGTTGTACTGACTCGATGTTGTCGGCCAGGCGGGACATGTGGCCGTCGTTGTCATCGGTGCTGAGGAAGCACGGTTTGCCGTCGGGCCCCGTCCAAGGGAGGAGCCGCAGTTCGTTCGACATCGTCATCCTTCCGCCAGCCTCTCGTCGATCACGTGGTGAGTGGTGAACACCGCGTCGGCGCGGTCCCCCGGCAGGACCAAGAGGGCGGCCTCGACCACGCGTCCAGCGGTGTCGGTCGTCTGCCGTGTTACGGCGAGGACTGCCAGGGCGGAGCTGATCCGAAGGGTGGATGCTTCATCCGGTGTGGGGCAGCGAACGCCGATCTCCTCCCGGACTTCCGCCAGCGGCGGGCGGAGCTCCATCAGCCGCGTCAACACTCCCTCGTACGGGAGCGACTCGCGGAGTACGGCGGCCGGCGCGAGGTCACAAGGGATGTAGATCCGAGCCAGGCTGTGAGGCCTGTCGCCTTCGTGACCGAGACAGAGGATCTCGGTCAGTGGGCTGCCGGTCGGCGTCCTCAACAAGGCCGTAAGGTGCCCGCGGGCCCGGACCCTGGTGGTGTGGACGGTGACACTCAGGGGTGCGAGATCCACGGCCTGTGTGCCCGGGGTCCGTCCGCCTCCCCTGTACGTGATCCTGCGGAGGGGACGGCGGACGAAGTTGCCCTTGCCGTGAACCTTTTCGACCAGGCTTTCCGCCTGGAGCACGGCGAGGGCGTTTCGTAGCGTCGGCGTGCTCACCATGTACTGCGCGGCCAAATGCGCCTCAGAAGGGAGGCGGTCACCGGGCTTGAGCCGGCCGGTGGCGATCCGTTCCCGGAGGTCATCGGCGATAGCGTCGCGTCGCGAGGGCACGGGTGGTTTCACCGCCTCTCGCTCGCACGAGCCGCAGGGCAATGAGCCGGGTCCCCGTGTGGATGGACAGCAACTCGCCCGAGTCGAACACGAGTCGTTTCGCTCCGCCGGGCAGTTGGAAGAGGTCGGTCACCCGGCACTGCTGGCCTCCGATCTCGATGACGTCACCGCGCTGCACGCTGGTCGAAGTGATCTCGACAGGGGAGAGCACCGCGCCGCCGAGTTCCGTTCCCCTCATCGTGCCGCCTCCGTTGGTGCCGGGCACTTGGCGATGGTGTGGCACGAGCAGGCACAGGCCTCATAGATCACCGGCACATCGACCGGAGCGGTGACCGGGGACGACTCCGCACAGGCGTGGTGCGTGCCGATGCGGCAGAAGGTCGACCGGTAGGAGTCTGGCCCGGGTTGGGTGGTGGAGGGCTGTTGGCGGGAGGACATCAGCGGCCCCCTACGAGCGCCGACCATGCCTCAGCCGACAGACGCGGCACCACGATGACCGAGCGGTGCCGTGCGCGTCGTTCCCAGGCCAGTACGTACGGGCGGACGAGCGCGACGTCTTCACCCACGAGCAGACCCGCACGGTTCGGGTACCGCTCCCGGTCGGCCGCGGAACGGCCTGTGGGTTCAGGACGCGCGAAGACGGTCACCGGACGGGGATGCGTCGAAGGGCGGCGGTGCCTGCCCTTGGGGAAGTGCCGCTCTCTGGCGAGCAGGACGGCACGACGGATACCGTTGAACATGCTGATCAGCTCCTCAGGGCTGATGGCCGTGCCCCCGGGCGGCGGGTACCGCTGCGGGGGTTTTGTCGTTGACTCCGGCCCAGACACTGAGACCGTCCTCGCTGCTGTCGACGAGTCCGAACGCGTCGGCCATCGCGAGTGCTGCGAGGAGCTCTTGCCACTGCTCAGGAGATAGGGCGTGAGGTACGTGCGCCTCCACACGACCGCAACCCTTGCCACGCGTCACGGTGGACACGATGCCCAGGGCTGCGAGACGTGCGGTCATCCTGTCGACGCGACCATCAGGGGGTAACACCAGACGCTCTTTCGGCTGCACCATCCCCCCTCAAGATCTAGTTAGCTAAGAGCGAGCTAGTTATCTAGATTAGAGGTAGTGGTCTAGATTTTCCATATGTCTGAGCAGCCGCCGTACCTTCACATCGTTGACGTGCTACGACAGCGCATCGCCGATCAGGAGTGGGTAGCGGGAGACCGGTTGCCGTCCCGCGCGCAACTGGCACAAGAGTGCGGAGTGGGCGAAGCCGTCGTTCGTCGCGCGCAGGAGATGCTGATCTCTCAGGGTGTCCTGGAGGGCCGCGCAGGCTCGGGAACCTACGTCGCGGAGCCGCAAGAGCGGGTGCGCATGGTCCGCTCGCGGCAGCACGAGCACACCGACGGCTCGCTGTTCCGCGCCGAAATGGCCGCGCTCGGCAAGAAGGGCACGTGGGAGAGCCGCAGCGAAGCGATGGTGTCGGCGCCGGCGGACATCGCGGCGCGTCTCGACATCCCCGAGGCGGACTACTGCGTGCGCACGTCGTACGAGTACCTGGCAGACGGCAAACCCGTTCTGCTGTCGACGAGTTGGGAGCCGTACAGCATCACGTCCGGGACACTCGCGGTTCTGCCGGAGGGCGGACCGTTCGCGGGGATGGGCGTGGTGCGACGCATGGCCGAGATCGGCATCACGGTCAGCCGGGCGACGGAACAGCCCGAGCCCCGGCAGGCGACCGCCGAGGAGGCGTCACTCCTGGGCGTCCAGAAGGGCGCTTTCGTCACGCACATCCGGCGGACGTACTACAGCGACGACGGCCGCCCCGTGGAAACGGCGGACATCGTGGTTCCTGCCGCCCGCTGCGAGATCGTCTACGAGATTCCGATCTCTCGATAGCCGTCCGCGCGTTCCCCGCACCACAAGCGCACCAGACCGAGCGGGAAACAGCGGGGAACCACGGTTAAAGCCACCGAGGCCGACGAGGCGGCCCCCAGGCCGTTCATGCAGTTCAGCAGCCAAATCAGCCGCAAATGATCGCAGCTTCCCAAGCTGAGAGCGCGAGTTCGATTCTCGTCACCCGCTCCAGAAAGAAGCCCCAGGTCGGCAACCTGGGGCTTGTTGCTTGTCTAGACCATTTCCGAGCCCCGTGCCCTCCGCGCGCCCAAAGCAGCCACATCGCCCCTGAGGCAGACGACAGCCGGCACCCACTCAGCCCTCGTCGCTCCCGATGCACCTGCGGCAATGACGCATCGTCCGACCCCGCCAGGCCGGACCAGCGCAGCGGCGGTTTCCGAGATGAGAAGAGAGAGTGGGCGACACACAAGCACCTTTGCCACGGCCGTCGGACCAACGAGGGCGATACCGGGGCGCACGGTAGGTCAGGTCGCCCGATGGACGCTGTATTACTTGCTGTCGTACAGTGGAGCCATGGCTACCCAGCGTGCGGGAAACACAGAGAACGTCTCCGTCTCCCTGCCTGTCGAGCTACTCGCCGTACTGCGGGAGCGGACCGGGAAGCGCGGACTGTCGTCCTACATCACCGAGGCTGTCCGGCATCAGCTCGAGATGGACGGCCTGGCGGAGATCGTCGCCGCTCAGGAGTCCGAGCACGGCCCTCTGACCGAGGCGGAGATCGAAGCCGCGTCCCGGGAGCTCTTCGGCGACGCCGGACACGCAGGAAGGCACGCCGCGTGAGGGAGGACGCCGCCCGCTCGGTCGTCCTCGATTCACAGGCTCTGTCGCTGCTCCTGCGGAGCGACCGTGCGATGACGGCGCGGATCGAGGCGACCCGGAGAGCCGGTCTGCCCGTCCGCGTCTCGGCACTGACCGTCGTCGAGGCCGCGCACGGCAGGACCGACATGCCTCGCCTGCACTGGTACCTGTCCCGCCTCCGGCTCGAAGCCGTGACACCGGAGGACTCACTCGAAGCCGTCAGGCTGCTGAAGGAGGCTGGGGGACTACACGGGCACAAGTACGCAATCGACGCCCTGGTGGCCGCAATGGCGCTCCGCTCCCCAGCTCCCGCCCTCGTTCTCACCTCGGACAGAGATGACTGGACCAGACTCTGCGGTGACCGTGTCATCATCCGGGACGTCTGACGCCCCGGACAGACCGTGCGCAGCCGCAACCGGCCACCTACGCGCACCCACCGCCGGCCTGGAACAGGTCACCTCGGAGCATCCTGGCCACTCCTCGGCAGGCCGCTGGGCCGCGTGCCCTCCGCGTGCCCTCCGCGTGCCCGTACGAACGGACAGCAACGGTCTGCAGTGGTGTCTCCCGTCACCCGCGTCATGGGTCGCGGCCCATGGAACCGCAGGTCAGACGGTCAAAATCACCCAAGCGCCGTCGCTTCCCAAGCTGAGAGCGCGAGTTCGATTCTCGTCACCCGCTCTTCTCCAAGCCCCGGGTCAGCGACCCGGGGCTTGTTTCATAGGGGTCTCGTTGCTGCGGTTTGCGAGTGCTCCCGCACTCCGAGATGGGGCACGCAGAGGGCACGCACGCCTTGCGAGGGCGTCGCCATCACGTCGCAGCATGGCGCTGACCTTTACTTTCACACAGACGAGCCGGAGGCGAGCCCTCAGCCCGCTGTTCCCGGGCGATGGCGGACGCCCGTCCTGCACCTGCTTCGTCGTGGGCGGCACACAAACCCCTTGCGAGAACGGGTACTTGACCGCCGAGGGCCCTGCGTCAGAGGGGAAGGTCGTCGGGGAGCACCCAGAACGCCTTATAGCCCTGCGACCTGTCATTCCTCGGCATCTCCATGCCGCCCTTCTCGCGCACGCATGCTTTCCCACACGGTGTGCCCCTGGACGAGGGTGATCCACCCTCGTCCAGGGGCACGGTCCGGCAACGGAGACTCAGTGCGCGGCGCGGCGGGCCAGCGCCCCGCGCGAGCGGGTCACCAGCGCGGCCAGCAGGGCGGCGCCGAGGGGCACGGCGACCAGGAGGGCGGCGAGTGTCTCCCAGGGGACGACGATCGGCACGTACGGCGGGGCGTCACCGACGCCGACCCACCCCTGGTCGAGAGCCTCCTGGTAGGAGCGCATCTGCTCGCGCTCCTCGGTGAGCCGCAGCCCGACCGCGGGCAGGACACCGGCCGCCGAGCCGAGGACCACACCCATCGCGGCGACCACACCGCACTGGAAGCCGCTGAGCATGCGGCGCACCCGGGGCGGGGCGCCGACCGCGGCGAGCGTCTTGAGATCGGCCTCCGCGTCGGCCTGGGCGAGACCGGTGGCTATGCCGGCCGCACCGATGGTGACCAGGCCGGCGAAGACGGTCAGCGCGAGCAGGACGAGCCCGTTCTCGTCGACCCAGCCCTGCTCCAGGGTCAGCTCGACGTTGCTGCCGAGCTTGGCGATCTCGGCGTCGAGCCTCTGCCGCTGCTCGGAGCTGGGCACCCGGTCGGTGCTGAAGAAGGCGCCGAGGGGGACGGTGGTCAGTCCGGCGGCCTTGGCGGCGGCGGGGCTGAGCACGCTCTCCACTCCGTAGGAGTCGGGCGAGCCGGGCACCTGGTAGGCGGGGAAGGACTTCAGCTCGCCCGGGACCGGCTTGTTCTGCTCGACGGCGCGGTCGGCGGCCTTCGGGTCGGTGATCAGCTTGATGCCGACGGTGCCGTTCCTGTCGACCTGGGGCCTGTGGAAGCTGAGGAGCTTTCCGTCGGCGAGGGCCTTGGCCGCACCCGGGTCGTCGATGCCGAGGACCTTCAGGAGCGGGGCGTCGGCGACGAGGAGACCCTCCTCGACGTAGATGCCGTTGCCGTCGTGCGAGAGGCAGCGCCAGTCCTTGGCAAGGGCGCGCCGCTGCTCCTTGGTGTACTTCTCCACCAGGTCGGAGCCGTCGGGGGCGATGGCCCACAGCGGGCACTCGTTGGCCGGCGGGATGACGACGTCGAAGCGGCCACAGCCCTCGCCCTCGCCGTACGGGGCGCAGCCGGGCTTGCCGACGACGATCCGGAACACGTCGGCGCGGACGTCGACGGGCAGCGTCCGCTGCACGGCGTCGCGGACCGCGGGGACGTCCCGGCCTCCCTCCTCGGTGACGAGCGCGGCGCCGGCCCCGTAGGGCAGGCTGGCCCGGTACTCGGCCAGACTCTGGGCGTCGCGGCTCGCGGCGTACGTCGAGACGGCGACGGTGCCCGCGACGGCGGCCAGGACGGCGGCGACAGCGGGTGCCGTACGGCCCCGGTTGCGGACGGCGTCCCGCAGGGCGAGGCGCGGCGAGAGCGGCAGCCAGCGGCTGGCCCGGCCGAACAGGCCGACCAGGGCGGGCGTCATGGCGACCACACCCAGCTCGGCGATGGCCGAGCCACCCGCGACCAGGACGAACTGGTCGGAGACGACCGAGCCGTACAGGGCGATGGCCGCGCCGAGCAGGACAGCGCCGAAGCCGATCAGCGGCAGCACGCGGTTGCTGCGGCGCACGCCGCGACGGCCGGTGAGGGAGGCCAGGACGGTCTGCCGGGAGGCGGTGACGGCCGGGATGACCGCGGAGAGCAGGCCGGTGAGGACGGCGAGCGCGGCGATGGCGAGCAGTTCCAGCGGCCTGACGGTGAAGCCGCCGAACCGCTGCCCCATGTAGTCCTCGAGGAGCGGCCGGAGGGCGAAGGTCAGGACCAGGGCGAGGACAATGCCGACCAGGGCCGCCGCGACGCCGATGACCAGGCCGCCGCTCAGCACGATGGCCCGGATATGGCTGCGGGCACCGCCGTTGGCGCCGACCAGGCCGAGCTGGCGGCGGGAACGACGGGCGCCGACGGCGAAGGCGGGACCGGCGAGCAGGCAGATCTCCAGCATCGCCAAGCCGACGACCGTGCCCACGGCGGCGAGCGCGGCGGCGTCGGCACCCCCGCTGTTCTTGGCCCACTCTTTTCTCTGGTAGAGCGGCACCTCGGAGTCGGCGGGCGGGTCGAGGACCACGACGCGCGAGGTGACCAGGACACCCTTGGCGTTGATCGCCTGGACCGTGTTCCACGTGAAACCACCGGCCTTCTTCACCAGGTAGGTGGTGGAGACGTCGGGCTTCGGCAGTCCGGCCTTCTCGACCGCCTTGGCGTACGGCGCCAGGAAGGCCCCCGGCAGGGCGTTGACCTGCTGTGCCGTGAGGTCGCTGGGCAACTCGTACGAGCCGCTGATCACATAGGTGCGGTCGAAGCCGCGGGCGGTGAGGGTGGAGCCGACGGACAGCCCGCTGCTCTCCAGGAACTGGGTGGTCGCGGCGATCTCGTCGTTCTTCTCGGGGAAGCGGCCCTCCTGCAGCCGCATGATGCCCCGGGCGACGGGATCGTCGGCGGCCAGCTCACGGACCTCGGTCTGGAGCAGACCGTGAGTGGTGGTCAGCTTGGCGGTGCCGCTGCTGTCGGTCAGCACCGTCGAACCGGCCGGGATGGTCTTGGTGACATCGGTCGGGCCGTCGGGCCAGGACGTGCCCGGCGAGTAGTAGTCCCCGGCCGGGGTGTTCTGCTCGCCCTCGGGGTCCTGCAGGATGGCCGCGCCGCCCGTCCGGGCGTCGGAGAAGCGAGCGTCGGCGGCACCCAGGGTGCGCTCCACCCGCTGCGCGGGGGTGAGTTGGGCGCTGCGCAGGGTCAGGTCCAGGGCGCTCACGCCCAGGATCGGCAGCGCGATCATGGCGAGGACGAGGAAGCTGCGGCCCTTGGAGCGCCAGGCGTCACGGCGGGCGATGCGGACCGCGGCCCGCCAGGAGTGGAACCAGGTCGTCACCGCTGGGCCGCCCGGCCGGTCAGGAGCGAGTCGGCGTCGCTGCGTAGGGTCTGGTCGACGACGGCGCCGTCCCGCAGGAAGACGACGCGGTCGGCCCAGGCGGCGAACCGCGGCTCGTGGGTGACCATGATGCCGGCGGCTCCGGCGTCGCAGCGGGAGCGCAGCAAGGCCAGCACGGACTCGCCGGTCTCGGAGTCGAGGGCGCCGGTGGGCTCGTCGGCGAGGACGAGCCGGCGGTCGCCGACGAGGGCGCGGGCGATGGCCACGCGCTGCTGCTGGCCGCCGGACATCTCGTCGGGGAACCGGTCGGCGAGTTGGCCGAGGTCCATCTCGGCGAGGGCGGCGAGGGCCTCGGTGCGGGCCTTGCGAGCCGATATGCCGTCCAGTTCGCGGGGCAGGGCCACATTCTCGGCGGCGGTGAGGGCCGGGATGAGGTTGTAGTCCTGAAAGACGTAGCCGATGCTGCGGCGGCGCAGGGCGGCGAGCCCGTTGACGCCGAGGGCGGTGATGTCGGTGCCCTCGACGAAGACCTGCCCGGAGGTGGGGTTGTCGAGGCCGCCGGCGATGGTGAGCAGGGTGGACTTGCCGGAGCCCGACGGGCCCATGACGGCGACGAGTTCACCGGGGTGGACGTCGAGGTCGATGCCGCGCAGGGCGTGCACCTCGGTGGCGCCGGAGCCGTGGACGCGGGTCAGGTTCCGCAGACTCAGCACGGGCTGCTGCTGTTGTGTGGACATGGTTTCCCCTCGGGCGTACGCCGGCGAGCGGCCGGACGCCGGTGCGACGGACGGACGGTCGTTGGCAGCGCCGTGCGTACGGTATGGGTCTGGTCGGGTGGTTCGGAGTCTTCAGGTGCTACGAGTGGGTCGGGTGGAGCCGGTGGACTCGGTCGGCCCTGTGGGTCCGGTCGTTCGGGCGCTCAGGGCCGGTCGTGAAGGTCGGACGTCACGGGCGGTGGCGTGCGGCCTCCTCTGCCCCGGCCGCCGCCCGCGCCCCCGTCCCCGCCGCTCCCGCTACCGCCCCCGGCGAGGCCGGCTCCGGCCCCGCCGCCTGGGCGGTCGACGAGAGACGGATCAGCCGGGACTCGCAGTGGTCGAGCCAGCGCGCCTCGGCCTCGGTCTGGAAGATCAGCTGCTCCAGGACGAGGAGCCAGGCGATGTCGTCCCGCTCCCGGTCCCCGTTCTTCTCCACGGCGGTGAGGGCCTGCGCCTTCAGCCGGGTGTAGTCCTGCATGGCCTTCACGGTGTGCCGGCGCTGGGACTGGATGACGTCACGGATGTCGACCCCTGGCGCCCCGACGGCCATGGCCAGCTTGATGGCCAGCTCGTCACGGGCCGGGCTGGTGCGGTCGACGGGGTGCTCGAACCAGCTGCGAAGTTCGACGCGACCGCTGTCGGTGATCGCGTAGAGCGGGTGGCCGGCCTCGTCCTCACCGTCCTGCACGACCATGCCGTCGCGTTCGAGCCTGCTGAGCGTCGTGTAGACCTGACCCACGTTGAGCGGCCAGGTGGAGCCGGTGCGGAACTCGAACTCCGTACGGAGCTGTGAGCCGTAGCGCGGGCCGTGTTCGAGGAGGGCGAGAAGCCCGTGGCGAATGGACATACCGAGTATGTATACCGAGTAAGTTCGCGTGGACAAGCGTCCTGAGGCGGACGCCGGAGGTCCGACTCAAGGGGGACCCGGGCCGTCGCGAGCCGCTCAGCGGCGGCGCATCCGCACCCCGGGGAAGCCGATGCCGAGGCCCGCCAGAGCCGGCCCCACGCCCAGTGTGAACACGGGAATCCGCCGGTCGGAGGGGCCGAGGGGGGCCTCGGTGCCGGTCCCGTGAGCGGCCGCCGAGCGGCCGCCGACTGCTCGGCGGGCAAGCTCTCGGCGGCCGGGGCGTCCGTCTTGGGTACCGCATCGACCCCCTCGTCCGGCTCCTCGGCGGGCTCCTCCTCTGTTGCCGTTGTCGTACGAGCGGGCTTCACCGGGCTCGTGGAGGACGGCGAGTCGGAGGGGTCGGCCGGGCCGCTCCCGACCCTCCCCCGCCGGCCCTCAGGCAGGACGAGCGGTGCGACAGGACACGGATCTCTTCCGCGGCGGACGGGTCAGGGCGCCTTCCAGAGGGTCAGCTCGGCGATGTAGTCGCGCGCCTTGAAGCCCTCCTCGTCCTTCTGGACGACGACGTCCTTGATGGAGAGCATCGCGAGGTTGTCCTCGTCGGTGACCGTGCACAGCAGCGTGCCCGGAGTCAGTTGTTCGCCCTGTGCGTCGTCGCCGAGCTCGGAGGGCACCACGTCGGCCGCCGCGCCCTCGGCACACTCCTCGGGGGTGATGCCCGCGCTCTTTCCCATGGTCGTCAGGAAGCGCAGGGTGTAGGTGCCGCCGAACTCCTCGTACTGCAGTTCGTTTCCCTTCCCCTCGCTGAGGGCTTTCGCGTCGATCCTCGGTGCGTCCAGGTCGACGTTGGTGTAGGAGATGCGGTTGGAGGTGAACTGGGCGCGCAAGGTGAGCGGCTTGTCCTTGAAGATCTCCGTGTAGCCGTTCGGCGTCGCGTTCGCGTGGGACGACGCGCCGCCGGCGCCCGGCGCGGTACCGGCGGGAGTCCGGGATGCGGCGGCCGGCGGCGAGGTCGGTTGTCCGCCGCTGCCCTGGGCGTTGTCCGTGTCGTCGCCGTGCGTGAAGACCCAGGCGGCCGTCGCGACCACCGCCAGGGCCAGCACGGCCGCGCCGACCGTCAGCGGGGTGCGGCTGCGGGCCGCCGACGGGGCTGCCGACGGGCCGGGGAGGTGGGGTGCTCCCTGCGGGAACGGGGCAGGGGATCCGGTCGGCGGCGTCGGCTGTGCCCGGCCGTGGCGCGGCTGCTCACCGGGCCGGGAGGCATGGGTGGGTGTGTATCCGCCGGACGCCCCGGCAACCGACGGCGCGGTGTCCGCACCCGCCACGGAGGGTGGGGGCACGGTCGCGGCATCCGCCACGGAGGGTGGGGGCACGGTAGCGGCTCCCGCCACGGTCCCGGAAGCCGCTCCGGGCCCGGTCTCGGCCTGTTGCCGGGCGAGTTGCTCCCGGCGGGCGATGTCCGCCGCGACGGGCGCGGGCAGCCAGCCGGTGAAGTCACGCAGCGGCCGCCCGCTCAGCTCATGACACAGTTCCGCCAGTTCCGAGGGCGTGGGGCGGGCGGCCGCGTCGGCGGCCAGCGTGCGTTCCAGGACGGCACGCAGCGGTTCGGGATACGCCGTCAGGTCCGGCGGGCGGAACTCGCTGTTGGCGATCTTGGTGGCCAGAGTGAGGGATCCGGCGTCACCGTAGGGGTGGCGGCCGGTCGCGGCGACGGCGGCGATCAGGCCGAGCGAGAAGACGTCGGTCGCCGGTGTGAGGTCCTGGCCGTTGGCGTGCTCCGGCGACATGAACTGAGGGGTGCCGATGAACCCGCCGCTACGGGTGAGCTGGGTGGAGTCGGCGGCCCGGGCGATGCCGAAGTCGATGATCCAGGGGCCTTCGGAGCCGATGAGGATGTTGCTCGGCTTCATGTCGCGGTGGATCACGTCGGCCTTGTGCACGGCGTGCAGTGCCTCCGCCGCGCACCCGGTCAGCTGCAGCACCGTGGTCAGCGGGAGCGTCCCGTGCCTGGTGAGAAGCTGGTCCAGGGCGAGGCCGGGGACGTAGGCGGTGGCCAGCCAGGGCTGCGGGCCTGTGGTGTCGTGGTCGACGACGGGGACGATGTGGTAGCCCTGCACCCTGCGGGCGGAGGTCGCCTCCTGCTCGAAGCGGCGGCGGAACTCCTCGTCCTGGGCGTACTCGCGACGGATCACCTTCAGGGCGACCGGCTGGTTGCCGCGCGTACGGGAGAGGTAGACGCATCCCATGCCGCCCTCGCCGATCCTGGCGAGCAGGCGGTAACCGGCCACCTCTCGCGGGTCTTCAGGGTCCAGCGGGCTCAACTGGTCGCTGCTTCCAGTGCTGTTCAAGGTTCTCGGCCCTCCCGTCACCGGCGTGATCGTACCGACGTGCCCGCGCCAGGGGTAGGCATCCGAGGAGATCGAGGAAGAACAGCGGAGTACGTTGAGACGCAGGGGAGTTGGGATGATGCGTCCTGATGGCGGATACCGGCGGGCGGCCTTAGAGTGACACCCCTGCCGTCGGACAGCGAGGCGTCCGTGGAACATCATCTGGCCGCGTCGGCGGAGCGAGCCGACTACCTCGTGGAGCTCTCCAACGTCGTACGCGACACCTCCCTCGGGCGGCACGGCCCGCGGTCCCTGCGCCGCCTCGGTCTGGTCCTGCGGGCTCTGATGGAGCTCACCAGGGATCCCGACGTCTCCGTCTACCTGGTCGCCGACACCAGCCTGCTGGGCGGGCACCGCGAGTTCGGCAATCAGGCCGAGGTCCGGCGACTGCGCGGCTGGGTGGCCGACGGGCTGGTCGAGGAGGTCGACGACGCCGATGAGCGCGTCCTCGAACTGGCCCGCATGACCGCGTCCCCGGTCGTCACCGGCGACCGGTACGTCGACCACCGCGTCGAACACCCGTGGATCCAGGGCAACACCTGGCAGTTCCTCAAACCGACAGCCCGCCCCGACGGGTCCGTCGCCCTCGTGGCGATGGACATGGGTGTGCGCTCGGCGGCGGAGATCTCCCGCAGGATGGAACTGTCCGCGCTGAAGAAACAGGGCCTCCTCGGCCCCTCGCGGACACCGCTGACCGAGGTGATCATGCGGACCTGGCGCTGCCCGGAGCCCCGCTGCACCCTCTACGACATCCGCAAGGGCGACCGGATCCTGCTGCCCCGTATGCGGCGCGGTGTTCCCACCTGCGAGCTGCACGGCACACCTCTGGAGGACGAGGGTCCGCGCCTGGGCACCACCCAGCTCAAGGCTGTCATCGACGGCGCCTGCGTGGCCCGGTACACCCTCGGCGAGGGCTCCGAAGCGCACGTCGGCCGGCTGCCGGGGCAGGTGGGCATCGCCCTGCACAGCCTGCTGTCCCCGCAGATCGCCCGGCAGGTCAGCCGCATGCACGTGGCCGTCTCCGCCCGGAGCGGCACGGTCCTGATCCGTGACATCAGCACCTACGGCACCCGAATGCGCCGTGCCGGCCGGCACGGCGCATTCGGCCCCTGGGAGAAGCTTCCCCCGCAGACCGACCGCCCCTTCCGCCCCGGCGACGAGGTCGAACTCGCGCCCGGCGTCGTCCTCACCCGCAGTGGCCGGCGCTTCCCCGCCGAACTCGCCGACGCCTGGCGGACGGAAGCCGCCAGGGTCCCCGTGCCGCCCAGTGCCGCGGCGCCCACCCGCCGGGCCTGACCGCCGGGGCATCGGCTCGACGCCTCACCCGTCCGGCGCGTACTCCGCCGTTCGGAGGGCGCGCGAGAAGGACCGCGATCGCACCCACCGTCCCAGGGCGGCGGAGACCGGCGTGTTCACGCCGCCTCGCGTGCCGCGGCCCGCACCCGCTCCACCGGCTCCTCGGCCGACGCGACCGCACGGTCCGTAGGCACGGACCGACCGCGGCCCGGCGCGGGTACTCCGTCGGACGCCTGCCCCACCGTCCGACACGATCCGGTGCAGCCGTGCAGCCGTGCGGTCGATGGCACGAACCGCCTCATCGCGGACAGCACCGTAGCGCCGGGGCTGTCGACCTCACCGGCCGTGCCCGCCATGGGTGCGGGGCATCGAGCTGTGGCACCGCACCGTGCTCGCCGCCTCTTGCACCGGACCGCTTCTCGTGGAGGTCGAAGTCCGTACGGGTGATCCCGCATTCTGTGATCCTCCGAGCCGAGGCGAGGGCCCGGCAGCCATGTGCGACCGCATCCGCCGCGCTCGGCCGCTCCACGCATCCCCAGGCCCGCACCCCGATCGGGATCTCACGACTGGTGTGGGACGGAAACCGAATCCGACGTGGTACTGAGACGTGCGGGTCGCGCCTGTCCCCCGGCCGCGTGGCACGCCGACGCTCGAAGGCCGAGTGGCCGCGCCGGGAACAGCCGGTGCGTCCGGCGCGGTTGCACCGACCGAGGGGCCGGCGCCGGACGGCGGGAGCACTGAGGCCGCAAGGTCCGCCCCACCAGGATCCGGGATCCGGGATCGCGGCACGCCCGCCGCGTACTCGGGCCAGGACTCATATCCGCAGGAGGACTGTTTCATGACCGACCGGCCCTTGACGCTCATGGCGGTACACGCCCACCCCGACGACGAGGCCACCGGAACCGGAGGTGTCCTGGCGCGGTACGCGGCGGAAGGCATCCGCACGGTTCTCGTGACGTGTACCGACGGTGGTTGCGGTGACGGGCCGGGGGGTGTCAAGCCGGGCGATCCCGGGCACGACCCGGCGGCGGTCGCCTTGATGCGTCGTCGAGAACTCGAGGCGAGCTGTGACGTCCTGAAGGTCAGCGATCTGGAGATGCTGGACTATGCCGACTCCGGGATGATGGGCTGGCCGAGCAACGACGCCCCCGGATCCTTCTGGCAGACCCCCGTGGAGGAGGGCGCGGCCCGGCTCGCGGAACTCATGCGGCACTACCGGCCTGATGTGGTCGTCACCTACGACGAGAACGGCTTCTACGGCCACCCCGACCACATCCAGGCCCACCGCATCACGATGGCGGCGCTGGAGATGACCGCGCTGACACCGAAGGTGTACTGGACCACGATGCCCCGCTCGGGGATGCAGCGGTTCGGGGAGATCATGCGCGAGTTCCATCCGGACATGCCGGAGCCGGACCCTGCCGAGGCCGCCGCGATGGCCGAGATCGGCCTCCCTGACGATGAGATCACCACGTGGGTGGACACCACCGCGTTCAGCGGTCAGAAGTTCGACGCGCTGGCCGCGCACGCCAGTCAGGGCGAGAACATCTTCTTCCTCAAGATGGGCAAGGAGCGGTTCGGCGAGTTGATGGGCACGGAGACCTTCGTACGTGTCCAGGACGCCACCGGCGCGGCCCTGCCCGAGAATGATCTCTTCGCCGGACTGCGCTGATCCGCCCGTGGGACCGGCCGGGAAAGCGCATCGACCGCACGGCGCGTACGAGGTCGCCCCGCCCGGCGGCGACCTCCCGTCGCTGCTCCGCGCACGCTGCGCCGACGCGCGCCCACGGAAGGAGCGGCACCAGGAGAAGAGGTGAGTACCGCACCACAGGGGCCGCGGGGAAGGACATGCCTCCGGCGGGGGCGCTCAGGCCCCGAGACGGCGGGGTGCCGCGGGCGTGTGGCGGGCGCGGGGGAGTTCCCGTCCCGTCTGCCGTCGAGCCAGGCGGACGGGACGGGAGCTGGGGCGAGTGGCCGGCCCGGGAAGTCCTGGAGGGTCCGCCGTCCTGGGTCCTGCCCGGGTGGACCGTGATGAGATGGTGCCGTGAGCCGCGCCGCAGAAGAGACCAATCGCCGTATGCTCCGAGCGCGTGACGTGATGGACCGCGACTACGCGCAGTCGCTGGACGTCCCCGCCCTGGCCCGCGTCGCACACGTGTCACAGGCCCACTTCACGCGTACCTTCCGGGCCACGTTCGGTGAGACACCGCACCGCTACCTGCAGCGTCGCCGCGTGGAACGGGCGATGTTCCTGCTACGGGAGACCGACCGCAGCGTGACGGACATCAGTTTCGAGGTCGGTTTCACCAGCCCGGGCACCTTCAGCCGGACGTTCCGCGACATCGTCGGCCGGTCGCCGCGGACGTACCGCAAGGAAGCGGTTGCCGTGGGCGTGCCGACGTGCTTCACGATGGCGTGGACTCGACCGCATGCCTGACGGGACGACAGGACGTCTTGTTCACCGAGCAGTTTTGGATAAGTTCTCGTCCTGGCCGATCGCTAGTGTCAGTGTCATGTTCAACGCCATCACGCAGTCGCAGATATACGTCCTCGACCAGGACGAGGCCATCGACTTCTACGTCGGCAAGCTCGGCCTGGAGATCACCGCGGACGTCGACATGGGTTTCATGCGCTGGCTGACCGTCGGCGTACCGGGTCGCCCCGAGCGACAGATCCTTCTGGAGAAGCCGGGTGCGCCGGCGATGTCGGAGGAGACGGCGGAGCAGGTGCGCGAGCTGGTGACCAAGGGGGCCATGGGCGGCTGGCTCGTCCTCACCACGGACGACTGCCGCAAGACCTACGAGACGCTGCTCGAGAAGGGGGTGGAGTTCACCGAGGAGCCCACCGAGCGCCCGTACGGGATCGACTGCGGTCTGCGCGACCCCTTCGGCAACCGCATCCGCTTCACCCAGCCGAAGGCCTGAAGCACTCCGGCACGTCGACATCCACGAACGGTCGCACCTCAGGCGCGTACGGGCCCTCCGGATCGGCCCCGGAGACGACTTCGCCTCAGACGGCGAGCACGGCGACGATGCTCGCCGTAGAGGGCGAGGAGCAGGGTGCCGTCGAAGCCGATCCTCAGCCGGCCGCGCCTCCGGCGGACGAGGAGACCGCCGAGCAGGAGCGCCGCCAGGACCAGCGCGCCGCTGGTGAGGAACCACTCGTCCACCGCTCGTCCGGGTGCGCGGCATGGAACAGGGACCCGCCTCGGTAGGCGGCGTCGCCGACGACCAGGTCGAGCGCGTCCCGGCCGTCGCCGCCGATGACGGCGGCGACGGCCGGGGTGACGGCTCCTCGCCGGACGGCGGCGATGGACGTGACGGTCTCCGGCAGGGCGTTGACGAGGCCCATGAGCACAGCGCCCACAAGGCCGGCGTTCAGGCCCGTGTGCTCCACGATGCCCTTGGCCGCACGGGCCACCGCCCAGCCCCGGCCATGGCCGGGCCCGCGACCGCGTATGCCGCGGCCGGCGGGGACGGCTGCGGGCGGGGACGGCCCTCATCGCCCGCGGCGGGTTCTCCGTCGTCATCACCGGGCCCGCCGGTACGACGGACCAGCGCCTCGGGGCCCCGGTCACCGGCCACGTGATGCTCCTCGCCGTCCGTGGTCCCGTCCTCACCCGGTTCGCGCCCACCCGCCCCACGGCCGCCCGGCCGCCCGGCCGAAGCAGGGCCCTACCGCGTCCTGCGGGCCGGCGCCCGCCGTGCGTCGGTGACACTCGTCCGCGCCCCCGCGCCCCGCACCACCGCGACCGGACGGCGCGCGTGATGCGGCAGAGCCCGGCCGGGCCGCTGCTGTGCTCGAGCGGCACGGGCTGCCGAAGGCAGTACGGGCGGAAGCGCCGCCGGCCGGCACGCTTCAGATCGGACACGGCCCTCGGACCGGCGAACTCGTCGCCGCGCTCGGCCTCCCAAGAGCCCGTTTTCGGCCTTTCCCGGCGAGCCCGCGCCGACCGTGCACCTCCCGGCCTCCGACAGCCCTATGCTTCTACTCGTTTGTAGAAGGCCCGCGACAGGGCCGGGCCTCACGTACCCGGAAGAGGACACGCATGGCTTCGATCGACCTGGAGAAGGTGCTCGACAAGGCGTGGGCGGACAAGAGCCTGCCCGAGATCCTGGCGGCTCCGGTGGGGGCGCTCAAGGGCGTCTCCGACCGTGACGGCGAGCTGCTTCAGGAGGCCTTCGGGGTCAAGACCGTAGCCGATCTGGCCGAGTTGAAGTACGTCCGCTGGGCGCAGGCCCTCGCCGCGCTGGACGCGGCCGAGTAGCCCGCCCCGCGCACAACCGTGGTGTCGTGCGTCCGCCCGGGCGCGCGGCACCACACCCGAACGAGACACACGCACGTATAAGGAGTGGACGCCGTCATGGTGTTCAAACGACTGCTCGGATCACTCGGGGTGGGCGGACCCACCGTCGACACGGTCCTCGACCCGGGAGCCGCCCGCCCCGGCGGCGCGCTCACCGGCCAGGTCCATCTCAAGGGCGGAGAAGCCGACTTCGACATCGAGCACATCACCCTGGAGCTCGTGGCCCGGGTCGAGGCCGAACACGATGAGGGTGAGAGCGAGGGCGTCGTCGCCTTCGAGCGGTTCACCGTCGGCGGCGGTTTCCGGCTGGGCGCGGGTCAGCAGCACAGCGTCCCGTTCACGGTGACGCTGCCGTGGGAGACCCCGATCACCGAGCTGTACGGGCAGGCCCTGGGCATCGTCCTCGGCGTGCGCACCGAGCTGGCGGTGGCCGGCGCCAGGGACAAGGGCGACCTGGACCAGCTGAACATCGCCCCGCTGCCCGCGCAGGAGGCGGTCCTCGAGGCGTTCGGCGCGCTCGGCTTCGGTTTCCGGTCGGCCGACCTGGAGTACGGGCGCATCGGCGGCACGGGGCAGCAGCTGCCCTTCTACCAGGAGATCGAGCTGACCCCGTCGCCGCAGTACGCGGACCGGGTGAACGAGGTCGAGGTGACCTTCCTGGCCAATCCGGGCGGCATGGAGGTCGTCCTGGAGGCCGACAAGCGCGGCGGCCTCCTCTCCGGCGGCCACGACGCGCTGACCAGGTTCACCGTCGGCCACCACGACTCCCGCGACTGGAACACGGAAGTCGACGGCTGGATGCGTCAGTTGGTCGAGCACCGCGCGTCGTACGGCGCCCACGGCGCCTACGGCCACGGTGACCCGTACGCCGGGCACGGGCACTACGGGCACGGCGGCCACCACGACGACCACCACCGTTCCGGTCCCGGCATGGGCACCGTCGTCGCCGCGGGCGCCGCCGGCCTCGCGGTCGGCGTGGTCGGGGGCATGGTCGCGGCCGAAGTCGTCGACGAGGTGGGGGACTTCTTCGAAGGGGACGAGGAGGACGAGGGCTGAGAGCAGTCCTCGGCAGACGGTGAAGGACACCGGCAGGGGGCGGCCGGACGCACGGCTCCGCCCCCTGCCGGCGACCTCTACGGCGTTGCAGAAGAAACTGGGCGCCCGGAGCACGCCGGTCCGGGCGCCCTCCCGACCAGGTACGGAGTGCTCATGGCCCTGTGGGACCGCCTCAAGGAGTCCGCGTC
>NZ_LGCN01000086.1 GCF_001279005.1 Streptomyces caelestis
TCGGTTTAGGGTACGGGCCGCCATGAAACTCGCTAGAGGCTTTTCTCGACAGCATAGGATCATCCACTTCACCACAATCGGCTCGGCATCAGGTCTCAGCCTCAATGTGCGACGGATTTGCCTATCGCACGGCCTACACCCTTACCCCGGGACAACCACCGCCCGGGATGGACTACCTTCCTGCGTCACCCCATCACTCACCTACTAACCGCTTGGGCCGGCGGCTCCACCACTCCCCCTCACTCCGAAGAGATCAGGGGCGGCTTCACGGCCTTAGCATCACGATGCTCGATGTTTGACGCTTCACAGCGGGTACCGGAATATCAACCGGTTATCCATCGACTACGCCTGTCGGCCTCGCCTTAGGTCCCGACTTACCCTGGGCAG
>NZ_LGCN01000087.1 GCF_001279005.1 Streptomyces caelestis
TCGGTTTAGGGTACGGGCCGCCATGAAACTCGCTAGAGGCTTTTCTCGACAGCATAGGATCATCCACTTCACCACAATCGGCTCGGCATCAGGTCTCAGACTATGTGTCAGGCGGATTTGCCTACCTGACGTCCTACACCCTTACCCCGGGACAACCACCGCCCGGGATGGACTACCTTCCTGCGTCACCCCATCACTCACCTACTACCAGCTCGGGTCACCGGCTCCACCACTCCGACCTCGTCCGAAGACTCAGCCGGCGGCTTCACGGGCTTAGCATCACTGGATTCGATGTTTGACGCTTCACAGCGGGTACCGGAATATCAACCGGTTATCCATCGACTACGCCTGTCGGCCTCGCCTTAGGTCCCGACTTACCCTGGGCAG
>NZ_LGCN01000088.1 GCF_001279005.1 Streptomyces caelestis
CTTGTCTCACGTGGTGTGAGGTTGATGCGGCATGATGCCGTGCCATGGGTGTTGGTTTGTCGCAGCGGTTGGTTCCTGACGAACTCTGGTCGCTCGTCGCACCGTTGCTGCCTTCGTTCGCTTCCCGTCCGCAAGGCGGAGGCACGGCCCCGGTGGATGAGCGAGCGGTGTTCACGGCCGTGGTGTACGTGCTGACCAGCGGCTGTGCCTGGCGGCACCTGCCGGAGACATTCGGTGTCTCGCCGGCCACCGCCCATCGCCGGTTCTCCGCATGGACCAAGGACGGACTGTGGCGACGGCTGCACCAGGCCGTTCTGGACGAACTCGGCGCCCGCGGCGAGGTGGACTGGACCTCGGCGATCGTGGACGCCGCCTCCGTCCGCGCG
>NZ_LGCN01000089.1 GCF_001279005.1 Streptomyces caelestis
CTGGCGGGTCTGCGGGCGGGGGAGTCGGTGCTGGTGCACGCCGGTGCGGGTGGTGTGGGCATGGCGGCGGTGCAGCTGGCCCGGCATCTGGGTGCGGAGGTGTTCGCGACCGCGAGTGAGGGCAAGTGGGAGGCGTTGCGGGGTCTGGGGCTGGACGAGGACCACATCGCGTCCTCGCGTGATCTGGGCTTCGAGGAGAAGTTCCGGGCGGTGAGCGGTGGCCGGGGCGTGGATGTGGTGCTGAACGCGCTGGCGGGTGAGTTCGTGGACGCGTCGTTGCGGCTGACGGCGGACGGCGGCCGGTTCCTGGAGATGGGCAAGACCGACGTCCGTGATCCTCGGTCGATCGACCGGGTGACCTACCGTGCCTTCGACCTCGG
>NZ_LGCN01000090.1 GCF_001279005.1 Streptomyces caelestis
GGGTAGACGCCGTTCTCGTCGTGGTCCTCCCGTCCGGTGACGGGCGGGTTGAAGACGCAGATGCAGTGGAAGTCCTCCTTGACCTTGAGCGTGTGCCGCTCGTGGCCGTCCAGGAGGTACATGGTGCCGGGGGTGATGTGGTAGGTCTTCCCGGTCTCGCGGTCGGTCAGTTCGGCGTCGCCCCGGGTGCAGACGACGGCCTCGATGTGGTTGGCGTACCACATGTCGGTCTCCGTGCCGGCGTACAGGATCGTCTCGTGCACGGAGAAGCCGACCTTCTCCCTGGCCAGGACGATGCGCTTGCTCTCCCACGTGCCGGACGCCGATTTCACGTGCCGGTCGGTGCCTTCGATCTCCTTGAACGAACGGACGA
>NZ_LGCN01000091.1 GCF_001279005.1 Streptomyces caelestis
GACGATCCGGTGGTGATCGTGGGGATGGCGTGCCGTTATCCGGGCGGGGTGTCGTCGCCGGAGGACCTGTGGCGGCTGGTGTCCGAGGGTGTCGACGCCGTGTCCGAGTTCCCCGTCGACCGCGGATGGGACGCCGACGTCCTCTACAACCCCGACCGGGAGGCCTCGGGCACCAGCTACACCAAGGCCGGCGGCTTCCTGCACGACGCGGGCGCCTTCGACGCGGACTTCTTCGGGATGAGTCCGCGGGAGGCGGTGGCGACGGACGCGCAGCAGCGTCTGCTGCTGGAGGCGACGTGGGAGGCGATCGAGCGGGCCGGGATGGACCCGGTCTCCCTGCGGGGCAGCCGGACCGGCGTCTTCGCCGGC
>NZ_LGCN01000092.1 GCF_001279005.1 Streptomyces caelestis
AGGCTCCGGTGTGGGGTCTGGTGCGTGCGGCGCTGGCGGAGAATCCGGGCCGTTTCGCGCTGGCCGACGTCGGGGCCGGCACGGACGCCGAGGTGGATGTGGCGGTGGCGGCCGTGGCCGCGGGTGAGCCGGAGGTGGCGGTGCGGGACGGTGCGGTGCTGGTGCCGCGTCTGACCCGTCTGCCGTCGCCCGACTCGGGCGGCGAGCTGGAGACGGACCGTACGGTCCCCGCGCTGGACGGCACGGGTGCGGTTCTGGTCACCGGTGGTACGGGTGGTCTGGGGGCGGTGGTCGCCCGTTATCTGGTGGCCGAGCGTGGGGTGCGGGATCTGGTCCTGACGTCCCGGCGGGGCCCCGACGCC
>NZ_LGCN01000093.1 GCF_001279005.1 Streptomyces caelestis
CTGTGGCGACGGCTGCACCAGGCCGTTCTGGACGAACTCGGCGCCCGCGGCGAGGTGGACTGGACCTCGGCGATCGTGGACGCCGCCTCCGTCCGCGCGAAAAAAGGGGATCGCTGACCGGGCGCAATCCGGTCGACCGGGGCAAGAAGGGCAGCAAGCTCCATGTCCTGTCCGACGCCCAGGGCCTCCCTCTCGCCCTTGGCGTCTCGGGGGCGAACGTTCATGACAGCCAGGCGCTCCTGCCGCTGGTGCTGGGCATACCCGCCATCCGCTCCCGGCGCGGCCCCCGCAGACGCCGGCCCGGCAGGCTCCGCGCCGACAAGGCGTATCACTCCGCCGAGAGGCTGAAGTGGCTGCGC
>NZ_LGCN01000094.1 GCF_001279005.1 Streptomyces caelestis
CGTCCAGAACGCCATCCTCGGCCCCCTCGAGGACAAGCGCGTCGCCGCCATCAACCGCATCGCCACCGCCATCGGCCGCACCGCCGAACGCCCCTCCGGACTCGACGCGCTCGCCCCCTGCACGCTCGACACGGAGGGCACGGCCGGGCAGGACGACGCGGGCGCCGGAGAGGGGACGGCCACGACGCCGCCCGCCCAGGAGACCGCCGCGCCGCCCGCCGAGGAGGGCGCCGGCCAGGCCGGGAACACCGGCGTCGGCACGGTCTCCTGCCCCCAGGTGGCCCCCGAGCTCCCCGCGGTCCCCGCCTCCGCCCGGGCCGAGGTCGAACGCAACCTCGGCGACCTCGACCAGCAG
>NZ_LGCN01000095.1 GCF_001279005.1 Streptomyces caelestis
GCCGGCGATGTACAGCTCGCCCGGGACGCCCGGGGCGACCAGGCCGAGGTGCTCGTCGAGGACGTAGAGCCGGGTGTTGTCCAGGGGACGGCCGATGGGCAGCGCACCCGCGTAGTCGAACGGACGGCGGACCGGGTGGGAACTGGCGAAGGTGGTGGTCTCGGTGGGCCCGTACCCGTTGACGACCTGGAGGCCCGGACAGGCGTCCATGACCCGTCGTACCGCCTCGGGCGGCACCACGTCACCACCGGTCCACACCTCGCGCAGCCCGGCGAAGGCCGCCGGGTCCTCCTCGGCGACCAGCCGGAACAGCCCGACCGTCAGCCACAACCCGGTGACGGACCCCTCGGC
>NZ_LGCN01000096.1 GCF_001279005.1 Streptomyces caelestis
CTGGTAGCCGGTGGCGGCGAGGGCCGCGAGGACGGGCGGGAAGTCGATCTCGCCGTCGCCGAAGGGGAGGTGTTCGTGGACGCCTCGGCGCATGTCCTCGATCTGGACGTGGCGCAGCCAGGGGGCGGCCTCGCGTACGCAGTCGGCGGGCGGGAGGGGCTCGAGGCACTGGCAGTGGCCGAGGTCCAGGGTGAGGCCGAGGGGCTCGGGGTCGCCGAGCGTGCGGCGCAGGTGGTGGAAGTCGGCGAGGGTGGCGAGGAGGTGGCCGGGTTCGGGTTCGACGGCGAGGGGGACGCCGGCGGTGGCGGCGGCGTCCAGGACGGGGGTGAGGGTCTCGGCGAGGCGTTTCCAGGCGGTGTCCTCGTCGGCGCCGGCGGGGACGATGCCGCTGAAGCAGTGCACGGCGTGCGCGCCGAGGTCGGCGGCGACGCGGACCGCCCGCAGGAGGAGGTCGACGCGGCGGGCGCGGTCGTCCGGGTCGGCGTCCAGCAGCGAGGGGCCGTGCTTGCGGCGGGGGTCGAGCACGTAGCGGGCGCCGGTCTCCACGGTCACGCCGAGCCCGAGCTCGTCCAGCCGGTGCGCCACCCGGCGGGTGCGGGCGGCGAGGTCCGGGGCGAGCGGGTCGAGGTGCATGTGGTCGAGGGTCAGGCCCACGCCGTCGTAGCCGAGGTCGGCGAGGAGGGCGAGGGCGTCGTCGAGGCGGAGGTCGGCGAGGCCGTTGGTGCCGTAGCCGAAGCGGAGGGGGGTGCCGGCGCGCCGGTTCGCGTCCCGGGCCCGGTCCGCGCGTGCGGCTCGGCCCGCGTCCCCGCCCGGGCCGTGACCGCCCCCGGCCGCCTCCCGGCTCATGTGCCGGACCGGGCCGCCGCTCGTGTCCCGGCTCGCCTCCGGGGCCGGGACACGGCTGTCCTCGGTGACGTCCTGGTGCGGGTTCCGGCTCACGTGATGCTCACCTTCCTCATGCCGGCCCTCCTCGCGAACATCCGGCCGGCCGGGGCCAGGGACGCGACCAGGAGGGACGTGGCGGTCGCGCCGGAACGGGCGGCGAGTGCGGCCTGGAGCGGGATCGTGGCGCGGATGCCGCCGCCGACGGCGCGCTGGGTGAGCGGGGGTGAGGGGTTGAGCGCGGCGTGGACGTAGGGCCGGGCGGCCGTGGCGGCGTAGGCGGCGCCCAGGGCGGTGGCGAGGACGGCGGTGGCCCGGGGCGTGCCGCCGGCCGGGCCGGAGCCCGGCAGGCCGGGGGCGGCTGCTGCCCGCCGGCCTGCCGGGGGTCGGATGCGGCGGTGGGTGACCAGCCGGGTCAGCGCCCCCGTCGTCGCGAGGGCCGCCAGCGGGGCCAGGGCCGAGCCGCCGGTGGTCTCCCGGCGGGACACGGCCGTGACCGCGAGGGTGTGGCCGCCGAGCAGCGCGGCGGAGGGCAGGGCGGCACGGGTGCCGCCGCCGGTGGCCGCGGCGCCCAGGAGCAGGTCGAGTCCGCGGGCGGCGGCCATGGCCGCGGGACCGGCGGGCGTGTGCTTCAGGGCGAGGTCGTAGGCCCAGACGGTCGCCGCCAGGGGCGCCGCCACCGCGAGGGCGGGCCGCCCCGCGCCGGCGGCGAGCGCCAGTCCGGCGCCGGTGAGGACGCCGGCGGCGGTGAGGGCGGCGGCCGGGCGGATGCGGCCGGACGGCAGCGGGCGGTGCGGGCGCTCCACGGCGTCCTCGGCGCGGTCCGCCCAGTCGTTCAGGGCCATGCCGGCCTCGTACAGGCACACGGAGGAGCCGATCGCGAGCAGGGTCCGCGGCCCGGGGCGCGCACCGGCCGCCGCCGCGCCGGCCAGGGCGTCGCCGGGGACGGTGAAGAGGGCGGGCAGTCTCAGCAGCTCGGCCCACGCGGCCGGGCGGCGCGAGCGGGGCCGGGATGCGCGGCGCGCGGCGTCCCCGGGCCCCCGGCCTTCCGCCGCTCCCGCGCCGGCCAGGGCCCCGGAGAGGGCGAACAGCGCGGGCAGGCGCAGCAGTCCCCTCCCCGGGCCCACGCGGCCGGAGTCGGGGCGGGGGGTGCGGCGCGCGGCGGCGTCCTTCCGGGTCCGGCCTCCCGTCCCCGCCCCGGGGAGGGCGAACAGCGCGGGCGGGCGCAGCGACTCCGCCCACGCGGCCGCGCGGCCCCGGCGGGGGGTACGGCGCGCGGGGGCCGGGCCGCCGGCCGTCGCCCCGGACGGTGCGGGCGTGTCCCGGGGGACCGGGGCGGTCGTGCGGCTCATCGGCGGGTCCCGCGGTCGTCGGCGTCGGCGCCGTCCCGCAGCCGCTCGGCGAAGCGCCTCAGCTCCGTGTACTGCTCGGCCAGGGACGAGGGGCCGTCGCCGACCGGATCCTTGAAGTAGAAGCCCAGTTCGCTCAGCGGGCCGCTCAGGCCCTTCTGCCGGGCGCGGGCGGTCAGCCGGGCCAGGTCCAGGACGAGGGGGGCGGCGAGGGCCGAGTCGCAGCCCTGCCAGGTGGTCTGGAGGACCATCCGGGCGCCGAGGAAGCCGTCGAAGGCGATGTGGTCCCAGGCCGTCTTCCAGTCGCCGAGCGCGGGCACGTCGTCGATGTGGACCTCGCCCTCGGGGGTGGCGCCGAGGGTGTCGGCGAGGACGCGTTCCTTGCCGGCGTTCTTGGCCGCGGCGGCGGCGGGGTCGGCGAGGGCGGCGCCGTCGCCGCCGCCCAGGAGGTTGGTGCCGGACCAGGCGCGCACGGCGAGGGCGCGCTGCAGGAACATCGGGCCGAGCACGGAGCGCAGCAGGGTCTGCCCGGTCTTGCCGTCGCGGCCCGCGTACGGCAGGCCCGAGGAGGCGGCGAGCGGGGCCAGCGCCGGGTGGTGCAGGCCCGTGGACGGGGTGAAGTTGACGTAGGGACAGCCGGCGCGCAGGGCGGCCGCCGCGTAGAGGGAGCTGGGCGGCAGGGCGCCGTCGGCGGGGGCCGGCTCGGTGGAGGCGACGTTGATCACGACGGCGCCCGCGAGGTCCTGGCGGCGCACGAAGTCGCGGATGTCGGCCGCGAAGACGTCGATCCACTGGTCCCGGGTGCGGCCGGTGTCACCGGGCGGCGGGCCGCCGGGCCTGATCTCCCGGTCGGCGGCGACGAGCTCGGCGTGCACCGCGGACGGCAGGCCGTGCGGCAGGACGCCGCCGTCGGCGAGGTGCTCGGCGCGCTTGGGCAGCGGGCAGTCGAGGGTGTCGTGGCCGCCGAAGACGAGGGAGGACAGCGGCGGCAGACCGCAGGAGGTGAAGTCGGGGGTCTCGGTGACCATGCCGGTCGGCGGGTGGAGTTCGGCGGCGACGGCGGCGCAGCCCGCGATCGCGGTCGTGGCGACGGAGCCGCGCGCGCCGACGAGCCAGACGCCGAAGCGGGGGGCCGGGGCGGGGGTGGGGAGGAACGGTTCGGCGGACATGGGCAGCCTCCTTGTCGTACGCGAACCTGGTGCGAGCGCCGGAGGGGACGAGCGGGGTGCCGGGCACGGGGCCCGGCGGGACGGCGGGCGGAGGTCCGGCGTCCTCCGCCCGCCGCCGTTCCGGTCGCCCTAGGAGGGCAGTTCCTTCAGCTGGATGTTCCGGAAGGAGACCTGGTCGCCGGCGCCGTGGTTCTGCAGGCCGATGTAGCCGTCGGTCAGGCTCCGCTCGGGGTCCTTGTTGGTGAAGTCGTTGATCTTGACTCCGTTGAGGAACACCTGGAGGCGTTCGCCCCGAACCCTGATCTCGTAGGAGTTCCACTGGCCGGGCGGGCGCAGGACCTGGTCACGGGCCTTGATGTTCGCCGACTTGAACGAGTAGACGGAGCCCGTGGTGCGGTCGGCCGCGTCCGTGGCGTCGATCTGGATCTCGTAGCCCTTGTCCACCGCGGACCAGGGGTCGTCGGAGGCCGGGAAGCCCACGAAGACGCCGGAGTTGTCGTCGCCCCGCATCTTCCAGTCGAGCTTGAGCGAGTACGACGTCAGTTCCTTGGCCTGGTACCAGAGCAGCCCCATGCCGCCCTCGGACTCCAGGGTGCCGTCCTTGACGTTGAACTTCCCGGGGCCGGCCTGCTTCCAGCCGTCCAGGGTCCGGCCGTTGAAGATCTCCCGGTAGCCCTTGTCCGGCTTGCAGTCCGCCTTGACCTGGCCGGTGGCGTACTGGAGGCCGCCGAGCAGGTGGGTCCGGAAGGCCTCGTCGGCGTACGACTCCTTGGTGTGGCCGCCGCCGGTGTAGAAGGAGCGGCCGCCGCCGTAGCTCTGGCACCAGGCGATCGGGTGGTCGCCCTTCATGGTGCCGCCCTGGTAGGTCGTCTCGTCGAGGGTGGCGAGGACCTTGGCCTGCTCGCGCGGGTTGGTGCGGTAGTTGTACCACTCGTCGGTGCGCTCCCAGGTGTCGCCCAGGTGCGCGGTGGACGGGTGGTCGTGGTCGTGGACGCGCACGGTGGCCTTCTGGATGGCCGGGTGCGAGTCGAAGTAGGCGCCGACGAGGCCGCCGTAGAACTCCCAGTCGTACTCGGTGTCGGCGGCGGCGTGGACGCCCAGGTAGCCGCCGCCGTTCTTGACGTAGTCCTCGAACGCTTTCTGCTGGTCGGCGTCGAGGACGTCACCGGTGGTGGACAGGAAGGCCACCGCGTCGTACTTGGCGAGGTTGGCGGTGGTGAACTGCCGGGCCTCCTCGGTCGCCGTGACCGAGATGCCGGCCGGGGCGCCCAGCTCCTTCAGCGCGGCGACGCCCTGCGGGATGGAGTCATGGCGGAAACCGGCGGTCTTGGAGAAGACCAGGACCTTCTTGCCGGCCTTGAACGGCTCGGTGGAGAACTCGAAGTCGTCCACGTCGTACAGCGCGCCCTCGCCGCCCCGGAAGACCAGGTAGATCTCCGTGGTCTTCTTCGGCAGCGACCGCAGCGGCACGTCGACGTCCTGGAACGTCTCCCAGCCGCCGGTCGGCGGGATGTACGCCGAGCCGTGCAGCGTGCCGGTGGGCGAGCCGGTGCGCAGCTCGACGAAGCCGCCGGCGCCGCCGGAGGAGGCCCGTACGGTCATCTTCTTCTGCCCGTCGAACTTGTAGGGGCTGAAGGAGATCCAGTCGCCGTCGTGGATGTCGCCGACGGTCTTGCCGCCGTTGGCGCCGGTCTTGTCGATCACCGACACGCCCTGCTGGGCGCCGAAGTGCTCGGCCTGGCGGTGCAGCGGCTGGAGCACGGTGCGGGCGGTGCCGGTCAGCGCCTCCTGGCCGTTCGCCCCGCCGTCGGTGTAACTGGCGCCGACGACACCGTAGATGTTGGCGTTGGGGTCGTGACCGCCGTCCCCGGCGGGCGGCTTGAGGGTGCCCTCACAGCCCGTCTCGCTGGTCAGCTCGTGGGCGTGGGAGTCGTGGCCGAGGCTGTAGGCGACCTTGACCCTGGAGCAGTCGATCCGCTCCTCGGGGTCGGTGACGGTCACCTTGAACGGCACGGGCTCGCCGAAGGCGGCCAGGCTGCCGTTGCCCGGCACGGTGATCCTCACCGTGGGCTCGGTGTTGCCGACCACGATCCGGACGCTGGCGTTCCCGGTGTTGCCCTCGGGGTCCTTCGCGGTGAAGGTCGCGGTGTAGGTGCCGGCCTTCTTGTAGCGGTGGGTGGGGGTGAGGCCCTCGCCCTTGGTGCCGTCGCCGAAGTCCCAGCCGTAGGTGAGGTCCGGGGAGTCGGCGTCCTTGGCGCTGCCGGTGAACCTGACCCTCAGCCCGGCCGCGCCGGACGTCTTGTCCGCGCCGGCCTCGACGATCGGGGAGAAGCCGTCCTCGGCGTTCTCGATCCGGTACAGGGCGGAGTCCTTGTCGCCCTGGAACCAGGACAGACCGTAGTCCAGGACGTAGAGCGCGCCGTCGGGGCCGAACTCCATGTCCATGATCTGGGTGCCGGTCCACGGGAAGTCGTTGATCTTCGCGACCGTGCCGTCCTCGTTCTGCTCGATCCGCTTGATCCAGCGGCGGCCGAACTCGCCGGCGAAGAAGTCGCCGTCGTACGCCTCGGGGAACTTCACCGAGGACTCGAGGTCGGGGTCGTAGCGGTAGACCGGGCCGCCCATCGGGGACTCGGAGCCGCTGCCGAACTCGGGGACGGAGCCGCCGTCGTAGGGGATCCAGGCGGGCTGCGCGGGCGGCAGGTCGACGAGGCCGGTGTTGTGCCGCGAGGTGTTCTTCGGGGCGGCGCAGTCGAACTTCCCGCCGGAGGCTCCGGTGGCGAAGTCGTAGTCGTTGTAGGCGTCGTTGTCGCCGGTGCAGAACGGCCAGCCGAAGTTGGCGGGCTTGGTGACCTTGGCGAACTCGACCTGTCCCGCCGGGCCCCGGTTCGGGTCGGCGGCGCCGGCGTCGGGGCCGTAGTCACCCACGTAGATGGTGCCGGTCTTCTTGTCGATGTTCATCCGGAACGGATTGCGGAAGCCCATCGCGTAGATCTCGGGGCGGGTCCTCTCGG
This sequence comes from Streptomyces caelestis, assembly GCF_001279005.1. Classification (GTDB taxonomy): domain Bacteria; phylum Actinomycetota; class Actinomycetes; order Streptomycetales; family Streptomycetaceae; genus Streptomyces; species Streptomyces heliomycini. Next base: position 6,415 of record NZ_LGCN01000096.1, read on the forward strand.
TGCCGGGGGCGAAGAGGTTGCCCTCCGGGACCGTGTACGAGCCGTCCTCGGCGACCTTGATGCGGAGGATCTTGCCGCGCAGGTCGTTGGTGTTGCCGGAGCTGCGGCGGGCGTCGAAGGCCGGGTTGCGGTTCGCCCGCTCGTCGATCGGCGTGTAGCCGTCGGAGGAGAAGGGGTTGGTGTCGTCGCCGGTGGACAGGTAGAGGTTGCCCTCGGCGTCGAAGGCGATGTCGCCGCCGACGTGACAGCAGGTGCCGCGGGAGGCCGCGACGTCCAGGACCTTCTTCTCGCTGGACAGGTCCAGTGTGCCGTTGGGGTTGAGGACGAACCGGGAGAGGCGGTTGACGCCGTCGAACTTCTTGAAGTCCTCGGCGGTGCCGGTCTCCGGGGCGTCGCCCGCGGGGGTGTCGAGCGGTGGGGCGTAGTAGAGGTAGATCGCCCGGTTGTTCTCGAAGTCCGGGTCGATGCCGACGCCCTGCAGGCCCTCCTCGTCGTGGCTGTAGACGTCGAGCTTGCCGGCGACCTTGGTGACGCCGCCCTGGTCGGTGAGGCGCAGTGTGCCGTCGCGCGAGGTGTGCAGGACGCTGCGGTCCGGGAGCACGGCGAGCGACATCGGCTCGCCCGTCTCGGGCTCGCCCTTGGCGAGCGGCACCTGCTGGAACTGCCCCTCGGCGGCCGCCGGTTCGTCGTGCTCCGGGTGGCCGGGGTGGGCGCCGGCGACGGTCGCCGGGGTGCCCACGGCCAGCAGCAGGCCGGTGAACAGGGCGAGCCCGGTGCGAAGTCCGGGACGACGCCTCGTGGTGCGGGTGGATGTGAGTCTGCTTCTGTGCACGAAGTCCCTCCGGGAACGGGATGGGGCCGTACGGAACAGCTGCGAGGACGTGCGGTGCGTGCGGTGCGTGCGGGCGCCGGGGTGCGCCGTCACCCCGGAGACGTGGGTGTCCTGAACACTTCAGGGACGGTAACCGCGTTCTTCCGGGGCGAACACCCCTGGGAACGGAACCGGTCGAACTTTTTCCCACCACAGGACAAAGCGGAATCCGGGCAGGTCGGACCGGGGACCGGCGGATGCGCCGGTCCCCGTCCCCGGCCTGCCGCCGGGCGCTCGGGTCAGCTGTTGAACGCGGCGTCGAAGGACGCGCTGGGCGGCTCGAAGTCGAAGGCCTTGAGGCGAATGAGCGCCTCGGGGGCGCCCTGGAGCCGGTCCATGCCGGCGTCCTCCCACTCCACGGAGACGGGCCCTTGGTAGTCGATGGAGCGCAGCATCCGGAAGACGTCCTCCCAGGGCACGTCCCCGTGGCCGGCGGAGACGAAGTCCCAGCCGCGCCGGGGGTCGCCCCAGGGCAGATGGGAGCCGAGACGGCCGTTGCGGCCGTCGAGGCGCCTGCGGGCCTCCTTGCAGTCGACGTGGTAGATCCGGTCGCGGAAGTCCCACAGGAAGCCGACCGGGTCGAGGTCCTGCCAGACGAAGTGGGAGGGGTCGAAGTTGAGGCCGAAGGCCGGCCGGCGGCCGACCGCGTCCAGGGCGCGTACGGTCGTCCAGTAGTCGTAGGCGATCTCGCTGGGGTGGACCTCGTGCGCGAACCGCACGCCCTCGGCGTCGAAGACGTCCAGGATCGGGTTCCACCGCTCGGCGAAGTCCTCGTAGCCGCGCTCGATCATGGACTCGGGGGCGGGCGGGAACATGGCGACCAGGTGCCAGATGGCGGAGCCGGTGAAGCCGATGACGGTGTCGACGCCGAGGAGGGCCGCGGCGCGCGCGGTGTCCTCGATCTCGGCGGCGGCCCGCTGTCGTACGCCCTCGGCCTCGCCGTCGCCCCAGATGCGGGCGGGCAGGATCGCCCGGTGGCGTTCGTCGATGATGGCGTCGCACACCGCCTGTCCCACCAGGTGGTTGGAGACGGCCCAGCACTTCAGGCCGTACTTCTCCAGGAGCTGGTGGCGGCCGGCGACGTAGGCCGGGTCGGCGAGCGCCTTGTCCACTTCGAAGTGGTCGCCCCAGCAGGCGAGTTCGAGGCCGTCGTAGCCGAAGTCGCGGGCGAGTCGGCAGACCTCCTCCAGCGGCAGGTCCGCCCACTGGCCGGTGAACAGCGTGAAGTCGCGCGGCATCCTTGTCCGTCCTCCTCAGGCGGCGATCGGTGTGTAGACGGAGTTCTTCCCGGCGCTCTCCTCCACCGCCGCCAGGACGCGCTGCACCTGGAGCCCGTCGGCGAAGGAGGGGTCGGGGCCGCGGCCCTCGGCGACCGCGTGGACCAGGTCGCGGGCCTGGTGCACGAAGGTGTGCTCGTAGCCGAGGCCGTGGCCCGGCGGCCACCAGCCCTCGAGGTAGGGGTGGTCGGGTTCGGTGACGAGGATGCGGCGGAAGCCGGCGTGCGTGCCGGGCTCGGTGCCGTCGTGGTACGACAGCTCGTTGAGCCGTTCCAGGTCGAAGGCGAGCGAACCGCGCTCGCCGTTGAGTTCGATGCGCAGGGCGTTCTTGCGGCCGGTGGCGTACCGGGTGGCCTCGAAGGAGGCGAGGGCGCCGGAGGCGAAGCGGCCGGTGAACAGGGCGGCGTCGTCGACGGTGACCTGGCCGGTGCCGGCCGCGGAGACGGCGGCCAGGCCGGCGCCGGCGGCGGTGGGCAGCGGCCGCTCCCGTACGAACGTCTCGGTGAGCGCGGAGACGCCCGCCAGCCGCTCGCCGGCCAGGTACTGCGCCAGGTCGACGATGTGCGCGCCGAGGTCGCCGAGCGAACCGGAGCCGGCCTGCTCGCGGCGCAGCCGCCAGGTCAGCGGGAACTGCGGGTCCACCAGCCAGTCCTGCAGGTACACGACCCGTACGTGCCGCAGCGCGCCGATCCGGCCCTCGGCCACCATCCGCCGGGCCAGCGCGGTCGCGGGGACGCGGCGGTAGTTGAAGCCGACCATCGCCAACTGGCCCCGGGCCTGGGCTTCTTCGGCGGCGCGGGCCATCGCCTCGGCCTCCGCGACGGTGTTGGCGAGGGGTTTCTCGCACAGCACGTGCTTGCCCGCGGCGAGCGCGGCGAGCGCGATCTCGGCGTGGCTGTCGCCGGGGGTGCAGACGTCGACGAGGTCGACGTCGTCCCGTTCGACGAGGGCGCGCCAGTCGGTCTCGGTCTCCGCCCAGCCGTGCCGGTCGGCCGCCGCGCGCACGGCGTCGGCGTCCCGGCCGCAGATCACGGCCATGTCGGGGCTCATCGGCAGGTCGAAGACGCGGCCCGCGGTGCGCCAGCCCTGGGAGTGGGCGGCGCCCATGAAGGCGTAACCGACCATGCCGATGCGCAGCGGTGGCTTCCCCGTCCTGTCCCCGTCGGACGCTTGCGGCTGTGCCATTCGGATGTCCTCCTCGTCGTCGTGGCGGGCGGGGGTGGGCCCCGCCCGTGGGGCTGGTCAGGCCCGTGGGGCGGGGCTCCTCACTTGAAGCCGGTGGGCATGTACTGGTCCACGTTCTCCTTGTCGACGACGGCCGAGTAGCAGGTCACCGACGAGGGGATCTCGAACTCCGCGAGGCCGCCGACGCCCTTGTCCTGGCCGAGGGCGCGGGCCAGGTCGATCGCTGAGGCGGCCATCGTCGGCGGGTACAGGACGGTGGCCTTCAGGACGCCCCTGTCGGCCTTGATGGCCTCGAAGGCGGCGAGCGCGCCCGCGCCGCCCACCATCAGGAACTCGTCGCGCCCGGCCTGCTCGATGGCGCGCAGCGCGCCCACGCCCTGGTCGTCGTCGTGGTTCCACAGCGCGTCGATCCGCGACTGCGCCTGGAGCAGCTGGGCCGTCTTGGCCTGGCCGGACTCGACGGTGAACTCGGCGGCCTGGCGGGCCACCTTCTTGATGTTGGGGTAGTTCTTGAGCGCGTCGTCGAAGCCCTGGGTGCGCTGCTTGGTCAGCTCCAGGTTGTCCAGGCCGGCCAGCTCGACGACCTTGGCGTCCGCCTTGCCCTTGAGCTTCTCGCCGATGTAGTGGCCGGCGTTGAGGCCCATGCCGTAGTTGTCGCCGCCGACCCAGCAGCGGTACGCCTGCGGGGTGTTGAAGATCCGGTCGAGGTTGACGACGGGGATGCCGGCGCGCATCGCCTTCAGTCCGACCTGGGTGAGCGCCTTGCCGTCGGCGGGCAGGATCACCAGGACGTCGACCTTCTTGTTGATGAGGGTCTCGATCTGGCCGATCTGCTGGGCGGTGTCGTTGGAGCCCTCGGTGATCTCCAGGGTGACGTCGGAGTACTTCTCCGCCCGCTTCTTGGCGTTGTCGTTGATGGCGTTGAGCCAGCCGTGGTCGGCCTGCGGTCCGGCGAAGCCGATGGTGACCGGCTTGCCGGGCTTGTCGTCGGCGGCGGGCCGGTCGTTCGCGGCCGGCTTGTCGTCGCTGGACTCGTTGCTGGTGCAGCCGGTGACGAACGCGCCGGCGGATACGGCGGCCGCTCCGAAGAGCAGTCCTCTGCGGCTCGCGAAAGGTGTCTCTGGCATGGCGGTGAACCCTTTCCTCAGGTCGTGCTCGCGGTACGGCGCTGGACCAGCACGGCGGCGACGATGATCGCGCCCTTGGCGATCTGCTGGACGTCGCTCTGCAGGTTGTTCAGGGCGAAGATGTTGGTGATGGTGGTGAAGATCAGGACGCCGAGGACGGAGCCGACGATGGTGCCCCGGCCCCCGGTGAGCAGGGTGCCGCCGATGATCGCGGCGGCGATGGCGTCGAGTTCGTAGAGGTTGCCGTTGGTGTTCTGGCCGGAGCCGGCCAGCACGATCAGCAGGAAGGCGGCGATGCCGCAGCACAGCCCGGACAGCAGGTAGAGGTAGAGCCGCTGGCGGCGTACGTCGATGCCGGCCAGCCGGGCGGCCTCCGCGTTGCCGCCGACGGCGACGGTGCGGCGGCCGAAGGTGGTCCGGTTGAGGAGCAGCCAGCCGATGACGGTGACCGCGGCGAACACCAGGACCAGCGGCGGGACGCCGAGCACGTAGGAGTCGCGTTCGCCGAGGTCGAGGACGCCGTCGACGGTGACGATCTGCGTCCGCCCGTCGGTGATCTGCAGGGCGAGGCCGCGGGCCGAGGCGAGCATGGCGAGGGTGGCGATGAACGGGACCATCCCGCCGTACGCGATGAGCACCCCGTTGACCAGTCCGCACCCCAGTCCGACGAGGACGGCGGTGAAGAGGATGCCCGCGAAGCCGAACTCCTGGGTGGCGACGGTGGTGGCCCACACCGAGGCGAGGGCGACGATCGCGCCGACCGACAGGTCGATGCCGCCGGAGATGATGACGAAGGTCATGCCGACGGTGACGACGCCGATGACGGAGGCCTGGGTGAGGACCAGCTGGAGGTTGCGGGTGTCCAGGAACTGGTCCGGTTTGGTGATGCCGCCGATGAGGATCAGTACGGCGAGCACACCGAGCAGCGACAGCGTGCGGACGTCGGCGCGGAACAACACCGCGCGCCAGGCGGGCGGTTCGCCGGCCGACGGCGCCTTGGGGGCGCTGTCCCGCGGCGGGGAGACGGGCTGCGTCATGACGCCGGGCTTCCTTCCAGGACGAGGTCGAGTACACGGTGTTCGTCGAGTTCGCGGGCGGGCGCCGTGTGGACGACGCTGCCCTCGCGCAGCACCAGGACGCGGTCGGCGAGGCCGAGCACCTCGGGCACCTCGCTGGAGACCAGCAGCACGGCGAGGCCCTCGTCCGCCAGCCGGCGGACGACCGCGTAGAGCTCGGCGCGGGCGCCGACGTCGACGCCCCGGGTGGGTTCGTCGAGCAGCAGCACCCGGCAGCCGCGCAGCAGCCAGCGGGCGAGCACGGCCTTCTGCTGGTTGCCGCCGGACAGGGTGCGCACGGGCACGTTCGGGTTGTCGGGCCGCAGCGACAGCTCGCGGACCGCCGCGCGTGCCGCCCCCAGTTCGGCGCCGCGATCGATCCAGCCGGCCCTGGCGAAGCGGGACATGGAGGAGACCGACACGTTGCGGGTGACGGACTCCAGCATCAGCAGGGCCTGCGCCTTGCGTTCCTCGGGGGCGAGCCCGAGTCCGGCGCGCACGGCGGCCCGTACGCTGCCCGGCTTCAGGGGGCGTCCGTCGACGAGGACCCGGCCGGTGTCGGGCTTGCGGGCGCCGTAGATCGTCTCCAGGATCTCGGAGCGTCCCGAGCCGACGAGTCCGGCGAGCCCGACGATCTCCCCGGGCCGCACCTGGAGGTCGAGCGGGGCGAACTCGCCCTCGCGGGACAGCCCTTCGACGGTGAGCACCGGTTCGCCCCGCGGGGCGGCGGCGGGCCGCTCCGGGAAGACGTACTCGACGTCGCGTCCCGTCATCAGCGCGACGACCTCGCGGGTCGGCGTCGACTTCGCGGGCAGCCCGCCGGCGACGGCGCGGCCGTCCTTCAGCACGGTCACCCGGTCGCCGATGCGGCGGATCTCCTCCAGGCGGTGCGAGATGTAGACGACGGCGACTCCGTCGGCGGTGAGGTCGTCGACGATGCGGAAGAGGTTGTCGACCTCGTCCGGGTCGAGGGCGGCGGACGGTTCGTCCATCACGATGAGCCGCACGTCGTGGGAGAGCGCCCGCGCCATGGAGACGATCTGCTGCTGCGCGGCCGGGAGTTCGCCGACCAGCCGGGCCGGGTCGATCTCGGGGTGGCCGAGCCGCTTCAGCAACCGCGCCGTCGACGCCTTGGCCGTTCCCGAACGGACGACGAAGCCGGCGGTGGTCGGCTCGTGGCCCAGGTGGACGTTCTCGGCGACCGACAGGTGTTCCACCAGGTCGAGTTCCTGGTAGATGGTGGCGATGCCGAGGCGCATGGCGGCGATCGGCGAACGCAGGGTGACGTCCTCGCCGCGCCAGCGGATGGCGCCGGTGTCGGGCTGGTGGGCGCCGGCCAGCACTTTGATCAGGGTGGACTTCCCGGCGCCGTTCTGGCCGAGCAGGCAGTGCACCTCGCCGGCCTGGACGTCGAGGTCGACGCCGTCCAGGGCCCGGACTCCGGGGAACGACTTGGTGATGCCGGACATGCTGAGCAGCGGTGATTCTGGTGCCATGCGGATTCCCCTCGGCGGGCGTACGGGCCGGTGTCAGGGCGATCCCCTTGCGGGGCAGGCGTTTTCGGGCAGGGCGGGGCAGGGCGGTGGCGGTGCCTGGTACGGGTGGGCTGTTCCGTGCGGTGGAAGCGGGTGCCGTGAGCGGGTGCGGTGGAAGCGGGTGCCGTGAGCGGGTGCAGTGGAGCAAGTGCCGTGGAACAGGTACCGGGAGCGGGTGCGGTGGAACAGGTGCCGTGGCGCGGATGTGGTGGTGTCGTGGCTCGGGGAGACGGTGGTGCCGGGAGCAGGTGCGACGAAGGTGCGGTGAGGCTGTTTACGCGGGTGAGAACAGGTGGTCGCTGATGAGCCGGGCCGCGCCGATGACTCCGGCGGTGGGCCCCAGCTCTCCCAGCACGATGGGCAGGTTGCCGGTGGCCAGGGGCAGCGAGCCTCGGTAGACCTGGGTGCGGATCGCGGCGAGCAGGGTGTGGCCGAGGCCGGTCACCCCGCCGCCGATCACCACCAGGCCGGGGTTGAAGAAGCTGACCAGGCCGGCGATGACCTGGCCGGTGCGGTTGCCGCCCTCGCGGATCAGATCGAGGGCGGTGGCGTCACCGGCCGCTGCCGCGGCGGCGACGTCGACGGCGCTGAGCGTGCCGTTCGCCTCCAGCCGGGCGGCGAGTTCGGCGGAGAGCCGCTGTTCGGCGGCCTCCGTGGCGTCCCGGGCGAGGGCCGCGCCGGAGAAGTGGGCCTCCAGGCAGCCCCGGTTGCCGCAGGCGCACGGACGGCCGTCGGGCACGGCCTGGATGTGCCCGATGTCGCCCGCGCTGCCCGTCGTCCCGCGGTGGACCTCACCGCCGACGACGATGCCGCAGCCGATGCCGGTGCCGATCTTGACGCAGAGGAAGTCGGCGACGGTGCGGGCGACGCCCGCGTGCTGCTCTCCCATCGCCATCAGGTTCACGTCGTTGTCGACCATGACCGGGCAGCCGAGGTCCTGGCTGAGCGCCTCCCGCACGGGGAAGCCGTCCCAGCCCGGCATGATCGGCGGAGCCACCGGGATGCCCTCGGGGAAGCGGACCGGGCCCGGGACGCCGATGCCGGCGCCGTCGAACCCCTCCGCGAGTCCCGAGGCCCTCAACTTCGCGGCCATGGCGAGTACCTGCTCGAAGACCGCGACCGGTCCCTCGCGTACGTCCATGGGCTGGTTGATGTGCCCGAGGATCTCCAGCTCGGCGTTGGTGACGGCGACGTCGACCGAGGTCGCGCCGATGTCGACGCCGAGGAACCGCAGGTGCGGGTTGAGCCGGATGTTGTGGGAGCGCCGACCGCCGCGCGAGGCGGCGAGTCCGTCGGCCACGACGAGCTCCGTCTCCAGCAGCCGGTCCACCTCCACGGCCAGTTTCGACCGGGAGAGGTCGACCTGGTCGCCCAGCTGGGCACGGGAGTTGGGTCCGCCGTCGCGCAGCAGCCTGAGCAGTCGGGCCTGGTGGGCGTTGGCGGGTCGCGCTGTCATACGTCTCACGAACCCCTCCCCGACTCGACCGGCCCGTGCGCGCCGGATTCCGGCCACGTGTGTGGCGTGCTTTCGGATGGGAAAGTAGCAGCGCCTGCCGGAGGTGGGAAGAAGTCGCGCAGGAATTGCCCCCTACTTTTTCCACTCACAGGACAAAGGAGTCCGTGAGGGCCCCGGGAAGAAGCCCGCAAAGAGGGTGGAAAGGTGCCTGCGGGTCGCTCAGGAGCCGGCACGCGCAGGGCAGGAGCGTCGGGTGTGCTCGGTGTGTTCGCCCATCAGCCGGGTGGCCGGTTGCCCGTCGTGGGCGTCGACGGCCGCGATCGCCTCGCGGTGCTCGGCCCGGGACCGTCCGCCACGCTGCCGGGCGACGGGCGTGCGGTACCAGCGCACGCGCCGGTCGGCCCGGGCCGCGAGCACGGCGTTCCCGGCCGGTCCCATGACCTTGGCGTGGAAGCGGGCGTCCGCGTCGTCGGCGTCGATCCCTTCGGCCGGGGCCCGGGGTCAGGGACAGCGCACGACCTGCCCCGCGTACGACAGGTTCCCGCCGAAGCCGAAGAGCAGCACCGGGTCGCCGGTCGACACCTCGCCCCGTTCGACGAGCTTGGAGAAGGCGAGCGGGATGCTGGCGGCCGAGGTGTTGCCGGACTCGGTGACGTCGCGGGCGACGACGGCGTTGACGGCGCCGAGCCGGCGGGCGAGGGGTTCGATGATCCGCAGGTTGGCCTGGTGCAGGACGACCCCGGCGAGGTCCTCGGGCGCCAGCCCCGCCTTCTCGCAGGCCTGGCGGGCGACGACCGGCAGCTGGGTGGCGGCCCAGCGGTAGACGCTCTGGCCCTCCTGCGCGAACCGCGGCGGCGTCCCCTCGATCCGCACCGCGTGCCCCATCTCGGGCACCGAGCCCCACAGCACCGGCCCGATCCCCGCCTCCCCGCCCGGGGCGCAGGCCTCCACCACGGCGGCGCCCGCCCCGTCGCCGACGAGCACGCAGGTGGTGCGGTCGGTCCAGTCGGTCACGTCGGTCATCTTGTCGGCGCCGACGACCAGCACCCGGCTCGCGCCGCCGGCCCGTACGGCGTGGTCGGCGGTGGCGAGGGCGTGGGTGAATCCGGCGCACACCACGTTGAGGTCCATGACGGCGGGCCCGGGCATGCCGAGGCGGGCCGCGACGCGGGCGGCCATGTTGGGCGAGCGGTCGATGGCGGTGGACGTGGCGACCAGGACCAGGTCGATCTCGGCGGGCGTCCGGCCGGCCGCCGCCAGCGCCTTGGCGGCGGCGTGCGCGGCCAGCTCGTCGACCGGCTCGTCGGGGCCGGCGACGTGACGGGTGCGGATGCCCACCCGGCTCGTGATCCACTCGTCGCTGGTGTCGACCATGCCCGCCAGGTCCTCGTTGGTGAGCACCCGGGCGGGCTGGTAGTGGCCGACGGCGACGATGCGCGAGCCGATCATGGGTGGGTCCCCCTCGGTGGGTCGGGTGCGGGATGCACCAGTCTGATCAGTGACTCACCGGTACGAGGGCAGGTGAAGCGACAGGAAACGGAGGCGCGGCTTGTCGGCTTCCGTCAGGCCCCGGCGGCCCGGTACCGCCAGGGAGCCGCGGTCACCCGGTGAACGGCCGGGTCGCCTTCCGCACGAGCTCGTACGGCCCGTGGGCGAGCGGCGCCCCCACCCCCGCCCACAGCCGGGCGAAGGCGATCGGCCCGCGGCGACCGGCAGGCGGACTCCGACCGCTCTCACCGCTGTGACCGGTCGTCGGCGGCCTGCTTCGGCGTCCCCCGGCCCGGTCCCGTTCACGGGCCGCGGTTTCGACGCCCGGATCGCCGTCGGGCACGAGGCCCTGCCGACCGACCGGAGGCGCGTGCACTGCGGCGAGCGCATCGGGGTCCGTCCCACCGGGGCCCTGCCGTCCATGCCGGAGTGCGACGTGCGGGCGGCGGGTACCTGGGACGGGCGCGGGCGCGGCGGTCGGAGACGACGACCGTGCGCGCGTACCGCGGAGTGGGACGCGGCCTCGCACTCCGTGTGCAGGACAATGAGATCGTGAAGGTCACCCCGCCGCACGACGGTCCGGTGACCCGCGGCGACCTGTGCGTCAAAGGGCGCTTCGGCGACCGACACGTACGGAACCGGGACCGAGCGGAACGGGTGGGAACATGGGACGAGTCACGGAACGACGCAAGGTGCTCCGCATCCGCGACGGGGCGGTCTCCAGCCGCCCCGACACGCTCGTCGCCGAGGAACCCCTGGAGATCAGGCTGAACGGCAGGCCCCTCGCCGTCACCATGCGCACGCCGGGTGACGACTTCGCGCTGGCGGCCGGTTTCCTGGTGAGCGAGGGGGTGCTCGCGACCGCCTCCGACCTGCAGAACATCGTCTACTGCGCGGGAGCGACGGCCGACGGCTCCAACACCTACAACGTGGTGGACGTGAGGACCTCCCCCGGCGTGGTGATCCCGGACATCACGCTGGAGCGCAACGTCTACACCACGTCCTCCTGCGGCCTGTGCGGCAAGGCCAGCCTGGACGCGGTGCGCACCACGGCCCGCCATCCCATCGCGGACGCTCCCGCGCTGCGCGTGGAGCCGGAGCTGCTGGCGGGCCTGCCCGACCGGCTGCGCGCGGCCCAGCGGGTCTTCGACCGCACGGGCGGCCTGCACGCGGCGGCCCTGTTCGACGAGGACGGCGAGCTGCTCGACGTACGGGAGGACGTGGGCCGGCACAACGCGGTCGACAAGCTGGTCGGCCGTGCCCTGCAGAGCGGAGACCTGCCGCTGTCCCGGACGATCCTGCTGGTCTCCGGCCGGGCCTCCTTCGAGCTGGCGCAGAAGGCGGTCATGGCCGGCGTCCCGATGCTGGCGGCGGTCTCCGCGCCGTCCTCGCTGGCCGTGGACCTGGCGGCGGAGACGGGGCTGACCCTGGTGGGCTTCCTGCGGGGCGGTTCCATGAACGTGTACGCGGGTGAGGAGCGCATCGCCCTGCGGGCCGCGGCCGCCCGGGGCTGACCGGCTCCCCCGCCGTACGGTGGCGGGACCCTGCCGGCGGGGAGCGCCCCCGCGCCGCGGGGCCCCGGCCCCGGCCTTCGCCGGGCGCAGTCGGCGCCGCGGGGCCCCGGCCTCCGGAACTCCATGACGGACGCGGCGGCACGGACGCCGCCGCGCGGCGGACCTGCCGGAGACGTCCGGGGCCGCCGTGGTGCTCAGCCGGAACGCGTCCCCGTGCCGGCCCCGGTCCGCGACCGTCCGGCCCGGTCCGGCACGGTGGCCTCCTCGACGGGGTCGTGCGAGCGCCGCTTGGCGATCACCGCGCACACCATCAGCTGCATCTGGTGGAACAGCATCAGCGGCAGCACGGCCAGCGAGGCCTGCGCCCCGAACAGCACGCTCGCCATGGGCAGCCCGGCGGCCAGCGACTTCTTCGAGCCGGCGAACTGGATCGCGATCCGGTCCTCCCGGCCGAATCGCAGCGCCTTGGCGCCGTACCAGGTCAGCAGCAGCATCACGGCGAGCAGGACGGCCTCGACGGCGAGCAGCCCGCCGAGCCGGGCGGGGCTCACCTGGTGCCAGACGCCCCGCACCATGCCCTCGCTGAACGCGGTGTAGACGACGAGCAGGATCGCACCGCGGTCGACCAGCCCCAGCGCCCTGCGGTGCCGGGAGACGAAGGAGCCGATCCAGCGGCGCAGCAGCTGCCCGGCGACGAACGGCACCAGCAACTGGAGCACGATCCGCACCACCGACCCCGCGGAGAACCCGCCCGCGCCGTTGCCCAGCAGCGCCGCCGCGAGCAGCGGGGTGACGACGATGCCGACGAGCGAGGAGAAGGAGCCGGCGCAGATCGCGGCGGGCACGTTGCCGCGGGCGATCGAGGTGAACGCGATCGACGACTGGATGGTCGAGGGGACCAGGGTGAGGAAGAGCAGACCTTGGTGGAGCGGGTCGGTCAGGAGGACCGGGACGAGTCCGCGGGTGGCCAGTCCCAGCACCGGGAAGACGACGAAGGTGCAGGCCAGCACGGTGACGTGGAGCCGCCAGTGCCTCAGTCCGTCCAGCGCCTCGCGGGTGGAGAGCCGGGCGCCGTAGAGGAAGAACAGGAAGGCGATCGCGGCGGTGGAGGCTCCGGAGGCGACGTCGGCGCCGGTCCCCCGGGCGGGGAGCAGCGCGGCGAGGCCCACCGTTCCGAGCAGCAGCAGGATGTACGGGTCGATCGGCGGCCGACTCGGCCGGCGCAGGCGTTTCACGGTGCTCCACTTGCTCATGTGCTCGGTGCTCGGGGGGTACGGGCGTCCCCTCCCCATCCTGCTCCCTCCCGTCGTGACCGGGAATCCGGTACACCGCTCTCACCGTCATCACGTTCCGCGACGACCGCCGCCGCCCCGGCCGCATGGACGACCCGGCGCACCTGCGGACGTTCCCGTCGGCGGCGCGGACGCCGAGCTTCAGGCGGGCGGCGACCGGCCGCACCGGGGCGGGCGGGGGTGACGTTCCGGCCGACGCGCACGCCGGGATCGACGGGGCCCGCGCGACGCCCCAAGGGGTGGTCATGAGGCCGTACGGATTCGGTGGAGATCGCTCCACCGAAACTTACTCCGCCGTCAGGTTTCTGTCCGGTCCTTCCCCGTCTGGACGCATTTTCCTCCCCCGACCGGTGCGGACGAGCGCTCGGTCCGGTTCTCGTCCCCCTCCCGCCCTCCCTCCGCGTGGGGTAGCTTTCACGGCGCCGTGCGGGACGAGGGCGTCGCCGCACCCTTCCGGGCGCCGAGGAGCGGGGAGCGGGATTGCGCGAGTTCACCAGCCCTCCGCCGGCCTTGGAGCCGCCGGTGGGCGGTCTGGCCGACGTGGTCTTCCGGTACGCCGAGGAGGACCCGTCGCGCGTCGCGCTCGGCCGCAAGGACGCCGCCGGCCGGTGGCGGGACGTGACCAGCGCGGAGTTCCGCGACGAGGTGCTGGCCCTCGCGAAGGGACTCCTCGCGGACGGCGTCCGGTTCGGCGACCGGGTCGCGATCATGTCCCGCACCCGGTACGAGTGGACGCTCTTCGACTTCGCGCTGTGGGCGATCGGCGCGCAGGTCGTGCCCGTCTACCCCACGTCCTCCGCCGAACAGTGCCGCTGGATGCTGCACGACGCGGAGGTGACGGCCGCGGTCGTGGAGCACGAGGACCACGCGATGACGATCGCCACCGTCATCGACCGGCTGCCGCGGATGCGCCGGCTGTGGCAGCTCGACGCGGGCGCGGTGCAGGAGCTGTACGACGCGGGCGCGCACCTCGACGACGACGTGGTGCACCGGCACCGGCGGGCGGTCACCCCCGACTCCGTCGCGACGATCATCTACACCTCGGGCACCACCGGCCGCCCCAAGGGCTGTGTGATCCCGCACGGCGGCTTCATGTACGAGGCGGACACCGTCGTCGAGCGCTGGGAGCCGGTGTTCCGCTCCCGCAGGGGCGACGAGGCGGCGACGCTGCTGTTCCTGCCGCTCGCGCACGTGTTCGGGCGGATGGTGGAGGTCGCGGCGATTCGCGGGAGGGTGAAGTTCGGCCATCAGCCCCAGCTGAACGCGGCGGCGCTGATCCCCGATCTGGCCGCGTTCCGGCCGACGTTCTTCCTGGCCGTCCCGTACGTCTTCGAGAAGGTGTTCGACGCGGCGCGACGCAAGGCGGAACGGGAGGGCCGTTCGGGACCGTTCGAGAAGGCCGTCGACGTGGCCGTCACGTACGCGGACGCCATGGAGGCCAAGGCCTGGGACACCGGCCCCGGCCCGTCGGCCGCGCTGCGGATGCAGCACCGGCTCTACGACAAGCTCGTCTACTCCAGGATCCGCGCGGCGATGGGCGGCAGGATCCGGCACGCCATGTCGGGCGGTTCGGCGATGGACCGCCGGCTCGGGCTGTTCTTCGCGGGCGCCGGAGTGCACGTCTACGAGGGGTACGGCCTCACCGAGTCCACGGCGGCCGCCACCGCCAACCCGCCCGAGCGCACCCGCTACGGCAGCGTCGGCCGGCCGATTCCCGGTGTCACCGTGCGCATCGCGGACGACGGCGAGATCTGGCTGCACGGCGACAACGTCTTCGCCGGCTACCTCAACGATCCCGGGGCCACCGGCCGGACCCTGCACGACGGCTGGCTGGCCACCGGTGACCTCGGCTCCCTCGACGAGGACGGCTACCTCACCCTCACCGGCCGCAAGAAGGAGATCCTGGTGACCTCCGGCGGCAAGAGCGTCTCGCCGGGGGTGCTGGAGGAGCGGGTGCGGGACCATCCGCTGGTCGACCGGTGCATCGTCGTCGGCAACGACCGCCCGTACGTCGCCGCGCTGGTCACCCTGGACCAGGAGGCCGTCGAGCACTGGCTGGCGATGCGCGGCAGACCGCGGATGTCACCGGCCGAGCTGGTGCGCGACACGGAGCTGGAGACGGAGGTGCGGCGGGCCGTGGTCACGGCGAACACCCTGGTCTCGCAGGCCGAGTCGATCCGCACGTTCCGCATCCTGGCACAGCCGTTCACCGAGGAGCACGGGCTGCTCACGCCGTCGCTCAAGCTGAAGCGGCGGGCGATCGAGAAGACGTACGCGACCGAGGTCGAGGCGCTCTACCGGGCATGAATTTCCCGGTCAGGAATGCATCACGGGCCGTGATCGTTGACGATGGGGGTAATACCTGTAGTACCTGACCACAACCGAAGGATCGAGAGCTCGTGAGCAAGGTCCCCCCGATCATCCTGAACAACGGCGTCGAGATGCCCCAGCTGGGCTTCGGCGTCTGGCAGGTTCCGGACGCGGAGGCCGAGACGGCCGTGACGACGGCGCTGGAGGCCGGCTACCGCAGCATCGACACCGCGGCGATCTACGGCAACGAGGAGGGCACCGGACGGGCCCTCGCGAAGTCGGGCGTCCCACGCGAGGAGCTCTTCGTCACCACCAAGCTCTGGAACAGCGACCAGGGGTACGACTCCACCCTGCGGGCGTTCGACACGTCCCTGTCGAAGCTCGGTCTGGACTACGTGGACCTCTACCTGATCCACTGGCCGACGCCCGCCCGGGACCGGTACGTCGACACGTACAAGGCGTTCGAGAAGCTGCTCGGCGACGGCCGGGTCCGCGCCATCGGCGTGTCCAACTTCCTGCCGGAGCACCTGGACCGTCTGACCGCCGAGACGTCCGTCGTCCCGGCGGTCAACCAGATCGAGCTGCACCCCCACCTGCAGCAGCAGGCCTCCCGCGAGTACCACGCGGAGCGGGGCATCGCGACCGAGGCGTGGTCGCCGCTCGGTTCCGGCAAGGGGATCCTGGAGATCCCGGCGATCGTGGCGATCGCGCAGAAGCACGGACGCACGCCGGCGCAGGTGGTGCTGCGCTGGCACCTCCAGCTGGGCAACGTCGTCATCCCGAAGTCGGTGACGCCGTCCCGGATCGAGGAGAACATCGACGTCTTCGGGTTCAGCCTGGACGCGGAGGATCTCACCGCGATCAGCGCGCTGAACGAGGACCGGCGCATCGGGTCGGACCCGGCGGAGTTCAACGACTGACCTCGCGCACCCGACGGCCTCCCCCTCTGCCGGGGGAGGCCGTCGCGCGTCCGCGGGACGGTGCTCGGCCGGGCCGGCCGACGGGCCGTACGGCGCCGGCGCCGGCCGTCGACGCCGGGCGGCCGCGCCAGGGCCCGCACGACGGAGGAGCCGGTGATCCGGCCGGCGGTGAGCAGGCGCCCGGGCGGCAGGCCGCCGCGGACGTCCCGGAACGGGATCTCCACCCGGCCGGGCGCGCCCCGGGGGCGCCCACGCCCCGCTCGGCGACCTGCCGCCGCGTGTTCCCGGCGAGCCGGGCCACCGCCCTCCCCCGCTCCCGGCCTCGCTCGAGCCGGGGCCCTCACAGGGAGGGCTCCCCGGGTCGGGCCGTCACACGGGCCGCACCGCCGAGTGGACCGTGTGGGCCGCCAGGACGAACACGTCCGGGCGGTGGTGGACGCTCGCCTTGTCGTCGGGGTCGAGGAGGCGGTCGAGGGTGGCGCGGTCGTCGGCGTCCAGGTCCTCGCCGATGACCTCGCGGGTGCGGGTGAGGGCGGTGACCACGTAGGCGCGGGCGCGGTCCGTGACCGGGGCCGGGAGGTCGAGGAGGAAGGTGCGCGAGCGGGCGTGGCGCAGGCCGGCCGAGGCGAGCAGGGCCGGCCAGTCCTCGACGACGGCCACCGAGCCCGGCAGTTCGGCCCGCATCCGGCCGAACCGCTCCTCCTCCGCCGCGTCGACGCGCGCCTGGAGACCGGGCCGGCCGAACCCGATGTCGCGGGGCAGGAACCGGGGAGGCAGACCGCCCTCCATCACGGCCAGCGTGCCACCGGGCGCCAGCCGCGCCGCACAGGCGGCCAGCGCTGCGGCCTGGTCCCCGAGGTGGTGCACGCTGCGGCTGGCCCACAGCAGGTCGGCCGGATAGTCCAGCTCGCCGAGCACCTCGGGGAGTTCACCGGCGAGGGTGTCGAAACGGTCGCCGACGCCCTGGCGCCCGGCCCGGGCCCCGGCCCGCTCCAGCAACGGCTCGGAACCGTCGACGGCCACGATCCGCGCACCCGGGAAGGTCTCGGCGAACAGACACGCGATGACGCCGGGGCCGCTGCCCGCGTCCACGATCAGCCCCGGTTCCGTCACCTCCTTCGCCAGCCAGTTCAGGGCCCGCTCGTAGAGCGGTGTGAACAGCTCCGCCTGGGATTCGAGCAGGGGGGCCAGCTCGGCCCAGTCGTGGTCGTGGTCGTGACCGTGGTCGTGCGTGTGCCGGTGGTCGTGCTCGTGCTCGTGCTCGTGCGCCATGGTGCTCAGCCTCTCCGCTCGGATGCCGCCAGGGTGCGACGACGCACCGGGAGCGGGCAATCGACGTTGCCGCTTCCGCAAAAGGGTGCCGTGCGAGGAGACGTGCGGCGGTCCGCCGGGGCGGGACCGGGCGGGTCCCGCCCCGGCGGACCGGTGGTCAGCCCGTCACGACAGCGGCGGGTACGCGTTCTTCATCAGCTCCTGGAACTGGGCGGAGAACCAGTGCCCGGAGATCGGGGCGTCGGCGAGGGCGCCCGACTTGTTGTTGTCGTTGCGCGGGTTGCCGGTGTACGTCGGGTCGCACATCCGGTCGAAGCCCTTGCCCTCGTCGTTGTCGATGGCCTTGCTCGCCCCGTCGGACTCACCCGGGGGCTTCATCCACACGTAGGCGTCGATCCCGGGCTCCGGGGAGGCCTTCGGCCGCTCACCGAGTCCGGCTCCCGACTGGTTGCACCAGTTGCCCGTGTTGAACCGGCGGTCGTAGCGGCCGCCGTCGACGTAGGTGTCCACGCTGGTCGTGGCGCCGGGTCCGGTGGGCCGGTTCGCGCCGCCCCAGCCGTTGCGGGAGGTGTCGATCAGCATGCCGATCTTCGAGTCGAAGCCGAGCGAGACCAGCTTCTCGCGCAGGGCCTGGGCGTACGACAGCTCGTCGACGTAGCGGTTCCAGCTGACCCACTTCGACTCGCGCACCGACTTGCCGGCCACGTTGTCGTTGATGGAGAAGTGGTCCTCCTTCAGCGCGCTGTAGTTGGCCGTGTTGGCGATGAAGCCGTGCACGTCGGCGACGGTCGCGCCCTCGGCGGTGGCGGCCTGCTTGAACATCTCGGCGGAGGCGCCGAAGTTGTCGTCCCAGCCCAGCCAGCCGTGGTGGCCGGCGTCCACGTAGTTGTAGACGTTGGGCACGTCGCCGAGCTTGTTGAGGGCGTAGCCGACGCCCTTGACGTAGTTGCCGTTGGCCTTCATCACGTCGCAGTTGGGCGTGGCGGTGCCCCGCGGGGAGACGTTGGTGACCAGGTTCGGCAGGGAGTCGATCTCGACCGTGGTGACGATCCGCAGCGAGGCGTACTTCGAGTCGGCGAGGATGGCCTTGATCGGGTCGATGTACTGCGTCTTGTACTTGTCGATCTCCGTCGGGCCGAGCTCGCCGTTGGAGGCGAGGGCGGCGCAGTCACGGCCGGGCAGGTTGTAGATGACCAGCTGGATGACGAGTTCGCCGGAACCCTTCTGCCGCAGGGCCTCGTCGAGGTGGTCGCGCAGGCTCATGCCGCCGTTGACGCCGTTGATGGCGGCGGTGCGGTCCAGCCAGACGCCGGTGGGCTGGTTCGCGATGCGGCTGCCGCCGGGCTCGGCGGCGGCCTTCTCGGACCACTCGGGGTTCACGTACACCTTGGCGCCGTCGTAGGGGTTGTTCACCCGGTTGCCGGGCGGATCCGTCGGGTCCGTCGGGTCCGTCGGGTCGGTGGGACCGCCGGAGTCGACGTTGCAGGTCACGCCGTCGAGGGTGAAGGTGGCGGGGACGGCGTTGCTGCCGCTGTAGGTGCCCTGGAAGCCGAAGGAGGTCGAGCCCCCGGTGGCGAGGGTGCCGTTGTAGGACTCGTTGGCGGCGGTGACGTTGGCGCCGGACTGGGTCACCTTGGCGTTCCAGCCGCTGGTGACCTTCTGGTTGCCGGCGTAGGACCACTTCAGCGACCACGACGACTTGGCGGCGCTGTTGTTGGTGATCGTCACGGACGCGGTGAAGCCGGTGGCCCACTGGTTCTGCACCTTGTAGTCCACGGTGCAGGGGACGGCGGCCGCGCCGGTGCCGCCGGGGACGGCGGCGATCGCCGTCCCGGTGGCGCCGGCGACCAGCGCCATGGCGGCGAGAAGCGCGGTTCTGGTGCGACTCATGGTGCGGGTTTCCTATCCGTAGGGGGCTGTCCTTCTCGAGCGCGCGCGGACGATCGCGCGGCCTGGTGCCTTACGGGTGGGAGAGCCGTCCGGGCCTGGTCGGGACAGGCCTGTGGCGCCGGCCGGGGAGTTTCCGGGCAGCACGGACGGCAGGTGGATCCCACGGAACGAGCGACCCCGCGTCAGGTGCTCCACACATGCACGGGGATGGCTGAAAGTACTGAACGCGGGGGGTGGCGCATGAGCGACTCCTTGCAGGTCGGACGCGTCAGGACGGACGCGTCGACTGGTGGAACCGCTCCCACTGGTGACATGAAGTTAGCGCCAAGTGACGGCAAAGAACAGAGGGACTGCCGACTTTCCCCCAGCTCGAGCCGTCGAATGTTTTCGATTCGCCCCAAGGCTTGACCGCTCCCTACCCCATCCCCACTATGGGAGCGCTCCCACTGGTTCAAGGCTTGACATGTCCGAGTCGCAGGAGGAACCAGCACCATGCATCCCCCACCCAGGAGACGCAGAGGCTTCCGGCGGTTACTGACGGCCGCCGCGGCCGCTCTCGCGCTTCCCCTGACGATGCTCTCGACCGGTTCGACCCCCGCTCAGGCGGCCGCCGTCCAGTGCAGCGTCGACTACAAGACGAACGACTGGGGCTCCGGATTCACCGCGGAGCTGACCCTCACCAACCGCGGTGCGGACGTCATCGACGGCTGGACCCTGACGTACACCTACGCGGGCAACCAGAAGCTCGTGAACGGCTGGAACGGCAGCTGGACGCAGTCCGGCAAGACCGTGACCGTGAAGGACGCCGGGTACAACGGCCGGATCGCCGCCGGCGCCGCCGTCACGACCGGCGGCCAGTTCACCTACAGCGGCGGCAACGCCGCGCCCACGTCCTTCGCGATCAACGGCACCCCCTGCGTCGGCGCCCACCAGCCGCCGATCACCGTACTGACCAGCCCCCAGGCCGGCGCCGTCTACACGCAGGGCGAGACGGTCCCGCTCGCCGCCACCGCGGCGGCGGCCGACCAGGCCACCATCACCAAGGTGGAGTTCTACGACGACACCGAACTGCTGGGCTCGGACAGCAGCGCGCCCTTCGCGCTCTCCGTCGGCGGCTTGACCGTGGGCAGTCATTCGCTGGTGGCGAAGGCGTACGACAGCATGGGCGCCTCCGCCGACTCGACCCCGGTCGGCATCACCGTCGCCTCGGGCCCCGCCGTGGTGGCCACGCCATCCCAACTGGGCGTTCAACAGGGCAAGTCGGGAACGTACGAGGTGAAGCTGTCCAAGCAGCCGAGCTCGAACGTGACCGTCGCGACGGCCCGGGCGAGCGGCAACTCGGGACTGTCGGTCTCCGGCGGCGCGTCGCTCACCTTCACACCGTCGAACTGGAACACCGCGCAGAAGGTGACGATCGCCGCCGACTCCTCGGGCAGCGGCTCGGCGGTCTTCGAGTCCTCGGCGCCGGGCCACGCCAAGGCGGCGGTCACCGTGACGCAGCTGGGCGCCCAGAAAGCGTACGACGCGCGTTTCCTGGAGCTGTACGGGAAGATCACCGACCCGGCGAACGGCTACTTCTCGCCGGAGGGCATCCCGTACCACTCGGTCGAGACGCTGATCGTCGAGGCGCCGGACCACGGTCACGAGACCACCTCGGAGGCGTACAGCTACCTGCTGTGGCTGCAGGCGATGTACGGCAAGGTGACCGGTGACTGGTCGAAGTTCAACGGGGCCTGGGACATCATGGAGAAGTTCATGATCCCGACCCACGCCGACCAGCCGACGAACTCCTTCTACAACGCCTCGAAGCCGGCGACGTACGCACCCGAGCACGACACCCCGAACGAGTACCCGTCGCAGCTCGACTCGGGCGTCTCGGTCGGCCCCGACCCGATCGCGGCCGAACTGAAGTCCGCCTACGGCACGGACGACGTCTACGGCATGCACTGGATCCAGGACGTCGACAACGTGTACGGCTACGGCAACTCGCCCGGCAAGTGCGAGGCGGGTCCGTCGGACACCGGGCCGTCGTACATCAACACCTTCCAGCGCGGCCCGCAGGAGTCGGTCTGGGAGACCGTCCCGCAGCCCACCTGCGACGCCTTCAAGTACGGCGGGAAGAACGGCTACCTGGACCTGTTCACCAAGGACGCGTCCTACGCCAAGCAGTGGAAGTTCACCAACGCCCCGGACGCCGACGCGCGTGCCGTGCAGGCCGCGTACTGGGCGGACCTGTGGGCCAAGGACCAGGGCAAGGGCTCCCAGGTCTCCGCGACGGTCGCCAAGGCCGCGAAGATGGGCGACTACCTGCGCTACTCCATGTACGACAAGTACTTCAAGAAGATCGGCAACTGCACCAGCCCGTCCTGCCCGGCCGGCACCGGCAAGGACGCCTCGCACTACCTGCTGTCCTGGTACTACTCCTGGGGCGGCGCCACCGACACCTCGGCGGGCTGGGCCTGGCGCATCGGCTCCAGCCACGCGCACGGCGGCTACCAGAACCCGCTCGCCGCGTACGCGCTGAGCACCTACGCGCCGCTGAAGCCGAAGTCGGCGACGGGCGCGGGCGACTGGGCGAAGTCCATGCAGCGGCAGCTGGAGTTCTACCGCTGGCTGCAGTCCGACGAGGGCGGCATCGCGGGCGGCGCCACCAACAGCTGGGCGGGCCGGTACACGACCCCGCCGTCCGGGACCCCGACCTTCTACGGCATGCACTACGACGAGAAGCCGGTCTACCACGACCCGCCGTCCAACCAGTGGTTCGGCTTCCAGGCGTGGTCGATGGAGCGGGTCGCCGAGCTGTACCAGCAGACCGGCAACGCGCTCGCCAAGTCGGTCCTCGACAAGTGGGTGGACTGGGCGCTGTCCGAGACCACGATCAACCCGGACGGCTCCTTCCGGATCCCGTCGACGCTGCAGTGGTCGGGCAAGCCCGACACCTGGAACGCGTCCTCGCCCGGCGCCAACAGCGGACTGCACGTCACCGTCGCCGACTACACCAACGACGTCGGTGTGGCCGCGGCGTACGCCAAGACGCTGACGTACTACGCCGACCGCTCCGGTGACACGGAGGCGGCGACCACGGCGAAGGCTCTGCTCGACGGCATGTGGGAGAACAACCAGGACGCGCTCGGCATCGCCGTCCCGGAGACCCGCGCCGACTACAACCGCTTCGACGACCCGGTCCACGTCCCCAGCGGCTGGAGCGGCACCATGCCCAACGGCGACGCGATCAACTCGTCGTCGACGTTCGAGTCGATCCGCTCCTTCTACCAGGACGACCCGGCGTGGTCGAAGATCGAGTCCTATCTGGCGGGCGGCGCCGCGCCCACCTTCACGTACCACCGGTTCTGGGCCCAGGCCGACATCGCCCTGGCCATGGGCTCGTACGCGGAGCTTCTCGAATAGCCCCCGCCGACGCTCCGCGGACCGGTCCCGGCACCTGACGCCGGGGCCACACGGCCGGGTGGTCCCACGCGCGCACGGTGGGGCCGCCCGGCCCTCGCACGCTCTCCCCACTCCCCCTCCCCCCAAGAGGAAGGAACCTCCGTGCGAAGAACCCGCATCCTCACGACCGTGCTCGCACTGGCGGCCGGTCTGCTCGCGGGCGGCCCGCCCGCCCTGGCCGCCGGCGCCCCGGAGCCGGCCACCACGCTCGCCGCCGACACCTACACCTGGAGGAACGCGCGCATCGACGGCGGCGGCTTCGTGCCCGGCATCGTCTTCAACCGAAGTGAGAAGGACCTGGCCTACGCCCGCACCGACATCGGCGGCGCCTACCGCTGGCAGGAGCCGACGAAGAGCTGGACCCCGCTCCTCGACTCGGTCGGCTGGGACCACTGGGGCCACACGGGAGTGGTGAGCCTCGCCTCCGACTCCGCCGACCCCGACCGGGTGTACGCGGCGGTCGGCACGTACACCAACGACTGGGACCCGACGAACGGCGCGGTGCTGCGCTCCACGGACCGGGGCGCGAGCTGGAAGAAGGCGGATCTGCCGTTCAAGCTGGGCGGGAACATGCCGGGACGGGGCATGGGGGAACGGCTGGCGGTCGACCCGAACCGCAACAGCGTGCTGTACCTGGGCGCGCCCAGCGGGAACGGGCTGTGGCGATCGACCGACGCGGGGGCGAACTGGTCGAAGGTCACGTCCTTCCCCAACCCCGGGAACTACGCCCAGGACCCGAGTGACACGTCCGGGTACGCCTCCGACAACCAGGGCGTCGTCTGGGTCACCTTCGACGAGTCGACCGGCGGCGCGGGGACGGCGACGAAGACGGTCTACGTCGGCGTCGCCGACAAGGAGAACGCGGTCTACCGGTCGACGGACGCCGGCGCGACCTGGCAGCGGATCGCCGGGCAGCCGACCGGACACCTGGCGCACAAGGGCGTCCTCGACGCCGAGAACGGCTACCTGTACCTCGCGTACAGCGACACGGGCGGCCCCTACGACGGCGGCAAGGGCCGGCTGTACCGGTACGCGACGGCGACCGGCGCCTGGACGGACATCAGCCCGGTGGCGGAGGCCGACACCTACTACGGCTTCAGCGGTCTGACCGTGGACCGGCAGAACCCCGGCACGGTGATGGCGACGGCGTACAGCTCCTGGTGGCCGGACACGCAGATCTTCCGCTCGACGGACAGCGGCGGCACGTGGACGCAGGCGTGGAGCTACACGTCGTACCCGAACCGGGAGAACCGCTACACGATGGACGTCTCGTCGTCGCCGTGGCTGACCTGGGGCGCGAACCCGTCACCGCCCGAACAGACCCCGAAACTGGGCTGGATGACGGAGGCGCTGGAGATCGACCCGTTCGACTCCGACCGGATGATGTACGGGACGGGCGCGACGGTCTACGGCACGGAGAACCTGACGAACTGGGACGACGACACGTCGTTCACCATCACCCCGATGGTGCGCGGCCTGGAGGAGACGGCCGTCAACGACCTGATCTCTCCCCCGTCGGGCGCCCCGCTGATCAGCGCGCTCGGTGACGTCGGCGGCTTCCGGCACACGGACCTCACCAAGGTGCCGCCGATGATGTTCACCCAGCCGAACTTCACGTCGACGACCAGTCTGGACTTCGCCGAGACCGACCCGGACACGGTGGTCCGGGCCGGCAACCTGGACTCCGGTCCGCACATCGCGTTCTCGACCGACAACGGCGCCCACTGGTTCGCGGGGACGGACCCCTCGGGCGTGAGCGGCGGCGGCACGGTCGCGGCGGCGGCCGACGGCAGCCGGTTCGTGTGGAGCCCGCAGGGCGCGGGCGTGCACCACACGACCGGGTTCGGCACGTCCTGGTCGGCGTCGAGCGGCATCCCGGCGGGGGCGGTCGTCGAGTCCGACCGGGTGGACCCGAAGACGTTCTACGGCTTCAAGTCCGGGAAGTTCTACGTCAGCACGGACGGCGGCGCGACGTTCACGGCGTCGGCGGCGACGGGGCTCCCGGCCGGCGACAGCGTGCGCTTCAAGGCGCTCCCGGGGGCGAAGGGCGACATCTGGCTGGCGGGCGGGGCGAGCGACGGTCCGTACGGCCTCTGGCACTCCACGGACTCGGGCGCGACCTTCACCAAGCTGCCGAACGTCGACGAGGCCGACACCGTCGGCTTCGGCAAGGCGGCGCCGGGCGCCTCGTACCAGACCCTCTTCACCAGCGCGGAGATCGACGGCGTGCGCGGCGTCTTCCGCTCCACGGACCGGGGCGCGACCTGGACCCGCGTCAACGACGACGCCCACCAGTGGGGTTGGACCGGCGCGGCCATCACGGGCGACCCGCGGGTCTACGGCCGCGTCTACGTGGCGACCAACGGCCGCGGCGTCGTCTACGGCGACCCCTCGGACACCGGTGGCGGCACGGATCCGGAAGAGCCCGAGGAGCCCGGTCCGTCGGGCGTCTGCGAGGTGACCTACAAGGTCACCAACCAGTGGACCGACGGCTTCCAGGCCGACGTCCGGCTCACCAACACGGGCTCGGCCGCCTGGAACGGCTGGTCCCTGAACTGGTCCTTCGCCAACGGCCAGAAGATCTCCCAGCTCTGGAACGGGTCCCCCACCCAGTCGGGCGGGGCGGTGACGGTACGCAACACCGACTGGAACGGCACGGTGGCGGCGGGCTCGTCGGTCGCCTTCGGCTTCACCGCGACCCGGTCCGCGGCGAACAGCGCACCGACCGTCTTCCAACTGGGCGGACGGACCTGCGCGGTTCGCTGAACACGTGAGGAGCCCCCGGCCCGCCCGTACACCGGTACGGGCGGGCCGGGGTTTCGATCAGGAGGTCCGCTCAGGGGGTGAAGACCGAGGGCCTGGGCGGGGTGGGCATGCCGGCGCCGATGAAGAAGCCGGTGTGCGGGGGCTGGTTGTAGGCCGTGTTCTGCCAGGCCAGGGACGTGCGGTACAGGGTGTCGTGGAGGAGGGTGGTGATGCGCCGGTCCGTGTCGTGGGGGGTGGAGTAGATGCGCAGGTTCTTGTTGTCGCCGGTGCGCCAGACGACCTCCTCGCGCCAGTCGCCCAGGATGTCGCCGGACAGGACCGGGGTGGCCTTGGTGCCGTTGTTCGAGGACACACCCGAACCGGTCAGCAGACGGGTGTCGGAGGACGTGCCGTACTTGTCGATGCGGGTGCCGTCGAGGAGTTCGCGGACCGGGTCGCCGTCCCACCAGGCCAGGAAGTTGGTGGAGGAGGGCTTGCGGCCCTTCGTGCCGCCGCCCTCGTCACGGATGCCGCCGTCGGAGGACGACCACATCTCCGGGCCCGAGTTGCCCGACCAGATGTCCCCCGCGACCCCGCGGCCGTTGTCGCAGCAGGCGCCGAGCTTCCAGCGGACCGCGCCGTTCGCCGGGTCGATGTACAGCGCGGCGGGCTGGCCCGTGGACTCGGAGACCTTGTAGTACTCCAGGCCGGGGGTCGACGGGTCGAGGTCGCCGAGGTGCTGGGCGTCGCCGTGGCCGGTCCTGGTGGTCCACAGGCCGTTGCCGTTGTCGTCGACGGCCATCGCGCCGTAGACGATCTCGTCCCGGCCGTCGTTGTCGACGTCGCCGACGGAGAGGGCGTGGGAGCCCTGGCCGTCGTACCCCTTGCCGCTGTTGGTGGAGGAGTTGGTGTCGAAGGTCCAGCGGCGGGTGAACCGGCCGTCCCGCCAGTCCCAGGCCGCGATCACCGTGCGCGTGTAGTAGCCGCGGGCCATGATCAGGGAGGGGCGGGCGCCGTCCAGGTACGCGGTGCCGGCGAGGAAGCGGTCGACGCGGTTGCCGTAGGAGTCGCCCCAGGAGGAGACCGTGCCGCGGGCCGGGACGTAGTCGACGGTGCCCATCGCCCTGCCGGTCTGCCCGTTGAACATCGTCAGGTACTCGGGGCCGGACAGGATGTACCCGCTGGAGTTGCGGTGATCGGCCGAGGAGCTGCCGATGACCGTCCCGGTGCCGTCCTTCGTGCCGTCGGCGGTCTTCATGGCGACCTCGGCCTTGCCGTCGCCGTCGTAGTCGTACACCTGGAACTGCGTGTAGTGGGCGCCGGAACGGATGTTGCGGCCCAGGTCGACGCGCCACAGCCGGGTGCCGTCCAGCTTGACGCCGTCGACGATCGTGTTGCCGGTGTAGCCGGACTGGGAGTTGTCCTTGGCGTTGGTGGGCTGCCACTTGAGCACGATGTCGAGGGCGCCGTCGCCGTCGAGGTCCCCGACGGAGGCGTCGTTGGCCTCGTAGGTGTAGGAGACGCCGTCGGGTGTGGTGCCGCCGGACGGCGGACTGATCGGCACGTCCTTGTAGCCGGTGCGGAACTGGACGGCATGGACCGAGTCGCCCTGCTCGGCGCCGTTCACCACCGCGCGGACGGTGTAGTCGGCGCTGGAGGGCGCGCCGGAGTGGAAATAGGTGGTGGAGCCGGTGACGGGGCTGGAGTTGACCTTGGTGCCGGCCCGGTAGACGTTGAACGCGACGTTGTCCGGGTCGGTGCCGAGCCAGCGCCAGCTGACCAGGTTCCCGCTGCCGGTGTGCACGCTGACGACGCCGCGGTCCAGCTTCTCGACCTGCCGTGCGGTGGCGGCCTCGGCGGGCGCGTCCGACAGCACGGTCAGACCGGCGCCGGCCAGCGCCGCCACGGCGAGCGCCGCGGGCAGGACGACACGGCGTCCGCGGCGCCTGTGGGGGTGGGTCATGGGAGGGGCCTCCTGGGAGGACGGATGGGTTCCGCCTCTCGGTCGCCGCCGAAGCGCTCCGGGTTGCCGCCCCATGGCTTCCGGTACGCCCTGAGCCGGAACACGGGGTCGGCGCGGGGCCGGTCCTGGTCGGGGAGCCCGGCCAGCCGGGCGGCGAACTCCTCGGCGAGAGGTTCGCCGGGCGGCAGGGTGACGAACCAGCCGCGCCGCAGGTCCGCGATGGCGCGGCGGGGGCTGCGGCCCTGGCCGCGCCCCCGGAAGCGGGCCTCCCCGGCGGGGAGCAGACCGTGCCCGGCGGCGCAGGCGTCGACGGTGTCGGGGGCGTCGGGGACCGGGCTGCGCGGGCGCGCGGCGAGGATCGCGTCGATGTCGCTGCCGACGTTGTGGGAGGCGCCCTTGTGGACGGTGGTGACGTACACCCCGCCGGGCCGCAGCACGCGGGCGCACTCGGCGACGACCGCCCGTACGTCCTCGGGGCCGGACATCAGGTGCAGCAGCCACACGCTGACGACGGCGTCGAATTGGGCGTCGCCGAAGGGCAGCCGGCGGCCGTCGGCGCGGACCACGGCGCCCGGCAGACGGACGGCGGCCATCCGGGTCATCGTCGGGGAGAGGTCGGCGCCCGTGACCCGCAGACCGGCGCGGGCGGCGGCCAGCCGCCGGGTCACGATGCCGGTGCCGCACGCCACGTCCAGCAGGTCCCGCGCGCCGCCCGGTACGAGGCCCGTCACCGCGTCGGCGGCGGCCGCCGCCCGCGGTTCACCGCCGCGCAGGACGTCGTACCGTTCCGCTTCCTCGTCGTAGTCGAGCACGCGCCTCAGTGTGCCCCGTGTCCGGGCGCCAGGTCCTCCACCCTGCGGGCGAGCTCGAGGTCCTTCTCCGTGACGACGCCGCCCGCGCTGTGGGTGTGCACGGACAGGGTCACGGTGTCGTAGCCGAGGGTGAGGTCGGAGTGGTGGTCGAGCTCCTCCTGCACCTGGGCGACGTGGACGACCATCGCCGTCGCCGCGAAGTGCGAGCCGAGCCGGTAGGAGCGGGTGATCCGGTCGCCGTCGAGCGACCAGCCCGGCAGCTCGGCCAGCCGCTCCTCGATCTCCTTCTGCGACAGCGGTTCGACGGACATGGGATGCGCTCCTTCACCGGTTCGGGTCCCGCGGTCCCGTGCGGGACTCCCAGGCTTTCACAGAAGACCCCCCGGGGCCCTGGCCGGGCGCGGACCCTTCCCCCGGCGGGGCCGTTCCTCGACTACCGTCCTGGCATGACCACTGTCACGTCCGGTACCGCTTCCCGCACCGGGGGCGTGGGCCCCCTGCTGCGCGCCTGGCGGGAGCAGCGGCGGGTCAGCCAGCTGGAGCTGGCCCTGCGCGCCGATTCCTCCGCCCGGCACATCAGCTTCGTCGAGACCGGCCGCTCCCGGCCCAGCGAGGAGATGGTGCTGCGGCTGGCCGAGCACCTGGACGTACCCGTGCGGGAGCGCAACGCGCTGCTGCTGGCCGCCGGTTACGCGCCCCACTACCCGGAGACCCCGCTGGACGACCCGGCGCTGGAGGTCGTGCGCACGGGCATCGAGCGGCTGATCGGCGGCTTCGAACCGTATCCGGCGCTGGTGGTGGACGCGATGTACGACGTCGTGGCGGCCAACCGGGGGGTCATGGCGCTGTTCGACGGCGTCCCGGATTCGCTGCTGACGCCGCCGCTGAACGCGGTGCGGCTCACCCTGCACCCGCGGGGGCTGGCGCCGCGGATCCGGAACCTGCGGGAGTGGCGCGGCCATCTGCTGGAACAGATGCGGCGGCACATCGCCCTGCACCGCTCGGAGCGGCTGCGGGCGCTGTACGACGAGGTGGCGGCGTTCCCCGTGCCGGACACCGCCGGCCGGCAGGAGGAACCGGCCGAGCCGGTGGCGTACTTCGCGCTGCCGATGCTGATCGAGCACCGGGGGCGGACGCTGTCGTTCGTCTCGTCGATCTCCACGTTCAACACGCCCATGGACGTGACCGTCGCCGAGCTGGCCGTGGAGACGCTGCTCCCGGCGGACCCGGCGACGGCCGAGTACCTTCAGACCTGGCTGAGCTGACGCTCCTTCAGCGCCATGTGCTGAAGCAGGGCGAAGCCCGCCACGGTGAGCGCCTGGAGGACCGTCCACACCGCGCCCGCGGTGGTCGGGGTGAGCCACAGCGCGAGGGCGGCGAGACTCGCCGCCGTCCAGGCGAGATTGGCCTCGACGACGATCCGCACGCCGGGCGCCGGCGGGTGCGGCCGGGCGGCCAGCAGGCCCACGCCGGCCGCGTACACCGCGAGGAACGCGCCGAGCCCGAGCAGCAGGCCAAAACCGGCTCCGAGGAACCGGCCGAGCGGTCCGGCCAGGGCGAGGTAGGCGACGGCGTTGGCACCGGTCACCACGGCGTCGAGGGCCAGGAAGCGGCGCAGCATGCGCTGCGGCTCCACGGTCCGGGCGAGCACGGCGAGCTGGGTCGTGGACATGACGCGTCCTCCTCCGTCGGGGTCGGTTGCCGGGTCCCGGGCCGGAGTGCGCCGGCCCGGGACCCGGTGCGTCCACGATCCCGCGCGGGTGGGACCGGGTCGATTACCTCCCGGGTCATGTCACGGGGACCGTGGAAACAGGGCGGTCGCCCGCGGCTCGTGAGAGCCTCGGAGGGACATGACAGACTGGGCGCGTGCCCGGACGCGTTGGGGAGGCGTGGCGTGAGTGAGCGGCGGGCCGCACCCACCGTGGGCCAAGTGGTCCTGGGAAGGCGGCTGCAGGAACTGAGGGAGGCGGCGGGCCTCTCGCGGGAGGAGGCCGCCCGCATCCTGCGGGTGGCGCCCGCGACCGTACGGCGGATGGAGACCGCCGAGGTCGCGCTGAAGATCCCGTACGTCCAGCTGCTGCTGGGCGCCTACGGGGTGCCCGAGGCCGAGTCCGTCGCGTTCGTCGAGCTCACCGAGGAGGCGAACCGGCCGGGCTGGTGGCAGCGGTACGGCGACGTGCTGCCCGAGTGGTTCAGCCTGTACGTGAGCCTGGAGGGCGCCGCCCGCATCATCCGCTCCTACGAGCCGCACTTCGTGCCGGGCCTGCTGCAGACGGAGGGGTACGCGCGTGCCGTGCTGGAGGCCGGGACGATCGGGAACATCGGGCCCGAGGCGGTCGAGCGGCACGTGGCGCTGCGCATGGAGCGCCAGCGGCTGCTGGAGCGCCCCGACCCGCCGCACCTGTGGGTGCTGATGGAGGAGACGGTGCTGCGCCGTCCGGTGAGCCTCGACGGCCGGGTGATGCGCGACCAGCTCGACAAGCTCCTCGAGTACTCCGCGCGGGACCGGGTCACGCTGCAGATCGCCGAGTTCGCGGACGGGCCGCACCCGGGGACGTACGCGCCCTTCTCCCTGTTCCGGTTCGCCGAGCCGGAGCTGCCGGACATGGTGTTCACCGAGTACCTGACCGGCGCCCTGTACCTGGACTCCCGCAAGGAGGTGTCGGCGCACCTGGAGGTCCTGGACCACATGACGGCGCGGGCGGCCTCGGCGCAGCGCACCGAGAAACTGCTGCGGGAGTGGCGCGAGCACTACTGAGCCGCGCGCCCGGGCACGCCTTCGCGTCCATGAGGAACCCATGAGGAATCCACGAGGAGAGGACCGCCCATGACCGGATCCGACACCGCGCCCGTCCGCATCGACACCAGCCGGCCGCATCCGGCCCGGGTCTACGACTGGTGGCTCGGCGGCAAGGACAACTACCCGGTGGACGAGGAGCTGGCGCGCGGGATCCTCGCGGCGGACGGCACGGTGTTACGCGGGGCGCGGGCCAACCGCCGGTTCATGCACCGGGCCGTGCGCACCGTCGCCGAGGCGGGGATACGCCAGTTCCTGGACATCGGCACGGGCATCCCCACGGAGCCCAATCTGCACCAGGTGGCGCAGGGGGTCGCCACGGAGTCCCGCGTGGTGTACGCGGACAACGACCCGATCGTGCTGCGGCACGCCGAGGCGCTGCTGCACGGCACCGCCGAGGGCAGCACGCGGTACGTGCACGCCGACGTGCGGGACGCGGACACCCTGCTGCGCCGGGCCGCCGAGTCGCTGGACCTCGGCCGGCCCGTGGCGCTGTCGCTGGTCGCGCTGACCCACTACCTGGACGACGACCCGGACGGCGACGACGTGTACGGCCTGCTGGAGCGGTACACGGCCGCGCTGGCGCCGGGCAGCTACCTGATCCTCTCCCAGGTCACGCCCGATCTGAGCCCCGAGGCCGTGGAGCGGGCGGCGCACCTCTTCGCACGCGGCGGCACGCCCTTCCACCCGCGCTCGCTGGCCGCGTTCTCCCGCTTCTTCACCGGCCTCGAGCTGCTGGGCCCGGGGGTCATCCCGGTGCACGGGTGGCGTCCGGCGGCGGAGGACGTGGCGGCGCAGGCGGAGGGCATCGTGCCGGTCTACGCGGGGGTCGCCCGCAAGCCGTGACCGCGGCCGGTGCGGCGGGTCAGGCGGCGCCGTCCTCCCGCCGGCCGGTGTCCTTGTCGTCGTCGACGATCTCCGCGTCGACGACGCCGTCGTCGTCCTGCGGGGCGGTGTGCTGTCCGGTTCCCCCGGCCGGGGTCTGCTGGGCCTGCGCGTACATCGCCTGGCCCATCTTCTGGCTGACGGTGGCGAGTTCCTCGACGGCGGCGCGCAGTTCGGCGGTGTCGGAGGACTCCTGCCCCAGCAGCCGCTTCACCTCCGTGACGGCCGACTCGACCTCGCTCCTGGTCCCGCCGGGCACCCTGTCGGCGTTGTCGTGCAGGAACCGCTCGGTCTGGTAGGCGAGTTGTTCGGCCTGGTTGCGGGTCTCGGCGGCCTCGCGGCGTTTGCGGTCCTCCTCGGCGTACTGGTCGGCGTCGCGCATCATGCGGTCGATGTCGTCCTTGGGGAGGGCCGATCCGCCGGTGACGGTCATCTTCTGTTCGCGGCCGGTGGCGAGGTCCTTGGCGGAGACGTGCATGATGCCGTTGGCGTCGATGTCGAAGGCCACCTCGATCTGCGGGATGCCGCGCGGGGCCGGGGGCAGGCCGGTGAGGTCGAAGACGCCGAGCTTCTTGTTGTAGGCGGCGATCTCGCGTTCGCCCTGGTAGACCTGGATGCCGACCGAGGGCTGGTTGTCGGTGGCGGTGGTGAAGATCTCCGAACGCCGGGTGGGGATCGTGGTGTTGCGTTCGATCAGTTTGGTCATGATGCCGCCCTTGGTCTCGATGCCCAGGGACAGCGGGGTGACGTCGAGGAGCAGCACGTCCTTGACGTCGCCGCGCAGGACGCCCGCCTGGAGGGCCGCGCCGAGGGCCACGACCTCGTCGGGGTTGACGCCCTTGTGCGGCTCCTTGCCGGTGAGTTCGCGGACCAGGTCGGTGACGGCGGGCATCCGGGTGGAGCCGCCGACCAGGATGACGTGGTCGATCGCGGAGAGCTCCACGCCGGCGTCCTTGACGGCCTGGTGGAAGGGCTTCTTGCAGCGCTCGAGGAGATCCGCGGTGAGCTCCTGGAACTGGGCGCGGGTGAGCTTCTCGTCGAGGTGCAGGGGGCCTTCGGCGGAGGCGGTGACGTAGGGCAGGTTGATCGAGGTCTCGGTGGACGAGGACAGCTCGATCTTCGCCTTCTCGGCGGCCTCCCGCAGCCGCTGCACGGCCATCTTGTCCTGCGCCAGGTCGACGCCGTACTGCCCCTTGAAGCGCTTGGCGAGGTACTCCACGACGCGTTGGTCCCAGTCGTCGCCGCCGAGGTGGGTGTCGCCGTTGGTGGCCTTCACCTCGATGACGCCCTCGCCGATGTCGAGCAGCGACACGTCGAAGGTGCCGCCGCCCAGGTCGAACACCAGGACGGTGTGGTCGTTCTCCTTGTCCAGGCCGTACGCCAGCGCCGCCGCCGTGGGCTCGTTGATGATCCTGAGCACCTTCAGGCCGGCGACCTCCCCGGCCTCCTTGGTGGCCTGCCGCTGGGCGTCGTCGAAGTACGCCGGCACGGTGATGACCGCGTCGGTGACGTCCTCGCCGAGGTAGGCCTCGGCGTCCCGGCGCAGCTTCTGCAGCACCCGGGCGGACAGTTCCTGCGCCCGGTAGCGGGTGCCGTCGACGGAACCCTGCTCGGGGAACCGCCAGTGCGCGTCGCCCATGTACCGCTTGACCGAGCGGGCGGTGCGTTCGACGTTCGTCACGGCCTGCCGTTTGGCGACCTCGCCGACCAGCACCTCGCCGTTCTTGGCGAAGGCCACCACCGAGGGGGTGGTGCGGGCGCCCTCCGCGTTGGCGATGACGGTGGGCTCACCACCCTCCAGCACGGCCACCACCGAGTTCGTGGTTCCCAGGTCGATTCCGACCGCACGTCCCATCGCTGTCCCCTTCCGCCAGGGCACCTCTCCGGACTTCCAGCACAAAACTTGAGTGGATGATTGTCAATAGGTTGAGCGGGTGGTTGTCAATGAGACGCACGGTCGCGCAGGGCCACGGCGCGGCGGGGCCGGTCGGTGACCAGCACGTCCACGCGCGGGTCGCCGAGGAAGCCGCGCAGCGCCGCGTCCTCGTTGACCGTCCACACCATGGTGAACAGTCCGCCCCGCGCCGCCTCGCGCAGCACGGTGGCGCGGGCCAGCCGCCAGTGCGCGGCGACGCCGTGGGCGCCGCAGGCGCGGACCCGGCGCAGGGGCAGCAGCTCGCCGATCCGGGTCCGCACCAGCCGGCCCCGGCGGATATCCCCGCCGTCCCGGCCGAGGGACAGCACGGTGCGCACCCGTGGGCGGGCGGCGGTGAGGGCGGCGACGGAGCTGTCCTCGAGGGTGGTGGCGACGAGTCCGTCCTCGCCGAGCAGGGCGACCGCGCGGTCGATCAGCTCCCTCTCGTAGCCGGTCTCCTTGAGGTCCAGATGGGCGACGAGCTTCCCGGCGACCAGCTCCATCACCTCGTCCACGACGGGCACGGGGTAGCCGGCGCGCTCGTTCAGCTCGGCGTGGGTGAGCGTGGACAGCGGCGGGCCGGTGCGGCCCGCGCGGGGGTCGTGGTGGACGACGAGGATTCCGTCCGCGGTGCGCCGCACGTCGAGCTCGACGTACTCCGCGCCGGACGCGAGCGCGTCCTCGTACGCCTCCCGGGTCGCCGGGGCGGCGCGCTCGGAGCCGCCCCGATGGGCGGAGACGGCGGGGCGTGGCGTCATGGTGGTCGGCTCCGGGTGGGAATGTGCCGCAGGCCGCCCCGGGAGGGAGCGGCCTGCGGTGGTGCGGTGCGGCGAGCGGGTCAGGCGAGCTTCGCCGTCAGGGTGATGTCCGTGCCCTTCAGCGCCTGGCTGACGGGGCAGTTCACCTTGGCGTCCTCGGCGGCGGCGACGAAACCGGCCTCGTCCAGGCCGGGCACGGAGCCCTCGACCGTGAGGTGGATGCCGGTGATGCCCTCGCCGGGCACGAAGGTGACGTCGGCGGAGGTGGTCAGCCGGGTCGGCGGGGTGCCGGCCTTGTCGAGACCGTTGGAGAGGGCCATCGAGAAGCAGCTGGAGTGCGCGGCGGCGATCAGCTCCTCCGGGCTGGTCTTCCCGTTCGCCTCCTCGGCCCGCGACGCCCAGGTGACCGGCTGCTCGGCGATGGCGCCGGAGGAGTCGAAGGCGACGACCCCGCTGCCCTTGAAGAGACTGCCTTCCCAAACGGTGTGTGCGGAGCGCGTGGCTGCCATGACGCATCCTTTCGAAAATGTCCGGCCGTGTGTCCGGCGGTGCTCGGTCCGGGTGCCCGGATCACCGGGCGCCCTCCCCCATCCGATCACATCACGGCTCAACTCACCCGGAAGACGGGCCCCCTCGCGGTGAACGGCAGCCGCGCGCCCTACGGAAGCGGGACCCCTCCGCAGGTCCCGGTGCGCCGCCCGGACGGGGGCGCGGGTGTCCGGACGGGAGCGGGCCGTCCCAAAGGGCCGGTCCGGTCGGTCCTCGCGTGGGCGCGGTCGCCGTGCACCGGGGCGGCGCAGCCGTGCCGGGCCGGCTCCCGCGGGCCGGCCCGCTCCGTCCCCCCGCGGCCGTCGAGGAACACCATGAGCCGGGGCCCCCGACGGCGGCCCCGGCGGCGGGGAGGTCCCGCAGGACGCGGTCCGGGACGCACAGGACGTCCGCGCGCACCGCCGGGTCCGGTTTCCGGAGCTCGTCCGGCGTGTGCCCGGCGGCCGGTCCGGCGCGCCGTCGTCCGCGGCCGTCGCCGGCGGATCAAGGGCCGCTCAGGCCGCGCGTTCCCGGTCCGGGGTCACGGGCAGGTCCGCCTCGCCCGACTCGGCCAGCCAGCGGCGCAGCACCTGGTGGACCTGTTCGGCGCCGGCGAGTTCCGTGCCGTCGGGGACGGGTGCGGACAGGGCGAGCGGGGACAGCAGGAAGGGGCGGGTCTGGGCGCCGCCGAGGCCGCCGTGGGAGCCGATCTGCTCCTCGAAGGCGAGGACCTCGCCGTCGGCGGGGTCGTGGAAGGAGTTGACCATGATGTCGGCGGTGTGCGGGAAGGTGTGGGTGCGGCGCACGACGTCGGCGGCGCCGGGGCCGAAGGCGGCCAGCGGGCCGGGGTCGTCGTCCAGTTCGTCCAGCGGGATCTCCGCGCCGTACGCGCCGAGGACGACCCCGCCGTGGCGTTCGCTGCGGACGAGGAGGAAGCCGATGCCGGGGTGGTTGGCGAGGGTCGCCAGCAGGGCGGGGTGGCGGGCGTCGATCTCCTCCTTGGTCATCCGGTGCGGCACGTCCGGGAAGGAGACCAGGCCGAGGTTGCCGGAGGCGAGCACGACGGGTTCGGAGCCGCGGGAGGGGCGGTAGTGCTCGGCGCCCTCCTCGACGGGCCGGCGCAGCGCCGCGCGGACGGCGGCGCGGGCCTCGGCGCCGCTGTGGGTGCGCCCGGCGCGGCGCGGCACGGGCAGTCCGCAGCCGGCCCGCACCAGGTCGCCGAGGGTGAGGCCGTAGCGGGAGCGGAAGGTCTCGCCGGGGCTCTGCCCGTGGTCGGAGAGGACGACGATCCGGTACGGGCGGGGGGCGTGCTCGGCGACGTTCTCGATCAGGGCGAGGGCGCGGTCGAGGCGCTGGAGGACCTTCTCGGTGTCCCGGCTCACGGGCCCGGAGTGGTGGGCGACCTCGTCGTAGGCCACCAGGTCCGCGTAGACGGCGGTGCGGCCCACCAGCAGGTCGCCCATCACGGCGGCGACCACGACGTCCCGTTCGACGACGGTCGCGAAGGCCCGTACGAACGGGTAGAGCCCGCCGCGCGAGACGCGCGGGCGCTGTCCCCGGAACCTGGCCCGGGTGGACTGGCCGATCTCCCGGCCCGCCTCGGCGACGAAGGACAACGCGGTGCGCACGGCGTTGGCGGGGTCGGAGAAGTACGCGAAGTAGCCCGCGCGGGAGCGGGCCGCCGGGCCGCGCCGGCGGGTGGTTATGGAGAGCACCAGGGCCTGTTCGTGGGCGCCGCCGCTGAAGAGGTTGCCGCGGCTGGCTCCGTCGTCGGCGAGCAGTCCGGCGTGGCCGGAGTGCTCGATGGCGCGGGCCTGGAGTTCGGCGGCGCTGGTGGGCCGGTTGCAGACCATGACCTCGCGGCGGGCCTTCTCGTACCAGCGGAAGGCGGGGACGTCGTGGTTGCTGCCGTGCAGGATGCCGAGCTGGCTGGCGCCGGTCTGGCTGGACCAGTCGGTGCGCCAGGGGGTGAGGCGGTGGGAGGGGCGGTCGCCGCCGGTGCCGGTGCCGAGCCAGCGGGCGGCGGTGGGCATCAGTCCCTTGTCGACGGCGTGCAGCAGGACGTCGTGGCCGACGCCGTCGAGTTGCAGGAAGACGGTGCCGGGGGTGGTGGGGCAGGGCGGGGCGGAGCCCCGTCTGCGGTGGGCGAGGCGGTAGAGGCGGCGGCGGTAGGCGTCGTCGTCGCGCACGGCGAGGGCGGCGCCGGTGGCGGAGGCGACCGCGGACATGACTGCGGCGACCACGACCGCCGTCTCCGGTGCGGCGGCGCCGCGTTCGACCGGTGTGACGTGCAGGGCCAGCCACAGCAGGGCGCCGTTGAGGAAGAACACCAGCAGACCCAGGACGAGCGCCGGCACCAGCAGCAGCAGGCGCACCAGCAGCGGCCAGACCAGGGCGGAGAGCAGACCGAAGGCGCCGGCGCCGAAGGCGGCGGTGACCGCGATGTCCGTGGCGCTGTCGCCGTCGGCCGAGCGCAGCCGGAAGTCGGGCAGGATGCCGGCGAGCAGCAGCATGGTGAGCGTGGAGACCACCCACACGGCGACACTCCGCCCGATCTGACTGGCGACCCGTCGCCACCGCCCGCCATCCACGCCCGCACACCTCACGTCCCGGCCGACCTGGCCCGTCTCCACCCTGTCACAACGGCCGGACGCGGCGTTCCGTCCCCGTCGCACGGGCCGGCGGCGGCTCGGCGAGCGTCGTGCCCGGCCGTCGGCGGCGACGGCCGCCGGCGCACACGCGCCTTCACCGCCGCGTCGCACGACGGTTCCGCACGGCCCGCCGTCCCCGCCCCGCGCACTCCCGTCCGGACTCCCCCGCGGAGGACGGCGCGTGTTCCGGCACCCGCGGGCTCGGCGCCACGAACAGGTCGGTCCCGGGCCGCGCTCCGTCCCCCGCACCGGCCCCGTGACGCCCCCTCGCCTCCGGTCCTCGCCGCCGGCCCTCCTCCTGCGCGTAGGCTTCGGGGAGTCGCACGAGGGAGGCGCGAAGGTGGCGGTGGAGGTCACGTGGTGGGGTCACGCCACCTGTACGGTCGAGGACGCGCGCACGCGGGTGCTCACCGACCCCCTGTTCGCCCGCCGGTTCGCCCACCTGCGGCGCCGGCGCGGCGCGGTGCCGCCGGCCGAGGCCCGGCGGGCGGACGTGGCCCTGGTCTCCCATCTGCACGCCGACCACCTGCACCTGCCGTCGCTGGCCCGGCTCGCGCCGGGCACGCGCCTGCTCGTGCCCCGGGGCGCGCGACGCGCGGTGCCGGGGCTGCGCCGGCTCACGCACCTCGCGGTGAGCGAGGTGGCGCCCGGCGATGTGACGAGGGTCGGCGGACTGGTCGTACGGGCCGTGCCCGCGCGCCACGACGGGCGGCGGCTGCCGGTCGGGCCGCACCGCTCCCCCGCCCTCGGCTACGTCCTGGAGGGCGAGGCGCGGACGTACTTCGCCGGGGACACCGGCCTGTTCGACGAGATGGCCAAGGACGTCGGGCCGGTCGACGTGGCGCTGCTCCCGGTGGGCGGCTGGGGGCCGTACCTGGGCGAGGGGCATCTGGACGCGGGACGCGCGGCCGAGGCGCTGGCCCGGCTGGGGGCGTCCAGCGCGGTGCCGGTGCACTACGGCACGTACTGGCCGATCGGGATGGACGCCGTGCGCCCGCACGAGTTCCACGCGCCGGGGCAGGAGTTCGAGCGGCAGGCGGCCCGGCACGCGCCCGGCGCGTCGGTGCACCGGCTGGGGCACGGGGAGCGCGTGCGCCTGGAGGTCGCGCGGTGATCCTTCCCGCCGCCCCGGGCCAGGCGGCCGGTGTGTCGCTGTCGTCGGTGGCCCTGCCCGCCGTGGCGCCCGGGTTCACCCAGCAGGCCGTCGGCTATCCCTCGCTGTTCCTGCTGGTGCTGATCGGGGCGCTGGTGCCGGTGGTGCCGACGGGCGCGCTGGTCAGTTCGGCGGCCGTGGTCGCCTTCCACCGGGCGGCGCCGTTCTCGATGGCGCTGGTGTTCGTGACGGCGTCGCTGGCGGCGTTCCTCGGGGACGTGGCGCTGTACTGGCTGGGGCGGCGCGGCATGACGTCGAAGAACGGCTCGCGCTGGCTGGAGGCGATCCGGGAGCGCGCCCCGGAGGACCGGCTGGCGTGGGCGCAGCGCAAGCTCGCCGACCACGAGGTGGCGGTGCTGGTGCTGTCCCGGCTGATCCCCGCCGGGCGGCTGCCGGTGATGCTGGCCTGTCTGGTCGCGAAGTGGCCGGTGCGGCGCTTCGTGCGGGGCAATCTGCCGGCCTGCCTGGCCTGGGCGGCGACGTACCAGCTGATCGGTGTCCTCGGCGGTTCGCTGTTCGCCGAACCGTGGCAGGGCGTGCTGGCGGCGATCGTGTTGACGGTGCTGATCAGTGTGGCGCCGGGCCTGTGGCGGCGGATGCGGGGGACGGCGGCGGGGTGAGGCGTGCGGGCGGCCCCGGTCACGTCAGGATCCGGGAGCCGCCCACCGGCAGGTCCCACAGCCGCTCGCGGGGCAGGCCCGTCCTCTCCCAGGCGGCGCGGACCCGGGTGAGCGGTTCCAGGACCGGTTCCGCGGACAGGACGAACGTGCCCCAGTGCATGGGGGCCATGTGGCGCGCGCCGAGGTCCTGGGCGGCGCGCACCGCCTCCTCCGGGTCGCAGTGGACGTCGGCCAGCCACCAGCGGGGGTCGTAGGCGCCGATGGGCAGCAGGGTGAGATCGATGCCGGGGTAGCGGCCGCCGATGCGGGAGAACCAGTGGCCGTAGCCGGTGTCCCCGGCGAAGTGGACGCGCCGCCCGTCGGGTCCGGTGAGCACCCAGCCGCCCCACAGGGAGCGGCAGGTGTCGGCGAGGGTGCGCTTGGACCAGTGATGGGCCGGCACGAAGTCGAAGCGGACTCCGCCGAGTTCGGCGGCCTCCCACCAGTCGAGCTCGGTGACGCGGGTGAACGCGCGGCGGTGGAACCAGGGGGCGAGCCCGGCCGGCACGAACATGGGGGTGTCGCGCGGCAGCCGGCGCAGGGTGGGGGCGTCCAGGTGGTCGTAGTGGTTGTGGCTGATGACGACCGCGTCCACGCGCGGCAGGGCCTCCCAGGGGACGCCGACGGGGGTGATCCGGGCGGGCGTGCCGAGGATGCGGCGGGACCAGACCGGGTCGGTGAGCACGGTGAGCCCGCCGATCCGCAGCACCCAACTCGCGTGCCCCACCCAGGTGACGGCGACCGTGCGGGCGTCGACGCGGGGCAGCGGGCCGGGGGCGCAGGGCAGCCGGGGGATGTCGGCGAGACCGTCCGGGGTGGGCCGTACGGCGCCCTCGCGGGCGAAGCGGGCGAGGGCCTTCAGGCCGGGCAGCGGGGACGTCAGCCGGTCGTGGAAGGTACGGGGCCACACCCGCCGTTCGGCGAGCGGGCGGGG
This sequence comes from Streptomyces caelestis, assembly GCF_001279005.1. Classification (GTDB taxonomy): domain Bacteria; phylum Actinomycetota; class Actinomycetes; order Streptomycetales; family Streptomycetaceae; genus Streptomyces; species Streptomyces heliomycini. The sequence continues at coordinate 46,854 of NZ_LGCN01000096.1, forward strand.
TGCGGCCAGGGGCGGGTGCGGGGCGGCGGCCGGATCGCCGGCCTCCCGGGCGCCGGGTTCCGGAGCGGCCGTTCCGGTGGTCGATTCGGGGCGCTGCGTCATCGAGGGGGCTCCCGTCGCCGAGCGTCGTCACGGAGATCGTCGAAGACCGTCGTCAGTCGGGTCAACGCGCTTCGCACCTGCGGCAGTTCCAGGGGCGCGGGTGAGCTCAGGCCCTCCGCGCGCAGTGCGGCGGTGTCGCCCAGCAGGGGGGCGGTGGACAGCCGTACGCGCGGTGCTTCGAGATCGTCGCCGAAGCGGTGGCCACCCGGTGCGGGCATGCCGAGCCGGGTGGTGAGGAAGTCCTCCAGTTCCTGGGCGTCGCCGATGCCGTGCGCGTCGAGCGCGGGGGCCAGGGGGGTGAGGTCGACGTACAGGTGCCGGCCGCAGCAGGGCGGCCGGGCGAGGGCGCCCGCGGCGACGACGGCATGGTGCGCGGCGGCGGCCACGCGCGCGTGCAGGCGTACGCTGCCGGCGACGCGCGCGGTGACCGGTTCGGGCTCGGACAGCGCGTACGCCGCCGCGGCGGCGACGGGTGCGGCGACGCGCGCGTCGAGCGCGGTGAGCACGTCGAGCACGCGCGCGTGGAGCGCGTCGCCGTCCTCGCCCGCCGGGAAGCGGGCCACCGCCGCCGGCCAGCCCGGCGGGAGCAGGGCGCCGGCCAGGTCGGTGACGACGGTGACCCGGTCGGGCAGCATCTCGGCGGGGCTGAGCAGCACGGTGCCGTGCGGGTCGTGCAGGGTGTCGCGCCAGGTCTCGTCGCTGACCAGGTGGAGCCCTTCGGCGACGGCGGCCTCCAAGGTCTCGTGCAGCAGCTCGGGCGGGGTGACGCCGGCGGTGGGGTCGTCGGCGACGGAGAGCACCAGCAGGCGCGGGTCGCCGCCCTCGGCCCGCAGTCGGCGCACGGTCTCCAGCAGGGCGTACGGGTCGGGGACGCCACCGTTCTCGGCCGGGGTCGGCACCGGGAAGGCGGGGCGGCCGAGCAGGCGGGCGTAGGGGACCCACCAGGCGGCGCAGGGCCGGGGCACCAGGACGTCGCCGCCGAGGGCGGCGGTCAGCGCCACCAGCAGGGCGGGCGCGCCGGGGGCGACGGCCACCCGGTCGGGGGCGGCGGGCAGTCCGCGCCGGTCGCCGTAGCCGCAGGCCGCGTCCAGCAGGGCGGGCCCGCCGCCGACCGGTTCGGCGGCGGCGCGGGAGGCCGCGGCGGCGAGTACGGCGGACAGCTCGGGCAGGACGGGCAGCCCGTCCTCGGGGAGCACCGGCCCGAACCGGACGGGGCCGTGACCTTCCGGATCCGTCCGCCGCATCCCTACCTCCGCGCAGTCCCTGGTGCCGGTGCCGTGGCGCCCGCTCGTGCCCCGGACGACCTTCCTTGGGCCAGTCAGTACCCAGCGTGCCGCCTGCCATGGGCGCCGGGCCGGGCCGGGCCGCGCACGGCGCGGGCGTCAGCCGTCCGTGCGGGCGGTCCGGTCGCGGTGCACGCGGTGCGCGGCGGCGGCGCACGCGCCCGCGATCAGCAGACCGCCGGCGACCAGCGCGGGCACGGAATCGGTGAAGGCGCCGCCCCCGCCCGCGTGGACGCCCTGGTACGCGGGGGCACTGGCGCAGGGGGTGGCCTTCGACCCGGTGGGCTCGGGGGCGGGGGGCTTGTACGCGGTGGGTTCGGGCTTCGGCGCCTTCGGTCCGACGGCCCCGGGTTCGTCGGGGTCGCTTTCCTCGGGGTCCTCGGCATCCTCGAGGCCCTTGAGTTCCTCGGCATCCTCGGGCTCCTCGGGGGCGGGGATCCCCGCCTCGAGGCCCTCAAGGCCCTCGGGTCCCTCGGGATCCTCGGGACCGAGGCCGGCGTCGGATTCGGCGCCGGGCCCGTCCAGGGCCGTGCTCTTCGGTACGGCCGCCTCCGGCCCGCCCGGTTCCGGGGCGTCCGGTTCCCACCCGTGTTCCCCCGGTTCCGGGCAGGGCGCGTGGGAGGCGGCGCCCCAGGAGGCCCCGTCGTCCGGAACGGTGCCCGCGAACACGGCCGGCGCGAGCGCCACGAGGGCGGCGCCGGTGGCGGTGGCGAGGGACAGGGCACGGGCGGTGCGGCGCATGGTGCGGGCTCCTTCGAGCGACGGCGGGGCACGGCGTGCGGTCACGCCCCACAGCCATCACAGCCCCGTCACCGCCGCGGCGCTCGCCGCCGGACACCATTGGCGGGACCGGGCTCGCCCGTGCGGGTGAGGGGCCGCTGCCTCTCGCCGTCGTCCCGCATGACCTGCTCCCGTACCCGCCCGCAGCAGCGGCTGATCAGGCGGGAGACGTGCATCTGCGAGATGCCCAGCTCCTCGGCGATGCTGCTCTGCGTCATGTCGCCGAAGAACCGCATGTAGAGGATGGCCCGCTCCCGCTCGGGCAGCGCGGCCAGCCGTTCCCTGACGGCCTCGCGGTCGACCACGGTGTCCAGTGCCGGGTCGGGCGCGCCGAGCGCGTCGCCCAGCGAGTAGCCGTCGTCGCTGCCGGGCAGCTCGGCGTCCAGGGACAGTGCGGTGAAGCTCTCCAGCGCCTCCTGCCCGGTCCGCACGTCCTCCTCGCTCAGATCGGCGTGCTCGGCGATCTCGGCCACGGTCGCCCGGCGGCCGGAGACGGTCTGGGACAGGTCCTGGGAGGCGTGCCGGACGCGGTTGCGCAGCTCCTGGACCCGGCGCGGTACGTGCAGGGTCCACATGTGGTCGCGGAAGTGCCGTTTGATCTCGCCGGTGACGGTCGGCACGGCGTAGCTCTCGAACGCGTTGCCGAGCTCGGGGTCGTACCGGTCGACGGCCTTGACCAGGCCGAGCGCGGCGACCTGGTACAGGTCGTCGAAGCTCTCGCCGCGGCTGCGGAAGCGTCCGGCGAGGCGGCCGGCCATGGGCAGCCAGGCCTCGACGATCTCGTCACGGAGCGCGTCCCGCTCCGGGCCCGGGGCCAGTGCGGCGAGCCTGCGAAAGGCGTCCGCGGTGTCGGGGGCGTCGTCGTGAGGGTGTTTCGCGCTCGCTCGGGTCGGCATGGTGCGTCGCAGCTCCCTCGGGGGGTGCTCGGGGACGGACGGTCACCGTGGCGAGCGCACCGGTCGTGGAGCGGGTACGCCCGCAGCGGCGCGACACCGCCTCCACGGACGTGCCTCCTGTCCGAAGCACTGGACCTGCGCCTGCCCCCGTCTCACCGTCCCAAACTCCCCAGCCGGGCTTCGGACGGGTCGGCCTCGGGCGGTGCGGGTGGCAGCACGAAGTCCTCGTAGCGGCCCAGCATCAGGATCACGCCGAGCATGAGGGGCGGGATGAGCACGGCTAGCACCGCCATGGCCTGTCCTTTCCGGGAGGCGCGTGGGGGGCGTGGGGGTGCGGGTCTCCCGCCTTCCGGCGGCCAAACACCGGGCCGCGACGATCCGGTGCACGAACCCCTGTGTCGCCCTCCGCTCCTCGGGTACGCGGTGCGGACCCCGAAGGATCTGGAGGGAGACATGCAGCGAGGCAGCGACCGGCTCAGCGTCCACCGCGACGACGAGATGAAACACGAACTGCAGGGCCTGCTGCGGTCCGGGCACCCCACCCGCACCGAGGAGTGGCACGACCCGGAGCCGTTCGCCGACGACGACCCCGAGGTCGCGCGCGGCCCGGTGACGCCGGGCCGCGGCCCGACGTCCCTGGAGTCGGTGCGGCTGGAACTGGCCAGGATCCTGGGCCGCGGGGCGTTCCCCGCGGGACCGCGCCAGCTGATGCGCGCCCTGGACCGGCGGTACGCGCCCGACGCGCTCATCGAGGCGCTGGAGCGGCTGCCCCACAAGGACCGCTACGGCAGCGTCCAGGAACTGGCCGAGGCGCTGACCCGGTCCCGGCAGACGGAGACCGCGTAACCGGTCCGTCGGGGCGCCGCGGCCGGCCGCGGCGCCCCGACGGCCGGGATCGGAGGGAGGGCCCCGGTCATGGCCGAGTCCGTCAAGGACGTGATGACCCCGGGCGTGGTCGCCGTGCGCCCGGACGCCTCGATCGTCGAGGCGGCGCAGCTGATGCGCACCCAGGACATCGGCGACGTGGTGGTGGCCGACGGGCAGCGGGTCGTCGGCGTGCTCACCGACCGCGACATCACGGTCCGCGCGGTCGCCCGGGGCGCGGATCCGCTCGGGGTGAGCGTGGGATCGGTCTGTACGCCGGACCCGTTGACGCTCGCCCCGGACGATCCGGTGTCCTTCGCCGTCGCCCTGATGCGTGAGCACGCGATCCGCCGGATCCCGGTGGTCGAGGGCGGTCTGCCGGTCGGGCTGGTGAGCCTCGGCGACCTGGCCGAGGCGCGGGACTCCGGCTCGGCACTGGCCGACATCAGCCGTGCACGACCGGACAGGAACAGTTGAACGAAAGGACGTAGAGGCATCATGCGTATCGCATTCCTGACCGCGCCCGAGGGCGTGGAGCAGGTGGAACTGACCGAACCGTGGCAGGCGGCCGTGGACGCCGGTCACGAACCCGTGCTCGTGTCGACCAAGCCGGGGAAGATCCAGGCGTTCAATCACCTCGACAAGGCGGACACCTTCCCCGTGCAGGAGGTCGCCGGCGAGACGTCGGCGGACTCCTTCGACGGGCTGGTGCTGCCGGGCGGGGTGGCCAACCCCGACTTCCTGCGCATGGACGACAAGGCCGTCGCGTTCGTGCGGGACTTCTTCGCCCAGGGCCGGCCGGTCGCCGCGATCTGCCACGCCTCCTGGACCCTGATCGAGGCCGACGTGGTCCGCGACCGGGTGCTGACCAGCTGGCCCAGCCTGCGGACGGACCTCCGCAACGCCGGCGCCACCTGGGTCGACGAGCAGGTGAAGGTGTGCGACCACGGGTCGAACAAGCTGGTCACCAGCCGCAAGCCGGACGATCTCAAGGCTTTCTGCGAGACCTACCTGGAGGTGTTCGAGGCGGAGACGGCCGCGTAGGCCGAAGGCCGGTCAGGTGCCCGGGGTCGTGGGCGTCGCGGTGTCCGCGGCGCCCCGTTCCCGGGCGCCTTCGCGTGTGCGGCCGGGGGCCACCGGGCGGTTCGGATTGCGGCGCAGGTACTCGCCCTCCAGCTGCGCCATCCGCTCGTTGTGGGCGCGCAGCGCGCCGTTGGAGCCGTACAGCAGTGTGTCGTGGCGCGTGCGGTGGATGGTCTCCAGCTCCTTCATGAGCTGCTGGTCGTCCAGGCGGTCCGGCTCGACTCCGGTCATCGTGGCACCCCGCTCGTCGTGTGCGTTCATGCGGCCCGGGTACCCGCCCGGCCGGCACAGCACCACCTCGAACGGCAACCGGGAGGGAGCCATGGAACTCGCTTTCCTGCAACCACTCTACGAACGTCCCGGCCCCTGGGCCTCCGTCTACGTCGACACCTCCCGGCACACCGAGCACACCCCCCGGGAACGACGGCTGAAGGCCCAGGCACTGGCCGGTGAACTGGCCGACCAGGGGGCGGACGAGGCGACCTGCCGGGCGGTGCGCCACGCGCTGGAGGAGTTGCGGCACTCCAGCGAACCGCACGGCCGCGCGCTGTTCGCCCGGGACGGCGAGGTGGTGCTCGACCCGCCGCTGGCCCGGTCCCCGCAGCGCGACCGGGCCGAGTGGGCGCCGCTGCCCAGGGTCGCGCCGCTGCTGGAGCTGGCCGGCGAGGACCCGGTGTGCATCGTCGCCTACGTCGACCGCAGGGGCGCGGACTTCGAGCTGCGCAGCGCGCTCGGCCGGGACGACGTCGGCAGTGTGACCGGACGGCAGTGGCCGCTGCACCGGACCGGTTCCGTCGACTGGTCGGAGCGCCATTTCCAGCTGCGGGTGGAGAACACCTGGGAGCACAACGCCGCGGAGATCGCCGACGCGCTCGCCGTCTGCCACGAGGAGACCGGCGCCGACCTGCTGATCCTCGTCGGTGACGACCGTGAGCAGCGCTCCGTGCGGGAACGGCTGCCGCAGCGGCTGCACGACCTGGTGGTCGAGGCCTCGCACGGGGCCGGCAGCAGGCTGCTCGACGAGGACGTGGAGCGGATCCGCGCGGATCACGTCCAGGGCCGGGCCGCGGCGGAGCTGGAGCGGTTCCTCGCCGCCCGCAGCCCCGACGACGAGGGCCGCACGGGCGCCGTGGAGGGCGTGCCGGCGCTGGTCGAGGCCGCGCGCGAGCACCGGATCGACGAGCTGCTGATCCGGCCGGACTCGCCCGACGCGCACCGCGAGGTGTGGATCGGTGAGGATCCGGACCAGCTGGCGGTGCGGCGTACGGACCTGAAGGTGCTCGGCGAGCAGAACTCCTGGTCGGCGCGGGCGGACGACGCGCTGATCCGGTCCGCGGTCGCGACGGACGCGCCCACGCTGTCGGTGGCCGCGGCCCCGGGTGCGCGGGACGACGCGCCGACCGGCGGACTGGGCGCGCTGCTGCGCTGGAAGTGACCCGCGGGACGCCTCCTAGCGCACTCGTTCCACCCGGCGTTCGTCCCAGACCGGTTCGGGGGTCTCCCTGACGCGGCCGTCGCTGCCGAAGACCAGGAAGCGGTCGAAGGAGCGGGCGAACCAGCGGTCGTGGGTGACGGCGAGGACCGTGCCCTCGAAGCTCTCCAGGCCTTCCTGGAGGGCTTCGGCCGATTCCAGGTCGAGGTTGTCGGTGGGCTCGTCGAGGAGCAGGGCCGTGACGCCCTGGAGTTCCAGGAGCAGGATCTGGAAGCGGGCCTGCTGGCCGCCGGAGAGGCGCTCGAAGGTCTGCTCGGCCTGCTGGGTCAGTTCGTACCGGCGCAGGCGTGACATGGCGGCGCCCCGGTCCTGGGAGTGTTCGGCCCACAGGATGTCCAGGAGGGTGCGGCCCAGCAGTTCGGGGTGGGCGTGGGTCTGCGCGAAGTGTCCGGGCAGCACGCGCGCGCCGAGTCGCCAGTTCCCGGTGTGGGCCACGTCGTCGCCGGCGAGCAGGCGCAGGAAGTGGGACTTGCCGGAGCCGTTGGAGCCGAGCACCGCGACCCGTTCGCCGTAGAAGACCTCCAGGTCGAAGGGTTTCATCAGGCCGGTGAGTTCGAGCCGCTCACAGGTGACGGCGCGCATCCCGGTGCGGCCCCCCTTGAGGCGCATCCTGATGTCCTGCTCGCGCGGGGGCTCCGGCGGCGGTCCCGCCTCCTCGAACTTGCGCAGCCTGGTCTGGGCGGCGCGGTAGCGGGACGCCATGTCCGGGCTGTTCTCGGCTGCCTGGCGCAGCGTCAGGACCAGCTTCCTCAGCTGGGCGTGCTTCTCGTCCCAGCGGCGGCGCAGTTCCTCGAAGCGGGCGAAGCGTTCCCGCCGGGCCTGGTGGAAGGTGGCGAAGCCGCTGCCGTGCACCCATGCGTCGGCGCCCGCGGGGCCCGGTTCCAGGGAGACGATCTTCTGGGCGGCGCGGGCGAGGAGTTCGCGGTCGTGGGAGACGAAGAGGACGGTCTTGCGGGTCTCGGCGAGCCGTTCCTCCAGCCAGCGCTTGCCGGGTACGTCGAGGTAGTTGTCCGGCTCGTCGAGCAGCAGCACCTCGTCGGTGCCGCGCAGCAGCGCCTCGAGGACCAGGCGCTTCTGTTCGCCCCCGGAGAGGGTGCGGACCTCGCGCCACTGCGCCTTCTCGTACGGCACGCCCAGCGCGGCCGTGGTGCAGATGTCCCACAGCGTCTCGGCCTCGTACCCGCGCGCCTCGGCCCAGTCTGCGAGGGCCTGCGCGTACGCCAGCTGGGCGGCCTCGTCGTCGACCGTCATGATCGCGTGTTCGGCGGCGTCGACGGCACGGGCGGCCTCGCGGATCCTGGGCTGCGCCACGGAGACCAGCAGGTCGCGCACGGTCGTGGCGTCCCGTACGGAGCCGACGAACTGGCGCATCACGCCGAGGCCGCCGGTGACGGTGACGGAGCCGCCGTGCGGCTTCAGCTCGCCGGAGAGGAGGCGCAACAGGGTCGTCTTGCCCGCGCCGTTGGGCCCGACGAGGGCCACGACGGCCCCCTCCCCCACCCGGAAGGAGACATCGCCCAGCAGCGCCCTCCCGTCGGGGAGGTGGTACTCGAGGTGCGCGGCTTCCAGATGACCCATGACGGGAATTGTGCGGGGTCGCCGGCGCGGGCGGCAAACGGTTTTCGACAGGGGCGTACCAGAATGTGAAACGCATATCTCACCATACGGCCGGCGGGCGTAGCGTGAGTGCCCTCCTACGAGAGTGGAAGGGGTGGGTTCGTCATGCCGGAAGCGCGGGAGACCGCCGTCTACACGCACGGCCACCACGAGTCGGTGCTGCGCTCGCACACCTGGCGGACCGCCGAGAACTCGGCGGCGTACCTCCTCGGGGTCCTCAAGCCCCACATGCGGATCCTCGACGTCGGGTGCGGGCCCGGCACCATCACCGCCGACCTGGCGGGGCTCGTCCCCGACGGGCACGTCACCGGCCTCGACCGGGAGCCGGGGATCCTGGAGCGGGCCCGGGCGGTGGCCGGCGAACGGGGGCTGAGGAACACCGACTTCGCGGTGGGGGACGTGCACGCGCTGGACTTCCCGGACGACACGTTCTGCGTGGTCCACGCCCATCAGGTGCTCCAGCACGTGGGCGATCCGGTGGGGGCGCTGCGCGAGATGCGGCGGGTGACCAAGCCGGGCGGGTTCGTCGCCGTACGGGACTCGGACTACGCGGCGATGACCTGGTATCCCCCGTCGGCGGGCATGGACGACTGGCTCGACCTCTACCGGCGGGTGGCCCGGGCCAACGGGGGCGAGCCGGACGCCGGGCGGCGACTGAGGTCCTGGGCGCTCGCCGCGGGTTTCACGGACGTCACCGCGTCCTCGGGCACCTGGACCTTCTCGACCGCCGGGGAGCGGGCCTGGTGGAGCGGCCTGTGGGCGGACCGCACGGTGGCGTCGGCCTATGCCGAGCGGGCGGTCGACGGCGGCCACGCCACCCGGCAGCAGCTGCGGGACGTGGCCGGGGCGTGGCGGGAGTGGGGCGACCGGGACGACGGCTGGTTCAGCGTGCTGCACGGGGAGATCCTCTGCCGCAAGGAGGCCCGAGCCGCGTCGGCGAGGTGACGGCGAGGCCCCCGGGACGGGGTCCCGGGGGCCGGCCCCGGGTTCAGTCCCGGGGAAGCAGCGGTCCGAGCGGCCCGAGGTCCAGGTTCAGGTCCTCGGGCCGCAGTCCGTAGCGGTTGCGCAGTTCCGCCATGCGGTCCTCGAGCAGCATGAGGGTGAGCCCGACCCGCTCCTCCTGCTCCTCGCTCAGGTCCCCCTCGTCGAACCGGCGCACCGCCTGCCGCTCCATGAGCTGGCGCAGCAGTTCCACGACGGTGAGCACCAGCTTGATCAGGTCGCGTTCGACCGTGTCCGGCTCCAGGTCCAGGCTCCTGCGCCGACTGTCGTGCGGCTCGACGTGCCGCCCGCCCGGGCCGGCCGTCACCGCGACTCCTCGAAGGGCGAGGGGACCCGCGCGTTCACGGAGCTGATGAGCGCGTTCAGGTCGATGCGGACCAGGTCGACGTCCGCGATGCGCAGCGTGATGTCCCCCTTGATGACGACCCCGCCGGCCAGCAGCCGGTCGAGCAGGTCCACCAGGGCTATCTCGCGGCGTTCGACGACGGTCACGGGCCCTCCTTCCCGGTGGCTGCCTCACCGGCGAACGAATAGGCCGCCCAGGGGCCGGTGAGTTCGACCCGTATCCCGGGCACGTCGTCCTTGGTGCGGTCCACCTTCTCCACGAACTCCTCGGACTTCACCCGGGGCACCAGATAGGCGGCGTTGAGCACATTGCGCCCGGAGGCGCCGGAGAGCGTGGGATTCTGCGGTGCGTGCAGCCGGGAGTCCTCGGCGACCCCGGAAAGGGTCTCGTGCAGCCGGGTCGCGAACGTCTCGGCCCGCTGCCACAGGTCGTCCTGCGACTTCGTCTGCATACGCCGCTGACGCAGGTAGTCCCGGCCGGACGCCGGTTTCGGCGCGGGCGCGGCGGAGGTTTCCGGCGTCCGCTCCGACTCGACGTAGACCTTGACGCCCCACTCGACCCGGCCCTCCAGCCGGTCCAGGGTGCGCAGGAAGCTCTCCTCGCGCTCCTCCATCATGGTCCGTACGCCGCTGTCGTCGCGGAACACGGTGCCGAGGCGCAGCGGCAACGGGGTCGTGACGGTGGTGAGCGCGTCGATCACGCCCTGGTGGGCGCGGGCGACCGTGGTCAGCCAGTCGAGGTCCTCCAGATGCGCGCGCAGCGGTTCCTCGGAGAAGTCCGCCTCGGGCACGTGGCTGACGACGGCCACCAGACCGTGGTGGGGCAGCAGCCGGGGCGGATCGCCTCCGACCCCGGTCAGCTGTGCCTGGAGCGGTGTGCCGTAGGGGCGGCAGACCGCGTAGACGTACCGCAGTCCGGTCACGGACCCTCCTCCTGTGCGTGGCGGGACTCCAGCCCCAGTTCCTCCAGCCGGGCCAGCCGTTCACGCAGCTCCGCGTTCTCCCTGGCCAGTTCGTCACGCCTGGCGCGCGAGGACAGCGCCGGGTCGGACTCCCACCAGTCGATCCCCATCTCCTTCGCCTTGTCGACGGAGGCGACGACGAGCCGCAGTTTGATGGTGAGGAGTTCGATGTCCAGCAGGTTGATGCGGATGTCACCAGCGATCACGACACCCTTGTCGAGCACCCTTTCCAGGATGTCGGCGAGATTGGCGCCGCCGCCCTGGCCGTACGGCTCGGGAAGCCGGCTGGGGGTCGTCATCGGCGGCTCCGGCTTTCGGGCTGCTCGTCCTCGTACTCAGTCTCGTCCTCGTACTCGTCCTCGGGGTACTCGTCCTCCTCGTACCCGTCCTCGGACTCCTCAGGCTCCTCGGCTTCTTCCTCCTCGGGCTCCGGCTCGTACTCCTCCTCGGGTTCCGTGCCGGCTTCGTCCTCGGGCTCGCCCTCTTCCTCTTCCTCGTACTCGGCCTCGGCCTCTTCCTCGTCCTCGGGTTCCTCGTCGTGCTCGTCCGAAGGGGCCTCGTTCTCCTCCTCGGAGGGGCCTTCGTTCTCCTCCTCGGCGAGGGCGTCCTCGTGGCTGCGGACGACCTCCCCGTCGCGGATCTCGCCCCGCCAGCTGTCCTCGGCCTCGCCCTTGAGGGTGATGAAGCGGGCGAAGTTCTTCAGGTCGAGCCGGGCGCGGCGGCCCTGGGCGCGCCAGATGTTGCCCGTCTTCTCGAAGAAGCCCGAGGGGTAGTACTCGATGACCAGCAGGACCCGGGTGAGCCGGTCGGCGAGGCGGTGGAAGGAGACGACGCCCCTCGTCGTGCCCTTGGCGCCCTCCGAGGACCAGGCGATGCGGTCGTCGGGGACCTGCTCGGTGGTCTTCGCCTTCCAGCTGCGGTTGGACCACCAGATCTTCGCCTGCCAGTCCGACGTGGTGTCGTCGGACTTGTTGGCGCTCTTGACGCCCTTGGCGAAGGTGCTGAAGTCCTGGTACTGGGTCCACTGGTCGTACGCCGTGCGCAGCGGGACACCGACGTCGATGTACTCCATGATGACGGTGGGCTTCTGGCCGGCGGACTTCTTGCGCTTGCCCTTGCCCTTGCCGCCGCCCAGGCCCTTCAGCGCGCCCATCACGTTGTCCTTGGCCCGTGAGGCGCCGACTTCGACGGCGCTGCGCAGGGGGCTCTTGCCCTCCGCGATCTTGCGGCCGCCGTCGAGGGCGAGCTTGGCGAAGCCCGGGCTGTTGCCCTCTGCGATGTCGTTGAGCTTGTTCGTGGTCTCGCCGAGCTTGTGGCCGAGGCCGGTCAGCATCCGGGTGGCCTGGGCCGCGAGGTAGTCCTGCAGTTCGGCCTTGAGCCGTTCGGCGGCCTCGCTGTGGGCCACGTCGGCGAGCGGGTTCTTCGACGCGCCGTTCTGTGCGGCGGAGCCGGCCCGTCCGAGGGTCTCGCTCATCACTCACCGCCTCCCTTCGTGGTGCGGGAGCGGGCGCCGCGGGCCGCGGCGGCGGTCTTCTTCGCCGCCGTCCTCCTCGCGGGAGCCGTCTTCTTCGCCGCCGTCTTCTTCGCGGGGGCGGCCTTCTTCCCCGGCGCCTTCTTGGCCGCCGGCTTCTTGGCCGGCCGCTCGGAGGCCGGCTCCTCCTCGTCCGACGGCTCCCGGTCCTCCGCCTCGGCGCCTTCGGCGTCCTCGGAGCCCTCCGTGTCCTCGGCGCGTTCCTCGTCGGCCTCGTCCTCGTCCTTCGGACCACCGCCCGCCAGCCGGTCGCGCATGTCGGCGGTACGGCCGTGCAGCCGGTCGGCGAGGGAGCCGAGCTGCCGCTCGACCAGCGCGCCGGAGGCTGCCTTGCCGACACCGCGCATGTCACCGCGGAGCTGGTCGCCGAGTTCCTTGAACTGCGGGTTGTTCCGCAGCTGCTGGGACACCAGGTCGGTGACCATGCGCGGGCTGAGGTTCAGCTTCTTGCCCGCCACCATGCCTCCGACGGCGAGCGCCATCTTCAGCTTCTTGGTCCGTCCGAGGAGATATCCGGCCCCGATCGCGAGGCCCAGTCCCGTTCGATTCACTGTCCTGCCGTCCCATCCCCCGCACCTGCGCCCGTGCGCGTCGCGGTCTCCAGCCGGTCGAGGAGTTCGTCCTCCTGGCGGTCGAACTCCTCCTCGCTGATCTCTCCGGCTTCCAGCTGTTCCTCCAGCCGGGCCAGTTCGGCGCGTATCGTGGCGGGGTCGTAGTAGATGCGTTCCGCTTCCTTCAGCACCTGCCTGATGGCCCAGCCGCCACCGCGTACCGGTGCGAACGGCAGCAGCAGCACCTCCGAGATCAGGCCCATGTCGTCACCCCATTTCGGCGTCCGTTCCGCCGGCCGCGGTGCCCGCCGGCTCGGCCGGCCCGGGCTCGACGAAGCTGTACGGCGGCAGCGGTCCGTTCAGACGCACCTCGAGGTGGGGCATGTCCGCGCGGACCTGCTCCACCGCCGCCAGGAATTCCTCCGCCGTCTCCCGCTTCACCAGGTAGGAGACGTTGGCGAGCCAGCCCGTGGACTCGGGGCCCACGCTCACCGCGTCGGCCGCCCCTTCCAGCGCGTGCTCCAGCGCGGCGCCGTCCTCGGACTCCTTGGCCTTGACCGCCGCGGCGACCATCTCGCCGAGCCGGATCTTGTCCTCGTAGCTGCCGCCGCCGGACTGGCGGTTGGCCTCCGCGAGAGCGCGGATCTCCGGGTTTCCGGCCATCACGTGGTGCAGGACGGCGTCCTCGACGTGGTTGGCCTTGACGTTGTACTCGACCCGGTCGTCCAGCGCGTGCAGCCGCTCCAGGTAGTGCTCGGCGCGCTCGGCGAGGACACCGGTGACGGAGTCGTCGTCCGGGGCGACGCTCCCGAAGCGCATGGGCAGCACGCACCCGGCCGCGCCGATCTCGCTGAGCACGTTCTGGTGGGCGAGCAGTTCCCGACGCTTGGGGCGCAGCCCCTCGGGCGCGTCGCTGACGACGGCCGCCAGGTCTCCCTCCCGCAGGATGCGCACCGGACGCGACGGATCACCGACGCCGCCCATGCCCTCGGGCAGCGACGGGTGCGAGGCCGCCGTGATGCCGTAGACGTACGTGCTCACTCCTGCTCCTCCTTACGACGGGCGGCGGTGCTCTTGCGGGTGCGCGGACGCGACTCGGTCTCACGCTCGGACCCGCCCTCGCGCGCCTGCTTGAAGGCGTCGGAGATGGTGTCGGCGGCGCCGGACAGCGCCCCCTTGGACTTGCCGCGGGCGCCGGACTCGGTGACCTCCCCGACGATCTCGGGCAGCCCCGGGCTCTTGCGCGGCCCGGCCTCCAGGTCGAGGCGGTTGCACGCCTCGGCGAAGCGGAGGTAGGTGTCGACGCTCGCGACGACGACACGGACGTCGATCTTGAGGATCTCGATGCCGACCAGGGACACGCGCACGAAGGCGTCGATGACGAGCCCCCTGTCCAGGACGAGCTCGAGTACGTCGTAGAGACCGCTGCTGCCGCCTCCACCACCGGTCTGCTGTGCCGGTACGACTGTCATTCCGACTGCCCCTCCTTGTCTGTGGGTGTGGGTGTGGGTCCGGCCGGGCGGCCTAGGACCTGCGCGCGTCGGCGCGGCCCCGCTCGTAGCGGCGGACCCGCCGGTAGCCGGTGAGCTGTCCGTTCGCGTCCAGCTCCACCTGGTAGCTCGCCATCAGGCTCATCGTGTCGGGCACCCGCTCGAGTTCGAGGACCTCGACCTCGAGTGCCCAGCCCTCCTCCGTCTGCTCGAAGGACGACACGGACTCGGCTTCCATCCCGGTGAGCTCGGCGAGCTGGCCGCGTGCCTGACGCAGCACCTCCATCGGCCCCGGCTTCTTGGCGCTTCTGCTGTTCTCCGTCGACTTGCGGGTTTTCTGTGAGTCCTGGGTTTCCTGTGAACCCTGTGACTCTTCGGTGTTCTTCGTGTTCGTCATGGCCACCTCCCCCTCCGTGTGGCCGCAAGCGTGTTCGCCAAACCTCCGTGCGCCCGGCCGATCTCCGCGGCCGGGCATCGTGCCCGGTGGGAGGGGTGCGAGCGCCGTTCAGCCCCGCAGGGCCGCCAGTCGGCGGCGGGCGGGGCCCAGGGCGCGGCCCCGGCGCGGCAGATCCGACCACGGCTCGGTGCGGACCTGCTCGACGGCGTCGGCGACGGTCCAACGGCGGGCGTGCAGGTCCGGATCGTCCAGCTGGTCCCAGGAGACGGGCGTGGCGACGGGGGCGCCGGGCAGGGCGCGGACGGTGCCGGGGGCCACCGCGGTCTGCGCGTAGGCGTTGCGCTGCACGTCGAGGTAGAGCCGGTCGCCGCGGTCCTTCTTGCGGGCGGCGGTGGTGAGCCGGCCGGGGTGGGCGGCGGCGAGGGTGTCGGCGACCTCGCGGGCGAAGGCGCGCACGTCGTCGAAGTCGTGGTCGCCGGCCAGCGGCACGATCACGTGCAGGCCCCGGGAGCCGGTGGTCATCAGCGCCGAGGGCAGGTCCAGCTCGTCGAGCAGCTCCCCCAGCAGCCGGGCGGCCTCCCGCACCGTCTCGAAGTCGTCGCCGGAGGGGTCGAGGTCGAAGACCAGCCGGTCCGGCCGGTCGATCCGGCCGGTGCGGGACAGCCAGCGGTGCAGGGTGATGCCGGCCTGGTCGACGAGGTACAGAAGGGTGGCGGTGTCGTCGCACACGGTGTGCGTGACGGTGCCGCCCTCCTTGGCGACCTCGGCCCGGGTGATCCAGTCCGGGTAGCCGTCCGGGGTGTTCTTCTGCATGAACGCCGGGCCGTCGATGCCGTCCGGCCGCCGGTCCAGCATCAGCGGGCGGCCCCGCAGGTGCGGCAGCATGAACGGGGCGACGGCCCGGTGGTAGTCGACGAGATCGCCCTTGGTGTACTCCCCGGTGCCCCCGCCGCCGGGGAAGAGCACCTTCCCCGGCCGGTGGATCTCCACCCGGCGACGGCCGGCCCGTACGGTGCGCGGCCCGTCGTCGCTCACGACACGACCGCCTCCCCCACCAGCAGCCGGCCGGCCGCCGCGATCGACTCGGCGTCGATCCCGGCGGCGTGCAACTGCTCGTCCGGGGAGGCCGAGCCCGGCACGGTGCGCACGCCCAGCCGCACCAGGCGCGGTACCGGACGCCCGTCGGCGAAGGCCTCCGCGACCGCGTCCCCGAGGCCGCCCTCCGGGTGGTGGTCCTCCACCGTCACCAGGCAGCCGGTCTCCTCGGCGGCCGTGCGCAGCGTCTCCCGGTCGACCGGCTTCACCGAGTACAGGTCGATCACCCGTACGGCGATGTCCTCCTCCGCCAGGGCCTCCGCGGCGGCCAGCGCCTCGGGCACGGTGACGCCCGCCGCGACGAGGGTGAGCCGGTCGCGGTCGGAGGAGCGCAGCACCTTGCTGCCGCCGACCGGGAACTCCTCGTCGGGGCCGTAGATCACCGGGCTCGCACCGCGCGAGGTGCGCAGGTAGCGGATGCCGTCGAGGTCGGCCATCGCGGCGACCAGCCGTGCGGTCTGGTTGGCGTCGCACGGGTACAGCACGGTCGAGCCGTGCACCGCCCGCATCATCGCCAGGTCCTCCAGGCCCATCTGGCTGGGACCGTCCTGGCCGATGGCGACGCCCGCGTGCGAGCCGACGAGGTTGATCCCGGAGCCGCTGATCGACGCCATGCGGATGAAGTCGTGGGCGCGGGTGAGGAAGGCCGCGAAGGTGGCGGCGTACGGCACCCGGCCGCGGGTCGCCAGGCCGACCGCCGTGGCGACCATCTGCTGCTCGGCGATGTAGCACTCGACGTAGCGCTCGGGGTGTTCCTTGGCGAAGGCCTCCGCGCGGGTGGAGTCGCCGACCTCTCCGTCGAGGACGACGACGTCGCCGCGCGCGGCGCCGAGGGCGGTCAGCGCCTCGCCGAAGGCGTTCCTGGTGGCCACCTCCTCGCCCTTGTCCCAGCGCGGCAGTTCCAGGCGGCCGGTGTGCGGGGCGGGCGGCGCCCCGTCGGCGGGCGGCTGCGCCACCCGGACGCGCAGGTCGCGGGGGCCGCCGAGCTCGGCGATGGCCTCCTCGGCCTCGGGCAGCGGCTTGCCGTGCAGGCCCTCGCGGTCCTGGACCGCCTCGACGCCCTTGCCCTTGAGGGTGCGGGCGAGGATCGCGGTGGGCTGGCCCTTGGTGGACAGGGCCTCCCCGTAGGCGCGGTCGACGGCGTCCACGTCGTGGCCGTCCACTTCGACGGTGTGCCAGCCGAAGGCCTGGAAGCGGCGGGCGTAGGCGTCCAGGTCGTGGCCGTGGCGGGTGGGGCCGCGCTGCCCGAGCCGGTTGACGTCCACGATCGCCGTGAGGTTGTCCAGGTGCTCGTAGGCGGCCTGCTCGGCCGCCTCCCAGACGGAGCCCTCGGCCAGTTCGCTGTCACCGCACAGCACCCACACGCGGTAGTCGGCGTGGTCCGGACGCTTCCCGGCCAGCGCGATGCCGACGCCGACCGGGAGGCCCTGGCCCAGCGAGCCCGTGGCCGTCTCCACCCAGGGCAGCCGGCGCGGGGTGGGGTGGCCTTCGAGGCGGCTGTCGTTCTCGCGGAAGGTGAGCAGTTCCTCGTCGTCGATGGCGCCGACCGCCTTGTAGGTGGCGTACATCAGGGGCGAGGCGTGTCCCTTGGAGAGGACGAAGCGGTCGTTGGCCGGGTGGTCGGGGCGGTCGAAGTCGTAGCGGAAGTGGCGGGCGAACAGCACGGCCGTCAGATCGGCCGCGGACATCGACGACGTGGGGTGCCCGGAGCCCGCGGCGGCCGCGGCGCGGACACTGTCCACTCGCAACTGCTGTCCGAGCTCGACGAGTTCACCGGTGTTCATGAGTCTCCTTCGGTGGGGCGGTCGGTTCGCTTGACGGGGCCGGGCGCGACGTCAAGGCCGGGCGGCGGCTGGTCCGGGGGCGGGGTGACGGCGGGCTGGTTCCTCGCGGGCTCACCACCGGGCTGATTCCTCGCGGGCTCACCACCGGGCTGATTCCTCGCCGGCTCACCACCGGGCTGATTCCTCGCCGGCTCACCACCGGACTGCTCCTTCGCCGGCTCCGAACCCGGCCGCCCCGGCTTGCCCGGCACCCGCGCCAGTTCCGGCGACGCCGTGTCCAGCGGCACCGACCAGGACCGGACGAGCCCCAACTGGACTGCCTGGCGCGGCAGTACGGCGTCGAGGAGCCAGTCGGCGGCCACCCGGACCCGGTTCCCCGGCATCGCCGCGAGGTGGTAGCCGCGGGTGACCGCGCCCGCCGCGATCCCGGACAGGTTCACGCCGAGCGGGTTGGCGGCGGCCTTGACACCGCCCAGGTCCACCACGAACCCCATGTCCTTGTGCCGGTAGGCGCGTCGTTCGCCGTCGCCGAACGACGCGGCGACGTTGTGCGCGCACACCTTGCCCTGCCGCCAGGCGTGCTGCGCGGTCATCGGGGTGTACGAGCCGGGCTTCTCCAGGTCGGGCACCGCGGCGGCGTCCCCGCAGGCGAACACCTCGGGACGGCCCGGCACCCGCAGGTGCGGGTCGACGAGCAGCCGGCCGCGTTCCATGGGCAGTCCGAGGGACTCGACGAGCGGGTCGGGGCGTACGCCCACGCACCACACCAGGGTGCGGGTGTCGACGAACTCCCCGTCGGTCAGCAGCACTCCGTCGTGCGTGGCCTCCTTCACGGAGGTGCCCATCCGTACGTCCACGCCCCGTTCGCGCAGGACCGTGTCGGCCGTGCGGGAGAGCCGCTCGTCCAGCTCGGGCAGGACCCGGTCGGCGATGTCCAGCAGCATCCAGCGCGGCCGCATTCCGGTCCGCAGGGGGTGTCTGGCGACCTGCGCGTCGGTGAACAGCTGGCCGTGCGCGGCGACTTCGGTGCCGGTGTAACCGGCTCCGACCACGACGAAGGTGCAGCGGGAGGCGCACCGCCCGGGGTCGTCGGTGGCGGCGGCGAGCTCCACCTGACGGGTCACGTGGTCGCGCAGGTACAGGGCTTCGGGCAGGCCGCGGAAGCCGTGGGCGTGCTCGGCGACACCGGGGATCGGCAGCAGCTTGTTGACGCTGCCGGCCGCGAGGACCAGCCGGTCGTAGTCGAGGGTGCCGCTCTCGCCCTCGGGGCCGGTGTAGTGCACCTGCCGTGCGTCGAGGTCGATGCGGTCGGACTCCCCCAGCACCAGCTTCACGTGCGGCAGCGTGCCGGAGAGGGAGACGGTGACCCGGCGCGGCTCCAGGACGCCGGCGGCGACCTGGGGCAGCAGGGGCAGGTACAGGAAGTAGTCGGTGGGGTTGAGCAGGACGATCTCGGCGCGGCCCTTGGCCAGCCGGGACAGGGTCCGGGCCGTGCGGTAACCGGCGAAGCCGGCACCGACGATCACAATGCGGGGTCGACTCACGGTTCGCCTCCGGCGCTGTCGCGTACGTCGGGAGACTTCCGCGTCCCCCCCGGCGGGGTCCGCCAAACGTCCGGCCGGTTTCCGCCCGGCCCCCCGGGTACCCGCCCCGGGACCCGAACCGCCCACATCGCGGAGGCACCCCCCATGCCCGAGTACGGCTATTTCCTCTCGTGCGAGCAGTACGGCCCCGCAGAGCTGATCGAGCAGGCGCGGATGGCCGAGCAGGCCGGATTCCAGGCCCTGTGGATCTCCGACCACTACCACCCGTGGAACGACGAACAGGGGCAGAGCCCGTTCGTGTGGTCGGTGATCGGCGCGCTGTCCGAGGCGGTGTCCCTGCCGGTGGGGACGGCGGTGACCTGCCCGACCGTGCGGACGCACCCGGCGGTGGTGGCGCAGGCGGCGGCCACGGCCGCGGTCATGTCGCCGGGGGAGTTCCGGCTCGGCGTGGGCACGGGCGAGGCGCTGAACGAGCACATCCTCGGGGGCCCCTGGCCGCCCGCGCACGTACGCCTGGAGATGCTGGAGGAGGCGATCCAGGTGATGCGCCGGCTGTTCACCGGCGAGGAGGTCAACCATCACGGCACGCACTACACGGTGGAGAACGCCCGTCTGTACACCGTGCCGGACGAGCCCGTCCCGATCGACATATCGGGCTTCGGCCCGGCGGCGACCAAACTCGCCGCCCGGGTCGGCGACGGCTACATCACGATGATGCCGGACACCTCGATGGTGGAGCAGTACCGCAAGGGCGGAGGCGGCGGGAAGCCGGTCAGCGGTGGCACCAAGGTCTGTTACGGCACCGACCGTGACGCGTGCGTGCGCACCGTGCACCGGCTGTGGGCGAACGAGCAGCTGCCCGGCGAACTCGGTCAGGTGCTGCCGTCGCCGAAACACTTCGAGCAGGCGCAGACCCTGGTCACCGAGGACATGGTGCGGGAGAACCGGGTGTGCGGCGACGACGTGGACGAGCACGTCGCCGAGCTCCGGCAGTTCGCCGACGCGGGCTTCGACCGGATCTACGTCAACCAGATCGGCCCCGACCTGCGCGGCTTCTTCGACTTCTACCGCACCAAGGTGCTGCCGCAGCTCCAGCAGACCGGCTGAGCCGGGGAGGCCGGAGCGGTTTCCCGAGCGGAGGGCTCGCGCCGCTCGTGGAGGGCGCGAGCGCGCTGGACGTGCCGGGCACGGCGGCCGGCGCGTTCCCGGCGCCGGACGTCACGCCGTGGGGCTTGGGGGCACGGCCGCCGGAGCCTTTGCCGGTACGGCTGCCGAGGGGCGTGCCGGGCCCGAGGTCGTGCCCTTCGACGGCGGCCCGGCCCCCACGGGCTGCTCGACCGGCCCCACCAGGGGCCTCGGTCACGGAACAGCCGCCCCTGCGGGCCACGGCCGACCGCCCCGTCCTCATCGAACCGGCCGTACGGAACGCCACGGAGCACAGGGCGGGCCGGCCGACGGGCGGCCTCCGAGGCGGGCGCTCGGTCGTGCCCGGTCTCGGGACGGTCGCTCCCGTGGGTCGCCGCCCCGGTCGTCGCGAGGACCCCGTGGTCCCGCGGCGGAAGCCGTGCCGTCGGCTTCCCGCAGCGGGTCAGGCCCGGTGGTGGGGCGTGTCGGGGTCGGATTCCGGCCGCGGCGGCACACCGACGGTGGGCGGCGCGGACGGCGCCGGCGGAACGGGGACCGACCGGCCGCCGGGTGCGGTGGCCTGCGCGGGAACGGCCCCGGACGCCGTGGGCCGGGCCGCGCCGCGCAAGACGTACGCCAGCACGCCCAAGGCCACGGCCGTGATCAGTGCGGCGGCCCAGCCCGGCAGGACCAGGTCGAGGGCGAGGCCCACGGCCAGTGACACGGCCGCGCCCGCGTACAGGGCGGCGGCGCCGGATCCCGCGTACAGGGCGGCCCTGCGGCGCTGTCCCCGCGCCTGTTCGCGCAGTTCGTCGCGTACGGTCTCGCGGGCCGCCCGCGCCAGTTCGTCGACCAGGTGCTTGTCCAGATGCTCCAAGCGCTGCATGGGCGTCGGATACCCGTGCCCGGGGTCGCGTAACGCCCGCGAGCCCGGAGCGTGGAGATCGTCCACGCCGGGCTCCCGGCCGGAGCCGCCCCAACTAGGCTCGTAGCCATGGAGATTCTGGGTACCACACTGCGTGTCTGCGTCGACGACATCGAGACCGCCATCCCCTTCTACGAGCGACTGGCGGGCGGCAGGGCCCTCCGGTTCGAGCGGGGCGGCGTCCAGGTCGCCGCGGTCGGCTGCTTCCTGCTGATGAGCGGTCCCCCGGCCGAACTGGACGTGCTGCGCAAGGTCGCCGCGACCCTCGCGGTCGAGGACGTCGAGGAGACCCGGCGGGTGCTCGCGGAGATGGGCGCCGACATCCTCGCGGGTCCGCTCCCCACGCCCGTGGGCCGCAACCTGATCGCACGGCACCCGGACGGGGCGGTCTACGAGTACGCGGACCGCCGCTCCTGACGCGGCCGGTCACGGCGCGGGCCGCGCCCGGGAGTCGTACCGGTCCGGCGGCGGCCCGCCCGGCCGGCGACCGCGCGGCCAGGGCCCCGCGCGGCGGGGCCGGGAGTCAACGCCCCTTCGTCATCTCGCTGGTGAGCGCCCAGCGTTGGTGGTCGCGCCAGGCGCCGTCGATGAAGAGCATCTTCGGCGAGAAGCCCTCCAGGCGGAAACCGCAGGCGCGGGCGAGGGCGATGGAGGCCGTGTTGCCGGGCTGGACGTTGATCTCCAGGCGGTGCAGCCGCATCGGGCCGAAGGCGTACCGCACCACGAGGTCCAGGCCCTTCGCGCATCAGCCCGCGCCCGGCCGCGTGTGCGAAGGCGCCGTAGCCCAGCGCACCGCACAGGAAGCCGCCCTCGACGATGTTGTTGATGTTGATGAACCCGGCGAGGGCGCCGTCCGCCTCCTTCTCGCAGACCAGGAACCCCGCCTTGGCGGGGTCCTCGATCAACCGCCCCGCGTACGCGGCGTACTCGCCCCGGCTGTCCGGCGGGAACAGCCAGGGGTGGTGGAGGTCCTTGCTCTCCCGTGCGCGGGCCGTGAATTCGGCTCCGTCCGCGTGCGTGAAGTGACGGATCCCCACGCGGTGGCCCTCGGCGAGGTAGCGGGAAGCGGTGTGCGGCACCCTGCCACCCTACGACGGGCCCGCGCGCGGCGCGGGCCGGTCAGCTCAGCGCCGGTTCGTCCAGGGTCAGCGTGCCCGCGCCGGCGTCGAGTTCCGCCGTGACGCCGAACGGGACGGTGAGCGCGTCGTCGCAGTGTCCGAACCCGAACTGCTCGGCCACCGGCACGCCGAGGCCGCCGAGCCGGTCGGCGAGCAGCGCCCGCACCCCGTCGTACGGCTCGCACCGGGCCCAGGAGCCGAGCAGCAGCCCGCGGACCCCGTCCAGCCAGCCGGATCGCGACAGTTGGGTGAGGTAGCGGTCGAGGCGGTACGTCTCCTCCCCCACGTCCTCCAGGCACAGCAGTCCGCCGCGCGCGGAGGGTCGGGCGTGTGCGGTGCCCAGGTCGGCGGCGAGCAGCGAGAGGCAGCCGCCCAGGGTGACACCGCGCGCCCGCCCGGGGACGAGCGCGGCGCCGTCGGAGCGGACGGTGCGGACCGTCTCGGGGGAGAACAGCGTGGCCCTGAGGTGGTCCTGCGCCCGCGCGCTCTTCACGAAGTCGACGCCGGCGGCCATCGGGCCGTGCAGGGTGACGAGACCGAGCCGGACCGCGAACGCCTGGTGCAGTGCGGTGATGTCGCTGAACCCGACGAACGCCTTCGGCCCGGCGGCCCGCATCGCCTCCCAGTCGAGCAGGTCGACCATGCGCTGTACGCCGTAGCCGCCGCGGGCGCAGATCACCGCGTCGACGGCCGGGTCGCACCAGGCGGACTGCAGATCGGCGGCCCGGTCGGCGTCGCCGCCCGCGAGGTAGCCGAACTCGCCGTGCCGGTCCAGGACATGGCGGCCCACCACGGGGTCGAGGCCCCAGCCGCGCAGCACGTCGAGCCCGGCCTGGAGCCGCTCCTCGGGCACCGGACCGCTGGGCGCGACCACGGCCACCCGGGCGCCGGGAGCCAGGCGGGCCGGCCGGCGCAGCGGCTCGACCCGGCTCACGTGCCCAGCTCCAGGGTCGGCACGCCGGGTGGTCGCGCCCCGAACACCTGGGCGTACAGGGACAGCTCCGCCTCCAGGGCGCGCACCATGGTCTCCGCCCGCCGGAAGCCGTGCCCCTCGCCCTCGAAGGCGAGGTAGGCGTGCGGCACGCCCCGGCCGGCCAGCCGGGCCAGGAAGCGCTCGCACTGCGCGGGCGGGCAGATCACGTCGTCCAGCCCCTGGAGCATCAGGAACGGCACGGTGAGCCGGTCGGCGTGCGTGACGGGCGAGCGTTCGGTGTATCTCCCGGGCACCTCGGCGCGCGGACCGATCAGGCTCTCCAGGTACTGGGACTCGAAGTCGTGGGTCTCCCCCGAACCCCAGCCGGTGAGGTCGAGCACGGGGTAGCCGATGGTGCCGCAGGCGTAGACGTCGGTCGTGGTGAGCGAGGCGGCGGCGGTCCAGCCGCCGGCGCTGCCGCCGCGGACGGCGAGCCGGTCGCGGTCGGCGGTGCCCTCGTCGGCGAGGGCCAGCGCGACGGCGGCGCAGTCCTCGACGTCGACCACGCCCCACTGTCCGCGCAGCCGGTTGCGGTACTCCCGCCCGTATCCGGTGGAGCCGCCGTAGTCGACCTCGGCGACGCCGATGCCGCGCGAGGTGAAGTAGGCGATCTCCAGGTCGAGCACGAGCGGCGCCCGGCCGGTGGGGCCGCCGTGCGCCCGGATCACGTACGGGGGACGCTCGTCCGCGGGGCCGGTGCACCCGGGGTTGCGCGGCGGGAAGATCTGGGCGTGGATCTCGCGGCCGTCCGGCCCGGTGAACGTGCGGGCCCGCGGCTCGGGGTAGTACGCCGGGTCCACCGCGTCCTCGTGGCGGGCGCCGATCACCCGGGCGTGGCCCGTCCGGGTGTCCAGCTCCACCACCTCGTGGGAGCCGCGCGGGCCGGCCCCGACGGCGACGACCCGCTCGCCGTGTGCCGCGAGGGTGGGCGCGAACTCGCTCCACGGGCCGGCGGCGTCGACGACCTCGCAGGTCTCGGGGTCGAGCACGCCGAGCACGGGTGCGCCCCGGCCGTGCAGGACGGCGATCAGGCCGCCGTCCAGCGGCGCGAACCAGCGCAGGCCCAGCTTCCACAGCGGTCCGCCGAACTCCTCCTCGCGCGGGCAGACCGGCGTCCCGTCCCGGTAGAGGTTCCACCAGCCGGTGCGGTCGCTCGCGTACAGCAGCCGGCCGTCGGGGGTCCAGTCGACCTGGGCGACGGACTCCTCGGGTCCGCCGGCCACCGTACGGGCGTCGCGCAGGGTGCCGTCGGCGGCGACGTCGGCGACGAGCAGTTCGGTGCCGTCCCACGGCATGCGCGGATGGTCCCAGCCGAGCCAGGCGGCGCGCCGCCCGTCCGGCGCGAGGCGCGGCCCGGTGACGAACCGGTGCCGGCCGTCGCTCAGTTCCCGCACGGCGCCCCGGTCACCGGCGGCGGAGCCGTCCAGCGGTACGGCGGCCAGGACCCGGCGTACGTCGCCGGGGCCGTCGCCGGTGAACTCCTCCAGGACGCACCACACCTCGCCGCGCTCCGGCAGCAGCACCGGCTCGGCCCAGCGCAGCCCCTGCCCGACCGGGGACACGGGGGTGAGCGGCCGGGGCTCGCCGCCCGGCTCGTACCGGTGGAGGCGCTGGTCGGCGAAGTCCACGAACACCACGAGCGGGACACCGCCGCGCACGGTGCCGGCCCAGGGCCGGCCGCCGTACTCGACGACCCGGCTCCGCACGTTCCACGGCGCGGGCAGGACGGACTCCTCGGTGCCGTCGGCGTGCCGCCGCACCAGGCCGCGCCGGCCGGCCTCGGCGGGCCGGGGCTCGGTCCACCACACCTCGTCGCCGACGAAACCCACGAACTCGGGGCTGCCGTCGTGGGCCGCGGCCGTGGCCGCGTCGATGGGCGAGGGCCACTCGCCGTACGCCAGGGTCCGCACCGTCTCCCCCACTCGCTCAGGCCGTCCGCAGGAACCGGTCGAGGACGCGGACGCCGAAGTGGAGCGCCTCGACCGGGACGCGCTCGTCGACCCCGTGGAAAAGGGCCTGGTAGTCGAAGCCCTCCGGCAGCTTCAGCGGCGCGAACCCGTAGCCGGTGATGCCCAGCCGGGAGAACTGCTTGGCGTCCGTGCCGCCCGACATGCAGTACGGCACCACGTGCCCCTCGGGCGCGAACTCCTGGACGGCGGCCCGCATCCGGGCGTACGTCGGCGAGTCCAGCGGCGCCTGGAGCGCCACCTCGTGGTGCGCGAACTCCCACTCGACGTCCGGCCCGGTGAGCCGGTCCATGGTCGCGCGGAACTCGTCCTCGGCGCCCGACAGATACCGTCCGTCGACGTGCGCCACGGCCTCCCCCGGAATCACGTTGACCTTGTAGCCGGCGTCCAGCATCGTCGGGTTGGCGCTGTTGCGGACGGTGGCCTCGACGAGCCTGCCCGCCGGGCCGAGCTTGTCCAGCAGGGCGTCCACGTCGGACAGGTCCGTCTCGATGCCGTACACCGCGGCGATCTCGGTGAGCGCGGCCCGCACGGTCGGGGTGAGCCGCAGCGGCCACTGGTGCTCGCCGATGCGGGTGACGGCGGCGGCCAGGCGGCTCACCGCGTTCTCCCGGTTGACCTTGGAGCCGTGCCCGGCCCGGCCGCGCGCGGTGAGCCTCATCCAGGCCGTGCCGCGCTCGCCGGCCGCGATCGGGTAGAACTGCCGCCCGGCGCCGTCGTGGAAGGTGAACGCGCCCGACTCGCCGACGCCCTCGGTGCAGCCCTCGAAGAGGTGGGCGTGCCGGTCGGCGAGGAATCCGGAGCCGTCCTCGGCGCTGGCCTCCTCGTCGGCGGTGAACGCGACGACGACGTCCCGCCGGGGCCGCACTCCCTCGCGCGCCCAGGCCCGCACCACGGCGAGGATCATCGCGTCCATGTTCTTCATGTCGACCGCGCCGCGGCCCCAGACGACCCCGTCGCGGACCTCCCCGGAGAACGGGTGCACGCTCCAGTCGGCGGCCTCGGCCGGGACGACGTCCAGGTGCCCGTGGACGAGCAGCGCGTCGGCCGACGGGTCGGTGCCCTCCAGCCGGGCGACGACGTTGGCGCGGCCCGGCGTGCGCTCCAGGAGCACCGGCTCGAGCCCCGCCTCGGCGAGCCGTGCGGCGGCGTACTCGGCGGCGGGCCGCTCCCTGCAGTCGCCCCCGCCCCTGTTGGTCGTGTCGATCCTGATCAGGTCCGACGTGAACGTCACGACCTCGTCCAGGGCCCGCTCGTCAGCCATACTGCTCCTCCACCGCGGCCGAGGCGATCGTGGTGACCGCCTTGAAGGTGCGGATCCCGTCGTACATGGTCCCGCTGGTGTACGCCACTCTCCGCTCGCCGGTGCGGGTCACGCCCGGCACGACGGTGACGGCCATCGCCAGGTGCTCGGCGTCGAACTCCACCGCGACGGTGAACGGCCCGCCGTCGACCGGCTCCCGGCGCACCGCCAGCGCGGCCGCCTCCTCGGCCGCCGCGCGGATGTCGGCGGCCGTGCGGGCCGGGGTGCGGCACACCGCCGCGTACCGGGACACGTGGTCCTTGACGGCGACCTTCAGCGCCTCGGGCGCGTAGCCGAGCGCGTCCTCGCAGGCGACGTCGTCACCGGTCACCAGGATCACCGGCACCCCGTACTCGGCGGCCACGTGCGCGTTGAGCAGGCCCTCGCCGGCCCGTACGTCGTCGACCCAGACCCCGGTGATGGAGTTGGCGAGGAAGGTGTGCGCGAGCACGCCCTCCATGCCGGCGCCGGCGTGGTAGCCGATGAACGCGATGCCGTCCACGTCGCCGTGCTGCACGCCCTCGACCATGGACAGGGCCTTGTGCCGCCCGGTGAGCAGCTGCGCCCGCTCGTCCAGCCGCTCGAGCAGCAGGTTGCGCATGGTCCAGTGCGCCTCGTTGATCAGCACCTCGTCGGCGCCGCCGGCGAAGAACCCCCGCACGGCGGCGTCGACGTCCGAGGTGAACAGGGACCGGCACCGCTCCCACTGGGGAGTCCCCGGCAGCACGTCGGCCGGCCAGGTGACACCGGTGGCGCCCTCCATGTCGGCGCTGATGAGGATCTTCATGGTGCCTCACGTTACGCGTCGGCCGGGGTCCCGATCCACGAAGGGGAGGGGAAGGCTCCCGCGCTCACCGGAGCGCGCCGCGTCCGGCAGCGCGGGGGCCCTGGCCGCGCCGGCCGCCCGCTCGGCGTGCCGACGGCGCCAGTAGGGGTTGTCGTGGGGCAGCCGGCCGGAGACGCGGCCGTACATGCCGAACGTCGCGATGAGCAGCCCCATGACGAAGCTGAAGATCACATTGGTCATCCCGAAGTCCAGGATGTTGGCGGGGCGGTCCAGGACGAAGGTGTGGGCGAAGCCGCTCAACACGAACAGCCCGCCGACCGTCATGTTGAGGGTGGAGGCGAAGTTGCCGCCGACGACGGCGCCGACGAGCAACGCGCATCCCACGACGGTGGAGATGACGCTGAGGGCCACGTTGGTGGTCATGCCGGCGATCGTGTCGCCGGACGTGTCGAACGGACTGAGGGCGTCGGCGAAGCCGAGGCCCGCGAAGGTCAGCAGGACCAGGCCGCACAGGGCGGCTCCGTAGCGGTACACGGTCGCCAGGTGGTGGTCGACCGGAAGTTCGTCTCGCAGCTTCATGTCACCGTTTCGCCCGGGAGAGTCCCCTTGGATGCGGAATCGGGCTGTTCCTCCCCGGGTGTCCCTCCGGGGCCGGGGGCGCCGTCGGCATGCCGACGGCGTCCCCCGTGCTTACGGTGAACAGGACGAACGCCGTAACGGAACAGGAGCCGTCGCATGCCGGTCACCGGGAGCCCGTTGCACGGAAGGACCGCCGTCGTCACCGGAGCGGCGCGCGGCCTGGGAGCGGCGATGGCGCGAGAGCTGTCCGCACGGGGGGCGGGTGTGGCGCTGCTCGGCCGGGAGGAGCGGACGCTGAAGCGGGTCCAGGACACCCTGCCGGGCGCCTGCGGGTGCTGGGAGGTCGACGTCACGGACGACCGGGGCCTGGCCCGGGCCGGCGCGGACATCCGCGCACGGCTCGGTCCTCCCTCCGTCGTCGTCGCCAACGCGGGCGTCGCCGAGGGGGGACCGTTCGCCGAGTCCGATCCCGCGGTGTGGCGCCGGGTGATCGAGGTCAACCTCATCGGCAGTGCCGCCACGGCCCGGACGTTCCTCGGGGACCTGCTGGACACGTCCGGCTACTTCCTCCAGGTCGCCTCGCTCGCCTCCATCGGCGCGGCTCCCATGATGAGTGCGTACTGCGCGTCCAAGGCGGGGGTCGAGTCGTTCGCCCACGCGCTGCGGGCCGAGGTGGCCCACCGGCGCGTGGGCGTGGGCATCGCCTACATCAACTGGACCGACACCGACATGGTCCGCGACGCGGACGAGTTCGCGGTGCTCCGTGAGCTGCGCGGCCACATGCCGCCGCCGGCGCGCAGGGTGTACCCCGTCGAGTACGTCGCGGGCCGCCTGGTCACCGCGATCGAGCGGCGGCGCCCGTCGGTCTACGTGCCCGGCTGGCTGCGGTCGGCCCAGCTCGTCCGCGCCGCCCTGCCCCCGCTGGTGACGCTGCTGTCGCGACGCGAGCTGCCGCGGCTGGCCGCCGTCGAGCCGTTCGAGGCCACCGGGCTCCTGGGCGCCGGCGTCCCGGCCGGCCGGGACGCCTCCCGGCCCCCTCGTGGGTAGGCCCCGTCCCCTCGCCCGGGGGTCACGGCGAACGGGTGCATCCACCGGGCCGGCGGCCGGTGAAGTGGCTGCGCGGGGCCGCGGCCCGCGTCGGGGCGACGGGCAGGGTCGCCCTGTCGCGCTCATGATCGGGCGCAAGAGGGAAGTCGTGACGGACACATGGGAGGAACGGTCGTGGCGGTCGAGGACGAAGAGCGGAACGGCGAGCGGCTGCACTGTCTGGTCACCGGGGCGTCCGGGTACGTCGGCGGGCGCCTGGTGCCGGAACTGCTGCGGGCCGGGCACCGGGTCCGCTGCCTGGCCCGCTCCCCCGGCAAGCTCCGCGACCACCCTTGGGCCCCGGACGTCGAGACCGTCCGCGGTGACGTCACGGACGCCGCGTCCCTCGCCGGGGCCATGCGCGGGGTGGACGTCGCCTACTACCTGGTGCACGCCCTGACCACCGGCTCCGGTTTCGAGGACACCGACCGTCGCGCCGCCCGGAACTTCGCCGAGCAGGCGCACGCCGCCGGCGTACGGCGGATCGTCTACCTGGGCGGGCTCACCCCCGAGGGGGTGCCCGAGCGCTCCCTCTCCCCGCACCTGCGCTCCAGGGCCGAGGTGGGGCGGATCTTCCTCGACTCCCCGGTGCCCGCCACGGTGCTGCGGGCGGCGGTCGTCATCGGCTCGGGATCGGCGTCGTTCGAGATGCTGCGCTACCTCACCGAGCGCCTGCCCGTGATGGTGACCCCCAGCTGGGTGCAGACGCGGATCCAGCCGATCGCGGTCCGCGACGTGCTGCGCTACCTCGTCGGCTCGGCCGGCATGCCGCCCGACGTCGACCGGGCCTTCGACGTCGGCGGGCCGGACGTCCTGACCTACGAGGAGATGATGCGGCGTTACGCCGAGGTCGCCGGGCTGCGGCGACGGCTCATCGTCCGGGTGCCGGTCCTCACCCCGCGGCTCTCCAGCCACTGGGTGGGCCTGGTCACCCCGGTGCCCGCCGCCATCGCCCGTCCGCTGACCGAGTCGCTGCGCCATGAGGTCGTCTGCCGGGAACACGACATCGCCCGTTACGTGCCCGACCCGCCGGGCTGTCCACTGCCCTTCGACGAGGCGCTGGCCCAGGCGCTGCGCAAGGTCCGGGACGCCCAGGTGGACACCCGCTGGTCGTCCGCGGCCGTGCCCGGCGCGCCCAGCGACCCGCTGCCCACCGACCCCGACTGGGCCGGCGGCAGCCTCTACCGGGACGAACGGTCCCTGCCGGTCGACGCCTCCCGCGCGTCGCTGTGGAAGGTCGTCGAGGGCATCGGCGGCGAGAACGGCTGGTACTCCTTCCCGCTCGCCTGGGCGGTCCGGGGATGGCTGGACCGGCTCGTCGGCGGGGTCGGCCTGCACCGCGGACGGCGTGACGCGGCCCACCTGCGGGTCGGTGACTCCCTGGACTTCTGGCGCGTCGAGGAGATCGAGCCGGGCCACCTGCTGCGGCTGCGCGCCGAGATGCGGCTGCCCGGACTCGCCTGGCTGGAGATGTACGCCGAGACGGACCCCGCCGGCCGGACCCGCTACCGCCAGCGCGCCCTGTTCCATCCGCGCGGCCTCCTGGGCCACGCCTACTGGTGGAGCGTCTCGCCGTTCCACGCCGTCGTCTTCGGCGGCATGGCCCGCAACATCGCGCGGGCCGCCGCCAAGGACGGGGGCGCGCGCGGACCGGCGGCGCGCACGGGCCGTGCCCCGCGCGCCCGCCCCGCGCACCGGTCCCGTCCCTGACCGCCCGGCGCCGCACCGCCTCACCTCATCCCACCAGGAGCGACGACATGACCCGCGCGGTCGTCCTGTTCACCTCGGACCTGCGCCTGCACGACCATCCGCCGCTGCGCGCCGCGCTCGCGGCCGCCGAGGAGGTGGTGCCGCTCTTCGTCGACGATCCCGGCGTGCACGCGGCGGGCTTCGACGCCCCCAACCGCGCCGCCTTCCTCGCCGACTGCCTGGCGGATCCGGACGCCTCGCTGCGCCGCCGCGGCGGCCGGCTGGTCCTGCGCAGCGGCCCGGTCGCGCGGGAGGTCCGCACGGTCGCGGCCGAGTCCGGCGCCACGGAGGTCCACATGGCCGCGGCGGTGACGGGCTACGGCCGGCGGAGGGAGCGACGGCTGCACGAGGGCCTCGGCGCCCACGGCGTGGCCCTCCATGTGCACGACGCCGTGATCACCGCCGTCGCGCCCGGACGGGTGACGCCGTCCGGGCGCGACCACTACGCGGTGTTCACCCCCTACTTCCGCCGCTGGTCCGCCGAGCGGCTGCGGGAGGTGCGCCCGGCGCCGCGCACCGTGCCGGTGCCGGACGGGGTGCGCGGCGAACCGCTCCCGTCCCGCCCGGCTGCCTCCGTCCTCTCACCGGCCCTCCCCGTGGGAGGCGAGAAGGCCGGCCGGGAGCGGTTCGCCCGGTGGGCACGGTCGGGGATGCCCGCGTACGAGGACCGGCACGACGACCTGGCCGGCGACGCGACGTCACGGCTGTCGCCGTTCCTGCACTTCGGCGCCCTGTCCGCGTCGGAACTCGTGCGGCGGGCGCGCGCGCAGGGCGGTCCGGGCGCCGAGGCGTTCGTGCGGCAGCTGTGCCGGCGGGACTTCCACCACCAGGTGCCGGCGGCACGTCCCGATGCGTCCGCACGGGACTACCGCACCCGGCACGACCGGTGGCGGACCGAGGAGGAGGCCGCCGGGGACATCGCGGCCTGGCGGGAGGGCCGTACCGGCTACCCGGTCGTCGACGCGGCGATGCGCCGGCTCCGCCACGAGGGCTGGATGCACAACCGGGCCCGTCTGCTGGCGGCGAGCTTCCTGGCCAAGACGCTCTCCGTGGACTGGCGGATCGGCGCCCGGCACTTCCTCGGCCTCCTGGTCGACGGCGACATCGCCGACAACCGGCTCAACTGGCAGTGGGTCGCCGGCACCGGCACGGACACCCGCCCGCACCGCGTCCTCAACCCGGTCGTCCGGGGACGGCGCTTCGACCCGCGAGGGACCTACGTACGCCGATGGGTGCCCGAACTGCGTGACGTGGAGGACCGTTTCGTGCACGAGCCCTGGCGGCTCCCGCAGGACCGGTGCGCCCGCCTCGGCTACCCCGCGCCCCTGATCGGCCTGTCCGAGGGGCCGGCGCGCTTCGTCCGCGCCCGCGGCCGCGACTGAGAGGGGACGCGGGCGCACCCCGGCCCCCTCTCCCCCGGCTGTGCGCGATCCGTACCGCCGTCGCCACCGTACGGCCGCGGTCGGGCGCGATGTGCGCCACCGCGGGGACGGCCGTTTCAGTCCTCGTGTCCCAGCTGGAGGTCGCGTTCCGTGCGCCCTCCGCCGGCCACCTGGAGCACGGTCGCGACCGGCGGGTAACCGGCGGCGATGACGGTGTACTCGCCCGACGCCAGGTCGACGAACCGGAAGGTGCCGTCGGGTCCGGTGGTGAGGGTGTCGACGACGTTGCCCGCCGCGTCCAGCAGGGTCACGCGCGCCTCCTCGACCGGCCGCCCGCCGCCGGCCCGCACCGTGCCGCGCAGCACCGCGCCGCCGGCCAGCTCGACGTCCTGGCGGGTCTCGCGGGCGGCCTGGACGGTGACGGGGAGGGCGGCCGGGCGGAAGGCGGGCGCGCTCGCGGCGAGCGTGTACTCGCCCGCCACCAGCTCACTGATGACATAGCCGCCCTCCCGGCCGCTGCGGGTGCTCGCGACGACCTCCCCGTGGACGTTGGTGAGCGTGACGGCCGCGTCCCGCACCGGTGTGCCGTCGGCGGTGACGACACTGCCGGCCAGCCGGCCCGCGCCGCCGAGGACGACGTCGAGTTCGACGGGCCGCTCGCCGACGGTCACCGAGACCGCCTGCGGCTGGTGACCGCCCGCGGCGGCGATCAGGACGTACGAGCCCGGGCCGGGGGTGGCCAGCGCGTACCGCCCGTCCTCGCCGCTCGCACCCCGTCCGGTCTGCTGTCCGCAGACGTCGATGAGGGTGAGCGCCGCGCGCGGTACGACGGTTCCGTCGGGGTGCTGCACGGTCCCGCAGACGGGGACGCCGCCGGTGTGGGCCGAACGGGCGTACGGCACGCGTGCGGTGGAGCCGGGTGCTTCCTGCACCGGGTCGGCGGTGGGGGCGTGGTGGGACACCAGTGGTCTCTCCTTGAGGAAGAAGGCGATGAACAGGCCGAGGACGAGCACCGGCACCAGGTAGAGGAAGATGCGCGGCATGGCGTCGGCGTAGGCCTGCACGTAGGCGTCGCGCAGCTCGGGCGGCAGCGCGTGCACCAGCTCGGGGGTGATCGACTCGGCGTCGGGCGGGGTTCCCGCGCCGGCGGGCAGGCGGCCTTCGAGCGCGTCGGTGAGCCGGCCCGCGAAGAGGGTGCCGAAGACGGCGGCGCCGACGCTGCCGCCGATCTGCCGGAAGTAGGTGTGGGCGCTGGTGGCGGTGCCGAGGTCGGCGGGGCGCACGGAGTTCTGCACGGCGAGGATCAGCACCGGCATCACCATGCCGACGCCGGCGCCGAGGACGGCCGTCCAGATGCCGTAGTGCAGCCGGGGGGTGCCGGTCTCCAGACGGGACAGCAGCCACATCCCGACGACGGAGAGGGCGGTGCCGACGACGGGGTGCCACCGGTAGCGGCCGGAGCGGCTGACGAGGTGTCCGGAGACGATCGAGGCGCCGACGATCCCGCCCGTCATGGGCAGCATCAGCAGCCCGGATTCGGTGGCGGAGACCCCGTCGACCATCTGCAGGTACGTCGGCAGGTAGCCGGCGGCGCCGAACAGGGCGACGCCGGTCACCAGGCCCACCAGGCCGGTGACGTTGAAGACGGAGTCCCGGAACAGCCGCAGCGGGACGAGGGGTTCGGCGGCGAGGCGCTCGACGACGAGGAAGAGGGCGCCGGCCGCGACGGCGCACGCGCCGAGCCCCAGGACGACGCGGGAGTCCCAGGCGTACGAGGTGCCGCCCCAACTGGTCAGCAGCACCAGGCAGGTGGAGGCGGCGGCCAGCAGCAGGGCGCCGAGGACGTCGAAGCGGCCCCGGGCGGCCGGCTTGGGGAGTCTGAGCACCAGGGCGACGACGACCATGGTGACGAGGCCGAACGGCACGTTGACGTAGAAGCACCAGCGCCACGAGAGGTGATCGGTGAAGTAACCGCCGAGCAGCGGCCCGGCGACGGACGCGAGGCCGAAGGCGGCGCCGATCAGGCCCATGTACCGGCCGCGCCGGCGCGCGGGCACGATGTCCGCGATGATCGCCTGGACGCCGATCATCAGGCCGCCCGCGCCGACGCCCTGCACCGCGCGGTAGGCGATCAGCTGGTCCATGGTCGACGCGCGGCCCGCCAGCGCGGAGCCGACGACGAACACGAGGATCGCGAACTGGAAGACGCCCTTGCGGCCGAGCAGGTCGCCGAGCTTTCCGTAGACCGGCAGTCCGACGGTGGCGGTGAGCAGGTAGGCGGTGATCGCCCAGGACATCCGGTCCAGGCCGTGCAGCTCGCCGACGATCCGGGGGAGCGCGGTGGCGACGATCATCTGCTCCAGGGCGGCGAGCAGCAGCGCCATCATCAGCGCGAGGAAGACCAGCCGGACCCGGCGCGGGCTCAGGCCCGGCTCGACGACCGGCGCCGGGGGCGGAGGCCCCCCGGCGGGCGGTGCCGTGGCCGGCTCGTCCTGCGTCAGAGTGATCCCGCCCACGTGCCGCTCCCCTCGTCGCACCGCCGGACCGTTCCCGCGTGAAAGCGACAACTACGGGCAAGCACGGTGAGTTACGGGACAGGGAAGGGTCGTGACGAGATCACTCGAAACGGTGAGGAGCCAACTCCGTTGGCTTTACGCGAGGTTGCCGCCCCTCACTTCTCGACCTCCGTGGCCAGCCTGGCCAGCAGGGCGTCGTGGATGCGGGCGAGGCCCTTGGGCGCGAAGGTCCTCTCGAAGAAGCCGCCGATGCCGCCGGCGCCGTCCCAGACGGTGGTCACGACGACGCGGGAGCGGCCGTCACCGGCCGGGGTGACCCGCCAGGTGGTGACCATGGAGGAGTTGCGGTCCTTCTCGACCAGTTCGCCGTCGGTCGGCTCGGTGACCTCCAGGAGGCAGTCGCGGACGCGCTTGCTGGTGGCCTGGAGCTTCCAGTGCACGAGGGTGCCCTCGCCGTCGCCGCCCTCGCGGACCTCGTACTCGCTGTACTGCTCGGGCAGCACTTTCGCGCGGGTGCCGCTGTAGTCGGCGAGGGCGTCGAACACCGTTTCCGCGTCCGCCGCGACGATCCGCTCCGTAGTGGCTTCGACCTGCGCCATCGCTTACCTCCAGGGCATGGGTTCTCAGGGTCGGGGCAAGCCAATCACCCCCGTGCCCGGCCGCCCAAATCGGGGCTTCGGATGTGACCGGGAGGGTGACCGAAGATGTCGTTCACCCGATCAAGGGAACACGTGTTCCCTTCTGTGGCGCAGCGACACCGAGGAGGCGTCATGCGCCGGGAGAACCTCTCACCGGGCTCCGCACACAGCCGGGCCGACACCGCGCCGTTCGACGCGGGGGCGGTCACGACCCGCACCTTCGACATCCCGGAACTCCGCGGCGTTCCCGGCTCGAGCGGCGCCATCCGTATCCGGTGACCCGCCACGAGCGGCTGTACGCGGACGGCGCCTACGCCCCGAAGGGGTACCGGCGCCGCAGCACCCGCCGGGTGCACGAGCCGGCCGAGGAGTACGGCCTCGGCCCCACCGGGACGGGGACGCCCCGCCGGGTCCGCGCCGTCGGGCCCGCCGGGCCG
This sequence comes from Streptomyces caelestis, assembly GCF_001279005.1. Taxonomy (GTDB): domain Bacteria; phylum Actinomycetota; class Actinomycetes; order Streptomycetales; family Streptomycetaceae; genus Streptomyces; species Streptomyces heliomycini. The sequence goes on from NZ_LGCN01000096.1 coordinate 82,257, forward strand.
GCCGGGTCCCCGGCGTTCGGGCCGAACCGACTGACGCTCCTCGAGGAGCGTTCGAGCGCATCCGGCGACCCGATCGGGTCAAGAATCAGCGGAACACGTTCGGATGGGGCCCCGCATCGGGACGATGCCGCGTGAACCGCGAGCCCCGCGGTCCGCCGCACCTCCGTCCCGGGAGGACCCCACCATGAGAAAACGCGCAGCCGTGCTGTGCGGTGCCGCCGTCGTCCTGGCCGCAGGCCTCACGGCCGCGCCCGCCGAGGCCGGCTCCCCGCGCGCCGCGAAGACCCCGCACACCGCGAGGCCCGTGTGGAAGGAGTGCGGCACCGACGACTACCCGACGCTGCAGTGCGCGTCCGTCGAGGCGCCGCTCGACCACACCGACCCCGCCGGGCGGAAGATCACGCTCGCGATGTCCCGCGTCCCGCACACCGCAAAGCGGTACCAGGGCCCCCTGCTGGTGAACCCGGGCGGCCCCGGCGGCAGCGGTCTGACGCTCGCCGGGTTCGTCGCGGCGGCGCTGCCGAAGCGGGTGGCCGCCCAGTACGACGTCATCGGCTTCGACCCGCGCGGGGTGGGCGCGAGCGAGCCGGCGCTGGACTGCGCACCGGGCCACTTCGGCCCGGTGCGCCCGGACCCGGTGCCGACCTCGCCCGAGGTCGAACGGGCGAACCTCGCGCGCGTGCGGTCGTTCGCCGCGGCCTGCGGGCGCGAGCACGCCGATCTGCTGCCGTACATCGACACGGACAGCACGGTGCGCGACCTGGACGTGATCCGGCGGGCGCTGGGCGCGGAGAAGCTCAACTACTTCGGGTTCTCCTACGGCACCTACCTGGGCGCCGTCTACGCCAAGCTGTTCCCGGAGCGGGTGCGGCGCCTGGTCCTGGACTCGGTCGTCGACCCCACCGGGGTCTGGTACGACGCCAACCTCGACCAGGACCACGCCTTCAACGACCGCCACCGCGCCTTCATGGCCTGGGTCGCCGAGCACGACCGGGCGTACGGGCTGGGCACCGACCCGGAGAAGGTCGAGGCCACGTGGTACGCGATGCGCGCGGCGCTGAAGAGGGATCCGGCCGGCGGGAAGGTGGGCGCCGCCGAACTGGAGGACACCTATCTCCCGGGCGGCTACTACGACGGCTACTGGCCCTACCTCGCGGAGGCGTTCTCGGCGTACGTGAACGGGCGGGACGCCGAGCCGCTGATCGAGGCGTACGAGAACTTCGGCGCGGGCGACGCCGCCGCCGACAACGGCTACAGCGTCTACACCGCGGTGCAGTGCCGGGACGCCGCCTGGCCGCGTGACTGGCGGCAGTGGCGCAAGGACACCTGGGAGGTGTACGAGCGGGCGCCCTTCCTGGCCTGGAACAACGCCTGGTACAACGCGCCGTGCGCGTTCTGGCCGACCGGGTCGCTGCGGCCGGAGCGCGTCCGCAACGACGAGCTGCCGCCGGTGCTGCTGTTCCAGGCGACGCACGACGCGGCGACCCCCTACCAGGGCGGTGTCACCGTCCACCGGCTGCTGGCCCGCTCCAGCCTGGTGGTCGAGTCGGGCGGCGGCAACCACGGCGTCACGCTGAGCGGGAACGTCTGCCTGGACCGGCATCTGACGGTCTATCTGGCGGACGGGACCGTGCCGCGCGGGGGCGGCGGCGAGGCCGACGCGGTGTGCGCGGCGCTGCCCGCCCCCGAGCCGCTGACGTCGAAGGCGGCGCCGACGTCGTCACGCGGTTCGACGCTGCACGGCCTGCTCGGCTTCCGGAGCTGAGCACCCGACCCGCCGTCGGGAGCGGACTGCCGCAGCCGTGGTCCATGAGGAGCACACGAGCGGATCCCTGCTGCGGCCGATGACCGCGGACGACTGCGACGGTGTGGCGGGGATCCGCGTACGGGGCCGGCGGCACGCCTGCCGGGGGCTCGTCCCGCAGCCGTGTCCCGGCGGCCTCGACATCACGGCGGACGCCGGGCGGCGCCGTACCCGTCCGCGGCACGGCGACGGCGGTGCGGTGAACCTCGTCGCCGAGGCCGACGGCGACGAGCTCGCCGGGTGGGCCGCGTTCGGCCCGTACCGGGACGGCGACGTGCGCACCGGGGACGCCGGATTGGACGCGCTGTGCCCGCCGCCCGAGCGCATCGGCCGGGGCGTGGGACGGACGCCGCTGCGCCGACGCCGGTCACGAGCGCGTGTACCTGTGGGTCCTCGAGGGCGACATCCGCGCCCGCCGTTTCCACGGGCGGGCGGGGTTCGGCGCGGACGGGGCGGGGGAGCCCCTCGAGGTGGACGGCGTGGTGGTGCCCGAGGTGCGGTACGCGCGGGAGCTCACCGGCTGACACCCTCTAGCGCGGCCGGGGGATCCGGGCCAGCGCGTGCACGGCCGCCTCGGCCAGTGCCGGATGGGCGAGGGCGTCGTTGAGCACGGGCTCGGCGCGCGGGTCGCCGAGTTCGCCCAGCCCCTCCACGCAGGCCAGCGCGACCCGGCGGTACGGGTCGTGGGGGCGCAGCCGCCGCCGCAAGGTGGTGATCAGGGCGGGGACCGCCTCGGGGGCGCGCAGCGCGGTCAGCAGGCGGACGGGGTGCAGGGCGTAGGCGACGCGGAGTTCGTTGGTGGCGAGGGCGGCGGCGGCGCGGGCGGTGCGCGGGTCGCCGAGGCGGGCGAGGGCGTGGGCGGCGGCGGCGCAGCGCGGCGGGTCGCGGTGGTTGAGGAGCAGCACCAGCGTCTCGAAGGCCCGCCGGTCCCCCGCCGCCCCCAGCCGGAACGCGGCCAGTTCCCGCGCCCACAGCGGCTGCCCGGCTTCGGTGAGGACGTCGGCCAGGGTGTCGAGGTCGTCCGTGGCCAGGAGACGGTCGTACGCCGTCGATCCGCCCGACTCCGCCCGTAAGCGCTCCGTGAGCGCTCGCAACTCTTCGTCCATGGTGCAGAGGTTAGGGGGTGTGCGGGGCCGCTCGGGACGTACCTCACAAAACCGGGGGCTGGTGCGCTCGTTACCCGCGAGTTAAGCTCGGATGAGCGAGTTACCCGCTCGCGATCCTCCTCATGGCGGTCTGGTGACGCGGCCGCCCTGAGGGGCAGTCGGTTCGGTACCCCGTGTACCGCGGTACGGCTCGGCCCCGGGACAGGGCCGGCCGGACAGGCCGTCGTTCACCGACGGCACCGGGCGTGTGCGCTCGCAGCCCGGACCACACCCGCACCCCGTACGCACCCGGTGCGCCCTTCGGCGCACCGGGGCGCGTTTCCCGTCGTCACCCTCATTCCTGGAGTCCCGCGATGGCCGCTCCCCTCTCCGACACCCCTCTGTCCCCGCTCCGGACCGTCGCCGTGGTCGGCCTCGGCACGATGGGCACCGGCATCGCCGAGGTCCTGGCCGGCGCCGGCCGCGACGTCATCGGCATCGACGTCAGCGAGGCCCAGGCCGCCCGGTGCGTCGCCGCCCTGGAGGCCTCCACCGCCCGCGCCGTGGAGCGCGGCCGGCTGACCGAGGAGCGGCGCGCGGACCTCCTCGCCCGCGTGACCACCTCCACCGACCTCACGGCGGCGGCCGACGCCGACCTGGTGATCGAGGTGGCGCCGGAGTCGTACGAGATCAAGCAGCAGATCCTCCGTGAACTCGACGGGATCGTGCGGCCGGACACCCTTCTGGCGACCGGTACCAACGCCCTGTCCGTCACACGTCTCGCCGCCGACTCGGCCCGCCCCGAGCGGGTGCTGGGCATGCACTTCTTCAACCCGGCGCCGGCGATGAGGCTGGTGGAGGTCGTCTCCTGCGTGCTGACCGCCCCCGCGGCGGTCACCGCGGTCACCGATCTCGCGCTGGACCTGGGCAAGGAGCCGGTGGCGGTCGGCGACCGGCCCGGATTCGTCGCCGACGGGCTGCTGTTCGGCTACCTCAACCAGGCCGCCGCGATGTACGAGGCCCACTACGCCTCCCGCGAGGACATCGACGCCGCGATGCGGCTGGGCTGCGGGCTGCCCATGGGCCCGCTGGCGCTGCTCGACCTGATCGGCGTGGACACGGCGCGCACGGTGCTGGAGGCCATGTACGCCGAGTCCCGTGACCGGCTGCACGCCCCGGCCCCGATCCTCAAGCAGCTCAGCGAGGCGGGCCTGACGGGCCGCAAGGCGGGGCGCGGTTTCTACACGTACGAGGCGCCCGGCGGCAAAACCGTCGTGCGCGACGCCCTCACCCCGCTCGGAGACGTCTTCGCGACCCCCGGCCGTACGGTGCGCTCGGTGGGCGTCGCGGGCTCCGGCACCATGGCCTCCGGCATCGCCGAGGTCTTCGCCAAGGCGGGCTACGAGGTGGTCCTGGCCGCCCGCAGCGCGGAGAAGGCGCAGAGCGCCAAGGCCCGGATCGGGAAGAACCTGGCGCGCTCGGTCGACAAGGGCCGGATGACCGCCGAGGCCGCCGCCCAGGCCCTGGAGCGGGTGCGGCCGACGGGCACGTACGACGACTTCGCCGACGTCGATCTCGCGGTCGAGGCGGTGGCCGAGGACCTGGAGGTCAAGCGGCAGCTGTTCGCGACGCTGGACAAGGTCTGCAAGCCGGGCGCGGTCCTCGCCACCACCACCTCCTCCCTCCCGGTCGTCGCCTGCGCCCGTGCCACCTCGCGCCCGCAGGACGTGATCGGCATGCACTTCTTCAACCCCGCGCCGGCCATGAAACTGGTCGAGGTGGTGCGCACGGTGCTGACCGCCGACGACGTGCACGCCACCGTGCGCGAGGTCTGCGGCACGATCCGCAAGCACGCCGTGGACTGCGGCGACCGGGCCGGGTTCATCGTGAACGCGCTGCTGTTCCCGTACCTCAACAACGCGATCAAGATGGTGCAGGAGCACTACGCGTCCCTCGACGACATCGACGCCGCGATGAGGCTGGGCGGCGGCTACCCGATGGGCCCGTTCGAACTGCTCGACGTCGTCGGCCTGGACGTCTCGCTCGCCATCGAGAAGGTGCTGCACCGCGAGTTCCGCGACCCGGGGCTCGCACCGGCGCCGCTGCTGGAGCACCTGGTGGCCGCGGGCTGCCTCGGCCGCAAGACCGGCCGCGGCTTCCGCGAATATGCCAAGCGCTGAGCGGCGTCCCGGCGACCGGTTCGAGGACGGCGCGAAGTGGGGCGGACTGCTGGACCCCGACCGGTTCCCGCCACCGGCCCGCGGCGCCCCTCCCCCGCCCGGTGGGGGCGGGGGAGCCTCCGGTCACGCGCACCGAGCTGCGCACATGCAGTACGTTCAGGGCATGTCCCAGCCCGCCAAGTCCGCACGTACACCCGCCACGACCGAGCCGCCGGAAAGCTCCGCAGGCTCCCGTGCCGCCGCCCAGCGGCTCAAAATGCGCCGGGAACTGGCGGCCGCCGCGATGGAGCTGTTCGCGACCAAGGGGTACGAGGCGACCACCGTCGACGAGATCGCGGCCGCCGCCGGGGTCGCCCGCCGCACCTTCTTCCGCCACTTCCGCTCCAAGGAGGAGGCGATCTTCCCCGACCACGACGACACCCTGGTGCGCGCCGAGGCGGTGCTCAACGCCGCCCCCGCGCACGAGCATCCGCTCGACACGGTGTGCCGCGGCATCAAGGAGGTCATGAGGATGTACGCGGCGCGGCCGGAGATCTCCGTCGCCCGCTACCAGCTGACGCGCGAGGTGCCCACCCTGCGCGAGGCGGAGATCGCGTCGGTGGCGCGGTACGAGCGCCTGTTCACCCGCTATCTGCTCGGTCACTTCGACGAGCACGCGCACGACGACGACGCGGGCGACGACCCGCTGCTGGCGGAGGTCGCCGCGTCCGCCGTGGTCACCGCGCACAACCACGTGCTGCGGCGCTGGCTGCGGGCCGACGGGCAGGGCGACGTGGAGGCCGAGCTGGACCACGCCTTCGCGATCGTCCGCAAGACCTTCGGCAGCGGGATCATGGCGGGCCGGCGCACCGCGCCGCCGAAGCCGCCGGCCGCCACGGCGTCCGCGCACGGCGAGGTCCTGGTGACGGTCGCCCACGTGGACGCCCCGCTGGACGAGGTGATGCGGACCATCGAGCAGGCGCTCAAGGAGCGCTGAACCGCCGCCGAGGAGCACGGAACAGCCTGCTCGCCGCTGTGATGACGGCCACCCCACCGGGTGGCCGTTTTGCCATGTCAGGGGCGCTTTTCCCACCTGTCTCCGGGCCGTTTCGATCGATCATCGCTCATCTGATGGGTAAAGATTTCACCTGAGCCAAGGTTCTGGCACGCAGTGCCTTGCCGGATGACACGGCGTGCCATACGTTGAAGGTGTCCGGGCGAGTCCCGGCGGGCCCGCCGCCCGCACGCCCGGACGCCTGCGTCACAGGCAACCTCCCGCGCACACCAAGCGCCGCCGAAGCACCACCGCCGGACCGACGGCATCCCCCGACCCCTCAGCAGCACACCGACGTACCCCTCAGCGCCCCTCCCTCAGGGCGCTCACCGCCGGAGGCAACACCGTGACCGTGAAGGACATCCTGGCCGCGATCCAGTCGCCCGACTCCACGTCGGAGGACTTCGCCGCCCTGCCGCTCCCCGAGTCGTACCGCGCGATCACCGTGCACAAGGACGAGACGGAGATGTTCGCGGGCCTCGAGACCCGCGACAAGGACCCCCGCAAGTCGATCCACCTCGACGACGTGCCGGTGCCCGAACTGGGCCCGGGCGAGGCCCTGGTGGCCGTCATGGCCTCCTCGGTCAACTACAACTCGGTGTGGACCTCGATCTTCGAGCCGCTGTCGACGTTCGGCTTCCTGGAGCGCTACGGCAGGCTCAGCGAGCTCACCAAGCGCCACGACCTGCCGTACCACATCATCGGCTCCGACCTCGCGGGCGTGGTGCTGCGCACCGGCCCCGGCGTCAACGCCTGGCGGCCCGGCGACGAGGTCGTCGCCCACTGCCTCTCCGTCGAGCTGGAGTCGTCCGACGGCCACAACGACACGATGCTCGACCCCGAGCAGCGCATCTGGGGCTTCGAGACCAACTTCGGCGGCCTGGCGGAGCTCGCACTGGTGAAGTCCAACCAGCTGATGCCGAAGCCGGACCACCTCAGCTGGGAGGAGGCCGCCGCGCCGGGCCTGGTCAACTCCACCGCCTACCGGCAGCTGGTGTCCCGCAACGGCGCCGGCATGAAGCAGGGCGACAACGTCCTCATCTGGGGCGCGAGCGGCGGACTCGGCTCCTACGCCACCCAGTTCGCGCTGGCCGGCGGCGCCAACCCGATCTGCGTCGTCTCCAGCGACCAGAAGGCGGACATCTGCCGGTCGATGGGGGCCGAGGCGATCATCGACCGCAACGCCGAGGGCTACCGGTTCTGGAAGGACGAGAACACCCAGGACCCGAAGGAGTGGAAGCGCTTCGGCAAGCGCATCCGCGAGCTCACCGGCGGCGAGGACATCGACATCGTCTTCGAGCACCCCGGCCGCGAGACCTTCGGCGCCTCGGTCTTCGTCACCCGCAAGGGCGGCACCATCACCACCTGCGCGTCGACCTCGGGCTATATGCACGAGTACGACAACCGCTACCTGTGGATGTCCCTGAAGCGCATCATCGGCTCGCACTTCGCCAACTACCGCGAGGCCTGGGAGGCCAACCGGCTGATCGCGAAGGGCAGGATCCACCCGACCCTGTCGAAGGTGTACCCCCTGGAGGACACCGGCCAGGCCGCCCACGACGTGCACCGCAACGCGCACCAGGGCAAGGTCGGCGTGCTGTGCATGGCGCCCGAGGAGGGCCTGGGCGTGCGCGACCGCGAGAAGCGCGCGCAGCACATCGACGCCATCAACCGCTTCCGGAACATCTGAGGGCAGTTCGATGACAGAGCGTCAGAAGGACCGTCCGTGGCTCATGCGGACCTACGCCGGCCACTCCACGGCCGAGGCGTCCAACGAGCTGTACCGGCGCAACCTCGCCAAGGGCCAGACCGGTCTGTCGGTCGCGTTCGACCTGCCGACCCAGACCGGGTACGACTCCGACCACGTCCTCGCCCGCGGCGAGGTCGGCCGGGTCGGCGTGCCGGTCGCGCACCTCGGTGACATGCGCCGGCTGTTCCAGGACATCCCCCTGGAGCAGATGAACACCTCGATGACGATCAACGCCACCGCCATGTGGCTGCTGGCGCTCTACCAGGTCGTCGCCGAGGAGCAGGGCGCGGACATCACCCGGCTCCAGGGCACGACCCAGAACGACATCGTGAAGGAGTACCTGTCCCGGGGGACGCACGTCTTCCCGCCGGGCCCGTCGCTCCGCCTCACGACGGACATGATCGCGTACACGGTCTCCCGCATCCCGAAGTGGAACCCGATCAACATCTGCAGCTACCACCTGCAGGAGGCCGGGGCCACGCCGGTGCAGGAGATCGCGTACGCGATGTCCACCGCGGTCGCCGTGCTCGACGCGGTGCGCGACAGCGGCCAGGTGCCGCAGGAGCGCATGGGCGACGTGGTCGGCCGCATCTCCTTCTTCGTCAACGCGGGAGTCCGCTTCGTCGAGGAGATGTGCAAGATGCGCGCCTTCGGCCGCATCTGGGACCGGGTCACCCGCGAGCGGTACGGCATCGAGGACCCCCGGCACCGCCGCTTCCGCTACGGCGTCCAGGTCAACTCCCTCGGGCTGACCGAGGCGCAGCCGGAGAACAACGTCCAGCGGATCGTGCTGGAGATGCTGGCCGTCACCCTCTCCAAGGACGCCCGCGCGCGTGCCGTGCAGCTGCCGGCCTGGAACGAGGCCCTGGGCCTGCCCCGCCCCTGGGACCAGCAGTGGTCGCTGCGCATCCAGCAGGTCCTGGCGTACGAGAGCGACCTGCTGGAGTACGACGACATCTTCGAGGGGTCGAAGGTGATCGAGGCGAAGGTCGAGGAACTGGTCGCTGAGGCGACGGCGGAGATCGAGCGGATCCAGGAGATGGGCGGCGCGCTGGCCGCCGTCGAGTCCGGCTACCTCAAGTCGCAGCTGGTCGCCTCGCACGCCGAGCGGCGGGCCCGGATCGAGTCGGGCGAGGAGAAGATCATCGGTGTCAACGCCTTCGAGGGCACCGAGCCCAACCCGCTGACCGCCGACCTGGACACCGCGATCCAGACGGTCGACCCCGCGGTGGAGGCCCGGGTCGTCGCCTCGCTGCGGAACTGGCGCGACACCCGCTACCAGCCGCCCTTCAACCACCCGCGCCCCTGCAAGGCGCTGGAGAAGCTGAAGGAGGCCGCGAAGGGCACCGACAACCTCATGGAGGCCACCCTGGAGTGCGCCCGCGCCGGCGTCACGACCGGCGAGTGGGCCGGGGCGCTGCGCGAGGTGTTCGGCGAGTTCCGGGCGCCGACCGGCGTCTCCTCCGCCCCGGTGGCGGTCGCCGCCGAGGAGGGCTCGGCCCTGTCGGAGGTCCGCCGCAAGGTGGAACGGACGGCCGGGGACCTCGGCGTCGGCAAGCTGCGCTTCCTGGTCGGCAAGCCGGGCCTGGACGGGCATTCCAACGGCGCCGAGCAGATCGCCGTGCGGGCCCGCGACGCCGGGTTCGAGGTGGTCTACCAGGGCATCCGGCTCACCCCGGAGCAGATCGTGGACGCCGCTCTCGCCGAGGACGTGCACGCGGTGGGCCTGTCCGTCCTCTCCGGCTCGCACGCCCAGCTGGTGCCGGACGTGCTCGAACGGCTCCGTGTGGCCGGTGCCACGGATATACCGGTGATCGCCGGTGGCATCATCCCCAGCGGTGACGCCGAACAGCTGCGGGCCGCCGGAGTGGCCGCGGTCTTCACCCCGAAGGACTTCGACATCACCGGGATCATCGGCCGCATCGTCGACGAGATCCGCACAGCGAACAAGCTCGACCCCCTGGAGGTCCCCGCATGACGACCGTCAACCGCCTTCGCCCCCGCCGCTCCTGCCTGGCGGTCCCGGGAAGCAACCCGCGCTTCCTGGAGAAGGCGCAGGGCCTCCCGGCGGACCAGGTCTTCCTGGACCTGGAGGACGCCTGCGCGCCGCTCGCCAAGCCCGAGGCGCGGCACACCATCGTGAAGTTCCTCAACGAGGGCGACTGGACCGGCAAGACCCGCGTCGTGCGCGTCAACGACTGGACCACCGAGTGGACGTACCGGGACGTCGTGACGGTCGTCGAGGGCGCCGGCCCGAACCTCGACTGCATCATGCTGCCGAAGGTCCAGGACGCCCAGCAGATCGTGGCGCTGGACCTGCTGCTGACCCAGATCGAGAAGACCATGGGCTTCGAGGTCGGCCGGATCGGCATCGAGGCGCAGATCGAGAACGCCCGCGGCCTGAACAACGTCAACGAGATCGCGCAGGCCTCCCCGCGCGTCGAGACCATCATCTTCGGCCCGGCCGACTTCATGGCGTCCATCAACATGAAGTCGCTGGTCGTGGGCGAGCAGCCGCCCGGCTACCCGGCGGACGCCTACCACTACATCCTGATGAAGATCCTGATGGCCGCCCGCGCCAACGACCTCCAGGCGATCGACGGCCCCTACCTGCAGATCCGCAACGTGGACGGCTACCGCGAGGTCGCGCGGCGCGCCGCCGCCCTCGGCTTCGACGGCAAGTGGGTGCTGCACCCGGGCCAGGTCGAGGCGTCCAACGAGATCTTCTCGCCCTCGCAGGAGGACTACGACCACGCCGAGCTGATCCTGGACGCGTACGACTACTACACCTCCGAGGCGGGCGGCAAGAAGGGCTCCGCGATGCTCGGCGACGAGATGATCGACGAGGCCAGCCGCAAGATGGCGCTGGTCGTCTCGGGCAAGGGACGCGCCGCCGGCATGCGGCGCACCAGCAAGTTCGAGATCCCGGAGGGCTGAGCGCCATGCAGTTCGGACGCACCTACGAGGAGTTCGAGGTCGGGGCGGTGTACAAGCACTGGCCGGGCAAGACGGTCACCGAGTACGACGACCACCTGTTCTGTCTCCTCACGATGAACCACCACCCGCTCCACATGGACAGCAACTACGCCGAGAGGACGACGGACTTCGGCAGGAACGTGGTGGTGGGCAACTACGTCTACTCGCTCCTTCTCGGCATGTCGGTGCCGGACGTCTCCGGCAAGGCGATCGCCAACCTGGAGATCGAGTCGCTCAGGCACGTGGCGCCGACCTTCCACGGCGACACGGTCTACGGCCAGACGACCGTGCTCGACAAGTGGCCGTCGAAGTCGAAGAACGACCGCGGGATCGTCCACGTCGAGACCAGGGGCTACAAGCAGGACGGGACCCTGGTCTGCGTGTTCCGCCGCAAGGTGATGGTGCCGACCGAGACGTACGTCAAGGAGCGCGGCGGCGAGCAGCCCGGCCGCCCCGAGCTGAAGGAACAGGGGAAGTAAGCGATGGCCCGTCTCGCCCGGACCGCCGGTCTGACCGACGTCCAGCAGGAGATCCTCTCCACCGTCCGCGACTTCGTGGACAAGGAGATCATCCCGGTCGCCACCGAGCTGGAGCACCGCGACGAGTACCCGCAGCAGATCGTCGACGGCCTCAGGGAACTCGGTCTCTTCGGCCTGATGATCCCCGAGGAGTACGGAGGTCTGGGCGAGTCGCTCCTGACCTACGCCCTGTGCGTGGAGGAGATCGCCCGCGGCTGGATGTCGGTCTCCGGCATCATCAACACGCACTTCATCGTGGCGTACATGCTCAAGCAGCACGGCACGCAGGAGCAGAAGGACCACTTCCTGCCGAGGATGGCGGCCGGCGACGTCCGGGGCGCCTTCTCGATGTCGGAGCCGGGCCTCGGCTCCGATGTGTCGGCGATCACGTCGAAGGCGGTGAAGGACGGCGAGGAGTACGTCCTGAACGGCCAGAAGATGTGGCTGACGAACGGCGGCACGTCGTCACTGGTGGCCGTTCTGGTGCGGAGTGACGAAGGACACCCCGAGGGCACCGCGCCCCACAGGTCGATGACCACCTTCCTGGTGGAGAAGGAACCGGGCTTCGGCGAGGTCCGCCCCGGCCTGACCATCCCCGGCAAGATCGACAAGATGGGCTACAAGGGGGTCGACACGACCGAGCTCATCATGGACGACCTGCGGATTCCCGCCGATCGGGTGCTCGGCGGGACCACCGGCCGAGGTTTTTACCAAATGATGGACGGGGTCGAGGTGGGCCGCGTCAATGTGGCGGCGCGTGGTTGCGGGGTCGCTCAGCGTGCCTTCGAGCTCGGCGTCCGGTACGCCCAGCAGCGTCATACTTTCGGCAAGCCGATCGCCCGGCACCAGGCCATCCAGTTCAAGCTGGCCGAGATGGCTACCAAGGTGGAGGCCGCGCATGCCATGATGGTGAACGCGGCGCGCAAAAAGGACTCCGGGGAGCGAAACGACCTCGAGGCAGGGATGGCGAAGTACCTCGCCTCCGAATACTGCAAGGAGGTCGTGGAGGACGCCTTCCGGATCCACGGCGGCTACGGCTTCTCCAAGGAGTACGAGATCGAGCGCCTCTACCGGGAGGCGCCGATGCTGCTGATCGGTGAAGGCACCGCCGAGATCCAGAAAATGATCATCGGCCGCCGACTGCTCGAAGAGTATCGATTCCAGGGCTAGATGTCCGGATACGGGGTGTTTTCTTGGAGAAGATGATCACACCCCGTATGCACTCTTCGGCCGCCGACTCGGCTGACTGGCTTACCCAGTTACGGCTCGGAACCGCTACGATCGCCGGAAAGCCGCCGTCCCCCGCAAGTGCGCGGCATCATCCGCTACGAAGGTCATCCATGCCCCACAGCCAAACCTCTGCACACCGCGACAGCCTCGCCGGCGTACGCCTCGCGCGCGGAGCATCGCCGTGGCTTCTGCCGACCGTCGCCACCGCAGCCGTCAGTCTGCTCCGCTCCCGCCGCTCGGGTGCCGCCAAGGCCGTCGCCGTCCCCGCCACCGCCCTGGCGGCGGGGATGCTGTGGTTCTTCCGCGACCCCGAGCGTGAGATCGCCCAGGGCAGGGTCATCTCGCCCGCCGACGGTGTGGTGCAGAGCATCATGCCGTGGAAGGACGGCCGTACCCGCGTCGCCATCTTCATGAGCCCGCTCAACGTCCACGTGAACCGGGCCCCGCTGTCCGGCACGGTGACGTCGGTCGAGCACATCCCCGGTGGCTTCGTTCCCGCCTTCAACAAGGAGAGCGAGAACAACGAGCGCGTCGTGTGGCACTTCGACACCGAGCTCGGCGACATCGAGATGATCCAGATCGCCGGCGCGGTGGCCCGCCGCATCGTCCCCTACGTGCCCCAGGGCACCAAGGTCGAGCAGGGCGAGCGCATCGGTCTGATCCGCTTCGGCTCACGCGTCGACGTCTACCTGCCCGAGGGCGTGGAGGTGGCCGTCGAGGTCGGCCAGAAGACCGTGGCGGGGGTGACTCGCATTGACCGTGGTTGATCCGGAGACACAGGCCGGCTGGGTGCCCGAGGCCGACGATGCGGACGACGAGGAGGAGATGCCCCTCTCGCTCCGCCTGTCGATAGCGGACACCCTCACTCTCGGCAACGCCACCTGCGGCTTCATGGCGGTGTACTTCACCACCACCGGCATCCTGATCCCGCACCTCTCGGGTGACGATTCGGGCATGGCCCGCAACAGCGCGGCCACGGCCGTGATACTCATGCTGTGCGCGGCCGTCTTCGACCTGTTCGACGGCCTCGTCGCCCGCAAGCTGCGGTCGTCGCCGATGGGCGCGGAGCTGGACAACCTCTCCGACCTGATCAGCTTCGGTCTGGCGCCCGCGTACTTCGTGCTCGTGTACGGCATGGTCGCGAGGGACGCGCACGAGCGGGTCGCGGCGGTGGGCGCGATCGTGGTGCTGCTGGCGGTGGTGCTGAGGCTGGCGAGATTCTCCTGCGTCACGGTCAAGGACGGCACGTTCCAGGGGATGCCGTCACCGTTCGGAGCGCTGACGGTCGTGTCGATCGTGCTGCTCGAGCTGCCGTTCGAGGCGACGCTGCTGGCGATCCTCGGGACGGCGTGGCTGATGGTGAGCCGCGTGGAGTACCCGAAGCCGCGGGGGCGGCTCGCGGTGGCGATGCTGTCGTGGATCGTGCTCAGCATGGGGCTGCTGGCGGCGTGGGCGTTCGACGCGCCGGGCGGTCAGCTGCTGCTGCAGACGGGCTGCGCACTGCAGCTGGTGATGGGTGCGGTGATCCCGCTGTTCGCCACGGCCCGCCGGGTGAACACCTTCCGTGACAACCGGCGCGAGAGCCGTGAGGCGCGGGCGGCGCAGATCCCGTAACCCGGCTCGTACGTCGCCCGAGGGGCCCGGACCGAATCGCTTCGGTCCGGGCCCCTCGGGCTTTCCCGCGGCATCCCCGACGCCCTACCGGCCCGGTCGGAGCCGCTCGTACACCGTCACCCGCCGTCCGCGGACCTGCTCGTCCGCCACCGCGGTGAAGGACTCCTCCAGGACGGCGATCTTCGCCCGGTCCCTTGCCGCCGACACCGGCCGGGCCACCCCGGGCACATCGGTGATCAGCACGATCCGCCGCTGCGCCGACATCGCGGCCCGTATGCGCTCCGGGCTCGCCTCCTCGCCCTTCAGCGTCCCGGACGCCACAGGGCTCTCCGCCAGCGCGACGTCCCGCAGACCCGCGAAGGCCGCGGGGGAAACCAGCGCGGTGTCGCGGCGGGCCGCCGGGACGAAGACCACCGCGTCGCCGTCCTTCTTGAGCTGTCGTACGTCCGCCGCCACCGCCAGGACGTCGTCCACGCGACTGGCGGGGGACCGCTTGGCCAGCATGTGCGGCCACAGCGCGATCACGGCCACGGCGGTCACGGCCGGCACCAGCCATGGTGCCGCTCGAGGGAACCGCGGCTCGACCATCCGTACCACCGCACCCAGTGCCGCGCCGATCAGCAGGGCCAGGCCCAGCATGCTGAACAGGATGTACCGGTCCAGGAAGAGCGGCTTGGCCAAGGAGAGGCCGATCAGGCCGATCTGCGGCACCGCCAGCAGGGGCAGGGCGACGGCTGCCGCCGACAGCCGGCCTGCCCGTGGCCGGTCCAGGAGGGCCCCGAGAGCGCCGATGGCCAGCACGATCGCCGGTCCGATCAGCATGTGCCAGGTCAGCGGCGGGATCCAGGACACTTGCCGGGACTGGGTCGAGGTGAACAGGATCATCGGCAGGACGGCCGCCACGGCGGCCGCGACGGCCGCCGCCCAGCGGATCCATGTCCCGCGCCCGGCTCTCGTCCAGGCCAGGGTCGCCGCGTGCGCGGGCAGGATCAGCAGCGACAGCCAGTTGAGCAGCGCGCACAGCAGGACCGTGCCGCCGTAGGCCACCCAGTGCGCTTTCCGGTCGCGTCCCTGCAACACGGTGACCAGCAGCAGTGTGGAGATGCCGGCTCCCGCCGAGACCAGTGCGTACGGGCGCCCCTCCTGGAGGTGGAACTGCACGGCGGGAAGCAGACCGAACGCCAGCCCTCCTCCCAGGCCCGCCCAGCCACCGGCCAGCCGGCAGCCGATGACCGTCACACACGCCGCCGCCACCGCCGTGGCCAGCACGGAGGGCAGGCGCAGTGTCGTGGTGCCCGGCCCGAAGCATTCGAAGAGCCCGTGCATCAGCAGGTAGTAGAGGCCGTGCACGGCGTCGACCTCCCCCAGCAGGCGCCAGATGTCGGTGACGGACCGGCGGGCCACCTGCCAGGTCGCGGCTTCGTCCCGCCACACGCTGTGCTGCCGGGACAGCCCCCACAGGCCCAGGGCGAGGGTCCACAGCAGTGGTACCGGCCAGAGGGGCAGGCGGTGCCGCGGGATCGTCATGCGGTGGTTCATGGAGTCGTTCGGGTCCTTGGGAAGGCGGGAGCCGGCCTCGGGCGTCCGGTGGGGCGCCCGAGGCGGGCCGATGACCGCGTGGGGAGGGAAGAGGGTCCCGGCCGTCGGGGGTGGGGACCGGCCGGATCACCGACGCGCGCGGAAACGCCCGCGTCGGGCTCGCCTCGGCCGTCGGCCCCCGGAGGCGGAACCGGGTGCCCGGGCCGAGCCGGAGGCGGGGCGGCTAAGCCCGCCAGCCGCGTGCCTGCCGCCCGGCGGTCCGAGCGGCCCACATCCCCATCGCGACGGACACGGCGAGCACCACGGTGACGGCGGTCGCCATGAGGCCCCCGGGGACGTAGTAGGTCATTCCCGGCCGGGCGACCGGCCGGGCGGTCCAGGCGGCGACGACGCACCCCGCCGGCGCGGCGAGCGCGAGCGGCGCGACGATCGACCAGGCCGCGCTGCTGCGAAAGACGCGGTGTCCGCCGGTCAACACGGTCAGCGGCGCCAGTGCCCGCCCCTGGCGCAGGAACTCGGCTTTGCCGCTGAGGCCGACGGCGAGCACGAGGATTCCCGTCCCCAGCACCCCGAAGAGCCGGATCCACCGGCCCTGGTCCCGGTCCGGGACGCCGTCCGTCAGCCACTCCTCCCCGGGGAAACGGACCTGGGCCCCGCGGGGGTAGGCCCGGTAGGAGGCTTCCTTGAGAGCCGCGACGGCGGGGACGCCGCCGTCGGCCCTCACCACCGCCAGGGTGTTGGCGCCCCGCACGGCCGACTCGGCCAGCGCGGCGTGGTCGGCCCGGACCACCTTCAGATAGGTGCCGCCCTCCGTGTTCCAGTGGAGCAACTGCTGCAGGCGCCGGTCGAGGGCGACGTCGACGCGGGCCGGTGCGGGCGAACACGGCAGCAGCAGGCTCTCCAGAGCAGCGCATCCTCCGCTGATCGTGATGGGGCCGTCGCCGGCGGTGCGGGGAGGCGCGAGGACGACGGGCACATGGTCCTCGGGAAGGAACTCGAGGTAGGCGGCGGTCTCCCCGGTGGAGACCGTCCCCCTGGGGCCGATCTCGGCCACGTTCCTGTTGGTGGTGCTGAGGACCTCCTCCATCTTGGCGTGGTAGGTCCCGAACATCGCCTGCCAGGCGAGGGCCTGCACGAGGACGATCAACGCGACCGTCACACCGGTGACCAGGCGGGCCGTGGCCGCCGGATGGTGACTGATGCGGCGGCCCGCGATCAGCGCACCGGCCCACCCCCGCTGTCGCCCGATCCGCTCCAGGCGTCCCCCGAGCCCGGCCACGACGACCGCCACCGCGGCCGGCAGGGTGAGCACGACGAGGGCAAGGCCGATCCAGCTGATCCACGCCCGGTACTGCGTGTCGTCGCCGGCGAGTTCCGGACCGCGACTGGCGAGCAGGACCGCCGGCGGGCAGAGGAACGCGAGGTACCGCTGCCGCCGTGACCTGCCCGCGCCGGCGGGTCGGGTCCCCTCGGCCCGGCCGGCCGACTGATCGCCGATGACGGCGAGGGCCGACGCCGTCACCATGACGACCACGGGAGACAGCAGTGCCGGCCAGCCGTGCTGACGCACGTCGGCGGATGACGTCACGTAGCCGACGAACGGGACCCGGACGTCGACGAGCGCGGCCATGGCGAAGAACGGGATCGACGCGAGGGCTCCCCATGCCACCGGTCGCACCGCCTCTCCCACCGCGATCAGGGCACGGTCGCGCCTCAGTCCCCCCAGGGCGTCGACCAGGGCGCCCCTGCGGTCACGGCCGTCCGCCCCGGCACGGAGCGCGGTGAACAGGAGCAGGAGGCTCGGTACGAGCAGCAGGCCGAGGACGAGACCCTGGAACATCCACTCGGGTTTGTCGTCGTCGCGCCCCGTTCCCGGTTGCAGGCCTTCGGCCGGCACGCCCGCCTCCGGCCCGAAACCGACCACGACCTCGATCGGCGCCTCGGCCTTCATGCCCTTCGCGGGCCGGACGTAGGCGAGCCACTCCCCGGGGTCGTCCAGCCCTTCCTGCCCGATCGTCCCCGAGAGCCTTCCGTAACGGCCGGCGATCCCCTCCGCGGCGCCGGCTTCCAGCAGGCCCGGGGAGAGAACGGCCTCACCCGGCCCCGGCCAGTGGTCCACCCCCGGCGGAAGGGGGGCGTCCGGCGTATGCGGCGCGATGTGGACGACGCTGAAACTCCGCCGCCCCTTCAGCGTGTCCGAGCCGACCAGCCACAACGTGGCCCGGGCGTCCCGTGACCGCTCCGTCTGCCCGACCGGGGTCCTGGCGTCACGCCGCAGTTCCTTGCCGACGTAGGAGGCGTGCACCAACGACAGCAGGCCCAGGCACAGGGCGACGGTGAAAGCCGCAAGCGCGAGGGCCGCGACCCTGGTCCCGGCCGCGTCCGAGCGCCGGCCCGCGTCGCGTCCTATGCGCAGCAGCCGAAGCGACAAGCCGGCGCGTCCGGTTCCGCTCACGCCTCCGCCACCTCCCGCGCCCGGACGGGAACCAGCTGACCGGCCTCGAGACGCAGCACCCGGTCCGCTCGTGCGGCGACCTCGACATCGTGCGTCACCAGCACCAGTGCGCACCTGCGCCGCCGGGGGAGATCGAAGAGCAGATCCGCGATGCGGGCAGTGGCGTCGGGGTCCAGGGAGCCCGTGGGCTCATCGGCCAGGACCAGTTCGGGCGAGTTGATCAGCGCACGGGCCACGGCCGTACGCTGATGCTCGCCCCCGGAGAGTTCCTCCGTGGTCTCAGCGCGCGGAACGCGCAGCTCGTCCAGCAGTTCCTGCGCCCGGCGGTACCCGCCGGCCCGGTCGGAACGCGACAACAGCGCCGCCAGCGCCACGTTGTCCAGCGGGCTGAGTTCGGGCAGCAGCTCCCCGAACTGGAAGACCGTGCCGATCGTCTCGCTGCGCAGCTCGGCGATCCGCCTGCCCCGCAGCTCCGTCACTTCCGCACCGGCCACCCTGATGCTTCCGCCGTGCGGCTTGATCAGGCCGAGGATCGACGAGAGCAGCGTGCTCTTGCCCGAACCGCTCGGCCCCGTGATCGCCACCGACTCTCCGGCGCCGACAGTGAGCCGCAGGTCCTTGAACAGGGCCCGGTCCCGGACCGAGTGGTTCAGATCCTGGATGTGGAGTACGGGGCCGGGCGCGGGCCCGGTGTCGGAGTTGCTCACGTGATGTGCCCTCGGGTAGCTGTTGCCGCGTCACCGTGCGACGTCGCGGTGGCGCTGCGGGGCAGAGGCGGCCCCCTGTCCCGCGGATGGCGGGCTCTTCCGGTGAGCATGGAACAACGCCCCCGTGAATCGTCCCCCGTTGCGCGAGGGAGGTCAGCCCCTCGCGATCGGTGCCGATGGTAGGCCAAAGTGATCACCAGGCAAAAGGATTACACCACCACGCCTTTGACGCCTTCGCGTCGCGCCGCAAAGACAAACCGGACCTAAGGATCTCGATGGGCTCTTATGGCCCTCATGCGCGAAGCGGAGTCGAGCCGATCGAAACAGCGCATGCGCGGGGTCGAATCCGCGACGCGGGACACATCGATTTCGGCATCGCCGAGACGTCTCGACACAGGGGCGGAAACGCCGGGCGCCGGCCTGGTCCGGGGTCCGGGCGCGCTCGCACCGGGAAGCCTCAACGACGCGTTCGCACAAGCCTCTTGCCTCCCGGTTCGGCCGTCCGCCGGGCATCACCATCATGTGACACATGCCACACGGCGAGGAGGTCGCGCGCGCACCGCATCTCAACTCGCCTTCCGAGCAAAGAGGTTCATTAATCAACTTAATAGATGGCAGGTCAAGTTGCTTGTTTCACAAGGAAGTTGAGGAATCACGGGAATTCCTCCCTCCTCGATTGAAGCGCACCGAGCGATGATGCGGGCCCTTCCGGAAATACGCTTGCCCGCCGTCGGCTTTGCCATATGATCTTGCACTGGTCGCGAGGGAGACCTTCCTCTCGCTCCCATGAGGGGTCCTGTATCGGAAGCCGCTTGGCGTGACCTGCCTCGCGTTCACCCCACCCATGGGTGCGTCATATCCGAAGGCCGTCATCGTGATGACCGCCAATCGCAGCCGATGAGTCGCTGCGTCAAAGGGGAGAATCATGCAGATATCCAGGAGCGCCAAGAAGGCCGCGATGGCCGTCGTCATGCTTGGCGCCGTTGCGGGGGCGTCGCCGGCCTTCGCCGACGCCGGCGAAGACGTCACATCCAGGCTCAACCACCACACCAACCCGGACATCCACATCTCCTACGCCTACAGCTGGAAGTCGTCCGGCAACAAGAACGTCGCCGTGCGCGACGAGAGGGCGGACGGCAGCGCCGTCTACTCGGAGTTCGACCGCAAGAACACCAAGGGGCTCCGTCTCTGGAACACCAAGGGCCAGGGACAGACCACGTACAGCGACTCCTCCACGAGCAACTACGTCGTGAAGGTCACCGCTTGCGTGCAGTACGACCTGACCCCGGACAAGTGCGGTCCGGACGACCGCCCCGGCGACGGACGCTGACTCCGCTCCCCGTGCGGGCGGATGCCTCATCCGTCCGCACAGGGCGTCTGCGCCCCGGGCGCCGGCCCGCCGGCGCCCGGGGCGGCTGTTCCCCCGGCTGCCCGCGCCTCCTGAGCGAGGACGACCCGAACACCGTCGGTGCGTCGCGTCCGTGTCCTGCGCCGCGCGTCCTCGTCCGGTGCGCCCACGATCGTGCCGGGGCCCCACGCGGGGCGGGCCGGGATCGGACGTGCCGCTGCCCGGAGGCGGAGCAGGGCCCGGGTCCGGCGGGATCCGTCCGGCGGGATCCGTCCGGCGGGATCCGGCTCAGGCCAGGAAGTCCCGGGCGATCCGCTCGGCGGTGCGCTCCAGGATCGGCCCCGCCTCCGCGATGCACCTCGCCACGTCCGGTTCGAGGTCCGTCAGGGCGTACGCCCGCCGGATCCCCGCCCGTCCCAGGACCTCCGGGGGCAGCGCGAGCCGTCCGCACACCGCGACCACCTCCTTGCCCGCCGCACGCGCCGCCGCGGCGACACCCGCGGGCGCCTTCCCGTGCAGCGTCTGCTCGTCCAGGGACCCTTCCCCCGTGATCACGAGATCCGCCCGCTCCAGCGCCGGCGCGAACCCGAGCACGTCCAGCATCACCTCGATGCCGGGACGGAACCCCGCGCCCAGCAGCAGCGCGCCGAACCCGATGCCGCCCGCCGCGCCCGCCCCCGGGGCCGCGGCACACCCGGCGGCCTTCGCGCCCACCGTCCCCTCCAGCACCTTCACGAAGTGCGCGAGCGCCGCGTCCAGCGTCTCCACGTCCTTCGGCGAGGCCCCCTTCTGCGGGCCGTACACCGCCGGCGCCCCCTTGGGCCCGGTCAGCGGGTTGTCGACGTCACTGGCGAGCACGAACTCCACCGACGACAGCCGCGGGTCCAGTCCGGACAGATCCGCCGACGCCAGCTCGGCGAGCCCTCCGCCCCCCGGCGCCACCGGCTCGCCGTCCGCCCTCACGAACCGCGCGCCCAGCGCGGACAGCATGCCCGCGCCGCCATCGGTGGTGGCGCTCCCGCCCACCCCGAACACGATGCTCCGCGCCCCCGCGTCCAGCGCGGCCCGCAGCAGCTCCCCCGAGCCGTACGTCGACGCGGTGAGCGGCGCGAACACCCCGGCCGGCAGCCGCTGCAGCCCGCTCGCCTCCGCCATCTCCACGACGGCCGTGTCACCGCGCAGCGCGTACGCCGCGGTCACCTCGTCCCCGAGGGGGCCGGCGACCCGCACCTCCCGCCGCTCGAACCCGGCCGCGACCGCCGCGGCCACGGTGCCGTCGCCGCCGTCGGCCACCGGCAGCGCCTCGACCTCCAGGTCCGGTACGACCCGGCGCAGCCCGGCCGTCACCCGCCCGGCGACCTCGACGGCCGTCAGCGACCCCTTGAACTTGTCCGCGGCGACGAGCACCCGCTGTGCCGATCGCGTCGTACGAGTGCCGCTCCCTGCAGCGTCCGCCACTTGCATTCCCCTCGTTCTCCGGGCCTCGCGCACCTGCCGAGGCCAGTCGCGCCGCTGTGACCTTAACCGGCGGGCCCGGTGGCCGCCATGGCCTGCCCAGCCCGTGGAACAGCACGTGAAACCACCCCGAACCGGGTAGACCGAGTCCCATGAGCGCTGTGCACACGGGGCCCGGACTCGCCGACCGCGTCCTCGGAGGCTGGCTGGGCCGGATCGCGGGCAACATGCTCGGCAAGCCGGTGGAGCAGGGCGAGGTGTGGACGCGTGAGCGCATCGACCGCTACCTGCGGCGGACGGACGCCCTCCCCCTGACCGACTACCTCCCCGGGCCGCCGACCGAGAGCGAGGGCCTCGATCTGCGCCCCGAGTGGCGGTCCTGCGTCCGCGGCCGCGTCCACGGCAGCTGCCGGGACGACGACGTCGACTACGCGATCCTCGGCCTCGACCTGCTGGAGACCCACGGCTTCGCCTTCAGCACCGAGCAGGTGGGCGACCTGTGGCTGCTGCGGCTGCCGTACCGGCAGACCTTCACGGCGGAACGGGCGGCCTACCGCAACCTCGCGAACGGCCTCAAGCCCCCGCTCACGGCCACCTACGACAACCCCTACCAGGAGTGGATCGGCGCCCTCATCCGCGCGGACGTCCACGGCTGGACCTCCCCGGGCGCCCCGCGCCGCGCCGCCTCGCTGGCCCGCAAGGACGCGGTGCTGTCCCACACGGGGAACGGGGTGTACGGCGCGATGTGGGCGGCGGCGCTGATCTCGGCCGCGTTCACGGCGCCCACGGTGCGGCACGCGGTGGACGAGGCGCTGACGGTGATCCCGGCGAGCAGCCGCCTCGCCCGCACCGTGCGCCGGGTGGCGTCCCTGCACGAGGCCGGGCTGGCCTGGGAGGACACGCTCACGACGCTCGCGGGGGAGACGGCGGGCCTCGGCTGGATCCACACGGTCCCGAACGCGGCCGTGCTCACCGCCGGTCTGCTGTACGGCGACGGCGACTTCACCTCGACCATCGCCCTGACCGTGCGCGGCGGCCTGGACACCGACTCCAACGGCGCGACGGCGGGCTCGGTGGCCGGCGTGCTGTGCGGCGCCTCCGCCGTTCCCGGCCAGTGGAAGGAGCCCCTCCAGGACACGGTCCGCAGCGCGGTCTTCGGCTTCGACGGGGTGCGCATCAGCGAGCTGGCGGAACGCACGCTGAGGCTGGCGCGAACCGAGTAACCGTACTCGGGCGCGCCGCCGTCCGTCCGCCCCGGCATGGTGTGCATGGTGCGGTGGGTCGTGGACATGGGCACGGCGGTCCGGCCGCGGGAGCCGGAGCCGCTGTCCCGGCGGCTGGTGCCGCGCCGGGAGCCGGCCGAGTCCCTCCACGGCTCCCCGGGGCGCCGCGTGTCGGCCGCGCCGGACGTCCTCGCCGACGGTTCGGGCGCCGCGGAGCCGGAGGACGGGTACCGGGTGCGCCGAGCCGGCGCGGGGCGATATCCGCTCGCCGGACCGGCGCCCCGCGGCCTACCCTCGGCCGCATGAGCAAGCCCCTCGTCGCCCTTCTCACCGGTGCCGGTGTCAGCACGGACTCCGGCATCCCGGACTACCGCGGGCCCGACGGGCTGTGGCGCCGTGATCCCGGGGCCGAGAGGCTCGTGACGTACGCGTACTACATGGGCGACCCGGAGATCCGCCGCCGCTCCTGGCGGATGCGGCGCGCGAACTTCGCGCTCGCCGCCGAGCCGAACGCCGCGCACCGCGCCGTGGTCGAGCTGGAGCGCTCGGGGGTGCCGGTGCGGGTGATCACGCAGAACGTGGACGGGCTGCACCAGCTCGCCGGGATGCCGGACCGCAAGGTGCTCGAACTCCACGGCACGGTACGGAGCGTGCTGTGCGTCGAGTGCCGGGCGCGCGGCCCGATGGAGGACGCCCTCGCCCGCGTCGAGGCCGGTGAGGACGATCCGCCGTGCCTGGAGTGCGGCGGCGTCCTCAAGCCGGCGACGGTGATGTTCGGCGAGCACCTCGATCCCGTGGTGCTCGCCGAGGCGGCGGCGATCAGCAAGGCGTGCACGGTGTTCATCGCCGCCGGGACCAGCCTCCAGGTCCACCCCGCCGCCGGGCTCGCGGAGGTGGCCGCCGGCCACGGCGCCCGCCTGATCGTCGTCAACGCGGAGCCCACCCCGTACGACGGCCTCGCCGACGAGGTGATCCGCGAACCGATCGGCACCTCGCTGCCGGCGCTGCTGCGCCGGATCGCCGCCTAGAACAGGGCGGCCGCACGCTCGAGGTCCAGCAGGCGCCGTTTCCGCTCCAGGCCGCCGCCGTAGCCGGTGAGGCCGCCGCTCGCTCCGACGACGCGGTGGCAGGGGACGACGATGCCGATCGGGTTGCGGCCGTTGGCGAGGCCGACCGCGCGCGAGGCCCGGGGATTGCCGAGGCTGTCGGCGAGCTGGCCGTAGGTGCGGGTCTCACCGTAGGGGATACGGGTCAGCTGCTCCCAGACGCGGCGCTGGAACGGGGTGCCGTGCAGGCGCAGTTCGAGGGTGAACTCCTTCAATTCGCCCGCGAAGTAGGCCGCGAGCTGCTCCCGCGCCTCGGCGAAGGGGGTGTCGTCGGGGGAGCCGAAGGTCTCCTCGGGCGGGCGGTGGCGCTGATCGGTCATGTAGAGGCCGCACAGGACGCCGTCGTCGGCGACGAGCGTCAGCGGGCCGTAGGGGCTGTCGGTCACGGTGTGCTGCTTCATCGGCTGGGGGTCCCTGGTCTCTTCACGTCGGCAGGAAGTTGACGGGGTGGTTGTCCGTCGCCCACAGGTACTGGACCGCGTACGCCCGCCAGGGCCGCCAGGCCGCCGCGCGTGCGGTGAGGGCGGCCGGGGTGGAGGGCAGACCCAGTTCGCGGGCGGCGCGGCGGACGCCGAGGTCGGTGGGGAGGAAGGCGTCGGGGTCGCCGAGCGCCCGCATGGCGATGACGTCGGCCGTCCAGGGGCCGAAGCCGGGGAGGGCGAGGAGCCGGGCGCGGGTCTCGGACCAGTCGCTGTCGGCGCCCAGGTGGAGGTCTCCGTCGGCGAGCCGCCGTACCAGGGTGGTGAGCGTGGTGCGGCGGGTGCGGGGCAGGGCGAGGGCCTCGGGGTCGAGCGCGGCCAGTGCCCCGGGGGACGGGAAGAGGTGGGTGAGGCCGCCCTCGGGGTCGTCCACGGGGGTGCCGTGCGCGGTGACCAGGCGGGCCGCGTGGGTGCGGGCGGCGGCCGTGGAGACCTGCTGGCCGAGGACGGCCCGGACGGCGAACTCCGCCGCGTCGACGGTGCGCGGCACGCGGCGGCCGGGCGCCTTGCCGACGAGGGGCGCGAGGACCGGGTCCGTGCGCAGCTGCTCGTCGACGGCGACCGGGTCGGCGTCCAGGTCGAGCAGGCGGCGGCAGCGGCTGATGGCGACGGTGAGGTCGCGGGGGTCGCCGAGGGTGAGGCGGCAGGCGATGTGGTCGGGGCGCGGGGTGAGCGCCACGACGCCGTGCCCGTACGGCAGGCGCAGGGTGCGCCGGTAGGCGCCGTCCCGCCACTCCTCCACGCCGGGCACGGCGGTGGCGGCGAGGTGGCCGAAGAGGTTGTCGGGGTTGAGCGGGGCGCGGAACGGCAGGCGCAGGGAGAGCGTTCCGGGGGTGCCGCGAAGGGTCTGCTTCGGCGCCCGGGTGCGCAGCTCGCCGGGGGCGAGCGCGTAGACCTCGCGGACGGTGTCGTTGAAGGTGCGGACGGAGGAGAAGCCGGCCGCGAAGGCGATCTGCGCCATCGGCAGGTCCGTGGTCTCGATGAGCAGCCGCGCGGTCCGGGCGCGCTGGGCGCGGGCGAGCGCGAGGGGGCCCGCGCCCAGCTCGGCGAGCAGCTGGCGTTCGACCTGCCGGGTGCTGTAGCCGAGCCGGGCGGCGAGACCGGGGACGCCCTCGCGGTCCACGACGCCGTCTGCGATCAGCCGCATGGCGCGGGCCACCGCGTCGGCACGGTGGTTCCACTCCGGTGAGCCGGGGCTGGTGTCGGGCCGGCAGCGTTTGCAGGCCCGGAATCCGGCTTGCTGACAGGCCGCCGCGCTCGGGTGGAAGACCATGTTCCCGGGCTTGGGCGGGACCACCGGGCAGCTGGGCCGGCAGTAGATGCCGGTGGTCAGGACGGCGGTGAAGAACCAGCCGTCGAACCGTGCGTCCTTGGACCGCACGGCGCGCACGCAGCGCTCGGTGTCGGTGTGCATCCCCTTCTGCATGCCTCAAGGATCGGGCACGGCGGGCGCCCCGGTCCGGCGGGAATCCGACATCGACGTCCCGTGTGCTGCGGTTGTCCGGACCGGGCGCCGCGTGCGCGCCGTATCGCCGTGCCGACGCGCGGAGCGGCCGCGGCCCGTCCGGGCCGGCGCGGTGGGGACCTCGTGGCCGGCGACGCCGAGCGGGCGCGCCCGGGCGCGGACGGCGTCGCGCGGGTCGCCACCCCGCTCCGGGCCCCGCCCACGCCCTCCCGGCCGCTGCTCCTCGCCCGGCTGCGCGCGGGCATGGTGCCGGTCACGGAGCAGTCGGCCCGCTCGCACCGGCTGCGGCCGCCACGCGGTCCGGGCCCGGTGGCCGCTCCGTGGTGTGCGCGCCGTACGACGGCCGTGTCGCCGGAGTGCTCGACCGGGCCGTCCACCCCGTGGGGCGCCTGCGGCCGGGGATCAGCGGCACGGCCGGGCGAGCAGTCCCCGCATGGTCTCGGCGGCGCGTACGGCGGCGTCCGCGCAGCAGTTGTTGAACAGCACGTGCAGCTCGTCCGTCCGCTGCGCCGCGCGGCGCAGCCGGGGGACCCAGGCGGCGAGCTCGGCCGCGTCGTAGTCGTGGCGGAAGCGGTCCTCCTTGCCGCCCCTCCCCCACGCCCTGCTGCGGCCGTGGAACCGTACGACGGCGAGGGCGGGACGGCTGACGGGCGCGACGGGCGGCAGGGATCCGGTGAGCCCCTGGGCCATGTCCACGCCGACGGCCGTCGCGTCCAGCGCGGACAGCAGCGCGAGGGTGTCCTCGGCACGTCCCGCCTCCCACCACGCCGGATGCCGGAACTCGACGGCGAGCGGCCAGCCGGCCGTGCGCCGCGCGCACTCCTCCAGCGTCCGCTCGGCCGGGGCCCCGGGCGCGAACCAGGGCGGGAACTGGAACAGTACGGCGCCCAGCCGCCCGGCCGTGCGCAGCGGCTCGACCGCCTCCGCGAACCTCCCCCACACCTCGTCCAGCAGGGCGCCGTCCACCGGCCGGTCCCGCAGGTCGGCGGGGAGCGCCTGCGGCCGGGTGGGGTGGCCGGTCAGCAGCGAGAACGCCTTGACGTCGAAGCGGAACCCGTCCGGTGTGCGCTCCACCCACAGCTCGCTGTTGCGACGGCGGGGCAGCGCGTAGTAGCCGGAGTCCACCTCGACGACGGGCAGCCTGGAGGCGTAGTGCCGCAGCCGTCCCTCGGCGTCCCGCCGGCCGCGCGGGTACCAGCCGCTCGCCACGAGCATGCGGTCCGTCCACGAACAGGCCCCGACCAGAATGTCACCCATGGGAGCCCGGTTACCCCGGGCTCCCGGGAGTGTGTCCTCCCTACTCGGTCGCCGTGGGCCGGCGTGAGGCCGCCGTCGCCCCGGCCACGTCCGACAGCGGGCGCAGGCGGTAGGTGTACGCGTAGTCGCGGTCGGCGAGGAGCTTGAATTCGTCGTGGGTGTGCGCGCCCCAGCTGTTGTCGCCGCCGACGCCCATCTGGCGGTGGTTGACCCGCAGGACGACCGCGTCCCGCGGCGTCAGCTGGTAGTCGTGCCGGACGCCGGCCGACAGGTCCTCCGGGGTGAAGTGCGAGGCGTTGATCTCCAGGAGGGGCTCACCCGACACCAGCAGACCGCGGCCCCTGCCGTCGGTCAGGGCGGCCCAGCGGACGTCGGTCCTGTTGCCGTTCTCCTGCGGGCGGATGTAGGGGGTCCACTGGTCGGCCACGGTCGAGGTGTGACGGCCCACGTCGGTACCGGTGTTGCGGTCCCAGTGGTTCTCCTCGGGGCCGCGGCCGTAGTAGTGCAGGCGGTCCAGGCGGCGCGGCAGGAACAGCAGCGTGCCGACCTCCGGGATGTACGGCAGGTTCGCCGCGCCCGGGTGCAGGGTGTTGTCGACCTTGATCTCGCCGTTGCCGAACACCGTGTAGGCGGTGGTGTACGCCGACTCCACGGTGGTGGGCAGCGTGCCGCGGACCGTGATCTCGACGGCCCGCTCACCGAGGGCCCGCACGGTGACGCCGGTGACCTTCCGCCGGGCGCCGGCGTCGCGCCAGGTCCGGTTGCGGGTGTGCTGGCCGTTGCCGCGGTCGTTGTCGGTGGGCGCCCGCCAGAAGTTCGGCACCGGACCGGAGGTGATCAGGCGGGTGCCCTCCGCCTCGTAGGAGGTGATGGTGCCGCTGCCCTTGTCGACGGTGACCGAGAAGCCCTTGCCGGTGATCCTGACGTCCTTCTCGCGCTCCTCGTGGCGCAGGGGCGGGACGTGCGACAGGGGGACGGGGGTCACGGCCGGGCTCGCGGCGCCGAGCGGGAGCTGCTGCCGGGCCACCTCGAAGCCCGCCTCGGCCCACTTCGTGGGCTCCCGCGTGGTGAAGGAGAGGTGGAGGAAGTACTCCGTGCCCGGGTCCGGGTCCTTCGGCAGGCGTACGGGCAGGGTGATGTCCTTCCCGGACAGCGGCGGCACGTCCAGCTGGTCCCGGGTCAGCCGTCCCCGCCGTACGACCTCGCCGTCGGCGACGAGTTCCCAGCGGCCGTCGAACTCGCGGAGGCCGGTGAACAGGTACTCGTTGGTGAGGGTGACGGCGCCGGGGGCGCCGTCGTCGGAGGTGCGGGCGGCGTTGATCGCCTGGTGGACGCGGGTGACCTCGGCGGCCTTGCCGGTGTGGCCGCGGTCGGCGGTGACGATGCCGTCCGCGACGAAGGCCCCGTCGTTGGGGTTGTCGCCCCAGTCGCCGCCGTAGGCGAGGAACGTCCT
Organism: Streptomyces caelestis; assembly: GCF_001279005.1. GTDB lineage: Bacteria > Actinomycetota > Actinomycetes > Streptomycetales > Streptomycetaceae > Streptomyces > Streptomyces heliomycini. The sequence goes on from NZ_LGCN01000096.1 coordinate 110,934, forward strand.
GTCCCGGGGCTGCTTCGTCACGGCCCCGACGGTGGCGGCGTCGAACCAGAACCGCACACCGTCGTCGCCGGGTCCCCGGTCGTCCGAGGCCAGTTCGGCGGCGGTGAGGGCGCGTGCGTAGACGCGGGCGCGGCGGACGGTGCCGCTGAACTCCCGGGTCTGGTTGTCGGCGTCGGAGGCGAGGGCGAGCGGCGCGGTGGTGCTGCCGGGGCGCCGGGTGGTGGTCCGGGTGCTCCTCACCGCGCCGTCGGCGTACAGGGTCAGCGTGCCGGCGTCCGCGTCGAAGACGCCCGCGACGTGGTGTTCGCGGCCCGTCCAGTCGTCCGGCAGCGCCCAGTTCGCGGTGATCCACTGCCCGTCGGAGTGGATGAAGAACTCCAGGGTGCCGTCGGTCTGCTTGAGCGCGTACTGGGTGTCGCCCTTGGTGAGGATGGGCTGGTGGTGTCCCGTCACTCCGGGGGTGACCCACGCCTCCAGGGTCAGTGAACCCGTGAGGTCGAGGCTGTCGTCGCGTTCGAAGACCGTGATGCCAAACAGGCCCTTGTCGCGGTCGAGGCCGCCGCGGGTGGCGAGGATCTCACCGCGCAGGCCGGCCGGTCCGGACTCGGTGAGCAGGGTGCGGGCGGGGACGGGCGTGTACAGGGACTGGTCGGCGAAGTCCCAGATCCAGCCGCCCTGGAGGACGTCGTGGCGGCGGACGACGTCCCAGTACTTCTTGAGGTTGCCGTTGGAGTTCCCCATCGCGTGGGAGTACTCGATCATGACGTACGGCCGGGTGTCGGCGGTGTCCTTCGCCCGCTGCTCGACGCGCGCGGGGCTCTCGTACATCTTCGAGCGGATGTCGCTGATCCCCGGCCGGTCGTCGCCCTCGTACTGGATGACGCGGGTGGGGTCACAGGAGCGGATCCAGTCGTGCATGGCGGTGAAGGTGGCGCCGCCGCCGGCCTCGTTGCCGAGCGACCAGATGACCACCGAGGGGTGGTTCTTGTCGCGGTGGACCATGTTCTGGGCACGGGCGACGCAGGCCGCCGTCCACTGCGGGTGGTCGCCCGGGTACTCGGAACGGATGCCGTGGGTCTCGAGGTTGGTCTCGTCGACGAGGTAGAGGCCGTACTCGTCGGCGAGTTCGTACCACAGCGGGTTGTTGGGGTAGTGCGAGGTGCGGACGGAGTTCATGTTCATCCGCTTGATGAGCGTGATGTCCTCGACCAGGTCCTCGCGGGTGAGGGCGGTGCCGCGGGCCGGGTGCATCTCGTGGCGGTTGGTGCCGCGGAAGGAGACGGGTCTGCCGTTGATCCGCATCAGTCCGTCCTTGAGCGCGAACTCGCGGAAGCCGACGCGGTGGGACAGGGTCTCGACCACCTTGCCGGCCGGGTCGCGGAGCCTGAGGACGGCCGTGTAGAGCTCCGGGTGCTCGGCCGACCACAGCCGCGGCCGCGGTACGGCCTTCGAGGCCCGTACGGTGACGTCCTCGTCGGCGCCGACCGTGCCGAGGTCGGCGCTCTGCTCGAGCGGACGGGACCAGACGGCGTGCCCGCGGGCGTCGTACAACTGCGTCTCGACGGTGTACCGGCCCGCCCCGTCGCCGCCGTACGCCCGCACGCTCGCGGTGACCGCCAGCTCGGCCCGCGTGTACGTGTCGTTCAGCGGGGTGTCCAGCTTGAAGTCGCGCAGGTGCACGGGCGGGGTGGAGTACAGGTAGACCGAGCGGAAGATGCCGCTCAGCCGGATCATGTCCTGGTCCTCCAGCCAGTCGCCGTCGGCGTAGCGGTACACCTCGACGGCGATCTGGTTGGCGCCGGGCCTGAGGTGGTCGGTGATGTCGTACTCGGAGGGCGTGTAGGAGTCCTCGTCGTAGCCGACCAGTTCGCCGTTGATCCACACGTAGTGGGCGGACTTGACGCCCTCGAAGTGGAGGAAGGTGCGGCGGCCCGTCCAGTCGCGCGGGACGGTGAAGGTGCGCCGGTACTGGCCGACCGGGTGGTAGCGGGTCGGGGCGGCGGGCGGCCGCGGCTGCTCGCCGCGGCCGTTGGGGCCCCCGTACGGGTAGGTGATGTTCAGGTAGATGGGGAAGTCGTGGCCGTGCAGCTGCCACACGGACGGAACCGGGATGGTGTCCCAGTCGCCGTCGTCGGTGTCGGTGCGGTGGAAGTCGGCGTCCCGGTCCTCGGGGCGGTCGGCGTAGGCGAACTTCCAGGTGCCGTCGAGGTCGAGCCGGTAGGGCGAGCGGGTGCGGTCGGCGGCGAGGGCCTGGCGCACGTCCGCGTACGGCATGAGCGTGGTGTGCGGCGGCTGGGTGCCGAGCCTGAAGACGCCGAAGTCGTTCCACTCCGGGGGCGCGTCGGCCGCCGCCCGTCGGCCGGCCGCGTGCGCGGCGGCGGGCGACGTGGACAGGGCGAGGGCGCCGAGCACGGCGGCGCCGGACTCCAGGAGGCGCCGGCGGCTGACGACCGGCGGTCCCCCGTGGGGGGACCGGCCGGCGGGGGACGTGTGCGGGTGCGGCATGACCGTGGCCTTCCTCGGTACGACAGAGCACTGCACGGACTGAGGGCACGTCGGACTCCTCCTCGACGCGCCGCCGGAGGAGCGGCGTTGTGGCAGGGAAGAATCGCGACTGCTGGTGACGGAGCAACTACTGGGCCAGCCACACCCTAGGACTCGCACACAAACGAAGCAATGATCCCGTCGGACTCTGTTCGTTCCTGGGGATTCGGTCGGCGCCTCCGGACGTCCCCCGCCTGGAATGATCTGGCCATGCCACGGACATGCACCCGCCTCCTCGCCGCCCTGCCGCTCGTCCTGCTCGTCGCCGTGACGGCCGGATGCGCCGACGGGAAGACCTCCTCGTCCGAGCCGCAGGGCTACTGCCCCCTTCCCGAGGAGCGGGGGCCCGCGCCCTCCCCCTGCATCACCTTCGACTGGAACCGGCGGCCGGCGGAGAACCACGCGTACCGCGAGCGGGTGACCCTCACGGCGGACCAGCAGGAGGCGGCGGCACCGCGGGCGAAGGCGCCGGCCACCGCGTTGCGGAAGCCGGCGGACGCCGAAACCACGGAGGACGGGCTCCGCGCGGCGGCCGCCGACGCCGTCGGAGTGCGGCCGGAGAGGATCGAGATACGGACACGGGGCTTCGGGGTCCCCGATCACGGTGTGCTGGTCGGCGGCGGCGAGGACCGGGTGTGTCTCAACGGCACGGTCGACGCCGCCGGCCGCGTCGACGTGGAGGTCGTCGGCCGCACCCTCGACGGCACGTGCCTGCCGGGCGAGGGCGGACACTGACGTCCGGGGCGCCGCGGCACACGCCTCGCGCATCCGCGCGCCGCACGCCCGCCGCGACCGTCCGCCGCGGCATCGGGCGACGGTCCTCCGGACCCGGGCCCAGGGGCGGGGTCAGCCGCGCCGCCAGGTCTGGTTGGCGGTGCCGGTGCAGGGCCACAGCTTGACCGGCGTGCCGTCGGCCTCCTTGCCCCACCACACGTCGACGCACTTGTCGCCGGCCTTGAGCGACACCAGGTCCTCGGTGCTGTTGATCTTGAACTTCTGTCCGCTCGACCCGTCGCACCGCTGCAGCAGGACGGCCGTTTCCTTCGCCACCGACCCGCCGTCCAGGCCCATGCACAGGTCCTCGCCGATGCGCAGGGTCCTGTCGGTGTCGTGGAAGGACCAGATCTGGGCGCCTGCCGAGGCCCCACAGGGCTGGATGACCAGTTCCGCCCCGACTGCCCGGGAACGCGCGGTGAGGCACTTGCCGGTGTCGGCGCTGACGATCCGGGCGGTGGCGACGGTGACCGCCGCGTCCGCCTTCTTCTCGGTCTGCCGGGCCGGCTCCTTGGCCGCGTCCTCCTCTTCCTTCCGCTGCGTGGCGGCCCGCGGGCTCGCGTCGGTGACGGAGCGGGAGGCGGAGTCGTCCGGGGACGCCTTGCCGTCACCCTTCGTCTCCTCCTCCCCGGTCTCCGTCTTCTTCCCGCCCTCCGTCTCCTTCCCTTCCTTCTCGTCGTCGCCTTCCCCGCTCTTCGGCGAGTCCGCCGGAGCGCCGTCCTTCGGGGGCTCCGCGGCATAGACGCCCGGCTGCTGCTGTTCCTCCCGACCGTCGAGCAGCGCCCGGGAGTCGGCAGCCGCGTCGGCTCGGCCGCCGGGCCGCTCGTCCCGGTCGCCACCGGCCATGATCAACAGCGGTACGGCGAGCAGGATCACCCCGGCGATCCCGGCGGCGGCCAGCATGGGGGCCTTCGGCCGCCCCGGCGCATCGTCACCGTCGCCGTCGCCGCTCTCCCTCCCGGCCCCGCGGGCGCCGCCGAGTGCGGCGGCCAGTCCGGACCGGGAGGCCGCGGTGCGGGCCGACGTGGCGGCGCCCGCCGCCGTCTCCGGCCGTTCCCCGCGGTCCGTGCCCGGTTCCGCGGCCTCTTCCCGTGCCTCCGGCCCGTTCACGGCCGGGGCCGTCCCGGACTCGGCCGTGGAGGGGGTTTCCGTCTCACCCCGGCCGGCCGCGCCGGCCCCGGCGTCGCCTTCGGCGACGGCGGCGGCAGCGGTGGTGGCGGTGGCACCCGCGGTGGCCGTGCCGCGGCGCGGGGCGGGCCGCAGCACGGCCTGCCCGACGTCGTCGCCCACCGGGGACAACACCACCGCACGACGGACCGGTGGCCCGCCGTCGGCGCCGGCCGGGCGGGCGGACTCGCCGCCATCCGGCCTGTTCTGCCGTGACATTGCTCGTTCTCCTTCGTTCTCACGGTTGTCCGCCGCACGGCGGCCGCACACGCGCGGCGCCCCGCGGCCGGGGCGCGGTGCCGGGTCCGGAACACCACCGGCCTCCGCCGGGAGGAAAGTACGGCTCCGGGCGCAGGCGACCGGACCGGTTCCGCGCCGTCCCCGTTCTCGCCGAGCACCGCACCGCGCGCGGGGTGCCGCGTCCTCGCCTCCACGACGGCGGAATCGGATCGGTTCACGGCCACTGCGGCACCGTAGTGGGACCGGATGACCGGCAGGACCTCCGGGACGTCACTCCAGCGACCCCCGCGCGTCCCCTCCCGGTCACCTTCCCCCCGTCCCGCGGCGTGCGGATGTCGCGACCGGGGCGGTGGTGGCCTCGGCGCCCGTCAGCCGGTGCCGGCGACGACCGGCACGACGGCCAGGACGACGAGGACGGCGGTGGGAAAGGTCCGGGCGGCGGTGCGGTACCGGTGTGCTGACTGCATGGTGCGCGGGATCTCCTCGGGCATGGGCGCCTCGGTGTGAGGCGGCTCCCCTGCTGCTGAGGACGTGCGGCAGGGACACCGGGTTCACCGGCGGGCCGGCCGTCAGGGGCGTCCGCCCCCGGCGGTGACGCGCGGCGCCCGCGCCCCGCGGGTGGTTCTCCGCGGACCCGCCCTGGTTCCCGTCAGCCGAGCTGCCGGGCGAACGCCTGGTACGCCCGGTCGTCGAAGAGGACGAACCTCACCTCTTCGACGGCGGTCGGCGTGCTGCGCACCGTCTCCACCGCGATGCGGGCCGCGTCGTCCATCGGCCACCGGTACACGCCGGTGGAGACCGCCGGGAACGCGACCGTCCGGGCGCCCAGCTCGTCGGCCACGCGCAGCGACTCCCGGTAGCAGGAGGCGAGCGGCGCGGGATCGCTGCCCGGCCCCTGGTGCACCGGGCCGACGGTGTGGATCACCCAGCGGGCGTCGAGGCGGCCCGCGGTGGTGGCCACCGCCTGCCCGGTGGGGAGGCCCCTGCCGTACCTGGAGGCCCGCAGGGCGCGGCATTCGGCCAGGATCTCCGGTCCGCCCCGGCGGTGGATCGCGCCGTCCACGCCTCCCCCGCCGAGCAGGGACGAGTTGGCCGCGTTGACGATCGCGTCGGCGCTCTGGTGGGTGATGTCGCCCTGGACGAGCGTGATCGTGGTGGTCATGTCCGGCGCAGCCTCCTCCAGACGGCCTTCGCCGCGTTGTGCCCCGACATACCGTGCACACCGGGGCCGGGCGGGGTGGCCGACGAGCAGATGAAGACGGCCGGGTGCGGGGTCGCGTAGGGGAACGGGGAGAGTTTGGGGCGCAGCAGGAGCTGGAGTCCGGAGACCGCGCCGGAGGCGATGTCTCCGCCGACGTAGTTGGCGTTGCGGGCGGCGAGCTCGGGTGGTCCCGCGGTGGCGCGGGCCAGGACGCGGTCGCGGAAGCCGGGTGCGTAGCGCTCCAGTTGGCGCTCGATGGCGTCGGTGAGGTCGCCGGTCCAGCCGTTCGGCACATGGCCGTACGCCCAGAAGACGTGTTTGCCGGCCGGGGCCCGGGTGGGGTCGGCGACGCCGGGCTGCACGGTGATGAGGAAGGGCGCGTCGGGGGCGCGGCCCTCGCGGGAGGCGGCGCGCAGGGCGGCGGCGATCTCACCGCTGTCCGCGCCGATCTGCACGGTGCCGGCCGTACGGGCCTGGGGCGCGGTCCACGGCACGGGGCCGTCCAGCGCGTAGTCGATCTTGAAGACGCCGGGGCCGTAGCGGTAGTTCGCGTAGTGGTCGCCGAAGCCCGCGATGCGGGCCAGGGCGGTGGGCGAGGTGTCGAAGACGTACGCCCGGGCCGGCGGCAGGTCGTCGAGGCGCTTGACCTCGTAGTCGGTGTGGATGCTGCCGCCGAGGTCCTCGAGATACGCGGCGAGGGCGTCGGAGACGGCCTGGGAGCCGCCCCTGGCGACGGGCCAGCCGCGGGCGTGCGCGGCGAGGGCGAAGACCAGCCCGACGGCGCCGGTGGCGAAGCCGCCGAGGGGGGCCATGACGTGGGCGACGAGGCCGGCGAACAGGGTGCGGGCCCGTTCGTCGCGGAAGCGGCGCGTGAGCCACGTCGACGGGGGCAGGCCGGCCAGGCCGAAGCGGGCGAGGGTGACCGGGTCGCGGGGCAGCGCGGTCAGCGGCAGCGACATGAAGTCGCGGACCAGGGTGTCCCACTTGGGCAGGAAGGGGGCGACGAGGCGGCGGTAGGCGCCGGCGTCGCGCGGTCCGAAGGAGGCGGCCGTCTCCCCGACCGACCGGGACAGCACGGCCGCCGTGCCGTCCGGGAAGGGGTGGGCCATGGGGAGTTCCGGGTGCAGCCACTCCAGGCCGTAGCGATCCAGCGGCAGGGCGCGGAACGCGGGTGAGTTGACGGCGAGGGGGTGGGCGGCGGCACACGGGTCGTGGCGGAAGCCGGGGAGGGTGAGTTCCTCGGTGCGGGAGCCGCCGCCGACGGTGCCCTTCGCCTCGAACAGGGCCACCGAGAAGCCGCGCCGGGCCAGCTCCACGGCAGCGGTCAGCCCGTTCGGCCCCGCACCCACCACGACCGCATCGAGCATCGACGGCACCTTCGGACTCCTTCGTCAGCCGACGGCCACTGGGGATCAGGATATGCCGGGCCGCCGGCGTTCTCCCGGGGCCTGCGGGCGGGGGATCGGTCTCAGGCTCCGGCCGCCAGCAGTTCCACCACCCGGCGGGCCGTGGCCGCGTCGCGGGCCGCGGTGAAGGGCAGGGTGTTGCCTCCCCTGATGCCGAAGGGCCTGCCCGCACGGGTGAGGTGGGCGCCGCCCGCCTCCTCCACGAGGAGCAGACCGGCCGCGTGGTCCCACGCGGCTTCCCAGCTGAACGCGGTCGCGTCGGACTCGCCGCGGGCGAGGGCCAGGTACTCCAGTCCGGCCGAGCCGCAGGCGCGGGGGGCCACGCCGTCCGTCCACAGACCGAGCAGGGCGCGCTTCTGCTCGTCCGTGGTGTAGTCCGGGTGGGAGGTGGCCACGCGGAGGTCGCGGCCGGGTTCCGGGGAGCCCGCGCGCAGCCGCTCGCCGTCGAGGTGCGCGCCCTGTCCCCGTACGGCCGTGGCGAACTGGTCTCGGGCGGGGGCGTAGGTCCAGGAGGCGTGCACGACTCCGCCCCGTGCGAGGGCGACCAGGGTGCAGAAGCCGGTGTCGCCGTGCACGAACTGGCGGGTGCCGTCGACGGGGTCGACGATCCACACCGGCGCCTCGCCCTGTATCGCCTCGTACGACGCCGGGTTGGCGTGCACCGCCTCCTCGCCGACCACGACCGAACCGGGCAGCAGGGCGGCGAGCGCGTCCGTGAGGTACAGCTCGGCGTTGCGGTCGGCGTCCGTCACCAGGTCGTGCGGGCCGCTCTTGAGGTCCACCTCGTGGTCGGCGAGCCGCCGCCAGCGGGGCACGATCTCCTTCGCCGCGGCCTTGCGGACCAGTTCCTCCACGTCGGAGGCGTGCCGGGCGAGAAACTCGTCGATGGTTTCGTTGGTCTCGATCATGCCTCCATGAGAGCACGCGCCACTGACAATCCCCGCCCGCCCGGTGCACAGCGGGTGGAATCGGGATGAAAATGGGGTGCCCGCCCACGGCGCCATGGGCTCAGCGGCCCACCGCGTAGCCCTGCATGCCGCGCGGGTTGGCCGCCGCGGAGAGGACGCCGGTGGCCGGGTCCCGGGCGACGGCGCAGAGCCGGCCCTCCGACCAGGCGTCGCCGACGATCACCTCGTGGCCGCGGCGGCGCAGCTCCGTCACCACCGCCGGGTCCGTGCGGGACTCGACGGTGACGCTGCCGGGGCGCATGCCCCGCGGGTGGAAGGAGCCGGGGAAGCTGTCGTTGTGCCAGTTGGGGGCGTCGACGGCGCCCTGGAGGTCGAGTCCGCCGCGCACCCGCTCGCGCAGGGCGACCGCGAGGAAGAAGTGCAGCTGCCACTGGTCCTGCTGGTCCCCGCCGGGCGTGCCGAACGCCATGACGGGCACCCCGTCGCGCAGGGCCATGGACGGGGTGAGGGTGGTGCGGGGTCGGCGGCCGGGGGTGAGGGTGCCCGGCAGGCCCTCCTCCAGCCACGTCATCTGCAGCCGGGTGCCGAGCGGGAAGCCGAGTTCGGGGACGACGGGGTTGGACTGGAGCCAGCCGCCGCTGGGGGTGGCCGCGATCATGTTGCCCCAGCGGTCGACGACGTCCAGGTGGCAGGTGTCGCCGCGGGTGCCGCCGTCGGCGAGGACGTCGGGTTCGCCGGGCACGGGGGACGTGGGGCTCTTGGCGACGGTGGGCTCCCCGACGCCCATCGGGCCGGCGCCGGGCTCGTCGGTGGCCACGACGCACGCGTGGGCGCTCAGCCGGGGGGTGCGCCCGCCGGGGCTGCCGGGCCGCAGGTCGTGGGAGGCGCGGGGGCCGATCCCGGTTCGCCGCTCGGCGTTGTACCCGGCCGACAGCAGGTCGTCGAGCGGCACCTCGGCCGCGTCCCCGTACCAGGCCTCGCGGTCGGCCATGGCGAGCTTGCAGCCCTCGATCAGCAGGTGCAGGTAGTCGGCGGAGCCGTAACGGGGCAGTTCCGGGGGGAGCAGGGCGAGTTGCTGGAGCAGGACCGGGCCCTGGCTCCAGGGGCCGGCCTTGCACACGGTCCAGCCGTTCCAGTCGTACGTCACCGGGGTCTCGTAGGTCGCGGACCAGCCGGCGAGGTCGGCGGCGGTCAGCGTGCCGGCGTGGCGCTCCCCGCTGGTGTCCATGGTCGGGCGCCCGGCCTGCCGGACCAGTGCGTCGGCTATGAAGCCGGTCCGCCACACCTCCCGCGCGGCGTCGATCCGCGCCTCCCGGTCGCCCGCCCCGGCGACCTCGGCGAGCAGACGCTTCCAGGTGGCGGCGAGGGCGGGGTTGCGCAGCAGTTCGCCGGGGCGCGGGGCGCGGCCGCCGGGCAGGTACACCTCGGCCGAGGAGGTCCACTCCGTCTCGAACAGCTCGCGCACCGTCTCGACGGTCCGGCCGACGCGCTCCACGGGCGGGTGCCCGTCCTCGGCGTACCCGATGGCGTACTTGAGGACGTCGGCGAGGGTCTTGGTGCCGTGGTCGCGCAGCAGGAGCATCCAGGCGTCGAAGGCGCCGGGCACGGGCGCGGCGAGCGGTCCGGTGCCGGGGACGAGGTCCAGGCCGAGCCCCTTGTAGTGGGCGACGGTCGCCCCGGCCGGGGCGACGCCCTGCCCGCACAGCACCCGCACCTCACCGCCGGCCGGCGCGAGCAGGATCGGCACCTCACCGGCCGGGCCGTTGAGGTGCGGTTCGACGACGTGCAGCACGAAGGCTCCGGCCACGGCGGCGTCGTAGGCGTTGCCGCCGTCCTCCAGCACGGCCATCGCCGACTGCGAGGCCAGCCAGTGGGTGGAGGACACCATGCCGAAGGTGCCTTGAAGTGTGGGTCGAGTCGTGAACTGCATCTCTCACCTCGGTGTTCGCGGGCGTCGGTCGATCCATCCAACATCGAGCGCCCCGCGGGGAGAGTCCGGGGAGGATGAGCGTGTGGCCATCTCCTGCGCACGACCCCGTCGCCCCTCCGCCCGGGTCGGGCTGTCGGCGTCGGCCGCACACAACGTGGCACGAACCCGAAACGCTCTGGAGGACGCATCTGCCCAGGCCGGCGATGACTCGATCCATGACACCGCAGGTCCGCGCCACCAGGCGGACATCTACGCCCGAGTACCTCGCGACGTCTTGAATCGGTCTTGAAGTCAAAGCTCGGCGCTGGATAGATCCTTGCGGGTACACGACCGATCGGGGGGGAACGCATGGCGGTGCGGTTCAAGGTGCTGGGCGCCCTCGACCCGGATGCCGCACAGGCGTTCCGGTTGCTCGGTCTCGCCCCCCTGCCCCGACCTCGGCCTGTCCGCCGCCGCCAGCCTCACCGCCCTCCCCGTGTCACAGGTGCGCTTGCTGCTGCGCAGACTTCAGGCCGCACACCTGGTCCAGGAACACGCCCCCGGCCGTTATCGCATGCACGACCTCATCCGCCTCTACGCCGCCGAACGGGCGCGGGAGGAACCGACCGACGACAGCGACGAGGCGCTGTCGAGGCTGGTGGATTTCCACCTCCGTACAGCTCATACCGCCGCCGGGCGGTCGGACCCGCATCGGGACCAGATCCACCTTGCCGCTGCCCGGCAAGGTGTCGTGCCACAGGAATTGACGGACAGCGGTGCAGCCTTGGCCTGGTTCACCGCCGAACACCCCGTGCTGCTCGGTACCGTCGACACCGCGGTCACCGCTCGTCTCGACGCACAGGTCTGGCAGCTGGCCCAGGCCCTCGAGACGTTCTTCGACCATCGCGGTCATTGGCACGACTGGGCAGCCAACCAGCACACCGCCCTCAAGGCCGCACAGCGACTGGGCGACCGGTCCTGGCAGGCGGGGGCGCACCGCAGCCTCGGCAGCGTCTACACCCAGATGGGCCGACTCGACGACGGACACACCCACTTCCGCCGGGCACCGGACCTCTATGGACACCTGGACGATCGGATCAACCAGGCCCACACCCACCGCGGCCTGGGCTGGGTGCGCGACCGACAGGGGCGCCGGCTCGACGCACTCGACCACAACGAGCGGGCGCTGGCCCTCTACCGGCAGACCGGGCACAGGACCGGCCAGGCCAAGGACCTGAACAACGCCGGCTGGCTGCACATCATGCTCGGCGACTACCGGCAGGCACTCGACTACTCCGCCCAGGCCGTGGCCGTCAACCAGGAGACCGGTGACCGGCACGGCGAGGCGGGAGCGTGGGACAGCCTCGGCGACACCCACCTTGCCGCCGGCGACCCCGACGCGGCCCGGCCGGCCTGGCGCCAGGCCCTGAAGATCGCCGATGAGATCGGCCACCCCTCCGCCGGTGAACTCCGCGACAAGCTCAGCGAGCTCACCCCCGACGAGGGAACCGGCCGCCGACGCGCCGGCGACTGACCCTTGTCGCGCGGGCGGCACCTGTTCAGGAGTGTGCTTTTTTTGTATTTTTCCCATCTTTTCGACGACTAGCGTGATGACCGCAAGGAAGTACCCAACCCGGCGGAATCACAGGAGGATTCACGCATGCTCAAGCACATCGAAGCCATGGGTGCCCGTATGGTGGCGCTCGTGGCCCCCTCGCTGACCGCGGAGGCAGCCGCTGCCGAGGTCTGTTACGACGAGTACTCCCACTGCGCCCGCGGCTGCAATTGGGGCCGCAACCGTCTGGCCTACGACCGGATCTGCAACGGGCAGTACCGCTACACCTGGTACGCCGACTGCGGCACGTGCGCCGACTGATCAGCGTCTTCGGTGATGTGTACGGCCCCGGCCTCCTCCTGGAGGGCCGGGGCCGTTCGCGCTGCGCCGTATGTCGGCAGGAGTCTCACCGGTGGGCACACCGGGCGATCCACGGTCCGTGTCACCTGGACAGGTCCGCCTCCGCCTCATCCGGCTCGCGGTACCCGCGGGACTGCGTCCTGAACAGTCGGGCGTATATGCCCCCGGCGGCGAGGAGGCGCCCGTGGTCGCCTTGCTCGGCGATCCGTCCGTCGCTGAGCACCGCGATGTGGTCGGCCGCCCTCGTCGTTCCCATGCGATGGGAGATCAGCAGGCTGGTGCGCCCCGCCCGGTACTCCCCCAGCCTCTTGTGGATCTCGTACTCGGCCTCCGCGTCGAGCCCGGAGCTGGGTTCGTCCAGGATGAGCAGGTCCCGGTCGTCGCGGAGGAACGCCCGCGCCAGGGCCACCCGCTGCCACTGGCCTCCGGACAACAGCATTCCGGAAGCGGGATCGTCGTCGGCGGGGTTCTCGAACATCCTGCTGAGGAAGGTGTCGTACCCGTGAGGCAGTCCGTCGATCAGGTCGTGGACTCCAGCGCGCCGGGCGGCCACCGCGACGCGAGGCCGGTCCCCGAGGGCGGAGAGGTCGCCGAGCCCTATGTTCTCTCCCGCGGTGAGGTCGTAGCAGGTGTAGTCCTGGAACACCGCGCTCATCCGCTCCCGCAGCTCGGCCGGGTCGAGGTCGCGCAGGTCGACGCCGTCCCACAGCACCACACCGCGGGTCGGATCGTAGAGTCGGCACAACAGCTTGACCAAGGTGGACTTCCCCTCGCCGTTGTGTCCGACCAGGGCCGTGGTCTCCCCGCTCGCGATGAACAGGTCGACTCCGCGCAGGATCCATGGCTGGTCCTCGGCATAGCGAAACCACACCCCACGGAACTCGATGCCCCGGCGCAGCGGCGGTACGGCGCATGCCGCCGCGGGCACGGGGAGGGTCGACGGGGTACGCATGACAGCCTGGTGGTGGCCGAACATCAGCATCGCGTCATGCACGCCGGACAGACTTCTTACGACGCTTGCGAGGGAACCCTGCGCACCGGCCACGGAGGCGGCGAACATGGCGACGTCGCCGGCGGTGAACTCTCCCGACAGCGCCGCCCGGGTGGCCCAGACCAGCCCCGCGCCGGCCACCGCCGCGGACAACAGTGACAGCCCGCCCTGAGTGTGCAGCGCGCGCCGGTCCAGCCGGTCCTTGGCCGCATTGATGGTGCGCATCTCGCTGAGCATCCTGCCGCGCAGGAACCCTGCGAGGCCGAAGAGACGGACCTCCTTGGCCGCCTTCAGGTCACGCAGGAGATCCGTGTAGAAGATCTCCCGGCGTTCGGCCGGTCCCAGCCGCCAGCGCAGACCCGCCCGGCGCCGGTTGAGTGCTGTCTCCGCCAGCAGTGCGGGAATCACCGCTGCCGTCACCACGCCGGCCATGACGGGGCTGAGCAGAATGAGCGCGACGAGGAATCCGCCGAGGGTGAGCCCGCCCTGCAGCAGACCCAGCAGACTGGTGAGGATCTGCCCGGGGCTCTCGCTCCCCGCCTGCTGCGCCAGCATGAGCCGGTTGTGGAAGCGGGGGTCCTCCAGCTGGGCCAGCCCCTGAAGAGTTCCCGTCTTGGTGAACAACCGGTCCCTGACGGTGAGTTTCACTCTGCGTGACAGTCGGTTCCCCGCGTACACCGCGGCGTGGGGAACCAGCGCGGAGATCACCCCGGCGGCCGCCAATGACCCGGCCCACACGAGAAGGTGGCGCAGTGCTCCGGGGGACGGCTGAGTGATGCCGTCGAGGAGGAGCTTGGTGAGCCAGGCGGACAGCACGGGCGCCCCGCCGGCGCAGAGAGCCGCCAGGACGAGGAGGGCAACGGCGGAGGGATCGGCACGGCAGGCCAGGGCGAGGGCGACCAGCACATCCTTCAGCCGTCCCCGGTCGGCCTCGTCGGACCGTGGCCGCGCTGCGGGGCTCCTCACACCGTCACCCCGGCGGGCAACTCGGCGACTTTGCGGGTGGCGAGGGTGACGGCGCCACCGGCGCCCAGAATCCCGAAGGCCGGGAAGCCGTCGACGGCGAAGGCCGACTGAACCGGTCCGTCCGGCTCCTCGACGACGACTCGGGCCACGTCCGCGAACTCCCGTGCGTAGTCGGCGGCTTCTCCGGGGGGTCCAGAGATCACGACGAGCACGTGGTCACGGCCGCCGGGTACGGCGGCAGCGTAACGGAGCATCGGCGGTACGGCCTTCTCGCACGGCGCGCATCCGGGCGACAGGAAGCCGAGGACGGTCGGAACGAGGAGCGTGTCGCGTGAGACGGTCTCCCCCTCGATGGTTCCGGCGGTGAACGGGCCCGCTTCGGAGCCCATGGGGCGTGGTCGGCCCGCCATCCGGTTCTGCCGCTGCTCTCCCCCGCCTTCGGCGAGAAGTCCCGCATGCTCGCGCATCCGCAGGACGACACCGAAGGTGATGACCAGGTTGAGCAGGCTCAACAGGACGAGGAAGCAGATCAGGGCGACGAGAATCGGCATAACAACCCCTCTTTTCTGGGCACGGGTGGCTGGTGATGCGGGGTGGAAGCGTTTATCGGACGGGCTCGGGAAGGTTGGGGCGTGTGGTGGGGAGGAAGAGCTCCACAAGGTCGTCGAAGAGGACGAACACGCTCGCGAGAACGGCCCCCGTAGCGGCCGCCAGGACGACTCCCGGACCGTCCGCACCGCTCTCCGCGGCTGTCATGTGGCCGAGCAGCCCTCCCACGGCGGCAAAGACGAGAAAGAGATTGCGAATGACGTGACGGACGCCCAGCACCGATCCACGGGCTCCGAAGCAGCGACAGGGCGCCTGCGTGCCGTTGACCAGGGCCAGGGCGATCACGGCGGTGAAGGCCAGCAGTAACGCCAGGCTGAGACTCAGCGCGGCGGCGTGGAACCAGGAAGCTTGTACCCGCAGCGGCCCGACCGGCATCAGGGCGCAGGCGAACAACGCGGGCACCATGGCCTCGGCGGCTGTCGCCATGACCGCCGCGGCACGCGCACGGGACGGGGACAGCAGATTCAGTCGGCGCACGGATCCGACGAAGGCCCGAAAAGCACTCCGGTTGCGTGTCTTTCCCATTACGGCGGTCAGGAACACAACGGCCAACAGGAGTTCGCACCCCGTCGCCACGTATTGCATATTGCCTCCCGCTCTCTGGTTTTCCGGCCGTCGTTTCGGACGCTATCGACAGGGGGCACAGGGGCGATACAAACGCCGTACAGGACAGGCTCATGCCTCCCGGGCCCGCCTCATCCGTCCAGCCGTCCGACCACGTGCCCGAGCAGTTGGTCGGTGAAGAAGTAGCCGTGCTCACGGGAGTCGTAGCTCGCGTCCCGGTTGTCTCCGAGAAGCACGAGCCGACCGGCGGGTACCACGGTTTCGGGCACGTGGCGCAGGGCAGGCACGCCTTCCCGGGGCACCGGGTCGCCGGGCAGCGCGGCCACTCGCTTGATGAGGCACGGTCCCGTCCGGCTCACGGCTGGTTGCCGGTCGCCTCTTCTGAGACGTGCGCCGTGTGGAAGGGGTCCTCGTATGTAGGTGAGATCCCGTACCACGACGACCGACGAACACTTCAGGCGCCGCACTCCCGTGCGACGGACCACGACCCGGTCGCCCTGGCGAAAGGTCGGCTCCATGCTGGTACCGGAGACGGTGACCACGGTGTAGAAGCGGCGCAACCACAGAATGCCGCTGCCGAGTGCGGCGGCGCAGCCTGCCGCGGCGCCCGCGGTAAGGACGAGGGACACGTGTGCCTCCGGTCGTTGTGCGTCAGGATGGGCTCGTAGGTGAGGGCCATGGGCCCGTCGGCGGTTCGGGCCGCCCGGAACGGGACGCGTTGGCGGTCACGCCGCCCGTCGGGGCGGCTCGCGCTCCGGCTGCCGCACCCAGCCGTCACCTTCTTGGTCGACCCCGTGACGGGGTTCCCGGGCTCCGCGGCGGTCAGCAGCGCCGGCGCCGGCTCACCCTGCCCGGCCGCTGATCACTGTGACGGGGCGACGCGTCACTTCCCCGACAGGCTCACAGGCCTCCTCCGCCTGCCGTCCACAGCCCGGCAGACAGCGGAGGGCAGGCCACGTGGCGCGAGTGAGACCGAACGGCGCCCGACACGGGAAGGGCGGAAGAGATACCACGGAGCGGTGGGGAGGGGCGAGAGCCCGACAGTTCGCAGGACGTGGCGGAACCGATCGCCGGATCGCGGTTGAGGATCGCCCGGTGGATGCTGCGCAGTTCTTCCCCGGGCTCGATGCCGAGCTCGCCGGCGAGCCGTTCCCGGGCATGCGCGTACGCGCGGAGTGCTCCAGCCGTGTCCCCGCACGCATACAGGGCTCGCATGAGCAGGCCCCAGGAGCGCTCCCGGAACGGCTCTTCGCCGAGCAGCACCCGTAGCCTGAAAACAGTGTCGGCACAGGGACCGAGAGCGAGCACGGCCTCGGCGTGGTCTTCCACGGCCACCATGTACCGCTCGCGCAGGGCGTCAAGCCGAGCTGCCAGGCACGTGCCGACCCCGGTGATCTGCCCGGCGGGTCCGCGCCAAAGACCGATGGCCTCCCCCAAGCGCGCCGCCGCGGTCGAGGCATCACCGCGTAGCAGTGCTGCCCGGCCGTCCTGCGCCACCTTTTCGAAGCGGGTGAGGTCGAGCCGCTCCGACGTGACGAGGAGCTCGTAGGACCGCCCCCGACCCACGATCTCGACGTCGTCGAAGCCGGAGAGGGCGCGGCGGAGCCCGTTGACGTAGCTGCGCAGGTTCGCTCTCGCGGAGGCGGGTGCTTCTTCCTCCCACACGGCGTCGGTGAGCCAGTCCAGTCCGACCGGCCGGTTGAGGTGGAGCAGCAGCGCGAGGAGGAGTGTCCGCTGTTTGGGTCCGCCTACGGGGACGACGTCCCCGTAGGCGCCGATCACCTGTACTCGGCCCAGAACCTGGAAGGTGTGATGCATCGATCCTCCGGTCGTGTCAACAGCACGGTGTACGGCGGGTGTCTGCCGGCAGTCGGGGCCGGTCCACCGCGGGCTTCGCCAACTGCTGGTCCCTCTGGCCCTGCCGGTGTTTCTGCGTCGCGCCCTCACCATGGCCAACTGATCGTGGGAATACCTTCGGAAAGTCTTGAATCGCATCGGACCAGCAGATCTCCGGAGCGATGTCCCGGGTCGACGCGGTCACGAGCGACTCCGGGGCAGGGGAATGCACACAGGGAGAGGCGCCCGCAGCGCCGGGCGCCCGTGCTCGACGCCGAGCGTTCCCTCTCCGGAAGCGGAGCGGCCGACCGGGCAAGTCGACTCAGGTTCTGGTCCGTTCCTCACCCAGGTGCCGCCGACTACGGCCATCGTGCTCGCCGGCCGAGAACGGCGCGGCACGTGTACCACCATCAGGCGAGGAACTTCCCGGCCGCTTCATCATCGACTCACCTTCTCCGAAGCCCCGGGTGAGCGGCCTTCCGCTGGGGAGTTCCTTGTCGCTGGGGGAGGCTACGGAGAGTTCCGGCGGCATGAGCCGACACCCCGCCAGAAGACACTGGAAGACGCGTTTTGGCGGGTCAGGATCCCATATGACAGCAAAGGCCCAGGCCAGCACCCCGCCCCGGGTCTTCCGTGCCGGAGGCGCCCCGGGGGGTGGGGCGGATGGTGAACCGCGTCGCTCACCTCGGAGTTCGCGCGGTGCCGGCGCCGTCGCCCGTCCGTTCGGTCCTGATCGGCCGGCGGGCTGCCGATCGACGCCGGCCTCCTCACGCTCCGGTGTTCTCACTCTCCGGCGCGATCGCGGTGTCCTCACGGTCCGACGCGATCGCGGTGTCCTCACGGTCCGACGCGGACCCGGCGCTCTCGTCGGCGCGGCGGCGGGCGTCCTCGTCGGTGCGGGCGTCGTAGCTGATGAGGTTGGGCAGCGCGGCGGCGAGCAGGCCCACCGCGGCGACGCAGGCGAGGCCGCCGGTCCAGATCGCCGGGCGGGCGCCGGTCCAGCCGGCCATCGCCCCGGCGCGGACCTGGCCGAGCTGGGGGCCGACGCT
>NZ_LGCN01000097.1 GCF_001279005.1 Streptomyces caelestis
GCTGCGGAGGGCGACGACACGGGCGGCGTCCTCCAGGGACAGCGCCCCGGCCACACACGCCGCGGCGATCTCCCCCTGCGAGTGCCCCACCACGGCCGCCGGCTCGACCCCGCAGGACCGCCACACCTCCGCCAACGACACCATCACCGCGAACAGCACCGGCTGCACCACATCCACCCGCTCGAGCCCCCCACCCGAGCGCAGCACATCCGCCAACGACCAGTCCGTGTGCGGAGCGAGCGCCGCCGCACACTCGGCGATCCGGGCCGCGAACACCGCATCCGAAGCAAGGAGTTCACGCGCCATCCCCGGCCACTGCGACCCCTGCCCGGGGAACACGAACAC
>NZ_LGCN01000098.1 GCF_001279005.1 Streptomyces caelestis
GGCGTCGGGGCCCCGCCGGGACGTCAGGACCAGATCCCGCACCCCACGCTCGGCCACCAGATAACGGGCGACCACCGCCCCCAGACCACCCGTACCACCCGTGACCAGAACCGCACCCGTGCCGTCCAGCGCGGGCACATCCTCCGACGCGGTCGACGGCAGGCGGGTCAGACGCGGCACCAGCACCGCACCGTCCCGCACCGCCACCTCCGGCTCACCCGCGGCCACGGCCGCCACCGCCGCATCCACCTCGGCGTCCGTGCCGGCCCCGACGTCGGCCAGCGCGAAACGGCCCGGATTCTCCGCCAGCGCCGCACGCACCAGACCCCACACCGGAGCCT
>NZ_LGCN01000099.1 GCF_001279005.1 Streptomyces caelestis
ACCGCACTGCCCCGCACCACCGCCAGCACCCGATGACCATGGCGCCGCGCATCCGACAACCGCTCCAGCACCAGCACACCCACACCCTCGGACCAGCCGGCTCCGTCGGCGGTGTCGGAGAAGGCCTTGCAGCGTCCGTCGGCGGAGAGGGCTCCCTGCCGGGAGAACTCGACGAAGGCTGTGGGCGTGGCCATGACGGTGACGCCCCCGGCCACGGCGAGCGAGCACTCACCCGACCGCAGCGCCTGCGCCGCCCAGTGCAACGCCACCAACGACGACGAACACGCCGTGTCCACCGTCACCGCAGGACCCTCGAACCCGAACGTGTACGCCACACGGCC
>NZ_LGCN01000100.1 GCF_001279005.1 Streptomyces caelestis
CGGCCTGCGCCACCGACGGGTGGGCGGCGAGCGCCGACTCGATCTCACCGGGCTCGATCCGGAAGCCGCGCAGCTTGACCTGCTGGTCGGCGCGGCCCAAATACTCGATCTCACCCTCCCGGGACCAGCGCACCAGATCCCCGGTGCGATACATGCGCGCGCCGGCCGGGCCGTAGAGGTCGGCCACGAACCGGTCGGCGGTGAGGCCGGGCCGGTCCAGGTAGCCCTGCGCGAGTCCGGTGCCGGCGATGTACAGCTCGCCCGGGACGCCCGGGGCGACCAGGCCGAGGTGCTCGTCGAGGACGTAGAGCCGGGTGTTGTCCAGGGGACGGCCGATGGG
>NZ_LGCN01000101.1 GCF_001279005.1 Streptomyces caelestis
CCCATCGGCCGTCCCCTGGACAACACCCGGCTCTACGTCCTCGACGAGCACCTCGGCCTGGTCGCCCCGGGCGTCCCGGGCGAGCTGTACATCGCCGGCGCCGGACTGGCCCGCGGTTACCTGCGCCGTCCCGCCCAGACCGCCGAACGCTTCGTCGCCGACCCGCACGGCCCGGCCGGCGCGCGCATGTATCGCACCGGGGATCTGGTGCGCTGGTCCCGGGAGGGTGAGATCGAGTACCTGGGCCGCGCCGACCAGCAGGTCAAGCTGCGCGGCTTCCGGATCGAGCCCGGTGAGATCGAGTCGGCGCTCGCCGCCCACCCGTCGGTGGCGCAGGCCG
>NZ_LGCN01000102.1 GCF_001279005.1 Streptomyces caelestis
CGCGGGCGGCCACAGCCATCTCGATCGCGTCGGTGACCAGCGAGGTCCGCATATGGTCGCCGATCGACCAGCCCACCACGCGCCGCGAGCAGATGTCGATCACCGTGGCGAGGTAGAGCCAGGTCGTGCCGACAGGTATGTGGGTGATGTCGCCGCACCACCTGGTGTTCAGGGTGTCCGCGGTGAAGTCGCGCATCACCAGGTCCGGCACGGGCGGCGCGGTCCTGTCCGCGATCGTCGTCCGCTTCTTTTTCCGCAGGTGCCGTCCGATGATGTGGTTGACCCGCATCAGCCGGGTCACACGCTTGCGGTTGATCCGCCGTCCCCTCGCGCGCAGCC
>NZ_LGCN01000103.1 GCF_001279005.1 Streptomyces caelestis
CGTCGGCGGAGGGGGTGTGGCCGGGCATCCGGGCGAGGATCTTGGCGGCCTCGGCGGCGTTCAACGGCACGTTGGAGACGAGCTGTTGGGTCACCCAGTGGCCGCCGGGTCCCTGCACCCGCCGTTCGTGCACGAAGCCTTCCTCCTTGAGCTGCCGCTTGGCCCGCGTGAAGGCGCACGCGCCGATGCGGGCGCGCTCGGCGGTGCGCGACAACGACTCGCGCGCCCCGTCGGGGAGGGAGAGCTGCCAGGTCAGCAGCCGCACGGCGTCGGAGGACAGCCGGGGGTGCCGGATCAGGTCGTGGGAGAACTGGGAGAAGCCGCGCGGGGGCGCGATAT
>NZ_LGCN01000104.1 GCF_001279005.1 Streptomyces caelestis
ACCGCACTGCCCCGCACCACCGCCAGCACCCGATGACCATGGCGCCGCGCATCCGACAACCGCTCCAGCACCAGCACACCCACACCCTCGGACCAGCCGACCCCATCGGCCGCATCCGCGAACGACCGGCACCGGCCGTCCGCCGACAACCCGCCCTGGCGCGAGAACTCCACGAACGTCATCGGCGTCGACATCACCGTCACACCACCGGCCACCGCGAGCGAGCACTCACCCGACCGCAACGCCTGCGCCGCCCAGTGCAACGCCACCAACGACGACGAACACGCCGTGTCCACCGTCACCGCAGGACCCTCGAACCCGAACGTGTACGCCAC
>NZ_LGCN01000105.1 GCF_001279005.1 Streptomyces caelestis
CCCGACCACCAGATGACGGGCCACCACACGACCCAGACCACCCGTACCGCCCGTCACCAACACCGTGCCCCCGGCCACCTCCCAGCCGGAAACCTCCGCCCCAGACGTGGAGGACACCCGCGCCAGACGAGGCACCAGCACCTCACCACCACGCACCGCGACCTCCGCCTCGGCCCCACCCACCGCCAGAACGGCACCCAACAGCCCGGCCGACAACACCGCACCCGGCTCGACATCCAGCAGACCGAACCGCCCCGGATGCTCCGAGACGGCCGACCTCACCAGACCCCACACAGCGGCACCCGCCAGGTCACCGCCCTCCACGGCACCGCGC
>NZ_LGCN01000106.1 GCF_001279005.1 Streptomyces caelestis
CAGCAGCACGTTCCAGGTGAAGATCGGCATGCGGAACATCGTCATGCCGGGCGCGCGCATGCAGATGATCGTGGTGATGAAGTTGACCGCGCCCAGGATGGTGCCGAAGCCGGAGAACGCCAGACCCATGATCCACAGGTCGTCGCCGATGTTCGACGAATAGGGCCTGGTCGACAGCGGGGTGTAGGCGAACCAGCCGAAGTCGGCCGCCCCGTTGGGGGTGCCGAAGCCGGAGACCGCGATCAGCGAGCCGAACAGGTACAGCCAGTAGGCGAACATGTTCAGCCGCGGGAACGCCACGTCGGGCGCGCCGATCTGCAGCGGCATGATCCAG
>NZ_LGCN01000107.1 GCF_001279005.1 Streptomyces caelestis
CCGGGCACTTCGCCCCCCGCCACTGAGTCCCCCCGCTCACCCCCTCGAGACTGGAAGCCGCGCATGTCCACAGCACCGCCGAAAGGACGCCGACTGATCCACGGGATCGACAGGTCGGGCGCCCATCCGGTCGAGTACCGTTTCGCCCACGCCAAGAGCGGCAACCGGCACCTCGTCGTCGTGTTCGCGAACTTCGGCGTCACCGACGACTACGGCTGGTCGAACGGCGTCTTCGACCCGGTGCGGGCCAACGTCCTCTGGATCCGCGACCGGTTCCACGGCATGAACAGCTACTACCTGTGCCGGGACATGGACTTCTCCCTGGAGCAGTCGGTGGCCGCGGTGATCGGCAACGTGATGCGGTCCCTGGACCTGACCCCGGACGACGTCACGCTGTGGGGCGGTTCCAAGGGCGGCAGCGCGGCCCTCTACTTCGGCCTGCGGTACGGGTTCCGCAACATCGTCTCCATCGTGCCGCAGTTCCTGATCGGCACCTACGTCCGCACCAAGCACCCGAAGGTCGCGCGGTTCATGCTCGGCGAGGGGGTGCCGGAGCAGAACGTACGGGCGGTCGACGCGCTGCTGCCCGACCTGGTGCGGTCCGGAGCCAACCGCGGCGCCAACATCTACCTGCTCTCCTCGCCCCAGGACGAGCAGTACCCGGAGCAGGTCGAGCCCTTCCTCGGACTCTTCCAGGGGTACGACAACTTCAACTTCATCTTCAGCGAGTCCCCGTTCATCACCGACCACACGCAGGTCACCCGGCGCAACGTCCCGGTGCTGATGGGCATCGTCAACTGCCTCGCCGACGGCCTCGCCCCGCGCCTGGGATTCGTGCGCAACGGCTACGAGCAGCCGGAGCGCGACACGGCGGCCATCGACGCCTACCTCTCCGCGAACTCCCCGGAGCCGGCCGGCCGGGTCGCCCCGCCGGTGGTCACCGTCCCGGCGTCCGGTGCGCGGCTGCCCAGGGACGGCGTCTCCTTCCAGGGCACGGCCCCGGGGGCGGTGCGGGTGAGCCTGTGGGAGAACGGCAAGTTCCTCGGCTCGCCCCCCGTGGCCCCGGACGGCACCTGGTCCTGGCGGCTCAGCAAGCCCTGGAGCAAGGGCGGTCACACGGTGAAGGCGGTGGCCTGGAACGCGGCCAAGGAACACAGCCGGGGGACCGAGGTGCGCTTCCTGACGGAGGACGGCGACCTCGCGGGCACGGCGCCCGGGGCGCCGGCGCGGCCCGGCCTCCAGGCCGCGGCCCGGCACGTGCCGGGGCAGCCGCTCCGGGCGCCGCAGGTGACGACCCCCGAGTGCTACGAGCAGGTCATGGGGTCGGCCGTGCGGTTCACGGGCTCGGCGGGCGGGGCCGCGCAGGTCGGCTTCCGGGCGGAGGGCACGCTGCTCGGCACCTGCCCGGTCGCGGCCGACGGGCGGTGGACGTGGGACGCCGGGTGGGCGTGGCAGGAGGGCATGCACACGGTGGAGGTGTTCGCCGTGGACGCCGTGGGAGCCGAGTCCCCGGCGACCCTCCTCCCCTTCGCCGTCCTGAACGCACCGGCCGGGGCCCGGCCGTTCGGCCACTGACGGATCGCACCGCGGGGAACGGAGCGAGGAGGGCCCCGCACGCGGGGCCCTCCTCGTCGGCGTCCTGACCGGGCTTACGCGGGCACGCTCGCCACGCCCGCCTCCAGGAACCGCTTCCCGTTCACCCGCTCGGAGACGCCCTCGCGGTCCAGGTACGGCGTGACGCCGCCCAGGTGGAAGGGCCAGCCGGCGCCCGTGATCAGGCAGAGGTCGATGTCCTGGGCCTCGGCGACGACGCCCTCGTCGAGCATCAGGCCGATCTCCTGGGCCACCGCGTCCAGGACGCGGTCGCGGACCTGCTCCTCCGTCAGGACGGTGTCGCCCTGCTGGAGGAGGGCGGCGACCTCCGGGTCCAGCTCGGGCTTGCCGCTGTCGTAGACGTAGAAGCCGCGCTTGCCCGCCTTGACGACGGCCGCGAGGTTGGGGGAGACCGTGAAGCGCTCCGGGAAGGCCCGGTTCAGGGTCTCCGAGACGTGCAGGCCGATCGCGGGGCCGACCAGCTCCAGCAGGACCAGCGGGGACATCGGCAGGCCGAGCGGCTCCACCGCCTTCTCCGCGACCTCGACCGGGGTGCCCTCGTCGATGACGTTCTGGATCTCGCCCATGAAGCGGGTCAGGATGCGGTTGACCACGAACGCCGGGGCGTCCTTGACCAGCACCGCGGTCTTCTTCAGCTTCTTGGCGACACCGAACGCCGTGGCCAGCGCGGCGTCGTCGGTCCGCTCGCCGCGGACGATCTCCAGCAGCGGGAGGATCGCGACCGGGTTGAAGAAGTGGAAGCCGACGACCCGCTCGGGGTGCTTCAGCTTCGACGCCATCTCCGTCACGGAGAGGGAGGAGGTGTTGGTCGCCAGGATCGCGTGCGCCGGGGCGACCGCCTCGACCTCGGCGAACACCTTCTGCTTGACGCCCATCTCCTCGAACACGGCCTCGATGACGAAGTCCGCGTCCGCGAAGCCCTCGGCCTTGTCCAGCACACCGGAGACCAGCGCCTTGAGGCGGTTGGCCTTGTCCTGGTTGATCCGGCCCTTGCCGAGCAGCTTCTCGATCTCGGCGTGGACGTAGCCCACGCCCTTGTCGACGCGCTCCTGGTCGATGTCGGTCAGCACGACCGGCACCTCCAGGCGGCGCAGGAAGAGCAGGGCCAGCTGCGAGGCCATCAGACCGGCGCCGACGACGCCCACCTTGGTGACCGGGCGGGCCAGCGACTTGTCCGGGGCGCCGGCCGGGCGCTTGCCGCGCTTCTGCACCAGGTTGAACGCGTAGATGCCGGAGCGCAGTTCGCCGCCCATGATCAGGTCGGCGAGCGCCTGGTCCTCGGCGTCGTAGCCCTGCTGGAGGTCGCCGTTCTTGGCGGCGGCGATGATGTCGAGGGCGCGGTAGGCGGCCGGGGCGGCGCCGTGCACCTTGCCGTCCGCGACGAAGCGGCCCTTGGCGACGGCCTGGTCCCAGGCCTCACCGCGGTCGATCACCGGGCGCTCGACGACGATCTCGCCCTTGAGGACGGCCGCGGTCCAGATCAGCGACTGCTCCAGGAAGTCCGCGCCCTCGAAGATCGCGTCCGCGATGCCGAGTTCGAAGACCTGCGCGCCCTTGAGCTGCTTGTTCTGGTTGAGGCTGTTCTCGATGATGACCGAGACGGCCTTCTCGGCGCCGATCAGGTTCGGCAGCAGTGTGCAGCCGCCCCAGCCGGGGACCAGACCGAGGAAGACCTCGGGCAGGGAGAACGCGGGGACGGCCGCCGACACCGTGCGGTACGCGCAGTGCAGGCCGATCTCCACGCCGCCGCCCATCGCGGCGCCGTTGTAGTACGCGAACGTCGGCACGGCCAGCTTCGACAGCCGCTTGAAGACGTCGTGGCCGCCCTTGCCGATGGCGAGCGCGTCCTCGTGCCGCTTCAGCAGCTCGACGCCCTTGAGGTCGGCGCCGACCGCGAAGATGAACGGCTTGCCGGTGACGCCGACGCCGACGATCCCGCCGTCGGCGGCCTCCTTCTCGACCTGGTCGATGGCGGCGTCGATGTTCGCCAGCGACTGCGGGCCGAGGGTGGTCGGCTTGGTGTGGTCGTGGCCGTTGTCGAGGGTGATGAGCGCGAAGCGCCCGGCCCCCAGCGGCAGGTCGAAGTGGCGTACGTGCGCGCTGGTGACGACCTCGCCGGGGAACAGCTCGGCCGCACCCTTCAGAAGCTCTGCGGTGGTGCTCACTTGTCCCCCTCGAAGTGCGGGTTCTCCCAGATGACCGTCGCGCCCATGCCGAAGCCGACGCACATGGTGGTCAGGCCGTAGCGGACGTGCGGCTGCTCCTCGAACTGGCGGGCCAGCTGCGTCATCAGCCGGACGCCGGAGGAGGCCAGCGGGTGGCCGAAGGCGATGGCGCCGCCGTACTGGTTGACGCGCGCGTCGTCGTCGGCGATGCCGTAGTGCTCCAGGAAGGCGAGGACCTGGACGGCGAAGGCCTCGTTGATCTCGAACAGACCGATGTCGGAGATGGACAGGCCGGCCTGGGCCAGGGCCTTCTCCGTGGCCGGGATCGGGCCGTAGCCCATGACCTCGGGCTCCACACCCGCGAAGGAGTAGGAGACCAGGCGCATCTTGACGGGCAGGCCGTTCTCGCGGGCGAAGTCCTCGCTCGCGATGACCGAGGCGGTGGCGCCGTCGTTCAGACCGGCCGCGTTGCCGGCGGTGACCCGGCCGTGCACGCGGAACGGGGTCTTGAGGTTCGCCAGGTTCTCCAGGGTGGTGCCCGGACGCATCGGCTCGTCGGCGGTGACCAGGCCCCAGCCCGTCTCGCCGGCCTCCTCGTTGGTGCGGCGCACCGAGACCGGCACCAGGTCGGCCTGGATCCTGCCGTCGGCGTACGCCTTGGCGGCCTTCTCCTGGGAGCGGACCGCGTACTCGTCGGCGCGCCGCTTGGTGATGCCCGGGTAGCGGTCGTGCAGGTTCTCCGCGGTCATGCCCATGAACAGGGCGGACTCGTCGACCAGCTTCTCGCTCACGAAGCGCGGGTTCGGGTCCACGCCCTCGCCCATCGGGTGGCGGCCCATGTGCTCGACGCCGCCCGCGATGGCGACGTCGTACGCGCCGAAGGCGACGGAGCCGGCCACCGTGGTGACGGCGGTCAGGGCGCCGGCGCACATGCGGTCGATGGAGTAGCCCGGGACCGAGGTGGGCAGGCCCGCGAGGATGCCGGCCGTGCGGCCGATGGTCAGGCCCTGGTCGCCGATCTGCGTGGTCGCGGCGATGGCGACCTCGTCGATCCTCTTCGGGTCGAGGCCGGGGTTGCGGCGCAGCAGCTCCCGGATCGCCTTCACGACGAGGTCGTCGGCGCGGGTCTCGTGGTAGATGCCCTTCGGGCCCGCCTTGCCGAACGGGGTACGGACGCCGTCGACGAAGACGACGTCCCTGACGGTACGAGGCACGATGGCTCTCCTCCAGGGTGCGGGACGCTGAGCGCTTGCTTACGGGCCATGCTACTTGTGGGTAACGTGACTGCCCAGTCCCGTAGGCCGGAGCGGTGAACATCACACGTTCGCCTCGCCCCCACCGCCCCTTCCCGTCCCGAAACCGGGGCTCCGCCCCAGACCCCGCTCCTCGAACGCCGGAGGGGCTGAAGTCAGCCCCTCCGGCGTTCGAGGAGCGGAGGTTCGGGGGCAGCGCCCCCGGGGATGGGAACGGGAGAGGGCGGCGGGGGCGAAAAAGCCTCACGGCGGCGCCGTGGACCCCCGAGGCGTCAGCACCGGCGTCGGTACCGGATGCGACCCCGGGTCTTCCCCGGCGATGACGCCGAACAGCGTTCGTGCCACCTCCGCACCGAACCCGTGCACATCGTGACTCATCGCCGACAGCGTCGGATGCGTCAGCCGGCACAGCTGCGAGTCGTCCCACGCCAGCAGCGACACGTCGTCCGGCACCCGCAGCCCCATCTCCGCCGCCACCGACAGCCCCGCCACCGCCATGATGTCGTTGTCGTACACGATCGCCGTCGGCCGCTCGCCCGGCGCCGCCGCCAGCAGCGAGCGGGTCGCCCGCGCCCCCGCGTCCCCGGAGAAGTCCGTCGCCACCTGCCACGCCCGCGCGGCCGGCTCCAGCGCCCGCACCGTCTCGTCGAACGCGGTCGTACGGATCGAGGTGTGCCCGAGCGCCGCCGCGCCGCCCACCCGGGCGATCCGCCGGTGCCCGAGCGCCGCCAGGTACCGCACCGCCTCCGTCACGGCCGTGGCGTCGTCCGTCCACACGGAGGTCAGCCCGCCCGTCAGCGACGGGTGCCCGACGGCCACCACCGGCAGCCCCAGCCGCCCGGCCACCGCCGGGCGGGGGTCGTCGGCCCGGAAGTCCACCAGGATGGACCCGCCGACCTGCCGGCCCCTCCACCACGACTCCATCAGCCCGACCTCCTCGTCGGGACTGCGCACCAGCCGCAGCAGCAGCGCGCAGGACCGCTCGACCAGGACGCTCTCCACCCCGGAGACGAACTCCATGTAGAACGGCTCCAGGCCGAGCAGTCGGGCGGGCCGGCACACCGCGAGGCCCACCACGTCCACCCGTGACCCGGCCAGCGTGCGCGCGGTCGGACTCGGCGCCCACCCCAGCTCCCGCGCCGCCCGGAAGATCCGGTCGCGGGTCGCCTCCGACAGGCCGGGTTTCCGGTTGAAGGCGAGGGACACGGCCCCCTTGGACACGCCGGCGCGCGCGGCGACGTCCTTGATGGTGACACGGGGGGCAGGCGTCGCCGTCATCGAGTGGGCTCCACGCAGTACAGGGCGCGGCGGGCGGTGTCCGGGTCCGGAGTCCTCCAGCCCCGCACCCCGATGGTCACCTCTTCCCCGGGCAGCAGGGTCACCAGCCCCCGGTCGGCCACCGCCTCCGGGTCCAGCCGGTCGGCCTGGAGCAGCAGGTCCCGTACGAGGGTGCGGGCCGTGACCGTGATCCCGTCCGGGGCGAGGGCGACCTCGAACTCGGGCCGCGGGTACGGGATCTCCCGGTCCGGCGCGGGGAAGTGCAGCGCCCGCACCTCCTCCGCGTCGGCGACCAGGAACTCCTTCGGGCCGGCCGGGACCAGACCGGCCGGGACCCCGATCACCGCCACCGTCCGCCCCTCGGCGGCCAGCGCCGGGCGGGCCTCCCCGAGCACCGTGCCGTCGACGGACATCCGGCGCAGCCGCAGCGTGCCCCGCCACTGCCCGGCGGACTGGTTGACCGCCGCCACCACCAGACCCGCACCGTCCACCCGCACGGTCAGCAGCCGGTCCGCGTACAGCCGCCGCAGCTCGTGGTAGAGCGGCTTCTCCCGGCCGTCGCCGTCGATCGCCGCCCACGAGGTCACCGGCCAGCAGTCGTTGAGCTGCCACACCACCGTGCCCGCGCACACCGGCCAGTGCGAGCGCCAGTGCTCGATCCCGGCGGCGATCGCGCGCGCCTGGTTGACCTGCGTCAGGTAGTGCCAGCGGTCGAAGTCCCCCTCCGGCACGGCGAAGTGGCGGGCCAGCCCGCGCTCCAG
This sequence comes from Streptomyces caelestis, assembly GCF_001279005.1. GTDB lineage: Bacteria > Actinomycetota > Actinomycetes > Streptomycetales > Streptomycetaceae > Streptomyces > Streptomyces heliomycini. The sequence goes on from NZ_LGCN01000107.1 coordinate 7,072, forward strand.
CTTGCCGTTGCCGTCGTCCGCCTTCTGGTGGTGCAGCATGCCGGGGGAGTCCGGCGCGAGTTCCTCCCCGGGCAGCGCCCGGCGCAGCGTGGCGTACGCGGGCGGCGCCTGCCAGCCGAACTCGGCGACGAAACGCGGCACATGGCGACGGTAGTCGGCGTAGTCGGTGCGGTTCCACACCTCCCACGAGTGGTGCGTGCCGTGCGCCGGGTCGTTCGGGTGGTGCAGCCAGGAACCGGACCAGGGACTGCCCGCCGTGTACGGCCGGGTGGGGTCCGACTCCGCGACGACCCGCGGCAGTACGCCCAGGTAGTAGCCCTCGCCCCAGGAGTCCCCGGCCAGCCCCGGCTCCCAGCCCCAGTCCCGGAACCCCCACAGGTTCTCGTTGTTGCCGTTCCACAGCACCAGCGAGGGGTGCGGCATCAGCCGTACGACGTTCTCCCGGGCCTCCGCCTCCACCTCCCCGCGCAACGGCCGCTCCTCGGGGTAGGCCGCGCAGGCGAACGGGAAGTCCTGCCAGACCAGCAGTCCCAACTCGTCGCAGGCGTCGTAGAAGTCCTCGCTCTCGTAGATCCCGCCGCCCCAGACGCGCACCAGGTCCACGCCCGCGCCGGCCGCCTGTTCCAGCCGCCGCCGGTAGCGCTCCCGGGTGATCCGGGACGGGAAGACGTCGTCCGGGATCCAGTTGACGCCCCGCGCGAACAGCCGCTCCCCGTTGACGACCAGGGTGAACCCGGTGCCGTGGGCGTCGGCCGAGGTGTCCAGCCCCACCGTCCGGAACCCGATCCGGCGCCGCCACGAGTCCAGCGCCTCCTCGCCGTGCAGCAGCGTCAACTCCAGGTCGTACAAAGGCTGTTCACCGTACCCCCGGGGCCACCACAGTCGTGCGTCCGGCACCCGCAGCCGTACGGTCCCCGCCGTGCCGTCGATCTCCGCGCGGGCGCGTACGCCGCCGACGCGCGCCTCCGCGGTGAGCGGCGCCTCGATGCGGGAGCGCTCCACGTCGACGGCCAGCTCGACCTGCCCCGTGCCGTCCTCGACGGTCACCAGCGGGCGCACCCGGGCGATCCGGGCCGTCGACCAGTGCTCCAGCCGCACCGGCCGCCAGATCCCGGCCGTCACCAGCGTCGGCCCCCAGTCCCAGCCGAACGAGCAGGCCATCTTGCGGACGTACTGGTACGGCTCGGCGTACGCGCCGGGGCGCTCGCCCACCGCGCCCCGCACCGCCTCCGCCTCGGCGTACGCGGAGGCGAACCGCACGGTGAGCCGCCCGCTCAGCCCTGTCACGTCGAAACGGTACGAACGGTGCATGTTCCGCGTCCGGCCCAGCGTCCGGCCGTCGAGCAGGACCTCGGCGACGGTGTCGAGCCCGTCGAAGACCAGATCCGTCCGCTCGTGCGCGCCCGCCCCGGCGGTCAGCTCCGTCTCGTACGTCCAGTCCCGCCGGCCCACCCACGCCACCTCGGTCTCGCTCCGGCCGAGGAACGGGTCGGGGATCAGCCCGGCCGCCAGCAGATCGGTGTGCACGCACCCCGGCACCGAGGCGGGGAGCGCGTCCCCCGTGCCGTCAGGGTGTCGCAGGGTCCATCCCTCGGCGAGCGGTGTGACCTGACGCATGCACACTCCCTAAACCGGTCGAGCCCTGTCGGGGCAGCGCTTTGACATCGTTGTCTCAATAGCGACTTTACCGGTTCAGCACGTGGCTGCCAGAGTGCCGAACCAGCCAACCCACTCGTGCTCGTCCGCCCCGTGAACGGAGCTGATGCACATGTACCGCCGCACCGCACTTTCCGGATCGATCGCCCTCCTCGCCCTGCTGGCCTCCGCCTGCACGGGCACGGGGGGCTCCTCGAAGGGCGCGGACGCCGAGGCGCCCGACGACCCGTCCGAGGTCAAGGGCTCCATCACGGTCCTCACCCACCGGACCGACCTGGTGCAGGACGGGACGATGAAGAAGTACGCCGCCGAGTTCAACAAGACCTACCCCGGTGTGAAGGTCGAGTTCGACGGCCTCACCGACTACGAGGGTGAGGTCAAGATCCGCATGAACACGGAGAACTACGGCGACGTCCTCATGATCCCGGCGGTCGTCGAGAAGAAGGACTACCCCAGGTTCTTCGCCTCCCTCGGCACCGCGGCGGAACGCGAGGCCGAGTACCGCTTCACCGGCTACTCCACCGTCGACGGCAAGGTCTACGGCCAGAGCCCGATCGGAGTCGTCCCCGGCTTCGTCTACAACAAGAAGGTGTGGAGCGAGGCCGGCGTCACCGACTGGCCCACCACCCCGGCCGAGTTCCTCGACGACCTGAAGGCGATCAGGTCGAAGACCGACGCGGTGCCGTACTACACCAACTTCAAGGACATGTGGCCGCTGACCCAGTGGACCAACGTCAACGGCTCCGTCGGCTGCGACACGGACGCCACCACGAAGCTCGCCGAGGGCGACCCGTGGGCCGAGGGCGCCGACCTGCGCGTCGGCGACACCCTGCTCCACGACATCGTCAGCGGCGGACTGGCGGAGAAGGACCCGACCACCACCAACTGGGAGGGCTCCAAGCCCAAGCTGGCCAAGGGCGAGATCGCCACCATGTGGCTCGGCTCCTGGGCCGTCGTCCAGATGCGGGACGCCGCGGAGCAGGCCGGCGCCGACCCCGCCGACATCGGCTTCATGCCCTTCCCCGCGCAGAAGGACGGCGCCTTCTGCGCGGTGACCTCCCCGGACTACCAGCAGGCCGTCAACGTCAACTCCGACCACAAGGAGGCCGCCCGCGCCTGGATCGACTGGTTCACCGACGAGTCCGGCTACGCGGCGGCCAACCTCGCCCTGTCCCCGCTGAAGGACGCCCCGCTGCCCGAGATCCTCAAGCCGTACGAGGAGAAGGGCGTCAAGCTCATCGACCTCGACGACAGCAAGGGCGCCGAGGTGAAGTCCATCGACAACCAGTCCGAGGTCGGCATCTACAAGCCCGACTACCGCCAGGAACTCGTCGACCTCGCCCGCGGCGCCCGCAAGGGCGGCCTCGACGACTACCTCGGCGGCCTCGGCGAGCGCTGGGCCGAGGCACGGAACTCGCTGGGGTCCTGATGACGGACACCACCCGCAAGGCGGCGCGGCCCAAGGCCCCGGCCGCGGCCGCCGGGCCGAAGCGGGCGGCGCCCGCCCCGCGCCGCACCCGGCTGACGCGCCGCCTCACCCCGTGGCTCTTCCTGATCGCCCCGCTGGCCCTGCTGCTGACCTTCACCTACGCGCCGATCGCCAACATGATCGCGTACAGCTTCACCGACTGGGACGGCATCAGCCCCGAACTGAACTGGACCGGCACCGAGAACTACACCGAACTCCTCACCCGCTCCGAGCTGTTCGAGGTCTTCTTCGTCAGCGGCTACTACCTCGTCGCCTCCGTGGTGCAGATCGGCCTCGCCCTCTACTTCGCCACGGTCCTCAGCTTCGACGTCCGCTTCCGGAACTTCTTCAAGGGCGTGCTGTTCTTCCCGTACCTGATCAACGGGGTGGCGATCGGCTTCGTCTTCCTCTACTTCTTCCAGGACGGCGGCACCCTCGACTCCGTACTGCGCCTGCTCGGCGTCGAGACCGACCACGCCTGGCTGGGCACGCCGTCCTCCGCGAACACCTCACTGGCCGGCGTCTCCGTCTGGCGTCACCTGGGCCTGAACTTCGTCCTGTTCCTCGGCGCGATCCAGTCGATCCCGGGCGAGCTGTACGAGGCGGCCGAGATCGACGGGGCGAACCGCTGGCACCAGTTCCGGCACATCATCGCGCCCGGCATCAAACCCGTGCTGAGCCTGAGCGTCATCCTCTCCGTCTCCGGCTCGCTCTCGGTCTTCGAGATCCCGTACATCATGACCGGCGGCGCCACCGGCACCGAGACCTTCGTGATCCAGACGGTGAAGCTGGCCTTCCAGTTCAACAAGACGGGACTGGCCTCCGCCGCCGCCGTGGTCCTGCTGCTGATCGTCCTGGCGGTCACCTGGGTGCAGCGGCGCATCGTCCCCGACGAGAAGGTGGATCTCGTATGACCCGCCGCACCGTGGCCCGCGCCCTCGTGTACCTGTCGCTGGTCCTCGCGACCCTGGTCGTGCTGCTGCCGCTCACCGTGGTCTTCCTGACCTCGCTGAAGTCGTCCCGCGAGATGGCGGACGGCAGTGGGGCGCTGGCCCTGCCCGACGACCCGCTGAACCTCGACAACTACGTGACCGCGTTCCGGGACGGCCAGATGCTGTCCGCCTTCGGCAACACGGCGGTCATCCTGGTCGTCGCCGTCGGCGGCACCGTCCTCATCGGCTCGATGACCGCGTACGCGATCGACCGCTTCCACTTCCGCTTCAGGAAACCGGTCGTCGCCCTGTTCCTGCTCGCCGCGCTGGTCCCGGGGGTGACCACCCAGGTGGCGACCTTCCAGATCGTCAACAGCTTCGGCATGTTCGACAGCCTGTGGGCGCCGATCGCGCTCTACATGGGCACGGACATCGTGTCGATCTACATCTTCCTGCAGTTCATCCGTTCCATCCCGGTCTCCCTGGACGAGGCGGCCCGCCTGGACGGGGCGGGCGCCTTCACCATCTACCGCAAGGTCATTCTCCCGCTGCTCAGACCGGCGATCGCGACGGTGGTGATCGTGAAGGGGATCAACGTCTACAACGACTTCTACATCCCCTTCCTCTACATGCCCTCCGAGGACCTCGGCGTGATCTCGACGTCCCTGTTCCGCTTCAAGGGCCCGTTCGGGGCGCACTGGGAGACGATCTCGGCGGGCGCGGTCCTGGTCATTCTCCCCACCCTGCTCGTCTTCCTCTTCCTCCAGCGCTTCATCTACAACGGCTTCATGAGGGGAGCGACGAAGTGAGGGTGCGGGCTCCCGGGAGGCGGTCAGGACCGCCTTCGACGTCTGCCCGAGCGGTGCGCGGGAACCGGACGGGCCGAGCGCGCCGAAGGCCGGGCCGCCGTCGCCGGGGCGGGCCGCGAGGGCGCCGGGCGCGGTGAACGCACCGGTTTGGGCCGTGCCCGCTCCGGCGTCGAGGGCGAGCGGTCCGCCCCGCGGACGCCGACGCCGAGCACGGCCGTCCCACCGCGGGCGAAGAAGTCCGCGTGCGGGGCGCCCGGCACGTGCGGGACGCGCTCGACGGCGCTCGCGGTCCCGGACGCCGTCGAGACGCGGAGGTCCCCATCGAGGTCGCCCGCCCGCCGGGCCTCCGGGTGGTCCGTCCCGGTGGCCCGTACGACCGTCCGCGCCGACGACGGCCGGCGGGCGGGCCCGGCGGTCACCGGGTCGGCCTCGTCGCGCGAGGTGCACGCCGGTACGGGCCCGGCGTCGGCCGCGCCGGCTTCCGGGAGCCTCCCGACCGCCGGCCTCCTGGCCGGTGCCGCCACCGGGCCCGGCGCCCGGTCGCCGGGACGGTGCTCAGGCGCCCCGGTCGGCGCCGGGGGCCAGTGCGGTGACCAGCACCGGTGTCACCTGTTCCACCTGCCAGGCCCGTGCGCCGTACCCGGTCAGCGCCGCGGCGACCGCCCGGGCGTCGGCCGGTCTAGGCGGCTCCCAGCACACCCGCCGTACCGTGTCCGGCGTGATCAGGTTCTCCGGCGGCATGTTCAGCCGCTCGGCGAGCGCGGCGACGCCCGCCCGTGCCGCGGACAGCCGCGCCGCCGCCGCCGGGTCCTTGTCGGCCCACGCGCGCGGCGGCGGGGGGCCGGTCACCGGCTGGCCGGGCTGGGGCAGCCGGTCCTCGCCCAGCGCCTTCGCCCGGTCGACGGCCGCCTGCCACTGCTCCAGCTGGCGGCGCCCCACGCGCTGCCCGAACCCGTTGAGTGCGGCGAGGGCGTGGAGGTTGGCCGGGAGGGCGAGCGCGGCCTCCACGATCGCCGCGTCGGAGAGCACCTTGCCGGGGGAGACGTCCCGGCGCCGGGCGATCCGGTCGCGGGTCTGCCACAGCTCCCGCACGACGGCCATCTGCCGGCGCCGGCGCACCTTGTGCATGCCGGAGGTACGCCGCCAGGGGTCCTTGCGGGGCTCGGGCGGCGGCGCCGAGGCGATCGCGTCGAACTCCTGCCGGGCCCAGTCCAGCTTGCCCTGCCGGTCCAGCTCCTTCTCCAGCGCGTCGCGCAGGTCGACCAGGAGCTCGACGTCGAGGGCGGCGTAGCGCAGCCAGGGCTCGGGCAGCGGACGGGTGGACCAGTCGACGGCGGAGTGGCCCTTCTCCAGGACGAAGCCGAGGACGTTCTCGACCATCGCGCCGAGCCCGACCCGGGGAAACCCGGCGAGGCGTCCGGCCAGTTCGGTGTCGAAGAGACGGGTGGGCACCATGCCTATCTCGCGGAGGCAGGGCAGGTCCTGGGTGGCGGCGTGCAGCACCCACTCGACGCCGGACAGCGCCTCGCCGAGACCGGACAGGTCGGGGCAGGCGACGGGGTCGATCAACGCGCTCCCGGCGCCCTCGCGGCGCAGCTGGACGAGGTAGGCGCGCTGGCCGTAGCGGTAGCCGGAGGCACGCTCGGCGTCCACGGCGACGGGGCCGCTGCCCGCGGCGAAGGCGGCGACCACCTCGGCGAGGGCGGCCTCGTCCGCGATCACGGGCGGAATGCCCTCGCGCGGTTCGAGCAAGGGGATCGGCGCCTCCGCAGCAGAAGATCCGCCGTCGTCCGGAGGGGCGCCTCCGGTGGTGCGCAGTGAAGGGTCTGCTGCGGTGTCGTGGGCGTCGGTCACCTGTCAAGGGTATCCGTGCCACGACGACGCCCGTCGACGGTCGTGTTCCGTGACGGGCGCCGGTGGGTCGTATTCCGGTCAGGAGGGTGAAAGGCGGTGTGCGTGCGTTCGTGGGCGGGGCGGAATCCGGGGACGGGGCGGAAGGGGACGGGCGGGGGTGGTCAGTGGATGATGCCGGTGCGCAGGGCCACCGCCACCATGCCGGCGCGGTCGCCCGTGCCGAGCTTGCGGGCGATGCGGGCGAGGTGGCTCTTGACGGTCAGTGCGGACAGGCCCATCGAGACGCCGATCGCCTTGTTCGACTGGCCCTCCGCCACCAGCCGCAGCACCTCGACCTCGCGGCCGGACAGTTCCCGGTAGCCGCCCGGGTGGCTCGGGGCACCCGGGGGACGGCGGTGCAGACGGGCGGCGGCGGCGCCGATGGGTGCGGCACCGGGGCGGGTGGGGAGCCCGAGGTTGGTGCGGGTGCCGGTGACGACGTACCCCTTCACTCCGCCGGCGAGGGCGTTGCGCACGGCGCCGATGTCGTCGGCGGCGGACAGGGCGAGGCCGTTGGGCCAGCCGGCGGCGCGGGTCTCGGAGAGGAGGGTGAGGCCGGAACCGTCCGGCAGGTGGACTTCGGCGACGCAGATGTCGCGGGGGTTGCCGATGCGGGGACGAGCCTCCGCGACGGACGAGGCCTCGATGACGTCGCGCACACCGAGCGCCCACAGATGGCGGGTGACGGTGGAACGGACGCGCGGGTCGGCCACGACCACCATGGCGGTCGGCTTGTTCGGGCGGTAGGCGACCAGGCTTGCGGGCTGCTCGAGGAGAACGGACACCAGGCCTCCTGGGGTTGGGGGACGGGGGCGGCTCGTGGGGGATGGAGCCGGGACGAACCGTGCTTTCAAGGTCACAGTCGTCTTCGGCAATAAACCTGGTGTCCTTTAACGAATGATCACGAAGTGATGAGTAACAATCCGAGCAATTCGGACGCGCGAGCGATCATTCGAAGACCGAACGGTTTCGATCTGCGTCGCAACGCTTCCGAAAGTGGCCGTGTCGACAAAGAGACGGACGCGGGCGGCGGCCGGGAGCCCCGAGGGCTCAGCGCGACTGCGGCCCCCGCCGCTGCGGCAGCGTCACCACGGACGCGTCCCCCGGGGCGGCCGGCGGCAGCCCCGCCACCTGCGCCAGCAGATCGGACCACGCGACCAGGTGGGCGGCCGTGTCCGGCGCCCCGCCCAGGCCCTCCCGCGGCGTCCAGGAGGCCCGGATCTCGATCTGCGAGGCGGCGGGCCGCGCGGACAGCCCGCCGAAGTAGTGGGAACTCGCGCGCGTCACCGTGCCGCTCGGCTCGCCGCACGCCAGCCCGCGCGCCGCCAGCGCACCGGTCAGCCAGGACCAGCACACCTCCGGCAGCAGCGGATCCGCCGCCATCTCCGGCTCCAGCTCCGCGCGCACCAGCGTCACCAGGCGGAAGGCGCCCCGCCAGGCGTCGTGTCCGGCCGGGTCGTGCAGCAGCACCAGCCGGCCGTCCGCCAGATCCTGCTCGCCGTCGACGACCGCCGCCTCCAGCGCGTACGCGTACGGGGCGAGCCGCTTCGGGGCGGGCGCGGGATCCACCTCGATCTGCGGCCGCAGCCGTGCGCCGCGCAGCGCCTCGACAGCGGCCCGGAAGGGCGGTGGGGGCGCACCCCCCGCTCCCCCCTGACCGGGGTCCCCTCCGGTCTCCTTCCGTTCGTCCATTCCGCCAGCCTCGTCCGACAGTCGTCCCTGAGCCGCAGCCATGCGGGGAAGATTAAGCGGAACGGGCCCCCGGCGCAGGGAGGGACACCCGAGCCGCCCGGCGGTGTCCGGATCCCGCCCCCGGGCCCTGGGGTCCGGACGCGTCGGCGGGTCGTGCGAGACTTGCCGGTGTGAGTGCCAACGCAAGCCCGACGGGCCAGACGCCGACCGCGACCCCCGAGCCCGCCAGGAACGACGCAGTCCGGGAATCGGCCTTCCTCAAGGCGTGCCGGCGCGAGCCCGTGCCGCACACGCCGGTGTGGTTCATGCGGCAGGCCGGGCGCTCACTGCCGGAGTACCGCAAGGTCCGCGAGGGCATCGGGATGCTCGACTCCTGCATGCGTCCCGACCTGGTCACCGAGATCACGCTCCAGCCGGTGCGCCGCCACCACGTCGACGCGGCGATCTACTTCAGCGACATCGTCGTCCCGCTCAAGGCCATCGGCATCGACCTCGACATCAAGCCCGGCGTCGGCCCGGTCGTCGAACAGCCCGTGCGCACCCGCGCCGACCTCGCCCGGCTGCGCGACCTCACCCCCGAGGACGTCTCCTACGTCACCGAGGCGATCGGCATGCTGACCCGTGAGCTCGGCTCCACCCCGCTGATCGGCTTCGCGGGCGCCCCGTTCACCCTTGCGAGCTACCTCGTCGAGGGCGGCCCGTCCCGTACGTACGAGAACGCCAAGGCGATGATGTACGGCGACCCCGGGCTCTGGGCCGACCTGCTCGACCGCCTCGCCGACATCACGGCCGCGTTCCTCGAGGTGCAGATCGCGGCCGGCGCCTCCGCCGTCCAGCTCTTCGACTCCTGGGCCGGCGCGCTCGCCCCGGCCGACTACCGGCGCTCGGTGCTGCCCGCCTCGGCGAAGGTGTTCCGCAGGGTCGCCGGCCACGGCGTCCCGCGCATCCACTTCGGCGTCGGCACCGGTGAGCTGCTGGGACTCATGGGAGAGGCCGGCGCGGACGTCGTCGGCGTCGACTGGCGCGTCCCGATGGACGAGGCCGCCCGCCGGGTCGGCCCCGGCAAGGCGCTCCAGGGCAACCTGGACCCGACCGTGCTGTTCGCCGGCCGGGAGGCCGTCGAGACGAAGGCGCGGGAGGTCCTGGAGGCGGCCGCCGGCCTGGAGGGCCACGTCTTCAACCTCGGCCACGGCGTCATGCCGTCCACCGACCCGGACGCCCTGACCCGCCTCGTGGAGTACGTCCACACGCGGACCGCGCGCTGACCCACCGCGTACGCGCCGCACGCGCGTCGGAACCCGGGAGCGGGGTACTGGGCACACGGTGCCCGCCACGCCCGCTCCCGGGCACGGGCAGGTGGAGGCCTCATGAGGCTCGAGATGTTCGACCCCGCCCCGATCGGCGTGGTCGTCACCCAGGGGCCGGAGCACCGGCTCGCGTACACCAACGCCGTCTACCGGCGGATCTTCGGCGACCGTCCGCTCGGCCGGGCGATCCGCGAGGCCTTCCCCGACCTCGCGCAGTCCGGCTACTTCGACATCTTCGACCGGGTCCTCGCCACGGGCGCGGCCGAAGTGCTCACCGCCGTCCCCGTCGACCTGGTCTTCCCCGACGCGCCGCACGAGGGCCCGCGCTACTTCACCTTCAGCGTCTCCCGCGCCACGACGAGCGACGGCCGGCAGGGCGTGCTCGGCGTGATCGTGGAGGTCACCGAGCAGGTGACCGGCGCGGAACGGATCCGCGTGCTGTCCGAGGAGCGCCGCCGCGCGCTGCAGCGCTACCGCAGTCTGGTGGACGCCGGATCCCAGGTGGTGTGGGTGACCGGCCCCAAGGGCGGGGTGACCGAGCCGAGTACCGGCTGGCAGCGGGTGACCGGGCAGAGCTGGGAGGAGTTCCGCGGCGACGGGTGGATCGACGCCGTCCACCCCGACGACCGGGCCGCCGCCGTCGAGTCGTGGCAGCGGGCACTGGACGAGCGGGCGCCCCGCTGGACCCACACCTACCGGCTGCGGCTGGCCGACGGCGGTTACCGGCACTTCGCCGTCGACGCCGCGCCGGTGCGCGACGGGGACACGGTGATCGAGTGGGTGGGCACCTGCGCGGACGTCGAGCAGGAGTGGCGGGAGACCCGCCGCGAGGAACTGCTGGCGCGGGCCGCCACCGCCACGGCCGGCATCGTGCGGCTGGAGGAGATGCTCACCGCCCTCGCCGGTGTGATCGTGCCCGACATCACCGACACCTGCACCGTCTACCTGCTGCCGCACGCCCTGTACCGCCCGCCGGGCACCCCGCTCACCGCCGAACGGGTCGCCGCCGTCACCCGTCCGGGACTGCCGGACCCGCCCCCGCACCGCGAGGAACACCTGGGGCCCGGCAGCCCGCTGGCCCGCGCCGTCGACCGGCGCAGCCCGCTGCACGCCGTCTTCCCGCCCGGTGAGCCCTCGCCCGGTCTCGCCCCGCCCGACGACGAGTCCTGGCTGGCCGAGGACGCCAACAGCGTCGTCCTGCTCCCCGTCGTGGTCGACGGCACCACCGCCGCCCTGGTCACCGCGTCCGCCAGCGGCGACCGCCCGCCCCTCGGCCGGGCCGAGATCGACCTGCTGCGCACGCTCCTGGAACGGGCCCACGTCCCCCTCCGCAACGCCCTGGAGTACCAGCGCACCCGGCAGGTGGCGCTGGCCCTCCAGCGCAGCCTGCTCACCGATCCGCCCGACGTGCCCGGCCTCGACATCGCCGTCCGCTACCGGCCCAGCACCGCCGCCGCCGAGGTCGGCGGCGACTGGTACGACTCGTTCGTGCTGCGCGACGGCGCCACCGTCCTCACCATCGGCGACGTCTCCGGCCACGACCTGCCCGCCGCCGTCACCATGAGCCAGCTGCGCAACATGCTCCGCGGACTCGCCCTGGACCGCCAGGAACCGACCGGCGCGATCCTGCGCCGACTGGACGTCGCCGTGCAGACCCTCTACCTGGAGTGCACCGCGACCTGCGTCCTGGCCCGGGTCGAGCGCCCCGCCCCCGGCCGTTTCCGGCTCGCCTACTCCGTGGCGGGGCACCCGCCGCCGCTGCTGGTCGGGGCGGACGGCGCCGCGCGCTTCCTGACCGCGGCCCGGTCCCCGATGCTCGGGCTGGATCCCCGGGCCGAGCACGCCGGCGCCGTGGAGCCGCTGCCGCCGGGCTCGACCCTGCTGCTGTACACCGACGGCCTGGTGGAGCGCCGCGACGAGGACCTCACGGTCGGCCTGGAGCGGCTGCGCCGGCACGCGGCGGCGGCCGTCCACAGCCCGCTGGAGGCCTTCTGCGACGCGCTGCTCACCGCCCAGCTGACCGTGGACAACGACGACGACGTGGCCGCGCTGGCCCTGCGCCTGCCCGCGTCCTCCCCGGCCGGATGAGCGCGGGCCGGCACGGCCGGCCCGCGCTCCGGTCACCGTCGCGGCCGCGCGTCCTTCCGCGGCCTTCGCGGGGGAGCCGCCGCGCGTGGTGGCCGGAGCGGGCGGGCCGTCGACCGCGGGTCGACGGTGAGCGCGCATCCCAGGGGTGCGGTGAGGGAGCGCAGCGCGGCGGCGGAGAGCCTGATCCAGGGGTGGTCCCGGCCGAGGGCCGCCAGCAACCGTACGGAGGTGGTGAAGGCGACGGCCGTACGGCGCCCGGAGGGAGTGCGGAAGAAGCAGGTCACGAAGTAGCCGTGTTCCGGACGGACGGGTACGTACAGCGGACCGTCCGGCAGGTCGGGCGCGGCCCCGGGATCGCTTCGGGGATCCGTCACGCTTCACCTCACCGGGGTGAAGTCCCGTGCTCCGATGAACTCGGGTCGCCGGACGGGTGCGGCGAAGGGTTCGACGGCGGTGTTCTCCACGCTGTTGAAGACGATGAAGACGTTGCTGCGGGGGAAGGGGGTGATGTTGTCGCCGGAGCCGTGCATGGCGTTGCAGTCGAACCAGGTGGCCGAGCCGGCCTTGCCGGTGAACAGCCTGATGCCGTGCTCGCTCGCCATCTTCGTCAGGGCCTCGTCGGAGGGGGTGCCCGCGTCCTGCATCTGCAGGGACTTCTTGTAGTTGTCCTTCGGGGTGGCTCCCGCGCATCCGAGGAACGTCTTGTGCGACCCCGGCATGATCATGAGGCCGCCGTTGGTGTCGTGGTTCTCGGTGAGGGCGATCGAGACCGAGATGGTGCGCATGTTCGGCAGGCCGTCCTCGGCGTGCCAGGTCTCGAAGTCGGAGTGCCAGTAGAAGCCGCTGGCGCCGAAGCCGCGTTGATCCGTGACTGGTGGACGTAGACGTCCGAGCCGAGGATCTGCCGGGCGCGTCCGACGACCCGTTCGTCGCGCACCAGTTTCGCGAAGACCTTGCTGATCCTGTGCACTTCGAAGACGGAGCGGATCTCCTTGGATTTCGGCTCCACGATCGAGCGTTCGTCGGCGCGGACGGCCGGGTCGGTGGTGAGCCGCTCCAGCTCGCGCCGGTACGCGCCGACCTCGTCGGGTCCGATGAGCTGGTCGACGGCGAGGAAGCCGTCGCGGTCCAGGGCCTGGAGGTCGGCGGCCGGGATGGGGCCGGGGGTGTCGGGGGAGCCCCAGACGACCGGGTCCTGGCGGGGGGTGGCCACCTCGGTGGCGCCGCGGGTGGGGTAGAGGTCGGTGACGTGCGTGGTCGTGGTGGTCATGGCGAGTCACGCCTCCTCGGTGCGCTGGGGGTCCCCCCAGGCCTCAGGCTCTGGGGGAGGGTAGACGCCGTTCTCGTCGTGGTCCTCCCGTCCGGTGACGGGCGGGTTGAAGACGCAGATGCAGTGGAAGTCCTCCTTGACCTTGAGCGTGTGCCGC
>NZ_LGCN01000108.1 GCF_001279005.1 Streptomyces caelestis
CCTTCTCCCTGGCCAGGACGATGCGCTTGCTCTCCCACGTGCCGGACGCCGATTTCACGTGCCGGTCGGTGCCTTCGATCTCCTTGAACGAACGGACGAGCACGGTGGTGTCACCTTTCTTCCGAGGGCGGGACCGGTCGCCTGTGCGCACCGTGGTGGTGCGCGCTCAGCGGCGAGGAGTCCGCGACGAAGGCTCGGTCTCCCGCACCGCACGGGCGAACAGCGCGATCCCCTCCTCCAGTTCCTCGTCGCTGACGGTCAACGGCGGGAAGAGTTTCGCGACTTCGCCGTCGGGACCCGACGTCTCCAGAAGCAGCCCCAGTTCGAAGGCGCGGGTGCGGACGCGGGAGGCGCGTGAGGTGTCGGCGAACTCCACACCCCACGCCAGGCCCCGGCCGCGTACGCCGGGGGCGCGGGCCGGCCCCTCGGCGGCGACGGCGTCCAGGGCCTGCCCGATCTCCTCGCCGCGGGCCAGGGTCTGCTTCTCCAGCCCGCCGTCGCGCCAGTACTCCTCCAGCGCGGCGGTGGCCGTCACGAAGGCCGGGTTGAAGCCGCGGAAGGTGCCGTTGTGCTCCCCGGGCTCCCAGACGTCCAGCTCGGGCCGGAACAGGGTCAGCGCCATCGGCAGTCCGTAACCGCTGATGGACTTCGACAGGGTGACGATGTCCGGCGTGACGCCGGACTCCTCGAAGGAGAAGAACGCGCCGGTGCGGCCGCAGCCCATCTGGATGTCGTCGACGATCAGCAGCATGTCGCTGCGCCGGCACAGCTCGGCGAGATCACGCAGCCACTCGGCCCGCGCCACGTTGATCCCGCCCTCGCCCTGCACCGCCTCCACGATCACGGCCGCGGGGGTGTCCAGGCCCGAGCCCCCGCCCTCCAGCAACCGCTCGAGCCACGAGAAGCCGGCCGCCCGGCCCTCCAGGGGGTCGTCGAAGGGCATGGGGGTGGCGTGCACCAGCGGAACGCCCGCGCCCGCCCGCTTGAACGCGTTGCCGGTGACGGCGAGGGAGCCCAGCGACATGCCGTGGAAGGCGTTGGTGAAGAAGACGACGGATTCCCGGCCCTTCACCTTGCGGGCCAGCTTCAGGGCCGCCTCGACGGCATTGGTTCCGGCGGGACCCGGGAACATCACCTTGTACGGCAGTTCGCGCGGCTCCAGCACGATCTCCCGGAACGTCTCGAGGAACGTCCGCTTGGCGACCGTCGACATGTCGAGGGCGTGAGTGACGCCGTCCTTGTCGAGGTAGTCGAGGAGCGCCCGTTTGAGGACCGGATTGTTGTGTCCGTAGTTCAGTGCGCCCGCACCGGCGAAGAAGTCCAGGTACGGTCGGCCGTTCTCGTCGTACAGCCGGCTTCCGGCGGCGCGGTCGAATATCGCGGGCCAGTCGCGGAGATAACTGCGTACTTCGGACTCGAGCGTTTCGAAGACGTCCTGGTTGGAATGTGCGAATGTCATGGGGGCTCGCTCCTCCGGAGGGGAAAGAGAAAGGGGGAGGGAAAGGAAGGGGAATACCGGTTCGGTCGATCACGCCGTCTGCCGGCCCAGCGGGCCGATGCGGTACAGGAACTCGGCCTCATGGGTGTCGGGGAAGAGTTCCGCGGGGAACAGCACGTCCCTTTCGAGCGGCGCCGCGTGCCGTTCGGCGAACGACCGGAACAGCCGGTCCGACGCGGTGTTGTCCGCGCCGATGGTCGTCTCCAGGTACCGGAGGGCGCCGATGGCCGTCAACCGGTCGGCGAGGTGGTCCAGCAGGGCGCTGGCGACACCGTGTCCACGCCGCTCCCGATCCACGGCGATCTGCCAGACGGCGAGGGTGCCGGGCTGCTCGGGGCGGTGGAACCCCGTGACGAATCCGACCGGCGCGCCACCGCTCCGCAGAGCCACCGCGGACGTGCGGGCGAATTCCCTGAACCACAGCAGATAACTGTAGGAGGAGTTCACGTCGAGCACCCCGGAATCACGGGCGATGCGCCATGCCGCGGGCCCGTTCTCGACCGTGGGAGCCGTCATGACCAGTGTGTCCATGAAACACACCCCGCTCTCCCCGTGCGAACCGACCTGTGCGGTTGATTGCGCCCGGATTGACTCGCGTGTCTCGTCTCCGGTGTCTTCCGTGTCCGCCGGGATTTCCCGCTCCGGTGGGGTGTATGCCCTGTGAGGGGCGACCATGTCCCGGCTGTCCGTATGAGAACGCAGGTCGAACACTTTCGGTTCGATGTTACGTCCGTGTGACCGCGGAAGACCAGACGGGCCGGCCCGTTTAAATGCGAGGAACAGGGAAATCCCCCCGCCGGTCGTGGAGAAACCGGAACCGCGTGGCTTGTTCCACGAGGCCTTTCCGCGGAGAGCGGCGGAATCTTATCAATCGGCGCCCGGGTCGGCGAGCCGGTACGGCCCGGCGCACCGCGGAACGGCGCTCCCCGGGCGCGGCGGGCCCCTACCGGGCCCGCCGGCCGAAGAGGACGCCGCGCGGCTCGGGCGGCGGGGGCGTGCCGGGCTTGAGCGGCCAGGCGAGCAGCATGCCGACCACGAAGCCGACGACGTGCGCCACGTACGCCACCGTCCCGGCGTCGGTGACGCCCTGACCCGACGAGTACACCGCCTGGAGCACGAACCACAGGCCCAGCACGATCCAGGCCGGCAGCCGCAGCGGCAGGAAGATCAGGAACGGCACCAGCACCCAGACCCGCGCCTTCGGATACAGCACCAGATAGGCGCCCAGCACCCCGGCGACGGCCCCGGAGGCGCCGATCAGGGGCTCGCCCGAGCCGGCGTCGGACAGGGCGAAGCCGTACGAGGCGGCGTAACCGCAGACGAGGTAGAAGAGCAGGAAACGCACGTGTCCCATGCGGTCCTCGACGTTGTTGCCGAAGATCCACAGGAAGAGCATGTTGCCCAGCAGGTGCAACCAGCCGCCGTGCAGGAACATCGCCGTCAGGACGCTCAGCTCCGGCGACTTGTCGTAACCCGGCGGGCCGATCACGCACCCCGGCCCCTGCGGGCCCACCCCGGTGCCGCCCGTGGGCACCAGGTCCGGCATCCGGTGGTGGATCAGCTCCCGCGGCACCGCCGCGTAGCGGTCCAGGAACGCCTGGAGCCGGCACAGGTCGGCCAGATCGCTCCCGCCGGTCAGCGAACCGAGGGCCCCCGGTGTGAGGGCGACGAAGACGACGATGTCGGCGGCGAGGAGCGCGTACGTCACCCAGGGGGTGCGCCGCGCCGGGTTCACGTCATGGACGGGGATGACCACGTCCCCACTAGTGCCCGGACGGCGGTCGGCGAATCCGCGGAGCCGCTGAACACCGCCGTCCGGCCGTGCGTATGACTCGTCGACCGTCCGCGGCCCGGGAAAGGGGCCGTGGGGCCGACGTGAGGAAACTGGCGATGAACGACCGAGTGACTCCCGCGATGCACGCCCTGCCCGACGGCGAGGCCGAGCTCACGCTCGTGGTGCGCCTCCCGTGGGAGGACGTCGCCCGGCTCGGCCAGGAGGCGGGGCGGCTCGCCTCGCAGACGCAGCGGCCGGTGACGCTGGACGAGGCGGTGAGCCGTCGGCTGCGTTCCGCGAAGGCCGCCGCGCATGCGAGGCCGGCGGGGGAACAGCCGCCGCCCGTGCCGTCGAGCGGCTCGGTGTCGTCGTTGCCGTCACGTCCTCCGGCGGAGCAGGCGCGGCAGGCGATCGAGAGGATCAACGGGACGGCGTGAGGGCCGGCCGGGCGGCGCCGGAGGGGTCCGGCCGCGCCCGCGCGGCGGAGCCGCACGTCGACTCGGCCCCGCGCCCCTCTCGAGGGGCGTCGCGCCGCCCTCGTCACAGGGCCGGCCCGATTTTCGCCGCCGCCTTGCGGGCCGCCACCAGGACCGGGTCCCAGACCGGGGAGAACGGTGGGGCGTAGCCCAGGTCCAGGGCCGTGATCTGTTCCACCGTCATGCCGGCCGTGAGGGCGACCGCCGCGATGTCGACGCGTTTGCCCGCGCCCTCGCGGCCGACGATCTGGACGCCCAGGAGCCGGCCGGTGCGCAGTTCGGCGAGCATCTTCACCGTCATGGGGGAGGCGTCCGGGTAGTAGCCCGCGCGGCTGGTCGACTCGATGGTGACCGCCTCGAACCGCAGGCCCACGCGGCGGGCGTCCTTCTCCCGCAGCCCGGTGCGCGCGATCTCCAGGTCGCACACCTTGCTGACCGCCGTGCCGACCACGCCCGGGAAGGTGGCGTAGCCGCCGCCGACGCCCGCGCCGATGATCTGGCCGTGCTTGTTGGCGTGGGTGCCCAGCGGGACGTGCCGCTGCTGCCCGGAGACCAGGTCGAGGACCTCCACGCAGTCGCCGCCGGCCCAGACGTTCTCGTGCCCGCGCACCCGCATCGACCGGTCGGTGAGCAGCCCGCCGTGCTCTCCGAGGGGGAGTCCGGCGGCCCGCGCGAGGGCCGTCTCGGGGCGCACCCCGATGCCGAGCACGACGACGTCCGCCGGGTACTCGGCGTCCCCGGCGGCGACCGCCCTCACCCCGCCGTCGCCCCCCGTGAGCAGCCCGGTGACCTCGGCGTCGTTCACCATGGTGATGCCCATGCCTTCCATGGCCTCGCGCACCAGGCGCCCCATGTCGGGGTCGAGGGTCGCCATGGGTTCCTCGCCGCGGTTGACGACCGTCACCTCGTAGCCGCGTTTGATCATCGCCTCGGCCATCTCCACGCCGATGTAACCCGCCCCGACGACCACCGCGCGCCCGGGCCGGCGGTGCGCGCCGGTGTCGCGACCGCGAACGCGCGCAGGCCCGAGGGGCTGAGCACGGTCGGGGTCGCGACGCCGGCTTCGGCGCTCCGGAGGCACGGAATCGATCGGCCCGCGCGTGCGGGACAGCGTGTCGAGGAGGGCCTGTCCGTCGTCGAGGGTCTGCACGCCGTGCACCCCGGGGGCGTCCATGCCGGGCAGCTCCGGGCGGATCGGCCGCGCGCCGGTCGCGATCACCAGTTTGTCGTACGACGTCCAGGACTCGGCGCCGGAATCGACGTCCCGCGCGCGCACCCGCCCTCGGTCGAGGTCGATCTCCGTGACCTCGGTGCGCAGCCGCAGATCGATGTCCCGCGCGCGGTGCTCCTCGGCGGTGCGCGCGATCAGCCGGTCCCGGTCGGGGACGTCGCCGCTCACCCAGTAGGGGATGCCGCACGCAGAGAAGGAGGTGAAGTGACCGCGTTCGAACGCCACGATCCCCAGTTCGTCCGGGCCCTTCAGCCGGCGGGCCTGGGACGCCGCGGACATCCCCGCGGCGTCACCGCCGATCACCACCAGGCGTTCCCTCGCACCGCGCGCATCGCTCATGTTCATGCGGACACGCTACGGGGGCAGGGGGACCCGGGGCCCGCCCGAGGGCCTCTCAGCCCTCCCCGCCCCCCTCGGACCCGTCGGACGCCCGGCGGGGCGCCGACGACGGCACCGGCGGGGCCGCGGGCAGCGGGCCCGGGGCGCCCGGCACGGGCGCCCGCCGCGGCAGCCGGGGGCGTACGGCCTTCCGCCACAGCAGGGCGAGCAGCGCCGCCAGCACCGCGAACGGCAGCACCGCGCCGAACGCCACCGCCAGCAGGCGCAGCATCGTCACGAACGCGTCCCAGCCGCCCGCGAGGGCGTCCGTGAAGCCGGGATCGCCGTCGTCCTTCGCCTCCTCCACCGGCGTCTCGGACAGGGACAGGGTGATGGTGGCCAGGCTCGTGCGGTCCTTCAGGGACGCCTGCTGGGCGAGCAGGGCCTCCAGGTCGGCCTGGCGGCCGCTCAGCTCGCCCTCCAGGGTGACCACGTCACTGAGCTTGCCGGCCCGGTCCATCAGCTCGCGGATGCGGGCCACGCTGGCCCGCTGGGTCGTGATCCGGCTCTCCACGTCGACCACCTGGTCGGTGACGTCCCGCGCCTTGGCGCTGCGTTCGAGGAGCGTGCCCGTGCCCTCCAGGTCGGCGAGGACCTCGTCGTACTTCTCCACGGGCACGCGCAGCACCACGCGCGTGTGCTCGTGGCCCTCCTCGTCCCGGTCGGTGGCCTCGTCGCCGACGTAGCCGCCCGCGGCCCCGGTCGTCGTCCGGACCTCGTCCAGCGCCTTCGGGACGTCCTTCACCCGCACGGTCAGGGAGGCGGTGCGGATGATGTGGTGCGCGGTGGCCCTCGGCGGCGCGGTCGCCCTCGCGCCGTCCGCCGAACCGCCCGGTGCGCCCTGCTTCGCGTCTCCCCGGGCCGCCTCCTGCCCGTACGCCGGCGCGTCGGCGGCCTTGTCGGCGGCCCCGGACCCGGCGGAGTCGTCGCTCGCGCCGCTGCACCCGCCGACGGCGAGGGCCGCCGCCAGCAGCACCCCGGCCAGGGCGTGGACGGGTCGTACGGATCGTCGTGTGCGCATGTGGGACTCCCCCGTGTGGTGATGACTGACGCTCCTTCGACGCGGGAGGGGTGCGGGACGTTGGCGCCGGACGGTCCCGATGCGGTCACGGTAGGGACTCGACGGGGCCACATGGCCCTGGCGGGGGCGCCGACGGCGTTTGAGAGGGTGGGAGGCATGAGCGGATCACCTACGGGCCCCGGGCGGCACGTCGTCGTCATCGGGGCCGGAATCGCCGGGCTGGCCGCCGCCCACCGGCTGCGGGAGCACGGGGCGCGGGTCACCGTGCTGGAGGCCTCGGACCGGGTCGGCGGCAAGCTGCTGCCGGGAGAGATCGCGGGCGCGCGCGTCGACCTCGGCGCCGAGTCGTTGCTGGCCCGCCGCCCCGAGGCGGTGGACCTCGCCCGCGCGGTGGGCCTCGCCGACCGGCTCCGGCCGCCGGCCACCGCCACCGCCTCCCTGTGGACCCGCGGCGCCCTGCACCCCATGCCCAAGGGCCACGTCATGGGCGTACCCGGCACCGCCGAAGCCCTCGCCGGCGTCCTGTCCGAGGAAGGGCTGGCCCGCATCGGGCGCGACGCCGACCTGCCCCGCACCGAGGTCGGCGACGACGTGGCCGTCGGTGAGTACGTGGCGGCGCGCGTCGGCCGCGAGGTCGTCGACCGCCTGGTGGAGCCCCTGCTCGGCGGGGTGTACGCGGGCGACGCGTACCGCATCTCGATGCGCTCGGCGGTCCCGCAGCTCTTCGAGGCCGCCCGCACCCACACCTCCCTCACCGAGGCGGTCCGCGGGATCCAGGCCAGGTCCGCCGCCGCGCCGCAGGCGGGCCCCGTCTTCACGGGCATCGCGGGCGGGGTGGGCACCCTCCCGCTCGCGGTCGCCGACGCGCTGCGGGCGGACGGCGCGGAGATCCTCACCGGCACGCCGGCCACGGAGCTGCGCCGGGAACCGCGGGACGGCTGGCGGGTCGTCGCCGGGGACCGCGTCCTGCACGCCGACGCGGTCGTCGTCGCCGTCCCCGCCCCGGCCGCCGCCGACCTGCTGCGCGCCGAGGCGCCCGGCGCCGCCGCCGAACTCGCCGGCGTCGAGTACGCCTCCATGGCGCTGATCACCCTCGCCTACCGCCGCGCGGAGACCGCCCTGCCCGAGGGCAGCGGATTCCTGGTGCCGCCCGTCGACGGGCACACCATCAAGGCGTCCACCTTCGCCTCCGCCAAATGGGGCTGGATCGCCGAGGAGAACCCGGACCTGGTCGTCCTGCGCACCTCCGTGGGCCGCCACGGCGAGACGGAGATCCTCCACCGCGACGACGACGGCCTCGTGGAGGTCTCCCGGCACGACCTGTCGGCCGCCGTCGGCCTGGACGCCGCCCCGGTCGCCACCCGCGTCACCCGCTGGCGGGACGGACTGCCCCAGTACCCCGTCGGCCACCACGCGCGCGTGGCCCGCGTCCGCGAGCACCTCGCGGGCCTCGCCGGGCTCGCCGTGTGCGGCGCGGCCTACGACGGCGTCGGCGTCCCGGCCTGCATCGCGAGCGCGCAGGCCGCCGCCGACCAGATCCACGGTGACCTGCGCGCCCTGCGGCAGCTCACCGCCGACCCGGTGCAGAGCCTCCACGGAGGAGCAGGAGAATGAGGGACATGAGTGACGACGCCACCACCCCCGCACCCGACCGGATCCCGAACAAGGGCAAGCTGGCCAAGGACCTCAACGAGGTCATCCGCTACACCCTCTGGTCCGTCTTCAAGCTGAAGGACGTCCTGCCGGAGGACCGTGCCGGGTACGCCGACGAGGTCCAGGAGCTGTTCGACCAGCTCGCCGCCAAGGACGTCACCGTCCGCGGCACCTACGACCTGTCGGGCCTGCGCGCGGACGCCGATCTCATGATCTGGTGGCACGCCGAGACCGCCGACCAGCTCCAGGAGGCCTACAACCTCTTCCGCCGCACCAGGCTGGGCCGCGCCCTGGAGCCGGTCTGGTCGAACATGGCGCTGCATCGGCCCGCCGAGTTCAACCGCTCGCACATCCCGGCGTTCCTCGCCGACGAGACGCCCCGCGACTACGTGAGCGTCTACCCCTTCGTGCGCTCCTACGACTGGTACCTGCTGCCCGACGAGGACCGCCGGCGCATGCTCGCCGACCACGGCAAGATGGCCCGCGGCTACCCGGACGTGCGCGCCAACACGGTCGCCTCGTTCTCGCTGGGCGACTACGAGTGGATCCTCGCCTTCGAGGCCGACGAGCTGTACCGGATCGTCGACCTCATGCGTCACCTGCGCGGCTCGGAGGCCCGGATGCACGTCCGCGAGGAGGTCCCGTTCTTCACGGGCCGCCGCAAGGACGTCGCGGAGCTGGTCGCGGGCCTGGCCTGATCAGACGGCGGGCCGGCCTTCCCCGGCCCGCCGGTCCGCCGGGGCCGGCGCCGGCCCGGGTTCCGGGCGCGGTGCGCACGAGGCGCGCCGCCCCGGGACGCGGCCGTCCAGCAGGTACGCCTCCAGGTGGCCGTGCACGCAGGCGTTGGCCCCGTCGGCGAGGCCGTGGTTGCCGGCGTCCCGCTCGGTCACCAGCGCCGACCCCGCCAGCCGCCGGTGCAGCTCCAGGGCGCCGTCGTACGGGGTGGCCGCGTCCCGCTCCGCCGCCAGGATCAGCGTCGGCGGCAGCTCTCCGTTGCCCGCGCGCACGTCCAGCGGCCGCTGCCGGGGTGCCTTCCAGTAGGCGCACGGCAGGTTGGTCCACACGTTGCCCCAGGTCTCGAAGGGCGCGCGGCGCGCGAGCCGGGTGTTGTCCCGGTCCCACACCGCCCAGTCCGTCGGCCAGGGCGCGTCGTTGCACTCCACGGCGAGGTACACCGCCCGCGCGTTCTCCGCCTCCGCCGCCGTCTCGGGGTACTCCCGGGCCTGTTCGACCAGCGGCGCGGGATCGCCCTTCAGGTACGCCGACAGCGCGTGCGCCCGGTGCGGCCAGTGGTCGTCGTAGTACCCGGTCCTCAGGAACGCCGCCTGCAACTGCTCCGGCCCGACCTTCCCGCCCGCCGGTTCCTCCGCCAGCCGCGCACGGGCCTCGTCGTAACCGGCCTGCACCTCGCGCGCCGTGTCCCCCAGCCCGTACACGTCGTCGTGCCGGGCGGCCCACGCCCGGAAGTCCGCCCAGCGGTCCTCGAACGCCGCCGACTGGCCGAGGTTGTTGCGGTACCAGATCCGCTCCGGGGCCGGGTTCACCGCCGAGTCGAACACCATCCGCCGTACGTGCGAGGGGAACAGCGTGGCGTACAGCGCCCCGAAGTACGTGCCGTACGACGAGCCCAGGAACGTCAGCCGGCTCTCGCCGAGCGCGGCGCGCAGGACGTCCAGGTCACGGGCGTTGTTGAGCGAGTGGTAGTGCCGCAGCGCGTCGCCGTTGCGCTCGGCGCAGCCCCGCGCGTAGGCCTTGGCCCGCGCGACCCGCTCCCGCTTGTCCGCCGGCGAGGGGTGGACCGGCGCCTTCGAGGGACCCCGGAAGAACGTCCCCGGGTCCGTGCAGGACAGCGGCGCCGAACGGCCCACCCCGCGCGGCGCGTAGCCGACGAGGTCGTACGCCGCCGCGAGGCGCTTCCACTCGGGCAGCGCGCCCACCATGGGGAAGTACATGCCGGTGGCGCCCGGCCCGCCCGGGTTGTGGACCAGGGCCCCCTGCCGGGGCACCCCGCGCTCGCCGTTCCCGGGGTCCCTCCCGGTGGCCCGGACGCGGCTGACGGTGAGTTCGATCTGCTTCCCGTCGGGGCGGGCGTAGTCGAGCGGGACGCGCAGCGTGCCGCACCGGACGGTGTCCGGGAGCTCCTGTTCGGTGGGGCACGCGCCGAAGTCGATGCCCCGGGCCGCGGCCCGCGCGGCGGCCAGTGCGGTGCCGCGCGGCTCGGCGCCGGCGGATCCCGCGCCGGCCGGGGCGGCGGCCAGGGCGGTGAGCAGCAAGGACCCGGCGGCCACGTGGACGGCGGCGGCAGTTCTCATCGACGGACGATCCCTTCGGTGCACGACGGCGACAAAAGGGATGTTTCGCTCGGCGCCGGTGTGAGGCAAGCACCGCGGGCCGGGGTGTCGGCGTCCATGCCCCCGAGGAGGCGCCCGGTGGGCGAAGGCCGCGCGCAGGTCCGGCTCGCCCACCGCGCGGATGCCGCGCACCGCGACGGAGGCGAGGTGCGCACGGTCGTCGCCGGCGGTCAGCGTCGCAGCAGCACCCGCCGGGTGGCCCGCGCCAGCCGCACCGCGGGCCCGTGCGACCGCGGCCTCGGTCCCGACCGCTCCAGCCACCACTCCCGCACCGCGCGCCGCGCCGACGCGTCCTCGGGCCGCCCGGCCAGCACGTGCTCGGCGAAGTCCAGCGCGTCCCGCCGGTAGCCGCCGGTCATCGGCCGCGTCTGCGCGTACGCGAGGAAGGCGGCCCGGTACCCGTCCCCGAGGATCACCGGCAGTTCGGGCGCGACCTTGGCGACGACGTCGGCCCGCTTGGCGGCGAGCGCCCGCGCCTGCACGCCCATCCGCACCCGGTCGAACCCCTCCGGTACGGGCGCCTGGGCCACCAGCGCGGACAGCACCGCCGTCTGGGCGAGCGCGAGCCGCTCCCGCGCGGCCTCGAGGGAGCCCCGCCGCGGCTCGGGGCGGACGCCCGCGCCCTGCGTCGCGCCCGCGCCCCGGCGCCGCGCCCCCTCCTCGACCGCGTGCCGGATCGCGCCCAACTCCCGCTCCATCTCCTCCGCTTCCGGGAAGTTCTCGTCCCGCTCCAGCAGCACGCCGGGAGGGGAGACCCGGGAGGCGAGGTCGGTGAGGACGTCGAGCACGGGCCGCGGCACGGGGTGGGCGTGGCTGTCGTGCCACACGCCGTCCCGCTCGAACCCGCCCGCGACATGGACGTAGGCGATGGCCTCCAGGGGCAGTGCGGCGAGCGCCTCGGCGGGGTCCTCGCCCCGGTTGACGTGGTTGGTGTGCAGGTTGGCGACGTCGATGAGGAGCCGTACGCCGGTCCGGTCGGCCAGCTCGTACAGGAACTGACCCTCGGTCATCTCCTCATCGGGCCACGAGAACAGCGCGGCGATGTTCTCCACGGCGAGCGGCACGGGCAGCGCGTCCTGCGCGATGCGGACGTTCTCGCACAGCACGTCGAGGGCGTCACGGGTGCGCGGCACGGGCAGCAGGTGCCCGGCCTCGACCGGGGAGGAGGCGGTCAGCGCCCCGCCCGCCCGGACGAACGCGATGTGCTCGGTGACGAGCGGCGAGCCGAGCGCCCCGGCCCGCTCGGCAAGGGCGGCCAGCCGCCCCTCGTCGGGCCGCTCGGCCCCGCCCAGACCCAGCGAGACCCCGTGCGGCACGACGGTCACCCCGCGCTCCCGCAACCGCACCAGCGATGCGGGCAGATGTCCGGGGCAGACGTTCTCGGCCACGACCTCGACCCAGTCGATCCCCGGCATGCCCTCGACGGCCTCCGCGATCTCCGGCCGCCACCCGATCCCCGTCCCCAACCGCGCCATCGTCCCCTCCTCCACCGGTGTGTCCGGCCCCCGTAGGTAAGGGGGACATGGCCCCCCGGCACACCCCCGAACCGCGCCCCGGCCACCTTCAGAGCAACATTTGAGGTTGGGCGCTTTCCGTCCGGGCGAAGCAGGCGAGCACCCGGCCGGGTACGTGTGGGTCGTGCGGGCGCGGCCCGGTGCTCAGCCGGCCCGGCCGAGCGCGATGACGCGGGAGCCGGGGGCGAAGGCGGCGAAGGACTGGTCCCAGGACTCGTCGGGCCAGTGGTAGGTCACCCGGCCCTCGGCGGGCCGGTAGTGGGCCGTGTAGAGCGTCCCCAGCCCCTCGTCGTACGCGTACTGGTACAGCGGCGGCTTCAGCATCGCCGCGACGTCCCCGCCCGCCGCCCGGACGGCGCTCAGCCGCTCCTGGGTCCGGGAGAACCGCTCCTGGTCGTCCGGCACCGGCAGGTGCTGGTGGTTGGCGGCGCAGGCGTCCGGTGCCCCGGTCAGCGGCATGTCCGGTCCCACGAACACCGTCACCGCCTTCTCGGAGTCCACGAGGGTGACGTTCTGCGGGATGGCGATCGGCAGGGACCGCAGTGCGCCGACCGCCTCGTCGACGGTGTCGCACGTCTCCAGCAGGTAGCGCAGCACGATGGGGAGGGCGAAGCCGGGGCCGTGGACGAACCGGCCGCCGAAGGTGAGCGAGACCGCCAGCCCGGCGTCGTTCATGCCGTCCAGCAGACCCCAGGCCCCCTCCTGCATGCCGATGACCGGGCGGAGGAGGTGCGAGGAGACGACGGTGCCTTCGCAGTCGTCGGGGGCGAAGTCGTAGTTGCGCAGCAGGGTGCCGCCCACGCCGATCTGGGTGCAGCCCGAGAAGAACGGTCGCAGGGTCGCGAGGGTGAGGAAGGTTTCCCCGCCCGGCCGGTCGAGCCGGCGGGCGAGCCGCTCCAGGACTGGGACCAGCTCCGGCATGTGGGTCGCGAACAGCACCCGGGCGCGGGCCGCGCCTTCCGCCGTCCGGCTCTCCTCGGTCAGCCACTCCTCCGCACGCGGCCACAGGGCCTGAGCGTGGGCGGCCCAGCGGTCGTCACCGTCGCCGATCTCGATGGCGCGGAAGGTCTTCTGCGGCCGGCTCATGTCTGTCGCTCCCTCACCGGTCTCGTGCGAAGTAGGGGCAACCTACCTGATTTCATGGACAACTCCACGCCGCGGCAGGGGTGTTGCCGCTCCGCGTGCTCGGTTCCGCTGTGCGGCGGCGCTCTCGTCCCTCCCCGCACCCGCGGGAGCGGCGAAGCGCGCCGTGGGCGGGTGGCCCGGCATGTGTCAGGATGCGGTGAACTGACGTTCGGGGGAGAAGCGTTCAGCGGGGGACGGCATGGAACGAGGGGAGCGGGAGGGGCGCCGGGCGGTGTCCGGGGCGGCGGTCGCCGCCGGGGTCGTCGGGGCGCTGGCCCTGGCCGCCCTCGTGCTGCGGCCCGCCGAAGGGCTGCTGCACTCCGGCGAGGGGCCGCTCGGCCACTGGGGCTTCGTCGTGATCGGGGCGTCCCTCGCCTGGGCGGTGGGGGCCATGTACGCCACCGGGTATCTTCGCCGCCGGGCCGGCGCCGACCTCACCGGGCTGCCGCCGGGCGAGGAGCGGCTGCGACAGGCCGCCGTGCCGCTGCTGCTCGCCGGGCCGGGCGTCATCGGCGTCCTGGCCCTGGTCCTGCACCGGTTCGACCACGACAGCACACCGGCGACCCCGCCGGCGACCCCACCGGCGGATCTCCGATCGCAGCCGCCCCCCACACCGCCGGTCCTCGACGGGCCGACGTCCGGCGAGGAGGCGGGGAACGGGGCGTCCGTGCCGCTGCACCTCCTGCTCGGCCTGCTGGCCGCGGTCGTCCTCGTGGTCGTCACGGCGGCCGTCGTACGGCGACTGCGACGGCACGGGCTGACGGCGCCACCGCGCCTCGGCCCCGCGGGCGTTCCGGCGGAGGACGACGACGCGCGTCTGCTCCTGTCCGCCGTGCGCTCGGGCCGGCGCGCCCTGGCCGACACCGGTGACGCCCGGGCGGCCGTCATCGCCTGTTACGCCGCGATGGAGGAGGCACTCGTCGCGTCCGGAGTGCAGCGACGCGCCTCCGACAGCCCCTCCGACCTGCTCACCCGCGCCGCCGGCGCGGGCCTCGCCCCGACTGCGGCCGCGCCGCGTCTCACCGAGCTGTTCCGCGAGGCCCGTTACTCCGCACACCCGATGGGCGCCCCGCACCGCGAGGCCGCGGCCGCCGCCCTGGAGGAGATCGCCGCGCTGTTCCAGGACCGGGAGGCCGCGCGGTGAACCGGCCCACGGACCCGACTTCGGGGCGGGACGCGCTCCCACTGCGCCGGCTCGGGCTGCTCGGCGGCGCGGTCGCCGGGTCCGGTGTCCTGCTCGTCCTGCTCCTCGACGGGCCCGAGGCGGCCGGCGCCGTGGTGACCGTGCTCGTCGTCGCGGCGCTGATCGTCGCCCGGTACGTCGCCGGGGCGGACGCCTTCGACTCCGGACGGCGGGACGAGGCAAGGCTGTTGCGGACGCGGGCGCCGGGCATGGGCGAGTGGCGACGGAACATACGGAACGCCACGGGCTCCGACGGCGCCCTCTCCTACCGCGCGGTGCTCCGGCCCGAACTGCGCCGCCTGTTCGCCGTTGTGCTCGCCGAGCACCACCATGTCTCGCTCGACCACCAGCCACAGCGCGCCGCCGAGTTGGTCGGGCCCGAGCTGTGGCCGTGGCTGGGGCACGAGCCGCCCCGGACCGGGCCCGACGGCGACGTCCCCCCGGACGTGCTGCGCCGTCTCGTCGACCGGCTCGAGGCACTCGGCGCACCCCGCACGCGCACCCTCCGCATCCGTAAGGAAGAAACCACGTGACGAGTCCCTCCACGCCCCGGCCCCGCACCGCGGAGCAGGTCGGCGAGCAGGCCGGTGCCGTACTGCGCGAGATCGGCCGTGCCGTCGTCGGCAAGTCGGACGCCCTCGAACTCGTGATGCTGGCCGTGCTGGCCGGCGGGCACGTCCTCGTCGAGGACCTGCCGGGGCTCGGCAAGACGCTCCTCGCCCGGTCCTTCGCCACCACGCTCGGCCTGGACTTCCGCCGGATCCAGTTCACCCCCGACCTGCTGCCGTCGGACGTCACCGGAACGCCGCTGTACGACCGGGGCACCGGCGCGATGGTGTTCCACCCCGGCCCGGTCTTCACGCATCTCCTGCTCGCCGACGAGATCAACCGGACACCGCCCAAGACACAGGCCGCGCTGCTCGAGGCGATGGCCGAGTCGCAGGTGACCGTGGACGGCGAGACCCGGCCGCTCGCCGACCCGTTCCTGGTGATCGCGACCGCCAACCCGGTGGAGTACGAGGGCACCTACTCCCTGCCCGAGGCCCAGCTCGACCGGTTCCAGCTGCGGGTGCGGATGGGCTACCTGACCGCCGGGGAGGAACTGGCGATGCTGCGGGACCGGATCGACCGGGCCGCGCCCGAGGCCGTGCTCGACACGCTCGCGGGGCCGGCCGACGTCGTGGCGTGGCGGGCCGTCGTGGAGCGCGTGGAGATCGACGACGACCTGCTGGAGTACGCCGTCGCACTCGTCGGCGCGACCCGCGACCACCCCCAGATCGGCATCGGCGCCTCGCCGCGCGGTGGTCTCGCCCTGGTGCAACTCGCGCGCGCACGCGCCGTGCTGGACGGCCGGGACTATGTCGTTCCGGAGGACGTCAAGCACCTCGCGGTGCCCGCTCTGGCCCACCGGGTGTCGTTGCGGCCGGAGTTGTGGGTGCGCGAGATGTCCACGGACGACGTGCTGCGGGAGATCGTCGACAGCGTCGGCACGCCGTCTACGCGGCGTACGGCCGCCCTGCCGTCGTGACCCCGCCCCCACCCCCGTCCGCGCCGCGGCCGAGCGCCGCGGTGGTCCGCGCCCTGGAGGGGCGCACCTGTGCGGCGCAGCCACCGCCCCCGCCGCCCGGCGGACCGCGCCCGGGCGAGCGGACACTGCGCCTGCTGACCGTCGCCGTCGTCGCCCTGTCCGCCGCCCTGCTCACCGGCCGGGCGTGGCTGCTCGCGCTCGCGGCGGCGCCGCTGGTGCTGCTGGCGCTCGCGCTGCCCCGTACGCACGTCCGTCGCGTCGAGACGGCGGCGAGCGTCGAACCGAAGCGCTGCTTCGAGGGCGACACCGTCACGCTCCGCGTCTCGGTGGCGCACGACGGCGGCGCCGTTCGCCTCGACCCCGGGGTCACCCTCGGCCCGGGCCTGCGGCTCGACGAGGTCGTCGTCGGCCCGTCCACGGTGACGCTGCGCCACACCGCGTTGCGCTGGGGGCGCTGGTCGCTCGGCCCGGTGGACCTCGACGTGTACGACGCCGGGGGTACCGTGCGTCGCACCGTGCGGGTCGAGGCGGCCGAGGTGTCCGTGTTCCCGCACGCCGCGCAGGCCCGGTTCACGCCGATCCCGGTGCGGCTGCCGCAGCGGCTCGGCGAGCACGCCTCCCCGCAGGCCGGAGAGGGCGTCGAGGTCGTCGGGGTGGGGCCGTGGGTGCCCGGGGAGAGGCAGCGGCGCATCCACTGGCCGTCGACGACCCGGCGCGGGGCCGTGCAACTGCACCGGTTCGCGGCCGAACGGGCCGCCGACACGGTGATGCTGCTCGACGCGTTCGGGGATGTCGTCGACCCGGCGACCGGGGCCTCCTCCCTGGACGAGACGGTGCGGGCGGCCGCCGGACTCGCCCGGGCGTATCTGCGCACCCACGACCGGGTGGGGGTCGTCTCGACCGGGGGCACCACGCGGTGGCTGGCGCCGGGGACCGGGGACGCGACGTTCTACCGCATCGTTGAGAGCGTCCTCGACGTCCGCAAGGACCGGCGGTTCGACGGGCCGGGGCTCGAGCGGGTACCGCCCCCCGCGTTGCCGCAAGGGGCTCTGGTGTACGTGTTCACTCCGCTGAGCGACGCACGGGTGCTGAAGGTGCTGCGGGATCTTCAGGGGCGGGGGCGCCGGCCGGTCGTCGTGGAGATCCCGAGCGGGGACCCGCACGTCGAAGCCGGTGACACGGCAGGCGAGTTGGGGCTTCGGCTGTGGCATGCGGACCGGGACGCGATGCGGTTCGCCCTGCGGGACAGCGGGGTGCCGGTGCTGCGGCACGTCGTGGGTGAGCCGCTGGACCTGGCGTTGGCGCCGTTGCTGTCGGGGTGGATCGGAGGGCGGCGGTGAACGCGACGACGGCGCCCGACGCGCGGGCGGCCTTCCGGGAGTACGCGCGGCACTGGGCCGGGACCGTGCCGGTGCGGGTGCTCGGGGCGGCGGCCGTCGTGATGGCGTGGCGCCCGTGGACGACGGTGAGCGGGGCGCGCGGGGCGGTGCTGTTCGGATGCGCGGTCGCCTTCGCGATGTGGGCGGCGCCGGCGGTGGACCGGCGGCCGTCGCTGGAGTCGGTGCGCTGGTCCCACGTTCTGCTGCGGCACCGCACGACCGCGCTGGCGGTCGGTGTGGTGGTGATCGCGGCGTTCGGGGCTCCGGCGTGGTGGGAGGCCACCGGTGTGGTGGTGCTGTCGGTCGCGTACCTGGTGACGAGCGAGACATGGCCGTGGCGGTGGGGGCGCGGGGCCGCGCGGGTGTGGGCAGAGGCCGCCGGCGCGTGTGCGGGGGCCGGCGTCGTGATGGCCGCCGCGGCGGTTCCGGTGTCCGGCCCGGGGTCCGGGGTGGGACGGGTGATCGCGGCCGGCGTGGTGGTGGGAACGGCGATGGCCGTCGGTGGAGTGCTGGGGGCCCGGCGGTGGGGCGGGAGGAGGTAGACGGGCGACGGACGGACGGGCGGGGCCCGTCCGTCCGTCGCCCGTCCCTGTCACCGCAGCGCCGGATGGTCCGCCACCACCGTGCAGGAGCCCGGGGCGATCTCCGTGAAGCCCGCGTCGCGGACCGTGGGGAGGCCGGCGGCCGTCAGGGCGGGCCAGCGGGCGGGGTCGGCGGTGCGGACGGCGAGGGGGAAACCGGTGGCGTGCCAGGCCGCGCGGGCCTCGTCGCCGAGTCCCCACCAGGCCAGCTGGGCGCCGTGGCCCGCCTGGGCCATGGCCTTGCCGGCCGACATGCCGAGGTCGGGGTTCAGCCACAGGACGGGGGCCGCCGGGTCCACCGGGGGGACGGGGTCGGGGTCGTCGAGGTCGGTGCCGGAGACCTGGAGGCGGGCCAGGTCCTTGGGCCAGCCGTCCAGGGGGACGGGCGGGAAGACGCGGACCTCCGCCGACTTGCCGGTGACCGTGATCCCCGGGAGGGCCTCCGCGCGGCGCCACTCCGCGCCGCGTGCCCGGCGCACCACCTTGCGGATGCGGGCGTCCTGCCAGTCGCGCACCGCCCGCGCCCACTCTCCCTCGCCGGCCGAGCGCTCGTCGGTCAGCATCACCAGCACCGCGCGGGCCGCCGTCTCCAGGGCGTCCGTACGGGCCGGGGGCGCCGCCCGCTCGATGCGCACCACCAGGGGCAGGACGAACTGGGGCGCCGCGTCGCGGGCGCCCGGGTCGGGGCGGAAAGGGCTGTCGGCGGAAGGGGTCCGGTCATCGCTCACGGGGACAGTCTGCCAACCCGCGCGGGGGTTTCGTCAGCCGGAGCAGGAGGTGCGCTCGGCCTCCCGCCACTCGCAGACCGGGCACAGCGTGACGCCCTTGTAGGACTCCGGGTACTCCGTCGGCTTCCGGCACAGCACGCACGCCGCGTACGGCGGGCCGTCGGCCCTGGGCGGCCGGGCGGCGTCGATCAGGCAGTAGTCGTCGTCGGTGTCGCTCATGGTTCCAGCGTAGGGACTACGGCACGGGGCGGCTCGGCCCGGCCGTTCGCCGCCGCGATCAGTTCGGAGACCCTGACGAAGCGGTAGCCCCGGCGGCGCAGCTCCGGGACGACCCTCCGCACGGCCCGTTCCGTGGTCGGGGCCGCGCTGCGGGTGCAGTGCAGGACGACCACCGAGCCGGGGCGCACGCCGTCCAGCACCTGCCGGGCCACCGCCTCCGCGTCCGTGGCGAACGCGTCGCCGCCCACCACGTCCCACTGCACGGCCGTCACCCCGGCCGGGGTCAGCGCCTTGAGCGCCGTACGGTCGTAGCAGCCGCCGGGGAAGCGGAAGTACGGCTTCGGATCGGGCACGCCCACCTTCCGGAACACCGCGTACGCCCGCTCCACGTCCGCCCGCATCCGGTCGGCGGAGACGGTCGGCAGGCCGTAGCAGTCGCCGGTGAACGCGTAGTGGCTGTAGGAGTGGTTGGCGACCTCGAAGAGCGGGTCCCGGCCGAGGGAGCGGGCCTGGTCCGGATACTCCTCGGCCCAGCGGCCCGTCATGAACACCGTGGCCGGCACCTCCAGCGCGCGCAGGGCGGCGATGAGTCCCGGGTGGTCGAAGCGCTCGCCCGCCGCCGCCCTCGGGCCCTGGTCGGCGGTCATGTCGGCGTCGAAGGTGAGGGCGACCGTCCGGTCGCCGGTGCGCGGGCCGTGGTGGAAGACCGGGGTCAGGCCGGAGGGGCCCGGGGCGAGGGTGGGAGGGACCGAGGGCGCGGAGGGGGCCGAGGGCGCCGAGGGCGCGGGGCGGGGCGCCTGCGGGGCGGGGCGGGGGGGGGCGCAGGCGGCGAGCGCGGTGGCCAGCACGCATACGGCGGCTGCTCGGCGTACGAGAGTGATCACCGTGTGACAATATGATCAACCGTATGGCATTCCCGCCGTGCTGCCGGAGAGCCGTTCCCACATCACCCGGGCGGGTGCCCGCCCCCGCCGCCTCAGATGTCGTGCCGCTCCAGCGGCCGGGTCGCCGGGCCCTGGACGACCTTGCCGTCCGTGTCGAAGCGGGAGCCGTGGCAGGGGCACTCCCAGGCGCGTTCGGCGGCGTTGAAGTCCACCAGGCAGCCCAGGTGGGTGCACCGCGCGGAGACGGCGTGCAGGGCGCCGTCCTCGTCGCGGTAGACCGCGAGCCGGCCCTCCTCCGTGCGGACCACGGCGCCCTCGCCCGGCGGCAGCGCCTCGGCCGGCGGCGCCGGGCGCAGCCGGTCGCCGACGAAGTGCTTGGCCACCTGCGCCTGGTGCTTGAGGAAGGACGGCGCCTCGCGCACGGCGGAGGCCAGCCGGCGCGGGTCGTACAGCTCGCTCCACGCGCACTCCCGGCCGGTGATCTGCGCGGTGAGCAGCAGGCCCGCCATCATGCCGCCGCTCATGCCCCAGCCGCCGAAACCGGTGGCGACGTAGGTGTGCCGGGCGCCCGGGTGCAGCGGGCCGACCAGCGGCACGGTGTCGGTGGGGTCGTTGTCCTGGGTGGCCCAGGAGTGGGTGAGCTCCACGTCGGGGAAGTGCGCGCGGGCCCAGTCGGAGAGGCGGTCGAAGCGGGCCCGCGTGTCGCCCGTGCCCGGAGTGAAGTGCTCACCGGTGATCACGAGGAAGCGGCGGGCGCCGTCCTCGCCGTAGGGGGCCGTGCGCACCGAGCGGGTGTTCTCCTCCGGGGTGATGTACATCCCGCCCGGGTCCCGGTCGGCCGGGACCGGCCCGGCGACGACCAGTTCGCGGCGCGGGGAGAGGCGGGTGAACAGCAGTGCCCGGTCGAAGACCGGGTAGTGGGTGGCGACCACGACGTCCCGGGCCGTCACCGTCGCCCCGGTCGACGTGGACAGCCGGTTCGGCGTGCCCTCCTCCAGGCCGAGGACGGTGGTGTCCTCGTGGACGCGCCCGCCGTGCGCGACGATGTCGTCCGTGAGGGCCAGCAGGTACTTGCGCGGATGGAACTGCGCCTGGTCCGTCACCTCGACGGCGCCCGCCACCGGGAACGGCAGACCGGTCTCCGTCACGAAGGAGGCCGGCAGCCCGGCCTCCCGCGCCGCCCGGGCCTCCGCGCGCAGCTCCTCCACCCGGTCCGCGTCCCGGACGTAGGTGTACGAGCTGCGGCGCTCCCACTCGCAGTCGACGCCGAGCTCCTCCACGACCCGGGCGGTGTGCTCGATCGCCTCGGACTGCGAACGGGCGTACAGGAGCGCGCCCTCGGCGCCCCGGGTGCGGCGCAGCTTGTCGTAGACCAGCGTGTGCAGGGCGGTGATCTTGGCCGTGGTGTGCCCGGTGACGCCGGCCGCGACCCGTCCGGCCTCCAGGACCGCGACGCTCTTGCCCGCCCGCGCCAGCTCCCGGGCCGTGCACAGACCGGCGATGCCCGCGCCGATCACCGCCACGTCGACGTCCAGCTCCTCGGTCAGTGGGGCGTGCCGGCCGCCCGGCGCGGTCTGGAGCCAGTACGAGCCGCCTGTCTGCTGCTTCTCCGTCATGCGGCGCCGAGTACCCCGGTACGGCCGGGTTCACCGTCCGGGCGGACCGCTTGCGCGGCGGACGGCACGGGGATAACGTACAACCAAATGGTTGTAGATGAGAGCGGCAGGACGGACGGGACCGACGAAACCGTGGACCGGCTGTTCCACGCCCTGGCCGACGCGACGCGGCGCGACATACTCCGTCGCTGTGTCCGGGGTGAGCTGTCCGTGTCACGTCTGGCCGCGGCCTACCCGATGAGCTTCGCCGCGGTGCAGAAACACGTCACGGTGCTGGAGCGGGCCGGCCTGGTCACCAAGGAGCGACACGGACGGGAGCGGCTCGTGCGCACCGATCCCGATGCCGTGGGCCGGGCGCGGCAGGCCCTGGACGAACTGGAGTCGGCCTGGCGGGCGCCGCGGGTGGAGCGGATGTCCGGTCTGCTCGTCGAGGACACCGGGTGTCCCGCCCCGTCCGCCGGATCCGGCGCCGCCCCCGACACCGAGAGAGGACCGGACGGATGACCGTCACCACCGTGGACAAGGACGTCGACACACTGACGCTCACCCTCGTCGCCGACTTCACCGCCCCCGTGGAGCGGGTGTGGCGGCTGTGGGCCGACCCGCGGCTGCTGGAGCGCTGGTGGGGCCCGCCGAGCTACCCGGCGACCTTCGAGGAGCACGACCTGACGCCCGGCGGCGGCATGAAATACCACATGACCGGCCCGGAGGGCGAGAGGTACGGCGGCTGGTGGCGGATCTCCTCGGTCACGCCGCCGACCGCCCTGGAGTTCACCGACGGCTTCTCCGACCAGGAGGGGAGGCCGAACCCCGAGATGCCGACCACCTCGGTACGGATGACGCTCACCGCGCTCGAGGGCGGCACCCGGATGGAGCTGCGGTCCGTCTTCGACACCCGGGAGCAGATGGAGCGGCTGGCCGAGATGGGCATGGTGGAGGGGATGAGCCAGGCCGTCGGCCAGATGGACGCGCTCGTCGCGGGCTGAACCCCGCGGCGGGGCGGAGGGCGGCGCAGCCCCGCCCCCCCCCCTCCCCCCCCGGCAGGGGCCCGTCACGGCGAAGGTCGTGCCGGGCGTGTAGCAGTTGACGTACATGGTGCGGCCGTCCGGGGAGAAGGTGACCCCGGCGAACTCGCCCCACTCCGGTTCCCCGGGGGCGCCGATGGTCTGGCGGTTGCGGGCCATCGCGTAGACCTCGCCCCGGCGCGTGACGCCGTAGACGTACTGGGCGCCTCCGCCGTCCTCGCACACCATCAGGCCGCCGCCGGGCGCGAGGCAGATGTTGTCCGGCGACTCGCCGGGCAACCGCACGTCGGTGTCCGGACCGAAGACGATCACCAGGGTGAGGCGGCGCCGGTCGGGGTCGTAGCGCCAGATCTGGCCGTAGTGGTCGGCCGCCGACCCCTCGGCGCTGCGGGCGAAGGACGACACGAAGTAGACCGAGCGCCCGCCCCAGTAGCAGCCCTCCAGCTTCTGCGCGTGGGTGATGCCCCGCGGACCGAAGTCCTGGTGCCGGATGGGGGTTTCGACGGCCTGCGGGTCCGGTACGTCCACCCACTCGATGCCGTCGAAACGGGCGCCGATGTCCTGGATCGAGGACAGGTCGGGCACTCCGGGCACCCGCATGGCCTGGAGCCGGCCGCCCGCGCGCAGCGAACCGGTGCCGCCCAGGGGCTTTCGCGGCAGGAAGCGGTAGAAGAGGCCGAAGGGCCGTTCGAAGGCGTCCTCGGTCTCGTAGACCACGCCCCGCCTCGGGTCCACGGCGACCGCCTCGTGCTGGAAGCGGCCCATCGCGGTCAGCGGTACGGCGCCCGTGCGGCGCGGGTCGGCGCCGTCGACCTCGAAGATGTAGCCGTGGTCCTTGGTGTAGCCGTTCGTGCCGGCCTTGTCCTCGGTCTCCTCGCAGGTCAGCCAGGTGTCCCAGGGGGTCGGCCCGCCCGCGCAGTTCACCGCCGTGCCGGCGATCGCGACCCGTTCCGACAGCACCCGGCCCTGGTGGTCCAGGGTGAGCGCCGTGCAGCCGCCCTTGCCCTCCGGGTCGTAGGTCAGGCCGTCGACCACCGGGACGGGGATGTCGGCGGTGGCGCGGTTCTCGTGGTTGCGGACCAGGTGGACACGGCCGTGGCGGCCGGCGAAGGCGGCCATGCCGTCGTGGTGGGAGGGGACCGGGCCCTCGCCGGAGCGCAGCCGCTCGCCCTCGCGGGAGAGGACCTCGTAGCGGAAGCCCTTCGGCAGGTCGAGCAGCCCGTCGGGGTCGGGGACCAGCGGGCCGTAGCCGCTGTGACCGAGGTCCCGGGCGGCGGCGGTGCCGGTGAAGAGCTCGGAGAGGGCGCCG
The DNA here is from genome assembly GCF_001279005.1 of Streptomyces caelestis. Lineage (GTDB taxonomy): Bacteria > Actinomycetota > Actinomycetes > Streptomycetales > Streptomycetaceae > Streptomyces > Streptomyces heliomycini. Next base: position 23,474 of record NZ_LGCN01000108.1, read on the forward strand.
GTGAAGACGATGCCGACGCCGAGGGCGCCGGAACGGGCGAGCACCTGACGCCGTGTCGCGGGGGAGCCGGTGATGGACCCGGTTTCTGACATGGGGAAACCTTCCTGCTGGCGGACAGGAACTGTGACCCCGCCGTGTCTATCACCTGGTGCGGGTCACGGGAACCACGCGTGTCGCTCGTGTCACGGGCCGGCGCGGTGGCCGTCGGGCTCCGGGCGGGGTTCCGCCGCCCGGTCCGGCGTCGGTGCGGACTGCTGGGCGCGTTCGAGGAAGCGGAGGAGTTCGACGGGGAAGGGCAGGACGAGGGTGGAGTTCTTCTCGGCGGCGACGGCCACGATGGTCTGCAGCAGGCGGAGCTGGAGGGCGGAGGGGGTGTCCGACATCTCCTGGGCGGCCTCGGCGAGTTTCCTGGACGCCTGGAGCTCGGCGTCGGCGTTGATGACGCGGGCCCGGCGCTCGCGGTCTGCCTCGGCCTGACGGGCCATGGACCGCTTCATGGTGTCGGGCAGGGAGACGTCCTTGATCTCGACGCGGTCGATCTGCACGCCCCAGCCGATGGCGGGGCTGTCGATCATCAGCTCCAGGCCCTGGTTCAGTTTCTCGCGGTTGGACAGCAGGTCGTCGAGGTCGCTCTTGCCGATGATCGACCGCAGGGAGGTCTGCGCCATCTGGGAGACCGCGAAGCGGTAGTCCTCGACGTTGACGATGGCCGCCGACGCGTCGACGACCTTGAAGTAGACGACCGCGTCGACCCGGACGGTGACGTTGTCCCGGGTGATGCCCTCCTGGGCGGGCACCGGCATCGTGACGATCTGGAGGTTGACCTTGCGCAGCCGGTCCACGCCGGGGACGACGAGGGTGAAGCCGGGCGGGCGCGCGGCGCCGTACAGGCGGCCGAGACGGAAGACGACGCCGCGTTCGTACTGTTTCACGACCCGGGCCGCCGCGATGAGGTAGACCGTGCCGCCGGCGGCTGCCGCGGCGACCGCGGTGAGGAGTTCCCCGACCATGTCGACCTCCCGGTCAGAGGTCCGGTGTATCTGCTTCTGCAACGATATGCCCGATGCCGGGTGCGGGGCCATGCCTGGGCGGGGGGTGAGGGCGGGGCGGGAGGGCGTCCTCGCCCCGCCGCCCCTTCGCGCCCACGCGGCACAGCCGCATGTCGGCACAACCGCATGTCGGCACAGCCCCGCGCTCCTAAGGCGCCGTGACCGGTGTTTCCGTGAGTTTCACCGGGGTTGTGCCCGGGGTGCTGTGGCGTTCGGACCAGTTCTTCAGGGCCGTGCGGCAGGCGTGGTCCACGTGGTGGAGGCCGGTGAGGTCCAGTTCCACGGGGCGGTCCTGGGGGAGGGACTCCAGGGTGTCCAGGATCTTCGGGAGACGCAGGAAGGTCGCGTTGCCCGACAGGTGCACCTGGACGGGGCCCGCGCCCTTGTCCACGACCTCCAGCTTCGCCTGCGAGGCCTCCCAGGCCGTCTTGACGACCGACAGGGCCAGACCGATCAGCACGCCCTCGAACATGTTCACCACGACGATCGACACGGCGGTGGCCACCAGGATCAGCGCCTCGCCCCGGTGCCCCCGCCACAGCGCGACCAGCCCGCGGAACGGGATCAGCTTCCAGCCGGCGTGGACCAGGATGCCGGCCAGCGCGGGCAGCGGTATCAGCGCCAGCGCGGCCGGCAGCAGCGCGGCGAACAGCAGCAGCCACACGCCGTGCATCACCCGGGACGCCTTGGTCCTGGCGCCCGCCCGGACGTTGGCCGAGCTGCGCACGATGACCGCGGTCATCGGCAGCGCGCCGAGGACCCCGCAGACCGTGTTGCCCGCGCCCTGCGCCATCAGCTCCTTGTTGTACTGGGTGCGTGGGCCGTCGTGCAGCCGGTCCACCGCGGCGGCGCTGAACAGGCTCTCGGCGGAGGCGATCAGGGTGAAGGCGACGATCGTGCCGAGGACGCCGGCCTCCAGCCCGCCGAAGACGTCCGCGCCGGGCGGCTGGACGGCGTCGAGCAGGCCCTGCACCTCGACCGTCGCGACGGGCACGCCGAACGCGAGGGTGACCGCCGTCGCCAGCAGCACCGCCGCGAGCGCGCCCGGCACGGCGCCTGCCGGGCCCGGCATCCGGCGCCACAGCACCATCACGGCGACGGTGCCCGCGCCGACCGCGAGCGAGGCGAGCGCCTCGGTGCTGCCGAGCGCGTCCACGGCGGCCCCGGGCAGTCCGAGGAGCTTGTCCGTGCCGGAGGCGGGCGCGGTCAGCCCGGCCGCCGCGTACAACTGGCCCGCGATGAGCACGAGGCCGATGCCGGCCAGCATGCCCTCGACCACGGAGAGCGATATCGCGCGGAACCAGCGCCCGAGCCGCAGCGCGCCCATGGCCAGCTGGAGCAGCCCGGTGGCCAGCACGATCACGCCGAGCGCGGGCAGCCCGTAGGTGTCGACGGCCTCGAAGACCAGCACGGTCAGCCCGGCGGCCGGACCGGACACCTGCAGGCTGCTGCCCGGCAGCAGACCGGTGACCAGCCCGCCCACGATGCCGGTGACCAGGCCGAGTTCGGCCGGGACGCCGGAGGCGACGGCGACGCCCACGCACAGCGGGAGCGCGACGAGGAACACGACGAGCGAGGCGGCGAAGTCCTGCCGCAGATGGGGGAACCTGGACACGGCCGTGCTCACAGCGTCTCGAAGGAGTCGGTGTCCGCGCGGTGTTCGCGGACGGCTCCGGTGTGCACCTCGTAGTACCAGCCGCGCAGCCGGAGCCGGCCCGAGGCCAGCCGTCGTTCGACGCACGGGTACGAGCGCAGCCGCAACAGCTGGGCCAGGACGTGGTGCTGGACCGCCTCCGCGCAGGCGGGGTCCGCCGCGTCGGCCGGCGCCGGCTCGTCGGCGGCGTGCGCCAGCCAGTCGCGCACGGCGGGTACGGCGTCCAGGTCGTCACCGCGCACCAGCGCGCCGACGGCCCCGCAGTGGGAGTGGCCGCAGACCACGATGTCCGTGACCCCGAGGACCCCCACCGCGTACTCGACGGTGGCCGCCTCGGAGGTGGGGCGCCCCGGGGTGTACGGCGGGACGATGTTGCCCGCGGTGCGCAGCTCGAAGAGCTCGCCGGGCCGGGCGCCCGTGATCAGGGCCGGTACGACCCTGGAGTCGGAGCAGGTGATGAACAGGACGTCGGGGGACTGCCCCTCGGCGAGGCGGGCGAACTCCTCAGGGCGCTGTCCGAACGTGCGGGCGTTGTCGATGAGGGGCTGCATCTGGCGGTACCTCCTGGCGCGCGTGGGGACGCGTCGGACGGGCATGACAAAGGTCGGACTTCGCTGATCCATGGCCTTTGCCTCACGGAAGGTGTGCACGTGTGCGAAGGGCGCGGGAAATGCGAAGAAGTGAAGCGCGGGTAAAGCGGTGGAGAGCGGCCGGGGTGGGGCCGCGGTCGCCGGACCTCGGGACACGACCGTCCCACAAGGTGGTTCGCACCTCTTCCGCACACCAAGGCTTGGTCAACGGTTGGTCAAGAAACACATTAACCCTGCAAAGTCGTTTGCAGGGTTAACTCGGTGTTTCCTGGCGTAGAGAGCCTGAAAAGAAAGGGTGTGTTGGCGCGAATCCGCTCCTGATCAGCGGTGATTCGAGCAGGTGTCCGACGCGCGGTTCACCGGTCCTCGGCGAGCCGTCCCGCGTCGCGGGCCAGCGCGGTGAGCCGCGAGATCGCCCGGAAGTACTTCTTGCGGTAGCCGCCCTTCAGCATCTCCTCGCTGAACAGCCGGTCGAACGGCAGCCCCGAGGCGAGCACGGGCACCTCACGGTCGTAGAGCCGGTCCGCGAGGACGACGAGCCGGAGCGCGGTCGACTGGTCCGGCACCGGACGCACACCGGTGAGGCACACCGCGCGCAGTCCGTCGGTCAGGGCCCCGTAGCGGCTGGGGTGGACCCGCGCGAGATGGTCCAGCAGGTCGGGGAAGGCGTCGAGCGAGGCGCCCTCGGTGGCGTGCGCCGTCCGCGTCACCAGCTCGTCGGAGTACGGCGCCGGCGCCTCGGGCAGACCCCGGTGGCGGTAGTCCTCGCCGTCGATGCGCAGGGCGCGGAAGTGGGCCGACAGGCCCTGGATCTCGCGCAGGAAGTCCGCCGCCGCGAACCGGCCCTCGCCGAGCTTGCCCGGCAGCGTGTTCGAGGTGGCGGCGAGCGCCACGCCGGCCTCGACCAGCTTTCCGAGCAGGGTGGAGACGAGCACGGTGTCGCCCGGGTCGTCCAGCTCGAACTCGTCGATGCACAGCAGCCGGTGCCCGGAGAGGGTCCTCACGGTCTGCTGGAAGCCGAGGGCGCCGACCAGGTTGGTCAGCTCCACGAAGGTGCCGAACGCCTTGCGGGAGGGCTCGGCCGGGGTGGCGTGCCACAGGGAGGCCAGCAGGTGGGTCTTGCCGACGCCGTAGCCGCCGTCGAGGTAGACGCCGCGCGGGCCCGCCGGGGCCTTCTTCGGCGCCTTGCCGAAGCCGAACAGCCTGCGCCGGCCCGAGCCGCCGGCCGCCGCCCCGTCGAGACCGGCCGCGAAGCCATCGAGGACGCGCACGGCCTCGGTCTGGCTCGGCTGGTCCGGGTCCGGGAGGTAGGTGGAGAAGCGGACCGAGTCGAACCGCGGCGGCGGCACCATCTCGGCGACGAGCCGGTCCGCGGGCACGTGCGGCTCACGGGCGCACAGCGACAGCGGCGCCGCATCGGCTATCGGACCGGGACGGGGGGCGGGGGAGGAGGACGACACGATCCCCCATGCTACGGGCCGTGGAACACTGCTCGGCATGCGACGCCTGTTCCCCGTGACCGACGTGACCGACGTGACCGACGACACCGCGGCTCGCGAGTGGAGCCTCGCCGAGCTCGCCGCCGCGTACGCCTACCCCGAGCCGGGGCCGGACGGGCGGGAGCCGTGGCTGCGCGCCAACATGGTGTCCACCCTCGACGGGGCCGCCCAGCACGACGGCCGCTCGCAGCCCATCTCCTGCCCGGCCGACATGCGGATCTTCGGCACGCTGCGGGCGCTCGCCGACGTCGTGGTCGTCGGCGCGCAGACGGTACGGCAGGAGGGCTACCGTCCGTCGCGCGCACGCGCGGAGTTCGCGGCCGCGCGGGAGGCGGCCGGACAGGGGCCCGCGCCCGCGATCGCGGTGGTGACGGCGAGCCTGGACCTGGACTTCTCGCTGCCGCTGTTCACCTCCCCCCTGGTGCCCACGCTGCTGCTGACCGGCGCCGGGGCCGCCCCGGACCGCGTGGCCGCCGCCGAGCGGGCGGGCGCCCGGGTGGTCACCGCCGGGGAAGGGGAGGCGGTGGACCCCGCGCGGGCGGTGCGGGCCCTCGCGGACCTCGGGCACACCCGGCTGCTGACCGAGGGCGGGCCGCGGCTGCTGGGCCAGCTGGTGGCGGCCGGGGTGCTGGACGAGCTCTGCCTGACCGTCTCGCCGATGCTCACCGCCGGTGACGCGCAGCGCATCGCCGGTGGACCGTCCGTAACACTTCCGCGGCGTTTCGCGCTGAAGTCGATGCTGGAGGAGGACGGTTTCCTGTTCACCCGGTACCAGCGGTCCTGACCGGTCGCGGCCGGGGGCGCCGGACGGCGACCGCCGGTCCGGCGATCGGCGGAACGCATTCGTCCGGCCGATGCGGGAAGGGGCAACACTGAATCCGGCGGTACCCGTGCGCACACGGGGCAGGATGGTTTCCGCAGGGCCGGGCCCGGTCCACGGAGCAGAGAGGGGGCCCTAGGGTCCTCCGAGGAGAAGGGGAGCCTGGTGTTCACCAGCGTACTGATGATCGAGAAGGCCCTGACGTCCGCCGACGTGGAGTTCGTCACCACCTTGCACGGCGACGAGCCGGTCTCCTTCCATGTGCTGCTCCAGCCGCGCGGCGAACAGGCCGACCGGCTGCTGAGAGCCATCGACGACGTCGCGCTCGGCGAGCTCGACGAGGCCGTCCGCGAGGGCGAGACGCCCGAGGGCGAGGAGGCCCAGACCATGGGGGAGCGGGCCCTGGAGGTGTCCCTGCAGGCCCTGCGCACCACCGGCGACACGGCGCAGGGCCGGCTCGTCGAGGACCACCCGCTGGACGCGCTGAGGGCCGTGGTGGAGGAGGTCGGGGCGGACGAGGTGATCGTCCTGACCGACCCGCACTACGTGGAGGAGTTCTTCCACCGCGACTGGGCCTCCCGGGCCCGGCACAAGGTCGGGGTGCCGGTGCTGAAACTCTTCTCCCACAGCAAGGCATAGGCTGGGGCGGCGCCCTCCCGGTTCTCCCGCGAGGGCGCGAAGACCGCCGTCCCGCTCGTCGCACCACTGGGAGAACACGCATGGCACCCGGCCTTCCTACCGCCATGGACCGACCGCACTTCATCGGCATCGGCGGCGCCGGGATGTCGGGCATCGCCAAGATCCTCGCCCAGCGCGGCGCGAAGGTGGCCGGCAGCGACGCCAAGGACTCCGCCACCGCCGACGCCCTGCGCGCCCTCGGCGCCACCGTGCACATCGGCCACGCCGCCGGGCACCTCGCCGACGACGCCAGCTGCGTCGTCGTCTCCTCCGCGATCCGCGAGGACAACCCCGAGCTGGTCCGGGCGGCCGAGCTGGGCGTCCCGGTGGTGCACCGCTCCGACGCCCTCGCCGCCCTGATGGACGGCCTGCGCCCGATCGCGGTGGCCGGCACCCACGGCAAGACCACCACCACCTCCATGCTGGCGGTCTCCCTCACCGCGCTGGGCCGCGAGCCGTCGTACGCGATCGGCGGCGACCTGGACGCCCCCGGCTCCAACGCGCTGCACGGCGCGGGCGAGATCTTCGTCGCCGAGGCCGACGAGTCGGACCGCAGCTTCCACACGTACGCCCCCGAGGTCGCGATCATCCTCAACGTGGAGCTGGACCACCACGCCAACTACGCCTCCATGGAGGAGATCCACGAGTCCTTCGAGACGTTCGTCGGCCGGATCGTGCCCGGCGGCACGCTGGTGATCTCCGCGGACCACGAGGGCGCCCGCGAGCTGACCCGGCGGCTGGACGGATCGGTGCGGACCGTGACGTACGGGGAGTCGGACGACGCCGACGTGCGGGTGCTGTCGGTCGTCCCGCAGGGGCTGAGGAGCGAGGTGACCGTCGAACTCGACGGCGCCCCCCTCACCTTCACCGTGTCGGTCCCCGGCCGGCACTACGCGCACAACGCGGTCGCCGCGCTCACCGCCGGCGTGGCGCTCGGCATCCCGGCCGCCGAGCTGGCCCCGGCGCTGGCCGCGTACACCGGGGTGAAGCGGCGCCTGCAGCTCAAGGGCGAGGCCGCAGGCGTGCAGGTCGTCGACTCCTACGCGCACCACCCGAGCGAGATGACCGCCGACCTGGAGGCGATGCGCGCGGCCGTCGGCGACGCCCGCATCCTGGTCGTCTTCCAGCCGCACCTGTTCTCCCGCACCCGGGAGCTGGGCAAGGAGATGGGCCAGGCCCTGTCCCTGGCCGACGCCTCGGTGGTGCTGGACGTCTACCCGGCCCGCGAGGACCCGATCCCGGGCGTCACCAGCGAGCTGATCATCGAGGCGGCCCGGGCGGCCGGCGCGGACGTCACCGCCGTCCACGACAAGACGGAGATCCCCGAGGTGGTCGCGGGAATGGCGAAGCCCGGTGATCTCGTTCTCACCATGGGAGCGGGCGACGTCACCGACCTCGGCCCGCTCATCCTGGACCGTCTGTCGAAGTAAGGGGCTCGAGTCTCATGCCGTACGACGTGGAGAAGCCGGACGAGCAGTGGCGCGCGGAGCTGTCCCCGTCCGAGTACGCCGTCCTGCGCCAGGCGGCCACGGAACCCGCCTTCACCGGCGAGTACACCGACACCAAGGCCGAGGGCGTCTACTCCTGTCGCGCCTGCGGCGCCGAGCTGTTCACCTCGACCACCAAGTTCGAGTCGCACTGCGGCTGGCCGTCCTTCTACGACCCGAAGGACACCGGCGCCGTGGAGCTGGTCGAGGACCGCTCGCACGGCATGGTGCGCACCGAGGTCCGCTGCGCCCGCTGCGGCTCCCACCTCGGGCACGTGTTCGAGGGTGAGGGGTATGCGACGCCCACGGACCAGCGGTACTGCATCAACAGCATCTCGCTGACGCTGCGGCCCGCCGAGGGCTGATCCGCGCACCTGCTGCTCACCAGCCGGTGAGCAGCAGGTGGTTGAGGAGCAGCGCGAGGGCGGCCTGAGCGGTCAGCCAGGCGCGCGGGCCGGGCAGGAGGGCGGCGGCGGGGAGCAGCCAGAACGCGAAGGGCAGCCAGATGCGTTCCGTCTCCGCCTTGCTCATCCCCGACAGGTCGGCGATCAGCAGCGCGAGGAGGGCGGACGCCGCGAGCAGCGCCAGACGGGGAGCGGCGGTACGGGGACGCGGGGTGCGGCCCCCGACGAGCAGGCCCCCCGCCCTGCGCAGCCCCGCCACCGTCGCCGGCCCGGTGACCAGCACCGTGCACGCCAGGTTGGCCCACACCCAGTACCCGTACGGGCGCACCCCGCCCGCCCCCTGGTGGTAGCGGGTGACCAGCAGCCGGTACGCCTCCCACCAGTCGAAGCCCAGCGCGGCGAACACGGCCGGCACGACCAGGAACCCGGCGGCCGCGTACGGCAGGGGCCGCAGGCGCCGCGTGCCCAGGAGCAGGACGGCCGCGCCGATCACCGCGAACAGGGTGAGTCCGTACGACAGGTGCACGGTGAGGCCGAACAGCAGTCCTGAGCCGAGCCCGGTCAGGGCCGGGCGGTGTCCCGTCACGGCGAGGGCGAGCAGGGTCACGGCCCAGGCGGCCACCGCCGTGAAGTAGCCGTCGGCGGACGTGCCCACCCACACCGCCGCCGGGGCCAGGACGAGAAAGGGCGCGGCGCGGCGGGCGAGCGTCTCGTCGGCGAGCCGGCCCACGGCGACCAGGACCGCGACCGCCGCCGTGGTGCCGGCGGTGATGACGAAGGCGCCCGCCCACCCCCCGCCGCCCAGCCCGATCCGGTCGAGCAGGACGAAGGTGACGGTGGCGCCCGGCGGATGCCCGGCGACATGGGCGGGCCAGTTGTCGGGGGCGCCGAGCAGGATGTGCGCGTCGAAGTCCCGCAGGGCGGCGGGGATGTCCCGGAAGCGGTCGACGGCCCGCAGGTACTCGTGGGTGGTGGTCAGCTGTTCGGCGACGCCCCGGTGCCAGCCGTCGACGAGGGCGAGCGACCAGGTCCAGGCCAGGGACGTTGCCCACGCCGTGAGCAGCAGGGGCCGCCAGGACAGCCGGGCGGCCAGGGAGGGACCGTACGCCACCACGGCGGCGGCGACGACCAGCGCGGCCGGAGTGCCCGGGCCGGCGTGCGGCGCCCAGTCGGCCAGCAGCGGCGGCCGGCCGACCCGGAGCGTGCCGTGACGGTCCTCGATCCGGGCGCCGATCAGGACGGCGGCCAGGACCAGCAGCGCGGCGGCCGTGACCGCCGAGAGGTCACGGGCCGTGGCACGGGGAAGATCGCGGTTCACGCCGTCACGCTAGGCCGGGGGAGCGGTGACGGGCGGCCGGGCAGGGTGGATGTCAGCGTTTCGTCATCGCTTCCGCACCCTTTCGCGGGGTGGTGCGGACCTACGGTCGGCACATGCCTCGGTCCTTCCTCCCCACCCGTCCCGTGCGGGGCCCGTTCTCGCCGGACTTCTGGCGCAGCCCGCTGCGCGGTCCCCGGTTCACCTCGGTGCTCGGGGTGGTCCTCCTCGCCGGCGTCACGATCCTGTTCGTCACGGGACTGCTGTCGTACGCCGCGTACAACCCGGACCTCGCGCCGGTGAACGACAAGACCCCCGGCAAGGGGCTCCTCGGCTTCTACCTCTTCCCCTGGCCCACCGACCCGCCGTGGCTGTACCGGCTCACCCAGGGCGTCCACGTCACGCTCGGCCTGGTGCTCGTGCCGGTGCTGCTGGCCAAACTGTGGTCGGTGGCGCCCAGGCTGTTCACCCTGCCCCCGGCCCGCTCGCTCACCCACGCCCTGGAGCGGATCTCGCTGCTGCTCCTGGTCGGCGGCGCGCTGTTCGAGTTCACCACGGGCATCCTCAACGTCCAGCTCGACTACGTCTTCCCCGGCTCCTTCTATCCGCTGCACTTCTACGGCGCCTGGGTGTTCTTCGGCGCGTTCGCCGCCCACGCGGTGCTGAAGGCGCCGGTGGCGGTCCGGAACCTGCGCAGGATGCGGGAAGGGGGCGGTGAGGACGCGGACGGGCCGGCCGCTCCGCGTCCCGATCCGCCGACCGTCTCGCGGCGCGGGGCGCTCGGGCTGGTCGGCGGCGGTTCGCTGCTGTTCCTCGTCACCTCCGCCGGGCGCAGCTTCGACGCACCGCTGCGCGAGACCGCCGTCCTCACTCCGCACGGCGGCCCCGAACCCGGCAGCGGACCAGGCGCGTTCCAGATCAACAAGACGGCCGCGTACGCCGGGATCCGCGCCGCCGAGACGAACGAGGCGGCGTGGCGGCTGGCCGTCACCGGGCCCACCGGCACCGTACGGCTCGGCAGGGCCGGCCTGCTCGGCATGCCGTTGCACAGCGTCGCGCTGCCCATCGCCTGCGTGGAGGGCTGGTCCACCTCGGACCAGTGGTGGCGGGGCGTACGGCTGCGGGACCTCGCGGCGCTCGTCGGGCACGACGACCCGGTGGACGTGTTCGTGGAGTCGCTGCAACGCCACGGCGCCTTCCGGCGCGGCGCGCTGCGCGCCAACCAGGTCGCCGACCCGCGTTCCCTGCTCGCCCTGTTCGTCAACGGCGAGGAACTGACCCTCGATCACGGTTACCCGGCCCGGATCATCGTCCCCGCCGCTCCCGGCGTGCTCGCCACCAAGTGGGTCGCCCGGCTGACCTTCGGTGAGCTGTGAGGCGACCCGTGAAGCCGCTCGTGCTGCTCTGTTCGTTCGCCCTCTGCGCGTACGCGGGGGTGCGGTTGCTCGACGGGGACTGGTTCATGGTCGCGCTGTGGTTCGTGGGCGCGGCGGTGGTCCACGACCTGGTGCTGCTGCCGTTGTACGCGGCGGCCGACCGGGCGCTGGTGAAGGGCGCGCGGCGGCGGAGGACGTGGGTCGTGTACGCGCGGGTGCCGGCCGCGCTGTCCGGGCTGCTGCTGCTCGTGTGGTTCCCGCTGATCACCGGCCGGGTGTCGGAGCGGTACGCCGGTGTCGCGGGTCTGTCCGCGGACGGCTACGCGGTCCGGTGGCTGATCGTCACGGCCGTGCTGTTCGGGGGCTCGGCGGTGGTGTTCGCGGTGCGGATGAGGAGGGGGCGGCGGGCGCCGGGTGTCAGCTGAAGGGTGTGCCGGCTGTTGTGTTGTCGCCCCGCCGCCCCTTCCTGTTCCCGTCCTCCGGGGGCGCTGCCTCCCGGACCTCCGCTCCTCAGACGCCGGAGGGGCTGGAGGTCAGCCCCTCCGGCGTCTGAGGAGCGGAGGTCCGGGGCGGAGCCCCGGTTTCGGGACGGGAAGGGGCGGCGGGGGCGAAGAACCCGTCCCTACCTCGCCCGGAGTGCCACGAAGGAGCGCCCGTCCATCGACCACTGGTCGTCCGCCCGCCAGCCCGCCCCCTCCGCGTACCGCAGCAGCGCCGGAGTGCCGAGGCGGGCCCACGGGAAGGGGGCGCCGGGGGTGCGGCGGGCGTCGGTGACCTGGACCAGGGCGCGTTCGTCGACGTCCGGGCGGGGAACCGTCTCCGCGACCAGCAGGCCGCCCGGTGCCAGGAGCCGGGCGAGGCGGGCGAGCAGGGCGGACGGATCGCCGCCGATGCCGAGGTTGCCGTCCAGGAGCAGGGCGGTGCCCCAGCGGCCGGTGCCGGGCAGCGGGTCGAAGACGGAGCGGAGCAGCGCCTGCCCGCCCCGCCGGACCGTGTGCGCCACCGCGGCCTCGCTGACGTCGACGCCGAGCGCGCGGCGCCCCCGGACGCCCAGGGCCGCGACCAGCCGTCCCGGCCCGCAGCCCACGTCCAGCACCGCGCCCTCGCAGCGCCGCAGCACCTCCAGGTCCGCCGCGTCGGCCTCGGCGCACCAGCGCTCCACGTCCAGGGGCAGCAGCCATCCGTCGGCGCGGCGCAGGAACAGCGGCCCCCGGCCGGCGTGCAGGGCGTCGGCGTAGGGGTCGGCGGACCAGGCGCGCTCGGCGGCGGGCGCCGGCCGCTGCCGCCCGACGCGTGCCGCCGCCCGCACCCCGCTCACCGGGGGCCCGCCGTCAGCCGGGCCAGCCGGGCGGCGAACCGGCCTCCGGGCGCCGCACCGGCGACCAGCGCGGCGTCGTACGCCGTGTCCACGTCCCGCAGGCGCGGCAGTTCCCGCACCCGCAGGTGCGTCAGCCGCCGCCGTTGCGCGGCTCCCGTGCCCGGGGTCGACATGGGGACCCCGCGCAGCAGCCGGGGATCGGGCTCGGCCAGGCCGAGCGCCCAGAAGCCGCCGTCCTCGGCGGGGCCGAAGTACGCGTCGCAGTCGGCGAAGTCCACGGTGAGCAGCTCCGGGGTCACCTGGGGGGTGTCCATGCCGATGAGGAGGGCGGGTCCGTCGCACCCGGCGAACGCGGCGGCCAGCCGCTCGTCGAGCCCGCCCGCGCCCTGCGGTACGACCTCGACACCGGCCGGCAGCCAGCGCCCCGGCGCCCCGTCCAGCACCAGCACCCGGCGCCGCGCGGGCGTGCGCGCCACAGCGTCCAGGGTGTCCGCGAGCGCGGCCTCGGCGAGCTCCGCCGCCTCCCCGGGGGTGAACGGCGGGGTCAGCCGGGTCTTCACCCGGCCCGGCCGGGGCTCCTTGGCGATGACGAGCAGCGTCACGGACGGCGTGGACGTCACGAGACCGCCCCTTCCTGCACCGGCGCCTCCCGGAGCACGCGGCTCATGTCCCGTACCGCGTGGAAGGTGCCGCGCCAGGTGCCGGTGACCTTGGAGACGCCGGTGCGCGGCGCGTACGGGACGTCGTGCTCGGTGACGCGCCAGCCGGCGTCGGCGGCGCGCACCACCATCTGCAGCGGATAGCCGCTGCGCCGGTCGGTCAGGTCCAGGGCGAGCAGTTCCTCGCGCCGGGCGGCCCGCAGCGGGCCGAGGTCGCGCAGCCGCAGTCCGGTGCGGCGGCGCAGCAGCCGGGACAGCGCGAGGTTGCCCGCGCGGGCGTGCGGCGGCCAGGCCCCGCGCGTCCGCGGCCGGCGCCGGCCCAGCACCAGGTCCGCCGCGCCGGCCCGCAGTTCGCGCACGAACGGCACCAGGTCCGCCGGGTCGAGCGAGGCGTCGCAGTCGCAGAAGCAGACGATGTCGGCCGTGGCGGCGGTCAGCCCGGCGTGGCAGGCGGCGCCGAAACCGCGCCGCTCCTCGCGCACGACGGTCGCGCCGAGCTCGCGGGCGACGCGGTCGGAGCCGTCCGTGGAGCCGTTGTCCACGACGAGGGCGCGCCAGCCGGGCGGGACGCGTTCCAGCACCCACGGCAGGGCCGCGGCCTCGTCGAGACAGGGGAGGACGACGTCCACGGACGGCGGGCCCGGTTCCGGGGCGGGGGAGGAGGTGGTCACGGCTCTCACCCTACGGAGACGAAAAGGGCATACCGGGTATCGGCTCCTTACGGAACGCGGACGTCGGCGGCCCGGCCGCGCCGCTCGCGCGCGCGGGGTGCCAGGCTGGCCGCATGGAGCAGCGAACACCCGGCGCCGGCGCCGGGGCCGGGTCCCGGGTCCTCGTCGTCGACGACGACCCCACCGTGGCCGAGATCGTCACGGGTTACCTCGACCGCGCCGGGTACGTCGTCGACCGGGCCGGCGACGGCCCCGACGCGCTGGCCCGCGCGGCGGCCCACTGGCCGGACCTCGTCGTCCTCGACCTCATGCTGCCCGGCATGGACGGACTGGAGGTGTGCCGCAGGATGCGCGGACGGGGACCCGTGCCGGTCATCATGCTCACCGCGCGGGGCGACGAGGACGACCGGATCCTCGGCCTGGAGGTCGGCGCCGACGACTACGTCACCAAACCGTTCAGCCCGCGCGAACTCGTCCTGCGCGTCGGGTCCGTGCTGCGCCGCGCCCGCCCCGCGCCGGCCGCGGCGTCCGGCCTGCTGCGGGCGGGCGGTCTCACCGTCGACCCCGCTGCCCGCCGGGCCACCAAGAACGGCGCCGAACTCGCCCTCACCATCCGCGAGTTCGACCTGCTCGCCTTCTTCCTGCGGCACCCCGGGCGGGCCTTCGCGCGGGAGGAGCTGATGCGGGAGGTGTGGGGCTGGGACTTCGGCGACCTGTCCACCGTGACCGTCCACGTGCGGCGGCTGCGCGGCAAGGTGGAGGACGATCCGGCGCGGCCCCGGATCGTCCGGACCGTGTGGGGCGTCGGCTACCGCTTCGACCCCGCCGCCGGTCTCGGGGAGGAGTGAGCGGTGCGGGACACGCTGCTCATCGCCCTGTTCGCCTTCCTCGGCGCCGCCACGGCCGGGGTGCTCGGCGCGTGCGTGCTGCTGCTGATCCGGCGCCGGTCGCTCACCGCGCACCTCGCGGTGGTCGCCGGGGTCGCGGTGGCGGCGATGCTCGCGGGCACCCTCGCCGTCGCCCGGGCCATGTTCCTGTCGGCGCACGACCTGAGCGTGGTGACGACGGTCGTCGCCATGGCCGCCGTGGTCTCCACGGTCACCGCGCTGCTGCTGGGCCGCTGGGTGGTCGCCCGCAGCCGTGAACTGACGCTCGCCGCCCGTTCCTTCGGCGACGGCGGGGACTTCGCCGCGCCCGAGCGCCCGTCCACCGCCGAACTCGCCGCGCTCAGCCGCGAGCTGGAGGCGACCAGCGTCAAGCTGGCCGAGTCGCGGGACCGCGAGCGGGCCCTGGAGTCCTCCCGGCGGGAACTCGTCGCCTGGATCTCCCACGACCTGCGCACCCCGCTCGCCGGACTGCGCGCGATGGCCGAGGCGCTGGAGGACGGGGTCGCCGCCGAACCCGACCGCTACCTCAGGCAGATCCGCACCGAGGTGGAACGCCTCAACGACATGGTCGGCGACCTCTTCGAGCTCTCCCGCATCCACGCCGGCGCGCTGACCCTCTCGCCCTCCCGGATCTCCCTGTACGACCTGATCGGCGACGCCCTGTCGGGCGCGGATCCGCTCGCCCGCGAGCACGGCGTACGGCTCGTCGGGGACCGGGTGGAGCCGGTGCCGGTGGAGGTGGACGGGCGGGAGATGAGCCGCGTCCTGGGCAATCTGCTGGTCAACGCGATCCGCCGGACCCCGGCCGACGGCACGGTCGCCGTCGCCGCGCGGCGCTCGGACGAGGGCGTGGTGCTGTCCGTGACGGACGGCTGCGGCGGCATCCCCGAGGAGGACCTGCCCCGCGTCTTCGACACCGGCTGGCGCGGCACCCACGCCCGGACCCCGCCGGCCGGCGCGGGCCTCGGCCTCGCCATCGTCCGCGGCATCGTCGAGGCCCACCGGGGCAGCACCACCGTCCGCAACGTCACCGGCGGCTGCCGCTTCGAGGTGACGCTCCCGGCGACGGAACCCTGACCCGAGGCTCCCGCGCGGCTCCGGCCGTCGCCGCGCGGGCGCGCGGTCACCCCGCGGGCCCGCCACCACGAGTGTCCGGCTGCTCGGGTGCGGGCCGTCGGGTCGCCGCACGGCGCGGGTGACGTGACCGTCCGGTGCCGCCGAAGCCGCCCGCCCGCGTCTCAGTCGCCCCGCGGTCCCGCCGACGCGAACTCCCGCATGCCGTCCTCGAAGGCGACCTCCGGCTTCCAGCCCAGCTCGGCCCGCAGCCGGGAGGAGTCCGCCGTGATGTGGCGGACGTCGCCCAGGCGGTACTCCCCGGTGACGACCGGGTCCGGACCCCCGTACGCGGCGGCCAGGGCGCGGGCCGTCTCGCCGACCGTGTGCGGGGTGCCGCTGCCGGTGTTGTACGCGGTGAGCGCCCCGGCGGCCGGTTCCGCGGTCAGCGCGGCGACGTTCGCCGCCGCCACGTCCCGCACGTGCACGAAGTCCCGGCGCTGACGGCCGTCCTCGAAGACCCGCGGGGCCTCGCCGCGGGCGAGCGCCGAGCGGAAGAAGGAGGCCACGCCCGCGTACGGGGTGTCGCGGGGCATGCCGGGGCCGTAGACGTTGTGGTACCGCAGCGACACCGCCGAACCGCCCGTCGACCGGGCCCAGGCGGCGGCCAGGTGCTCCTGGGCCAGCTTGGTCGTGGCGTACACGTTGCGCGGGTCGACCGGGGCGTCCTCGCCGACTGGGCCCGGTTCGAGGTCCGCCCCGCACACCGGGCAGGCGGGATCGAAGCGCCCGGCCGCCAGGTCGGTGACGGCCCGCGGCCCGGGACGCACCACCCCGTGCCGGGCACAGGCGTAGCGGCCCTCGCCGTACACCACCATCGACCCGGCCAGCACCAGCCGCCGCACCCCCGCCTCCGCCATCGCGGCCAGCAGCACCGCCGTGCCCAGGTCGTTGCGGGAGACGTACTCCGGCGCGTCGGCGAACGAGGCGCCGAGGCCCACCATCGCCGCCTGGTGGCAGACGGAGTCCACGCCGGACAGCGCCCCGCGCACCGCGTCCGGGGAGCGCACGTCCGCCGTCGGATCGGTGCGCACGTCGAAGACGACGGGCTCGTGCCCGCGCGCCCGCAGCGCCTCGACGACATGGGACCCGATGAACCCGGCACCGCCGGTGACCAGTACGCGCATGCGCCCACGCTAGGCGCGGATCCCGCCCGGCAGCGGCGCCGCGCCCGCGACGTCACGGGTCCGTAAGACCGGTGGGCTCCGTAAGGCCGGCGGGCGGAGTGCGCGCGGGGCGGGGGTGGTCGCGCGGCCCGGCGCTTGCGGGGCGCCTCCCCCGGAGGGGGTGCCCCCAGCGCCCGCCTGTGCCGCCCGCCCCCGCGACACGGACGCCGGGCGCTTCGAGGCGCTCCCCGGGAGTGCCGTCTAGACTCGACCGGCGTCAGACCGTCAGGCCCAGGCCAGAACCGTCCGCCCACCGGAAGGGTGTTCCGCGTCTTGATACGGATCGATTCAGTCACGAAGCGGTACCCGGACGGCACGGTGGCGGTCGACCGGCTGTCGCTGGAGATCCCCGACCGCTCGATCACCGTCCTCGTCGGCCCTTCGGGGTGCGGCAAGACGACCACCCTCCGCATGATCAACCGGATGGTCGAACCCACCGAGGGAACGATCCTGCTCGACGGCGAGGACAGCCGGCGGCAGCCGGTCACCACCCTGCGCCGCTCCATGGGGTACGTCATCCAGAACGCCGGGCTCTTCCAGCACCGCACGATCGTCGACAACATCGCCACCGTGCCCCGCCTGCTCGGCTGGGGCAGGCAGCGGGCCCGGGAGCGGGCGGCGGAGCTGATGGAGCGGGTGGGCCTGGACCCCTCGCTGGCCAAGCGGTACCCGTACCAGCTCTCCGGCGGACAGCAGCAGCGCGTCGGCGTGGCGCGGGCGCTCGCCGCGGACCCGCCGGTGCTGCTGATGGACGAGCCGTTCTCCGCCGTCGACCCCGTGGTGCGCAAGGGGCTGCAGGCCGAACTCCTGCGCATCCAGGACGAGCTGGGCAAGACCATCGTCTTCGTCACCCACGACATCGACGAGGCGATCACCCTCGGCACCATGGTCGCCGTCCTGCGCGAGGGCGGCCGGCTCGCCCAGTACGCGCCGCCCGCCGACCTGCTGTCGAACCCGGCGGACGGCTTCGTCGAGGACTTCCTCGGCGCCGACCGCGGCATCCGGCGGCTGTCCTTCTTCCCCTCCGACGCACTGGAGCTGACCACCGACGCGGTGATCCCGGCCGACGCCACCGCCGCACGGATCGCCGCCGTCGAGGCCCCCCACCTCCTGGTCACCGACGCCGACGGCCGCCCGCTCGGCTGGGCCGCGCGCGAGGAGTTGACCGCCGGTGATCTCAGGACCGACCGACTGCTGCCGTACGGACGGCCGTTCGTGCCCGGCGCCGACTCCCTGCGGGTCGCCCTCGACTGCGCCGTGCTCTCGCCCGTCGGCCGGGCGGTCGCCGTGGACGGCCACGGCCGGGTGACCGGCGTCGTCTCCCAGCAGACCATCGGCGAGGCCGTCCGCGCCGCCCACACGGCCGGCCGCGCCGACGAGCAGAAGGTCGCGGGATGACCGGCTTCTTCGACATCCCCAGCGACCTCCAGCACAGCTGGGCCGGGCTGATCGGCCTGCACCTGAGGGAGGCTCTGCTGCCGGTGGCCGCCGGGCTGCTCCTCGCCCTGCCGATCGCACAGCTGTGCGGCCGCTTCCGCTGGCTGTACCCGCCCGTGCTCGGCCTGACGACCGTGCTGTACGCCGTCCCCTCGCTGGCGTTCTTCGTCGTCCTCATCGACTACACCGGCCAGACCGAGCTCACCGTGATGATCCCGCTGGCCCTGTACAGCCTGGTCGTCCTGGTCCCGGCCATCGTCGACGGCGTGCGCTCGGTGCCGGACGAGACCCTCGCCGCGGCCACCGCCATGGGCTTCGGCTCCGTACGCCGTTACCTCCAGGTGCAGTTGCCGATCGCCGCGCCCGCCGTCATCGCCGGACTCCGGGTCGCCACCGCGTCCAGCATCTCCCTGGTCGGCGTCGGCGCCCTGATCGGCAACCAGGGCGCCCTCGGCAACCTGCTCGCCGCCGCGCAGAAGTACGACCGGCCCGAACTCGCGGTGAACGCCGTGGTCACGATGGCCGTCCTGGCGATCCTGTGCGACGTCCTGCTGGTCGCGCTGCGGGTGCTGCTGACGCCGTGGATGCCGCGCGGCGGCACCCGTTTGAAACCCGCCGCGCGGCGGGCGGAGATCACCCCGGAGGGTGCGGTCCGGTGAACGTCCTCCACTTCGTCGACGCCTTCTTCAGCGACAGCGCCCACTGGCACGGCTACGACGGCATCCCGCAGCGTTTCTGGGAACACCTCCAGTACTCCCTGCTGGCCCTCGCCGTCGCCGCCGCCGTCGGGCTGCCCGTCGGCCTGCTGACCGGCCACACCGGACGCGGCGGCAACGCGCTCGCCTTCATCGCCAACGCCGCCCGCGCACTGCCCAGTTTCGGCCTGCTGGTGCTGGCCGTCCTGCTGATCGGCTTCGGCCTGCTGCCCGTCATGATCCCGCTGGTCGTGCTGGCCGTCCCGCCGATCCTGGTGACCACCTACGAGGCGGTCCGCTCCGTCGACCCCGCCCCCGTGGACGCCGCGCGGGGCATGGGCATGCACGAGTCGCGGATCCTCTTCCGGGTCGAGGTGCCCGTGGCGCTCCCGCTGATCCTCAGCGGCCTGCGCTCCGCGGCCATCCAGATCGTGTCGACGGCCACCATCGCCGCGTACGTCAGTCTCGGCGGGCTCGGCCGGTACATCATCGACGGGCTCTACCAGCGCGACTACGAGAAGGTGGTCGGCGGGGCCACCCTGGTGGCCGTCCTGGCGCTGCTCACCCTCGCGGTGTTCTGGGCGGCGGGACGACTGGCGGTGTCCCCCGGAGTGCGCAGGCGCTGACGTTCGATCAGATGTGCGACACACGTGATCCGGACGTCCTTGACTCGCCGTGAGCGGCTGGATTGGATCGGCGAATGACTTCTACCGCGCAGAGCAGCAGGTCCAGGACGAGGCACACCGGTGCGGCGGCCGTCGCGCTCACCGCCGCGGGGGCACTGCTCGCGGGCTGTTCCTCCTCCGGCGACCCCTCGGACAACCCCCTCGACGGGCAGAAGGCCGAAGCCGGCACCGTCGTCGTCGGCTCCAACAACTTCGCCGAGTCCACCCTGCTCGCCGACATCTACGGCGAGGCCCTCCGCGCCGCCGGCCTCAAGGTCGACTACAAGCACAACATCGGCAGCCGTGAGACGACGTACGGCCTGATGAAGAACGGCTCCCTCACGGTCCTGCCGGAGTACAACGGCTCCCTCCTCGCCTACCTCGACCCCGAGGCCGGACAGGAGTCCGCTCAGGCCGTGAACGAGGCCGTCAAGGCCAGGCTGGACAAGTCGCTGACCCTGCTGGAGTCCTCGCCCGCCGAGAACAAGGACTCGGTCAGCGTCAACGCCGAGACGGCGGGCAAGCACGGCCTCACCGACGAATCGACCCTCGCCGACCTCAAGGACATGGCGCCGGAGCTGGTGATCGGCGGCTCGCCCGAGTTCCAGACCCGGCAGCAGGGACTCGAAGGTCTGGAGACCGTCTACGGCCTGACGTTCAAGTCGTTCAAGGCGCTCGACGCGGGCGGCCCGCTCACCCAGGCGGCGCTCAGCGGGAACGAGGTCCAGGCCGCGGACGTCTTCACCACCGACCCGACCATCGTCAAGGAGAAGTTCGTCGTCCTGAAGGACCCGGAGAACCTCTTCGGCTTCGCCAACGTCACCCCGCTGGTATCCAAGGAGGGGCTGCCCCGGGAGGGCGTGGAGGCGCTGAACGCGGTCTCCGCGAAACTGGACACCGAGACCCTCCTCGACCTGGACGCCCAGGTGCAGCTGGAGAAGAAGGACCCGCTGGACGTGGCGAAGGCCTGGCTGAAGTCGGCCGGCCTGGACTGAGCCCGCCCGGGGTGCGGCCGGCGGGCCGCACCCCGGAGGCCGTTCACCGCGCCGGGGCCGCCTGCGCGATCAGCCGGTCGATCAGCGCGATCAGCACGTCCCGGCACGACTCCCGCTCCCGCGCGTCGCACAGCAGCACGGGCACGCCGTCCGGCAGCGTCAGCGCCTCCCGGATGTCCTCGACCGGGTACGGGTGCTCCCCGTGGAAGCCGTTGACGGCGATCACGAACGGGATGCCCCGGCGCTCGAAGAAGTCGATCGCGGCGAAACTGGTCTTGGGCCTGCGCACGTCCACCAGGACCACCGCGCCCAGGGCGCCGACGGCCAGGTCGTTCCACATGAACCAGAACCGCTGCTGCCCCGGCGTGCCGAAGAGGTACAGCACGAGGTCGTCCGAGACGCTGATCCGGCCGAAGTCCAGGGCGACCGTGGTGGCACGTTTCTCCTCGACGCCGTTCAGGTCGTCGACGTCCAGGCCCGCCATGGTCAGCGGTTCCTCGGTGCGCAGCGGGACGATCTCGCTGACCGAGCCGACCATGGTCGTCTTGCCCACGCCGAAGCCACCGGCGATCAGGATCTTGACCGTGTCGGGTGCCGGACGCCCGGCGGACGCCCGCGCGGTGGTGTCAGAGCCGGCCAAGGCCCTCCCTCACTTTCTGCAGCAGATCCAGGTCCACGGTGGTGCGGTCGACGGGACGCGGCGGGCGGGCGGTGATCCGGCCCGCCTCCAGCAGGTCGCACAGCATGATGACGACCACGCTCATGGGCAGGTCGAGACGCGCGGCGAGCTCGGCGACCGCCATCGGCTCGGCGCACAGCCGCAGGATCCGGGAGTGCTCGGGCTGCGGCCGGGCCGCCCCCTCGGGCTGCGGATCCGCCGCCGTCACCGTCGTGATGAGCGTGAAGTCGGCACGGCTGGGCCGGGTCCGGCCACCGGTCAGGGTGAACGGTCGTACGAGCCGGCCCGCCGAGTCGCTTCCGCCCACCTCACGCGCCGGGGTCGACGGCCGGCCCCGCGATGTCCCGCGGGGCCGCGCTGAGGTGCTCGCCTATCTTCTTCACCAGCATGTTCATCTGGTACGCCACCACGCCGACGTCCGCGCCCGGACCGGTCAGCACCACCAGGTGGGCGCCGGGACCGGCCGAGGTGAGGATCAGGTAGCTGTGCGCCATCTCGATGAGCGCCTGGCGCACCGGGCCGCCGCGGAAGTCCATGCTGACGCCCTTGCTGAGGCTCATCAGACCGGACGCGGTCGCCGCCAGGCGTTCCGCGTCGTCCCGCAGGAATCCGGTGGACTTGCTCACCACCAGACCGTCCTCGGAGAGCACCACGGCCTGGTTCACGTCGGCGACCCGCTCGACGAGTCCGGTCAGCAGCTGGTCCAGCTGGGTGTGGGTGGCGGGGATGGGGCGTGTCATGACGGTGTTCCTTCGTGAACGGTCGGCGGTCGGCGGTCAGCGGTCGGCGGTCGGCGTCGGGGACCCGGCGGGAGCGGCGGGCACGTGCGCCGCCTCGTCCGTCTCGTCCGCGTCGTCCTGCGGTCCGGCCTCGTCGGTGTCGTCGTCCCGCGCCTGGGACGTGCCGCGCTGGAAGCCGGCGAGGGAGGAGGCGGCGTGTTCCGCGGTGAAGTCGCCGGAGTCGTCCTCGGCGTCCGGGACGGACTCCTCGCGGAGTTCGGCGGCCAGGCTGGTCTGCGGCACCCGGCGGGGGAGCGGGGTGAGCCCGTCCCGGCGGGGCGCGGGCGCCGGTGCGGCCGGCACGGCCGGTGCGGGGGCGGGCCGGACGGCGGTCGCCGACCGGGACGCCGCGGCCTGCCGCGCACCGGCGGTCACGGTCTCCTCGGGCCCGTCGTCCCTCCGGTCCTCCGCGCTCCCGGCGCGCGTCTCCCGCGGGCCGCCGGACGGCGTGTCCCGCACCACGATCTCGTGCGGGATCAGCACGATCGCCGTCGTCCCGCCGTACGGCGAGGAGCGCAGGGTCACGGAGATGCCGTGCCGGTGCGCGAGCTGGGAGATCACGAACACGCCGAGCCGGAGGTCGTCGGCGAGCGCCACCACGTCGAACTGCGGCGCCTTGGCCAACTGGGCGTTCAGGGAGGCGTAGTCGTCGTCCGACATGCCGAGGCCCCGGTCCTCGACCTCGACGGCGAGGCCCTTGGCCACCAGCGCCGCCCGCACCGTGACGGGGCTCGGCGCGGGCGAGTACACCGTCGCGTTGTCGATCAGCTCGGCCAGCAGGTGGATGACGTCGGCCACCGCGGGCGGGGCGAGCGACACCTCCTCCTCGGTGAGCACCTCCACCCGCTGGTACTCGGCGACCTCACCGACGGCGCTGCGCACGATGTCGATCAGCGCGACCGGATCGCTCCAGGTACGGCCGGGGCGCTCACCGCTGACGATGACCAGGTTCTCCTCGTACCGGCGCAACTGGCTGGCCGTGGAGTCCAGTTCGTACAGACCCTTGAGGACCTCGGGGTCGGTGTGCCGGCGCTCCAGCGCGTCGAGCTTGCTGAGCTGGAGGTTGACCAGGTTCTGGCTCTGCCGCGCGATGCCGAGGATGACCTTCTGGAAACCGCGCCGGGTGTCGGCGAGTTCGATCGCGGTGTGCACGGCCGTGCGCTGTGCGGTGTTGAACGCCTGCGCGACCTGGCCCAGTTCGTCGTGGCCGTAGTCCAGCGGGGTCGTCGCCGACTCCACGTCGACCTTCTCGCCCCGCTCCAGCCGGGCCACCACATCGGGCAGCCGTTCCTCGGCCAGGCCGAGGGTGGCCACCCGCAGACCGCGCAGCCGGCGGGACAGCGAGCGGGTGATGCGCCAGGACAGGCCGACGCACAGCAGCAGCGCGAGCAGTCCGGCGGCGCTCAGGGAGGCGGCCGTCAGCAGCAGACTGCGGGCCTCGTCGGCGCTGCGGACGAGCAGCGCGTCGGTCTGCTGCCGGATCAGGGCGGCGTACTGCGGGGAGACCCGGTCCATGGCCTCGGCCCACTGCTCCCGCAGGTCCGGCAGTTCGACGGCGTGCTTCTCGCCGGTGGGCGCGGTCGCCAGCACCTGGTCCTCGACCGCCTCCAGGGCACGCCACTCGGCGCTCTGCAGGATCCGCTCGGTCTGGACCTTGGTCTCGTCGCGCAGGGAGGGCATGATCTGGTCGTCGACCAGCCAGCGGCGGGTGTGCACCAGCTCCGCGAACTCGCCCCAGCCCTCCGCGTCCAGACGCCCGGAGGGCCAGGCGAGGGTGAGCCGCGCGTCCTCCTCGGAGACCAGCTCCGCCGCGTGCTCCAGCGAGACCAGGGGTCCGGCCTGCGAGGTCAGGTCCCCGTCGTCGACCTGGGAGAGTTCCCGGAAGGCGTGGATCTGGTCGTCGATGATCGAGGTGTACTGGCCGAGCGCCTGCTCGGCGGTGATGTCGCTGGGGGCGTCCACCTGGTCCCGGTAGTACTCCAGGCTGCCCACCGAGCCCAGCACCCCGTACATGTAGTCCGAGATGCGCGCCGGAGCCTCGGCGATCGCGTCCGCCTGACCGACCAGCTTCGCCACCGCGTCGTCGGTCTTCTTGCGCTGGTCCTCCAGGGCGGTCCGGGGGGTGTCCGGCTCGGCCAGCCACGCGGCGGTCAGCCGGCGCTCCTGCTGCAACGCCAGCGTGGCGTGCGTGCCCATCGCGCCGGTCGACCGGCTCAGTTCCGTCTGGGAACGCAGCTGCAGGCCCTCGGAGAACATCTGGATCGTCGTCAGGCCCCACATGCCGGCGAGGGTGACGCTGGGCACCAGGGCGAGGAGGAACAGCGAGAGGCGTATGGAGCCGAGACGGCGCCGGGCACCTGTCCGTGGAGACATCGTGGTCCTAGAGCGGTCGGATGGTGGGAGGAGTACGCACGGCCGGGCCCGTCAGCGGGTTCCGTCGGCGGCGAACCCGGCGACCGAGTCCGCGTCGGCCTTCGTGACGAACGCCGGTCCGGTGAGCACGGGCGCGACCCCGCCGCCGCTGATGTTGCCGTTGGTCCGGTACAGCCACAGCGCGTCGACGGCGAGGTAGCCCTGGAGGTAGGGCTGCTGGTCGACGGCGAACTGGACGTTGCCGCCGCGCACGGCGTCCACCAGGTCCTCGTTGAGGTCGAAGGTGGCGACGTCGGCCTCGCTGTCCGCCTCCGCGACGGCCTCGACCGCGGTGAGCGCGAAGTCCGCCCCGTTGGTGACCACCTCGTCGATGGTCTGGTCCTGCCGCAGCCGGGCGGTGATGATGCCGGAGACGGCGCGCATGTCGGTGCCGTCCACGTAGAGGTTCTCGGTCGTCCCGCCGAACGCCTTCTTCACGCCGGCGCAGCGGGCCTCCAGGGCGACGTTGCCACGCTCGTGGACGACGCACAGGGCGTGCTCGGCCTTCAGCTCGTCCAGCTTGTCGCCGACGGCCCGGCCCGCCACGCTCTCGTCCTGGCCGAAGAACTCCAGCAGCCCCGCCGACTTCCAGGCGTCGATACCGGAGTTGAGCCCCACCACGGGGATGTTCGCGGCCCGCGCCTCGTTGACCGGGCCCTTCATGGCCGCCGGTTTGGCCAGCGTCAGCGCGATGCCGTCGACGCCCTCGCGGACCGCCTCGCGGACCAGGTCGGCCTGCCCCGCCGGGTCCGGGTCGCTCACGTACGTCAGCTCGATGCCGTCCTTGGCGGCCGCCGCCTCGGCGCCCCTCTTCACCCGGTCCCAGAAGGCGTCGCCCTCGTCGCCGTGGGTCACCATCGTGACCTTGATCCGTCCGGCGCCGGAGCGGTTCGCGCCGTCGGAGTCCGAGGAGTCGTCGTCCGAACCGAGGACGGAGCAGCCGGTCGCCAGCAGACCGACGGCGGCTGCCAGCGCCGCCAGACGGCGTCTCGGAAGGCGGCGGGACGGGGGACGAGTGTTCATGAGGGGTGCGGACCTCGCTGTGCGGCCGAGCAAGAGCAGGGGGAGAGCACCGACGGAACCGCGGGGGGCGTGCGCCGAACGGGTGACTCTCGCTGGGCCGGAGCCAACCCTGTGGGACCACTGGTCGTCAAGTGAACAGCCACGTGAAGTGAGGCGATGCTGCCGCATTGTGATGAACCGTGAGTACGCCGCGGCCGTTTGCCGCCGCCGAACCGAATGGACGGTACGGAACCGCTCCGGTCCCTCCCGCCCGTCCCCCGTTCAGCGCCGGCGCGGCCGCGGGGCCGGCGCGGCGCCCCCGGCGAGCACCAGGACGGCGGCGGCGCCGCCCGCGAACAGCGGGGCGAAGGACCCGGAGGGGCGGCCGCGGTGGTGCGCGCGCCGGGAGCGGCGGCGGACCCGGCGGCGCGGGGGCGCCCGCCGTCCGGGGACGCGGAGACGGTGAGGGGGCGCCGGACTCCTCCGCGCCGGTTCTGCCGCCGCCTCCTTCCTCTTCCGCGGGGACACCACGTCCGGGCACGAGGAGCACGTGCCGGGAGTGCCGCCGTTCCGCCGCACCGTGTACCGCACATGACGTCCCGTCCGGTCCGACGGCAGGGGCACCCGGAACCGGTGGGCGCCGTCCGGCAGCGCCGGGTCCGTCACCTCGGCGAACGGCTCCTCGGGCGGGTCGGACCAGGTGAGCGGCTTCGCCGGGTCGTCGCCGGGCTCCGTCAGGTGCGCACGGAACGTGCCGGCGTCCCCGCCCGGTCGCCG
This sequence comes from Streptomyces caelestis, assembly GCF_001279005.1. Lineage (GTDB taxonomy): Bacteria > Actinomycetota > Actinomycetes > Streptomycetales > Streptomycetaceae > Streptomyces > Streptomyces heliomycini. The sequence goes on from NZ_LGCN01000108.1 coordinate 49,601, forward strand.
CCCTCGGGCGAGCGGGCCACGGCCCGGCTCACCGGATCCGCCGGCGCCACGAGGGCCGCCGCGAGCGCGGTGCGGTGCGCGGTCGTCCGGGACATCCGGACCGCCTCCTTCGGCGGGCGGGGAACGCGGGGAACTCCTCCGTGCCATGCGGCGCGAACGCCTGGCGCGTTCACCGCGCCGCCCGTCGTTCGGCCGCGGTCGGCCCGCCGTTCTCTTTTGCCCCCGCACCTGCCACACTTAGATACCGGACGTGCTGTTTTCTTTCGGAGCGCGCGTTCGTTACGCCCGGTACGTTCACGTTCGGGAGGATGCCCGCGCGATGGGTGTCGCCACAGCGTGAGTTATCGTGTACCAGGCGTGAAAACAAACAGCATGACCCGTTCCTTTCCGGCTCAGGAGTTCAGGCGATGGCGAGGCAGGTACGCGCCGAGCAGACCCGCGCGACGATCATCACGGCCGCCGCAGAGCTGTTCGACCGGCAGGGCTATGAATCGACCAGTCTCAGCGACATCGTCGAGCACGCCCAGGTCACCAAGGGGGCCCTCTACTTCCACTTCGCCGCGAAGGAGGACCTCGCCCACGCCATCCTGGAACTCCAGTCCGCCACCAGCCGCCGGCTGGCCAGGGACACCGAGCTCCGGGGGCACACCTCGCTGGAGGCGCTGATGCGCCTCACCTTCTGCATAGCCAGGATGTCGGCCGAGGACCCCGTCCTGCGGGCCGGACTGCGGCTCGCCACCGGCGGCACCCGGCCGCGCCCCCCGCTGAGCCATCCCTTCACCGAGTGGCTGGACATCGTCACGGCCCGGCTCCTCGGCGCCGTCAAGGAGTCCGACGTCCACCCGGACGTCGACATCGACGTCGTGGCGCACTCCCTGGTCTGCTTCTTCGTCGGCACCCGCGTCGTCGGCCGCTCCCGCGAATCCGTCGCCCGGCAGCCCCGCCGTACGGCCGAGATGTGGCAGATCCTCATCCGGGGCCTGGTCCCCGTCACCCGGCGCGCCCGCTACCTCAGCCTGGCCGCGCGGCTGGAACGGGAGATCGCGCCGGTGTGACCCGCGGCGCGCGACGGCCGGCGCGCGTTACGGTGAGCCGCATGTCCGACCACCCCACCGCGCCCGTGATCCTCGGCGACGAGCCCGGCACCTTCCCCCACGGCGTGCTGGCCGAGCGGCACCCGGCGATCATCCGGCAGGTGCGCGAGGCCTTCCCGTACGGGCCCGAGCAGCACCGCGCGCTCGACGCCCTGCTCGCCGGCTGCACCGGGGGCACGATCGAACCCCTCCCCGCCGACGCCCACGACCGGCGGCACTGGGAGGCCTGGGGGATGGACGCCTACGCCGGCCGCTCCTGGTACGACGTGCCGTGGCTGTGGTCCGAGAGCTGGTTCTACCGCCGGCTGCTGCACGCGGTGGGCTACTTCGCCCCCGGCCCCTGGCAGGGCATCGACCCGTTCCGCCCCTCCAAGCTCGCCGAACTCGACTCGCCCGCCACGGACGAGGAACTGGCCGCGCTCGACGACCTCGCCCGGCAGCCGGTGGACGAACGGGCCCGCGCCCTGCTGCACGGCTCCCTGTGGGGCAACCGCGCCGACCTCGGCTTCCGGCTGTCCGCCGAGGGCGCCGAGGAGACGGCCGCCGTCCCCGCCCTGGTGGCCGACGACAGCGAACGGCTGTGGCCGCTGCTCGGCGCCCCCGGCACCGGCACCCTGTGCCTGGTCGCCGACAACGCGGGCCGCGAACTCGTCCCGGACCTGCTGCTCATCGCCCACCTGCTGGCGCACGGCCGTGTCGCCCGGGCGGTGCTGCACGTCAAGCCGTACCCGTACTACGTCTCCGACGCCACTACCGCCGACGTCGTCGACGCGGTGCGCCGGCTCACCGGCGCCGAGGGCGCGGCGGCCGAGTACGGCCGCGGCCTGTGGGCCGCGCTCACCGACGGCCGGCTCACCCTCCGCGCCCACCCGTTCTCCTGCGCGCCGCTGCCGTACGCGGACATGCCGGACGGCCTCCGCGCGGACTTCGCCGCCGCCGCGCTCACCGTCGTCAAGGGCGACCTCAACTACCGCCGTCTCGTGGGCGACCGGTACTGGCCCCCGACCACACCCTTCGCGGAGGTCACCGCGTACTTCCCGGGGCCGGTCGCCGCCCTGCGCACCCTGAAGTCCGACGTGATCACCGGACTGACCGCCGACACCGAGGCGGCGCTGGTCGCGGCGGAGGAGCAGCGCTGGCGCACCGGCGGCACCCACGCGCTGGTCCAGGTCCGGACCTAGGGTCCACAACTCCCGTACGGGGCACGGTTCACGCGATGGTGTGATCATGCTGGGCCCGGCGGATGCCACCACCGGGCCGCGGGTAGCTCCCGGCCATGACGCAGCCGTTCGAACTCCCGCACTTCTACCTGCCGCACCCCGCGCGGCTCAACCCGCACGTCGAAGAGGCCCGCGCCCACTCGACCGGGTGGGCGCGCGAGATGGGCATGCTGGAGGGCAGCGGGGTCTGGGAGCAGGCCGACCTCGACGCGCACGACTACGGCCTGCTCTGCGCCTACACCCATCCCGACTGCGACGGGCCCGCCCTCTCGCTCATCACCGACTGGTACGTGTGGGTCTTCTTCTTCGACGACCACTTCCTGGAGAAGTTCAAACGCACCCAGGACCGCGCCGCCGGCAAGGCCCATCTGGACCGGCTGCCGCTGTTCATGCCGCTCGACCCGGCGGCCGACGTCCCCGTGCCGGAGAACCCGGTCGAGGCGGGCCTCGCCGACCTGTGGGCGCGCACGGTGCCGGCGATGTCCGCCGGCTGGCGCCGCCGGTTCGCCCTTGCCACCGAGCACCTCCTCAACGAGTCCCTGTGGGAGCTGTCCAACATCAACGAGGGGCGGATCGCCAACCCCGTCGAGTACATCGAGATGCGCCGCAAGGTGGGCGGCGCGCCCTGGTCCGCCGGGCTCGTGGAGTACGCCACCGCCGAGGTGCCCCCCGCCGTGGCCGGGACCAGGCCGCTCAGGGTGCTGATGGAGACCTTCTCCGACGCCGTGCACCTGCGCAACGACCTGTTCTCCTACCAGCGGGAGGTCGAGGACGAGGGCGAACTCAGCAACGGCGTGCTCGTCCTGGAGACCTTCTTCGGCTGCACCACCCAGGAGGCCGCCGACATCGTGGGCGACGTCCTCACCTCGCGGCTCCACCAGTTCGAGCACACCGCGTTCACCGAAGTCCCCGCCGTGGCGCTGGAGAACGGGCTCACCCCGGTCGAGACCGCGGCCGTCGGGGCGTACGCGAAGGGCCTGCAGGACTGGCAGTCCGGCGGCCACGAATGGCATCTGCGCTCCAGCCGCTACATGAACGAGGGCGCACGGTCCGGCGCCCCCTGGCAGTCCCCGTCCGGCCCCGGGACGTCCGCCGCCGACGTCGGCGCCCTGCTCGCCGGCGCGGGGGCCGAGAGGCTGCGCGCCCACACGCACGTGCCGTTCCGGAAGGTCGGCCCGTCGATCATCCCCGACATCCGCATGCCGTTCCCGCTGCGGCTCAGCCCCGCCCTCGACGGCGCGCGGCGGCACCTGCTGGAGTGGTCGCGCGAGATCGGCTTCCTCGGCGAGGGCGTCTGGGACGAGGACAAGCTCGCCAGCTGCGACCTCCCGCTGTGCGCGGCGGGCCTCGACCCGGACGCCACCCAGGAGCAGCTCGACCTCGCCTCCGGCTGGCTGGCCTTCGGCACCTACGGCGACGACTACTACCCGCTCGTCTACGGCCACCGCCGCGACCTGGCCGCCGCGCGGCTGACCACGGCCCGTCTGTCGGCCTGCATGCCCCTCGGTCCCGAGGAGGTCCCGCCGCCGCCCGTCAACGCCATGGAGAGGGCGCTGATCGACCTGTGGGGGCGTACGACGGCCGGTATGACGCCCGATGAGCGCCGCCCCCTGAAGTCGGCCGTCGACACGATGACCGAGGCCTGGGTGTGGGAGCTGTCCAACCAGATCCAGAACCGCGTCCCGGACCCCGTGGACTACCTGGAGATGCGCCGCGCCACCTTCGGCTCCGACCTCACCCTGGGCCTCTGCCGCGCCGGACACGGACCCGCGGTGCCGCCGGAGGTCTACCGCAGCGGTCCCGTCCGCTCCCTGGAGAACGCGGCGATCGACTACGCGTGCCTGCTCAACGACGTCTTCTCGTACCAGAAGGAGATCGAGTTCGAGGGCGAGATGCACAACGCGGTCCTCGTGGTGCAGAACTTCTTCGGCGTCGACTATCCGACCGCGCTGCCCGTGGTGCAGGACCTGATGAACCAGCGGATGCGCCAGTTCGAGCATGTCGTGGAGCACGAACTGCCCGTCGTCTACGACGACTTCCAGTTGTCGGACGAGGCACGGGCGATCATGCGGGGCTATGTGACGGACCTGCGGAACTGGATGGCGGGCATCCTCAACTGGCACCGGAACGTCGACCGGTACAAGGACGCGTACCTGTCCGGCCGGGTCCACGGCTTCCTCCCGGGTCGCGCACCGGCGCCACCGGTCCTCGTCTGACGCCCCTCCCCGCCCGCGCCACCAGCACCACCCACACCGCCCGCACTGCCGCCGGAGGCGAACCATGGAACAGACCGCGTTGCGGCCCAGGCCGATGCCCGGCGACGGGGGCGGGGGCGGCGGATCCGGGGACGGGCCGGGCTCCGGCCCGCCCGGGCGGCGGCGCGGGCGCCGGGTGGTGACCGCGGTGCTCGGGGCGCTGACCGGGGCGGTCCTGGTGCTCTCCGGGGCCGGGCTGGGGGCGGTGGGGGCCACGATCGCCGGCGCGGGCGGGCTCACCGGGCTGAAGCGGCAGGCGGGGGTGGAGTCCGCCGTCCCGGCCGCGGCGCCGCGGTCCGCCCCGTCCGCGCCGGTCGCCCGGCTCGGGGTGGAGGCGGCCGACGACGAGGGACCCGGGGCGCTGGTCGTCGGCGTGCACGTGCCCGGCCCCGGGGCCTCGGCCGGTCTCGCACGCGGCGACGTCCTCCTCGCCTTCGACGCCACCCGTGTCGACTCGGCCGCCGACCTGGCGCACGCCGTCGCCCGGGCCCGCCCGGGCGACGAGGTGACGCTGACCGTGCGCCGTCGTGGCGGCGGTTACCAGCAGTTGACGGCCGTCCCCGGCATCGTCACGTGACCACGCGGAAGCGGCGGGTGAGCCGGCCCTCGGCGTCCGGTACGCGGAAGACGAGCCCGACCGGGGCGTCCCGGTCCGCTATCCGCCCGCCCTCCCAGGGCAGCCGCAGCGTCCAGGTCACGCCCGGTCCCACCAGGACCGGGCGGCCCGCGAGCGTGGTGGCGGCCGGGGTGCGGGCGTGGCCGGTGATCGGCCCGGCGACCTCGGGGCGGCCGTCCGCGGGCCGAGGAGGGCGGCGGGGCGAACATCGCGAACCGGCTCGCGCCGGCCCTGCCCGCCGGGCAGGATGCTGCCCGTAACCTGCTGTCGCCCTGGGAGGCCCCCGACATGACCGGCGCCGCGCCCGCGTCCTTCACCGCCGACGACTACGAGGCCCGCATGGAGCGTGCGGCGCGGCAGGCCGCCGACGCCGGCCTCGCCGGACTGCTCGTGGCGCCCGGTCCCGACCTGGTGTGGCTCACCGGCTACACCCCCACCGCCGTCACCGAGCGGCTCACCCTGCTGGTGCTGGCGGCCGGCCGGGACCCCGTGCTCGTCGTCCCCACCCTGGAGGCCCCGGACGCCGAGCGCGCCCTCGGCGCCGGCGCCCTCACCCTGCGCGACTGGACCGACGGCGAGGACCCCTACGCCACCGCCGCCGCCCTGCTGGACGCGGACGGGCGGTTCGGCATCAGCGACAACGCCTGGGCCATGCACCTGCTCGGCCTGCAGAAGGCGTTGCCCGGCACCTCGTACGCCTCCCTCACCGAGGCCCTGCCGATGCTGCGCGCCGTCAAGGACGCGGCGGAGCTGGAACTCCTGGCCGCCGCCGGGGCCGCGGCGGACGCGGCCTTCGAGGAGATCAGGCAGGTCGCCTTCGCCGGCCGCCGCGAGACCGACGTCGCCGCCGATCTGGCCGCCCTGCTGCGCCGGTTCGGGCACTCCCAGGTCGACTTCACGATCGTCGCCTCCGGCCCCAACGGCGCCAACCCCCACCACGAGAGCGGCGACCGCGTCATCGAACGCGGCGACATGGTCGTCCTCGACTTCGGCGGCCTCAAGGACGGCTACGGGTCCGACACCTCCCGCACCGTCCACGTCGGAGAACCCACCGACGAGGAGCGCCGGGTGCACGACCTGGTGCGCGAGGCACAGGAGGCGGGCTTCCGCGCGGTGCGGCCCGGGGCCGCCTGCCAGGACGTCGACCGGGCCGCCCGCGCGGTCATCGCCGACGCGGGGTACGGCGAGTACTTCATCCACCGCACCGGGCACGGCATCGGCGTCACCACGCACGAACCCCCGTACATGATCGAGGGGGAGGAGCAGCCCCTCGTCCCCGGCATGTGCTTCTCCGTCGAACCCGGCGTCTACCTGCCCGGCCGGTTCGGCGTGCGGATCGAGGACATCGTGACCGTGACCGGGGACGGCGGACGGCGGCTGAACGACACCGGGCGGGAGATGGTCACAGTGGACTGAACGGCCCCTTCCGTCCTCTCCCCGCCTCCCCGAACGGCAACGGCGCGCCCATGACCCAGACACCGACACCCACCGCGGACACCGTCCGCCGACTGGCCCGCTCCCTGCTGAAGGACGGCGGCAAAGGCGGCGGCGCGCAGTCCGCCGCCGGCCCCGACGTCCGGCCCGTCGCCGCGGGCGCCGAGCCCGCCACCTGGTGGGTCGGCACCCGCCATGTGCTGCGCCTCGCCCCGGACCGTGAGGCGAGTGTGCGCCGCCGCCGCGAGCTGCGGCTGCGCGACCTCGTCCGCCCGCTCGTCCCGGTCGCGCTGCCGTCCACCGTGGCGTACGGCGAGTGGGCGCCCGGTCTGCTCTGCAGTCTGGACACCCGGCTGGCCGGCGGCACGGGGGAGGAGCACCGCGTGTCCGCCGTCGGCGAGGCCGACCTGGCCGGGCTGCTCTCGGGGCTGCGGGAGGTGCCGGTGCGGCAGGCGGAGACGCTCGGTGTGCCGCGCGTCTCCCCGCGCTCCCTGGAAGCCCTGCGCCGGGTCGCCGCGGAGGCCGCCGGACGGCTCGCCGCGGCCGACGAGTTCGACCCGGGGCGGCTGAACCGGCTCACCCCGCCCGCCGCGGTCCAGCTCGCCGCCCAGCCCGGCACGGCCGTCCTCGTCCACCACGCCCTCACCGGCGGGCACCTCGTGGTGAGCGCGGACGGCCGGGTACGGGGCGTCCTCGGCTGGGACGCGGCGGTGGTCGGCGACCCCGCCGAGGACATCGCGGGCCTCGCCCTCGCCGTCGGCGCCCCGGCCGCCGTACGCGCCGCCACCCTCGCCGGCTACGGCGCCCGCCCCTGCCTGCGCGGGCTGTGGCTGGCCCGCTGCGACGCCCTCGTCCGGCTCGCCGAGGCGCTGGCCGGCCCCGCCACCGCCCCGTCGCCGCGGCCCCCGCGCACCAGACTGCGCCGCGCCTGGGAACCGATCATGCTGGAACGCGTGACCGACCTCGGCGGCGACGAAGTCCCGTAGCCGCGGCGGTCACTCCTGCAGCAGCACCACCGCCGACTCCGCCGGCAGGCGCAGCACCCCGTCCGGGCCCGGGGCCTCCACCGGCTCCCACGCCGCCAGGACGCGTGCGCCGGGCACGCCCAGGGGGATCTCCGCCCACTCGGCGCCGAGGTTCACCGCGACCCGGACGTCCCCCCGCCGGAAGGCCAGCCAGCGGTGCTCCTCGTCGTGGGCCACCTTGGTGTCGCCGAGGTCGGGGTCGGTGAGGTCCGGGTGCTCGTGGCGCAGGGCGAGGAGGAGCCGGTACCAGGACAGCACGCGCGCGTGGGGCTCGCGTTCCGGTTCCGACCAGTCGAGGCAGGAGCGGTCGCGGGTGACGGGGTCCTGCGGGTCGGGCACGTCCTGCTCGGCCCAGCCGTGCGCCGCGAACTCCCGCCGCCTGCCCGCGCTCACCGCCTCGGCGAGCTCCGGGTCGGTGTGGTCGGTGAAGAACTGCCAGGGCGTGCCCGCCGCCCATTCCTCGCCCATGAACAGCATGGGCGTGAAGGGGGCGGTCAGCGTGAGGGCCGCCGCGCAGGCCAGCAGCCCGGGGGAGACCAGGGCGGCCAGACGGTCCCCCCGGGCGCGGTTGCCGACCTGGTCGTGGGTCTGGCTGTAGCCGAGGAGCCGGTGCCCGGCCACCCGATTGCGGTCCAGGGGGCGGCCGTGGCGCCGGCCCCGGAAGCTGGAGTACGTCCCGTCGTGGAAGAACCCGCCGGTGAGCGTCTTGGCGAGGGCCGCGAACGGGGCGCGCGCGAAGTCGGCGTAGTAGCCCTGCGACTCACCCGTCAGCGCGGTGTGCAGGGCGTGGTGGAAGTCGTCGTTCCACTGTGCGTTCAGCCCGAGACCGCCCTCCGCGCGGGGCCGGACGACCCTGGGATCGTTCAGATCCGACTCGGCGATCAGGAACAGGGGCCGGCCGGTGTCGGCGGCGAGGGCGTCCACGGCCCCGGACAGCTCCTCCAGGAAGTGGCACGCGCGCGTGTCCACCAGCGCGTGCACCGCGTCCAGCCGCAGCCCGTCGAACCGGTAGTCCCGCAGCCACGCCAGCGCGCTGTCCACGAGGAACGCGCGCACCTCGTCGGAGCCGGGCGCGTCCAGGTTGACCGCCGCCCCCCACGGAGTGTGATGGGTGTCGGTGAAGTACGGCCCGAACGGCGGCAGATGGTTCCCGGACGGTCCCAGGTGGTTGTGCACGACGTCCAGCACGACGCCGAGGCCGAGCGCGTGCGCCCGGTCGACGAACCGCTTCAGTCCCTCGGGTCCGCCGTACGGCTCGTGCACCGCCCACAGCGAGACCCCCTCGTACCCCCATCCGTGCCGGCCCGGGAACGGGCACACCGGCATCAGCTCGACGTGCGTCACGCCCAGCTCCGCGAGGTGACCGAGCCGCTCGGCGGCGGCGTCGAAGGTGCCCTCGCGCGTGTACGTGCCCACGTGCAGCTCGTACAGCACCGCACCGGGCAGCGGGCGTCCCGTCCACTCCGTGCGCCAGGCGAACCGGTCGTGGTCGACGACGGCGCTCAGCCCGTCCGGCCCGTCCGGCTGCCGGCGCGAGCGCGGGTCGGGCAGGACGGGACCGTCGTCCAGCGCGAAGCCGTACCGGGAGCCGTCGTGCGCCCCGGCCTCCCCCCGCCACCACCCCTCCCGCTCCGGATCGCGCTCCAACGCGTGCCCGACGCCGTCGCACCGGAGCGTCACTCGGCCGGCCTGCGGTGCCCACACCTCGAACTGCACGGACGGTTCCCCTTCGTCTGCTCACCGTGATGTAGCCCCTCCATCGTGCTCCATGGGAGATCAATGCGCCGGTGGATCCTCCCTTTTGCGGCAGGTGTCGCCGGGCACGCGCACGCGTGCGGCCGTCTGCCCGTTTTCTGGACAGCCCGGCCGTCACTGACCGACAATCGGCGACGTGACGTCGTCCTTCGAGTTCCACACGTATCCCGCGCGGCTCTCCGACGCGGAGCGCGACAAGGCGCTGAGCGTGCTGCGGGACGGCGTCGCCATGGGCCGCCTGTCCCACGACACGTTCGTCCGGCGCATGGAACTCGCGCTCGTGGCCCGCCGTTCCGACGAGCTCGCCGCGCTCACCGCCGACCTCCCGCAGGAAAACCGCGTCTCCCGCCTGGTGTTCGGCACCGTGGAGGCCGTCTCCGGATTCACCGTACGGCTGCGCCGGGCCTGGCGGGCCGAGAAGCTCCCCAAGCTGCTGCTGCCGCACCCGGCGGCCGGCCACCCCCTGCGCATAGGCCGCGACCCCGGCAGCGGACTGCGGATCAGCCACGAGACGGTCTCCCGCGTGCACGCCGAACTCCGCCACCAGGGCGGCCTCTGGGTGCTGCGGGACCTCGGCTCCACCAACGGCACCACGGTGAACGGGCGTCGGGTGGTCGGCGCGGCCGTCGTCCGCGAGGGCGACCAGATCGGCTTCGGGCAGATCACCTACCGGCTCGCGGCGCACTGACTTCCCGGCGAAGCCCTCACGGTCGTCGGGAGGTTGACGTGCCCCCACGCCGTGGCCGACCGCGGAGCCTTCCGTTCGGGTGAGTTGAGTGGGGTCCGGACGCCGTCGTGCCGATGCATCGGGAATGACGCACATCTCAGTGAAAGCGGTACGGGCGGGACTGGTCACCGCCCTCGTCCTGCTCGCGTGCGCGGCGCCCGCGCGGGCCGGCGGCGGGCACGTGGCCGAGGACAGCTGGCTGATGCTCACGGTCAGCCGCGGAGAGACGCCGTCCACCAGGCAGGACGGCACCCTGCTGCGGTGCGACCCGCCCCGGGGCCACCGGCGCGCCGCCGACGCCTGCGCGGAGCTGACCGCGGTGGACGGGCGCATCGCCGACCTCCCGGCGAAGGACGTCGTCTGCCCGATGGTCTTCGCCCCGGTGACGGCGCACGCGAGCGGAAGGTGGCGCGGCCGTCCCGTCGACTACACCGAAACCTTCCCGAACACCTGCCTGCTGACCGCCCGGACAGGAGCGGTCTTCGCCCTGGACACCCAGTAACCCATCCGGCTGCGGGGGGTCGTGCCTCTCCCCGTGCCTTGAGGGTCTGGGAGGCACCCCGTCGTCGCCGGGCCGGGCACCGCCCCCCGCCCGGCGCCGACGCCCCACACGCCAGAAGCCCCGGCGCCGACGCCCCGCCCGCGAGCCCTCCGTCACCGGGCCCGCTCGCGGGCCTGGCGGGCAGCCACCAGCACCGTGCGGGACTGGTGCTCGACCTGGTGGTCCACCGGCACCCACCGGGCGCGAAAACGCCCGGCGAACGCGTCGCTCCAGCGCGCGACCAGCCCCTCCAGCCGAGCCGCCGCCCCCGCGTCGCTCTCCCGCAGCGCCCGCCGCAGCATCGCCGCCGCCCTGAGCGGCACCCGGCGCGTGAACGCGTCCACGCTGCCCACGTACGCCCGCGTGCCGTCCACGGGCGGCGTACGGACCAGGTCGGCGGCCAGCCCCGGCACCAGCTCCAGCCCCCAGGCGGCCGCCCGCAGCAGCGGCCCGTCCGCGTCCCCGTGCCGCGGCCGCGTCTCCTCCAGCACCCGCCGCACCTCGTCCGCGTCCCGCAGCAGCCGGTCCGCGAGACGGCGCAGCGCCGCGTCCGGGTCCGGATGCGGCGCCGGGTCGCCCACCAGGTCGCAGGCCCACATCGGCACCTCGATCACCGCCGTCAGGCCGCCGTACCGGTGGGCGTGGTACCAGGTGCTGTGCCGCGCGTCGTCGGTCAGGCTCGGATAGGCGGGTGCGGCCTCCGGCGCCGGCATCACATGCACCCCGGGACCGGACGCCGGCCAGCCCGCCGCGTCCGAGGCGCCCGTCTCCACCGGAATGTGCAGCCGCGCCGCCGACTTGGCGAACGGCTCCGCGAGCCCGGGCACGTCCCTCGTCAACTGCACCCAGCTGCCGCCCAGATCGGTGCCGTGCAGGGACACCTGCAGATAGGGCCGCACCTCGTCGATGACCCCGGTCAGCGCCCGGGTCTCGGGCGGCAGCCGGCCGGGCGGCAGCACCGACGGCGCCCACTCCGGCTGCTCCGGCCCGGCGGGACGGAAGAAGCCCAGGTGGTAGTCGTACAGACTGCGCGGCGCCGGCGTCACATGGAGGCTCGCCCCGTCGGGGTCCGCGCACAGCAGGAAGTGCCACGAGACGCCGTCGCGCAGCTCCCGCTCCCGGACCGTCCGCCGGGCCAGCGCGAGCAGCGTGCCCCCGCCGGCGGGCTCGTTGGCGTGGGCGCCGGCGACCACCAGCACGGCCCGCCGCGCGTGTCCGACGGACAGCAGGTGCAACGGCCGGCCCGCGCGGGAGACCCCCACCTGCCGCAGGACGCACAGACCGGGCCGCTGCACGGCCAGCGCACGGGCGGAGAGCACCAGCTCGGCCACCGTCGGATAACGCGACTCCCGCAGCGGACCCACCCCCCGTCACCGCTTGAATCCGCGTTGCACTGCGCAGTACCCCACGGCCGGGTGGCGGTGTCAAGAGCGTGACGGGGAGTCCGCGCAGGGCGCCCGGAGGCCCACCCGGACCCGGGGCGCCGCGCGTGCGTCGCTTCCCGCGCGTTCAGCGTTCCGCCGACGCCGGGCGCGGCCCTTCCGGCCGCTCGGCCCGGGTTCCGTTCAGCCGTACCGCCAGGAGGGCCACGTCGTCGCGGCCGTCCGGCGGCAGACGCTCCAGCAGCTGGGTGCAGGCCTCCTCGGGGTCGCTGGACGTCTCGCCGACCACGGAGGCGAGGACGTCCAGGGAGTGCTGGAGATTGACGTGACGGCGCTCGACCAGTCCGTCCGTGACCAGGAGGAGCAGCGAACCGGGCGCCACGGCGACCCGGTGGGCCGCCGGGTGGGGCAGGCCGAGGCCGAGCAGCGGGCCGTGCTCGTGGAGGTAGGCGGTCGTGCCGTCGGGGCTGTGCAGCAGCGGGGGCAGGTGCCCGGCGTTCGCGACGCGGATGGCGTCGGAGCCGGACTCGATCAGGACGATGCACAGCGTCACCGTGACACCGGGTTCGACGGAGGTCAGCAGGTGGTCGAGCCGTTCGAGGATCACCTCGGGCGGGTGCCCCTCCACCGCGTAGGCGCGCAGCGCGTGCCTGACCTGGCCCATCACCACGGCCGCGTCCAGGGAGTGGCCGGCGACGTCGCCCACCGCCACGACCAGGCCGTCCGGCGTGTCGATGGCCTCGTAGAAGTCACCGCCGATCTCGGTGTGCTCGTCGGCGGGCAGGTAGCGCACCGCCAGGTCCGCCCGCGCGGTCTCCGGCAGGCTCTCGGGCAGGAAGCTGCGCTGCAGGGTGAGCGCGAGCGCGTGCTCCTCGCTGTAGCTGCGCAGTGCCTCCAGGGCCAGCGCGCCGGCCTGGACGAGCTGGTCGAGCAGTTGCTCGTCGTCCGGCGTGAGAACCGCGTCCGCCGGGGTGACGACGGCGATGGGCGGGCGGTCGGGTCTGGCGCGGCCGAGCACGGTGCGCCGTCCCTCCGGGGCCTTCAGGCCCGGCGGCAGGCAGGGCAGGTCGAACGCGGCCGCCTGTCCCTGCCGTGCCCGGGCGGGGGCGTCGCCGCGGTGCGGCCAGGCGGGGACGGCGTGCACCTGCGGTCCGTCGTGCGGCGTGGAGGTGTCCTGGTCGTGCCAGGTGTGGGCGACCAGCGCGCCGTCCTCCGGCGCGGTGAGGAAGGCCGCCGCCTCGCAGCGGAGGACGGCCGCCGCCCCCTCGGCCGTCACCCTGACCAGCTCCTGCGCGTCGGTGGCGCCGTACAGCGCCAGCGTGATGCGGTTGAGCAGGTTCAGGCGGTCCGCGAGGAGTTCCGCGCGGCGGCGGGCCCGGGCGTAGCGCAGGTTGGCGGTGACCGTCGCGAGCAGTTCGTCGGGGGCGATGGGCTCGACCAGGTACGCGTCGGCCCCGCGGTAGAGCCCCTGCGCCCGGTCGTCGACGGTGATGGCGGAGGCGGAGATGTTGATCACCGGGACCGCGGCCGTGGCGGGGTTGCCCTTGATGCGCTCGCAGACCTCGAAGCCGCTCATGTCGGGCAGCCGGACGTCGACGACGGCGAGCTCGGGCGGGGGACCCGGCCCGTCGAGCAGTTCGAGCGCGCGGGTGCCGTCCTCGGCCTCGGTGACCTCGTGCCCGGCCCGGCGCAGGGTGGTGGCGAGGACGTAGCGGTTGGTGGGGATGTCGTCCACCACCAGGATGTGCGCCGGACGGTTCTCCGCGTCGGGGGGAAGGGTCATGGGTGTTGTTCCTTGGCCGTGGACGGCTCCGGCCGGGCGGGAAGGGACTCCTGCGCCGCGGGTGGCCCGGCCGGCAGCCGCTCCAGGGCGTCCGCGAGGGTCGCGGTGGTCAGGTACGACTTGTTCAGCACGGCGTGGGCGCCCGTGAGGCGCGTCCGGTCGACGAGGGCGGGTTCGAGCGCCGTCAGGACGATCACGGGTACGTCGGCCGTCGCCGGTTCGAGGGCCAGCCGCCGCCGGACCTCGTAGCCGTCCGGGTTAGGCATGGTGAGGTCCAGGAAGACCACGTCGGGTCGCACGCGCTCGACGGCCGCGACGGCCCCGGCGCTGTCCGTGACCGTGGTGACCGTCTCGGCCAGGCCCTTCAGCATGGCCCGGAAACCGGTCACGAAGGCCTCGTCGTCGTCGACCACCAGGACCGAGGGCACCGGACCGCGGGCGGCCGTGGCCCGCCTCTCCCGAGCCGCCGGCCGGGCGGGTATCTCGACGACCACCCGGGTGCCGACCCCCACCTCGCTGTCCAGCCTCAGGGTGCCGCCCAGGAGTTCCGTCAGCTTGCGGGCGTACGGCAGCCCGAGGCCGGTGCCGGGCCGCCCCCGCTGGTGCGGCCCGCGCACCTGGTAGAACTCCTCGAACACTCGCTCGACTTCAGGGGGCGGGATGCCGACGCCGGTGTCCTCGACCCGGAAGACGACGCGGGCGCCGTCCTCGCGGTCCTCCTCGGCGACGTCCAGCACCACCGCGCCGTCGCCCGTGAACTTCAGCGCGTTCGACAGCACGTTCCGCAGGATCCGGGTCAGCATGACCTCGTCGGTGACGAGCGTGCCGTGCGGCGTCCGGTCCGGGATGCGCAGGTCGACCCCGGGCCGCGCCGTGCTCTGCAGCATGCCGCGCAACTGGTGCAGCAGCGAGCGCAGGTCCACCTCGGCGAGGTGCGGCTCCAGACGGCCGGACTCGGCCTTGGCCACGTCGAGGAGTTCGTCGACGAGGGCCAGCAGCGTGCTGCCGGACGCGTGCACCATGGCCACCTGCTGGCGCTGCTCGTCGGAGAGCGGGTCCGCCGCCGTGTCCAGCAGCAGCTGGGCGAGGGCGATGACGGAGTTCACCGGCGACCGCAGCTCGTGGCTGACGTTGGCCCAGAAGCGGGTCTTGTACTCGTCGGCCAGTTCGAGCTGGCGGGTCTTGTCCTCCAGCTCCGCGTAGAGGGCGACGACCCCGCTGTTGGTCTCCTCCAGCTCGCTCGCCAGCTCGGAGTAGAGCGCGAGGACGCCGGCGTTGGTCTCCTCCAGTTCGGCGTTGAGCCGCTGGAGCTCCTCCTGCTGGCGCTGGGACTCCTCCAGCGCGGCCAGCAGATGACGGTTCTGTGTGCGCAGGGTCTCGATCAGGTCGGCCGCGGTGTCGGTGCCGACCAGCGAACCGCGCACCTCGCCGGCCAGTTCGGCGGCGGACGCCGTCGGCGCGGGGATGCGCTGGGCGAGCACGAGCCGGTGGCGGCCGTCCTCGTCCGAGAGCCGCAGGGAGCTGCCGTCGAGCAGGCGGGAGGCGGCGGTCAGCAGGGTCGACGGCGGCCGGTGGGCGCCCCGCCAGTCGAAGCGCACGGCCAGGCACACCCCGTCCCGTTCCTCGAGGCACAGCTGCGCGGTCAGGTCCGAGGCGCCCTTCAGCTGTTCCCCGGCCTCGCTCACCACGGTGGTCAGCCGGACCAGGGAGCCGCCCGTCAGGCCCGCCGCCCGGCAGGCGGCCTGGGCGCACCGGCGCAGCGTGACCACGTCCCCGTCCCTCATGAGCAGAAGGGTGGCCAGCTCGTGGACGGGCGCCCCGGAGGTCATCGCTGCCCGTGCGCGGCGACGACGATCCCGGCGTCGTCCCTGCGGACCGCGGCCTGGTTGAGGATCTGGGTGGCGACCACGACCGGGTCCTGGGCGAACAGCCCGGGGAAGTCGGCGGGCTTCCACCGGTCGCTGAGGCCGTCGGTGTGCATGACCAGGGCCGATCCGCGCGGGAAGGGCGCCTCGAAGGCGCGCGCCCTGGGCATCTGCACCCCGACGATGCCGGGCACGGACAGCAGACCGTGCCGGGTGTCCGCGGTGCCGACCAGCGCCGTGACGTTGCCGACCCCGCTCAGGTGGACGCGCTGCGCGGCGGCGTCGACCAGGGCGACCGCGACGGCCGCGCCGCGGGTGCCGCGCAGGTTCCGGTGGATGTCCTGCAGGACGTCCACCGGGTTCGTCCGGGTGCTCTCGCGGAAGGCGTCGGCGGCCCGCTCGGCGGCCCTGGCCGCCAGGGGGCCGTGTCCGAGCCCGTCGCACATCATCAGCAGCAGGGCCTCGGGGCCGTGACCGCTCACGGTGCGCACGGTCCAGGTGTCGCCGCACATCTGCTCGCCGCCGATCGGGCGGGTCAGGCCGTCGGCCTCCACCGGTCGCGGAGCCGGCGCCTGCCCGTCGGCCCAGAAGCGGGCCTGGAGCACCGTGCCCCGGCCGCGCAGGGAGTGGACGCCGCTGACGTCGGCGAGCCGGCCGATGGCTCCCATGCCGATGCCCAGGCTGCCGGCGGTCGACGTGCCGTCGAGCAGGGCCCGGGGCAGGTCGTCGATGCCGGGCCCGTTGTCCAGGGAGAGGCACTCCACGGCGGCACGGCCGCCGGTGCGCACCACCCGCAGGGCCAGCGAGCCGTCGTGCGCGTGCTTGAGGAGATTGGTCGCCATCTCCGTCACGCACAGCTCGACGCGGGCCACCAGGTCCTCGGGGAAGCAGACGCCGCGGGCGAGCTGCGCGGCCTGGCGGCGGGCGGCGGCGGCCAGCGCCACGTCGGCGCGCAGCCAGTGCACGTCACCGGCCTCGACGAGGAGGCCGCCGTTCACCTGCCCCACTTCACAATGCGCACGGTCGTGCCGGACGGACCGGACTCGATGTCGAACTCGTCCACGAGCCGCTTGGCGCCGCTGAGGCCGAGTCCCATGCCGTTGCCCGACGTCCAGCCGTCGGTCAGCGCCAGCTCGAGGTCCGCGATGCCCGGGCCCTTGTCCCGGAACTCCACGAAGACGCCGGAACGGCCCGCGTCGACGACCGGGGCCGCGCGAACGACACCCCCTCCGCCGTACACCAGCATGTTCCGCCCGAGCTCACTGGCGGCCGTCACGAGCTTCGTCTGGTGCACCAGCGACAGGCCGCACCGCTGCGCGAGGGTGCGCACCGTCTGCCGCATGCTGACCACGTCGCCGCTGGTGGCGACCGGTACGGTCTCGGTCGAGGTGCTCGCGGCCGCGTAGTCCTTCATGCCCGGCCCGCGGCGATGCGCCGGAGCAGCTTGAGCCCGCGCTCCAGGTTGAGGGCCGTGCGCACGCCGCTCATGGACAGCCCGAGCTCGACCAGGGTCATCGCGACCGCGGGCCGCATGCCCACGACGATGGTCTCGGCGCCGAGGATGCGCGAGACGGCGGCGTTGTTGGCCAGCATGCGCCCGACGAAGGAGTCGACGATCTCCAGGGCGGAGATGTCGATCACGACGCCCTTGGCGCCGGTCGCGACGATGCGGTGGGACAGGTCCTCCTGGAGGTCGAGGACCATCTGGTCGTCCAGGTCGGTCTGGATGGAGACCAGGAGGACCTCACCGATCTTGAGGACGGGGACGCGGTCGGTCACAGGAGACCCCGCACGTCGTCCTCGGCGTCCAGCGCGACTTCCTTCAGCGCCTGGCGCAGCGCGTCCGACAGCGAGGCGTTGGTGGGGATGTCACCGAACTCGATGCCGAGCGCCACGATGGTCTGGGCGATCTGCGGCCGGATGCCCGAGATGGTGCACCGGGCGCCCATCATGCGCGCGGCGACCACCGTCTTCAGCAGGTGCTGCGCGACCTGGGTGTCCACGGTCGGGACGCCGGTGATGTCGATGATGGCGTGCGTGGAGTCGGTGTCGACGAGGGTCTGCAGCAGCTTCTCCATGACGACCTGGGTACGGGCCGAGTCGAGGGTGCCCACCAGGGGGACGCCCACGACGCCGTCCCACAGCTTGACCACGGGCGTCGACAGTTCGAGGAGCTGCTCGGCCTGGGAGGAGATGATCTCCTCGCGGGTGCGCAGGTAGGCCTCGGAGGTCAGCAGGCCGAGGTCGTCCAGCAGGCGGGAGAACTGGAGGTAGGCCCGTACGCTGTCCGCGTCGCCCGTGAGGGAGGGCTCCAGCACCTCCTTGAGGGCGAAGACACTGCGGGCGGTGTCGGTGGGGGTGAAGCCCTGCCGGGCGCGGTTGCGGGACAGCTCGATCAGCAGGCTGCGCGTCTCGCCGAACTCCTCCCCGTGACTGTCCAGCGATCCGGCGGACAGGGCCCTGAGAAGGGCTTCGTACAGCTCGCCCAGTTCGCGTCCGAGCTCGGCCATGCTCAGCCTGCCGCGCAGGTCCTCGCCGACGGTCCGGGCCCACTGCGCGAGAAAATCATCACGCCGCGCGGTCAGTGTGTCGACCAGCAGGCGTGTGTTGCTCTCTGTGTTCACGTCTTCCCCGCCAAACAATTATTCGATGCGTCATGAAGACGATACGGCAAGGCCGCCCTACGGGATTTCGGGAGCGGGCCGGTCCGGGAGCCGTTCCAGCAGCGCCACGGGCGACCGTCCGAGCAGCTCGTCCAGGCGCACGTGCCCGGTGAACTCCCGCTCGGCCTCCAGCACCCCGGCCCACCGCCCCCGGGGCAGCGGCAGCCGTGTGTCACGCCAGCCGCCCTCCTCCGCCAGGCGCAGCGACAGGCGGGTCACGACCGTGAGCACCTCGCCGGAGCGCACGAACGCGAGGCAGTGCCCGGCAGCGGGGCCCTTTGCCGGCAGCGGGTCGTACGACGCGGTGTCACCGAAGACGTCCGGCCGCCGCGCCCGCAGCCGCAGCGCCGCCCGCGTCACCGCCTCCTTGCCGCTCCCGTCGCTCCCGGCGTCCGCGAACCGCACGGTCCGCCGGTTGTCCGGGTCGACCAGCGCCCGGTACTCGCGCTCGGTGCCCTGGTAGAGGTCGGGCACCCCCGGCATCGTCAGGTGGACCAGCGCCGCGCCCAGCACGTTCGCCCGGATGTGCGCCTCCAGCGAGGCGCGCAGCGCCGCCACCCGTTCGCCCGGCACCCCGCACGGCCCCGCCGCGACGAACCGCGCCACCGCCTCCTCGTACGGCGGCTCCTGCTCCGTCCAGCTCGTGTACAGCCCCGCCTCCCGCACATGCTTCAGCAGCGCCCCCCGCACCCGCTCCTCCTCCGCCGGACCGAGCCCGAACACCGTCTGCCAGGCCGCCCACGCCAGCTGCGCGTCCGGCGCCCCCTCGCCCGCGCGGGTGATCTCCGCCAGGACGTCCGTCCAGCGCTCCGGGCACTCGGTGAGCACCTGCAGCGCCGCCCGCACGTCGGCACTGCGCTTGGTGTCGTGCGTCGAGACGACCGTCCCGGTCGACGGCCGGTCGCGCTGCACGCGCGCGCAGTACGCGTGGAACCGCTCCGGGGACACCGCCGGGTCACCGGGGTTCCCGCCCACCTCCGTCGCCGACAGCAGCGGCACGTAGCGGTAGAACGCCGTGTCCTCCACGGACTTGGCCCGCAGCGCCGACGCGGTCTGCGCGAACCGCGTACGGAACTCCACGTACTCCGCGCCGTCCCCGTACCGCCCGAGCACCAGGTCCCGTACGACGTCCACCGCCCCGGCCTCCTCGGGGACGGCGAAGGCGAGCCGGGCCTCGGCCGCGGCCTCCTCGGTGACCACCGTGGACGCGTCCACGGACGCGTACGGGCGGTACACCTCCAGCCGCACCAGCAGCTCCCGCAGGGCGGTGCGCAGCGCCCAGGGCGCGCGGTCGCGCAGCCCGGTCTCCGGAGCGGTCGCGCACAGCCGGGCCGCCACCCGGGTCAGCCGGTCCACCTCGGTGGCCAGCTCGTGCGTGAGCACCTCGTACGCGGCCCGCCGCGCCGTGGCGTCCCAGTCGCCGCCCCGGTCCGTCTGCGGGGCCGCGAACCGCCGGTACCGGCCGAGCAGCTCCCCGAACCCCGCCGGGTCCGTGAACAGCCCGTCCACGTGCCGCAGGGCGTCGTAGCCGGTGGTGCCGGCGACCGGCCAGGAGGCGGGCAGCGACTCACCGTCGGCGAGGATCTTCTCCACCACCGTCCACCGGCCGCCCGTGGCCTCGTGCAGCCGCCGCAGATAGCCGTCGGGGTCGGCGAGCCCGTCGGGGTGGTCGACGCGCAGCCCGTCGATCACGCCCTCCCGGAGCAGCTGAAGGATCTTGGCGTGGGTGGCCTCGAACACCTCCGGGTCCTCCACCCGCACCCCGATCAGCTCGGAGATGCTGAAGAACCGCCGGTAGTTCAGCTCGGTCCGCGCCAGGCGCCACCACACGGGGCGGTACCACTGCGCGTCCAGCAGCTGCGGCAGCGGCAGCCCGGCCGTCCCCTCGCGCAGCGGGAACGCGTGGTCGTGGTAGCGCAGCACGTCGCCGTCGGTCCTCAGGTGGCCGGCCTCCCGGCCGAGCGGCCCCCCGAGCACCGGCAGCAGCACCTGGCCGCCCTGCGCCTCCCAGTCGATGTCGAACCACCGCGCGTGGCGCGAGGCGGGGCCGTCGCGCAGCACCTCCCACAGCGCCCGGTTGTGGCGCGGGGACATCGCCATGTGGTTCGGGACGATGTCCACGACCAGGCCGAGACCGTGCTCCCGCGCGGTGCGCGCCAGCTCCCGCAGGCCCTCCTCGCCGCCCAGCTCCTCGCGCACGCGCGCGTGGTCCACCACGTCGTAGCCGTGCCGCGAGCCGGGCACGGCCTCCAGGACGGGCGACAGGTGCAGGTGGGACACGCCGAGCGAGGCCACGTACGGCACGGCGTCCGCCGCCGCCCCGAACGGGAAGCCGGGCTGCAGCTGCAGCCGGTAGGTGGCCGTGGGCACCGCCGGGTCAGGTCGCTCAGGTGTCATGGGAACCTACGTACCCGCGTGGCGGCCTTTCGTGCCCTCGCTCCTTCCACCGGGCCGCCCATCGCCCGGACGGGCGACTCCCGGGTGTGCCGGACGTCGTGCTACGCCGGCCGTCGCAGCACCGTCATGCTGCGGTCGGTCAGCGTCAGCCGGGCGCCGGCCGCCGCCTTCGGACCGGTCCCCGGTGGCACGCCGTCCGCGCGGGCGGTGTCGACGACCACCTGCCACTGCCGGCCGTGGCCGACCGGCACGACGAAGTCCAGCGGCTCGGGGGAGGCGTTGAACATCAGCAGGAACGAGTCGTCCGTGATGCGCTCCCCGCGCTGCCCGGGCTCGGAGATCGCGTTGCCGTTGAGGAACACCGTCAGCGCCGACGCCCGCGCGGAGTCCCAGTCCCGCTGGGTCATCTCCGCGCCCTCGGGAGTGAACCAGGCGATGTCGGAGAGGTCGTCGTGGGTGCCCTCCACCGGCCGGCCGTGGAAGAAGCGGCGCCGCCGGAACACCGGGTGGTCCTTGCGCAGCCACACCATCGCGCGGGTGAACTCCAGCAGCCGCCGGCGCGGGTCCTCCCCGCCCTCCTCCCCCTCGCCGGGCGCGGGCCAGTCCAGCCAGGCCAGCTCGTTGTCCTGGCAGTAGGCGTTGTTGTTGCCGCGCTGGGTGCGGGCCACCTCGTCGCCGTGACCGATCATCGGCACACCCTGGGAGAGCATCAGCGTGGCGATGAAGTTGCGCATCTGCCGGGCCCGCAGCCGCAGCACGTCCGGGTCGTCGGTTTCGCCCTCGGCCCCGCAGTTCCAGGACCGGTTGTGGCTCTCGCCGTCCCGGTTGTCCTCGCCGTTGGCCTCGTTGTGCTTGTCGTTGTACGCCACCAGGTCGTGCAGGGTGAAACCGTCGTGGCAGGTGACGAAGTTGATCGAGGCCAGCGGGCGCCGCCCGTCGTCCTGGTACAGGTCGGAGGAGCCGGTCAGCCGGGAGGCGAACTCCGCGAGCGCGCGCGGCTCGCCCCGCCACAGGTCCCGCACGGTGTCGCGGTACTTGCCGTTCCACTCGGTCCACAGCGGCGGGAAGTTGCCCACCTGGTAGCCGCCCTCGCCCACGTCCCACGGCTCGGCGATCAGCTTCACCTGGGAGACCACCGGGTCCTGCTGCACCAGGTCGAAGAACGACGACAGCCGGTCCACCTCGTGGAACTGCCGCGCGAGGGTCGCCGCCAGGTCGAAGCGGAACCCGTCGACGTGCATCTCGGTGACCCAGTACCGCAGCGAGTCCATGATCATCTGCAGTACGTGCGGGGACCGCATGAGCAGGGAGTTCCCCGTGCCCGTGGTGTCCATGTAGTACCGGGGGTCGTCGGTCAGCCGGTAGTACGACGGGTTGTCGAGGCCCTTGAGGGACAGCGTGGGGCCCAGGTGGTTGCCCTCGGCGGTGTGGTTGTAGACCACGTCGAGGATCACCTCGATGCCGGCCTCGTGCAGCGCCTTCACCGCCGACTTGAACTCCAGCACCTGCTGGCCCCGGTCGCCCCAGGACGCGTAGGCGTTGTGCGGGGCGAAGAAGCCGATCGTGTTGTAGCCCCAGTAGTTGTTCAGGCCCATGTCCACCAGGCGGTGGTCGTTGACGAACTGGTGCACCGGCATCAGCTCCAGCGCCGTCACCCCCAGCTCGGTCAGGTGCTCGATCACCGCCGGGTGCGCCAGGCCCGCGTAGGTGCCGCGCAGCTCCTCCGGCAGCCCCGGGTGGCGCATGGTGAGGCCCTTGACGTGGGCCTCGTAGATCACCGTGTGGTGGTACTCCGTACGGGGGAGCCGGTCGTCGCCCCAGTCGAAGTACGGGTTGACCACGACCGACGTCATCGTGTGCGGCGCCGAGTCGAGGTCGTTGCGCCGCTCGGGCTCGTCGAAGTGGTAGCCGTACACCTCCTCGCCCCACCGGACCGAGCCGCTGATCGCACGCGCGTACGGGTCGAGCAGCAGCTTCGCCGCATTGCAGCGCAGTCCCCGCTCGGGGGCGTACGGTCCGTGCACGCGGAAGCCGTACCGCTGCCCGGGCATGACCCCGGGCAGGTACGCGTGCCGCACGAACGCGTCGCTCTCGCGCAGTTCGACCGCGGTCTCGGAGCCGTCGTCGTGCAGCAGACACAGCTCCACTCGGTCCGCGGCTTCCGTGAAGACCGCGAAATTCGTTCCGGCGCCGTCGTACGTGGCACCGAGCGGATACGCCTCGCCAGGCCAGACCTGCATGGATACGACTCTTTCAGGTGTACGGCGCCGGTGGGGCGCCTTGGCTCCGGGTGTTTCCGTGTCTCCCCGAAAGGGCGGGAACCACCTTCTACCCAGGACCCCGGGTCCGATGACCCCCGTCCGCCGTCGATCTTGCTATGAATCCGCTCACTCCCGGGGGCCCTCGGGGCGGAACGGTCCGGTGATTGCGGGAAGTTGGGAAGCGAGCCTGTCCATCGGGCTGCATCGTGCGCCGCTGGCGGAGTACTCTCCTTGATCGTCGGGACGGAGTGCTCGGGGGAGCGGAAGGCGGTACGCGGGTGGGCGCGGGAGGGCTGGAACTGCCCCCGGGTGACGACGGTCACGAGGGGAGCGGTTCCACGGACGTCCCGCCCGGTGCGGTGTCCCTGGCACGGCCGATGGACGCGGGCTCGATCGGACCGGAGCTGGACTGGGGCGCCGACGCCTGGCGCGAGGTGCGCACCCGCGCCCAGCGGGCCGGCCGCGCCTACATCTGGCTGAACCTCGTCGAGCAGCGGCTGCGCGCGGTCGTGGCCGCCGTCCTGCGCCCCATCTACGAGCCCGTGCACGGCGACGACTGGGTGGTCGCCGCCGCCGGGCCCGCCGGGCAGGAGTGGGTGCAGCGCGCGGTCGCGGTGCGCGAGGTCAGCCGCCGCAAGGGCTATCTGCTCGACCCGGCCGACGACAACGTCCTGTCCTTCCTCACGCTGCCGCAGCTGCGCGAGCTGATGGTGGCGCACTGGCCCTGTTTCGAGCCGTACTTCGACGACCGCCGGGACGTCGAACTCGCCCTGGACGAGCTGGAGGTCACCCGGAACGTCGTCTCCCGCAACCGCGCGCTGTCCGAGGCGGTGCTCAGCCAGGCCGAGCGGGCCTCCGCGCGACTCCTCGAGATGCTCGGCGCCGGCGGCGACGTGCCGTCCGCGCGCCGGCTGCCCGTCGACGCGGTCGAGGACCTGGTCGGCGACCGGTACGCCGACGTGGTCGCCGTCCACCCGGACCGGGTGCGGCTGCTGCGCCAGTTCCCGGCCGAGGACATCTTCGGCGGGGCCCGCCGGCTCGACGCCCTCGGCATCGGCCTCAACCTGCTGGTGCAGAACTTCTCCGGGCGGCGTCTGGTGCGGCTGGCGGAGTCCGGCTGCCGGGTGCGGCTGCTGTTCCTGAACCCGGCCTCCAGCGCGGTCAAGCGCCGTGAGCGCGAACTCGGCCTCAAGCGCGGCGAGCTCGGCCGCAGCGTCGAGATGAACATCCTGCACATGCGCCGGGTCCGGTCCCGGCTGCGCGACCCCGGCGCCTTCGAGATCCAGGTCTACGACGAGACGCCCCGCTGCACCGCCTACCTGGTGGACGGGGACGGGTCGGACGGCGTCGCGGTCGTGCAGAGCCACCTGCGCCGGACCCGGGGGATGGAGGCTCCGGTGCTGGTCCTGCGCAACGGCGCCAAAGTGGTCAAGCCGGGCGAAGTCGAGGAAGGCGGGCTGTTCCCCACCTATCGCGAGGAGTTCGAGCTGATGTGGACCGATTCGCGACCGGTGTCCTGAACGCCCCGGGGCGGGGCCGGTAAGCGGAACGCGATCCTCTGATTGTCAGTGGTGCGTGCGAAGGTGGGAAACCGCTGGGGGAACGCACCACACAGAAGGGGGCAGCCATGGGCTGGCACCGGGAGCCGCTGATCGGCTTCGAGCCGGAGACGACGGGTACCGACCCGCACGGGACGCGGATCGTCACGGGGGCCGTGAGCGAGGTCGGAGCGGGGGAGGCGGTGGGCCGCCGGGAGTGGCCGGCCGGCCCGGGCGTGCCGATCCCCGAGGACGCGGTGGCCGTGCACGGCGTCGGCGACGAGCGGGCGACCGCCGAGGGAGGCCCCGCCGCCTTTCCCCCACGCGTCCCGGGCGCGTCCCGGATGTCCCGTCCGGCAGCGGCGTGCCGGGTTCCGGTCCACGCCGGAGCGGAGGCCGCGTGATGACCTGGACCACGGGGCCTTTGGCGGCCTTCGACCTGGAGACCACGGGCACGGACATCGAGACCGACCGCATCGTCACCGCGGCGGTCGTACGTCTGGAGCCGGACGGGAGCGTCTCGACGGAACGGACCTGGCTGCTCGATCCCGGAGTGGCGATACCGGAAGAGGCCGCGGCGATCCACGGCATCTCGACGGCGCAGGCCCGCGCGCAGGGGGCCCCGGCCCCGCGCGCCGTCGAGGAGGTCACACAGACCGTCGCCGAGGTCCTGCGGGCAGGGACGCCGCTGGTCGTGATGAACGCGCGCTACGACCTGTCACTGCTGGACCGCGAGTGCCGGCGGTACGGGCTGGAGTCGCTCAGTGAGCGGCTGGGCTCCCTTCCCTCTCCGGTCATCGATCCCCTGGTGATCGACAAGCACATCGACAAGTACCGGAAGGGCAAGCGTGCCCTCCACGCGTTGTGCGCGCACTACGGTGTGTCGCTCGACGACGCACACGACGCGAGGGCGGACGCGGTGGCCGCGGCCCGCGTGGTGCGACGCCTGGGGGAGAAGCACCGGCCCGTCGGGACGATGTCCTTGGCGGACCTGCACGACCTCCAGGTACGAGCGGCGGCCGAGCAGTCGGCCTCCTTGCAGGCGTACCTGAGACGGACCACGAACCCGGCGGCAGTCGTCGAGCGGGCCTGGCCGGTCATCCCGCGCGGCTGACGATCCGGGCGGGTCGAGCCCTTCCGGGCGCGGGAGCCCGCGGGCGAGCGGGTCCGACGCGCCGCGCGGTCCGGATCAGAACGGATACCAGCGCACGCTCTCGTCCCCGTCCCGCAGCGACGCCACCCGGCGCCGGAACTCGGCCAGCGCCTTGGGGTTGCCCGGGGCGTGCTGGGCGACCCAGGCGCAGCTGGCGGTCTCCCGCGCGCCGCGCAGCACCGAGCAGCCCTCCCAGACGCGCACGTCCCAGCCGTAGGCGGCGGTGAAGGACGCGTACGCCTCGTCCGACAGCCCGTAGCGGTCGTGCGAGAGGGCCATCACCACCAGGTCGTGCTCGCGCAGGTCGGCCGAGAAGGTCTCCAGGTCGGTCAGGACCGGTCCGTCCGGCCCGATGTGCACATTGCGGAGCAGCGCGTCCCCGTGCACGGGCCCCGGCGGCAGCTCGGGCGTCAGCGCCGCGGCGGCCGCCGCGAAGCCGTCGCGCCGTTCGCGCAGGTAGGCCGCGTCCGCCGGGTCGACGGCGTCGCCCGCCAGCCGCAGCCAGCGCTCCACACCGCCCAGCAGCTCGCGGGGCGGCAGCGCGAACGGGGGAGCGGGCAGTGCGTGGACCATTCGCAGCAGTTCGGCCAGGTCCCGGGGTTCGGCCGGCCGCGCCGCCTTTGGCAGCCGGTGCCACACGGTCACCGGGTGGCCCTCGACCAGCAGTGCCTCCGGCGCGGCCGCCCGCACCGCCGGCACGCCCCGCTCCGCCAGCCACTCCGCGACGGACAGCTCCCGGCGGGCCCGCTCCAGCAGTTCGGCGTCCCGGCCCACCTTGACGGCCAGGTCACCGGCGGCGAACACCGCGTTCTCGCCGAGGGCGAGAAGCCGCGCG
The DNA here is from genome assembly GCF_001279005.1 of Streptomyces caelestis. Classification (GTDB taxonomy): domain Bacteria; phylum Actinomycetota; class Actinomycetes; order Streptomycetales; family Streptomycetaceae; genus Streptomyces; species Streptomyces heliomycini. The sequence goes on from NZ_LGCN01000108.1 coordinate 76,145, forward strand.
TCCGTCGCCGCACCGGGCAGCACTCCCGCAGCCGCGAGTACGCCCCGCGCCCGTGCCTCGTCCATCCGTCCGCCTCCGTGTCCGCGCGCCTCCGACCGCCGGGATCCGGCCGTCCGCCGGTCAGTGTCGCATTCACCCGGGTGGCGGCGGTGTGCGCGGTACCTCGACGAGCCGCGCGAGCGGCTGGAGGCCGGGGTGCTGGTGAGCGGGGTGGCGCGCGAGCGGTGGCTGCGGCCGCGCGAAGGGCCGGCTCCGCGACCGCAAACAAGTTGCACGAGACGTATCGTCTCGTCTATGGTCCCGGTATGACCACTCCCGCGCACATCGCCATGTTCTCCATCGCCGCCCACGGCCACGTGAACCCGAGCCTCGAGGTGATCCGCGAGCTCGTGGCGCGCGGTCACCGGGTCACGTACGCGATCCCCCCGCTGTTCGAGGAGAAGGTCGCCGGGACCGGCGCCGAGCCCAAGCCGTGGAACAGCACGCTGCCCGGCCCCGACGACGACCCGGAGGCCTGGGGCTCCACGCTGCTGGACAACGTGGAGCCGTTCCTGAACGACGCGGTCCAGGCGCTCCCGCAGCTCATCGAGGCCTACGAGGACGACACCCCCGACCTCGTCCTGCACGACATCACCTCCTACCCGGCCCGCGTGCTCGCCCACCGCTGGGGCGTGCCCGCCGTCTCCCTCTCGCCGAACCTCGTCGCCTGGGACGGCTACGAGAAGGAGGTCGCCGAGCCGATGTGGGAGGAGCCGAAGAAGACCGAGCGGGGGCAGGCGTACTACGCCCGCTTCCGCGCCTGGCTGGAGGAGAACGGGATCACCATGCACCCCGACGACTTCGCGGGCCGCCCCGCCCGCTCGATCGTCCTGATCCCCAAGGCGCTCCAGCCCCACGCCGACCGGGTGGACGAGAGCGTGTACTCCTTCGTCGGGGCCTGCCAGGGCGACCGGAGCGCCGAGGGCGGCTGGCGGCGTCCCGCCGGCGCCGAGAAGGTCGTACTCGTGTCGCTCGGGTCGTCCTTCACCAAGCAGCCGGCCTTCTACCGGGAGTGCGTCAAGGCGTTCGGCGAGCTGCCCGGCTGGCACCTGGTGCTCCAGGTCGGCCGTCACGTCGGCCCCGCCGAGCTGGGGGACGTGCCGGAGAACGTCGAGGTGCGGTCCTGGGTGCCGCAGCTCGCGATCCTGAAGCAGGCCGACCTGTTCGTCACCCACGCGGGGGCCGGCGGCAGCCAGGAAGGGCTGGCCACGGCCACCCCGATGATCGCCGTACCGCAGGCCGTGGACCAGTTCGGCAACGCGGACATGCTCCAGGGGCTCGGGGTGGCCCGGCACGTTCCGGCCGACGAGGCGAAGGCCGAGGTGCTGAGGGCGGCGGCCCTCGCCCTGGTCGACGACCCGGAGGTCGCCCGGCGGCTGAAGGGCGTCCAGGCCGAAATGGCGGAGGAGGGCGGTACGCGCCGGGCGGCCGACCTGATCGAGGCGGAGTTGCCCGCGCGGCGCTGATGTGGCCGTGGGCGGGGCGGGGTGCGCTGCCCGGCGCCGGGCGGTGAGGCGCCGCACCCGTGATTCCCCGGTCCCCATGACGGGCTCGCTCCCTCGTGTCCGGCAGCGGCCCCCTGCCGCCGGCCGGCGCTTTCGACGGCGGGGGGCCGTGTGAGCCCGTCGCGTCGCGCTGTCCGGTGAAGCCCGGGAACCCGGGGCCGTCCCGTCGGAGCCCACCTCCTCCCCGCGCGGGAGGACAGCGGTCCCCCACGGGCACGACGGCCGTCCTAGGGTGTGCGTATGGCGACGACGAGATACGCGGCACTGCTGCGCGGGATCAACGTGGGCGGCAACAGGAAAGTGCCGATGGCCGAACTGCGGACCCTCATGGAGGGCCTCGGCCACGACGGTGTGCGCACCCACCTGCAGAGCGGCCAGGCGGTGTTCACCGCCGCGCACGGCGACGAGGAGTCGCTGGCCGCCGGGTTGTCGGAGGCGATCGAGCGGCACTTCGGCTTCGCCGTGGACGTGATCGTGCGCGACCACGCCTATCTGAAGGGGATCGTCGAGGCCTGCCCGTACCCGGCCGGCGGACTGGAGCCCCGGCAGCTCCACGTCACGTACTTCTCCGCGCCCGTCACCCCCGACCGCTTCGCCGAGATCGACCCGGACGCCTACCGGCCCGAGGAGTTCAGCCTCGGCGACCGCGCGCTCTACCTCTACGCCCCGGACGGCCTGGGCCGCTCCCGACTCGCCGAGCACCTGGCCAGGCCCCGGATCACCAAGGGCACCGTCGCCACCAGCCGCAACTGGAACACGGTGCGCACACTGGTGGAGCTCACCGAGGGCTGAGTTCAGGCGCCGACCGCCGCGAGCAGCGGCGCCCGCGCCTCGTCGTACCGCTCCAGCAGCACCCGCGCCACCTCCGGCGCCGGGCCCAGCACGTCCGCGAGGACGTCCGCCCCGGCCGCGCCCCGGGCGATCCGGTCCGGGAGGAAGCCGGGGGCCAGGACGTACGGCGCGACGGCGACGCGAGCGCAGCCCAGGGCGCGCAGTTCGCGCACCGCCTGCTCGGTGCGGGGCAGGGATGCGGAGGCGAACGCAGGCCGCACGGCGCACCAACCGGTGTGCCGCCACTCCCGCGCGATTGCTGCGATCACTGCGATCGCCTCCGGGTCGGAGGACCCCGCCGAGGCCAGCACGACCCCGGTCGAGGACTTGTCGGCGGGCGTCAGGCCCGCCTCGTACAGCCGGCGCTCCAGCGCCGACATCAGGAGCGGGGACGGGCCCAGCACCTCGGCCTGGCGGATCCGCAGCCGCGGCGGCGCCTGGGCCAGCACCGCCGGGATGTCCGACTTGGCGTGGAAGGCGCGGGTCAGCAGCAGCGGGAGGGCGACCACGTCGCGGACGCCCTCCGCGTCCAGGGACTCCAGCACCCCTTGGACGGAGGGGACGTTGAAGTCCAGGAAGCCGGTCTCCACCCGCAGTCCCGGCCGCAGCGACCGCACCCGCCGCACCAGTTCGTGCACGGTCGCGGCGTGCCGCGGATCACGGCTGCCGTGGGCGACGACGAGAAGTACCGGACGGCGCATGGTGTTCCTCAGCCCTTCACCAGCAGACCGCGGCTGCGCAGCACCCACCGCTCCAGCGGACTGAAGATCAGCAGGTCGATGGCGATGCCGACGGTCAGGATCAGCAGGATGGCCTCGAAGACCATGGCCATGTCGCTGGCGTTGCGGCCGTTCTCCAGGAGCTGGCCGAGGCCCACGCCGAGGTCCGGGAAGGACGCGATGATCTCCGCGGCCATCAGCGAGCGCCAGGAGAACGCCCAGCCCTGCTTCAGGCCCGCCACATAGCCGGGCAGCGCGGCCGGCAGCACGATGTGCCAGGTGCCCTTCAGCCCCGTCGCGCCCAGCGTGCGGCCGGCCCGCAGGAACAGCGGGGGCACCTGGTCGACGCCGGAGACCAGGCCGTTGGCGATCGAGGGGACCGCGCCGAGCAGGATGACGGCGTACATCATCTGGTTGTTCAGACCCAGCCAGATCACCGCCGGCGGCACCCACGCCACCGACGGCAGCGACTGCAGCCCGGACAGGATCGGCCCGATCGCCGCGCGCACGAACCTCACCCGCGCCACCAGCAGCCCCAGCGGGGTGCCGATCAGCAGCGCGAAGAAGAAGCCGAGCAGACCGCGCGAGACGCTGGTCCAGATGTAGCCGAGCAGCTCGCCCTGGAGCCACGCCTCACGCAGGACGTCCCACACCGCGCCCGGCGAGGGCAGCTTGGTCGGATCGTCGACGATCTCGAAGGAGACCAGGGCCTGCCACACCGCCAGCACCAGCACGACGGCGACGACCGGCGGCAGGATCTTCTCCACGAAGGTCTGCCGCAGCGGCTTGCGTCCGGTCTGCACCGTCTCCAGTGCGTCGAGGCCCGCCTCCAGACCGGCGAGGTCGCCCCCGTCCCCGTCCTTCGCGGTCGTCTCAGTGCTGGCCATGACGGCGGATCTCCCCACGGAGTTCTTCGGTGATCTCGACGGACAGTTCCGCCACGGCGGTGTCCTCGATGCGGCGCGGATGCGGGATGTCCACCGTCCACTCGCGGGCGATCCGGCCCGGACGGGACGACAGCAGCACCACCCGCTGCGCGAGCCGGACGGCCTCGCGCACGTTGTGCGTGACGAACAGGACGGACAGCCGGGTCTCGCTCCAGATCCTGGTCAGCTCGTCGTGCAGCACGTCCCGCGTGATGGCGTCCAGCGCCGCGAACGGCTCGTCCATCAGCAGCAGCCGGCTGTCCTGGGCGATCGCCCGGGCCAGTGCCACGCGCTGCCGCATACCGCCGGACAGTTCGTGCACCCGCTTGCCGTGCGCGCCCTTCAGCCGGACGAGCTCCAGCAGCTCCTCGGCCCGTTCGCGGCGCTCGTTCTTCTGCACGCCCCGCAGCTTCAGGGCGAGTTCGATGTTCTTGCCCGCGGTCAGCCACGGGAAGAGGGCGTGCTCCTGGAACATCAGGGCCGGCCGGCCGTCCGTGCCGATCGTGCCGGCCGTGGGGCGGTCGAGCCCCGCGACCAGGTTGAGCAGTGTGGACTTCCCGCAGCCCGAGGCACCCAGGAGGGTGACGAACTCACCGGGCGCGACATCGAGGGTGATGTCGTCCAGCACCAACTGCTGTCCGGCGGGGCCCGCGAACGACTTCGAGACGTGCTCGATGCGGGCGGCGTGGGTCGCCGTCCCGATGCCGTCGGCGGCCTTGGCGAGGGTCGTGGCCATGGTCGTCACCTCCTGGGAACTCTTCGTGGTCCGGGCTTACTTGGCGCCGAGTCCGGCGTCGTCGACGGCCGGTTCGCCGGCGGCCTTCAGAACCTCGTTGAGCAGCGTGAGGTCGTAGACGCCGTCCAGGTCCGGCTGCTCCAGCAGTCCCGCCTTGACGGCGTGCTCCGCCTGCGCGTCGAGGGTGGCGGCCAGCGGGTCGTCGGTGAACTCGATCGACTTCCACGCCGGGTCCAGCACCTCGGCGGGCAGCGCCTTGCCGGAGTCGGCCTCCAGCTGCTCGTTGGCGGCGGTCTTCGCCTCGTCCGGGTGGGCGTTGATCCACTGGTTGGTCTCGACGGACGCCTTCAGCACCGCCTCGACGGCCTTCGGGTGCTGCTCCAGGAACTCCTGGCGCACGATGATGTTCGTGATCACGAACTTCCCGTCCGGCCACAGGGACGCCTCGTCCAGCAGCACCCTGCCGCCCTGCGCGACCAGCTTCGACGCGGTCGGCTCCGGCACCCAGGCGCCGTCGACCGACCCGGCCCTGAACGCGTCCGGGGTGACCTTGTTGTCGCTGCGGACGACCGTGACGTCACCCTTGCCGCTCTGGGCGTCGACCTTCCAGCCCTGCTCGGCCGCCCAGTGGAGGAACGCCACGTCCTGGGTGTTGCCGAGCTGCGGGGTCGCGATCCGCTTGCCCTCGACGTCCTTCAGGGACGTCACCTTGTCCGGGTTCACCACGAGCTTGACTCCGCCGGACGCCGAACCGCCGATGATGCGCAGGTTCCTGCCGCCGGACTTGGTGTAACCGTTGACAGCCGGGGAGGGACCGATGAAGCCGATGTCGAGGGAACCGGAGTTGAGCGCCTCGATCTCCGACGGCCCCGCGTTGAAGACCGCGTACTTCGCCTCCGTGGCGCCGAGTGCCTTCTGGAACAGGCCCTTCTTGTTCCCCACCAGCGCGGTGCCGTGGGTGAGGTTGCCGAAGTAGCCGATCCTGACGGAGTCCAGACCGTCGATCCTCTTCGCCCCGGCGGCGACCTTCGCGGAGTCGTCGTCCTTGGCCTGGGACCCGTAGCCGCAGGCGGCCAGGGTGAGCAGCAAAAGCGCGGCCGGCACCGCGAGGGCACGGCGCAGAGCGGTCGTGGCAGGCACGGGAGGTGTTCCTCTCGCAGGGCCCGGCGGTCACGGTCCTGGTCTCAGGCGGTGGCCGGGAGGTCGGCGGGTTTTCGTCTACGGCGGTGGGGGGTGAGGGCGCGCGAGCGGTGCGCGTACGTCAGCGCGCACATCGGTCCACCCCGCCCTGCCCGGCGCCGAGGGCGCCGCTTCCTACGCGGCCGCCCTCCTTCGCGAACCCGGTGTAGAAATCGGTGGGGTTCATGCTCAGAAGTCCCACCCGTCGTCCCCGGCCTCGTCCTTGACGGGCTCCGGTGCGGCGAAGGACTCACCGACCATGCCGGCGGTGAGCGTGGTGCCGTCACCGGGGTCGATGAGGATGAACGAACCGGTGCGCCGCGAGTCCGCGTAGGAGTCGGCGGGCAGCGGCTCGGCGGTGCGGATCTTCACCCGGCCGATGTCGTTGGCGGTGAGCTGCCCGGGGTGCGGGTGCAGCGACAGGTCGTCCAGCGTCAGCCGGGACGGGATGTCCTTCACGATCGCCTTGACGGTGCGGGTGCCGTGCTTGAGCAGCACCCGGTGGCCGACGGTCAACGGCTGGTCGGCGACGTGGCACACGGTGGCCTCGACGTCCTGCGAGGTGGCCGGCGCGTCCTTGCTGGGGACGATCAGGTCGCCGCGGGAGATGTCGATGTCGTCGGCCAGCAGCAGCGTCACCGACTGCGGCGTCCAGGCGACGTCGACGGGCTCGCCCAGCAGGTCGATCCCGGTGACCGTCGTGGTCCGCCCGGACGGCAGCACGGTCACCTCGTCGCCCACCCGGAAGGTGCCCGCCGCGATCTGCCCCGCGTAGCCCCGGTAGTCGGGGTGCTCGGCGCTCTGCGGCCGGATCACGTACTGCACGGGCAGCCGCGCGTGGCAGTGCGCCAGGTCGTGGCTGACCGGGACGGTCTCCAGGTGCTCCAGCACGGTCGGGCCGCCGTACCAGTCCATGTGCGCGGACGGCTCCACCACGTTGTCGCCGACGAGGGCCGAGATCGGGATCGCGGTGACCTCGGGGACGCCCAGCTCGGTCGCGTACGCCGTGAACTCCTCGGCTATGCCCGCGAACACGGACTCCCGGTAGTCCACCAGGTCCATCTTGTTCACGGCGAGGACGACGTGCGGGACGCGCAGCAGGGCGGCGATGGCGGCGTGCCGGCGGGTCTGCTCGACGACGCCGTTGCGGGCGTCGACCAGGACCACCGTCAGCTCGGCCGTGGAGGCGCCGGTGACCATGTTCCGCGTGTACTGCACGTGCCCCGGGGTGTCGGCGAGGATGAACCGGCGCCGGGCCGTGGCGAAGTAGCGGTAGGCCACGTCGATGGTGATGCCCTGCTCCCGCTCGGCCCGCAGACCGTCGGTGAGCAGCGCGAGGTCGGGCGTCTCCTGACCGCGGCCGGCCGACGCGCGCTCCACGGCCTCCAGCTGGTCGGTGAGGACCGACTTCGAGTCGTGCAGCAGCCGGCCCACCAGGGTGGACTTGCCGTCGTCGACGGAGCCGGCGGTGGCGAACCGCAGCAGGGTGGTGGCCGCGAGCTCCTCGGCGGTGATGGTGCTCATGTCTAGAAGTACCCCTCGCGCTTGCGGTCTTCCATCGCGGCCTCGGAGAGCTTGTCGTCGGCGCGGGTGGCCCCGCGCTCGGTGAGCCGGGAGGCGGCGATCTCGGTGATCACCTTCTCGATGGTGTCGGCGTCGGAGTCCACCGCGCCGGTGCAGGACATGTCGCCCACGGTGCGGTAGCGCACGAGCCGTTTCTCGACCCTCTCGCCGTCCTTCGGGCCGCCCCACTCACCGGCGGTCAGCCACATGCCGCCGCGGGCGAACACCTCGCGCTCGTGCGCGTAGTAGATCTCCGGCAGCTCGATGTCCTCGCGGGCGATGTACTGCCACACGTCCAGCTCGGTCCAGTTGGACAGCGGGAACACGCGGACGTGCTCACCGGGGGCGTGCCGGCCGTTGTACAGGTTCCACAGCTCGGGGCGCTGGCGGCGCGGGTCCCACTGGGAGAACTCGTCGCGCAGTGAGAACACCCGCTCCTTGGCGCGGGCCTTCTCCTCGTCGCGGCGCCCGCCGCCGAACACGGCGTCGAACCTCTCGCTCTGGATCTTCTCGGTGAGCGGCAGGGTCTGCAGCGGGTTGCGGGTGCCGTCGGGGCGCTCCTTGAGCACCCCGCGGTCGATGTAGTCCTGTACGGAGGCGACGTGCAGCCGCAGCCCGTGCCTGGCGACCGTGCGGTCGCGGTAGTCGAGGACCTCGGGGAAGTTGTGCCCGGTGTCGACGTGCAGCAGCGAGAACGGGACCGGCGCCGGGGTGAACGCCTTCAGCGCCAGGTGCAGCATGAGGATGGAGTCCTTGCCGCCGGAGAACAGGATCACCGGCTTCTCGAACTCGCCCGCCACCTCGCGGAAGATGTGCACCGCCTCGGACTCGAGGGCGTCCAGGTGGGAGAGGGCGTACGGGTTGCCCGTACCCTCGTGCACGGTGGCGACGGTGGTCGTCATGCCAGTCCCCTTTCGCTGAGCACGGCGTGCACCGACGCCGCGGACTCCTGCACGGTCTGGTTCTGGGACTCGATCCGCAGATCGGGCGTCTCGGGCTCCTCGTAGGGGTCGTCCACACCGGTCAGTCCGGTGAGTTCGCCCGCGGCCTGCCGGGCGTACAGGCCCTTCACGTCGCGTACGGAGCACACCTCGAGCGGGGTCGCCACGTGCACCTCGACGTACGGCGTGCCGTTCGCCCCGTGCCGCCCCCGGACCGCGTCCCGGCTGTCCGCGTACGGCGCGATGACCGGGACGAGCGCGAGGACGCCGTTGCGGGCGAGCAGTTCGGCGACGAAGCCGATGCGCTGCACGTTGGTGTGCCGGTCCTCGCGGGTGAAGCCGAGGCCCGCGGAGAGGAACTCGCGGATCTCGTCGCCGTCGAGCACTTCGACCCGGCGGCCCTGCTCGCGCAGCCGGCCGGCCAGCTCGTGGGCGATGGTGGTCTTGCCCGCACTCGGCAGACCCGTGAGCCAGACGGTGGCTCCGGTCGTCACGTGGTTCTCCTGGATCTCGGTGGTCGTCGTCATGTCAGCCGTGCAGCCCGCACTCGGTCTTGGAACGGCCAGCCCAGCGGCCGGCGCGCGCGTCCTCGCCCTGAAGCACCCGGCGGGTGCAGGGCGCGCAGCCCACGGAGGCGTAGCCGTCCGTCAGCAGCGGGTTCGTGAGGACGCCGTGCTCGTCGACGTACGCGTGCACGTCTTCCTGCGACCACGTCGCGATGGGGGAGATCTTCACCTTCCGCCGCTTCTCGTCCCAGCCGACGACCGGGGTGTTCGCCCGGGTCGGGGACTCGTCGCGGCGCAGGCCGGTCGCCCAGGCCGCATAGCCCTTCAGACCCTCCTCCAGCGGCTTGACCTTGCGCAGCGCGCAGCACAGGTCGGGGTCGCGGTCGTGCAGCCTCGGGCCGTACTCCGCGTCCTGCTCGGCGACCGTCTGCCGCGGGGTCAGCGTGATGACGTTCACGTCCATCACGGCCTCCACCGCGTCGCGGGTGCCGATGGTCTCCGGGAAGTGGTAGCCGGTGTCGAGGAACACCACGTCGACGCCGGGCAGCGCGCGGGAGGCGAGGTGGGCGACCACCGCGTCCTCCATCGAGGAGGTCACGCAGAACCGCTTGCCGAAGGTCTCGGCGGCCCACTGGAGGATCTCCAGGGCGGAGGCGTCCTCCAGGTCCCGGCCCGCCTGCTCGGCCAGGGCCTTCAGGTCCTCGGTGTCGCGCTCTTCCTGAACAGCCGTCACGTCCGCTCCCCTCCCGTGTCGGATCGCTCGAGTCCCCGGGCGAGCAGCCCGAGGAACTTCAGCTGAAAGGCCCGGTTGCACGCGCCGCACTCCCACGATCCGTGGCTCTGCTCCCCGGGACGCAGGTCCTCGTCGCCGCAGTAGGGGCAGTGGAACGGCGCCGCACGCCCGCTCACGACAGGGCCTCGTCCGACGCGCGGCCGACCCAGGCCGCGAACCGCTCGCCGTCCTCGCGCTCCTCCTGGAAGCGCTTGAGGACCCGCTCGATGTAGTCGGGCAGCTCGTCCGAGGTCACCTTCAGGCCGCGGACCTTGCGTCCGAAGGACGGCTCCAGACCGAGCGCGCCGCCCAGGTGCACCTGGTAGCCCTCGACCTGCTCGCCCTTCTCGTCGATCATCAGCTGGCCCTTGAGACCGATGTCCGCCACCTGGATACGGGCGCAGGCGTTGGGGCAGCCGTTGAGGTTGATGGTGATCGGCTCGTCGAAGTCCGGGATGCGGCGCTCGAGTTCGTCGATCAGCGAGGCGCCGCGCGCCTTGGTCTCGACGATGGCGATCTTGCAGAACTCGATGCCGGTGCAGGCCATGGTGCCGCGCCGGAACGGGGAGGGCCGGGCGCTGAGGTCCAGTGCCTCCAGGGACTCCACCAGGGAGTCGACCCGGTCCTCCTCGACGTCGAGGATGATCATCTTCTGCTCGACGGTGGTACGGATCCGGCCGGAGCCGTGCGCCTCCGCGAGGTCCGCGATCTTGGTGAGCGTGGTGCCGTCGACGCGGCCGACCCGCGGGGCGAAACCGACGTAGTAGCGGCCGTCCTTCTGCCGGTGCACACCGACGTGGTCGCGCCACTGCTGCACCGGCTGCTCGGGAGCGGGTCCGTCGATCAGCTTGCGCCCGCCCAGGTACTCGTCCTCCAGCACCTGGCGGAACTTCTCCGCGCCCCAGTCGGCGACCAGGAACTTCAGCCGGGCGCGGTTGCGCAGCCGGCGGTAGCCGTAGTCGCGGAAGATGGACAGGACGCCCTCGTAGACGTCCGGGACGTCCTCGATCGGCACCCACGCGCCCAGCCGCACACCCAGCTTGGGGTTGGTGGACAGCCCTCCGCCGACCCACAGGTCGAAGCCCGGCCCGTGCTCGGGGTGGCGGACGCCGACGAACGCGACGTCGTTGATCTCGTGCACCACGTCCAGCAGCGGCGAACCGGAGATGGCCGTCTTGAACTTGCGGGGCAGGTTCGAGTACGCCTTGTTGCCCAGGACGCGGCGCTTCATCTCCTCCAGCGCGGGGGTGCCGTCGATGATCTCGTCCTCGGCGATGCCGGCGACGGGGGAGGCGATCATCACGCGCGGGGTGTCGCCGCAGGCGGTGACCGTGGACAGGCCGACGTCCTCCAGCCGTTCCCAGATCTCGGGCACGTCCTCGACCCGGATCCAGTGGTACTGGACGTTCTGCCGGTCGGTGATGTCGGCGGTGCCGCGCGCGAACTCCTGCGAGATCTCGCCGATCACCCGCAGCTGCCGGGTCGTCAGGGCCCCGCCGTCGATGCGCACCCGCAGCATGAAGTACTTGTCGTCCAGCTCCTCCGGCGCCAGGATCGCGGTCTTGCCGCCGTCGATCCCGGGCTTGCGCTGGGTGTACAGACCCCACCACCGCATCCGGCCGCGCAGGTCGTTGGGGTCGATCGAGTCGAAACCGCGCTTGGAGTAGATCGTCTCAATGCGTGTCCGCACATTGAGACCGTCGTCGTCCTTCTTGAACTGCTCGTTGCCGTTCAGCGGCGTGTGGTGCCCCACCGCCCACTGTCCCTCTCCGCGGTGACGGCTCACCTTGCGGCGGGAAGTCTCGGCAGGCTTCTGCGGGGTGGCGGCCATGGTTGATACGTCCTTCGGGACAGGCGGGAGGGAGGCTCTGACCTGCGCATGCGTGGGCACGGGGTCAAGTGCGCGTCACTGCGCGGGGAGTGGGGCGAGGAGAGGGGCCGTGCGGTGCCGGGTGCTCTCAGCGCGCCGGACAGATGGCGCTGGACATGCGGCCGAGGTCGACGTGCCGCCGACTCACCAAGGCGATCCCAGTTCCAGGCATGACGGAAGCGTGGCACGGCGATCTGGACACAGTCCAGCTTCGTCCAAAGTGCGGACACCCTTGTCTCGAAGCGAGAGACAAGGGTGTCCTTGGTCACAAGCGTCGCAGGCGGTCTCGTCCGTGCCGGTCAGGCGGGGTGGGCCCCGGCCCACGGGCCCGGAGTCGGTACTTCCGGTTCTTCCTCGACCTTGGTGTCGAACAGGGTGAAGCCGCGGCGCCGGTAGTTGTCCAGGGCGTGCTCGCCGTCCTTGCTGCAGGTGTGCAGCCACACCCGCGTGGTCGGCTTCAGCCCCGGCCGGCGGTCCGCCAGGTCCCAGGCGCGGGCCGTGCCGTACGACAGCAGGTGCCCGCCGATGCGCCGCCCCCGGAAGGCGGGCAGCAGCCCGAAGTAGACGATCTCGACGACCCCGTCCTCCTGGGCTTCCAGCTCCACGTACCCGGCGGGCGTCCCCCGGTCGTAGGCGACCCACGTCTCCACCCCGGGCCGGTCCAGATGCTCCAGCCACCGCGCGTACGTCCAGCCCAGCCGGTCGGTCCAGCGGATGTCCCCGCCGACCGAGGCGTACAGGAAGCGGCTGAACTCGGGGGAGGGCACCTCGGAGCGCACGACCCGCACGTCCCCCTCGGGCACGGCGGCCGCAAGGAGGTCGGTGGGCGAGGTCTGCTCCAGGGACCAGGTGGTCACGGAAAGGGTCGTCATGCCCGAAAGGGAACCATCCGGCGCGAGCTCCTGTCGAACGCCTGACCAGGACGTGGACGGTCCTAGTCCAGGGAACGGTCGACCGAGGCCAGCGGCAGGGCGAACAGCATCCGGCCGGACTGGGACCACACGTCGCCGGTCTCCTCCCAGTAGGACAGGGACGCCACCCGGCCGCTCCAGCAGCGGTGCGTCTCGTCCGCGCCGCACCGGGTGGGGCGCGCCCCGTCCGTGTCCTGCCGCCACAGCGTTCCGCGCTCGTCCGGCGTCCCGGTCATCCGGCCCAGGTACCAGCCCGACCGGTGCGACAGCACGCCGCGCACATCGGTCAGTTCCGTCTCGTACACCCCGACCGGGTCGGTGTCGAGCAGCCCCGCGCGCTGTGGCCCGGTGCTGAACGCGTACCGCCACAGCCGGGTCGGCCCGTCCTCGTCCGCGGGCGTCGCCTCGTGCGCGACCATGCTGTCGGGTGCGGTGCTGCGGTCCAGGGAGATGCCGCCCGGCCGGGGCGCGCCGGCCGCGTCCGTCCGGTAGGAGGCGACGGCCGGCAGCACGTACCGCGCCCCCGCCGCCGACCAGCCGCCGGGCACCCGGCCGACCGACGTGCCCTCCACGGTGGCCCGCTGGACCCGTTCGACGTCGTACACGTACAGCGCGCTGTCGTCCGCCGGACCCGCGGTGACCAGCAGTTTGTCCTGGTACCAGACCATGCCGGACACGGCGGAGCCGAGCCCGCGGTAGTCGCGGCCGCCGTCCACCGGAACGGCCAGCAGGGCCCAGGTGTAGCGGAGGCCGTCCGGGTCGCCGGCGTCCACGAAGGCGACGCGGGCCAGACCGTCCTCTGACGGCGTGCCGGTGCTGCGGCTCCACCCGGAGAGGATCACCCGGTGCTCTCCCCAGCGGCCGTCGTCGTCCGCGTCCCCGGAGGTGGTGACCGCGCCGGACCGCCAGCCGTCGGTGTCGGCGTCCGGCCAGCAGTACGCGCGGGTCGCGGCGGGCTCGAGCGGCAGGGTCCGCCGGTCGTCGGCGGTGCAGTCCTCGGCGTCGCCCAGGGCGCCGTCGGGATCGGCGAGCACGGCGCCGACCCCGACCGGCCGGCCCATTCCCTCCGAGAGCCGGTCCAGCGCGTCGCGCGGCACCTGGTGCTCGGTCAGCCGCAGCGGTGCGGCCTCGGCGGACGCGGTGAGCGGCTTCAGCGCCCCGGGGTCGTCGGCGTCGGTGGCCTGGGAGGCGCTGATCATGGTGGCGGCCGCGGTCAGCGCGAGGGCGGTCCCGGCCAGCGCCGCCCGCAGCGCCCTGTTCCGCCTGCGCCGGCGGTGTCTGCCGCGATGCTTCATGACGTCCTCCCGAGACGAGCCAACTGCTTCCGGTGGTCCGAGGGTTGACCGTGGAACAGTTGGGGTGGCCCGTACCGGGATGCTACGGCAGGCGGCCGGTCCGGGAGAGGGAGACCCTGCAAATACGCGAAACAGCGGCCTTCCGGGGCGTCGACGGGCACGCCCGTACGACCCCGCGCGGCCTTGACGGGCGGAAGGAGGGTCAGGCTTCCCGCGCCGGCCGCCGGGGACGGCCCGGGACCCGGGCCGTCGAACGGGGGAAAGGGTCGTGGGGGCCGTCCGGGAGGACGACCTCCACCTCCGCGCTCTCCGTGAAGCGGTAGGGGCGGTGGTCCAGGAGGGGCCCCAGGTAGCGGCGCACGCGGGACATCTCCGCGCGCACCGTCACCGTGCGGGCCGGGTCGCCGAAGACGTCCCGGGCGAGGTCCGCGGCGCTGCGCCCCGTGCGGTGCACGGCCAGCAGGTACAGCAACTCGGCGTGCCGTGGGCTCAGTTCCCGGGTCCAGGAGCCCGACCCGCCGGACACCTCCACCGACCGGCGGCGCGGCCCCCTCAGATCCAGCACGATCCGGGTCGCACCGCGCGCCACCGGTTCGTCCGCCGCCCGCACCAGCCAGCCCCCGGCCAGCGGCTCCAGCGAGCAGCGGCCCAGCGCCGGCAGCCACCGCATGCCCGCCGACACCGACGCGGGCAGCGCCAGCCGCTCCGTGTACGGCATCCCCGTCACCGCCGCCGTCCACCCGTGCCGGTCCACGACCAGCGCACGCCCGTCGATCCGGGCCAGCACCGGCGCCGCCACCGCGCGCAGCCGCTCCAGCGACCGCAGGTGCGTCTCCCGCAGCCGCGCCTCGGCGAGCTTGGCCACCGAGTCGACCCACGCGAGCGTGGCCGGGTGCATCGTCTCCAGCGGCCCGCTCACGTCCACCACGCCGATCAGCCGCCCGTCGCGGGGATCGGTGATCGGCGCCCCGGCACACGTCCAGGCGGTGTGCGACCGCACGAAGTGCTCGGCGGCGAACACCTGCACCGGACGCCGCGTCACCGCGGGCGTCCCCACCCCGTTGGTGCCGACGACCTCCTCGCGCCAGTCCGCGCCGATCTCGAAGCCCAGCTCGTCGGCCTTGCGCAGCACCGGCGCGCTGCCCTCCCGCCACAGCACCCGGCCCTCCTCGTCGGCCACCACCATGATGTGGTGGGCGACGTCCGCGACCGACAGCAGCCCCTCCCGCAGTACCGGCAGCACCTGCCGCAGCGCCGAGGTCTCCCGCCGCCGCTGCACTTCCTCGCGGGACAGCAGACGGCTGCGGAAGCCGTGGTCCGGGTCCACCCCGCTGCGCAGCATCCGCTCCCAGGACTGCCCGATCACCGGGCGGGGCGCCACGGGCACGCGCCGCCCGGAGAGCGCGGCGGAGCGGACCTCGTCGAGCACCCGCGCCGCCCGCGCCGCGTCGACGGCGGCCAGCCGCGTCACGTCCATCGGCGAGAGCGCCACCGGTCCCCTTCCGGAAGAAAAGCTGTCGGTCCCATACTGCCGTCCGCCCCCGGTGCGGACGCCCGTCACGGTCACGGGGACGACACGTTGCAACCCCTTGCAACCCTGGTGGAGAGCCCTCGGCCGACCGAGACTTGGGCGACGCCGTCCCGAGCGGCGTCCACGGCTCGCAAGGGCCCGTGCGGCGGGGGTGGTGCCGTGTCGGCGCAGCACCACCCCCGCGTCGCGCCCGCCGTCGCTCAGCACACCGGCCGGGCCCGCTCCACCACCGACGCCAGGTCCAGTGCGCGCGGCAGCGTCCCGAAGGCCGCGCCCCCGTCCCCGCCCAGCCGCGCCGCGCAGAACGCGTCCGCCACCTGCGGCGGCGCGTACCGCACCAGCAGCGACCCCTGGAGCACCAGCGCCAGCCGCTCCGTCAGCCGCCGTGCCCGCCCCTCGACGCCCTCCAGGTCCGCCAGTTCGGTCAGCAGGTCCTTGATCGCGGCGTCCAGCCGGCGATCCGCCCCGCGCGCCCGCCCCACCTCCCGCAGGTACGCGTCCAGCACCGCCGGCTCCCGGCGCAGCGCCCGCAGCACGTCCAGCGCCTGAACGTTGCCCGCGCCCTCCCAGATCGAGTTCAGCGGCGACTCCCGCACCAGCCGCGGCATCCCCGACTCCTCGACGTACCCGTTCCCGCCCAGGCACTCCGCCGCCTCCACCGCGAGCGGCGCGCACCGCTTGGTCACCCAGTACTTCGCCGCCGGCACCGCGATCCGCAGCAGCGCCCGCTCCTGCTCGCCGCCGTCGTCGTACGCCGCCGCCAGCCGCAGCGCCAGCGTGGTGGCCGCCTCCGACTCCAGCGCCAGATCGGCCAGCACGTTGCGCATCAGCGGCTTGTCGACGAGCTTCCCGCCGAACGCCTCCCGGTACGCGCAGTGGTGCACCGCCTGCGCCACCGCCTGCCGCATCAGCCCCGCCGAACCCAGCACGCAGTCCAGCCGGGTCGCCGCCACCATCCCGATGACGGTGCGCACCCCGGCCCCCTCGTCCCCGACCCGGCGCGCCCACGTCCCGTCGAACTCGACCTCGGCGGACGCGTTGGACCGGTTGCCCAGCTTGTCCTTGAGCCGCTGGATGAGGAACACGTTGCGCGTGCCGTCCTCCAGCACCCGCGGCACCAGGAAGCATGTGAGCCCCCCGGGCGCCTGCGCCAGCACCAGGAAGGCGTCCGACATCGGCGCCGAACAGAACCACTTGTGCCCGGTCAGCTCGTACGCGCCGTCCTCGGCCAGCGGCCGGGCCGCCGTCGTGTTCGCCCGTACGTCGCTGCCGCCCTGCTTCTCCGTCATGCCCATCCCGAACAGGGCGCCGGGCTTCTGCCCCGCGGGCCGCAGGGCACGGTCGTAGACCGTCGACGTCAGCCGCGGCTCCCACCGGGCCGCCAGCTCCGGGTCCGTGCGCAGCGCGGGGACCGCGGCGTGGGTCATCGACAGCGGGCAGCCGTTGCCGGCCTCCACCTGCGTCCACACCAGGAACGCCGCCGCCCGCCGCACATGCCCGCCCGGCCGCCCCCAGGCCGCCGTCAGCCCCGCCGAGACGCCCTTGCCGAGCAGCCGGTGCCAGGACGGATGGAAGTCGACCTCGTCGATCCGGTGACCGTAGCGGTCGTGGGTGCGCAGCCGCGGCGGGTTCTCGTTCGCCAGCGCCCCCCACTCCTGCACCTGCGCGGACCCGGCGGTCCGTCCGAACCCCGACAGCTCGGTGAGGCCCTCGTCCCGCACGCCGGGATCCAGATGCCGCTCGACCGCCTCCACCAGCGCCCGGTCGGCGCCGAAGACGTCGTACTGCACCAGCGGGGGAGCCTGATTGGTCACGCTGTGCGTGGTGCCTGCCATGCCCACGAACGTACCCCCTGGTACGGGGGCCTCACCCGCCGATCCGGCCTGTGGGTGAGTGCGACCTGGTACGACGGATACCTTTAGGGCGTGCAGCCAGCAAGTGAATTCCCCGACGCGCCCTCCGGCCGCCTCCACCGGGCCCGGGCCCTGTACCGGAACGTCTCCAAGCGCAGGACCGCCTGGCTGCTGCTGAAGGACACCGTCAACTCGTGCATGGAGTACCGCATCCTGGGCCTGGCGGCCGAGGCGGCGTTCTTCACGCTGCTGTCGGTGCCCCCGCTGCTGCTCAGCCTGATCGGCCTGCTCGGCTACGTCGACGCCTGGACCGGCGCCGACACCATCCAGAGCGTGCAGCGCAACCTCCTGGACGCCTCCCGGACGGTGCTGTCCGACCGGGGCGTGACGGAGGTCGCCGAACCGATCCTGCGGGACGTCACCAAGGGCGGCCGGCCCGACGTGATCTCCCTCGGTTTCCTGATCGCCGTGTGGTCGGGCTCCCGCGCGGTGAACGTCTTCATCGAGACCATCACCGTCATGTACGGCCTCGACGGCGTGCGGGGCATCGTCAAGACCCGGCTGCTGGCCTTCCTGCTGTTCATCGTGGCCCTGCTGATCGGCTCCATCGCGCTGCCGCTGATGGTGGCGGGACCGGACGCGGTCGTCCGGGTGGTGCCCTGGTCGGCGACGCTCGTCCAGATCCTCTACTGGCCGGTCGTGATCCTGCTGTCCGTCGCCTTCCTGACCACGCTGTACCACGTCTCCGTGCCCGTGCGCTCCCCGTGGATCGAGGACGTGCCCGGCGCGCTGGTCGCCCTCGCCATGTGGGTGCTCGGCAGCTTCCTGCTGCGCCTCTACCTGACGAACACCGTCGAGGGCCCCACCATCTACGGCTCCCTCGCCGCCCCCGTCGCCGTACTGCTGTGGATCGGCGTGTCCGCGTTCGCGGTGCTCGTCGGCGCCGCGGTCAACGCGGCCATCGACCGGGTCTGGCCGGCCGCCGCGACGGCCGCGGCCCGCGAGGCCAACGAGCGGCTGCGGCAGGCGCAGGTCGCCGAGTACGTCGCCCGCACCGCCGCGGCCGGCGAGGCCGACCCCGACATGCCCTCCGAGTTCCCCGAACGCTGGTCCCGCTTCCTGCCCCCGGAGGACGTCACGTCCCGGCTGCGCGCCCACGCGAAGCCCACCCACCCGAGGAACGACGAGGGGCCGGGGCACGAGGAGAAGTGAAGGGCTGGGAATCAGCCCCTCCGGCGTTCGGGGAGCGGGGTCCGGGACGGAGCCCCGGGTCGGGGCGGGAAGGGGCGGCGGGGGCGGAACCCCCTCGGCTCACGCCTTCCGGGTACCGGCCCCCGCGATCTCCGCCACCGCCTCCGCCCGGGTCGGCAGCCGGGGCCCGGTCACGGAGAGCGTCCGCCCCGCGTACCGCTCCCCGCCCGTCACCGCGGCCACCACTACCTCCGCGACGTCCCGCACGCCCACGAACGGCTCCGCCACCCCACCCGCCGGGAACACCGGCTCCCCGGCCCGCACCCAGTGGCGGACCAGGGCCGCGTAGCCTGGGGGGCGTGTACAGGGAGCGGGCGTCGCGGCTGACGGGCGCGGTCGTGTGGACCAACACCCCGCCCGTCGACGGGGAGAACCGGGTGCTCCCCGACGGCTGCATGGACCTCCTGTGGAACGAGGGACGCCTGCTGGTCGCGGGCCCCGACACCCGCGCCCACCTCACCCAGGGCCGGACGGGCGCCTGGGCGGGCGTCCGCTTCCGCCCCGGCACCGCGCCCGCCCTGCTCGGCGTGCCCGCCCACGCGCTGCGCGACCGCCGCGTCGCCCTGGCCGACCTGTGGCCGGCCGCGGACGTACGGCGGATGACGGCCCGTGTGAACGCGGCGGACGACCCGGTGCGCGCCCTGGAGGACCTGGCCCTGCGCCGGGCGGCGGAGACCACCCCGCCGGACCCCCTGCTCGGCCTTGTCGTGGCCGCCCTCGACGCGGGCCGTCCGGTCGCCGCGACCGCCGACGAACTGGGCGTGGGCGCCCGCCAATTGCACCGCCGCTCGCTGGCCGCGTTCGGCTACGGCCCGAAGACCCTGGCCCGCATCCTTCGCATGCGCCGCGCGCTGGCCCTGGCGCGGGCGGGCGTCCCCTTCGCGGAGACGGCGGCCCGCGCCGGCTATGCCGACCAGCCCCATCTGGCCCGCGAAGTCCGGCGCCTGACGGGACTGGCGCCGGGCGAGCTAGTCACCCGCGGGCAGCGGCGCGAACAGGTCCACCCCGTTGCCGTCCGGGTCGAGGAGGACGGCGTACCGCTGCCCCCACACCGCGTCCCACGGCTTCAGCTCGACACGGCTTCCGGCCCCGGCCATCTCCGCGAACAGCGCGTCGACCTCCGCGGGGCTGTCGCACCGCAGCGCCAGTGAGGTCCTGCCCCCGCCCGACGGGGGCTCCCATTCCGTGTGGAAGGACCGCACCACCTCCTCCGTGTCCAGCAGCAGCCGCAGCCCGCCCGGCAGTCCGGCCTCCACGTGTCCCTGCTCCTCGGCCCCTTCGGGGAAGGCGAACCCGAGCCGCCGGTAGAAGGCGACGGAGGCGGCCATGTCCGAGACGACCATTCCGATGGCGTCGAATCGTGCGCTCATGCGGCCCACCGTAGGGCCGCGCCGCCACGCCGGTCTTGAAGGAATCGGACACGCGGGTTCGGAGCGGACCGGTTCGAGGAGCCGGCCGGTCCGGTCGCGGCCCCGGCCGCGGTCGTCGCCCCGGGACGCGGAGTCGGAGTCGCCGTGGACGATCGTCGCGTCGTCGGTGGCCGGGAGGAGGCGGGCCGGATCCGAGTGCTGGGTGAACCCGGCGTGCGGCGGCCGGGCCATGACGGCGGTCCGCCGCCGCTCCCGGCCCTCGCTCCGCCCGGCGCCCGCCGCATAGGCTCGCGCCCATGCCCGCCCTCGCACGCCCCGCCCTCCTCGTGTACACCCGCACCGCCGACTACCGGCACGACTCCATCCCCGCCGGTGTCGCCGCCCTGCGCGCCCTCGGCGACCTCACCGTCGACGCGACCGAGGACCCGGCCGCCCTCGAGGCGCCGCTCGACCGGTACGCCGCCGTCGTCTTCCTCTCCACCAGCGGCGAGGTGCTCACCCCCGCCGGGCGGGAGCGGCTCGCGGAGTACGTCGAGAGGGGCGGGGGATTCGCCGGGGTGCACGCCGCCGCCTGCACGGAGTACGACTGGCCGTACTACGGCGACCTCCTCGGCGCCCGCTTCGACCGGCACCCGGCCTTCCAGCCGGGCCGCGTCGTGACCGAGGACCACGACCACCCGGCGACCCGGCACCTGCCCGCCGTCTGGGACTTCACGGACGAGTGGTACGACTTCCGCACCGACCCGCGTGCCGCGGGAGTGCGGGTCCTGCTCCGCGCCGACGAGTCGTCGTACGAGGGAGCCGGGACGGGCCCCGGCCACCCGCTGGCGTGGTGCCGCGGCCAGGGCGCCGGGCGGGTCTTCTACACCGCGCTCGGCCACGTCGCCGAGGCCTACGGTGATCCCGCCTTCCGTGCCCACCTGCGCGGCGGGATCGGCTGGGCGGCCGGAGCGGGCGAGCGGGTCAGTCCGGGCGGTGGGCCGCCGTGACCTGATCGGCTCCCGGCAGGGCGCCGGCGCCGGACGAGGTGATCACCTCGGAGCGGCGGCCGTCCCGGTTCAGCAGGCCGCCGGTGAGGGCGAGGCCGAGGCCGGCCACGGCGAGGACGGCGCCGACCAGGGCGGGGGAGGTCCAGCCCCAGCCCGCCGAGAGGGCCAGCCCGCCGAGCCAGGCGCCGCCCGCGTTGGCCAGGTTGAAGGCGGAGTGGTTGGAGGCCGCCGCCATCGTCGGGGCGTCCTTCGCCTTGGCCATGAGCAGCATCTGGACGGGCGTGGTGATGAGGGAGCCCAGCGCGCCGATGAAGGTGATCGTCACCAGGGCGGGCCAGGTGCTGTGGACGGTGAAGGAGAACGTCACCAGCGCCGCGGCGAGCAGGGCGAGCCCCGCGTACAGCGTCGGGCGCAGCGCGCGGTCCGTGAGCGGGCCCGCGACCAGCGTGCCGAGCGTCATGCCGACGCCGTAGAGCGCGAGGACCAGGGTGATCGAGGAGTCGGAGAGACCCGTCACGTTGGTCAGGACGGGGACCAGGTAGCTGTAGACGGCGAAGAAGCCGCCGAATCCCACCACGGCGACGGCCAGGCCGATCGCGACCTGCCGGTTGCCCATCGCCCGCAGCTCGTGCCGGATGCCGGACTGCCCGCCACGGGGCTGGTGGGGGACGAAGAGGGCCAGCGCGGCGAGGGCGGCGAGACCGATGACGGCGATCGCGAGGAAGGCGGACCGCCAGCCCAGCTGCTGGCCCAGGGCCGTGCCGGCCGGGACACCGACGATGTTGGCGACGGTGAGTCCGAGGAACATGCGCGAGACGGCCCGCGCGGCCCGGTCGGGGGCGACCAGCCGGGAGGCCACGACGGCGCCCACGCCGAACAGCGCCCCGTGCGGCAGCCCCGTCAGGAGGCGCGCGGCGAAGAGCGTGCCGTACGTGGGGGCCAGCGCGGACGCGACGTTCCCGACCACGAACAGCCCGGTCAGGAGCAGCAGCAGCCGCTTGTGGGACATGCGCGCGCCGATGCCCGTCAGCACGGGGGCGCCGACGACGACGCCGAGCGCGTAGGCCGAGACGAGGTTGCCGGCGTCCGGCACGGAGACGCCGACCCCGTCGGCTATCTGGGGCAGCAGCCCCATGGTGGCGAACTCGGTCGTGCCGAGACCGAACGCGACGACGGCCAGGGCCAGCAGAGCCAGTGGCATGGTGCGGGGAAACCTTTCGAAGACAGCGGGCCGGATCGGGGGAGGGGGGAAGGACCGAGGTCGTCCCCGGCTCTCGTGGCCGGTCGCGCTGCGCACCCTTGCACGGCGCACTCCGGGAGCGGGCAGGCCCATGGGCAGGGTAGGCCCACAAGGAGGGGAGCAAGGACGGCGGGCCGCGCATTCCAAGATCGGGCCGCACATCGCCGTGAGCTGTGTCACGGTCATGCCGCACCGGGCGGGGCGCCGGCCTTTGGCCCCGCTCGGCCGCCTCCCGGGAGCCGGGAGCCGTCGCCGGCCGGACGCCGGGGCGCGGCCGTGCCGGAGCGCGGCGCCGTCCGTCAGCCGTGACCGCCCGCACCGGGCCCGGGAGGCGCCGTGCTCGCGCGTTCCACCAGCCGGGTCGACAGTTCCGTGCGGGTGCTCTCCGGGCGGTGGCCGTCCATCATGCGCAGCAGCAGCCGCAGGGACGTCGCCGCCATCTCGGACAGCGGCTGGCGGACCGTCGTCAGGGCCGGGGTGAGCCAGCGGGCCTCGGGCAGGTCGTCGTAGCCGACCACGCTCATGTCGTCCGGTACGCGCAGACCGCGCGCGGCCAGGGCCTCGTAGACGCCCAGCGCCATCCGGTCCGCGCAGACGAAGACGGCCGTGGGCGGCTCGGGAAGGTCGAGGAGCTCGCACAGCCGGCGGCCGGCCGCGTCCCGCCCGGAGTCGGCGTGCCGGACGTACTCGGGGCGGTGCCGCACGCCCGCCGCGGCGAGGGCCGAGCGGTAACCGGCGATCCGCGCGTCGGCGCACAGCGTGTGCCGCTGTCCGGCGACGACCGCGATGCGCTCGTGCCCCAGCGCCAGCAGGTGCTCGGTCGCCGTCACCCCGCCCCGCCAGTTCGCCGCGCCCACCGAGACCACGCCCGCCGGCGGTTCGAGCACCGGGTCGATCATCACGAACGGGATGCGGTGCTGGGCGAGCCACGCGTACTGCGGCTCGCTCAGCTCGGCCAGGTGGAACAGCACCCCCGACGAACCCCGCAGGACGAGTTTGTCCAGCCAGCCCCGCTCCGGACGCTCCGGCCGCTCCGCACGGCTCCGCGTCAGGGCCGCCGAGACGACGAGCTCGAGACCCGCGTCGTGCGCCGCCTCCTCCGCACCGTGCAGCACCGCGCCCGACCCAGAGGTCTCCAGCGAGTGCACCACGAGGTCCACCAGACGAGGCGCCCGCCCGCCGTCGAACCGGGGTCTCCTGATGTACCCGAGCCGGTCCAGTGCCTCGGTGACGCGGCGGCGGGTCTCGGGGGCCACGTCCTCGCGGCCGTTGACCACCTTGGACGCGGTCGGCACGGACACCCCCGCCTCGCGGGCCACCACCGCCAGCGTCGGCCCCGCCGTCACGTTGGCACTCCCCGCACGGACCATCGAGTATCCACCTCTCCGAATAGAAAGCGCTTCCTACTGTAGGTCCGGCACACCGGGGCGGGAAGAACTCTCACGTGGACGCGGGAATACCGAAGAGCCGTGCGGTGCTCCCGTGTTACCGGCGGGTCCGTCCGGTGCGCGACGCGGCGCGCCGCGGTGAAGGGCTGGTGGGCACATGACGGCAGACCGGGAGCACCCCGTGACCGGAACCCCGTACGGCGCCGTGCGCGGCCGCTGGGAGCGGGGCGTGGCCGTCTTCCGTGGCATCCCCTACGCGGCGCCCCCCTTCGGCCCCCGCCGCTTCCGGCCCCCGGCCCCGCCGGACCGCTGGGACGGCGTACGGGAGGCCGCCGACTTCGGGCCGACGGCCCCCAAGCCCCCGTACTCGGAGGCCTTCGCCCAGTACCTGTCCGATCCGGCCGTCCCCGGCGACGACTGCCTCAACCTCAACGTGTGGACCCCCGACCCCGCCCCCGGCGCCCGCCTCCCCGTCCTCGTGTGGCTCCACGGCGGCGCCCTGACCAGGGGCTCCTCGGCGGTCCCCGTCTACGACGGCCACACCTTCGCCCGCGACGGGGTGGTGTTCGTGTCGGTCAACTACCGCCTCGGCGTCGAGGGCTACGGCCTCTTCCCGGACGCCCCCGCCAACCCCGGCCTGCGCGACCAGCTCGCCGCGCTGCACTGGGTCCACACGTCGATCGGGGCCTTCGGCGGCGACCCGGACCGCATCACTCTCGGCGGCCAGTCCGCCGGAGCGATCAGCACGGGCGCGCTGATCGCCGCACCGCAGGCCCGGGGACTGGTCCGCCGGGCCGTCCTGCAGAGCGGCCCGCCCGAGGCCACCGACCGCGACAAGGTGCGCCGCGTGGTCCGCCGCATGGCGAACCGCCTGAAGGTCCCCGCCACCGCCGAGGCCTTCGCCGCCGTCGACCGCGACCGGTTGCTCCGTGTCCAGGCCGACATCGGCCGCCTCGGCAGCCCGGTGCTCGGCGGCCCCGCCTTCGGCATCGTCACCGACGGCGACCTGGTCCCGCGCGACCCCCTGGAGGCCCTCACCGACGGCGCGGCCCCCGGCGTGGAGCTGCTGACCGGCTGGACCCGCGACGAGTACCGCCTGTGGCTCGTCCCCGGCGGCCTGGTGGACCGCGTCGACCGCCTCGGCGCTCTCGCCCTCGCCGGCGCGATGGCCCGCTGCCGCTGCGGCAGCGAGGTCCCGCGCGGCTACCGCGCCCTGCGCCCGGACGCCGGCACCGCGGAACTCGTCGGCCAGCTGGTCACCGACCACCTGCTCCGCCTCCCCCTGCACCGTCTGGCCGACGGCCGCCGAGCCCCGTCGTACGTCTACGAGTTCGCCTGGCCCTCCCGCCGCCCCGGCCTGGGCGCCTGCCACGCCCTGGAACTCGGCTTCGTCTTCGACAGCGGCGATTCACCGGACGCCCGCAAACTCGCGGGCGAGGGAGCGCCGCGGGACCTGGCCGACGCGATGCACGGGGCGTGGGTGCGCTTCGTCACCGACGGCTCGCCGGGCTGGGAGCGCTGGGACGCGGGGCATCCCGTACAGGTCTTCGGCGACGGCGACCCGCACGTCGAACACGGCCCCCGGGACCGCGCACTCGCCCTGTGGGCCGCCCCCGGGGCCCCGGAGCCCGCCACGTCCCCCGAACTCCGCTCGGTCGTCCGCCGCCTGCGCCACAGCGGCGCACTGCGCCGCACCTGACCCGGGCGCACGGCCGGGCGGGTCGATCCCGCGGGATGCGAGACGCCGGGGCGCCGCCTGTCCGGGAGAAGCGGGGAACGGACCGGCTCGTCCCGCTCCCCGGAAGAATCTTGACCTTGACGCCGGCGGCAAGGTCGCACGATGGCCGGCATGAACAGCAGCGCAGCGCACAGCAGCAGGGTCGTCGTCGTCACCGGAGCGGGCACCGGCATCGGCCGGGCCACCGCCCGCGCCTTCGCCGCCGGAGGTGACCGTGTGGTCGCCGTAGGACGGCGGAGCGCACCACTCACGGAGACCGCGACCGGACACGACCGGATCACGCCCCTGCCCGCCGACATCACCGCCGAGGGCGAACCCGAGCGGATCGTGCGGGCCGTGGTGGAGGCGCACGGCCGACTGGACGTACTGGTCAACAACGCCGGCATCGTGCGCGGCGGCGCCCTCGGCACGCTGACGCCGGAGACGATCACGGACCAGCTCGCCACCAACCTCGTCGCCCCCGTCCTGCTGGCCCAGGCCGCGCTGCCGTACCTGGAGGCGTCGGGTGGAGTGATCGTCAACGTCAGCACCTCGGTGGGACAGCGGGCCTGGCCGGGCGGTTCGGTCTACGCGGCGACCAAGACCGCCCTGGAACTGCTCACCCGCAGCTGGGCGGTCGAACTGGCGCCCCGCGGCGTCCGGGTGGTGGCGGTCGCCCCCGGAGCGATCGACACCCCCATCGGCGAGCACCAGGGCCTGACACCGGAGCGGAGGGCCGCGGTGCGGGAGTGGCAGCTGGCGCACACCCCGCTGGCCCGCGTCGGCCGTCCCGAGGAGGTGGCCTGGGCGATCACCCGACTCGCCTCACCCGCGGCCTCTTTCGTCACCGGAGCGGTGCTCCCGGTCGACGGCGGAGCGGTCGTGGCGTGATAGGAGTGAGCCGGGAGGTGGGACGGATGCGGATCGGTGAGCTGGCCGAGGCGGCCGGGACGACCGCCCGTGCGCTGCGGCACTACGAGCAGGCCGGGCTGATCTCCTCCGAACGGGCCGCCAACGGCTACCGCGTCTACGAGGAGCGGACCGTCGTACGGGTCCGCAACATCCGGTACCTGCTGGCCGCCGGACTCACCCTGGACGACGTGCGCGTGTTCCTGCCCTGCCTGGACGGCGACGTGGCAGCCGCACCTCCCTCCGCCAAGGGGCTGAGGGTCGCGCGGGAACGGCTGGCGGTCCTCGACGCGCGCATCGCCGCCCAGACCGAGGCCCGCGACCGCCTGGAGGTCGCGCTCCGGGAGCGG
Organism: Streptomyces caelestis; assembly: GCF_001279005.1. Taxonomy (GTDB): domain Bacteria; phylum Actinomycetota; class Actinomycetes; order Streptomycetales; family Streptomycetaceae; genus Streptomyces; species Streptomyces heliomycini. The sequence goes on from NZ_LGCN01000108.1 coordinate 102,536, forward strand.
ACCGGCGACCGGATCCGCCCGGTGGCCTGACGAGGGCGCCCACCGACATCCGGTTTCCCGTACGGGGCGCCGGGCTCAGGAACGGTCGAACCAGTGGCCGATCGGACGATCGGGGCACGATCCGCACGTCGAACACGGCCCCGGGTACCGCGCACTCGCCCTGTGGGCCGCCCCCGGGGCCCCGGAGCCCGCCACGTCCCCCGAACTCCGCTCGGTCGTCCGCCGCCTGCGCCGCGCCGGCGCGCTCCGCCGTGACCGACCCGGGCGCACGGCCGGGCGGGTGCTCCCGACGGCCGGGGCAGGCCCGTGGTCCACGGGACGCCGGGCCGGCCCGGCGGGCCTCGCCTACCGGTGTGCGGGCCGCATGTCGCCGTCGTACACGGTGCGGTAGTCCGGGACGACGATCCGGGAGGCCGCAGACGCCTTCCCGACCTGGGCGAGGAAGGCGTCGAGGTCCATCGCCGGGTCGCGGACCGGGGAACCGGTCAACGGCAGCTCGAAGTTGTCCCAGTGGACGGGGACGACGACACCGGGGGCCTCCAGGGCGTCCAGCAGCCGGGGCACGTAGCGGTGGGTGGTGCCGGTGGCGGTGGGTACGGCGATCATCGCGAGGTCGGGGCGCAGGCCCCGCACCGCCCGCTCGGAGAAGTCGCTGGCCCCCATGAGGAACGCCGACGGGCCGTGCTCCCCGGCCGTGACCTGGAAGGCCAGGGTGTCGCCCTCGGGCAGGTCCGCGATGGTGCCGGGAACCTTCGCCGGCGGGGCGTTCAGCGTGCCCGGCGCGAAGTACGCGCAGTTCTTGTTGCGGCTGTGCAGGCCGGGCACGACCTCGACGGTGACCGTGCCGATGTCCAGCACCTCGCCGCCCTTCACCACGGAGATCTGTCCCGGGTCGACTCCGAGGGCGGTGAGCAGGTGGTACGTGGTCTCGGTGCCGATGACGCGGGCGCCGGTGGTCTTGGCGATGTAGGGCACGTCAGCGAGGTGGTCCCAGTGGGAGTGGCTCACCAGCACCAGCTCGGGACGGCCGATGTGCGCGTCCACGACGGTGGGATCCGTTGTCAGTTCGGTCTTCGGGTCGAGACCGTCGTCGAACAGTCCGGTGCGGAAACGGGTGAGGTAGGGGTCGAAGAGCACGGTGCGGCCGCCCACGTCGATGCGCCAGCCCGCGGTGCCGAGCCAGCGGAACGACACGGAACGGGCGGCCCGCTCACCGCCTCGGTCGCGGCCGGCGGTCGCGGTGGCCGCTGCGGCCGATGCGGCCGGGATCAGCGGGGCCGCCGCACCGAGCGTGGCGCCCCGCAGCACCGTACGGCGGTCGAGCCCGCGACGGGGGGAGGCGCCCGGTCCGTCCGGGGCGTGTATGTCCTGGGTCATGGCGTCAGCAGATCAAGGGGTGAAGTCCCTTGTCCAAGACCGGAGTCGGGCACCTCCGATACGCGAACGCATATGTGTCCCGGTCAGCGGCCGCCGCCGCGGAGGAAAGCGGCCGCGATTCCGGCGGCCCGGCCGATCGCCGCGTCCACCGTGGCACGGGAGGCGGTCAGGTCGTGCGTGCGCGCGAACACGGCGATCGCGTAGCACGCGCCGTCCGGGTAACGGGCGACGCCCGCCTCCATGTGCAGTCCGGGCAGGGTGCCGGTCTTGGCCGCGACCACGACGTCGTCCGGGAAACCCGACACCAGCCGGTGGCGGAAGACCTGCCTGCCCATCAGATCGCGTACGAGTGCACAGGCTTCCGGCGGACCGGCGGCATCGGTCCACACGAGCCGGAGCAGCCGGGTGATCTCGCGGGGCGTACTGGCCGTGGTGTGGCGGGGGTCCAGCACCGCCAGCCGTCTCTTCCGCTCGTCCGGCAGGGCCGGGTAGCGCACGGCGAACTCCCTCTCGTCGCGCGCCCCGACCTCCGTGAGCATCGACTCCAGCAGGTCCCGCGGGCCGCCCACGACCCGCGTCCGCTCCAGGCCGAGTTCCTTCGCGAGCAGTCGCACCGTGTCCAGGCCGACCCGGTCCAGCAGCAGATCGGCGGCCGAGTTGTCGCTGACCGACATCGCGAAGTGGGCCAGGTCGCGCAACGACAGCTCGACGTCGTCCAGGCAGCCGGCGGTGCCCCAGCCGCCGAGCCGGTCGGCCGACGTCACCCGCACCCGCTCCCGCGGATCGAGCTGGCCGGCCACGACCTGCCGGGCGAACTCCAGCACCAGCAGTATCTTGAAGAGCGAGGCGATGACCACGGCGTCGTCGGCGCCCACGGCGATCTCACGGGCATCGGGTCCGCCGTCGCCCTCCCCGGAGGCCGGCGTGCGCGCACGGACCGGAACGGCGTGCACCTGCCCCCTCGCGCCCGCCTCGGCGAAGACCTGCCGGATCCGATCCTCGACCGCTGTGCGCGTGCTCGTCACCGCTCGTCCTCGTACATCGCCGTCCTCCGTCGTCGACCGGCCGACCGGGTAGCCCCCTCAAGTCGGCCTCCGCATAGGATCCTTGATCGTGGATCTCTTGCGCCACCTGCGTCTGTTCGTCACCGTGGCCGACGAGCTGCACTTCAGCCGGGCCGCCGAGCGGCTGGGCATGGCCCAGCCGCCGCTCAGCCAGGCGATCCGCCGACTGGAGAGGGAACTCGGAGCCGAACTGTTCGACCGCTCGCAGCGCGGCGTCCGGCTCAGCGCCGCCGGAGCGGCGCTGCTGGAGGAGACCCACGAACTCCTCGCCCGGGAGGAGAGGCTGCGCACCCTGGCCCGCCGCGCCGCCGACGGCGGCCTCGGCACCCTGCGCGCGGGCGTGCCGCCCGACACCACGGCCGCCGTCCTGTCCGCGCTGCTCTCCGCCTGCGCGGAACACGCTCCGGAGCTCTCCGTCGACCTGCAGGAGGTCACCACCGCGGAGCAACTGCGGCTGCTGGCCTCCGGCGGCCTGGACGTCGGACTGGTGCACCACCCCGTCGACGCCACCGAACTGCGGCTCGGCCCCGACGTCCCACTGGACCTCGGCGTCGTCCTCCCCCGCACCTCGCCCCTGGCCCGGCTGCCGGAGGTGTCGCTCGGCGACCTCGCCGGCCACGACCTGGTGCTCTTCCCCCGCGCGCACGCGCCCGACTGGCACGACCGCGTCCTCGACGTGTGCCGCGCCGAGGGCTTCGTCCCGGGCCGCCTCCGCCACGCCTCCAACCCCGAATTCCTGCTCGCCCTCGTGACGGCGGGGCACGGAGTCGCCTTCGCCCAGGGACCGGCGGCCCGCAAGGAACCCCGTGTCGCCTGGTCCCCCCTGGCGGGCCGCCCCCTCACCCTGCGCATCGGCGGCGCCTGGCCCGCCGGCCGCGGAGCCCACCCGGCCGCCCGCCGCTTCGCCGAACTCGCCGCAGAGGTCCTGGCCCGCCATCACGCCGCCGCCTCCCGGCGCGAAGGCGCCGCCCACCCGCCCGACGACACCCCGCGTCCGTGGTCGGTGGTGTACGGCTGAACGCCCGTACGCCCGCCGGTGTCCTAGAGTTCGGACTCGCCCCACGAGGTGACGTCCACGGTGTCGCCGACGGACAGGGTGCCGGTGCGCAGCACGGCGTACTTGGTCCCGTAGGCGACGCCGCCCTGGGCGGCGCGGCGGTAGTCGGCGAGGGTGCGCAGCGGTTCCGGGCCCGCCTTCGCCCCCGTGCCCTGGTCGACCGTGGTGACCACGCAGCGGACGGCGAGCTTGGCGTAGCCGAGTTCGGTGTCGCCGATGCGGATGCGGTGGGCGCGGTCCTCGGTGTGCGGTGCGTCCCAGCCGTCGACCACGATGTTGGGGCGGAAGCGGTTCATCGGCAGCGGCGGGAGGCCGCGCTCGGCCAGTTTGCGGTGGAGCAGGTCCAGCGTGGCGCGTGAGACGACGTGCAGGGCACAGCTGTCGGCGTAGGCGGAGGTGCCGGGGGTCCTGCCGTCGGTCACCCGGTCGTGCTCCGGCGGCACGCGCACGAGCCGGCTCGGTGCGCCGAGCACCTCCGTGAACCAGTCGGCGGCCGCATCGCCCTGGTCGATGCCCCGGTAGGCCTTCCCGAGCACCTCCACCTTCCGCCGGTCGCCGGCCGTGTCCACGCGGAGGTCCAGCGCCTCGACGTCCGGCGCGTGCAGCACGAGCCGCCCGCCGCCGTCGCCCACCATGGGCCGGACCAGGGCCAGTCGGGGATCCCGGCGCTGGGTCCGCCCCACCCCCTCCTCGCTCACGACCAGGAAACTGCGGTCGTGCGCGAGCCCGGCGGGCGTCAGCGGTGCCTCGCCCGCCGATGTCCCGGCGCAGCCTTTGATGGGGTAGTACGTCAGCTCGACGACGCTGGCCATGGTGGCGTTTCCGTCCTGTTCTGCCGGTGGGCGACCGCACTGGTCTCGGTCCGCTGAGTCTCGCAGCGTGCCGGCCCCTCTCCCACCGGACCAGACGTGTGTCCGCATGCGGACGTCGAATTCCTCGCGGGCGGTGACTCGGTGGAGGAAACCCTGATCCTGGAGAACGAGGAAGCGCCGACCGAGTGGCGTTTGCCGTTGGATCTCCAGGGGCTCACTGTTCGTCTCGACAGCCACGGAGGGCGCTCGGCGGGCGTCATGTCCGACGGGTGAGATTCGGCCAACAGGCGTTGGTCGTCGCTGCCGCCCTGGCCCCTCGTTTCCCTTCCGTCGTACAGGAACTGCCCGCACTCGGCACTCAGTTGCCGCCTCAACCATGCGTTTTGTCATGCCATGATCATTCGGCCATGTTTCCCTGTCGATCTTGCCTTGGTCCGTCGGGCCCCGCCTAGAGTGATCGCCGAGTGACCGGCTCGACCGGTCTGCCAGGGGACGCGTAGATCAACGGGGGTTGCTTCGGCATGGCCGACGAAATGGTGCTCAGGGCACAGAGATTCATCAATCTGACCTACAACAACGGCGCGGCGCTGGGGATATCCAAGCTCGCCGAGGACGGCAGGACCGGCTGGCCCGTCATGTACGCCCTGACCCGGGCGTTGCAGTACGAGATGGGTATCACCAGCCTCTCGGATTCCTTCGGGCCGACCACACTGTCCACGCTCCAGTCGAAGTACCCGAAGCTGGACGACTCCACGGTGCCGTCGGCGAACTTCTGCCGCGTCCTGCAGTCGGCCCTGTACTGCAAGGGTTACGACGGCGGGGAGATCGACGGCATCTACAACGGGCGCGTCAAGGACGCGGTGGCCAAGCTGAAGGCCAACATGGGCGTCGACACCGTCTACGCGGGCAGCTCCCTGGAGCCGAAGGTCGTCAAAGGCCTGCTCAACATGGACGCCTACGTCACCGTCGGCAACGGCTCCGAGGAGATCCGTTCGATCCAGCAGTGGCTCAACCGGCGCTACGTGGGCCGCAGGGACTTCTACCTGATCCCGTGCGACGGCCATCACTCCCGCGACGTCGCCAAGTCCATGCTCTTCGCGATCCAGTACGAGCTGGGCATGGCGGACGGCACCGCCAACGGCGTCTTCGGTCCCGGCACCCAGTCCGGCCTGAGGAACCACACGGTCGCGGTCGGCACCACCGGCACCTGGGCCTCCCTGTTCACCGCGGCGATGATCCTGAACAAGCGGAACGTGCCCTTCGGCAACTTCACCGGTGACGTCAAGACCGGTGTGGAGTCCTTCCAGTCGTTCGCCAAGCTCCCGGTCACGGGCGTCGGCGACTTCCAGACCTGGGCGTCCCTGCTCGTCTCCTACGGCGACCAGACCCGCAAGGGCACCGCCTGCGACGGCGTCACCAGGATCACCCCGGCCCGCGCGCAGGCCCTGAAGGACGCCGGTTACAAGTACATCGGCCGCTATCTGTCCAACCCGTCCAGCACCAGCCTGCCGGAGAAGCAGATCCAGCCCGGCGAGCTCGCGACCATCAAGCAGTACGGTCTGCGCTGCTTCCCGATCTACCAGACCTGGTCCCGCTCGGCCGACTACTTCAGCTACCCCCAAGGCTGCGTCGACGCGACGAACGCCATCGAATGGGCCCAGATCCACGGCTTCAAGCCGGGCACGATCATCTACTTCGCGGTCGACTACGACGCCCAGGACGGCGAGATCACCGAGTACGTCCTGAAGCACTTCCGGGGCATCTACCGCACCGTCGGCGAGAACTCCGCCTACGGCGTCGGCGTCTACGGCCCACGCAACGTCTGCCAGCGTGTCTCCGACGCCGGATACGCCTCCGCCGGCTTCGTCTCCGACATGTCGTCCGGGTTCTCCGGCAACCTCGGCTACCCGCTGCCCACCAACTGGGCGTTCGACCAGATCGCCACCATCAAGGTCGGCTCCGGGGACGGCGCCATCGAGATCGACAACAACATCGCCTCCGGCCGGGACACCGGACAGGGCGACTTCGACCCCGGGGTCCCGGTCGACTCCGACCTCGACGTCGACTTCGACAAGGCGACGTACCGGGCGGCGGCGCTCAAGGACGTCCAGGCGTATCTGACGTCGATCGGCGTCCCGGAGACCGGCGGCGAGGGCTGGACCGCGGACGACGACTGGGTGACGTACGACGTCATCTCCACGACAGAGGCGTTCAACAACGTCATGAACGCCGACTGGCTGTTCACCAACCTGGCCAGGGCCCTGAAGCTGCGCAAGGCGCTCATCCAGGCACCGGTGCTGTGGGAGCTGCGCAAGCTGAATCCGCTCGACGCGCTCGCCGACGAGGCGGTGAAGGCCGGGCTGAAGGACGACTGCAGCACCGGCTGGGGGCAGATCTTCGCCTGGGTGACCATCGCCGCCCGCAACTACTGCATGGACCAGGGCATCATCCACGGCACTCCGCTCACCGGCTCGGACACCCGCGCGGTATGGGACAACCTCCAGGAGCCCGAGTACAACATCCCCTCGGTGGCCTACCTGACCATCTACAACGCGCACCAGCTCGGCATCGCCCGCCCGTCGCTCGCCACCGGCCAGGCCGACACCCAGAAGCTGCTGGCCCGCTACAACGGCACCGGCGACAAGGCCGAGAAGTACGGCCGCGAGCTGATCGGGCTCTACAACGTGCTGGAGAACTACAACAAGCTCAGCCGCGCCCAGTAGGCCGGACTGATCGTGAAGAACGAGCGCATGCGGAAGCTCTGCCTCCCCGTCGTCGTGAACCTGCTGCTCGGGGTCCCGGCCGTCGTTCCTCTGTTCCTGGCGTGGTACATCCTGGCCAACGGGCCGCTGGCGGCACTCGGCTGGACCATGCAGGACCCGAACGAGAACGACGGGATGCTGCTCTGGCTGGTCATCGCCGCACCGGTGTTCTGCCTGTTCGGCCTGGCCTGGGGGCTGGCCAACACCTGGCTGCGGCGCCGGACGCCGGTACGGGGCTCCCGCTACTGGCCGGTGTGTGCCGCCGTTTCCCTTGCGCCGTTCTTCGTGATCTTCGGTCTGTTCTGACAGCTGATTCAGCTCATAGGGAGACAGGAAACGTGGATCACGACATGACACGGCGTACGGTCGTCAAGGCCTGCGCCGTCATCGGCGGGGCCGCGGCCGTCGGTTCGGTGTTGCCCGCCACCACGGCGGTGGCCGACGAACGGCGCGGACCCCAGCGGCCGGCGACTTCCGCGAACGGCTGGACGATCCAGCCGAACGCGGACCTCGACTCGCAGGTGTGGACCCGCCCGGTGGCCGGTACGGGCCTGGGCGTACCGGTGTGGATCGGCGACGTGGAGACGGTGCTCGTGCACGTCGTGCGCCGCTTCCACTACGAGGTGCAGGAGCTCACGGCGGTGGACCTGGCCGGCTGGCGCCCGGCCAAGGGCCTGCGCCGTGGCCTCCCGGACTCCAACCTGGCCTCGGGCACGGCCGTTCGGATCCGGCAGGGCGCCGGTGCGGAGGGCTCGCTGTTCCCGCTCCAGGTCGCCGCCGTACGGGAGATCCTCGCGGACTGCCAGGGCGTCGTCCGCTGGGGCGGCGACGACGAACCGGTCGACGAGTCGCTCTTCTACATCGCGGTCGGCCCGCACGACGAACGCCTGCCCCGGCTGGCCGCCACCATCCGTGAGGCGACGTTCCGTTAGGCACGGATCGCGGTGGGGCTCCGTGCCCCGCCGCGACGACCGCTTCGAACCCCAGTTCACATCATCGATGTGCATGAAGGAAAGGAACCGACCATGAAGCGAATACTGGCCGTGCTGGCCGCCACCACGGCCGCCATGGGCGCACTGCTCACCCCGGCGTCCGCCGCCGGGCAGCCCGTCGCCCCGAAGGTGACGGTCGCCGCCGACGCCGACGGCGAGACCAGGGCGTGGGCCGCCGCCAACCCGCAGGAGGCCGTGGCCCAGGCCACGGAGTGCGGCGGCAACTACAACACACTGGTCTACATCGACGGAAACCTTCCCGGTGACGTCAACGGCGACGACGGCAGCATGGCCGCCTACGCGGGCGGCGGGCTGCTCTGCGTGATCTTCAAGAACGAGACACCGGGCAACGCCAACTACATGTTCCTCCAGGCCTGTCCGGGCACCACCGCCAGCAGCGCCTGCGGCACCGACGACGGCTACTACAGCAAGTTCGCCGGCCCGCTCTACATCAGTCAGGGCGCGGGCGGCTGCTGGACCGCCTCGTACAAGATGAAGACCGAGGCGGAGGACCGCTACCTCATCAACGGCAAGCGCAGCTACAGCTGCTGACAGCGGATGAGAACCCGCATGCCGGGTGACGCTCTCACCGGCGCCGGCCTCGGCGCCGCCGCCCCGGCCACCTCCCGGCGAGCTCCCGGTCCGACGTGATCGTCCCCGGCCACAAGCCCGCGAGCACCTCCTGCGTGGACAACGTCGCCACGGGCGCGATCACCAAGGAACCCCTGGGGTCCCCGCTGATCCACGGGTGGGGTGACACGGGACGGCGGGCTGTCGGAGGCCGGCTCGCCGGGCTCCGGCAGTCGCTGTGGCCACTCAGAGGCGTACGACACCGTCCGCCGGGGCGAAGAGCTGGCCCGGGCCCCGCCGCGGGGGCATGACGGTGATGGGCCCGCCGGGCCCGCCGCCACGAGAGGGGGCTCTTCCCGGCCGGGGTGCGGTCAGCTCCACCCGAGTCGGTCCCGGGCGTCACCGCCGGCTCCGTCCCCGGAGCCGCCCGGAGGACACCGGGCGCCGGCCCCGCGGACGCCATGAGGGGCTGATTTCGTGGGGGTGCGACCACAGCGGGGACGAGCACTTCTTCCTGCCCTGCGGCCCGGCCCCGGACCGGTGGAAGGTCGTCACGATGGTCCATGAGGAGGGCTGCGAGACCTTCGACGGGTCGTTCTCGGCCTTCGCCCTCGCGTTCGTGCGGCGGCTGCTCGACGTGGACGGGTACCACGGCATCGAACCGGAAGCCCTGGACCACCTGGAACCGGAGGACCGCGAGGAACTGGTCGTCGCCGGAGAGACCGGCCCCGTCCGGCCGGGCTTCGAGCCGTTATGAACCGGGCGATCCAAGAAGCTGAGCCGCTGTGCGCGCCGGGAGGAGAGCGGCCGGGTGAAGGCGGTCCAGGCCTTCGGGGTCACGGTGAGGCGGGGGCGTCCGGGACTGGCGACCAACGCCCTGCTGCACGGCGTGCCGCCCGGCCGTGGATTCCTCCTGCGCCTCCTGCCGTACGCCGACGGCGTCCGCGTCGAGGTGCACGACAGCGGGGGCGGGGTCCCCGCCGTACCGCAGGGGGAGCCGGACGGGGGCGGGCGCGGGCTGCTGCTCGTGGCCGGGCCGGCGGACACGTGGGGCGTGGGGGAGCGGGCCCCGGGAAGGTCGTGTGGTGCGAGTTCGCTACGGGGCCCGCAGCACCGACGCCATCGACGCGATCGCCTCGGGTCCCACCCGGCAGCACCCTCCGACCAGCCGGGCCCCCGACGCACGCCAGCCCCTCACCTGCCCGGCACTGAACGTCGACCGGCCCGTCCACGCCCGCGCCCCCGCGTCCCACGTCTCACCGCTGTTGGGGTAGACCACCACCGGTTTGCCGGTGACGCGGGCGGCCAGGGCCACCGCGCGGTCCGCGTCCTGTGGCGTGCAGCAGTTCACGCCGACCGCGATCACCTCGTCCGCCCGCGCCGCCAGCGCGAAGGCCTCCTCCAGCGGCTGGCCGGCACGGGTGCGGTCGCCGGACGCCGAGTACGACAGCCAGGCCGGTACGCCGAGACCGCGCAGCGCGCGCAGCAACGCCTCCGCCTCGTCCGTGTCGGGGATCGTCTCCAGGGCCAGGACGTCCGGGGCGGCCCCCGCCAGGACCTCCATGCGCGGGCGGTGGAAGCGCTCCAGCTGCGCCACGCTCAGCCCGTAGCGGCCCCGGTACTCCGAGCCGTCCGCGAGCATCGCGCCGTACGGGCCGACCGAGGCCGCCACCCACAGGGGGCGGGACGCCCGGGCCCGCCGGGCCGCCTCACGGGCGCACTCCACGCTCAGGGCCAGCAGCCGGCCCGCCTCCTCCCGCCCGGTCCCGCGCCGCGCGAAGCCCTCGAACGTCGCCTGGTAGCTCGCCGTGATCGCCACGTCCGCGCCCGCCCCGAAGTACGCGAGATGGGCCGCCGTCACCGCCTCCGGGGCCTCGGCCAGCAGCCGGGCCGACCACAGCTCGTCGCTCAGGTCGTGCCCGGCCGCCGCGAGCTGGTTGGACATGCCGCCGTCGAGGACGACCGTGCCGCGCGCGAGCGCCTCGGCGAGGGTGGGAGAAGTGCTCATACCGGCGACGTTAGCCGAGGCGGCGGTCACGGCGCGCCCTTCGGGCACAGTGCTGGGATGCTGGGAGGGGGCACGGCCGAACAAGGGCGGTGAGCGCCATGACCGGGCTTGGAGACGACGGTTCGTCCGCCGCGGAACCCCTCGCCGACCCACACGGGGACCCCTTCCTGCGGACCCGGTTCGCCGTGCCCGCGCGCCCGGTGACGTACCTGCGGCGGGAGCGGCTGACCGGACACCTCGACCAGGGGCTGCGGACCCCGCTGACCATGGTGAACGGCGCCGCGGGGGCCGGGAAGACCCTGCTCGTCGCGGACTGGGCGGAGCGCCTGGACGACGGGCTGCCGGTCGCCTGGTTCACCACCGAGACGGCCGGGGACGGGCCCGGGATGTTCTGGGCGTACCTGCTGCGCGCCCTGCACGCCGTCGGCGTCCCGCTGCCCGACGGCATCGGCTTCCCGGCGGACGCGAACCGGGTGAGCCCCGCCCTGCAGGCCCGGCTCGCCGCCGGGCTGAGCGGCCGGGAGCGGCCCGTGGTCCTGGTGCTCGACGAGTTCGACCGGGTCACCGCCCCGGAGATCGCCGAGCAGCTGGAGTTCGTGCTGCACCACGCCGGGCCGGGGCTGCGGCTGGTCCTCGTCACCCGGACCGAACCGCTGCTGCCCCTGCACCGCTACCGGGCCGCGGGCGAGCTGACGGAGATCAGGGGCGCCGAGCTGGCCTTCACCCCGGACGAGGCCGCCGAGCTGATGGAGCTGCACGGGCTGCGGCTGCCCCCGGCCGCGGTGGGCGCGCTCGTGGAGCGCACCCGGGGGTGGGCCGCCGGGCTGCGGCTGTGCGCTCTGGCGGCGGGGGAGAGCCAGGACCCGGAGGGGTACCTCAAGGAGTTCGAGGCGGACCGCAGCGCGATCGCCGACTTCCTGCTGGCGGAGGTGCTCAAACGGCAGGACGCCGCGACCCAGGACCTGCTGCTGCGGGTGAGCGTGCTCGACCGGTTCTGCCCCGGCCTGACGAACGCGCTCACGGGGCGCGACGACGCCGAGGCCGTCCTGGCCCGGCTGAGCCGGGACGACGCCTTCGTCGAACACCTCGGGCACGGCCTGTACCGCCTCCACCCCCTGTTCGCCGAGATCCTCCGCGCCCATCTGCGCGTGCGCCTGCCCGGTCTGGAACCCGAGCTGCACCGGCGGGCCGCCGCGTGGCTGCGGCGCTCCGGACGGCTCGCCGAGGCGCTCGGGCACGGGGCCGCCGCCGGCGACTGGGAGTTCACCGCCGGCGCCCTGGTCGACGACCTCGCCATCGGCCAGTTCTTCACCGGGCCGCACTCCGACGCGCTGGCCGGACTGTTCTCCCGCATGGGGCGGGAGGGCACGGGAGCGGCCCCGGAGCTGGTGCGGGCGGCCGACCGGCTGGCCCGGCGCGAGACGGACGCCGGGCTGACCCACCTGCGCCGCGCGCGCCGCGAGCTGGCGGAGTACGCGGAGTACGACGGCCCGGCGGACGCGGCGGCGGCCCGGCTGAGCTGCGCCCTGCTGGAGGCGCTGGCCGCCCGGCTGGCCGGTGCGCCGGAGAGGGCGGAGGACGCGGCGCGGGCGGCCGGGGAGCTGCGGGAGGCGGTCCCCGGCGAGCTGCTGGAGCGGCATCCCGAACTCACCGCGCTGCTGCTGGACCACCTGGGTTCCGCGCGGCTGTGGGCCGGACGCTTCGAGGAGGCGCGGGCCGCGCTGTCCACGGTGGCGGACTCCGCCCCCGAAGCGGCCACGGCGCTCCCGCGCGAGGACTCGCTGGGCCGGCTCGCCCTGATCGACTACCTGGACGGCTGGCTCGGCCGGGCCGAACGCAGGGCCCGCGAGGCCCTCGCCGAGACGGAGCGGTTCGGGCTGCCCCGGCCGTCCGGCTCCGGTGTCGGACGGCTCGTCCTGGCCGCCGTCGCCGTGGACCGCGACGAGCTGGGGCAGGCCCAGGCCCTGCTCGGCACCTCGGCCGAGGCGCACCCCGCGCTGCGGGACCCCGTGCTGGAGGCCGGACGCGCCCTGACGACCGCGCGCCTGCACCTGGCGCGCGGCGATCCGGGGGCCGCCCTCGAGGCGGTGGAACCTGAGGTGCCCGCCGACGCCGTCTCGCCGTGGGCGCGGGGGCAGACGGCGCTCGTCGCGGCCGCCGCGCACCTCGCCGAGGGCCGCACGGAGACGGCCGCCGAGCTGCTGCGGGAGGTGCCCGACGCGCCGCCGGCCTGCGCGGTGGGGGCCGCACGGGTCCGGCTCGTCACCGACGGGGCCGACGCGGCCGTACGCCTGCTCGACCGGGCGCGTCCGGAGGGGCGCGCCGGTCCCGCCGTGACCGTCCGGGCCACGCTGGTGCGGGCCCAGGCCGCCGACGAGGCGGGGGACGGCGCGAGGGCGCGCAGACTCGTGGCGCGGGCGCTGGCGGAGGCGCGCCGGGAGCGGCTGCGCCGCCCCTTCACCGAGGCCGGGCCGTGGATCCGGCGCTACCTGGGCACGGCCCCGCCGCCGGCCGGCCGGCGCACACCCGGCGCCGGACCGTCCCCGCGCCCGGACGAACCGCCGCCACCGGTCGTGGAGGAGCTGAGCGGGCGCGAGCGCGAGGTGCTGCGACGGCTGGCCCTGGCGATGTCCACCGAGGAGATCGCGGCCGACCTGTACGTGTCGGTGAACACGGTCAAGACCCACCTCAAGAACGTCTACCGGAAGCTGTCCGTCAACCGCCGCAACGAGGCGGTGCGCCGCGCCCGCGAACTGGGCCTGCTGTGACGAAGGGAGTGCCATGGCCCACTGGCGGGCGCTGATGGTCCTGGGGACCGCGCAGTTCCTGATGGTCCTCGACACCTCGGTCATGAACGTCTCCATCAGCCGGCTGGTCGAAGACTTCGACACCGAGGTCACCGCCATCCAGGCCGTCATCACCCTGTACGCGCTGGTCATGGCGGCCTTCATGATCATCGGGGGGCGGCTGGGGGACATCCTCGGACGGCGGCGCGTCTTCCTCGGCGGCCTCGTCGTCTACGGCACGGGCTCCGCCCTGACCGCCGTCGCGCCCACCCTGGGGGTGCTGGTCCTCGGCTGGTCGGTGATCGAGGGACTCGGCGCCGCGCTGGTGCTGCCCGCCATGGCGGCCCTCGTCGCCGACTCCTACCGGGGCCGCGACCGGGCCGTCGCGTACGGCGTCGTCGGCGGACTGGCCGGCGCCGGGATCGCCGTGGGCCCCCTGCTGGGCGGCTGGGTGACGACGTACCTCACGTGGCGGCTGGTCTTCGCGGGCGAGGTCGTGGTCGTCCTGGCCGTCCTCCTGCTCCGGCGCGCGATCACCGAGACGCCGAGGGCCGGGGCGCGGCCCCGGCTGGACGGCATCGGCGCCGTGCTCTCCGCGGCCGGCCTGGCCCTCGGGGTGCTCGGGGTGCTGCAGAGCGGCACCTGGGGCTGGGTGGAGCCGCGCAACCCGCCCTTCACCGTCCTCGGGTTCGCGCCGACGCTGTTCGTGATCGGCGCCGGGGCGGCCGTCCTCGCGCTCTTCCACCGGTGGGAGCGGCACCGCGAGGAGCGCGGCGACGAGCCGCTGGTGCACCTGTCCCTGCTGCGCCGGCCCGCCCTGGGCGCCGGCCTGATGTCGCTGGTGAGCCAGAACCTGATCCTGCTAGGACTGTTCTTCGCCATCCCGCTGTACCTCCAGGTCGTGCAGGGCTTCGACGCCTTCGAGACGGGGCTCAGGCTGCTGCCGGTGTCCGCGACGATGCTGGTGACCTCGCTGGGCGCGGCCCGGCTGGGGCGCACGGTCGGACCGCGCCGCGTCGTCCGGCTGGCCCTGCTCACCGTCGCGGCGGCCGTCCTGTGGCTGCTGGCCACCATCGAGCCGGTCATCGACGACGCGAACTTCGCCGGGTCGATGGCCCTGCTCGGCGTGGGCATGGGCCTGTTCGCCTCCCAGCTCGGCAACGTCGTCCAGTCCGGCGCGGGCGAGGAGGAACGCAGTGAGGCCGGCGGGCTCCAGTACACCGCGCAGAACCTGGGCTCGGCCCTCGGCACCGCGCTCATCGGATCGCTGCTCATCGGCTCCCTGGCGCACGCCTTCACCGCGTACGTGGAGGACGAACCCCGGCTGTCGCAGGAGACCCGGCAGCAGGTCGGCGTCGCCCTGGAGGCCGGGGTCACCTTCGTGCCCACCGACCAGGTGCGCGCGGCGGCCACCCGCGCCGGGCTGCCGCCGTCCGAGGTGGACGCGGTGACGGAGTCCTACGCGTCGGCGCAGCTCGACGGCCTGAAGGCGGCGGTCCTCGCCACCGGCGGCGTCACCCTCGTGAGCTTCCTGGTCACCCCCCGCCTACCGGGCCCGTCGCCCGAACGCGCCAGGACCGGCGGGCGGCCCGGGGCCGGCCGGAGGAGGCCGTGACGCCCGGCGCCGGGCACCGGGCGCCCGGCCGTGCCGCACGTACCGCCGGGCGCCGGGCGCACGCCGACTACACGGGCGGCGTCTACGGATCCATGCTCGCGGCCTCGGTGATCGTCGGGGCCGGCACGCTCGGCTCGTTCCCGCGACTGGAGATGGTGCTGCTGCTGTTGCTCACCGGCGGGGTGTTCTGGATCGCGCACGTGCACGCGCAGCTGTTCGGGGCACGGCTGGCGCAGCACAGGCCGGACCGGCACGTCGTGCTGCGGGCGTGCCGCGAGGAGTGGACGATCGTCAAGGCCGCCGTGCCGCCGGCGGCCGCCGTGGCCGTCAGCCCCGTGCTCGGCCTCGGCGTACCGGGCGCCCAGTGGTTCGCGCTGGCCGTCGCCGTGGCGGGGCAGGTGGGCTGGTCGGTGGCGGCGGCCCGCCGGGCCGGCGCCGACCGGCGCCTGATGGCCCTGTCGGCGGCGGTGAACCTCGTGCTCGGCCTGGTGATCCTCTCCGGCAAGCTCTGGCTGAAGCACTGAGCCGGGCGGCCTCTCACCTGTACGGGGTGAGCCGGGCCGCCGCCCGGCGGCGGACGATCGCAGGGTACGGGCACGGCCCGCCTGTCCCAGGCCACCCGGGGAGCGGCTCATGCGCTACGAGATCCGTGTCGACGGACATCTCTCGGAACCGCTGATCAGGGTTTTTCCGGAACTCGACCATGTGACGATGTCCGGCCAGACCCTGCTGTTCGGGCACGTCGTCGACGAGGCGCACCTGTACGGGCTGCTGGCCCGCTGCCAGTCGCTGGGCCTGCGCGTCCTGGAGATGCGCCAGGTGCCGGAGTGACGCCCCGGCCGGCGGGTCACGGGCTCTCGGCGCGCACCCTGCCGGACCGCACGGCCTCGCCCAGCGCCTCGAAGTCCCGCTCGTTGCGGTCCGCGTAGTCCTGCGCGAATCCGGCGAGCGCCCGGTCGAAGCGGTCGCCGCGCCCCAGGTAGGCGGCGAGGGCGACCGGATCACCGGAACGGGCGTGGGCGCGCGCCAGGCTCGCCCCGCACAGCCGCGCGAACAGCCGCAGCAGCCCCGGGTCCATGCTCTCCGGCCGGGCGATGCCCTTCCAGTCGCGCAGCTGCCGCACGTAGAAGTCCCGGGGGCGTCCGTCGAGGCCCACGGCGTGCGTCCAGCCGAGCAGGATGTCGCTGGTCGTCTGGATCAGCCGCTGACCCGCCACGACCCGGCGGCCCTGGTTGTCGTACCGCTCGCCCTCCGTGTGCGCGGCGAGCACCGACTCCTGCGCCTCCTTGGCCTGCAGCAGCAGGGGGTCGTCGTCGTCCCGGCCGAGCAGCAGCACGATCCAGCAGCGGGTGCCGACGCTGCCGACGCCCACCACCTTCCGGGCCACGTCGACCAGGCGGTAGCGCCCCAGCAGGTGCCGGTGCTCCGACGACAGCGAGCGGGCGTACCCGTCCAGGACCTCGCGCAGGGCCTTCTCCTCGGCCGAGGGATCGTCCACCAGGTCGCCCAGCGGCGTGATCAGCGGCGGGTCCGGGACGATGCGCCGTCCTCCGTGCTCCACCCGCGTGAGTTTCGCGAAGGCCTGGAGGTGCGTACGGGTCCTGGCGCGTGCCGCCGCCCGGGCGGCGCGTCGCCGGGCCTCGCGGCTCGCCGACGACGTCATCAGCTCCCGCAGCCGGTCGGCGTCGTCCTGCGCGTACCAGACGTCGAGGGTGCGCATCCCGGCGAACTCCCGCATGCGCTGCCGGTAGGCCTTCACACAGGCCCGCACGATCTCGTCCTGCGCCTCGACCGGGAAGCCGTTCGCCCGGCCGGCGACGGCGAGGCTCGCCGCCAGCCGCTTGACGTCCCATTCGAAGGGACCGGTGTGCGTCTCGTCGAAGTCGTTGATGTCGAAGACGAGACGGCGTTCCGGGGAGGCCAGCAGGCGGAAGTTGAGCAGGTGGGCGTCACCGCACAGCTGCACGGTCAGGCCGGTGTCCGGGGCCGGCCCGAGGTCCGCCGCCATGATCGCCGCCGCTCCCCGGTAGAACCGGAAGGGGGACTCGAGCATGCGGCCGTAGCGGACCGGCACCAGCTCGGGCAGCCGGGTCGCCGACTGCCGCTCGATCACGTCGACGGGGTCGGGCCGGTCCCGGGCCGCCTCGAAGCGGCCGTGGGACGAGCGCGGCGCACGGCCACGCGCCTCCCTGCCGTACGCGGCCCGCTCGGCCGGGGAGAGGGAGGCGCTGAACGGACTCGGTACGGCCATCGCTGTCTCCCGCCTGCCCCGCGCACGACGACTGCTCGCCGCACGACGCGTGTTCACCGGACGACGACTGTTCGCCGCCATCCCACCGCGCCCGCGCCCCGGCCGGATCACCCGCCGCGGGTGACCCGGCGACGGCGGCCGGGCGGGAGTCTGGTGCCGCGCCCGCGCCGCGGTCCGGGCGCGCTGCGCGGGAGGAGGAGCCATGAGCGCGACACCCGGTCCGGCACCCGGCCCCGGAGGCACGCACCCGCACGGCGGCGCGGCCCCCGGCCCGCCGGACGGCCCCGCCGCGCTCCTGGGGGCCCTCGGGCGCTCGTGGCAGTGGATGCTCGCCTCCGCCGTCGCCACCCTCGTGCCGGGCGTCATCGTGCTGGTGTGGCCGGAGACCACGCTGCACGTCCTCGCGGTGCTCGTCGGCCTGTACCTGCTGGCGGCCGGGGCGTTCCGGTTCGTCGGCGTCCTCGGCCGGGAGGAGCAGGGCGCACGGCTGCCCGAACTCCTGCTGGCGGTGCTGTACGTCCTGGCCGGAGTGCTCTGCCTGCGCAACCCGCTGCAGACCATCGCCGCCCTCTCCCTGATCGTCGGGGTGGTCTGGCTGGTGTCGGGGATGCTCACCCTCTTCACGGCCCTCGCCTCGCGGGACCTGCCGCACCGCGGCGTCGTCCTCGGCGCGGCGCTGCTCGCCGTCGTCGCGGGGATCGTCGTCCTGGCCCTGCCCGCGGAATCGGCCCGCGCTCTGACCCGGCTCCTCGGCCTGTGGCTCGTCCTCCTCGGACTGGTCGAGGCCGCCGTCGCCCTGGCCTGGCGGGCCGCGCTGCGCAGGTCGGGCGTCACGGGGACGCCCCGCCGTCCCGCGGGGACCGGCTGAGCCGTCCGGCCGGGAGGCGGCACTTCACCCGCCCCGGGTGAGGCGGCGGCCCCTCGCCGCGCACACGCTGAAGTCGGCAGACAACGGCATGTCGGGCACGGGCGGCCCGGAACGGAGAGATGAGATGAGTGGTGCGACGTACCTCGCGTACGACTATCCGCTGCTGAGCGCCTTCTGGACCATGCTGGTCTTCTTCCTGTGGATCATGTGGTTCGTGCTGCTCTTCCGGGTCGTCATGGACATCTTCCGCGACGACGACCTGAGCGGCTGGGCCAAGACGGGCTGGCTGGTGTTCACGATCGTGCTGCCCTTCCTGGGCGTCTTCGTCTACGTGATCGCCCGCGGCAAGAACATGGGGCGCCGCGAGATCGCCCAGGCGCGCGCACAGCAGGAGGCCTTCGACAGCTACGTCCGCGAGACCGCCAAGGGCGCCGACGGCCGCGCCGGCAGCGTCGACGACCTCGCCCGGCTGTCCGAGATCAAGGCCCGCGGCGACATCTCGGACGAGGAGTTCCGCAGGGCGAAGGAACTGGTCCTGAGCGGCCACGGCCCCGCGGAGCACTCGGACAGGTTCGCCTCGTCCGCCGGGCGCTGACCGCACGACACCGAATCGAGGCATCGGAATGACAGCGACACACCCGACGCACGGCGCAGGCACCGGGACCGGCGCGCACGCGCCGTCGGCGAAGCGGCAGTGGGCCGAAGGCCTGACGGTCTTCGCCGCCGTCTCGCTCATGATCGTGTCGGTGCTCGACATCCTCCGGGGCATCATGGGCATCGCCCAGGACGACGTCTTCGTCACGACGCAGGACTACGTCTTCCGGTTCAACCTCACCGCGTGGGGCTGGACCCACCTGGTGCTCGGCGCCATCGGGGTGCTCGTCAGCCTCGGCCTGGCCCGGGGGACCCTGTGGGCCCGCGTCGCCGGCGTGACGATCGCCGGGCTCCTCGTCATCGCCAACTTCCTGTCCCTGCCGTACTACCCGGTCTGGTCCGTCGTGATGATCGCCTTCTCCGGGTTCGTCATCTGGGCGCTGTGCGCGCCGCGTTCGCGCGCCGACGCCGAACACTGAGCCGGGGCTGCGTGCGGACCGCCGGCCGGGAGGGCGCCGGGTGGGCCCGACTGGCCCTCCTCGCCCTCGCGGCCGGCGCAGTGGTCCCGCTCGTGGCCGCCGGTCCGCGCGGCGTGCTCCGGGCGCTGCTCGGCCTCGCCGGACTGGCCCCGGCGGCCGTGGGGCTGTGGTGGACGCTCGCCCACTCGGGAGCGGTGCGGACCGTCGGCGCGGTGCTGTGCGTGGCGGCTCCGCTGACGGTGCCGGCGCTGTACGCCGCGGGCGGGCTGCTGGGGCCGGCCGCGGCGTCCCTGGCGCTGTGGGCGCCGGCCGTGCGCGCGGCGCGCGACGCGGTGACGCCCGGGCGCGCCGAGCCGGTGCCCGCCCCGCCGCCGGGCCGCCCCTGGGCGCTGATGAACCCGCGCTCCGGCGGCGGCAAGGTGGACCGCTTCCACCTGGCGGACCGGGCGCGCACGGCGGGCGTCCGGGTGGTGCTGCTCGGCGCCGGGCACCAGGACGTGGCCGCGCTCGCCGAGGACGCCGTGCGCGAGGGGGACGATCTGCCGGCGGTGGCCGGCGGGGACGGCACCCAGGCGCTGGTGGCGGAGGTGGCCGCCCGGCACGCCGTGCCGTTCCCGGTGATCCCGGCCGGCACCCGCAACCACTTCGCGCTCGACCTCGGGCTCGACCGCGGCGATCCGGCGAAGGCCCTGGACGCCCTGGGGGACGGCGTCGAACTCCGCGTCGACCTCGGGTTCGCGGGCGACCGGGTCTTCGTCGACAACGCCTCCTTCGGCACGTACGCGGCGGTCGTGGGCGATCCCGCGTACCGGGGGGAGAAGCGGCGGACCACGCTCCGGATGATGCCCGGTCTGCTGTCCGGCCCGTCGGCGCCCCGGCTGCGGATGCGGGCGGACGGGACCCGGGCGGACGGGCTGCAGGCCCTGCTCGTCAGGGACAACCCCTACCCGCGGGCGGTCGACGCCGCCCGGCCGGGGCGCGGACAGCGGCTGGACTCCGGACGGCTGGGGGTCCCGGGCGTGCGGGTGGAGAGCGCGGTGCGGGCCGCGGGGACGGCGCGCGGTCCCCGCGCGGCGGGCCTGCTGCGGCTCACCGCCGGGGAGGTCGTCGTGGAGGCGGACACCCCGGCCGTTCCGGCCGGGGTGGACGGGGAGCACGTGCTGCCGCCGGCCCCCGTGGTGTGCCGGATCGTGCCCGGGGCGCTGCGCGTGCGCGTTCCGCGTGGTGCGGTGCGTACCCGGCGGGGGAGTGGGGCACCCGACTGGCCGCGGGTGACGGGGCTCGCCCTGGGACGGCGGGAGGACGGCCCGTGACACGACGGTCGCGGCCGCGGCCGGGAAGGCGGTGGACATGTGCCGTTGGCTCGCCTATTCGGGCACCCCCATCCTGCTGGAGAGCATCCTCTACAAACCGGTCCACTCACTGATCGACCAGAGCCTGCACGCCAAGATGGGCGTCGAGACGACCAACGGCGACGGGTTCGGCGTGGGCTGGTACGCCTCGCACAAGGACAGCCCCGCCGTCGTCCGGGACATCGGCCCGGCGTGGAGCGACCGCAACCTGCGGGAGATCGCCGAGCACGTCGTCTCGCCGCTCTTCTTCGCCCACATCCGGGCCTCGACCGGCACGGCGGTGCAGCAGACCAACTGCCACCCGTTCCGGCACGGCCGCTGGATGTGGATGCACAACGGGGCGATCGCCGATTTCCACCTGCTCAGGCGCGACCTCGCGCTGGCCGTCGACCCGGAGCTGTTCCCGTACGTCGAGGGATCCACGGACTCGGAGATGATGTTCTACCTGTCGCTGACCCTCGGTCTGGAGGAGGACCCGCCCGGGGCCGTCGCCCGGATGGCCGGTCTGGTGGAACGCGTCGGCCACGAGCGCGGCGTGGTGTTCCCGCTGCAGATGACCGTCTCGGTGACCGACGGCGTACGCCTGTGGGCCTTCCGCTACTCCAGCCAGAAGGAGTCGCGCTCGCTCTTCTACAGCACCCGCGTGGAGACGCTGCGCTCCCTCCACCCCGACGTGGCGTTCCTGCGCGAGCTCACCGGCGACGCCCGCCTCATCGTCTCCGAACCCCTGGGCGACCTGCCCGGCGCCTGGAACGCCGTCCCCGAGGGCACCTACGGCGTGGTGGGGCCCGAGGGGGACGAGATGCGCTTCTTCGCGCCCGCCGCGTGAGGACCGGCGGCCCCACGTCGCGCCGGACCCGTTGACCTCCCCCTGACACACCCTTACCTTGTCGGCGTTCGTCATGTCAGATGCCGTTCGGACATGCGAACGGCATCGTCCTCCCCCACGAGAGGCAGACCACGTGAGCCGCGCCGCCGACGACCTGCCCGACCTCCCCCCGCCCCCCGCCCGCAGACTCCTGCTGAAGGGCGCCCTGGCCGCGGGCGCCCTGGCCGCAGCGACCCCCGCCGCCGCCCGCGCCGCCGCACCGACGAAAGCAGCCCCGTACGTGAACCCGCTCGTCCGCCACCGTGCCGACCCGCACCTCACCCGGCACACCGACGGCTTCTACTACTTCACCGCCACCGTCCCCGAGTACGACCGGATCGTCCTGCGCCGCTCCCGCACCCTGGGCGGACTCGGCCGGGCCGCCGAGTCCGTGATCTGGCGGGCGCACCCCACCGGCGACATGGGCGCCCACATCTGGGCGCCGGAGATGCACCGCGTCGCCGGCAAGTGGTACGTCTACTTCGCCGCCGCGCCCGCCGAGGACGTGTGGGCGATCCGCATCTGGGTGCTGGAGAACGCCCACCCCGACCCCTTCAAGGGCACCTGGGTCGAGAAGGGGCAGGTCAAGACCGCGTGGGAGACCTTCTCCCTGGACGCCACCACCTTCGCCCACCGCGGCACCCGCTACCTCGCCTGGGCCCAGCACGAACCCGGCACGGACGACAACACCGCCGTCTGGCTCTCCGAGATGGCCGACCCCTGGACCCTGACCGGCCCCCAGGTGCGGCTGTCCACACCCGAGTACGACTGGGAGCGCATCGGCTTCGCCGTCAACGAGGGGCCCTACGTCCTGCACCGCAACGGCCGGCTGTTCATGACCTACTCGGCCAGCGCCACCGACCACCACTACTGCGTGGGCCTGCTGACCGCCGACGAGGACAGCGACCTCATGGACCCGGCGAGCTGGGCCAAGTCGCCCGTCCCCGTCTTCACCGGCAGCGACACCACCCGGCAGTACGGGCCCGGCCACAACTGCTTCACCGTCGCCGAGGACGGCCGCACCGACGTCCTCGTCTACCACGCCCGCCCGTACAAGGAGATCACCGGCGACCCGCTGGACGACCCCAACCGGCACACCCGGATCCAGAAGCTCGGCTGGAAGGCGGACGGCACCCCCGACTTCGGCGTCCCCGTGGCCGACACCGAGGGGGCGTGACATGAGACGTGCGTACGCGTCACTGCTCGCCCTCTGCCTCGCGCTCGCCGGTGCGCCGGTGACCGCCGGACCCGCGCAGGCCGCCCCGCAGACGATCGCCAACGGCACCCGGTTCACCGACCGTTCGGGAAACCCCGTGCACGCCCACGGCGGCGGCGACCAGAAGTACTGGTTCAAACCCGTCGGCGGCGGCCACCACCAGCCGGTGGTCCGCAGCAGCGGTCTGTGCGTGCAGGAGAACGCGAGCACCGTCACGCAGGAGGACTGCGACGCCTCCGCGACCGGTCAGCAGTGGTCCGTCACCACCACGGGCTCCTACGCCACCGTCGTCTCCCGCGCCACCGGCGAGTGCCTGGACGTGAACGGCGGCTCCACCGCCGACTCGGCGGCGGTCATCACGTACACCTGCAACGGAGGGGCCAACCAGCAATGGACACGCGGAACATGAGACGGGTCCGCACGCTCGGCCGGACCGCCGTGACGACGGCCGTGGCGCTGGGCGTCTGCCTGTCGGCCGCACCGGCCCAGGCACAGCGGCACACGGAACGTCCGCCCGCCCCCGGCATCGAGAACTGCACGGCCACCGCCTGCCACTTCGACCTGCCGCCCGGCACCTACGACGTGCGGGTCGTCCTCGGCGGCGACCGGGCGTCCAGCACCGCCCTCGACGGCGAGACCCGGCGCGCCCTGCTCCCGGAGACCGCCGCACCGGCAGGGAAACACGTCGTGCGGAGCTTCACCGTGAACGTCCGCACCCCCGAGGGCGAACCCCTCGGCGCCGAAGGCACCCCCGGACTCGACCTCACCGTCGGCGGAACCGCGCCCGCGCTCGCCGGCATCCGGGTCACCCCGGCCCGGCACGCCCGGCAGATCCTCCTGGTGGGCGACTCCACGGTCTGCGACCAGCCCGGCGACCCGTACGCCGGCTGGGGCCAGCGACTGCCCCGGTACCTGCGCGAGGGACTGTCCGTGGCCAACTACGCGGACTCCGGGGAGAGCACGGTCAGCTACCTCGGGAACCCGCTCCTGTGGGACACCGTCCGGCCGCTGATCCGGCGCGGCGACCTCGTCCTGATCCAACTCGCCCACAACGACAAGACCACCGACGGGGCGACCTACCGGGCAGGCCTCGAGGCGCTGGTGGCGGGCGTGCGGGAGCGGGGCGGCGAGCCGGTCCTCGTGACCCCGATCGTGCGGCGCTGGTTCAACGCCGACGGCACCCTGGACAACGACACCGCCCTGCTGGTCAACGGGCTCGGCGTCGACCACCCGGCCGTCATCCGCTCCG
This sequence comes from Streptomyces caelestis, assembly GCF_001279005.1. Taxonomy (GTDB): domain Bacteria; phylum Actinomycetota; class Actinomycetes; order Streptomycetales; family Streptomycetaceae; genus Streptomyces; species Streptomyces heliomycini. The sequence goes on from NZ_LGCN01000108.1 coordinate 126,456, forward strand.
TCGCCGCCGACCGGGGGGTCCCGCTGATCGACCTCACGGCGCGGACCAGGGAACGGGTGGAGTCCCTCGGCGTGGAGGGCTCCAAGGCGCTGTACCTCACCGACGAGAAACGGGACAACACGCACACCTCCGTGCACGGCGCCACCGTGTACGCGGACCTGGTCCGCGAGGAACTGCTGAACCTGCGTCTGGTGCCCCGGAGCAAGGTCAGGACGGGATGAGACCCCGGGGCGCCCCGACCGGAACCGGGGCGCCCCGGGCCCACCACCCCCGCACGCCAGGACAGTTCGGCCGGCGCCGAAGCGTCCCGCTCCTAGCGTTGCCGCATGAACGAGCACCCGCAGACCGCCACCCCCTCCGCGACCGTCACCGCCATGGTCGACCACGTCCTCGCGCTGGCCGCCACCTGGACCCGCTGGAACGGCGAGCCCGCCCACGTCGACGACCGTCTCTACACCCCGCACAAGGCGATCCGCCGCGTCGCCGACCACCTCGTCGACCACCTCGCGGAGATGGAGGCCCGGCTCGCCGGCGAGGAGCCGCAGCCCGACCACTGGCACGCCTCCCTGATCACCACCGAGGCCGACCTCGCCCCCTTCACCCCGCAGGACCTCGACGAGGCCCGCAGCCGCCTCACCCGGCTCGCCCGCGTCTGGGCCAACCGCCTCGACGCGCTCACCGACGAACAGCTCGACGACTCGCCCGGCGAGGGCTGGAGCTTCCGCGAACTCGCCCGCCACCTGAACGAGTCCGTCTACTACGCCGACGCCGTCGGGGACCTGTCGTGACCGCCTTCGCCGACCTCCACCACGCGGACGAGCCGCTGCTCCTTCCCAATGCCTGGGACCACGCCTCCGCCCACGCCCTGGCCGCCCACGGCTTCCGGGCCGTCGGCACCACCAGCCTCGCCGTCGCCGCGGCGGTGGGGCTGCCCGACGGGGCCGCGGCCACCCGCGAGGAGACGCTGCGGCTCGCCCGCACCCTCGGCCCGGGACCGTTCCTGCTCTCCGTGGACGCGGAGGGAGGCTTCGGCGACGACCCCGACGACGTGGCCGAACTGGCCCGGGAGCTGCACGCGCTGGGCGCCGCCGGCATCAACCTGGAGGACGGGCTCGGGCCCGCCGACCGGCACGCGGCGAAGATCGCCGCCGTCCGGGCGGCGGCCCCCGGCCTCTTCGTCAACGCCCGCACCGACACGTACTGGCTCGGCGACGGCGAGGACACCACCCGCCGCCTCGACGCCTACGTACGGGCGGGCGCGCACGGCGTGTTCGTGCCCGGCCTCACCGACCCCCGGAAGATCGCCGCCCTGGTGCGCGGCCTGGACGGCGTCCCCCTCAACGTCCTCCACTCGCCCACCGGCCCGTCCGTGCCCCGCCTCGCCGACCTCGGCGTCCGCCGCGTCAGCCTCGGCTCGCTGCTGTACCGGCGGGCGCTGGGCGCGGCGGTGGAGACGGCGGCCGCCATCAGGGCGGGCCGCGGACCGGAGGGCACGGCGCCGTCGTACGAGGAGATCCAGTCGCTCGGCCGGCGGGGCCGGGACGAGGGCGAGGGCACGGCTTCCTCCGGATGACTCCGGCACATGCTCCGGACGGTCAGCCCACGGACGTGCGCGGCCAGTTCACCAGGGCGATGTGCAGGGCCTCGACCGTCGCGTCCCAGGAGGCCCGGACGTCCCGCGGGTCGCCGAAGGCGCCGGCGGACTCCAGGGCGCAGTAGCCGTGGAAGGTGCTGCGCAGCAGGCGCACGGCGTCGGTGAGATCGGGTTCCCGCAGACCGTACGCCCGGAGCAGGCCGTAGACGAGCTCGGCGGTGCGGCGCAGGGCGGGGGAGTCGGCCACCGGGAACCGGTCCAGGGGGAGCCGGGTGGCCGCGTAACGGCCCGGGTGGGCCAGGGCGTACTCCCGGTAGGCGTTCGCGAAGGCGGCCAGCGCCTCCCTGCCGGTCCGCCCGGCGACCGCCGCCGCGATCCGGTCGATCATCTCGCCGCCGGCCAGCAGGGCCATCCGGACGTGCAGGTCCCGCAGTCCACGCACGTGCGCGTACAGGCTCGCGTCCTTCACGCCGAAGCGCCGGGCCAGCGCGGACAGGGTGACGTTCTCGTAGCCCGCCTCGTCGGCGAGGTCGGCGGCGGCCGCGACGAGACGGTCGGCGGTGAGTCCGGCGCGGGGAATGGAGGCCTCCGAAGCAAACCCGACAGGAAGCGCCCAGCCTACCGATCAGATGTGCGCGAGCCGCCGTGTCCAGGGCATGCGCCGCTCATCCGCAGGTCGTCCGACGTTCACGCGCCTCCTTGATCCTCCACACGCGGCGTCGTCACGCCGCGGTACCGAGGAGGCACTTCATGGGTCACGGGCACGCACACGGGCACCATCACCACCATCACGGCCACGACCACCAGCACGAGACGACGGCTCCCCTGCCCGCAGCCTTCGACACCTCCGTGCCCGACGAGGCGCTGAACCCCGAGCAGAGGTCCCGCCGTACGCTGCTGCGCCGGGCCGGGCTGCTCGGCGCGGGCCTCGCGGCCGGCACCGTGCTCTCCGCCGGCGCCGGCGCCGCCACGCCCGCGCACGCGGCGGGCGACAGCGGCCGCGGCAAGGGAAGGAGCAAGGGCTTCCTGTGGCTGGCGGGCGACCACCACATCCACACCCAGTACAGCAGCGACGGCAAGTACCGCGTCACCGACCAGGTCCGCCAGGGCGCCCGGCACGGCATGGACTGGCTGGTCATCACCGACCACGGCGGCGCCACCCACGCCAGGATCGGCGTGGACAAGGTCAACCCGGACATCCTCGAGGCCCGCGACGCGTACGAGGACACCCTCGTCTTCCAGGGCCTGGAGTGGAACATCCCGGCCGCCGAGCACGGCACCGTCTTCGTCCACCCGGGCCGCAACGAGGTATCCGTCCTCAAGCAGTTCGAGACCGACTACGACGGCGGCGTCAAGGGCGCCACCTCCTCCACCCCGGCCAACGAGGCGCTCGCCATCGCGGGGCTGAACTTCCTCGCCGAGCAGGTCGGGCGGCGCAAGGTCAAGGACGCCCTGATGCTCGCCAACCACCCCGCGCGCAAGGGCATCGACTCCCCGCACGAGATCCGCGCCTGGCGCGACGCGACCGGCGCCGGCGACCGGCAGATCGCCGTCGGCTTCGAGGGCGCCCCCGGTCACCAGGCGGGCGGTCTGCCGGCGCCGCTCGGCCCGGGCGGGGCCCGCGGCATCTACGACGGCGGCCCGAGCGCCAACTCCTTCGCCGGCTACCCGCTGGAGAGCTACCGCACCTGGGGCGGCTTCGACTGGATGACCGCCACCGTCGGCGGCCTGTGGGACAGCCTCCTGGCCGAGGGCCGTCCCTGGTGGATCACCGCCAACTCCGACTCCCACCAGGTGTACGGCGACACCGGCGCCCGCGGCGGCGGCGACTTCAACGCCAACGGCCGCTACGACGACCCGGTCTACGCCGGACGGATCGACCTCACCGAGAACGACTACTGGCCCGGCCAGTACAGCCGCACCCACGTCGGCGCCGACGGCTTCTCCTACGCCGCCGTCATGGACGGCATCCGCGCCGGCCGCATCTGGGTCGACCACGGTCAGCTCATCAGCGGCCTCGACGTCCGCGTCTCGGGCGGCGGACGCTGGGCCACCCTGGGCGGCGCCCTGCACGTGCGCAAGGGCGCCAAGGTCACGCTGACCGCCGACATCGCCCTCGCCGGCGGCAACAACTGGGCCGGGTTCACCCCGAAGCTCGCCCGCGTGGACGTCATCCAGGGCGATGTGACCGGCCCGGTCGCCGACAAGGACACGTTCACCGCGCCCACGGCGAGGGTCGCCCGGTCGTACGACGTCGGCAAGTCGGCCGGCACCGTCCGCGTCACCTTCGACCTCGGCCGCGTCGACCGCCCGCTGTACGTCCGGCTGCGCGGCACCGACGGCAACCGGACCGCCGTCGGCGCGATGGGCGCGAAGGTCGACCCGGCGGGCCCCGCCCTCGACGTCGTCGGCGACGCCGACCCGTGGCGCGACCTGTGGTTCTACTCCAACCCGGTGTGGGTCCTGCCGTCGTGACGCCGTACGCCCTCACCGTGGACGCGGGCATCGGGGACCTGCTCGACGCCGACCGCCTGCTGCACCGGATGGCGGCCGGACTCGACCTCCCGGGGGACGTGTTCGGCTGCACCCACCTCGTGCGCGACGACCGTCCGCGCGTCGTCGTGTCACTGTCCCTGGCCTCGCGGCCGCTCCCCGACACCCTCCGGGAGCGGCTCGCGGGGTACGGAGCCGTCTTTCCGGGCCTGCCCGACGAGGTGGGGCGCGCGGTGCTCTACCCGGGCGTCTCCACGCTCACCGGCACGCTGACCGTCGCGGAGCTGCTCGTCGGCTCCGCGATCGCCCGCGTGACGGTGCTGGGCACGCCCGAGCCGCCCGGCCCGGACACGCGCGTGGTGACCCGTGACCATGTGCGGCCGCAGTGGCAGCGGGACGAACTCGTCCTCGCCGCCACCCCGGCCCTGGGCGGCACGCTCGTGCCGTTCGAGGCCCCGGACCCCACGCCCTGCTGCGCGGACCACTGAGCCCCGTCAGCCGCGCGGCCGGGAGAAGACGAAGGAGAACTCCGCGGGTTCGGGCCACAGGTGGTACCGGGGGAGCGGGCCCGGACCGCAGGACTGGGAGCCGATGCCGTGCAGACGGTGGTCCAGGTGGACCCAGACCGTGTCGCCGGGGACGAGGTCGGTGCGGTGCCGGGCGGCGTCCAGATGTTCGGTGGTCCAGGGGCGGGCGGTGAACCAGAACTCCGGTTCGCCGTCGACCCGCAGGCCGCCGATCTCCGCCCACCGCACGTCGGCGCGGGCGCCGTTCTCCTGGGGACGGACGTAGGGCGTCTGGAGCTCCTGGACGCTCGCGTCCCACAGCAGGTCCTTGGAGGCGGCCCGGGTGTCCGGATACGACTCGTTCCCGCCGCCGAACCAGCGGACGGCGTCCTCCGGGGTGGCCCCGGGGAGGCCGAAGCGGACGCCGAGCCGGGGCAGCGGAGCCCGCCAGTCGCCCTCCGGCACGACCGAGACGGTCAGCCGTACACGGGTGCCGTCGGAGGTCCAGCGGTACGCCGTCCGCAGGCCCGTCTCCCGGCCGGCGGGCGCCACCCGGGTCCGTACGGTCAGCGCCTCGCCGTCCGTCCCGACGGCCTCGACGCGGTGCCGCATCCGGTGCAGGCCCAGCTCGCGCCAGAGCGGTCCGTAGCGGGTGTCCGTCTGCCAGGCCGCCCCGTCGTCGTTGTCGGTGGTGGCCCGCCACACGTCCAGCCGCAGACCGCGCACCGGCACACCGACGAGGGTGCGGGGTGCGCCGGTGCGGGCGTCGAAGACCGCCGGGCCCAGGGTGATCCGGTCCCCGTCGACGACAGGGCGCACGCCGGCCGCCGCCAGCAGCGGGGCGCGGCGGGACACGGTCCCCTGGGCCCAGGCCACCTCGTGGCCCTTGCCGGCCCAGGGCGTGTCCTCGGCGAGCCGCGCCTCCACCGTCCACCGCACCTCCTCGCCCCCGCCGTCCGGGGCCCCGTCCAGCTCGACCTGCGCCGACTCCCCGGGGGCCAGCGGTGGCACGGTGAGCCGGCGGGCCCCCGTCGGCAGGCCGTCCACCTGGTGGGAGAACGAGAACTCCAGGTGGGACAGGTCCGCGAAGTCGTACCGGTTGGTCACCCGTACGGTGCCGTCCGCGTCGCCCGCCTCGATCCGGACCGGCTCGATCACCTTCTTGTACTCGATCAGGCCCGGTGACGGCGTGCGGTCGGGGAAGACCAGTCCGTCGCAGACGAAGTTGGCGTCGTGCAGCTCCTCCCCGAAGTCACCGCCGTAGGCGTAGCCCAGCCCGGGGTGCTCGACGCCGTGGTCGATCCACTCCCAGACGAAGCCGCCCTGGAGCCGGTCGTACCGCTCGAACAGCTCCTGGTACTCGGTGAGCCCTCCGGGGCCGTTGCCCATGGCGTGCGCGTACTCACAGAGGATCAGGGGCAGTTCGCGCCTGCGGCGGGTGCCGCCGTCCAGGCCCCGGGCGATCCGCTCGACCTCCTCGTGCGGCGGGTACATCCGCGCGTACACGTCCGTGTCGCGGCAGCCCGGGTCGCCCTCGTAGTGCACCGGGCGGGACGGGTCCCGGTCGTGGATCCAGTCGGCCATCGCGGTCAGACCGCGTCCGGTGCCGGCCTCGTTGCCGAGCGACCACATGACCACCGACGGGTGGTTCTTGTCCCGCTCGACCATGCGCGCGGCCCGGTCCAGCAGGGCCGGCGTCCAGCGTGCGTCGTCGACGGGGTTGTCCCGCCACTCCTGTTCGACGAAGCCGTGGGTCTCCAGGTCGCACTCGTCGATCACCCACAGCCCGTACGCGTCGCACAGGTCGAGGAAGGCCGGGTGCGGCGGGTAGTGCGAGGTGCGGACCGCGTTGACGTTGTGCCGCTTCATCAGCAGCACGTCCTCGCGCATGGTGGCGAGGTCCAGCGCGCGGCCCTCGCGCGGGTGCCACTCGTGCCGGTTGACGCCCTTGAACAGCAGGGGGGTCCCGTTCACCTTGATCAGGCCGTCCTCGACGACGACCGTGCGGAAGCCGATGCGCACGGGGACGCGTTCGCCCGCCGTGACCAGGACGCCGTCGTACAGCCGGGGCGTCTCGGCCGTCCACGGCTCCACCGGGCGGGTGACCGGCTCGCCGGCCGCCACGTCGATGCCCAGCTCCTCGACGAGCACGCGTCCTTCGACGTCGGAGTCGACGCGCAGGGTGCCCGCGCCGGAGACGTGGTCGTAGGCGGCGTGCACGAAGAAGTCGCCCGCGCCGCCCGCCGGACGGTGCAGCAGGGCCACGTCGCGGAAGATGCCGGGCAGCCACCACTGGTCCTGGTCCTCCAGGTACGAGCCCGCCGACCACTGGTGGACCCGGACCGCGAGGACGTTCCCGGACGGCTTCAGCAGGCGCCCGACCGCGAACTCGTGCGGCAGCCGGGATCCCTTGAACTCCCCGATCTCCGTGCCGTTCAGCCACACCCGGGCGCAGGACTCCACCCCGTCGAAGCGGAGCACCGCCCCGCCCCCGGCCGGCCAGTCGCCGGGCAGGTCGAAGACGCGCAGATGGTCGCCGGTCGGGTTCTCGGCGGGGACGTGCGGCGGATCGACGGGGAAGGGGTAGAGGTGGTTGGTGTAGATCGGCGCGCCGTGGCCCTGGAGCACCCAGTGGCCGGGCACGGTCACCTCCGCCCAGCCGCCGGCGTCGTATCCGGGCGCGGCGAACGAGTCGTCCTCGGCGTCGGCGGTGGCGGACACCCGCAGGCGCCAGCCGCCGTTCAGGGACAGGGACGCCGCGTCGGAGGACGCGTACCAGGCGCGCGGGGGCAGGGTCCCGCGGCCGGGGGAGACGTCCTCGACGTAGTCGGTCGCCGGGGTGTGCGATGACATGGGTCTCCTGGAGTCGGTGCGGCTCACTGGATCGGGCCGGCTCAGCCCTTGATCCCGGTCCGCGCCCACCGGGGGGAGGACGGACAGGGCGGTGGCCGTGGGAATCGGTTGGAGGTCGACGGTCCGGTCGGTCGTCGGGACTTCCCGGCGACGGCGGCGAAGAGGTTCGGCGAGTCCGGCACGACGGCCCGCCCGTACGCGCCCCGGTGACCGGGCCCGTCCACCCGTGCCGCCTTCGCCGGCTCCCCGGGGAACCCCGGGAAGTACCGCCGCAGCAGGAAGCGGGTGGGACCACTGCGATCCGCAGCCGCCCCCGCGGCCGTCGTCGCCGCCTGCGGCGGCGCGGGGCGCGGATCGACGGTCCCCCGTGCTGGTGCTCGGTGCCGGCATGTCGGCGTCCTCGTCTCGAGTGCTGCGTGCTGCGGGTGGCGTGCTGCGGGTGGCGCTCAAGAACTCGCGGTGCGCGGGACGTTAACCTTCGAACAACGCTTCGGCAAGGGGTTGGACGAAGTCCGTGCGAAGCGTTGCGGACCGTTCGTGATGACGAACGGTCCCGTGTCTACCGGCGGTTGCCGACGGCGCGCCTTTCGGCGCCCTTCCCCGCCGACTGCAACGCGCCCTCCAGCGCGAACGTCGCCGCTCCCAGGCACACCGGATCGGTGGGGATCGGGGAGAGGACGATCCGGGTGGCGGCCAGCGGGCGGCGCAGCGCGTGCCGGGCGACGGCCGCCCGCACCCCGTCGAGCAGCGGCTCGCCGAACGCGGCCGCGACCCAGCTGCTGAGCACGACCACCTCCGGGTTGAAGAGGTTGACCAGACCGGCGACCCCGGCGCCGAGACAGCGGGCGGTGCGCTCGAGCACCTTCACCGCCACCGGATCGCCCGCCCTCACCCCCCGGGCCAGCGCGTCGATGGTCGCCGTCTGGTCGTCGGCCCGCAGCAGCGGACTGTCCGGGCTCAGCTCCCGCAGGTTCAGCATGATCCCGGGGGCGCCGGTGTACGCCTCCACACAGCCCCGGTCGCCGCAGTGGCAGGGGCGGCCGTCCAGGACGAGGGTGGTGTGCCCCCACTCGCCGGCGCTGTCGCTCACCCCCCGGTGCACCGCGCCGCCCAGCACCAGCCCGGCGCCCACCCCGGTCCCGAGGTTCACCACCACCGCGTCCCCGTGCCCGCGCGCCGCCCCGAACCACAGCTCGGCCACCGCGCAGGCCCGCAACGGGTTGTCCAGGTACAAGGGGTGGGCGATGTGCCCGGCGAGCAGGTCGAGCAGCGGCACGTCGTGCCAGTCCCAGTTCGGGGCGTACGCGCAGACACCGGTGTCCCGGTCCACCTGGCCCGGCATGCTCACCCCGGCCCCGAGCACCCGCGCGCCCTCCACCCCGGCCCGCGCCACCACCGATCCGACCGCCGTCGCCACGTGCCCCACGACCTGCTCGGGCCGGCTCTCCCCGGGACGCACGTCCTCCTCGGCGCGGGCCAGCACGTTCAGCGCGAGGTCGAACAGCTCGACCCGGACGTAGGTCTCGGCGAGATCCACGCCGATCAGCGCGCCCCCCGGCGCGTTGACGGCCACCAGCCCCCGGGGACGGCCGCCGGCCGAGTCCTCGAAACCGACCTCGGTGATCATGCCGAGGTCGAGCAGCTCCCCGACCAGGGTGGCGACGGTGGCGAGGCTCAGGCCCGTGGCGGCCGCCAGCTCCTGCCGGGAGGTGGGCGACGCGGCGATGATCTGGCGCAGCACCTGGTAGCGGTTGGCCGTACGGATGTCCCGTGACGTGCGTCTCACCGGGCTGCCCCTCCCCACCGGGCCGGGCCGGGCCGACCGGGCACCGGCGCGCGGCAAGGCTATGGGGGGCGCGGACCGTGCGACAAGGGGTGGGGAAAAGGGCTCGGCGAAGTCCGGACGGGGCCGGCGCGCGTCAACCGCCCAGGACGTCCCGGACGAACGCGTTGGTGAACGCGCCGGCCGGGTCCAGGTCGCGGACGAGGGTCCGGAAGTCGTGCAGGCGCGGGTAACGGGCGTGCAGCTCCGCCGCCGGCGTGGTGAACACCTTCCCCCAGTGCGGCCGCGCCCCGAACGGCGCCAGCGCCTCCTCCACCCGCGCCACCGCGGGCAGCACCGCCGCCGTGTCCTCGATCCAGGTGAAGTGGACGGCCACCGTGTCCCGGCCGTGGGCGGGGCCGATCCACTGGTCGTCGGCGGCGACGGTCCGCACCTCGCAGGTCTGCAGCACCGGGGCGACCGTCTCCCGGACCTCGTCCAGCGCGTGCAGCACGGCGACGGCCGAGTCCCGCGGCATCAGGTACTCCGACTGCAGCTCCGCCCCGCTGCTCGGGGTGAACTCCGCGCGGAAGTGCGGCAGCCGCTCGTGCCAGGGCCCGGCCACGCCGAACTGCTCGGTGCAGTTCACCGCCGGCATCCCCGGCACCGGGTGCATCTTCTCGGTCGCCGGAGCCGCCCAGGGGAAGTCCGGCAGCGGCTGGTCGGTGCGCCGCTTCACCCACACCTGGCGGAAGCCGGGCGCCCGCCAGTCGGTGAACAGGCTCACGCTGTACGCCGCCGACATCACCTTCTCGAACGTGGCGGGGTCCAGCCCCTCCAGCGGCATCTTGGTGAACACGTGCTGCTCGACCTCGAAGGCCGGCTCCAGGTCCAGGGTGAGCGCGGTGACGACACCGAGCGCGCCCAGCGAGGTGACCGCGCCGCCGAACCGCTCGTCGCCGCGCGCCACGGTCACCGCGCCGCCGTCCGCCGTGACCAGTTCCACCGCGCGCACGGACGAGGCGAGCGGACCGTTGCCGACGCCGGAGCCGTGCGTGCCGGTGGCGACCGAGCCGGCCACCGAGATGTGCGGCAGCGACGCCATGTTCGCCAGCGCCAGCCCGTGCCGGTGCACCTCCCGCGCCAGCTCGGCGTACCGCACGCCGCCCCCGACCCGTACCGTCCGGGCGGTCGTGTCCACGTCGATCCCGGGGGACAGCGCGTCGAGGGAGAGCAGGACGCCGCCCTCGCCGGGCTCGGCGATCTCGTTGAACGAGTGCCCGCTGCCCAGGACCCGCACGCGCGGGCTCCCGGCGACCAGCTCCCGCAGCGCGTCCAGGCTCCGCGGGCGGTGCAGCTCCCCGGCGGCGTACGTGATGTTGCCCGCCCAGTTGGTCACGGTCTCGGCCATCGCTCGTCCCTCCTGACGCACGGGACCGAAAAGGTCCCCCGCCGGAACCTATCCCGTGAGTGGTCCACGCCGTGTGGGGGGACCCGCCACCCCGGACGTCCCCGCGGGGGCATACCGTGAGGAGTCGTACGTCCGAACCGGGAGGAGACACGTCGATGGGCAGCCGCACCGCGCTGGTCGAGGATCTGATGGAGCGGTTCCCGCAGGTGCCGCGCGAGGCCGTCTTCAAGGAGGACCTGCTGCGCGGCGGCGTGGCCTTCGATCCGTCCGCGCTCAGTGACAACGAGGGCGGCGAGGTCAAACCGAAGTCGTACTTCATCTTCTCCTTCGACCACGGCACCCTGCCCGAGCTGGGCGAGGCCGCGCTGCGCCGCCCGCCGGAGGAGATCATCCTCACGGGAGGCCCGTACGACCTGCGCCGCACGGTCGTGTCCGTGCGCGTGAACCCGGCCTCCCCCTACCGCGTCGCCGCCGACGAGCACGGCATGCTCGGCCTCTACCTCGACGGCAGGCGGATCTCGGACGTCGGCGTGCCGCCCATGCCCGAGTACTACCGGCACACCCTGTCCAACGGGAAGTCGGTCATGGAGGTCGCCCCCACGATCCAGTGGGGCTACCTGATCTACCTGACCGTCTTCCGGGTCTGCCAGTACTTCGGCGCCAAGGAGGAGTGCCAGTACTGCGACATCAACCACAACTGGCGCCAGCACAAGGCGGCCGGCCGGCCCTACACCGGGGTGAAGGACGTCGAGGAGGTCCTGGAGGCCCTCGAGATCATCGACCGGTACGACACCGCGAAGGCGTCCACGGCCTACACCCTCACCGGCGGCGCCATCACCAAGACCGTCTCCGGACGCGACGAGGCCGACTTCTACGGCCACTACGCCAAGGCCATCGAGGAGCGCTTCCCCGGCCGCTGGATCGGCAAGGTCGTCGCCCAGGCGCTGCCCAGGGACGACGTGCAGCGCTTCAAGGACTACGGCGTGCAGATCTACCACCCCAACTACGAGGTGTGGGACGAGTACCTGTTCAAGATGTACTGCCCCGGCAAGGAGCGTTACGTCGGCCGCGACGAGTGGCACCGGCGGATCCTCGACTCGGCGGAGATCTTCGGCGCGCGCAACGTGATCCCCAACTTCGTGGCGGGCGTGGAGATGGCCGAGCCCTTCGGCTTCAAGACGGTCGACGAGGCCATCGCCTCCACCACCGAGGGCCTGCGCTTCTTCATGTCGCAGGGCATCACGCCCCGCTTCACCACCTGGTGCCCGGAGCCGACCACCCCGCTCGGCAAGGCCAACCCGCAGGGCGCCCCGCTGGAGTACCACATCCGGCTGCTCCAGGCGTACCGGCAGACCATGGAGGACTTCGGCCTCTCCTCGCCCCCCGGCTACGGCCCGCCCGGACCCGGCCAGGCGGTGTTCTCGGTCAGCTCCTTCATGGACAGCCTCCCGGCGCGGGAGTCCGCCGAGGCGGTCTGAGACACCCGGGGGCTCCAGCGCCCCGTCGCACGCGGAAGGCCGGAACCGAGACGTTCCGGCCTTCCGTGCGTATGGTCCCTGCGGGGGGTCGCGGCGCCGCCACGGAAAGTGAGGGAAGCGCTTGTCAGTTGTGTCGGGGACGTGAAAAGCTCTGCCACTGCCGCGAGGTTTCCCCAACTCCACTGCCCCTATGGCGAGTTGACCTCGCTCGTGATGCGGGAGTCTCATGCCCGACCTGCCGAGCCCCCAGGACGCCACCGAGGCGGCGCTGTTCACCGAGTGCTGGGACGCCGCGCTCTCCTACGCCGACCTGTGCACGGCCGGATCCGCCGCCGCGGCGGAACTGGCCCGCGAGGCCTTCGCGCAGGGCATACGGGAGCTGCGCGAGGCGGAGTCGGGCACCGTCCGCGGCCACGGCCGCCGTCCCTCCCGGCTGCCCCGGATACCCCTGCTGCTGACGGCGGTCCGCAGCACGGCGGCCGCCTGGGAGGACGCGGGACAGGGACACAAGCTCGACCCCGATCTGCGCCTGTGGCTCCACTCCGAGCAGGCCGCCCGCTACACCGGCCCGCCCCTGGACCGCCCGGTCGCCCTGCGCGGACTGCGCGATCTGCAGCCCGCGGACGCCGAACTGCTCTGGCTGGCCGAGGCGGAGGCCCTGCCGCTGCCCCTGGTGGCCCGCCGGCTCGGCCTCGACCCCGCCACCGCGGCCGACGAACTCGCCCAGGTGGGCCGCCTGTTCCGGGACCGCTGCCACCGCAACCACCTCGACTCGCCCCTGGACGCCGAGTGCCGCAGCTACGCCCGGCTCCTCGACGCCGTCACCCGCTCGCCCGCCGCGGACACCCCCGACGACCTCTCCCGGCACCTCGCCACCTGTCACCGGTGCGCCGAGGCCGCGGCCTGCCTGCGGCTGCACGGCGGGGGACTGCCCGGCGCGCTGACCGGCGGGGTGATCGGCTGGGGCGGCCTCGCCTATCTGGAACGCCGCCGCCGCGCCGCCGAGGTGCGGCTCGGAGCGGGCCGCCCGGACCGGGCCGACCCGGACGCGGGCGGCCCGGCGGACGGCACGGACGGCACACGCCTCGCCCGGCACGGACTGCTGGTCGCCGCCCTCCTGGTCTCCCTGCTCGCGCTCGCGGTCTCCCTGATGCCGTTCGGCGACACGGCCGACGAGGGCGCCGCGCCCCCGGACGCCGACCGGCAACCGGTGGCCGACCCCGGCCCCTCCCTGCCCCCCGCCCCCACGGTCCTTCCGGACACCCCGTCCCCGGAGCCGTCCGCCGGACACACCCCCGAACGCACTCCGGGCCGGGAGGACCCCGCCCCCGACCCCGAACCGCAGGGCACCTCCTCCACCGCCGCCGCGCCCGGAACCACCGCCCCCGGCGAACCGGCCGCCTGCCGGGCCGACTACGACCTGGTCAACGAGTGGCCCGACGGCTTCCAGGCCACCGTCACCGTCACCACCCGCGACCCCCTCGACACCTGGCGCGTCGGCTTCACCCTCCCCGACGGCCAGCGGATCACCCAGATGTGGGACGCGTCGGTGAGCCAGGACGGCCCCCGGGTCACCGCCACCGCCGCCGACTACAACCGCACCGTCCCGGCCGGCGGAAAGCTCGCCCTCGGCTTCCTCGCGTCCTGGCACGGCACGAACACCCCGCCCACCGACATCACTTTGAACAGCCGCCCCTGCGTCGGCTAGGACTTGTCCGGCCGATCACGTGCGGAGCGGGATGACCCCAATCGCTGCGACGGTGGTACCGAGGAACGCATGGCCGCGTCTGCCGTAGCGGGCGGCAACGGCCCAGGTGCGAAACCGAGCACGGCCCTGCCCCGCGTGCTGATCAGCGGATACTGCATGATGGGATTGATGAGGTCTTTCGCCGCAGCGGGCCTGCGGATCGTGGACGGATGGACCGAGCCCGAAGGGCTCATTCCCCCCATCGTCACCGGACAGGCACCGAGCTGCCCTTCCGAGGAAGGGCGCGTCGAGGCCATGCTGGACGCACTCGAGCCGAAGCTGCACGAGAAGGCGAACGCCGACTGGTACCGGCTGTCGGTCGAAGGAGGGCTCTTCTCCGAGACCGACCGCAGGTTCCTGCTCGCGCTCCAGCCCGACGAGAACCGCCTCGCACGGTGGCACTGCGTCGAGCTGCAGAGCAAGTGGGACCTCATGGGCGAGGGTGCTGCCGGATTGCTCGGCAGCGCACGCTGCCGCCCCGAGTTCCGCATGCTCTCGCTCGACGGGAACGTGCTGTGCTTCGCAACGACGTGGGAGCACGCGATCAGCACCTCCGTGCTGAAGGCGCCGCATCGTTCGCAGGTTCTCCGCCGGTGGGCCGAGGCACTGACGGACGGCACGATGGACGACATGGGCGAGCCGGATGAGCCGCCGCTGAGCATCGCGGCACGCCGCTGGCTCGACAAACACCAGGAATGTGTTCGACTGGTCACATTCGAAGCCGGATAGCAAGGGCTGACGCTATGGCGGTGCCAAGGAAGACATAGCCGCGCTTGTCGTAGCGAGTGGCGACCGCCCGGAACTGCTTCAGGCGGTTGATCGCCGCTCAACGGTGTTGCGCTTCTTGCGGCGGTCCTTGTCGAAACCGGGTGGCCGTCCGCCGCGTGAGCCCTTGCGTGGACGGGCGGCCTGGCTGTCACTCTTCTCCGGGATGGTGTGGCGGATGTCCCACCGTCGCAGGTGCTTACGGACGGGGCCGTTGCCGTATGCCTTGCCGGCAGCGAGACTGCCCGGTTTCACACGTGGCCTACCTGCGCCGCGCCTGGGGACTCGGATCTTCTCCAGCACCGCGATGAACTGGGTACAGTCGGCCCGCTGACCTGGAGTGACGATCAGGGACAGCGGACGGCAGCGTCCGTCCCCGCTCAGGTGGAGCTTACTGGTGAACCCGCCGCGTGAGCGGCCCAGGCCCTCACCTCCAGCACCACCTCCACCAGGCGGTCGGCGAAGCTTTGCCACGGTGTCTCGTCCGGGTGTTCCCCCCTTTCGGCCCCCTTGCGGAGAGTTCCGGAGGCGGATCGGTGCGAGCGCCGGCCACATGTTGATGTGCGTGCACGATGGTGGAGTCCACCGAGATGTCCCAGTCGATCTCACCCTCCGCGTCGGCCGCGGCCCGGACCTGCTGGAGCAGCTGTTCCCAGGTGCCATCACCCGACCACAGGCGGTGGCGTTCACAGACCGTCTTCCACGGCCCGAACCGTTCGGGCAGGTCACGCCACCGCACTCCGGTCCGCACCCGGTGCGGAATCCTGTTGATCACCTGCCGGTGATCCCGCCACCTGCCGCAACGACCGTTACCGACCGGCAGAAATGGCCGAAGCCGCTCCCATTCGGCATCTGTCGGGTCACCCCGCCCCATGACCACGTGAACGAGTCGGCAACGGAGTAGTCACATGATCAGCTGGAGGGCGACCATCTTGCCGACCTCGCCGTCGGGAGGCGTGGTCATCGGCCGGAACGGCTGACGGTCCCCTGTGCGCGGCCCGCGAGCCAGACGGCGATCCGCTTCTGCAACTCCTTGTCGGCGCGGGGATAGTCCCAATTCGCGTACCACTCCAGCTCCTGCAGGACGTTCTCGGAGCGGGCCGGGTGGCGCACTGCGACCACGTCGACACCGACCTCGCCGGTCGAGCAGCTGATGTACACGCTGCTGTCGAGCGCCATCATGCCGAAGCCCGGGTGGCCCGCACGTATGCCGAGGAACGCCGATGCCGCACCCCGGCCCATGAGGTCCCAGCGGTCCAGGAGCCGGACCCGGGTCCAGACTTCCGGTGCGGCACGGCGGCCATAGAGCCGGCTCCGCTTCTGCAGGGCGGCCTGGTGCGTGTGCGTGCCGTGGGGAAGCAGGACGAGGAACTCGCGCCGGTGGTCGAGAAGGCCGGAGGAGACCGCCAGGTCGTACCAGTCCTCGTTGAGACGCTCGACGAGCCGTGGGGTTTCGTAGCGGTGGGAGAAGCGGCCGACGATGTCCGTGGGACGATATCCGAAGACGAACGGCATCGTGCCGTCCGGCACGGCGTCCGGGATCACTTCGAGGCCGGCCCGCCGCAGCGGCCGGTACAGCTTGCGCTCGCGCTCCTGGATACCCACCGGTCACTGTTCTACCAGGGCCGGCGCGCCAAGAATCCTCAGGCCCGGCGCTTCCTTGTGTCCCTCCCGACCCCCCGGACCGGATCGGTACAGGATCAGCCACATGATCAGCCGGACACGCCTTGACCGTCGGGCGCCCGGCCCGCCGCGCCGGCGTCAGCTCTGGTCGTCCTTGTCGGAATGGACGTCCCGCGCCCGGTCCTGCATGCGGTCCCAGAAGCGACGCATGTCGACGATGGGGACGTGGCGCTGCCAGGGTGCCTGCCGCAAGCGGCAGTACAGCCATGACCGCGGCTGCCGCAGCTCCAGCAGCTCCCGCTGGTGCAGACAGAAGACCTCGCTGAACTCGATGCTCAGCGCCTCCACCTTCCTCGGGTACGGACACATCCGCATGCCGCACTTCTTCTCCGCGCAGTGCCGCCCCGCGTCCGGGGCGCCCGGCTGGGGCCTGTTCGAGTCACCCGCCGTCGACGGCGCGGGCTCGAGAAGGGAACGGTCCTTCGCCAGGCAGTGGGGGAGCTGCGCAGGGCAGCGGCGGGCCGTCCGCTCTCCCAGGGCACGGAACTGCCTCGTGGGCCGGTGGCGGCCGGTTTCCAGGGCGAGGAGCAGCACGACGTCCGCCAGCAGTTGCTGAGCCGTGGGATCGAGTGTGCTCCATCCCGTCGACGGCGGGATCCAGAGGTTGTGGGCGCGCTGCTCGTACGGAAGACACACCTCGGTGCCGATCACACCGACCGTGGCGGCCTCGTCGATCCACAGGAACCGTTCCGGGCGCCGGGTCTGGAGGGCGCGGACCGCGAGACCCGTGGCCGCACGGACCAGCGGATGTTCCTGACGGCCCGACGTGTCGGGCCGCCACGCACCGATCGATCCCCTGCCGCTCATCGGTTGGTCCGCGGAGACATCGTCCGGCAGTTCCCACAGGGCAAGGGCCTGGACGAGTGTCAGCCGCGTGTACCAGAACGACGTCCGGTTCAGCATGTTCCGCGCCTTCTCCTTCAGGCTCTCCCGGACGGTGTCCGTTCCCGAGCTCTTGAGCGGCCTGCGGTTGGCGGCGTACTTGAAACCCTGGGCCAGCGCCATACCGAGCTCCGTGTGATGGCCCGACACCAACAGCCGGTTCCGGCCCCGTTCCTCCCCGATGGCCACGTCGATCCACTTCTGCAGGTCATGCAGAGGGCTGTGGGCGTGGTCCGCCCGTCCCGTCGAGAGGGCGAGCAGGGGAAGGAGCGAGGCCTGGACGGTCTCACCGCGCCACTCCTGGAGTTCCCCCAGTGTTTCGTCCTCGACCCGGATGCGGTCGTGCCGGGCTCGGCCCTGATCCGTGTGGGGCCCGTCGTCACCTGGACACCCGGAACGGGCGGAGACCCCCCGAGTCCGGCCGTCGAGGCCGTCGCTCTCCGGTTCGTTCGCCGCCCGTTTCACCTTCACCGCACTGGGCAGCCGGCGAAGCCGGTCGGCGAGGGAAGCGTAGGCCTGCTGCCCCCCGCTTCCGACCTCCTGGGCGATGGCCACCCGCACCTGGTCATCGGGCTCCTTCCGGCAGATGTCCATGAGCCGCGTGTAATCGACCCGAAGGCCGGAGCGCCCCACGCGGCGCGCGGCCGCCCCGCACTTCATGACGGCGGAGAGCTTCGCCTCGCGCAGTCGGGCCGCGTCCTCTCCCCGGCTCAGCCGCAGCCAGTCATGGCACAGCGCCTCCGTCACCTCCTCGTGCCGAGGGACGGCGTCGACACTGTCGATCTCCACGGCGGTGCCGTAGAGCTCCATGGCCCTCGCCCTGGGGCTTCCGTGTTCGGCGAGATGGAGCTGGTCGCGGAGTTGCCGGCTGCGCCGCGCGGCCAACTGCTCCGCGGCATCGGCGTCCCCGAGCAGCTTCCGTGCCTCGTCGACCAGGAGTTCGCGCATCAGAGCGACCGGGCAGTCCCGCCGCACCCGGCCGTCGGAGCACCCGCAACGGCGGCGCGCCGAACGGGAGTAGAGGGTCAGTGCGATGAGCAGCTCCCGGCCGCCGAGACGTACGGCCTCGCGGAGGGCCCTATGGTCCCAGTACGTTTCCACCAAGGTTCCGGCACCGCCCTGGGACGCGAGGTGGGCGGAGGCGTGGCGCAGGCGCCCACCAGCGGATTCCGGCACCGGCAGTGCCGCTTCGACGATCGATTGCAGATAGCGGGAGCCGAGGTAGGCCTGCAGCACACTGTGCTGGAAGCGAACCGATCGTCCGGTCTCCTGGAGCAGACCCATACGGGTTCCCCAGGTCGCTGCCAGCTGGACGTCCATCGAGGGCCCCTCCAGGCACTCCGCCGTTCCGGAGAAGCAGTGCGGTACCCACAGGAGTTCCTCGATGTACCGGTCCAGCTCCGCGGCGACGAGGTCGTTCCATCGCCCTTCGTGTGGCTGCGGTGGTGACAGACCGTCCGGCCGGGCGTCGACGAGGCCGGCAGCCGTGGGATCGAGCTCCGCGAGTGCGATGTCGGCACGGTCCGAGGCGAGGCCTATGCAGGCGAGCGCGGACACATAGGCGATCACCGCCCTCCTCGTCCCCTCGTTGAGCGGCAGCTCCGGGTGCACCATGCCCTCGGCCAGGGCCTCCACCCATTGGTCGAGGAGACCCGCGCGCACGCCCCAGCTGTCCCTACGGGTCTCGCTGTCGAATCCATGCCACAGGCTCTGCAGGAGCTCATGTGCGTGCAGGTCCCTCGCGACACGCATGTACAAAGGGGAGTCCGCCATCCGCGCGACCTCGACGATCTCGTCGAGCACGGGGATGTCCTGACGCCAGGTTCCATTGGCGGAGATGTATTCGAGCGCGGCCTCCGCGTTCAGTG
This sequence comes from Streptomyces caelestis, assembly GCF_001279005.1. GTDB lineage: Bacteria > Actinomycetota > Actinomycetes > Streptomycetales > Streptomycetaceae > Streptomyces > Streptomyces heliomycini. The sequence continues at coordinate 145,498 of NZ_LGCN01000108.1, forward strand.
GCTCGAGCTCCGTGATGGCCGCCTGCATGGCCCGCAGCGGGTTGTGCGGCCGGGAGGCGATGACCAGCGGGAGACATTCCTCGCCCGCTTTCCGGATGGCGTTCCGGATCAGATTGTCACGTTCTCCCCTCACCTCCTCGTGGTTCAGCGCCTCCTCCAGACCGTCGGCGAGCACCACGATCCGGTCCTGACGCTGCCGGAGCCACCGCCAGATGCGGTCGACCTCGCCGCTGGACCGGGCCTTCGGTTTGACGATCTCCTCGAAGCGCGTCCGTGCCAGTTCCGAGAAGTCCAGTGCCCTCTGTGCGTCCCGCAGTTGGACCGGGATGGGGACAGCCCCCTTCTCCGCCAGCTTCTGGGCGAGCCGGACCAGTACCGCGGTCTTGCCGGTTCCCACTTCTCCGACCACGACATGGGGGCGGCGAACGGCGTTGTCCCGCAGGTTGTTCATGATCGCGGTGCAGAGCCGGTCGCGGCCCACGACCTCTCCCAGAAGGCTGCCCGCCGTCGGTACGTAGCGGGTGGGGTGTCGCTTGACCTCGTGCCGGCAGTACCTGCGGATCCGCATCACCCTCCAGACCAGGAACAGCATCGTCGACGCCGCCAGTACCACCAGTGGCGTCACCACACCGGTGACGGCGCCGCAGGACATTCCGATGGTGCTGCACACCCGGTCCGGATCGAATCCCCCCGGCCCCTTCCATCCCGGGGGCGGAGCGCTCCGGTCAGGCGTCGTCGACGACTTCAGGGAGGTGGCGACCAACGCCCACACCGCCCTGATCAACCAGAGCAGCAGGGCCACGCTGAGCACGGACAGCACGAGGATCAAGCTGAGACGACGACTCCGCCACCTCTTCGGCTCCGTGGCGCCCCTCTTGAGGAGCATCCGCGCGCGGACGTGCCAGAAACCGGAGACGAACGGACGCTTCAGAGAGGCCCATGGCCGGTGGAACGGGCCTTCCTCCTGCTTCTCTCCCGTGACCAGCTTGAACTTCGGAGGCCTGATACTGCTCCTCATAGAGCCCCTCCGCTTGCTCGTCCGGGGGACTTCCCGGACGGTCGGCGTGCCGCGACGCGACCGCTCGGTCGCGGCCTTTCGTCTCGCCCCCGGACGCAGAAGCCGGCGCAAGCGCCCTCTGCCCTCCATATTCGTCAGGGCCGGCGGATCGTGCCACTCAGGCGGGGGTGCTCCGCTCCCCGCCCACCTTCCGGCCGGTGACGAGAAAAGTGGTGGCACCCGGGCCGGCGGTACCCCTAGTGTGGGTCTACGGTGTTCGGCGACCGGGGTTGCCGGCCGTCGAGGGTGCCGATTCGAGCGAGGAGCGGGAGGTGTTGACCGATGACTGTCGTTGCGCTGGGCGCTGCCCGCATTCGCGAATCCGTCACGTCCACCTCCCTGGCCACCGGCTGACCTCTTCCACTCCGCCCGCGTACGTGCCTGCGTACGCGCGGCCGCCGGGGCCACCCACCTGAAGGGCCACCCCCTTGAGTCACCTCTCTCCTGCCACTTCCTCCGCGCTCGCCCCGTACGGCTGGGACGACGCATGGGCGGACGCGTTCGCCCCCCACGACGCCGAAGGACTGCTGCCCGGGCGCGTGGTCCGGGTCGACCGCGGCCGGTGCGACGTCGTCACCGCCGGCGGCGTCCTGCACGCCGACACCGCCTTCGTCACCCCGCACGACCCCCTGCGGGTCGTGTGCACGGGCGACTGGGTCGCCGTCGAACCCGGCGGGAACCCGCGCTACGTCCGCGCGTACCTGCCGCGTCGCACCGCCTTCGTGCGCTCCACCTCCTCCAAGCGGTCCGAGGGGCAGATCCTCGCCGCCAACGTCGACCACGCCGTCGTCGCCGTCTCCCTCGCCGCCGAACTCGACCTGGCCCGGATCGAGCGCTTCCTCGCGCTCGCCTGGGAGTCCGGGGCGCAGCCGGTGGTCGTCCTCACCAAGGCCGACCTGGTGCCGGACGCGGTGACCCGTGCTCACCTCGTCCAGGACGTGGAGACCAGCGCACCGGGCGTCCCGGTGCTCACCGTCAGCGCGGTCGACGGGGACGGACTCGACGTCCTCACCGCGCTGGTCTCCGGCGGCACGTCGGTACTGCTCGGGCAGTCCGGCGCGGGCAAGTCCACCCTCGCCAACGCGCTCCTCGGCGAGGACGTGATGGACGTACAGGGCGTCCGGGACGTCGACGGCAAGGGCCGCCACACCACGACCACCCGCAACCTGCTGGTGCTGCCCGGCGGGGGAGTCCTCATCGACACGCCGGGACTGCGGGGCGTCGGCCTGTGGGACGCCGGCGCCGGCGTCGGCCAGGTGTTCGCCGAGATCGAGGAGCTCGCCGGGGACTGCCGGTTCCACGACTGCGCCCACGAGAGCGAGCCGGGCTGCGCGGTCCTCGACGCCGTCGGGACCGGCGCCCTGCCGCAGCGCCGCCTGGACAGCTACCGCAAGCTGCTCCGGGAGAACCAGTACATCGTCGCCAAGACCGACGCCAGGCTCCGTGCGGAGCTCCGCAGGGACTGGAAGCGCAAGAACGCCATCGGCAGGGCGGCGCTGAGGGCCAAACAACAGGGCCGCCCGAGCTGACACACCTCCCTGTCCGATTTCCGCCAGCCGGGGCTCCCCGGCCGGCGGAGACTGGACGGTGTGAAGGACGAGGACAGCAGGTACGAGGCGGTGCGCAGCCGGGACGCCCGGTTCGACGGGGCGTTCTTCTTCGCCGTGGCGACGACCGGCGTCTACTGCCGGCCCAGCTGCCCCGCCGTCACCCCGAGACGGCACAACGTGCGGTTCTTCGAGACCGCCGCCGCCGCGCAGGGCTCCGGGTTCCGCGCCTGCCGGCGCTGCCGCCCGGACGCCGTGCCCGGCTCCGCCGAGTGGAACGTGCGGGCCGACGTCGTCGGCCGGGCCATGCGGCTGATCGCCGACGGCGTCGTCGACCGGGAGGGCGTCGCCGGACTCGCCGCACGGCTCGGCTACAGCGCCCGCCAGGTGCAGCGCCAGCTCACCGGCGAGCTCGGCGCCGGGCCCGTCGCGCTCGCCCGCGCCCAGCGGGCGCACGCCGCGCGCGTGCTCCTGCAGACCACCGGGCTGCCGGTCACCGAGATCGCCTTCGCCGCCGGGTTCGCCAGCGTGCGGCAGTTCAACGACACCGTGCGGGCCGTGTACGCCACCACCCCCAGCGGGCTGCGCGCCGCCGCGCCCCGCCGGGGCCGGGCCGCCGCGCGCACCGCCACCCCGTCCGCCGGAATCCCCCTGCGGCTCGCCCACCGCGGCCCCTACCAGGCGGGCCCCGTCTTCGACCTGCTGGAACGCGAGGCCGTCCCCGGCGTCGAGGACGTGAGCGGCGCCCCGGGCGCCCGCACCTACCGGCGCACCCTGCGCCTGCCCCACGGCACCGGCATCGCCGCCGTGGACGAACGCCCGCACACCGGGCCGGGCACCCGCCCCGGCGGCTGGCTCGACGCCCGCGTCCACCTCACCGACCCCCGCGACCTGACCACCGCCGTCCAACGCCTGCGGCGGCTGTTCGACCTGGACGCCGACCCGTACGCCGTCGACGAACGGCTCGGCGCCGACGCCCGCCTCGCCCCGCTGGTCGCCGCCCGGCCCGGACTGCGCTCACCGGGCGCCGCCGACCCGGACGAACTGGCGGTGCGGGCGCTGGTGGGCCGGGACGAGGCCGCACGGCTGGTCCAGCGCTACGGCAAGCGGCTCGACGCCCCCTGCGGCACCCTCACCCACCTGTTCCCCGAAGCCGCCGTCCTCGCCGGGGCCGAGCCCGACGGCGCCCCGGGCGCACTCACCGCCGCCCTCGCCGACGGCGCCGTACGCCTCGGCCCCGGCGCCGACCGGGACGACGCCGAGGGCGCCCTGGCCGCCGTCCCCGGCCTCGACGCCCGTACGATCGCCGAGATCCGCACCCGCGCGCTCGGCGACCCGGACGTGGCCCCGCCCGGACCCGGCGTCCCCGACACCTGGCGCCCCTGGCGCTCGTACGCCCTGAACCACCTGCGCGCAGCAGGGGAGTTGGAGTGATGATGACCACGTACTGGACGCGTGTGGACAGCCCCGTCGGACCGCTGCTGCTCACCGCCGCCCCGACCGGCGAACTGACCTCGCTGTCCGTGCCCGGGCAGAAGGGCGGGCGTACGCCCGCGGACGACTGGCGGCGGGACCCCGGACCGTTCCGCGAGGCCGAGCGGCAGCTCACCGCGTACTTCGCCGGCGGCCTCAAGGAGTTCCGGCTGGCCGTGAGCGCCGTCGGCACCCCGTTCCGGGAGAAGGTGTGGGCCGCGCTCGACGACGTCCCCTACGGGGCGACCGTGTCCTACGGCGAGATCGCGGCCCGGATCGGCGCGCCCCGCGCCGCCGTGCGGGCCGTCGGCGGCGCGATCGGCGCGAACCCGCTGCTCATCGTCCGCCCCTGCCACCGGGTGATCGGCGCCGACGGCTCGCTGACCGGATACGCGGGCGGGCTGGAGCGGAAGGTGCGGCTGCTCACCCACGAGGGCGTGCTGCGGCCGTGAGCCGGCGGGTCAGCCCCAGAAGACCGCGCCCAGCCACGCCGCCGTGATCAGCTGGCAGGTGAACAGCTCCGTCAGCACGCTCCAGCCGCCCGAGCGCATCGCCGTCCACAGCGCCGCCGTCGCCTCGCGGCGGCGGCCCAGCCGGAGCCGCTCGCAGAGGTAGGCCCCGGCGAGGAAGCCCGGGACCGCGCCCACCACGGGGAGCAGCACGAAACCGAGGAACGAGCCGCCGCCCGCGTACGCGAGCATCCGGGCGTCGTCGCCGCTCGCCCGCAGCCGGCGGGGCGGCAGCGTCCAGCGCACCACCTGGGACAGGAACAGCACCACGGTCGCCCCCACGCACACCCACCACGCGACGGGCCGCGGGTCCTTCAGCGCCCACCACAGGACCCCGGCCCACACCAGCCACGACCCGGGCACCCCCGGCAGCAGCACTCCCCACAGCCCGAGCAGGAGCACCAGTCCGGCGAGCAGGAGGTCCCACGCTCCCATCAGTCCAGGGTGCAGGAGGCCGGTAGGTCCCACGCTCCCATCAGTCCAGGGTGCAGGAGGCCGGTGGACAACGCGGAACGGAACGGTCCCGGCGGCCCCGCCTCGCACAGCCGTCCCACTATTCACCCGGCCGGCCGTCCGGGGCGCGCCGCGGGGCGGGGATTTTCCCGATGCCCCGTTTCCCTCCGGCCCGCGCGGTGGACAATCGGGGGCATGAGCCAGCAGGGGGGAAGGCCCACCGGTCCCGAGGACGACTGGTGGGGGCGGCTGTACGACGACGCCACCGGCGACACGGGCCCCGCACCGGCGCCCGATTCCCTGGACGACCGCTTCGCCTCGGCGTCCGGCGCGCTGGACGCGGACGGGCCCGCCCCGGCCGGCCCCCCCCCCGCCCCGCCGGTCCCGGCCCCCCGCCCGGCCCCTCCCGCCGCCCCGGCGGACCTCCCGCCCCGGCCCGCCGGGCCCCCGCCCCGCGCCCCCTGGGACCCCCCGCCCGCCGGGGCCGCGGACCCGGCGGCCGCCCCCCCGGGGACCGGCCGCCCGCCCCGGCCCCGACCGTCACCGCCGCCCACCGCCCCCACCCCCGGCAGCAGCACTCCCCACAGCCCGAGCAGGAGCACCAGTCCGGCGAGCAGGAGGTCCCACGCTCCCATCAGTCCAGGGTGCAGGAGGCCGGT
>NZ_LGCN01000109.1 GCF_001279005.1 Streptomyces caelestis
GCTGACGGCGGACGGCGGCCGGTTCCTGGAGATGGGCAAGACCGACGTCCGTGATCCTCGGTCGATCGACCGGGTGACCTACCGTGCCTTCGACCTCGGCGAGGCCGGACCCGCGCGCAACCGCGAACTCCTCGGCGAACTCCTCGACCTGTTCGCCCAGGGCGCCCTGCGGCCCCTCCCGCTGAAGGTGTGGGACGTACGGCGGGCGCGTGAGGCGTTCCGCTTCATGAGCCAGGCCAAGCACATCGGCAAGATCGTGCTGACGATGCCGCCGCGCTGGAACCCCGAGGGCACCGTCCTCATCACCGGCGGCACCGGCGCGCTCGGCGGGCA
>NZ_LGCN01000110.1 GCF_001279005.1 Streptomyces caelestis
GGGCCAACAACTCACGGAAGGTGGGATCACCACCCACATCCGTCCGCAGGACCAACGTATTGACGAAGAAACCCACGAGATCGTCGAGAGCCTCATCCGTACGGCCCGCGACCGGCGAACCGATCGGAACATCCACACCCGCACCACACCGCGCCAGCACGGTCGCCACAGCCGCCTGAGCGACCATGAACAAAGTGGTCCCGGTCTCACGCGCCAGCCCGGTCAACGCCACATGCGTGACGGCGGGAACGGTCACCTCGTGGGTGGCCCCGCGATAGGAGGCGACGGCGGGACGCGGCCGGTCGGCCGGCAGCGTCGCCTCCTCCGGCA
>NZ_LGCN01000111.1 GCF_001279005.1 Streptomyces caelestis
ACCACCAGATGACGGGCCACCACACGACCCAGACCACCCGTACCGCCCGTCACCAACACCGTGCCCCCGGCCACCTCCCAGCCGGAAACCTCCGCACCAGACGTGGAGGACACCCGCGCCAGACGAGGCACCAGCACCTCACCACCACGCACCGCGACCTCCGCCTCGGCCCCACCCACCGCCAGAGCAGCACCCAGCAACCCGGCGGGGAGCCCGGCGTCCTGTTCGACGTCCAGCAGACCGAACCGCCCCGGATGCTCCGAGACGGCCGACCTCACCAGACCCCACACAGCGGCACCCGCCAGGTCACCGCCCTCCACGGCACCGCGC
>NZ_LGCN01000112.1 GCF_001279005.1 Streptomyces caelestis
GGCCAAGCACATCGGCAAGATCGTGCTGACGATGCCGCCGCGCTGGAACCCCGAGGGCACCGTCCTCATCACCGGCGGCACCGGCGCGCTCGGCGGGCACCTCGCCCGCCGCCTCGCCGCCTCCGGGATGCGGCACCTGCTGCTGGCCGGCCGGCGCGGCCCGGACGCGCCGGGCGCCGCCGAACTCGCCGCCGAACTGCGCGAAATGGGCGCCGAGGTGACCGTCGCGGCCTGCGACACCGCCGACCGCGACGCCACCGCCGCGCTCCTCGCCGCGGTCCCCGACGCACACCCGCTGACCGCCGTCGTGCACACGGCCGGCGTCCT
>NZ_LGCN01000113.1 GCF_001279005.1 Streptomyces caelestis
GCCTCCGACCGGGCCGCGACGAGGGTGTTCCGTGCCTTCGGCGCCGAGGACGACACCGTGGCCGGCCGGGGCGTGCGCGTCCGGGAGGTCGAGTCGGCGCGTGTGCGGCAGAAGGGGTTCGCGGCCGTCGGCGGCGGGCCGGGCGCGGTCGGGGTCGCCGCCCCGGTGCTGACGGCGCCCGGCGCGGTCGCCGGGGCCCTCGCGGTCGCGGGGCCGCAGGCCGGGTGCCACGTGGCCCTGGCGGCCGCGCACCTCAAGGCCGCTTGCGCCGCCGTCTCCCGCGCCCTGGAGCGCAACCCTGAACTGCTGACCGCCTCCTGACGCCG
>NZ_LGCN01000114.1 GCF_001279005.1 Streptomyces caelestis
GTGCCGCCGGTGATGAGGACGGTGCCCTCGGGGTTCCAGCGCGGCGGCATCGTCAGCACGATCTTGCCGATGTGCTTGGCCCGGCTCATGAAGCGGAACGCCTCACGCGCCCGCCGCACGTCCCACACCGTCACCGGCAGGGGCCGCAGGGCGCCCTGGGCGAACAGCCCCACCAGCTCCCGCAGCATCTCCCCCGTACGCTCCGCACCCGCCTCACCGAGGTCGAAGGCACGGTAGGTCACCCGGTCGATCGACCGAGGATCACGGACGTCGGTCTTGCCCATCTCCAGGAACCGGCCGCCGTCCGCCGTCAGC
>NZ_LGCN01000115.1 GCF_001279005.1 Streptomyces caelestis
CGCTGCCGGCCGACCGGCCGCGTCCCGCCGTCGCCTCCTATCGCGGGGCCACCCACGAGGTGACCTTTCCCGCCGTCACGCATGTGGCGTTGACCGGGCTGGCGCGGGAGACCGGGACCACTTTGGTCCTGGTCGCTCGGGCGGCTGTGGCGACCGTGCTGGCGCGGTGTGGTGCGGGGGTGGATGTTCCGATCGGTTCGCCGGTCGCGGGCCGTCCGGATGAGGCTCTCGACGATCTCGTGGGTTTCTTCGTCAATACGTTGGTCCTGCGGACGGATGTGGGTGGTGATCCCACCTTCCGTGAGTTGTTGGCCC
>NZ_LGCN01000116.1 GCF_001279005.1 Streptomyces caelestis
GCGGTGGGTCGTGGCCGGGCCCGGGGAGCCGGCCGGTGCCGGGCTGCGGGTGGTGGCGCGGGGGCCGGAGGGGGAGGTGCTCTATGCGGTGCCCTGAGCTGTGACGGGGGGGAGGGGAGGGGGCGGGGTGATCGGCCTGGTGTGTTTCGCCCCCGCCGCCCCTTCCCTTCCCGTCCCCCGGGGGGGGGGGGCCCCCCGCCCCCCCCCCCCCGCCCCCTCCCCTCCACCGCCTGCGGGGTGGGGGGGGGGGGGGGGCCGGGGGCCGCCCCCCGGGGGGGACGGGAAGGGAAGGGGCGGCGGGGGCGAAACACACC
>NZ_LGCN01000117.1 GCF_001279005.1 Streptomyces caelestis
GACCGGCGGCACCTGGCCCGCGCTGATCGGCTTCGCCTGCGTCGGCCTGGGCATGGCGACGGTGACGCCCTGTCTCTACGTCGCCGCCGCAGCGGCGGGGCCCGGCGGCCCCCCCCCGGTCGCCCCCCCGGGCCCCACCGGGCCCCCGGCGGCCGGCCGCGCGGTCCTGCGGCCCCCCCCCCCCCCGGCCCCCCCCCCCCGGAGAGGGCGCCCCGCCACGAGCACACCGCCACCAGCACGGCGGACGCCGCGACCACCGCCATGCCGGTCGTCAGGTCCGTGCGGCCGGCGACGAAACCGATCACCGCCG
>NZ_LGCN01000118.1 GCF_001279005.1 Streptomyces caelestis
ACGGTGACGGCATCGGCGACCTGAAGGGCCTGACCGCCAAGCTGGACTACCTGCAATGGCTGGGCGTCGACTGCCTCTGGCTGCCGCCCTTCTTCAAGTCACCCCTGCGCGACGGCGGTTACGACGTCGCCGACTACACCGCCGTCCTCCCCGACTTCGGCGACCTCGCCGACTTCGTGGAGTTCGTCGACGCGGCGCACCAGCGCGGGATGCGCGTGATCATCGACTTCGTCATGAACCACACCAGCGACCAGCACCCGTGGTTCCAGGAGTCCCGCAAGGACCCCGACGGCCCCTACGGCGACT